>NZ_JAXSQX010000008.1:0-166003 GCF_034659755.1 Massilia phyllosphaerae
TATATTACTCACCCGTTCGCCACTCGCCGCCAGGTTGCCCCGCGCTGCCGTTCGACTTGCATGTGTAAAGCATGCCGCCAGCGTTCAATCTGAGCCAGGATCAAACTCTTCAGTTTAATCTCTGTTTGTTGGCATTGCTGCCATCGGTATTGCTACCGAGTCGCTCACTCAAGATACTGACCGTCATCCCATTGCCGGGACAACGCTTAATACTTTTGTGAACATTTGATAATTTAAGTAATCAGCTGAACTAGTCAGCCGGCACCTTCATCAAACGCCCACACTTATCGACTGTTAATTTTTAAAGAACCTTGTTCTGTACTGCCTTGCTGCATTCTGCGAATCGTTTTGTTCGTCAGCAGCAGAGGAAGAAGATTATGCACTACATCGCTTAACTCGTCAACCCCATCTTTTTCTTCAGCGCCAGCGGTGTTATCAAAACACCCAACTCAACTACTTGATTTCGTTCAGTTTTTACTGCGCTGCAGAAGCAGGAGGCGAACTATAGCAAAACGCGGCACGGCCGCGCAAGTCCTTCGCGTGGAAAGTTTTAGAGAAGCCAGTCGATCGGCAGCCAACCCAGGATGCGCACGCCGGCACGTTTCCAGAAGCCGGTACCCGGCTCTTCCTCATGCCTGCGCACGCCCTGCCTTGTCTGCTCGAGCCAGACCATCCTGCCGTCCGGCTCGATCTGCACCCGGTAGGCATGCCGCGGCATGGATTGGGTCAGCCGCGTATCGAGCGCGGTCGCCAGCGCCGGGCTGTCGATGACGAGGCCCATTTCGGTATTCAGGTCGAGCGAACGCGGATCGAAATTGAAGGAGCCGACGAAGATGCGCTGCCGGTCCACGGCAAAGGTCTTGGCATGCAGGCTGGACGATGAGCTGCCCAAGCCGCTGCCGCGTTCCGCCGGCTCGGCCATGCCTTCGCGGCGTAGTTCATACAGGACCACGCCGGCCTGCAGCAGCTCGCGCCGCCATTTCGCGTAACCCGCGTGCACCGCCGGGACATCGGTGGCTTCCAGCGAATTGGTCAACACCCTGACCGCGGTGCCCCTGGAGGCGATTCCCGCCAGCTCCGCCGTCGTCGCCTTGCCCGGTACGAAATACGGCGAGACCAGGTCGAGCTGGCGTTGCGGCTCGCCCAGCAGGCTGCGCAAGCGCACGCCCACCCGCGCTTGCGTCGTCCCTTCGCCCCTGACCTTGGCCGGATCGTCGCTGACCAGGCGCGCTTCACCCCACTCGAGCGGCAGGCGACGCTGCGCCAGCTGCTCGACAAACGGCAGGGCGCGCAAGGCCTGCAGATAAGCCTGTGCCGCGGGCGCCCTGCGCAAGGCGGCGGCACGCTCGGCCAACCCCTGCTCCGGCTGCCCCGCGCCGGCGTCGACTAGTGCGCCGACCGGATAGGCCGACACACTGTTCCAGTAGCGGTCGAAATCCTGCGACACCGCCTGCACCGCCGGCCCGATCGCCATCACGTCGAGATCGGCGAACAGCACATCGTTGGCCGCGCCAAAGTATTCGTCGCCGATATTGCGTCCGCCGACGAGGGTGACCTGGTTGTCCACCGTGAACGATTTATTGTGCATGCGCCGGTTCAGGCGCGCGAAATCGGTAAGATAGCCAAGCCCGCGCCACGCACGCGTGGTAAAGGGATTGAACAGCCGCACCTCGATGTTGGGATCGCGGTCCAGCGCCAGCAGCAGCCCATCCAGGCCGGCCGTGTTGTTATCGTCCAGCAACAGACGTACCCGGACGCCACGCGCGGCCGCGGCGCGCAAGGCATCCAGCATCAGCACCCCGGTAAGGTCGTTGCGCCATACATAGTATTGGAGGTCGAGACTGCGTTCGGCGCGCTGCGCCAGCAAGATCCGCGCCGCGAAGGCATCATGTCCCTCGGCCAGCGGGTAGATGCCGGACAGCGCCGGATGGGCTTGCACCAGCGGTGCGATGGCGCTACCCAGGCGGGTCGCGCCGGTATCGGTGAAGGCGCTCGATGCGACGCGCGGCTCAAGCTGCGGCAGCGGCGACAGCGAAGCACAGCCGAACACCGCCGCCGCGACCGGGACGAGCGCCGCACTTCCCTTGAGGAATGCGCCCGTCCGCATGGCGATTACATGCCTTCGAAATCCGGCTTGCGCTTTTCGAGGAAGGCCGCCATGCCCTCTTTCTGGGCCGGCGTGCCGAAGCCGGCATGGAAGAAGCGGCGCTCGTAGCGCACGCCTTCGGTCAGCGTGGTTTCAAATGCGCGGTTGACCGCGTCCTTGATCTGCATGGCGACCGACACCGGCATCTGGGCGATGGTCTGGGCCACCGCCAGCGCTTCGTCCATGACTTTATCGGCCGGGAACACGCGCGACACCAGCCCGGTGCGCTCGGCTTCCGCCGCATCGATCATGCGCGTGGTCAGCAGCATGTCCATGGCCTTGGACTTGCCGATCGCGCGCGGCAGGCGCTGGGTGCCGCCAGCGCCCGGGGTCACGCCGACCTTGATCTCCGGCTGGCCGAATTTTGCATTGTCGGCCGCGATCAGGAAGTCGCACATCATCGCCAGCTCGCAGCCGCCGCCCAGCGCATAGCCGGACACGACGCCGATCACCGGCTTGCGGATATCGAGGATGTGTTCCCAGTTGCGGCCGATGTAGTTGCCCGGATAGGTGTCGGCGTAGGTGTAGTTGGCCATGGCGGCGATGTCGGCGCCCGCCGCGAACACTTTTTCGCTGCCGGTCAGGATGATGACGTTGACGGCCGGGTCGGCGTCGAAGCCGCGCAGTGCCTGGCCGAGTTCGTTCATCATGTTGTCGTTCAGGGCATTCATCGCCTTCGGACGGTTCAGGCGAACCACGGCCACCTTGCCATGGTTTTCGATGAGCAGGTCGGCATATTCCACGGGACACTCCTGTTAAATATAAGATGACCGTCCGATTGTAGCGCCTGCCGTAGCGTAAATTGCAAGTCCGCTTTGCTATCATCCGGAACCGATCAAAATACACCAGCCCAGGCATTCCCACTTTGTCGCCCCTCGCCTTTTTACGCCAGCTGCGTCACGACAGGCAGTTGCGCGACCCCGACTTCCGCCGCTTCTGGTTCAGCAGCATCCTCACCAACTTCGGTGCCCAGATCACGTTGCTGGCCCTGCCGATCTGCGCCGCCCTGCTGCTGCATGCGACGCCGGCCGAAATGGGCGGCCTGGCCGCGGTGGGTTCGCTGCCATTCCTGCTGTTCGGATTGCCGACCGGCGTGCTGCTCGAGCGCAGCCGGCGCCTGCCGGTGATGCTGTGCAGCGATGCGATGGTCGCCCTCAGCCTGGCCAGCATCCCGCTGGCCTGGTGGCAGGGCTGGCTGTCGGTGCACTGGGTGTACGCGGTGCAGTTCGTGATCGGCACGGGTTATGTGGTGGGCGGTGGCGCCGAGCAGGTGTTCCTCACCTTCCTGGTCGGGCGCGCGGGCCTGATCGATGCCCAGGCCAAGTTCGGCGCCACCGAATCGGCCTCGCGCCTGCTCGGCCCTGGCCTGGCCGGCCTGCTTGTGCAGGCGCTGGGGGCGCCGTTCGCGATCCTGTGCAATGTGGGCGGCTTCGCGGTGTCGATCTGGAACCTGCGCCAGATCCGCAAGCAGGAACCGGCGCCGCACCCGCCGCAGTCGCACGCGCTGCGCGACATGCTGGACGGCTTGTCCTTCGTCTGGGGCCATCCGACGCTGCGTTTGCTGGCCTGGGTCTCGGCCTGCTGGCACCTGCTGTTCTACGGCTACACCGCGCTGTACGTGCTGTTCGCCACCCGCGTGCTCGGCATGTCGCCGGGGATGATGGGCACCGCGCAGATGCTGGGCGGCGTCGGCGTGTTCGTCGCCTCGATGCTGCTCAAGCCGCTGACGCAGCGTTTCGGCTCGGGCGGCACGACCGTGATCGGCCTGTGCGCATCCGGCATCGGCTTCGCGCTGATGCCGCTGATTCCGCAGGACCTGTTCGGCAGCCGCGCCGCCAGCGCGATGGCCTACGCCGTGGTCGTGTTCTGGCTCGATTGCGGCGCGCTGCTGTTCTTCCTGCCCTACCTGGCGCTGCGCCAGCGCGTCACGCCGGACGCCTTCCTCGGCCGCATGACCTCGACCATGCGCTTCCTGACGGTGGCGACGGCGCCGCTGGGCGCGGCCGGTGCCGGCCTGCTGGGCGAGCATTTCGGCGTGCGCAGCGGTCTCGGTTTCGTGGCCGCCGGCGCCATCCTGCTTACGCTGGGCACCCTGGCCTTCACCCGGCTGCGCCACGTGAAGGAGTAGCGCACTTCCTCAGCGCCGCGCCAGGTGGATGCCGAAGCCTGCGCGGCCGGGGCAGATGTCGTCGCGCAGGCCGAGTTCGGGGATGGTGTAATCGCCGCCGTTCTGGTGCCGGAACGGCAGCGGCGGCGTGCTGAACAGGGTGTCGAGACGTTCTCCCAGCGCCGCGCAGATGCGCTCGAACCGGGCGGCGTCGGTCTTGCCGGTCCGGTACACCACATAAGGCGGCAGCACGTCGAAGCCCGGGTAATGCAGGATGCCGTGCTGGATCGGGAACAGGATGTCGTCGATCGGGCCGTTGATGCCGCGCGGGCCGTAATGCGATTCCCAGCCGCCGGCGGTCACCACCAGCATGGCGCGCTTGCCGGCCATGCTGCCCTCGCCATAGCGATCGCCCCAGCGCGCGTCCGAGTGTTCGCCGACGCCGTAGGCGAAGCCGTAGGCATACACGCGCTCGACCCAGCCTTTCAGGATCGCCGGCATCGAGAACCACCACAGCGGGAATTGCAGGATGACGGCGTCGGCCCGGCGCAGCTTGTCCTGCTCGCGGGCGATGTCCGGGCTCTGGGTACCGCGGGCATAGGCCTCGCGCGAATCGAGCGAGGGGTCGAAGCGCTGGTCGGGATCGATGTCGAGCCGGTCGGCGCGATCGAGCACGGCGTTCCAGCGCATCGCGTACAGGTCCGAGACCTCGACGCTATGGTGTTGCCGCTCGAGGCGGCCGACGATGAAGCGGGTGAGCGCGCCGTTCAGCGAACGCGCTTCGGGATGGGCATGGACGAGAAGGATATGCATGGTCGGTCACTCCGGTTGGGATGACAGCCATGATAGGAAGCGCGCTGGTATATTAGAAATGAATTGCTGTTACACCTGGTATTAATATGATTGATTCCGTATGCTCGATTCACTACGCCGGCTCGACCTGAACCTGCTGCTCACCCTCGACGTGCTGCTCGAAGAGCGCAACGTCACGCGTGCGGCCGCGCGCCTGCACCTGTCGCAGCCGGCGGTCAGCGTGCAGCTGGGCAGGCTGCGCGACCTGCTCGGCGATCCGCTGCTGCTGCCCGGCCCGCGCGGCATGCGTCCCACGGCCCGTGCCGACGCGCTGCGCGCGCCGCTGCGCCAGGCGCTGGAAGCGCTGCAGCAGGCGCTCGCCCCTGCAAGTCCGTTCGACCCGGCCGGCGCCACCCATACTTGGCAGGTGGCCGCCTCCGATTACGGCGCCTCGACCATCGTGCTGCCGGCGCTGGCCGGCCTGCGCGCGGCGGCGCCCGGCACCCGGCTGGCCGTGCTCGGCGTGCCACCGGGGGAGATCGCGCGCCAGGCCGAGCAGGGCGCGATCGACCTCGCCTTCCATATCGCTGGCGAAGCGCCCGAAGGCATGCGCCGGCGCGTCCTGTTCAGCGAGCATTACCTGCTGGCGGGACGGGCGGACCATCCGCGCCTGCATACGCCGCCCACGCTGGAACAATTCCGCGCACTGGAACACGTGATCATGTCGCCCGAGGGCGGCGGCTTCCAGGGCGGCGCCGACAGCGCGCTCGCGCGGCTCGACCTCACGCGCCGGGTGGTGCTGTCGGTCCAGAATTTCCTGTTGTTGACAGCGGTGCTGGCGCGTACCGACCTGGTGGCCCTGCTGCCCTCGCGCCTGCTGGCCGACGCGCCGGGACTGCGCGCGGTCGAGCCGCCGCTCGAGGTGCCGGGCTTCGAGATGCTGATGCTGTGGCCCGAGCGCGTGCACCGCGATCCGGCCCACGTGTGGCTGCGCGATCGCCTCGCCGCGGCGGCGGGCGAACCGCCCCCAAGTTGAAACGCCGGAATCAGACGATCAGCGCGCCGCCACCGCCGCGCGCGGCAGCAACACCCACAACTGCCCGCGCTGCTTCATGCGGCCGGCATTGTCGGGCGCCTGGCCGCCGAAGCCGAAGAAGAAGTCGGCCCGCACCGCGCCGCGGATCGCGCCGCCGGTGTCCTGCCCCATCACCAGGCGCTGCAAGGGCGCCGTGCTGGCCGGCTCGGTGGTCGCCAGGAAGATCGGCGCACCCAGCGGCAGGAAGGATGGATCGACCGCCACCGAGCGGGTCGGCGTCAAGGGCACGCCGAGCGCGCCTTTAGGCCCGACGCCCGGGTCGGGCAGGCGCTCTTCGCGGAAGAAGATATAGCTCGGGTTGACGTTGAAGAGTTCCTGGCGCCGTTCCGGGTGCGCCGCGATCCAGGCCTTGATGCCCTGGGCGGTCGCCTCGCCCGACGTCAATTCGCCCTGCTCGACCAGCCAGCGCCCGATGGCTTTATAGGGATGGCCGTTCTGGTCGGCGTAGGCGATGCGCACGGTCTCGCCGTCGTCCAGCTGGACCCGGCCCGAGCCCTGCACCTCGAGGAAGAAGGCTTCGACCGGGTCGTCGACCCAGACCAGTTCCTTGCCCGGCAGGCGCGCACGTTCGATCTCGGCGCGGCTGTTGTAGGGCACCACGGTCTTGCCGGACAGGCGGCCGCGCAGGCGCATGCCCTTCAGCGCCGGGTAGACGCTGGCCAGGTCGACCGTGATCAGGTCGTCCGGCACTTTGTACAGGGGCGTCTGGTTGGCGCCGCCGCGCTTGCGCGCCCCGCGCAGGAAGGGTTCGTAGTAGCCGGTGATCAGGCCGCTGTCGGCGCCGTCTGCGGCGCGCACCAGGTTGGGCACGAAATTCGTCTCGAAGTAGCGGCGGATGGCGCTGCCGTCGGCGGCGTCGACCGTTTTGGACGCTGCGCATACGCTCTTCCAGTCGGCCTTGGCGGCCAGCGCGCGGCAGGATGCCTGGAAGGCCGGCCAGGCCTGGCGCAGGTCGTCCTGTTGCCAGCCCGGCAGCACCTCGAAGCTGACCGGCGTGAACAGCGGCGCGGGCGGCTGGGCGGGCGGCGCGGGCGGGGTGGTCGGCGGCACCGTCACCGGCCCGACCGGCGGCGGCAGCTGCACCGGCGGCTTCGGTTGCGGTTGCGGCTGCTGCTGCGGCGTGGTGGTACAGGCGGCCAACAAGGCGGCCAGCGTCAATAAAGCAGGTACACTGCGACGTGTCGAAATCATGAGGAACCTGTGATGTGGATACTGATGCTGGAAGCAGGCGTGGCGCTGTTCCTGCTGGTGTTCATCGTATGGTGGACCATGTTTGCCGGCCGCAAGCCGGCAGCGCGGCCGCCGGCGCCGCCGCAGGTGCGCCAGCGCGACGGCGAAGAGCCGCCGGCCGCTTGACTCAGTGCAGGCTGCGCGGCAGCGACAGCACGAATTCGGGAATCGTCACCTCGAAGCGGTGCCCATCCTCGGCCACGAAGAAGTATTCGCCGGTCATCGAGCCGTAATTGGTCTCGAACTGGGTGCCGCTCGAGTATTCGAACTGTTCGCCCGGCTGCAGCAGCGGCTGGTGGCCGACCACGCCCAGGCCCTTCACTTCCTGCACCTTGTTGTTGGCGTCGGTGATCACCCAGTGGCGCGAGATCAGCTGGGCCGCGACCGTGCCGGTGTTCTTGATCGTGATCGTGTAGGAAAACACGTGCTGCATCCGATCCGGGCTGGACTGTTCCGGCAGGTATTGGGTCCTGACGGTGATCGCGAAATCGTAGGCGGGCATGGTTTTCCTTATAAGCGGTATCAAAACAAGCGATAACAAAACGGCACCCGACATCATACAACGCCGGCAAAAAGCGCGGCGGCGCGGCCGCGTCCATGCGGAGCGAAGTACAATGGCGGTCTCAGAATTCATTAGCAAACCCGGCAGCCACCATGACCACCTACCGCATCGCTCCCAGCATCCTGTCCGCAGACTTCGCCCGCCTCGGCGAGGAAGTGCGCAATGTCGTCGCCGCCGGCGCCGACATCATCCACTTCGACGTGATGGACAACCACTATGTCCCGAACCTGACCATCGGCCCGCTGGTGTGCCAGGCCATCCGTCCGCACGTGCAGGTGCCGATCGACGTCCACCTGATGGTCAAGCCGGTCGACCGCATCATCCCGGATTTCGCCAAGGCCGGCGCCGACATCATCACCTTCCACCCGGAGGCCTCGGAACACATCGACCGCACCCTGCAGCTGATCCGCGACAACGGCTGCAAGGCCGGCCTGGTATTCAACCCGGGCACGCCGATGCACTACCTGGAACATGTGATGGACAAGATCGACATCATCCTGATCATGTCGGTCAACCCGGGCTTCGGCGGCCAGTCCTTCATTCCGGAAGCGCTGAAAAAGATCGCGATCGCACGCCGCATGATCGACGAATCCGGCCGTGACATCATGCTGGAAGTCGACGGCGGCATCAAGGCCGACAACATCGCCGCCGCGGCAGCCGCCGGCGCCGACACCTTCGTGGCCGGCTCCGCCATCTTCGGCAAGCCGGACTACAAGGCGGTGATCGACGCCATGCGCGCCGAACTGGCCGGCACCAACGTCCAGGCGTCGCTGTAATGCGGGCGGGCGCCAAGGCCATCAAGGCCGCCATCATCGACCTGGACGGCACCATGCTGCACACCGTGCCGGATTTCGAACTGGCCTTGAACGGCATGCGCGCCGACTTCGGCCTGGCGCCGGTCACGGCGGAGATCATCGAACCGATGGTCGGCAAGGGTTCGGAAAAGCTGATCCGCGACGTGCTGGCGCTCGACTACGACGCGGCGCGCATCGACGCCGTGTTCAACGATGCCATGGCCGCCTACCAGCGCCACTACCTGGCCATCAACGGCGCGCGCAGCACGCTGTACCCGGACGTGGTCGAAGGCTTGCAAGCCCTGAAAGCGCTGGGCCTGCGCCTGGCCTGCGTGACCAACAAGCCGATCGCCTTCACCACCCCGCTGCTGGCGCAAAAAGGCCTGGCGCCGCATTTCGAGCTGGTCTACGGCGGCGATTCGCTGCCGAAAAAGAAGCCCGATCCGCTGCCGCTGCTGCAGGTCTGCCGCGACTTCGACCTGGCCCCATCGCAGGTGGTGGCGATCGGCGACTCCAGCAACGATGCCGAAGCGGCGCGGGCGGCCGGTTGCTTCGTGCTGACGGTGCCATATGGTTATAACCACGGCAAGCCTGTGCAAACTATTAATTCCGATGGTATAGTTGATTCGCTGCTCGATGCGGCGAAGCTGATCTCTGTTCACAACAGCACTTCACACTAACTTATCTATACATGTTTTTCACCAAAAAACACACCGTCAACCAAACCGGCGCCCTCGAGGCCTGGCTGTGGCGACGCTGGCAATCCTGGGCCGACTGACCCACGCTGATTGCTGCCGGTGCGCACCCGATGTGCATCACCGGCAGGTTTTTTGTAGAAAACGCCGCCCGACCTCCCCTTTTCGGCCGGCCCGGAGAAAAGCATGACCGAACTCGAATTCAAATCGCTTGCCACGCAAGGCTACAACCGTATTCCCCTGATCGCGGAAGCATTCGCCGACCTGGAAACGCCGCTTACGCTGTACCTGAAGCTGGCACAGAGCCAGGGTGCGGGCAAGCATACCTTCCTGCTGGAGTCCGTCGTCGGCGGCGAGCGCTTCGGGCGCTACTCCTTCATCGGCCTGCCCGCGAAGACGCTGCTGCGCACGCACGGCGACGTGACCACGATCGAAAGGGATGGCCGCGTCATCGAGACGCATGAGGGCAATCCGCTCGACTTCATCGAAAGCTACCAGGCGCGCTTCAAGGTCGCGCTGCGTCCCGGCATGCCGCGCTTCTGCGGTGGCCTGGCCGGCTACTTCGGCTACGACACCGTGCGCCACATCGAGAAGAAGCTGGCGGATTCCGCGCCGAAGGACGATCTCGGCCTGCCGGAAATCCAGCTGATGCTGACCGAAGAGCTGGCGGTGATCGACAACCTGTCGGGCAAGCTGTACCTGATCGTCTACGCCGACCCGGCCCAGCCCGAAGCCTATTCGAAGGCCAAGCAGCGCCTGAAGGACCTGCGCATGATGCTGCGCCGGAGCGTGGATGCGCCGGTGACGTCGAGCTCGGTGCGCACCGAAGCGATCCGCGACTTCAGCAAGGAGGATTACCTGAAGGCGGTGGCGGTGGCCAAGGAATACGTGATGGCCGGCGACCTGATGCAGGTGCAGATCGGCCAGCGCATCCGCAAGCCCTACGTGGATTCGCCGCTGTCGCTGTACCGCTCGCTGCGTTCGCTGAACCCGTCGCCGTATATGTATTACTACAACTTCGGCGACATGCAGATCGTGGGTTCGTCGCCCGAGATCCTGGTCAGGAACGAACAGGAAGCGGACGGCCAGCGCAAGGTCACGCTGCGCCCGATCGCCGGCACGCGTACCCGCGGCGCGACCCCGGAGCGCGACGCCGAACTGGCGCACGAACTGCTGAACGACCCGAAGGAAGTGGCCGAGCACGTGATGCTGATCGACCTGGCACGCAACGACATCGGCCGCATCGCCACGACGGGCAGCGTCAAGGTCACCGACAAGATGGTGATCGAGAAGTACTCGCACGTGCAGCACATCGTCTCCAACGTCGAGGGCACCCTGAAGGGCGGCCTGTCGAACCTGGACGTGCTGCGCGCCACCTTCCCGGCCGGCACACTGACCGGCGCGCCCAAGGTGCGCGCGATGGAAATCATCGACGAGCTCGAGCCGGTCAAGCGCGGCATCTACGGCGGCGCCTGCGGCTATCTCTCCTTCGGCGGCGAGATGGACGTGGCGATCGCGATCCGCACCGGCGTGATCAAGGACGGCAACCTGTACGTGCAGGCGGCGGCAGGCATCGTGGCCGATTCCATCCCCGAGATGGAATGGCTGGAAACCGAAAACAAGGCGCGCGCCGTGCTGCGCGCCGCCGAGCAAGTCCAGGACGGCCTGGACGGGGAGATCTGACATGCTGCTCATGATCGACAACTACGATTCCTTCACCTACAACATCGTCCAGTACTTCGGCGAGCTGGGTGAAGACGTGCGCACCGTGCGCAACGACGAAATCTCGCTGGAGCAGATCGCCGACCTCAACCCGGACCGCATCTGCGTGTCGCCGGGCCCGAAGTCGCCCAAGGATGCCGGCGTCTCGGTCGACGTGCTGAAGGAGTTCGCGGGCAAGAAGCCGATCCTCGGCGTGTGCCTGGGCCACCAGGCCATCGGCGAAGCCTTTGGCGGCAAGATCATCCGCGCCAAGCAGGTCATGCACGGCAAGACCTCGAAGATCGCCCACACCGGCGAAGGCGTGTTCAAGGGCTTGCCCAGCCCCTTCACCGTGATCCGCTACCACTCGCTGGCGATCGAACGCGCGTCGCTGCCGGCCTGCCTGGAAGTGACGGCATGGACCGACGACGGCGAGATCATGGGCGTGCGCCACAAGGAATTCGACATCGAGGGCGTGCAGTTCCACCCCGAGTCGATCCTGTCCGAGCACGGACACGCGATGCTGAAGAATTTCCTCGAGCGCTAAGACTCGCTACGTATTCATGCACGTCGCCCCTGCGCAGGCAGGGGCCCAAGTTCGCGGCATATCGACAAACTTGGACCCCTGCCTTCGCAGGGGCGACGCTAACACTGGACCCGCCATGATTACCCCCCAAGAAGCTTTACTACGCTGCATCGAACACCGTGAAATCTTCCACGACGAGATGCTGCACCTGTTCCGCCAGATCATGTCGGGCGAGATGTCGCCGACCATGGTCGCCGCCCTCACCCTGGGCCTGCGCGTAAAGAAGGAAACCATCGGCGAGATCACCGCCGCGGCGCAGGTGATGCGCGAGTTTTCGACCAAGGTGCCGATGGCCGACACCACCAACCTGCTCGACATCGTCGGCACCGGGGGCGACGGCGCGCACACCTTCAACATTTCGACCGCCTCGATGTTCGTGGCCGCGGCGGCCGGCGCGCGCGTGGCCAAGCATGGCGGACGCAGCGTGTCGTCGTCGAGCGGCAGCGCCGACCTGATCGAATCGCTGGGTGCGCAGATCGACCTGAAACCCGAGCAGATCGCGCAATCGATCGCCCAGACCGGGATCGGCTTCATGTTCGCGCCCAACCACCACGCCGCCATGCGCCACGTGGCGCCGGTGCGCAAGGAACTCGGCGTGCGCAGTATCTTCAACATCCTGGGCCCGCTGACCAATCCTGCCGGCGCCCCGAATATCCTGATGGGCGTGTTCCACCCCGACCTGGTCGGCATCCAGGTGCGCGTGCTGCAGCGCCTCGGCGCCCAGCATGCGGTGGTGGTCTGGGGCCGCGACAACATGGATGAAGTCTCGCTCGGCGCCGGCACCCTGGTCGGCGAACTGGTGAACGGCGAGATCCGCGAATACGAGATCCATCCGGAAGACTTCGGCCTCTCGATGATCGCCAGCCGTAATTTGAAGGTGGCGGATGCCGCCGAATCCAAGCTGCGCGTGCTGGAAGCGCTGCGCGGCGAACCGGGCCCGGCAACCGACATCGTGGCCCTCAACGCCGGCACCGCGCTGTACGCGGCGGGCGTCGCCGGCTCGATCGAAGACGGCTTGCAGAAAGCACGCGCCGCCATCGACTCCGGTGCGGCGCTGGCCAAGCTGGACCAGTTCGTCAGCGTCACGCGCCAGCTGGGCGCGAACAATCCATAAGATTCCACCATGTCCGACATCCTCAACAAGATCCTCGCGGTCAAGGCCGACGAGGTCGCCGCTGCCAAGAAATACCAGGACTTCAACAGCCTGCGCCGCGACGTCGAAAGCAATGCCGAACTGCGCGCCGGCCTGCGCGGCTTCGAAGCCGGCCTGCGCCGCAGCATCGAGGCGGGCCGCGCCGGCGTGATCGCCGAAGTCAAGAAGGCGTCGCCGTCGAAGGGCGTGCTGCGCGCCGATTTCCAGCCGGCGGCCATCGCCGAGAGCTATGAGCAAGGCGGCGCGTCCTGCCTGTCGGTGCTGACCGACCGCCAGTTCTTCCAGGGCGCCCCTGCCTACCTGCAGCAGGCGCGCGCCGCCTGTGCGCTGCCGGTGATCCGCAAGGATTTCATCGTCGATCCGTACCAGGTGTACGAAGCGCGCGTGATGGGCGCCGACGCGATCCTGTTGATCGTCTCTGCGCTGGATCATGGCTTGATGGCGGACCTTGAGGCATGTGCGCAGGAACTCGGTATGGACGTGCTGGTCGAAGTGCATGACGGCGATGAGTTGACCGCGGCACTGCGCCTGAAAACGCGCCTGCTCGGCATCAACAACCGCAACCTGCGCACCTTCGAAGTCACGCTCGACACAACCATCGGCCTGCTGCCGCGCATCCCGGCGGAGCGCCTGGTCGTTACCGAGTCGGGCATCCTCGGGCAGGCCGACGTCAAGCGCATGCGCGACGCCAACGTGCATGCCTTCCTGGTGGGCGAGGCTTTCATGCGCGCGCCCGATCCTGGCATGGAATTGCGGCGCCTGTTCGACTGAGCCTGTAGCGGCAGGCTCTCGAAAAACCGGCGCTGCGGGTTTTTCGAGGGATCCTGTCATGAAGACGATTGTCGGCGCCGAGCTTGCAATATCCATTGCTAGATCCGTTGCCAGCTGCGTTGCAGCTTGCCTGCTGCTGTCGGCGGGCCTGAGCGGATGCGCGACCGTCCAGACAGCCGCCTCCAGCGTCACCGCCTCGATCGGCAGCGTCGTCGAACGCATCGCCCATCCCGAGCCGGCCACCTCGCCCTATCTTTCCTCATCCGCCGGTCTCGACAGTTACAAGACCGAAGTCGCCCAGCACGTGGTGCGCCACAATCCCGAGCACAATTTCAGTGGCCAGTTGCCGCCGCTGCTGCCTGCCATCGTCGTGCTGGAAATCACGGTCGACCGCGACGGCCAGTTGGCCAGGGTCGCCGTGCAGCGTTCGCGCAACCCGGACGCGTCCGAGGTCGCGCTGGCCGCCATGCGCCGCAGTACGCCCTTGCCAAAGCCCCAGCAGCTAGCGCAGGCGACCGGCAAGCTCACGTTTTCCGAGACCTTCCTGTTCGCCGACCGCGAGCGCTACCAGTTGCGCAGCCTGGCCGGGCCGCAAGCCTCGGAATGACGGCGGCACGCCCAGCCGGCCTTCGAGACCGCGATGTTCAGCCCGTGCTAGGCCGCAGCAAGCCCTGCGTCTTGCGCGTCCCCGGCATCGGTGCGATCGTGATGCCCGGCACGCGGTCGCCCTGCAGCGTCACCTCGAAGCGCATCAGCTCGTCGCGCCGGAAGGCGTGCACGGTCACCTTGTCGCCGACGCGGTAGCGCGCGAACAGGCTGTCCAGGTTGCACGGATTGCCGTTGACGCGCAGGCTGTCGACGGCGATCACGATGTCGCCGGCCGACAGGCCGGCCTGGTGCGCCGCGCCGCCCTCGTGGACTTGCGTCAGTTTGGCGCCGCCGGCGTCGCGGCCGATGCCGGCATCGAGCGAGGGCTTGCTGTTCTTGCGCTCGTCGCTGACCTTGACGCCGAAGGGCGCGTACAACTTGGCCAGCGGGACGTCCTCGGTACCGCGGATGTAGCGCTCGAAAATGCTTTTCAGGCGCACGCCGCTGACTTCGTCGAACAGGGCCTCGACTTCCTTCTCGGTCACGCCCCGTCCTTGGCCCAACCCGCCGCCCTCGTAAAAGTCGCGGCCATAGCGCTCCCACAGCGCCCGCATCACGTCGTCCAGCGACCTGGCGCCGCCGGTCTTGGCCCGGATCGTCAGGTCGAAGGCCAGGCCGACCAGCGAACCCTTGGTGTAATAGCTGATGATGGCATTCGGCGCGTTCTCGTCCTGGCGGTAATACTTGCTCCAGGCATCGAAGCTGGACTCGGCCACGCTCTGCTTGGTGCGGCCGCTGCCGCGCAGGACGCTGCCCACGGTTTTACCCAGCAACTTGAAATACGTCGCTTCGCTGATGATGCCGCTGCGCACCAGCATCAGGTCGTCGTAATAGCTGGTAAAACCTTCGAACAGCCACAGCAGCGGCGTGTAGTTCTCGACCTGCAGGTCGTAGGGCGCGAATACCGCCGGCTTGATGCGCTTGACGTTCCAGGTGTGGAAGTATTCGTGGCTGCACAGGCCGAGGAATTTGGTGTAGCCCTCGTTCGGCTCGGCGGTCTTCGGCGCGGCCGTGGTCGGCAGGTCGGCGCGGGCGCAGATCAGCGCAGTCGAGGCGCGGTGTTCGAGGCCGCCGTAGCCGTCGCCGACCGCCATCGTCAGGAACACGTAGCGCTCCATCGGCGCCTTTTTCGTCTTCGGCTCGAAGAACGCGATCTGCGCTTCGCAGATCGCTTTCAGGTCTTGCTGCAGGCGCGCCATGTCGAGATTCGGCACGCGTCCGGTGATCACGATGTCGTGCTGGACGCCATGGGCCTTGAAGGTGCCGAGCGCGAAATCGGCCATCTCGACCGGGTGGTCGATCAGTTCATCGTAGTCGGCCGCGATGTAGGTGCCGAAGCCGTAGCGCTTGGCGCCCAGTTCGGGCAGCGAGGTGGCGACGCGCCAGTCGCTGGCCGCCGGGTCGCCCGGACGCTGGATGTCGACCTGGTGCGGCGTGTTTTCCTGGCCCAGCACGCGCAGGAACACGCTGGTGCCGTTGAAGAAGCCGTGGGTCTGGTCGAGGTGGGCGGCGCGCACCGACAGGTCCCAGGCATACACTTCATAGTGCAGGCTGAGCGGGCCGTCGACGGGGGCGGCCTGCCAGGCATGCTTGTCGAGCTTGGTCAACGGCACCGCCTGCCCGCCCGACTCGGCGCGGATGCGCACGATGTTGCGGGCGAATTCGCGGATCATGTAGCTGCCCGGGATCCAGGCCGGCAGCGCGAAGACCTGGCCCTCGCTGGCCGGGGCGGCGACCGTGACGGTGACGGTGAACAGGTGCCCGGCAAGATCCTTGGGCACGATGGTGTACTGGACTGCCGCTGGGTTTTTTTGTTTGGCTTTTTTCATGTTTGTGAACAAACTCTCTCCGATACGCCCAAGTGTAATCGGATTCTTCAGCCGGAGCGAGTTCACGCCATGGATCGTTCACACCGTGGACAAGTCGGCGGGCGTGTCGATATCGAGAAAGATGCCGCGATCCTGCACCGCCACCTCGGTTACCGGGCAGGTTTGCAGCAGGCGACGCGCGCCCTGGTCGCCCTGCAGTGCCAGCAGCGCGTCCAGGTGCACGCGGCCGAAGCCGACCGGATTGCCGCGCCGGCCATCCTGGACCGGGGCCACGATCGGCGCGCCGGCGGCCAGGGCGTCGCGCAATGCGGCCAGGGTGGACGGTGCCACATGCGGCATGTCGCCCAGCGCCACCAGCCAGGCATCCGGCGCTCCGCCCGCAGCGGACGGGGAATGACGCAACGAATAGTGCAATGCGTGCACCAGCGACGCAGCCATGCCGCTGTCCGCATCCGCGCACACGGTAACGTCGCAGCCCAGCCCCGCCAGCAGCGCGGCCACGCCGCCGTCAAGAGGCGGCACCACCGCGACCACGCGCGGCATGACGGCCAGCAGCTTGCGCGCGCCGGCCACCACCAGCGGGTCGCCCGAGGGCAGCACTTGCAGCAGCTTGTTGCGGGCGCCGGCAGGATCGAAGCGCCGTCCCCTGCCCGCGGCCATCAGGATTCCAACCGGCGCAGAGCCGAGGGCGCCCATGCTCGCGGGATTACTGCTTGATCGACTGCAGTTTCTTCTCGAGCGTCGGCAGGTCGACCGCGCCCGGGATGCGGCTGCCGTCGGTAAAGAAGATCGCCGGCGTGCCGGTGATCCGCAGTTGCTGGCCGAGTGCCACGATCTTGTCGTTCGGGGTGTCGCAGCTGGCGGGGGCCGCCGGCGCTGCCTTGCCGCTGATCATCCAGTCATCCCAGGCCTTGGCGCGGTCCGGCGAACACCAGATGTTCTTCGATTTCACGAACGAGTCGTCCGACAGGATGTTGTACATGAAGGTGTAGACCGTCACGTTGTCCAGGTTCTTGAGCGTGGTCTGGCGCAGGCGCTTGCAGTAACCGCAGTTCGGGTCCTCGAACACGGCGATCACGCGCTTGCCGTCGCCCTTGACCTGCTTGATCGCCGAGCTCAGCGGCAGATCGGAGAACTTGATCTTGTTGATGTCCTGGATGCGTTCGCTGGTCAGGTCGCGCGTGGTCTTGGCATCGTAGACATGGCCGATGACCAGGTATTCGCCCTTCTTGTCGGTGTACATGATGTCGCCGGCAACGCGCAGCTCGTACAGGCCAGAATACGGGGTTTCCTTGATCGACTCGATCTTGGCCCCGCCCAGGCGCGGCTCGATGTTCTTCTTGATGGTCGCCTCGACCGAGTTCTGCGCCTCGACGCAGGACGTGATCAGGCCGGTCGCCAGCAAGAGGGCGAGCTTGGTTTTGAACATGACTGAATTCCTAATGACGGTATGTGGAAATTATTTGCCGGCCGGGTTGCCGAGTGCATGGGCAATCAAACGACGCTTGACCAGAGGCAATTTATCCAGCAAGTTTAAGCCCAAATTGCGGACCACGCGCAACGGTTCCAGGTTAGTACTGAACAAACGCTCGAGGCCGTCGGTAGCAAGTTGCATCAGCAACACATCTTCCTTGCGCGCGCGGGCGTAGCGCGCCAGCACGCGCTCGTCGCCGATGCCGTGGTGCGCTTCGCGTGCGCCAAGCACTTCCAGCAGGTCGACGATGTCGCCGAAGCCCAAGTTCATGCCATGGCCGGCCAGCGGATGCACCACGTGGGCGGCATCGCCGATCAGCACCACGTGCGGCGCCGTCACCGCATGCGGACGCACCAGCGCCAGCGGCAGCGCCTTCACCGCTTCCGGCTGCAGCGGCTTGAGCAGGCCGAGCTTGTCGTCGGCGTGTTCGCCGAGGCGGATCGCGAGCTCGCCCAGCGATTCGTTCATGATGGTGTCGGCCAGGGTGTCCGGCGCCGACCACACCAGCGACACCTGGTTGCCCGGCAGCGGCAGCAAGGCGATGATGCCTTCCTTGCAGGTGAACCACTGGTGGGCGACGTTGTGGTGCGGCTTCTCGCAAGAAAAATTGGCGACGATCGCGCGCTGGTGATACGCGCGGTAATCGATGCCGATGTCGCATTGGCCGCGCACCCAGGATTCGCGCCCGTCGGCGCCGACCACCAGTTGCGCGTCGATGTGGCTGCCGTCTTCCAGCTCGATGCGGGCACCGTCGGTGCTGCAGGCCAGCCGGACGGCACGGCCGCCGACCACCTCGACGTTCTGGGCGAAGCGCAGCGCGGCATCCAGCGCCGCGTTCAAGTTGCTGTCCTCGACGATCCAGGCCAGCGTGCCGGTGTGGGCGCCGAAGGCATCGAAGCCGAGCTGGCCGCCGTTCTCGCCGTCGCCATGCACGTCCATCGCATCGACCGGCGCCACGCGCGCCAGGTCGAGCGCGCCCCACACCTTCAGCGAGGACAGCAGTTCGTGCGCCGTATGGTTGAGCGCGTACACGCGCACGTCCCAGGGAGCCTCGCCCGCCACGGCCGCGGGGCGGCGCGGCGGCGTCAGGAGCGTGACGCTGTGTCCGGCCTGCGACAAGCCCAGGGCAGCGGTCTTGGCAATCGCGCCGTCGCCGACGATGCAGACGTCGCTGCTGCGGCGGTCGCTACCGCGAAGCTCGTTACGGCTATTGCGCACTTGTGCGGTGGAAGTGATTTGTGTGGTCATGACACCATTATAGCCCCTTCGTTGCGCGCACTTTTCGCCGGGCTGGACGGCCTGATCGGACGCTTTCATGAAAAAATTGCCTGACAGGACTTGCGGGTGCGGGAAGCGCTGGCTATAATCATGCCTCTCTTGGCCTGGTAGCTCAGTTGGTAGAGCAGAGGATTGAAAATCCTTGTGTCGGTGGTTCAATTCCGCCCCGGGCCACCAAGAATTCCGCAGCACCTGCGCTGCCTGCAAGACGCCACCTCCGGGTGGCGTTTTTGTTTTCAAGGTTCCCCCCATGTCCACCCTGCCGCCCTGCCCCGCATGCCAGTCCGTTTATACCTATGAAGACGGCAGCGGCCAATACGCCTGTCCCGAATGCGCGCACGAGTGGCCGGTGCAGGCCGCCGCGCCCCAAGCCGGCCGGGTCTGGCGCGATGCGTCCGGCACGATCCTGCAGGACGGCGATACGGTCACCGTCATCAAGGACCTGAAGCCCAAGGGTTCCGGCGGCGTCATCAAGCAGGGCACCAAGGTCAAGAACATCCGCCTGGTCGACGCCGACCACGATATCGACTGCAAGATCGACGGCTTCGGCGCGATGAGTCTCAAGACGGAATTCGTGCGCAAGGCGTGACCGGCGTTTGCTGCAGCTCAGCATTGCACCCCGCATATTTATGGTCTAACTTGTAATTCCGGTCATGCACGAAGCGCGCCCGGCCGGAACGATCCGGCACGCTGCGTCCTGGGCGAACCTCACTTCCCATTACAAGGAGACAAGACATGCCACGCTATATGGTTGAACGCACTTTTCCGGATGGCCTCAACGTCCCGGTCGACGCGACCGGGGCAGAAGCCTTGAGCAAGATTGTCCAGGCCAACAGCGAACAGGGCGTCACCTGGGTCCATTCCTACGTCAGCGGCGACAAGACCCGCACCTTCTGCATCTACGATGCGCCCACGCCCGAGGCCATCCGCCAGGTTGCCGAACGCAATGGCTTGCCGGTCAACAGCATTACCGAAGTATCGGTGCTGGCACCCTATTTCTATCACTGAGCGATCACTGAGCCATCCCTCTGCCGCCGGGCCGGCGCACGCCAGTGCGCCGGCCAATCGTGAACCCGGGCTATACTGAGTTGTAACCATTTCGCCACGGCGATGATGTTGCCACAGGCGATTGCCGGTCCATAGCGGCTGCGCTCGTTTGCAGCGTGGCCAACCACGTTCACGTTTTTGACAGGGGGTAATATGCAAACAACCTGGATTATTGCGGCCAATGCTGGCCGGGCAAGGTTCTTTTCCGAAGCCGATTCCGCTGAACCATTGCAAGAACTCGATGACATGGTGAATTCCGTCGCGCACCTGCGTACGGCGGATACCGAAACCGACAGGCTCGGCCCGACCTCGGCCAGTGGCAGCAGCCACAATATCGGCAACCCCCAGGGCACGGGCGCTGCGCACAACGGCCAGGCAGGCGCACCCAACAAGCAATACCAGCCAGCCCAGACCCCGGCCCAGCATGCAGCCGAGAAATTCGCCAAGGATATTTCGCAGTACCTGCTGGAGGCGCACCGCGACGGCCGCTACAAGCAGCTGGTGGTGGTGGCGTCGCCCGAATTCCTGGGCACCCTGCGCGCCAACTTCGATCCGCAGCTGAAATCCCTGATCAAGCTGGAAGTCAACAAGGATTACACGCATTCCAACCCGCAGCAATTGCGTGAGCAACTGCGCGAGCAGCAGGCCAAGTCGCATTGAGCTAAATATCGAGCACGATCCCCGTCAACATGCCGCCTGCGGATGGCATGTCGATGGGAACCCGGGTATGGCAGAGCAGTCCAAACGCTGTGTGCATTGAACGCTGACCGGAGCCTCCATGAAACCAGTCCTTCCCGCGCTTGCCTGTCTGCTGGGCTTGCTCAGCTTTCCCCTCCTCGCCGCCGCCCAGGCGCCGCTCAAGAAAGCGGATGGCGTCCTCGTCGATGCCAAGGGCATGACGGTCTACACCTTCGCCAAGGACAGCGCCGACAGCGGCAAGAGCGCCTGCACCGGCCGCTGCGCCGAGAACTGGCCGCCGGTGCCGGCAACCGAGGCGCAGCCGGCAGCGCCCTATTCCACCGTCACGCGCGAGGACGGCAGCAAGCAGCTGGCCTACAAGGGCAAGCCGCTGTACACCTTCGTCAAGGACAAGAAACCGGGCGACAAGAGCGGCGACAAGGCAATGAATGCCTGGCACGCCGTGACCGACTGAGCGCCGGCAGGCGGCATCGCCGTTCGTCGGCGTTAGTGTTCAGGCCGCCTGAGTCGCCCGCAACCGTTTCTCTTCGCGCGCCATCAGCCAGATGGTGCGCATGTTGACGATCGCGATCACGGTCTCCAGCGCGGTTCCGCCGACCGAACCCGACATCAGGTTGTTGCCGATCCACAGGAAGGTCCCGCACAGCATGACCAGGCGCATCGGCACGCCGCGCAGCAGGAACAGGGCCAGCGTGCCGATGCAGGAGGCCGCCAGCGGCAGCCAGGCGGCGGCGCTGGTGGCCAGGGCGAGGCCGAGGGCGATGTTGGCGGCAACGATGACCAGCGCCACCCACAGCGCGCGCGTGCGCAGCGCCAGCACCGAGCGCAGCAGCGACATGGTCGAGCTGGCAACCGCGGTCGGATTGCCGAGCAGCGCAAAATGGACGATGTAGGCGAAGCATTCCGCCGCCATGTATTGCTTGAAGCGGCGGTCATCCCTTTGCATGAAGGCCGTCACGCCGAGCACGAACGCAATATAACCGACGCATTGCGCCGGCGAGAACCAATCGATCGTCATCGACAGCGTTGGAAAAAGACAGGAAGCGGCCTGGGGGAGGCATTATAGCCGCCCTGTCACAGCCCGGTCATATGGCTCAGGCAAGCTCGCAAGCACCACCTCGGCCAAGAGCGCATCCATGTCCAACAGCGAGTACATGAACGAGTACATTAGCGGATACAAGACCAACAAGCGGCTGCTGATCCTCGACGCCGACGGTACCACCATCGATGCCTTTGCGGCAATCCGGCAAGCCTTCGCGCGGCACGGCCTGGACATCGGCGACGAGACCAGTTTCCAGAAACGCCGTCACCTGCTGAAGTATCTCGGCGGCCTGAAGGAATTCCCGTCGATCATCAAGAAGAACCTGCGCAAGAACAGCCGTGCCAAGCTGGTCGACAGCCTGACCGAGGTGTATCGCGAGGAAGCGCGCCTGTATGCCGGCATTCCCGAGCTGGTCCGGGAACTCATCGCGACACCCGACGTCATGGTCGGCATGGTCACCCGCAACATCACGAACGAGCCGCTGGTGACGCTGCGCCAGCTGTTCGCGCGCCACGACATCGATATCGATGCACTCGACTTTTTCGTGCACATCCCGCTGAGCGAAAAGAAGACC
Source organism: Massilia phyllosphaerae (assembly GCF_034659755.1). Classification (NCBI taxonomy): domain Bacteria; kingdom Pseudomonadati; phylum Pseudomonadota; class Betaproteobacteria; order Burkholderiales; family Oxalobacteraceae; genus Massilia; species Massilia phyllosphaerae. The sequence goes on from NZ_JAXSQX010000008.1 coordinate 22,225, forward strand.
AGCCATTTCCGCGCGATCCGCGAGCAGTTCGACATCAATCCGGCGCGCGCCTACATCTGCGGCGACGAGCACAAGGATTTCAGGGCGGCGATCGGCACCGGCATGCACCCGTTCATGGTCTCGTACGGCTTCGAGGACCACGACCGGCTGACCACCAAGTTCGACATCCCGAACGAAGTGATCTCGCGCACCTCCGGCGAATTGTGCCGCCGTGTTCGCCACGCGCTCGACCTGGGATCCGGCCGAGAAGCCGGCGCGGAAGGCGCAACTCAGAACGCGTAAACCAGCAGCACGACGGCAAGCACGCCGAAGATCCAGTAGTCGATCGGCGCGCCGCCCGCCCAGCGCTTGTGCCAGGTCACGTACTGCGGCTTGAAGCGGCGCCAGCCGAAAGCCGGATTCACGATAAACCAGAGAAAATCCTCGGCGATCCAGAACAGCATGATGGAAGCCAGCGCCCGGGCTTCCAGCGGCAGCGACCACTGCCCCATGAAGAACAACGGGAAGTGGAAGCACAGGCCGACGAAGGAAAACATCCACAGGTGATAGCCGGTCATGGCGCGGCCGCCCCAGAAGATATCCAGCAAGGGGTGGCTTTCGATGCGCCAGGTCGGCAGGTTCGCGGCCCAGCCGGCATCGCCCTCGATTTCGACTTCGACCCGCGCAAACAGGTAGGCCAGCACCAGCACCGCGGCCAGCGTCGAGACCAGCTGGCCAATGACAGACAATTCAAATACGTGCATCTTCGCTTTCATGTTGCCGGAGGACGGTCTCGAGCACGCGCAAGCCCGCATGCGGGCGGCCCAGGGAACGGGCCCGAATGCGCATTGCCTCCAGTTGTTCGGGATGGTCCATCAGGTGACGGATCCGGTAGGCCAGGGTGTCGAGCGCATGCGCCTGCAGGGCCACACCCTGTTCGAGCAGGAAGTTGGCATTGCACTCCTCCTGGCCCGGGATCGGCGCATGCACGATCATGGGCAAGCCCAGCGCCAGGCATTCGGCGCTGGTGGCGCCACCCGGCTTGGTGATGACCAGGTCGGCGCAGGCCATCAGCCGCTCGACCCGGTCGCTGTAGCCCTGCGGCGACAGCCGGCCAGGATGCGCCGCCGCCAGGCGCCGCAGCGCCGCCAGTTCTTCGGCATTTTTTCCCGCCAAAACGATCAGCTGGAAGTCGCCGGGCAGCGCCAGCAGCGCCTGCGCGACCCCGCTCAAACCGCCGAGGCCGGCGCCGCCGCCCATCAGCAGGAAGGTCATGCGCGCCGGGTCGAGGCCGAGCGCACGGGCGCACGCCACGCGATCGGGCAGGCAGGCAAACGCCGGCATGGTCGGGATGCCGCTGACGTGCACCGCCTGCGCCGGAATGCCCTGCGCGCGCATGCGGAAGGCCACTTCCTCGTTGGGCGCGAAGTAGCCGGTGACGTGCGGGTGCAGCCACATGCGGTGCAGGTCGAAATCGGTCACCTGCACCCACAGCGCGCAGGCGAGCCGTCCCGCCGCGATCTCGTGCGACAGCAGCTCGGCCGGAAGGAAGTGCGTGCACACGACGATGTCCGGCTGGATCGCGGCGATCTTCGCGACCAGGGCGCGGCTCTCGTGGCGTTCGACGCGGCGCCGCAGGCGGTGCAGCGCACCGTCGGGGCGGGCTTGGTTGGTCAGCCGGTACAGGCGTGCCCACAGGCCCGGCGCGCGCCGCACCAGATAAAGGTACAGGCCGGTGTAGGCGGTGCGCAGGCGCGCCGTGGCGAAGGCGGTGGCGTCGAGGTGGGTAACCTCGAGCTCGTCCTGCCCGGCCGCGTAGGCGCGGATCGCCTCGGCGACCCGGGTGTGGCCGGCGCCGGCCGGCACGCTCAACAGAAGGATTTTTTTCGCGCCCATGCTGCCCCGTATGCCACTATCCCTCATGCAGACTCCCCGGCGGCCGCGCTGTGCAATGCCGGTCAGGCCGGCTGTTTGCGGCGCCGGCCCATCGCACCCAGCAGGCCCAGGCCGCCGAGCACCAGCGCGACGCTGGCCGGCTCCGGCACCTCGCCGGCATTGACGTTCACCCTGGTATAAGTGCCGTCGAAGCTGACGCGCAGCGGCAAGCGGTCGGTGCTGGCGGCGCGCACCAAGGCCTGGAAGGCGCTGTCGCCGGCCAGGTCGCCGGCGAAGCGCAGCAGGTAATCCGGCGTGCCCAGGATGCCGCTCAAGGCCAGGGTCTTGCCGGCGGCGATCTCGCCCAGGCCGCCGAAGGTCAGCCCGCCGACGCCGAAGTCGATGCCCGAATCGTCCGTCAGCGACAGGCTGGCGAAGCCCTGGCCGCCGGCGCCGCCCAGTTTCAGCAGGCCGCCGGCCAGCACCAGCGCGCTGTCGGCGGCGATGCGGTCGGCGCCGTCGAGGGTCAGCGCGCCGCCGCTCAGGATCGTGGCGCCGCCGTAGCTGCTCTTGCCGGACAGGGTCACGTCGCCGCTGCGGATTTCGACGCTGTTCACGTTCGAGATCGCGCCCGCGTAGGCGAAGGCATGGCCGGCGCCGGCATCGATGACGACGCCGGTGCTGCCGCTGCCGCCGTCGATGGCGCCCAGCACCCGCGCCGCCCCGCCCTGGATCACGATGCGGTTGGTGCCGCTCCCCATCTGGATCGCCTTGCCGCTGCTGCTGCCGTCGATGGTGCCGGCATTCGTGACGATGGTGTTGTCGGCGCCGGCCTTGATGGCGGCATTGGCGCTGCCGCCACCCAGGATCAGGGCGCCGGCATTGTTGTCGATGGTGACCGTGAAGCCGCTGGCCGCGCCCACCGCCACGATCGCCGAATCGCTTTGCCCGCGGATGGTGCCGCCGGCCTGGTTGACGATGGCGGCGTTGCCGTACAGGCCTTCGCGGGTGCCGGCCTGGGCGCCGCCGGCGATGTCGTTACCGGCCAGCGTGATGCCGCGCCCCACCGCATTGGCGTTGCCGGCGGCGACCAGGCCTTCGATGGTGCCGCTGTTGACGATGCGGCCGCCGCCGACGCTGATGCCTTCGCTGTAGGCCAGGCCGGCGGACGCCGGCTCCACCGCGTTGGTCGAACGGATCACGCCGCTGTTGGTGATGTTGGCGATGCCGTCGACGTCGATGCCGTCGCCGTCGCCGCTGACGCCGGCGCCGACGATGGTGCCGCCATTCACCACGGTCAGCACCTGGCGGCCATTGAAGCCATCGATGTTGAGGCCGGAACCGTTGCTGCCGGCGATGGTCGCGCCGGCAGTGTTGGTCACCGTCATGCTGAAGGCGCTGGCACTGTCGAGCTGGCCGCCGGTGATGCCATGCCGTCCGCCCTGGATCAGGCCGCTGTTCGCGACCACGATGCCGCTGTTGTTCTGGCCGTCGACGCCGTCGCTGCCGCCGCCAGTAGCGGCGCTGGAGCGGATCGTGCCTGCATTGTTGACCACGCCGTTGGCGCCGGGGCGGACGGCGTCGGCTTCGTTCGCCTGCAGCACGCCGCCGGCGTAATTGTTGACCACGTTCGCACCCGTCACCGAGGCGAAATCCACGGCTTGCGCGCCGCCGTTGGACGCGTTCAGCGACAGCAGAGTGCCGTAGTTGTTCAAGGTGACGCTGGCGGCCGGCACGTTCATCTGGATGACGTCGGCGTCCGCGGTGCGGATCAGCGCAGCGCGGTTGGTGCTGCTGCCGTTATTGACGACCAGCCCGCTCACGCCGCGGTTGTCGCGGATCGCGCGGCCGCTGCCGGTCTGGACGATGCTGCCCAGGTTGTTCAACACGGCGTTGTTGCCGGTGATGCCCACCGCCACCGTCGAGCCGGCCACGGTCAGCGAAGCGCCCTGCGCGACGGTGCCGGTTTCGCCGCCGGCCGTGCCGAGGACTTGCGCCGCGGTGCTCGGCGTCGTGATCAGGAACGGGGTGGCGGAGGCGCCGGCGCTGCCGAGGGCCAGTGCCAATGCCAGGGCAAGGGGTTTGAACAACAGAGGTTGGAATAGCGGCGCCGAACGTGACATAAGATCATCCATGGAGTGTAGCGACAACCATAGACTATATTTATGACAACGAAATGACCCGAAAACGATGTTGTTCAGTTACGCGGGATGGGGCTATTCGACGAGAATCCCTTCCTGCTACACTGCGCCGCACTTTCCCTACCGAAGCGGAGCAGACATGCAGACATTCGCCGTGCGCACGATCGCGCTGGCCCTCGCCGTCATCGCGGCGGCCCTGTGCTGGATCGGCTGGCAGACGGCACAGCACGGCAAGGTCCCCGATACCGGCAGCGCCTACCAGTCGGTGGCGCTGATCAACGGCCAGTTGTACTTCGGCCGGCTGGAGGCTGCCGGCGACTACCTGTCGCTGCGCGACGTGTTCTACGTCCAGACCCGGCAGAACCCGGAGACACGCGCGGTCGCCAACGTGCTGGTCAAGCGCGGCGCCGAACCGCACCAGCCGGACCGCATGCTGATCAGCCGCCGGCAGGTGCTCCTGATCGAGCCGGTGAAAGCCGATTCGCCGGTCGCCAAGCTGATTGCCGAGCAGAATACGCAGCCAAAATAAGCGCTGCTAGCCGGCGTGGGGGTCGGCGCCGTGGTGCCCCAGGTCGATCCCGGCACCGCCGCCCTCCATGCCGCCCCCACCTCCTCCACCTCCACCTCCTCCACCGCCGCCTTTACCGCCGCCGCCCTTGTCGCCATCGCCCTTGGCGCGTCCGCCGCCACTCCCCTGGGTCCGCGTCGGCCCCTGCAGCGGCACGCGCGCATCCTCCGGCAGCGGCCCCAGGTCGAGCGCTTCGCGGACGAAGCTGCGCAGCGAGATCACCAGGTCGGCGGTGTGGATCGGGCGCCCGGCCGCCATGTCGCGCGCGGCTTGCGCCGCCAGGCGGCAGTGCTCTTCGGTGCCGAGCAGCAGGATGTCGGCCAGGGCCGCTTCGACCGCGTCGCGGATGCGCCGTGCGCGGTCGGAATTGGTGAGGGACGCCTCAGGCCGGGCCGCGTCAGGCCGGGCCGCGTCGAGCCGGCCTTCGTCGACCTCCGCCGGCGGCGCCATGCGCAGCTCGCGCAGGTGGGTCGGGTCCACCGTCAGCTGGCCGGTGAACGAGCCGCCCAGCGTGCGGTAGGCCGAGATCAGCGTGCGCAGGCGCTCGTTGATCTGGCGGTTCATGCGCTCGCGGCGCTGCTGCACGGTCTGCATCATCAGCACGCGAATGCCGACGCCGAGCAGGGTAAACACGGCAAGGCTGAGGAAGGTCGTCAGGACCGCCTGCCAGGAACTGAAATCCAGGTAGCGCACATTCACTCCAGGTCATCATGCAAGCTGTAGTGTAGCGGCCGTGCGGCAGCGCCAACGTTAGCACACGAACATGCTGCCAAAATGTAACTTTTCGTATTTACACATTGACGATATATCTTGTCTTTCGAGTGTCGGTAATTTTTACAAATTTCCGCAACCTCAATCGGCGGCGCCTTGAACAAAGCCCGTCCATCCAGGAGAACCGGTCGCGAGGCATGAAATTTGCACATGAGAGACGACTTCGCCTCATCTTGAGAGCGCGGGAATCTAAATTATCAGGAGACAACATGCACACCCCTCGTACCCTGCGCCGCCTCGGCACCGCCCTGTTTGCCGGCCTGGCTTTCGGCGCTGTTGCTGTACCAGCCTCGGCCACTACGACCATCCTGTTCATCGGCAACAGCTTTACTTATGGCGAGCCGGCCGGCGCCGCGCCCACCGTCCAGTATTACCAGCCGAATACGGTCACCGACCTGAACGGCTCCGGCATCGGCGGCGTCCCGGCCCTGTTCAAGGCCATGACCGTCCAGGCCGGCCTGGATTACAAGGTCAGCCTGGAAACCATTCCCGGCGTCGGCCTCGACACCCACTACAACACCAAGCTGGACACCATACTCGCCCCCTACGACAAGGTGGTCATGCAGAGCTACAGCACGCTGGATGCCGCGAAGCCCGGCGATCCCGCCAAGCTGATCCAGTATTCCGGCCTGCTGGCGCAAGCTTTCCACAGCCTCAACCCGGACGTGAACATCCTGCTGGACGCGACCTGGTCGCGCGCCGACCTCACCTACCGGACCAATAGCCCGTGGCTGGGCCAGTCGATCTTCCAGATGGCGCTCGACATCCGCAAGGGCTACGACGCCGCCGACGCCGCGTCCGACCTGATCGACGGCGTGATCCCGGTCGGCCAGGCCTGGAACCGTGCCATCGCCGGCGGCCTGGCCGACGCCAACCCGTACGACGGCATCGGCGATGGCCAGATCGACCTGTGGGCGCCGGAGAACTACCATGCCAGCCCCTACGGCTACTATCTGGAAGCGCTGACCATGTTCGGCAGCATCACCGGCCTCGACCCGACCTCGCTCGGCGCCGGCGACACCGTCGCACGCGACCTCGGCATCAGCGCCGCGCATGCCGCCGCACTGCAGCGCTTTGCATCCGAGCAGCTGGCCGCCGAAGTGCCGGAACCGGGTACAGTGGCGATGTTCCTGACGCTGGGTGGCCTGATGTGCGTGGCGCGCCGCCGCAAAGCGCCGCGCGGCTGATCCGGCTGGACAAAACGGCCGGCAGGCGGAATACTTGTTTGTAACTTTCACTAGGACCATCATGCTGGCCCACCTTACTGTCCCGCCTCCCGTGCGCCGCCTGCTCGGCGGCGCTGCCCTCGCCGCCCTCACTGCCGGCGCCGGCGCAGCGCCTGCCACCACCGTCCTGTTCGTCGGCAACAGTTTCACCTACGGCGACCCCGCCGGCGCACCGGCGCCGTCGGTCAAGGCCTACCGGCCGGACACGGTCACCGACCTGAACGGCGCCGGCATCGGCGGCGTGCCGGCCCTGTTCAAGACCTTCACCGAGGAAGCCGGGCTGCACTACGACGTCAGCCTGGAAACCATCCCCGGCGCCGGCCTGCACGACCATTACGACAAGAAGCTGGGCACCATCGCGAAAGCCTGGGACCTGGTGCTGCTGCAGAGCTACAGCACGCTCGACGCCAAGCGGCCCGGCAATCCGGAGATACTGATCAAATATTCGGGCCTGCTGGCCGAAGCCTTCCACGACAAGAACCCCAAGGTGCGCGTGATGCTGACCGCGACCTGGTCGCGTGCGGACCAGACCTGGAAGCCGGACGGCGCCTGGTACGGCAAGCCGATCGCCCAGATGGCAACGGACGTGCGCCACGGCTACGATGCCGCCGACGCCGCCTCGCCCCTGATCGACGGCGTGATTCCGGTCGGCGAAGCCTGGAACCGCGCGATTGCCGGCGGCCTGGCCGATCCGAACCCGTACGACGGCATTACCGCCGGCCAGATCAACCTGTGGGCGCCGGACAACTACCACGGCAGCGTCCACGGCTATTACCTGGAAGCGCTGACCGTCTTCGGTGCCGTCACCGGCAAGGACCCGCGTTCGCTCGGCGCCAGCGAGCACGCGGCGCGTGAACTCGGCATCGATCCGGCCACCGCCATGGCCCTGCAGCGCATTGCCGCCGCGCAGCTGGCGCAGCCGAACGCGCGCTGAGGGGTGCCGATCAGCGCATGACTTGCAGCTTGACCTTCTTGCCGTCGCGGTAGGTGTACAGGGTCAGCGCGGCATTCAGCAGGTCGCCGTGGGGGTCGAAGGCGATGGTGCCGGTAACGCCCTGGTGCTTGACCTTCGCCAGCGCCGGCAGGAATTTCGCAGGGTCGCTGGAACCGGCCTGCTGCATCGCCTGCGCAAACACCATCACGGCGTCGTAGGCGTAGGGCGCGTAGGTCTGCAGTTCCATCTTGTAGCGCTGGCGGTAGCGGTCGCTGAAGGCCTTGGCCGCCGCCTCCTCGGGACCGGTGACGCCGCCCGCCACGACGCACAGGACGTGGTCGTTGCCGAGCGCGTCGCCCGCCAGCTGCGGCAGCTTTTCCGAGCAGATGCCGTCGCCCGACACCAGCTTCGCCCCCATGCCGAGCGCCTTCATCTGCTTCAGCAGCGGACCGGCCACCGCGTCCATGCCGCCGTAGAACACCACGTCCGGCTTGCGCGCGCGGATCTGGGTCAGGATCGCATTGAAGTCGGTCGCCTTGTCGTTGGTGAACTGGCGGCTGACCAGCTCGGCCCCGCCGGCCGCCTTGACGCCCTTCACGAATTCGTCGGCCAGGCCCTGGCCGAAGGCGGTGCGGTCGTCGATCACGGCAATCTTCGTCGCGTGCAGGGTCTTGATCGAATACGTGGCCAGCGTGCGCCCGACCAGGCCGTCGTTGGCGACCACGCGGAAGGCGGTTTTATAACTCTGGCGGGTGTACAGCGGCGTGGTGGCCGCCGGCGAGATTTGCGGAATGCCGGCGCTGTTGTAGATCTTCGAGGCCGGCACCGTGGTGCCCGAGTTCAGGTGCCCCACCACGGCCACGGCGCCGGCGTCGACCAGCTTCTGCGCGGCGGCGGTGCCCATCTTCGGGTCGGCGCCGTCGTCCTCGGGCTGCAGCACCCATTTCACCTGCTTGCCGCCGACCGGCGTGCCCTTGGCGTTGAGTTCGTCGATCGCCATGCGCGCGCCGTTTTCGATGTCCTTGCCCTGGTGGGCGCCGGAGCCGGACAGCGGCGACACCGTGCCGATCTTTACGGTCGTCTGGGCCTGCACGGCGGGCGCGGCGGCGAGGACGAACAGGCATGGGAGGAGAATGGAGCGACGCATGACAGGCTTCCCTTGGTTTTCAGTTGGATGCCTGATTGTAATGCCATGTTGGCAAGATCAGTCGTTCGCCTGGCTTGCTGCCCCGGATGCCTCGAAATACGCCGTATCGCGCGCGACCGCCGGCGGCAGGTGCTGCTTGAGCAGGGCTATCCAGGCGCGCGTCTTGGCATCCACGAAGCGGCCCGAGGGCAGCAGCGCAAAGATGCCGATCTCGGGCGAGCGCCAGTCCGGCAGCACCTGCACCAGGCGGCCGCGCCGCAGGTCGTCGACCACGCTGTAGGCCGGCAGCATGACGATGCCGAGGCCGCTCAGCGCGCCGTCCAGCAGCACTTCGACGGTGTTCCCGACCAGCGGGCCTTCGGGGTCGAGCGTGAAGCGCTGCCGGCCCTGCTCCAGTTCCCAGGTCGAGCTGAACGAGGCATTCACCAGGCGCAGGCAGGTGTGGCCGGCGAGCGCCTGCGGCGATTGCGGCACGCCCTGGCGCGCCAGGTAGCCGGGCGCCGCGCACAGCACCGAGAACATGCGCCCGAGCCTGAGCGCGACCAGCGCCGAATCGGGCAGCGCCTGCGCCAGGTAGATGCTGACGTCGATGCCTTCGGCCAGCAGGTCGGGCGGGTCTTGCGAGGAATGGTATTCGATGGTGACGCGTGGATTCGCCGCGCAATAGGTGGCGACCAGCGGCGTGATGTAGCGGTTGCCGAAGCCGGTCATGCTCATCACCCGCAGCCGGCCGCTCGACTGGTGCGCGGCGCCGCCGGCCTCGCCTTCGGCCTCGGCCACCAGGTCGAGGATGGTCTTGCATTGTTCGGCATAGCGTTCGCCGACGCTGGTGGCGGCGATGCGGCGGGTGGTCCGCTGCAACAGCTTGGTCTGCAGGCGGTTTTCCAGCAGGGTCACCAGGCGCGACACCTGGGCCTTGGTAATGCCCATGTGCTGCGCCGCAGCGGTGAAGCTGCCGCCGTCCATGACGTGCACGAAGGCGCTCATGGCATGCAGCAGGCCGTAATCGAGATCCTTGCGCATAGGCCCAGTATTCTACCCGGCCCGGCTAGATCAGTTATTCGCGTACAGCGGGTTGTCGGCCACGTAGGCGGTCACGCGGTGATGCAGCACGTCCTTCGGAAGGATGCGTTCGAGGTCGAACGGGGCCAGGTGGGCGCTGCCATTCTCGAAGGTCCAGGCGAAGCTGCGGTCGCCGGCGACGAAGCGCACGGTCTGGCCGCCGGTGACGTTGATGTAGCGGGTGGCGTCGGTCAGGACGATGACCCGGTCGGGCCTGGCCTGGGCCGGCGCCGCGTTGCCGAGGAAGCTGGCCGGTTGTTCGGCCGCACCGGCGGCCAGGGTGGTAACGAGCAATGCAGCCAGGAGCAGTGGGGATTTCATTGTGTTCGATCCGGTGAGTGTTGACCAGGAAATGGTAATCCTCGACTCCGCATCGAAAAATAGCGGCTGGAAAGATTATTCGTTACGCATGGCGTAACAATCAATCCGCTTGCGTCCCCCTACCGTCATTGGCCGACGACCTTGATCTGCTTGACCTCGAGCGTCGATTCGCCGAAGGTTTCCTTGTCGAATTCGCCGACCAGCTCGACCTGGGTGTTCTGGTCGATCTTCACGCCCGCCGGAAAGTGCTTGGCGTCGATCTCGACCGTCATCTTGCCGCTGGCGTCGCTGAACTCGTAGTCTTCGCCACCCTTGTGGCCCGTCAGCTTGCCGCGCAGGCGCGCGTACTGGTCATCCTTGCCGCTGTCCAGCAAGGCCTTGGCGCTCATCAGCGGCACGCTCGAGGGGCCGGTGTAGCCGCTTGGTGCGGCCTGGGTCGATGGGCCGCTGTAGCCCCCGGACTGGGCGCTGGCGGTGGCCGAGGCGGCCAGCAGGGTGGCGATGCAGGCGATGCGGGTGATGGTTGTCATGGTCGGCTCCTGTCGTGTGGGAATGGGGCCATTACACGCAGCCGACATTAAATGTATCTTAAGGTGCCGCAGGAAAGTCCAGGAACACGCCCAGCCCGCGCCCGTCCAGGCCGCTGCCGAAGCCGAGCGCGATGCCGTGCAGGTCGGCGATGCGCTTGACGATCGACAGCCCGAGCCCGCTGCCGGCCTGGCCCTGCCCCAGCACGCGGAAGAAACGCTCGGTCAGGCGTGCGCGGCTGGCCTCGTCGACGCCGGCGCCGTCGTCGCGCACGGCGATGCGGGCGCGGCCGCTGCCACCTTCATGGCCGGCTTCGATCTCGATCCGGCTGCCGTCCGGGCAATAGCGCAGGGCATTGTCGAGCAGGTTGCGCAGCACGATCTCGAGCATCGCGGGATCGGCCTGTACCGCATCCAGCTCGCAGCGACCTTCCACCCGGATGTTACGCCGCGCCGCCTCCGGCGCGTGAATCGCCAGCAGGCGCTCCAGCAAGGGCGCCAGCGCTACCTCCTGGCGCGCCAGCTGGGTAGGGGCCAGCGGATCCAGGCGCGCCAGCAGCAGCAGGCTGTCGACGAGGGCCGTGATGCGCGCGATGTCCTGGCGCAGCTTCCGGAACGGCGCCGCCAGCGCGGGCTGCGGATGCTGGCGCTGCAGCAGCTGCACGTGCATGTGCAGGCCGGCCAGCGGCGTGCGCAATTCGTGGGCGGCGTCGGCGGTGAAGCGGCGCTCGGCCTGCAGCGCCGCTTCCAGCCGCCCCAGCACGCCGTTCAACGCCTGCACGATCGGCAGTACCTCGCGTGGCTGGCCGGTGGCCGGCACCAGCGCCAGGTCGCCGGGGGTCTTGGCGGCGATGGCCGCGGCGGTACGGCGCAGCGGCTTCAGCACGCGCCCGATCAGGAACCAGCAGACCAGGGCCAGCAGCGCCAGCATGCCCAGCACCGGCGGCCACAGGTGTTCGGCCAGTTCCTCCAGGATCTCGTAGCGGTCCGACGCGCGCTGGCCGACCTGCACCTCGACGTGGCGGTCCTGGTCGCGCACCACGAACACGCGCCAGCGGTGGCCGTCGGCGTCCGCGTCGGCAAAGCCGTGGCTGTCGTCGCTGTCCTCGCTATCGACGACAAAAGGCGCGGCCGGCGCGCCGCCGGTGCGCTGCAGTACCCGGCCGCGGAACACGACCTGGTACTGCATGTCGGCCTTGCGCGCGGCGGCGCCCGGACGCGGCGGGATGGCCAGGCCGCGTTCGTTCCAGTCGGTGGTGGCGGCCATGATCAGGTAGCCCGCCTCCTCCAGCGCGTCGTCGAACACCTCGCTGGTTTCCTGCCACGCGATCGCGGTGGCGATGCCGAGACTGGCCAGCCACAACACGGCGCTGGCGGACAGGATCGCCCCCAGCAGGCGCCGCCGCAGCGACCAGGATGCGGATTCAGGCTTCATCGTGCTTCATGCGGTAGCCAAGGCCGCGCACGGTGACGATGCTGTCGCCGCCCAGTTTCTTGCGCAGGTTGTGGATATACACCTCGATCGTATTGCTCTCGACCTCGTCTCCCCAGCCGTACAGCGTTTCCTCGATCTGGGCGCGGGTCACGATCGCATTCCTGCGCAGCAGCAGCGCGTACAGCACATGGTATTCGCGCGCGGTCAGCGCCACCGCCTGGCCGGCCAGGGTGACCTGCCTGGTGTCGGGATCGAGCGCGATGGCGCCGTGCGCCAGCGCATTGCTGGCCCGGTTGACGCCGCGCCGTGCCGCGGCCCGGATGCGCGCCGACATCTCTTCCAGCTCGAAGGGCTTGACCAGGTAATCGTCGGCGCCCAGGTCGAGTCCTTCGATGCGGTCCGCCAGCGCATTGAAGGCGGTAATCAGGATCACGGGCACGGCGTTGCCGGCCGTGCGCAGGCTGGCGAGCAGGGCATCGCCGCTCAGGCCGGGCAAGCCGCGGTCGAGCAGCACGCAGTCGTAATGGTGGGTCATGAGGGCGGTGTCGGCCGAATCGCCGCGCTCGACCCAATCGACGGCGTGACCGTCCAGGCGCAGCCAGGCCTGGATGGTGTCGCCGAGGGAAATGTCGTCTTCTACGAGCAGGATACGCATGCCGGCCGACCTTACGTTGAATGGATGAAGCCAATCTTAAAGCTAACGAGATGCGCCAACAGGATGCGCGGAATGAAAAACGCCAGCCTCCAGGCTGGCGTCGCTCACATCGGCGCTGCCGGTTACCAGAAGATCACGCGCTGTTCCGGTGCCAGGTACATTTTGTCGCCCGGCTTGACGTCGAAGGCCTCGTAATAGCCGGGGTGGTTGCGCAGGCTGCCGTTGACGCGGAATTCGGATGGCGAATGCGGGTCCGATTTCACCTGTGCGATCAGGGCGGCGTCGCGCGCCTTGCCGCGGCGCGCCTGGGCCATGCCCATGAAGATGCGCTGTTCGGCGCTGTAGCCGTCGATCACCGGCGCCGGCTTGCCCTTCAGCGAGATCCGGTAGGCGCGGCTGGCCATGATGGCGCCGGCGTTGTCGGCGATGTTCTCGCCCAGCGTCAGCTCGCCGTTCAGGTGGTAGCCGTCGACCGGGCTGTAGCCGTTGTATTGCGACACCAGCACCTTGCCCTTGGCGGCGAATTTCTCGCCGTCTTCTTTCGTCCACCAGTTGCGCAAATTGCCGTCGCCGTCGTACTGGGCGCCCTGGTCGTCGAAGGCGTGGCTGATCTCGTGGCCGATCGAGATGCCGACCGCGCCGTAGTTGATGGCCGGCTCGGCATTCGCATCGTAGAGCGGCGACTGCAGGCGCGCGGCCGGGAACACGACTTCGTTCATCTCCGGGCTGTAGTAGGCGTTCACGGTCTGCGGCGTCATGTGCCATTCGCCGCGGTTGACCGGCTGGCCCAGCTTGTTCACGCCGTACTGGTGGGCGAACTCGCGCGAACGCATCACGTTGCCGGCGAGGTCGCTGCGCTTGATGACCAGCGCCGCATAATCGCGCCACTGGTCCGGATAACCCACCTTGACCGAAATCTTGGCCAGCTTGGCCTGCGCCTGCTTCTTGGTCTCGGGGCTCATCCAGTCGAGGGTCTCGATGCGCTCCTTGTAGGCCAGCAGGAAGTTGTTCACCATGTCCTGGACCTGTGCCTTGCGCTCGGCAGGGAAGTAGTTTTTCACATAGACCTTGCCGACGACTTCGCCGAGGTCGCGGTTGATCTGGGCGATCGCCAGCTTCTCGACCGGACGGTTGACCTTGGCGCCCGACAGCACGCTGCCGCGGAAGGCGAAGCTCTCGTCCACGAAGGGCTGCGACAGGTAAGGTGCGTAAGTGCTCAACAGGCGGAACGTGAAATAGGATTTCCAGGTGTCGACCGGGGTGGCGGCGACGATCCCGTCCAGCGCCTGGATATAAGTCGGCTGGCTGACGTTGACCTCGCTCACCTTGCCGGCAATGCCCTGTTCCTTCATCCAGCCATCCCAGTCGAAGCCGGGCGCCAGCGCCTTCAGCCCGGCGATCGTCACCTTGTTGTAGGTCTTGACCGGGTCGCGGTTCTGCACCGCGCTCCACTGGGCCATGGCGATCGCGGTTTCGAGCGCCACGATGCGCGCGGCCTGGCCGGCCGGGTCGGGCTGGCCGGCCAGCGCCAGCAGTTTTTCGACGTGCGCCTGGTATTTGGCGCGGGTGTCCATCAGCTTGGCGTCGCCGGTCTGGATATAGAAATCGCGGTTCGGCATGCCCAGGCCCGACTGCGAAATATCGACCAGGTAGCGCGTCGACTGCTTGCTGTCCTGGCCCACGCTCATGGCGATTGGGCTGCCGGCGCCGATGCGGCCGGCATGCGCGGCCAGCGCGCCCAGGCCCCGCTTGTCATTCAACGCGGCGATGCGCGCCAGCTCGGCCTTCAGGGGCGTCGCGCCGAGCGCATTGCGCTGCGCCTGGTCGACGTAGCTGGCGTAGTAATCGCCCATCTTCTGGTTGTCGGAACCGGTCTTCGCCGCCTTGTCCTGCGCCGCCCCCTCGATCAGCGTGCGGATCTGGCCTTCGACGTTTTCCTGTGCGATGTTAAAAGCGCCCCAGCTCGAGCGGTCGTTCGGGATCTCGACGTCCTTCAGCCAGGTGCCCTGCGAATAACGGAAAAAGTCGTCCTGCGGACGCACCGCCGCGTCGAGCGCGCTCTTGTCGACGCCGGACACCGGCGCGGCGGCAGTCGCGCCGGAGGGGGCCGCCGGGGTGGCGGCAGACACCGCAGTGGCGGCCACCGCAGTGGCGGCCACCGCAGTGGCGGCCACCGCAGTGGCGGCCACCGCAGTTGGCAACGCAGCCGTCGGAGCGGCAAAGGCTGCGCCGGCGAACAGGCCGGCAATCAGGGCGCTGCCCAGGGTAGGCTTCATACAATGTCTCCTCATCAATGAAGCAGGGAATGCTAAATTAATCCCCACCCCTTGCCAAGGATTCATTGTGGGTAGGGCGGGCGCCCCCACCTGCCTATGCATGTCGCGCGCTATTCCCCTTCCCGCCTTCCTGCCCCCTGCCATCGCCAGCCTCGTCCTGTTCGGCGCCGCCGCCGCGCTGCTGGCCCCCACCCCGGCGCATGCCGACGAACTGGCCGACCTGGTGAACGCCTACCGCGCCGCGCCCGCCGGTTGCGATGGCCGTCCCGCGGCGCCGCCGCTGGTGCCGGAAACCGCGCTGGCGCGCGTGGAAGTCGGCACCGGCACCTTCCTCGAATCGGCGCTGCAGCGCCTGGGCTACCGCGCCGACCGTGCCGAAGCGATCTCGCTGACCGGCCCCAGGGATGCGCCGGCGGCGATGGCGGTGCTGCGCCAGAAATACTGCGTCACGCTGCTCGACCCGGGCCTGGCCGCGATCGGCACCGCGCGCCGCGGCGACGCCTGGCAGGTGGTGCTGGCGCATCCGCTGATCCTGCCCGAGCTGCCCGGCTGGGAAACCGCCGGGGCCGAGATCCTCGACGGCGTCAACCGCGCGCGGGCGCAGCCGCGCAGCTGCGGCACGCAGTCGTTCGCGGCGGCGCCGCCGGTCGTGTGGAATAGGCGCCTGGGCCTGGCCGCGCTGGCCCACAGCACCAACATGGCCGAGGGCCATTATTTCAGCCACCAGGAAAAAGACGGCAGCGAGCCGGCCGACCGCGCCACCCGCGCCGGCTACACCTGGCGCACGGTGGGCGAGAACATCGCCTCCGGCAACCGCACGCCGCAGGAAGCGGTGGCGGCCTGGCTCGATAGTCCGGGCCATTGCGCCAACATCATGAACCCGAATTTCACCGAGATGGGGGCGGCGTATGCGATCAATCCGGAGAACGAGAACCGCACGCCCTACTGGACCCAGGTGTTCGCGCGGCCGCGCTGAGCCAGGCTGCATTCAACCCGGCTGATACACCGCATCGATCCCGGCTATCGCTGTCATCAAAAATAATAAATAGCGCGCTATTTAATTGTGCGCTATAGTTCTACCCATGGAAGCGCCACATCGTTGGCACCTCCACTAGAATCACGACACAATTCTTCAATTATTGAAAGGGTAACGCCATGACCACCAAGCTCGACAAAGTCCTGTACACCGCCAAAGCCCACACCACCGGCGGCCGCGAAGGCCGTGCGACCACCGACGACGGCCTGCTCGACGTGACCCTGCAGCCGCCGAAGGAAATGGGCGGCAAGGGTGGCGCGACCAACCCGGAACAGCTGTTCGCGGCCGGTTACTCGGCCTGCTTCATCGGCGCCCTGAAGTTCGTGGCCGGCCAGAAGAAAATCGCGGTGCCGGCCGATACCGCCGTCGACGCCAGCGTTGAAATCGGCCCGATCCCCAACGGCTTCGGCCTGGCCGTGGAACTGGCCGTGAGCCTGCCGGGCATGGACCGCGCCGCTGCGCAGGAACTGGTCGAGGCCGCCCACGTCGTCTGCCCGTACTCGAACGCGACCCGCGGCAACATCGACGTGACCCTGACCGTCGTATAAGTTTTACGATCACCCCGCAACGTGCGGGGCTTGGCGAGATCCCCTCCTCGCCCCAACGATAAAAAAAGGCGCCATCCCTGCCAGGGACGGCGCCTTTTTTCTTGTCGATAGTCTGTCTATTTCCTTGGCATGCGCGCTACCACGCGCGCACCTGCCCTCAGGCCGCTGCTGGAAACGGCACCGCTTCCACCGCCCGCACCAGCGCCTCGAAGCAATCGGCATCGAGCGCCGTGCCGACCGTCTTGCGCATGATCTCCAGCGCCTGCGGGATCGGGATCGCGCCGCGGTAGGGACGCTCGGCCGTGATCGCGTCGAAGATGTCGGCGGTGGTGATGATGCGCGTCTCGATCGGAATCTGGTCGGCGCTGAGGCCGCGCGGGTAGCCGGTGCCGTCCAGTTTTTCGTGGTGGGCGCCGGCGATGGCCGCCAGTTCGCGGAAGGCGCCGATGCTGCCGAGGATGGTCTCGGTGTAGCGCGCGTGTTCCTTGACCGCTTCCCACTCGTCCGGATCGAGCTTGCCGGCCTTGTCCAGCACGCTGTTGCTGACGCCCAGCTTGCCGACGTCGTGCAGCAGCGCGCCACGCTTGAGCCAGCGGCGCCGTTCTTCCGAGAGTCCCAGCGATTCGGCGATCATGTCGGTGTACAGCGCGACGCGCGCGCTGTGGCCGCCCGTGTAGGGGCTCTTGGCATCGACCACCTGGCCGAAGGCGGTGGCGATGTCGTCCAGGTAGTCGTCGTCGAGGACGTACTGGCGGTCGAGGGCGGCCGCCGGCAGCGCGGTCACGGCGCGCTCGATGTCGGGAGCGCCCAGCGTGTGCCAGAACGTGTCCGCGGCGGCGACCTGCTCGAAGGCCGCCACCAGGCGCGGGTCGAACCACTGGCCGGCGCGGCTGCGCACCTCCTTCAGCGCGGCCTCGCGCCCGCTTTCGGTGTGGAACACGTCGACCACCTGCGCCATCAGCGCGATGCGCGAATACAGTGGAATGTCTTCGCCTTGCAGCCGTTCCGGCTTGCCGTTGCCGTTGAAATGCTCGTCCAGGCTGTAGATGCCCTGCGATACCGCTTCCGGGAAGCGCAGCAGGCGCGCGATCTCGGCGCCGCGCTGGCAGCGGGTGGCGACGAATTCGTCCTGCAGGTCACGGCCGTCGCGCACGATGCGCATCACGTTGCGGAAGCGCTCGGCCAGCCCGGCCTTCAGGCCGGTGTGCTTGAGCACGAAGCCGAGCACCTTGTGCAGGCTGTCGTCGACCAGCATCCAGTCGCGCTTGAAATTGCGGTCATCAGTGAGGTACATCTCGCAGATGCGCGCGGCATTGCTGCTGCAGCCCAGGTCCTTGAGCAGCACCACGTAGTAGAGCTCCCACAATTCCCTGTCGCTAAGCCCGGCCTGGCGGCCGATGTGCATGCCGACCCAGCAGCAGCGCAGGCAATGGCCGGGCGACTGGCCTTCGGTGATGTCGAGGGCGTAACTGAGCGAGGCGATCAGTTCCGACAACTTGAGCGTGCAAGACGGCGACGGCGGTGGATTCATAGCGGGCAAACCTGCCATAACATCAAAATTTGATGACTTAAAGCAATATCATACCTATCAAAAGATGTTGCACGGCATCAATATTGCAAGGTTGGCGGCACGTTGGGGTAATAAGTTGACAGTTGTGGCGCCCTGGCCTCAGGCGGCCTCGGCAAATGGTACACGTTCCACCGCACGCACCAGCGCCTCGAAGCATTCCGGGTCGAGCACGCTGCCCACCGTCTTGCGCATCATCTCGAGCGCCTGCGGGATCGGGATCGCGCCGCGGTAGGGGCGCACTGCGGTGATGGCGTCGAAGATGTCGGCAGTGGTGATGATGCGGGTCTCGATGCGGATGTCCTCCGCCGTCAGTCCGCGCGGGTAGCCGTTGCCGTCGAGGCGCTCGTGGTGGGCGGCCGCAATCGCCGCCAGTTCGCGGAAGGGTTCGATACGGCCGAGGATGGTCTCGGTAAATTCCGCGTGCAGCTTGACCGCATCCCACTCGGCGCGGTCGAGGGCACCGGCCTTGTCCAGCACGCTGTTGCTGACGCCCAGCTTGCCGACATCGTGCAGCAGCGCGCCGCGCTTGAGCCAGCGGCGGCGCTGGCTCGACAGGCCCAGTGCTTCGCCGATCATGTCGGTGTACAGCGCCACCCGCGCGCTGTGGCCGCTGGTGTACGGGCTCTTGGCATCGACCACCTGGCCGAAGGCGGTGGCGATATCGTCCAGGTAATCCTCGTCCAGCGCATGCTCGCGGCCCTGCCCGTCCGGATGGATGGCAGCCACGGCGCCGTCGATGCCAGACCCGGCCAGCACCGCCCAGAAATCGGCCGACTGCGCCACCTGGCCGAAGGCATCCACCAGCGCCGGATCGAACCATTGGCCGCTACGCGCCTGGACTTCCTCCAGTGCCGCGGCGCGCCCGCCTTCGGTATGGAAGACGTCGATCACCTGGGCCAGCAGCGAGATGCGCGAAGACATGGGGATCGCCTCGCCGGCCAGGCGCGCCGGCTTGCCGTTGCCGTTGAAATGCTCGTCCAGCGAATAGATGCCGTCGGAAACACCCTGCGGAAAGCGCAGCAGGCTGGCGATCTCGGCGCCACGCTGGCAGCGCGTGGCCACCAGGTCGCGCGCGATTTCCGGACCGTCGCGCAGGATGGTCATCACGCTGCGGAAGCGCTCGGCCAATCCCGCTTTCAAACCGGTGTGCTTGAGCACGAAGCCGAGCACCTGCGGCAGGCTGTCGCCGACCGTCTTGTAGTCGCGCTTGAAGTCGAGGTCGTCAGTGAGGTAGAGCTCGCAAATGCGCGCCGCATTGCTGCTGCAGCCCAGGTCTTTCAGCAGCAAAGTGTAGTAAAGCTCCCACAACTGCGCTTCCGGCAAGCCGATGCGGCGCCCGATGTGCATGCCGATCCAGCAGCAGCGCACGCAATGGCCGGGCGGCTGGCCCTCGGTGATGTCGAGGGCATAGCTGAGCGCAGCAATCAGTTCCGATAGTTTCAGGGCGCTGGATGGGGTCGGCACGGCATGCATATCAATTTCTCTATACTAATAAATGATGAATTTGAGAAACACATTACACAAATGTGATTCCCTAAGTAAATTGGTTTTACCTATCTCAGCCATATAAATTGATAGTTTGCCCCGATAGACCAGAAGCTCTACCATGGCATCTATAGACCAAAGCTATCAATTAAAACAAATCGATAGCCAATAGACCAGTCAATGAAAGAGACGAACATGAACAAGCTCACTACCGCTTCCGGTATCCCCGTCGTCGACAACCAGAACTCGATCACCGCCGGCCCGCGCGGTCCGGTCCTGCTGCAGGATTTCCACCTGATCGAAAAACTGCAGCACTTCAATCGCGAGCGCATCCCCGAGCGCGTGGTCCATGCAAAAGGTTCGGGCGCCTACGGCACCTTCATCGTGACGCACGACATCAGCCGCTACACCAGCGCCAAGTTATTCAATGTGGTTGCCAAGCAGACCGAGACCTTCCTGCGCTTCTCGACCGTGGGCGGCGAAAAGGGATCGGCCGATACCGAGCGCGATCCGCGCGGCTTCGCGCTGCGCTTCTACACCGAAGACGGCAACTGGGACCTGGTCGGCAACAACACCCCGACCTTCTTCCTGAAGGACGGCATCAAGTTCCCCGACTTCATCCATACCCAGAAACGCGATCCGCAGACCAACCTGAAGTCCGCCCAGATGATGTGGGACTTCTGGAGCCGCGCGCCGGAAAGCCTGCACCAGGTAACGATCCTGTTCTCGGACCGCGGCACCCCGGACGGCTACCGCCACATGGACGGCTTCGGCAGCCACACCTACAGCCTGATCAATGCCGACGGCGAGCGCCACTGGGTGAAATGGCATTTCAAGACCCAGCAGGGCATCAAGAACCTCAGCGCTGCCGACGCGGTGCGCCTGGCCGGCACCGACCCGGACTACGCCCAGCGCGATCTGTTCAACGCGATTGCGCGCGGCGATTTCCCGCGCTGGAGCGTCGAGATGCAGGTGATGAACGACGCCCAGCGCGCCGCCTGGGAAGCCAGGACCGGCTGGGACGCGTTCGACCTGACGAAAGTCTGGCCGCAGGGCGAGTTCCCGCGCATCCCGGTCGGCATCCTGGAACTGAACCGCAACCCGGACAACTACCACCAGGACGTCGAGCAGGCCGCGCTGTCGCCGTCGAACATCGTGCCGGGCCTGGGCTACAGCCCGGACAAGATGCTGCAGGCGCGCCTGTTCGCCTACCACGACGCCCAGCTGTACCGCGTCGGCACCAACCACCAGCACCTGCCGGTGAACCGTCCGCGCTGCCCGTTCCACAACCAGCAGCGCGACGGCGCGATGGCGCTCTTCAACGGCGGCGCGGCGCCCAACTATGACCCGGTCCAGAACGGCGCGATGCCGGCCGCCGGCGGTTTCGGCCACGGCGACGCCGGCTGGCAGCTGGAAGGCACGGCGGGCCGCTACGACACCCGCGCCACCGACGACCACTACACCCAGGCCGGCAACCTGTTCCGCCTGTTGACGGATGAGGGCAGGCGCAACCTGATCGAGAACATCGCCGGGGCCCTGAGCCAGGCCGACGCCGCGATCCAGGACCGCCAGATCGGCCACTTCCTGAAGGCCGATCCGGCCTACGGCCAGGGCGTGTCGGCTGCGATCAACCGCATCCTGAACCGGGCATAAGCTTCATCCTGCCGGCCGCCTCGACCGCGACACCGCGAGGTCGGCCAGCAGGGCCAGCGCAAAGGCCGCGACCGCCACAAGGTAGATCGCGCGGTAATCGCCGCCGCTGTGCGCGAACAGCCAGGAAAAGCCATAGCCCGACACGGCCTGGGACAGCGCGAACATCGTGGTCGAGCGGCTCCAGGCCGCATGCTGCGCATCGTGGTCGTGTGCCAGCAGTTCGTGCAGCCGGCCGATGACGAGCGTGACCACGCCCGGCGTGAATGCGCCCAGGAGCAGGCTGGCCAGGCTGGCGATACCGTCGCGCGCCGCCACTCAGACCGTGCCGTCGGGCGCGGCCTCGATGTGGAAGATGGAACCGCCCCGCAATCCGTCGGCTTCCATGTAGATGCGGGCGCCGCCGGGGCACAGCACGGTCACGCCCCCGAAGCGGTAGCCGCCCCAGAGCGCGCCATCCCTGGCCGCCATCGGGCCCAGCACATCGCTGGAATACAGCGGGTGGCCGTACACGCTGTCGGTGCGCTCGAACTGCACGCCGTGGTAGCGGTACAGGCCGGCCACGTCGGCACCGACGAAGTCGAGATCAGCGTCGCCGACAACGGCCCCGGCATCGCGCAGCAGAACCAGGCACGCATCTTCGGCAGCCTGTTCAGCACCAAGCCGAACAGCACCGGCATGGGCTTGTCGATCAGTTTGGCGATCGTGCGTGCGCACGGCGGCCAGATCGGCTACGAGCCGGGCCAGCCGCGCGGCGCCTGCTTCCGGTTCCGCCTGCCGGTCAACGCACGCGGCGCTGCATGATGAGCGCCGTCCGCATCAGTCCGCGTGGCTTGACAGCCAGGGCACGATCACCTCGAGCAGGCGCTGCGGTGCCTCGATCGGGATCATGTGGCCGCTGTCTTCGATGACGGCCAGGGTGGCGTCCGGGATGCCGGCCTGCAGCTCCCGGGCCTCTTCCAGGCTGCGCAGCTGATCCTGGGCCGCCGCGACCACCAGCGTCGGGCAGCGAATCTGATCCAGGCGGTCGATGTCGCCCGGCCGCTCCAGCACCGACTGGCGCCGGAACACCTCGCCGCCCAGGCGCACGCCCATCGCGCGCACGCGCTCGATCATCGCCTCGTTGTGCTTGTCCTTCGGATGCAGTGAGCTGGCCACCGCGATGCGGCTCAAGCCGCTGAAGGCGACCGAGGGCGCGGCATGCCCGACCGCGCCCTTGCGCTGGCGCATGGCCGGGGTATCGGGCCGGGTCGAGGTGGCCACCAGTACCAGCGCTGCCACCCGCTTGCCGTATGCCGGCGCCAGGCGGGCGATGTCACGCGCGATGTAGCCGCCCATCGAAAAGCCGACCAGCAGGAAGGATGGCGGCGCCGCCGCCAGCGCACGGCGCGCCATCGCCTCGACCGAGGTGTCGTGGCGCAGGTCGGCATGCAGGATCGGACCGAAGCGCGCCAGCGCGGCGCTCATGTCGTTCCACAGGGTTTCGTCGGCCATGAAGCCGGGGACAAGTAGCAGAGCCATGGCGGCATCCTAGCAGAAGCCGATAAGCGACGAAGTGTTGTAATTAAGGACGATAGATTGCTTTAAGGAATTATTCTGTTCAAAATGATTGGCTATTGCGCCGATCCGGTGCTCTTCTCGCATCCACAAGGAACTACCGTGTCCTCTTCCCGTACGTCCAGCGTCCGCAGCCAGCTCAGGCTGACGTTCGCCATCATTATCGTTCTCTCATTCGTCTCGACCGCGGTCGCGATCTGGCGCCTGCAGGTGCTGGCAAACGATACCCGGGCACTCACCGAGCGCCCGCTGGCGACCGAAAGGCTCATCTCCAGCTGGTTGACGAACACCTCGGTCGGCGTCAAGCGCACCGCCGTGATCACGCGCGCGGCCGATCCCGGCCTGGGCAAGCTGTATGCGGAAGAAGCCAGGGAATCGACGGCGCGCGTGGGCGAGATGCTCAAGAAAGTCGGCGAGCTGCTCGACACCCCGGAAGAGCGCGCGATGCTCGGCCAGATCGCCGCCCTGCGCCAGAAGTACACCGAGGTGCGCAACCAGGTTGCCGCCCTCAAGGCCGAAGGCAAGGACGAGGAAGCGCGCGCCCTGTTCGACCAGGCTTATACGCCGGCGGCAGACACTTACGTTGCCAAGGCAAACGAACTGCTGAGCATGCAGCAGCGTGCGATCGATGCCCGCGTGGCCACCGTGCTCGCCAGCGCCAACCGCAGCAGCGACATCCTGATCGCCCTGTGCGTGGCGACGCTGGTGTTCAGCGTTCTGGCAGGCGCCGTGTTCGTGCGTGCCCTGTTCCGCCGCCTGGGCGGCGAACCGTCCAGTGCCGCCGCCGTGGCCAGCGAGATCGCCGCCGGCAACCTGCGCGTGGCGGTACCGCTGCGCGCCGGCGACCAGGACAGCCTGATGGCGACGCTGGAACGCATGCGCGCCAGCCTCGCCGATATCGTCGGCCAGGTGCGCCACGGCGCCACCAGCATCGGCGCCTCGATCGCCACCATGGCGGGCGAAACCCAAGACCTGTCGCAGCGCACCGAAAGCCAGGCGTCGGCGCTGGAAGAAACCGCCTCCTCGATGGAAGAGCTGACCCAGACCGTCGGCCACAGCGCTTCCAGCGCCGAGCAGGCCAACCGCCTGGCGGCGGATGCCGCCGACGTCGCACGCCAGGGCGGCGCCATGGTCGGCCAGCTGGTCGACACCATGGGCGCGATCGACGCCTCGTCGGCACGCATCGTCGACATCATTTCGGTCATCGACGGCATCGCCTTCCAGACCAACATCCTGGCGCTGAACGCCGCGGTGGAAGCGGCCCGCGCCGGCGAACAGGGCCGCGGCTTCGCCGTCGTCGCTGCCGAAGTGCGCGCGCTGGCCCAGCGCTCGGCCGGCGCCGCCAAGGAAATCAAGGACCTGATCGACGCCTCGACCCGGCGCGTCGCGCAAGGCTCGACGCTGGCCGGCCAGGCCGGCGACACCATGCAAGGCATCGTCGACGGCATCGCGCGCGTATCAGGCATCATGAACGAGATCGTCAGCTCCAGCCGCGAGCAGGCCAGCGGCATCGCCCAGGTCAACCAGGCGATCGTGCAGATGGACGGCACCACCCAGCAGAACGCCGCGCTGGTCGAGGCATCGGCTGCCGCCACGCGTTCGATGCAGGAGCAGGCCAGCCAGCTGGCGCGGGTGGTGGCGCTGTTCCAGATCGATGGCGTGGCGCCTGCGCCACAGCCGGTGGCACGTACGGCGGTACCGGTCAAGACCGCACCTGCCCTGGCGGCAGTCCGCCCTGCCCCCGCTACGGCTGCGGCGGCCGCTGCCCCGGCTGCGCCCCGCAAGACGGCAGTGCGCAGGGAAGCGGTGGCCGGCAGCGGCGACTGGGAAGAGTTCTGACGCGGGAGGGTCATGACGCGTTAGACTGTCTTCTTTCCACCCATTATTGTTTGACGAGCCTGCCATGACCCTGCCCGCCCACCAACTCACGATGACGGTCCTGATGACGCCGGACACCGCGAACTTTTCCGGCAACGTCCACGGCGGCCACATTCTCAAACTGCTGGACCAGGTGGCCTACGCCTGCGCCAGCCGCTACGCCGCCACCTACGTCGTCACCATGAGCGTCGACCAGGTCACCTTCCGCCAGCCGATCCTGGTCGGCGAGCTGGTCACCTTCCTGGCGGCCGTCAACTATACCGGCCGCACCTCGATGGAAATCGGCATCAAGGTGCTGGCGGAGAATATCCGCACCCAGGAAGTGCGCCACGTGAACAGCTGCTTCTTCACGATGGTGGCGGTCGGCGAGGACAAGCAGCCGGTGCCGGTGCCGCCGCTGCGCCCGTTCACGCCGGACGAGCAGCGCCGCCACGAGGAAGCCAAGGGCCGCAAGGAAGCGCGCCTGGCGCTGGACCGGCAGCATGCGGAGCGCGCCAAGGCGCGCGGCTGAAGGCTCGGCTGCGCTTCAGGCGCGCGCGTGGCGGATGCGGCCGACGCTGATGCACAGCGCCATGACGGTCGACGCCACCGCAATCGCAAGGCAGAGCCGGATCGCATGCATGCCGGCCGCGCCTCCGCCCAGGTCGCGGTCGAAGGTCGACAGCACGATCCCCACCACCGCGGTGCCGCAGCACTGGCCGAAGGTGCGCATGATGGCCAGGATGCCGGACGCCGCGCCGCTGCGTGCGCGCGCCACGTTCGACAGCATCTCGCGGTTGTTCGGACTCTGGAAGAAACCGAAACCGATCCCGCACAGCAGGTTGCGCCAGGCGATGTCCCAGGCTTGCGCTTCCATCGGCAGCAGCGCCAGCGACAGCAGTCCGGCCGCCAGCAGCGCCAGCCCGATCGACGACAGGATCGCCGCCGGATAGCGGTCGGCGAGCCGGCCGGCATGCGGCGCGGCCAGCATGATGCCGATCGGCCAGGGCGTGAACAGCAGCGCCGAATGCAGGGCGGAATCGCCGTACACGGTCTGGAACAGGAAGGGCAAGGCGACGAAGGTGATGCCCTGTCCGACGAAGGACGCCACCGAGGTCAGCGCAGCCATGGAAAACCGCCTGGAGGCGAACATGTCCAGCGGGACCAGCGGGGCAGCCGCACGGCGCTGGCGCCAGACGAAAGCCCAGCCGGCGGCGACCGCGATGGATCCATAGATGACCAATGCCTGGCGCGCCCGGTCCGCGGTGCCCAGGTGGGCGCAGGCATCGGCCGCCATGATGAAGGCGCCCATGGCGGCCGCCGACAGCACGGCGCCGGCGCTGTCGAAACGCGCCGACGCCGGCTGCGGGTTGTCGGGCACCGCCCGCCCCAGCGCCAGCGCGATGGCGCCCAGCGGCACGTTGATCGCGAACAGCCAGGGCCAGCCGAGCCAGGACAGCAGCGCACCGCCCAGCGTGGGGCCGACCGCCGTGCTGGCGGCGACCAGCAGCGCGTTCAGGCCCAGGATGCGCCCCAGCAGGCGGTTCGGGAAGATGGTGCGCAGGATCGCCGGCCCGATGCTCAGGCATGCCGCCCCGCCAATCCCCTGCAGCACGCGCAGCGCCGTCAGCATCGCCAGCGACGACGACAGTGCGCAACCCAGCGACGCCAGCGTGAACACGGCCAGGCCGCCGGCGAACAGGCGGCGGTAGCCGAGCCGCTCCGCCAGCGCGGCGAAGATCGCCAGCGTCATGGCGACCGCCAGCAGGTAAGCGTTGGCCACCCACAGCGCGCCGCCGGCGGGCGCATCGAGGGCGCGGGCGATCTGCGGCAGCGCGACGTTCAGCATGCTGCCATCCAGCACCGTCATGGCCGTCGCCGTCGTCAGGGCGATCATCGCCAGGCGGCGCCTGGGACCGGGCAGGCCTTCGTCGCCCGGCAAATCGGAAAACAATGTCATGAATGCTTTCTGGCGCCACTGCGCCTCTTGGAGCGACATGTCGACTATAGCGACCCCGGCGGCATGGCGCACGCGCTGCAGTGCCGGCAGCGCACTATGGTGCTGTCAGGAACAAAATTATGGACACCTCATAAGTCTGTGCTACAATTCGCCGCCTTGGCCTGGTAGCTCAGTTGGTAGAGCAGAGGATTGAAAATCCTTGTGTCGGTGGTTCGATTCCGCCCCGGGCCACCAAGAATATTCCGTACAGAACGCCAACCCTCACCGGTTGGCGTTTTTGTTTGTGGATACCGCGGTCCTCTTGTCCTCTCCCCCAGGAATTCCTAACGAACGCAACCGTTATGCCCGCTGCGGTACGCTGGCAGCACACGCACGCCCGTGCGATGGGAGGATCGACCATGCATTACATTCGTTGCGGCACCGGCAAGCCTTTGCTACTGCTTCACGGCCTTGGCGGCCATTGGCAGAGCTGGCATCCCATTCTGGCCGATCTGGCGACGAGGCGCGACGTCATCGCGGTGGACCTGCCCGGCTTTGGCCAGACACCAAGGCTGGCCGGTGAAACCTCGATCCGCACCCTGGCGGATGAGACCGCCGCCTTCCTGCATGCGAATGGCTTGAGCGGCATCGATGCAGTCGGCAGTTCGATGGGCGCGCGGCTGGCGCTGGAGTTGGCGCGGCGCGGTGGGATCGTCGGCGGCGTGGTCGCGCTCAATCCAGGCGGTTTCTGGCAGGGATGGGAACGTCACGCATTCTTCAGCTCGATCTACCTGTCGATCCGGCTGCTGCGGCTGCTGCGCCCGGTATTGCCGGCAGTCTGCGCCAACCCGCTTGGTCGCGCTTTGTTGCTGGCACAATTTTCTGCCCGGCCCACAAAGCTGGCGCCGGACATCGTGAGCGATGAATTGTGCAGTTATGTGGCCTCGCCGGCCTTCGATGAACTGCTGGCCCAGCTCGCGTATGGCGAGGAGCAACAAGGCGCGCCTCGCAACAGCATCGCGCATCCGCTCATCATCGGCTGGGGACGGCGTGACCGGGTCTGCTTTCCGCGTCAAGCCAGGCGCGCGCTGGCCCTGTTCCCGGACGCTCGACTGCACTGGTTCGATCGCTGTGGCCATTTTCCGCACTGGGATGCGCCGACGGAGACCGCAGCGCTGATCTTGAGCGCACTTGGCGGTACGCGCGCCCACGCTGCAGCCGGACTCACAGACGAAGGCCATGGCGACCGTCCTGAACAATCCTCGATCCTGCAGCTTCCCCAATCCACCGGCCTGGCCTGGTAGGCTGTTCGATCGCCCGCGGATTAAAAATCCTTGTGCCCGGGGTGGGACCGGGCTCCAACCTTAACGGAAATCATCCATGACTACGCCATCCACTTTCGAACTGTATGCTTACTGGCGCACGTCGGCCACTTACCGGGTGCGCGTCGCCCTCAATTTGAAGGGGCTGACAGCGCACGAACGGCTCGTCAATATCGATGCCGGTGAACAGCACGACGAGGAATTCTTGAAGATCAATCCACTTGGTGCGATCCCGGCCCTGGTGGAGAGCGGACATGCGCCGCTGACGCAGTCGCTGGCGATCCTCGAGTTCCTGGACGAATTCCAGCCGGCGCCGCCATTGCTGCCGCAGGACCTGCATGGGCGCGCCCGGGTTCGCTCGATTGCCTCGATGCTGGCTGCCGATACCCATCCGCTGATCACGGGGCGCGTTAAAAAATACTTGACGACCGCTGCCGGCATGGACGACACGGCTTGGCGTGCATGGCAGATCCAGTGGTTTGGGACCGGCCTGGCCGCTCTCGAGCAACGTCTCGCCAGCGAGCCGCAGACCGGCGTGTTTTGTCACGGCGATACGCCGACGATGGCCGATATCTGCCTGGCCAGCATTGTGGAAATGGTGAGGATTTTTAAGATCACGATCCCGAATATACCGACGATCGACCGAATCATGGAAGCCTGCGACAGCCATCCGGCGTTCATCAAAGCCACGCCGAGCCGTCAGGCAGGTGCTCCGGCCTGAACGGGTTGGCCAAACCGGGCTGGTGGCCGTGCGACCGCGCGTGATCGAAGGACATCGTTCATACAACGCCCACGCATGCAAGTGGGCGTTCTTGTTTGCGAGGGGTATTTCTTGTGCCCGGTTTTATGGCCGGTCGCGCTCACCTCTCGACGACCAGCTTGCACGCCACCTCATGCATCAGCTGGCGGTAATCTTTTCGATCACTTTTATAGCCGTTCCACCGCCGGGCACGAAAGCGCCCGCCAGTTCCGAGCCCATTTCGAACAGCATTTCCCGGGTAGTGATCGCCTGTAGTTTTTCCTTGAACCACTGGCCATTTTCGATCACTTCGCCCGTCAGGCCGTCAACTTCGATCACGCCTACCTTGTCCTCGGTGGTCCAGGCAAATTCGAATGCAAACACGGGCCGGTAATAGAGATAGATTTTCTCGATCGTAACGATGTCTTCCTGGAACTCGTGGGCATTGATGACTTCTGCGTCCAGCGTCTGGCGAATCTTCTGCAGCAGCATCGGCAAACGTAGTTGCGGGGCGATCGCTTCGGGCAGTTCCAGTACGGTATGCTCCTGCACCTTGTATTTGTTGATGTAATTCGCCAGGGCGCCCTTTTTCAAGTCGCGCAATAGCCCATCCAGATGATCTTCGTAATTGAGCTTCCTATGGGAGAACTCGACGCCCTGCAGGTTGATCGAGCGTTTATTGCCCTGCTCTGCTATCGAATACTCCTTACCATTGATCAGGATTTTTTTTGCATACGCATTACCGATCTCTACAGGGTAGGTCAGCTCGCGTGAGTAATCGACCGAACGCGTCGTCACCACATGCCAGAACGGCTCATAACGCAAGACGTGCTTCGACAGGAGGACAGTATCTTCCTTGGGACGTTTGAACGGATTCAATTTCGCCAGCATCCCGAACGCATTCAATTTTTTCTGATTGGCCTGCTCGGTGGCGGCACTCAGAGGATAGACCTGGTCAAAGACAAATACCTTTTCGGCATTGTCCAAGTAGTGAAGAAGTTCCGCCATATAACACCCCAAGAAATATTTTTAATATTAAACCATTTCTTTAGTACCAAGGTGCTGCAGGCCCATGGCGCTCATCAGTGTATGGGATGCGAAAGGACGAACCCATATGCTCATGCGCGCGACATTTGACGCTGATTGGATATCAAAAAGCCCGGCATGGGCGTCAACCGCCATGCCGGGCTTTCCTGTGTGCGCAACCAGCTGTTATTGCTTGGCCGACACGCGCCAGATCACATTACCGACGTCATCCGCGATGAGCAGCGCACCCGCTGCATCCTGGGTCAATCCCACCGGGGCACCGTACAGGTCTTTTTCGTCGGCCGAATGGAAACCGGTCACGATCGGCTCGGCACTACCGGTGGGCTTGCCATTCGCAAACGGCACATACACCACCTGGTAACCGCTCAGGGGCGTGCGGTCCCAGCTGCCGTGTTCGCTCACGAAGGCACCGCCGCGGTATTTCTCTGGCAGGCCGGTCCCGGTGTAGAACCACAGTCCCAGGGCGGCGACGTGCGAGCCCAGCGCGAAGTCCGGCTTGATGGCTTTCGCGACCAGGTCCGGACGCTGTTGCTTGATGCGGGTATCGACGTGCTGGCCGTAATAGCTGTAAGGCCAGCCGTAGAAACCGTGTTCCTGCACCGACGTCATGTAATCCGGCACCAGATCCGCGCCGATCTCGTCGCGCTCGTTGACGATGGCCCAGAGTTTCCCGCTCGTCGGTTCGAACTGCAGGCCGGTCGGATTGCGCAGGCCCGAAGCGAAGATACGGCTGGCGCCGCTTTCGACATCCACCTCGAGCACGGCAGCGCGGCGGTATTCGACCGCCATGCTGTTTTCGGCGATGTTGCTGTTGGAACCCGAGCCGACGTAGAGTTTCTTGCCATCCGCACTTGCCACCATGGCCTTGGTCCAGTGGTGGTTGACCGTATCCGGCAGGTCGGCCAGCTCGGTGCCCGGATCGGTAATCTTGGTATCGCCGGTATTATAGTGATACTTCATGATATTGCCGGTATTGGCAACATACAGCGTATCGCCGATCAGCTGCACGCCGAAGGGCGAGTGCAGTTTTTCGAGGAAGACGTGTTTTTCCCATTCACCGGCAGCACCCTCTTTCTTGCGCAGCAGGGTAATGCGATTGCCGCCCTTGCCGCCCTTGCCGGAACGGCCTTTGACGACACCGGCAATCAGCTGTTTCGGCGTCGTGACGGCTTCCTGTCCCGGGCCATTCGATTCCACCACCAGGATGTCGCCATTCGGCAGGGCCAGGAGCTGGCGCGGATGCAGCAGTCCGGAGGCGATCTTTTCGATGCCCAGACCGGCAACGACCTTGGGCGCCTGCCCTTCCTTCCAGCCGACACCGCCGGGAACCTGCATCGGCGGCACCAGGAAGTTCTGCGCGCCGGGCATCTCCGGATTGGCGCCGATTTGCTTGGAAATATCCACCTTCGCGCTATTGTCGCAAGCGCTCAGCACCAGCGACGACACCACCGCCATGCCCACCACACCCAACAAACCATGTTTATTCTTATTCATGGCCGAACTCCTTGAAACTGATATTTTGCCAAGCCAGCACGATGCGGCCGATCGCCATCAAGACCACCGTCGCAACGGACAGCCACAGCGCGTCTGGAATCGCCGCATAAGAGTCCCGGCTATGCACGAACGCGTTGACGAGCGCCGTGACGATAGCAACCAGGTTCAGCCAGAAGTCGAGCTTCACGGCCGGCGCGGCGCGGCGCTTGCCGAACCAGACAAAACCGAGATTGATCAAGCGCGGCACGATGGCGACAATCAGGCCCAGGCTGACCAGCCAGGCCGCGCTTTTCACCCACAGCACCTCGGCGGTATTGGCATAGACGAAATCAAAAATCATCACCGCCACGAAAAGACCGAAAGGTATCGGGTTCAGCACATTGAAAACCGCTGACGCCACCTTGAATGTCGAGGACGTATTCTCTGCTCTCATTAGGTTCTACTCTCAAAAATGATTGGTCTATCATGACAATCCGACGCCTGGCGGATACCAGGGAAGAGATCGATGCCCAAATCGGCGGCGAGTGTATTCCTGCGCCTCTTCGCCAGTCAACACATCTATCTTATAGAAGACATATACACGAAACGCATGAGCAAGACGTGTTCGATTGGATTGTCCGGGCACGTCCGCAACGATACCGGAAGCGTTCCGGACGGGTCGTCGCGTACCGAAAACGGTCTTGCAATCGACCGAAGCTCCCCAAGATCACGCCTGTCACTTCGGGGTTTCGCTGTAGACGGGGTGCGTTGGCAAGCAACTTTCTAGGAGTACAGACATGGGCGCGAAGACAGGTTCTGGCAGCAAAGGCACGGCAAACGACACGGGCAAATCCGGCAATGACTCAGGCAGCAGGGTCAAGGAGGCAAGGGGTCCGTCCTACGAGCACCGGCAAGGGGAAACCCCATCCGACAAGAGCGAGCAGCACCAGGGCAAGCATCCTCCAAACACGATCTACAAGGGTCCGAAGGACTTGCACCCCTCCAGTGACCCGGACCGGGGCAACCGCCAGTCCGACAAGGGCTAGCCGCATCGGATGCCGAAAATAAAAACGCCAACCTGCATGGGTTGGCGTTTTCATGTACAAGACCTTGGATGCGCTTACTCTTTCTTTTCGCGGAATTCACCCTCGATCACATTGTCGTCGGTACTTTGGGGCGCGTTTTTACCGGCAAACCCGAAGACGGACGATGACATGCGGCCGGCTACAGCACGCCGCAACCAGGGGAAGAAGAGCAGAAACGCCATGGCGAAACCCGTGAACCCTGCGGACACATAGTCGCCTTGCGACAGGAAGTGCAAGGCGCAGAGTGCCAGCAAGCTCGCCATGACGGGCCGGCGCGCAGGTCCAGGCAACAGGCCGACAATGCGCAGCTTCCTGTTGCTTACCCAGGGAAACCTGGCAAAAAGAACGGCAAGCAGCAGTCCTGCCGCGCCGCGGCCTGTGCCGAGATAATCGGCCAGCACGCCGACCACGAGGTAACCGGTGTAGGTCAGCGTACCGGCCAGGGCTGCCAGCACGCAGAGTGCGGCGGCGATCGTCAGCTTTGGCGCCCGCATTATCGCGGTGAGTAAAAAAGGTAGGATTTGTGGTCTCCTGCAAATCGACATGGAAGGCAAGCGCGCATCTTAACAGCCTCTCCCATGTCGGGCATTTCGATCCGGTGCCGGCCTCGCTTCCGGCTCAGGGCTGCGCGGCGGCCCGTGCCTGCGCGATCCAGCTGTCGAACAGTTGCTGGTGGTACTTGATCCAGCCCGCCGTATGGCGCGCGATGTCGGCCTGGGTGTTCTCGCCTTGCCGCATGCGCTCGTTCTGCGCGTTGATGTCGGCAATCGGCAAGCGCATGACTTCAAACAGCTTGACGGCCGCCGGGTTCTTGTCGGCCCAGGCCCGATTCACGACGATCCGCGTCGTGTTGACGGAAAATCCGTAGTTGCTGCCATCGCCGAGACGGGTATCGGCCTTGTCGGGATTCGCCGAGAACGGCACTTGCAGCCAGACGACGTCCTTGCCCGGCACCAGCACCCCGCTCACCCAGTAAGGCGTCCATGTGTAGTACAGGATGGACTCGCCACGCTGGTAGCGGCCGATGGTGTCGGCGATCAGTGCGGCGTAGCTGCCCTGCACATGCTTGACCGTCGGGCGCAGCTTGTAGGCATTCATATGGTGTTCGATCATCGCCTCGCAACCCCAGCCCGGGTTGCAGCCGGTCAGGTCGGCCTTGCCGTCGCCGTCATGGTCGAACAGTTTGGCCAGGGCCGGATCGCGCAGCTGGTCGATATTGGTGATGTGGTACTTGTCGGCCGTTGCCTTGTCGATCAGGTAGCCCTGCGCGGCCGGTCCGGCATAGGCGCCCACGCGCAGCAGCTTGGCGTCGCCGCCGGCATTGTTGAAATAGTCCTTGTGCAGAGGATCCCAATGCGCCGCGAGGAAGGTCGCGTCGCCGTTGGCGATCGCGATGTGCGCGGTCGGATAGTCGACTTCCTTGATCGGCTGCGGCGCGTAGCCCAGCTGTTCGAGGGCGCGGTCCACCAGCATGGTCTGGAAGGTTTCTTCGGCGATCGGACTTTGCAGCGCCTGCACCTTGATGCCCTTGCCGGGCAGGCCGGCAGCCGGCGTTTGCGCCATCGCCAGGCTGGTGCTCAATGCGAGCGCGGCAATGGCCAGGGCCGAGAACCAGCGGAAGCGGCGCCGCGTTGCATACGTGGCGTTGAAGTGGTCGAGTTGATGCATGTGTTCCTTTCTTGTTATTGCGCGCGCACGGACGTGGTCGGCGCGGCCGCTTTGCCGCGCGCCGGATTGCCACGCACCAGGCGCAGGATGACGCCAAGCGGACCGGTCTGGTACCAATGACGCCCGCTGCGGCGCGATTGCCCCATGGCTTGCGTCAGGCGGTCCAGCGTGATGGCGAGCAGCACGATCCCGAGACCGCCCACGGTGGCCAGTCCCATGTCCAGGCGGCCAATCCCGCGCAGCACCATCTGGCCCAGGCCACCGACCGCGATCATCGACGCGATCACCACCATCGACAGCGACAGCATCAGCGACTGGTTGATGCCGGCCATGATCGATGGCATCGCCAGCGGCAGCTGCACGCGGGTCAGCAGCTGCCAGGGCGAGGCCCCGTAGGCGCGCGCCGCTTCGACCAGGTCGGGGCGGACCTGGCGGATGCCGAGATTGGTCAGGCGCACCAGCGGCGGCAGCGCGAAGATGATGGTCACGATCACGCCGGGCGCATCCCCGATACCAAACAACATCACCACCGGCACCAGGTACACGAAGGCAGGCGTGGTCTGCATGGCGTCCAGCAACGGACGCAGGATGTTTTGTGCGCGGTCGCTGCTGGCCAGGAAGATCCCCAAGGGCAAGCCGATCGCCAGGCAGAAGGCAAGCGAGGTCAGCACCAGCGACAGGGTCACCATCGCTTCCGGCCAGACGCCCAGTACCGACAGGCCCAGCAGCGCCAGCACGGTGCCGATCGCCAGCGCACGGCTGGTGAATTGCCAGGCCAGCAAAGCGACGATGGCGATCACCACGGGCGCGGGCGCGGCCAGCAGCACGTCGCTGGCGCCGGCCAGCGTGGCGTCGATCGGCGCGCGCACGGCCTGGAAAAACGGGCGGCAATGGGCGACGACCCAGCCCAGGCCCTGGTTGATCCAGGTTTCCAGCGGCAGCGAGCCATCGAAGAGGTGTATCAGTTTCGAACCGCCGCCTTGCCCGGCCGTGGCGGCCGGTGTCGCGGCGTCGAGCCAGGCCGTGTCGGCCGGCGGCGTCGGCAGCCACGGGTTCACCTGGGGAGATGCGCTGTTCGGGGTCATGCTTGTCCTTTCTGAATATGTTGCTCGGCAATGGCGGGCGTATCGCGGTCGAGGAACTTCAGCAAGGTGGTCTTGCTGATGGCGCCGCGGAAGCTGCCGTCGCCCGCCACTACCGGCACTGCGTACGGGAGTTGCGCTACCTGGCCGAACAGGCCCGCAACGGGCTCGTCCGCATTGATGGTCTGCACATCCGGCAGGTAGGCATGCGCCAGGCCCAGCGGCCCGATGTGGCCGTCGAGCGCATTGCGCAGCGAATCGGCCGACACCACGCCGAGGAATTCACGGCGCGGATTGACGACATAGGCGTAGGCCCGGTCCTGCTCTTCCAGCATCGACAGCGCCGCACGCGAACCGCGGGTCGGCGATTCCGACACCACGACCTGGCTCTTGCGGGCGATGTCGCCGGCCTTGAACACGGCCGCCGCGTCGACGCCGCGCACGAAGTTGCGTACGTAGTCGTTGGCGGGCTTGCGCAGGATTTCTTCCGGCGTGCCCACCTGCACCACATGCCC
Organism: Massilia phyllosphaerae; assembly: GCF_034659755.1. NCBI lineage: Bacteria > Pseudomonadati > Pseudomonadota > Betaproteobacteria > Burkholderiales > Oxalobacteraceae > Massilia > Massilia phyllosphaerae. The sequence continues at coordinate 57,715 of NZ_JAXSQX010000008.1, forward strand.
ATCCTTCATGATGGCGACGCGGTCGCCGATGCGCATGGCTTCGTCGAGGTCGTGCGAAATGAAGACGATGGTGCGGCGCTTGATCTGCTGCAGGCGCAGCAGTTCCGATTGCATTTCCGTGCGCATGATGGGGTCGAGCGCGGAAAACGCTTCGTCCATCAGCAGGATCGACGGATCGCAGGCCAGCGCGCGCGCCAAGCCCACGCGCTGCTGCATGCCGCCGGACAGTTCGTCGGGATAACTGGCGCCATAGGCCGCAAGGCCGACCTGTTCCAGTGCCTGGCGGGCCAGCGCATGGCGCTCGGCCTTGGGAATGCCTGCCAGCTCCATGCCGAAGGCCGTGTTGTCGAGCACGCTGACGTGCGGCAGCAGCGCAAACGACTGGAACACCATGCTGATGTCCTTGCGGCGCAGGGCGCGCAACTGCGCGTCCGGCAGGGTATTGATGTCGGTGCCGTCGATCAGGATGCGGCCATCGGTCGGCTCGATCAGGCGGTTCAGCATCCGCACCAGGGTCGACTTGCCCGAACCGGACAAGCCCATGATGACGAAGATCTCGCCGGCTTCGATGGTGAAGGTGGCGTCGAACACGCCGATCGTGCACCCGGTTTTGGCCAGGATATCCTGCTTGCCGGCACCTTGGCGGACCAGGGCCAGCGCTTCTTGCGGCTGATCGCCGTAGACCTTGAAGACATGGTCGATGATGATTTGTTTTGCCATTGTCTGGTTCTCCTTCGAGTTGGCAAATGCGGTGAGACCCGGCAGCCATGAGGCGTCGAACGGGAATCACCAGACCCTGAGCCGTCGGCGCTGCACGGGCGCACAAGCGTACGCAAGCGGCGGACGGAAACGCGGCACGCTTTTCCGGCAAACGATGCCGGGGCCAGGGTGTGGATGCGTGTTAAAAGAGGCTGGGTTCAGGACTTTTAAGCACGCAGGCGCATGCAAATGCATGGCACCAGGGAGTCGGGCGCATGGCCCAGGAATGTTTTCCTAAGCGTGGCGAGGAAAACCTTGTGCAGCAGAGGTATTACTGATGAATCTATTGTATAGACACCAATTATATTGCAAGCAAATGTAATTGTCCAGTAGCGGCTCAAATTAAACTATGCTAGTAAGTGCGTCTATCGACACGTGTGCGGAACGCCACCGGCTGGGCAGCGTTCCTGCCAACCCGTCTATTCCAGCACGATGATCCCCTTCGCCACACGCCCGCCCCCGGATGGCGCACGCGTATTGTCGTAGTCGACCACCTCGCGCCTGCTGGCCGGATCGGCATGCCAGATCTTCAGCGCAAACCGGCCCTGCCCGCCTCCCGGCAGCGTTGCCGACGTGGACAGCCTGAACCTGTAGCCACCCGCGCCCTTGACGCTACCGCTGCCCTCGAACACATGCTGGGTCCCCTGCCGGCCCAGCATGCGCACATCCCGGCTGCGGAACTGCAGGCCAGGCAGGTCGAAGTGCAGCCTGGCCGGCATGCCGGCTGCCGATGCCGATGCTGTCCCGGCCAAGGGCGCGGCCAGCGGTGCGACCAGGCTGAAGCGTGCCGTGCCCGCATACAGCGGTGCCTGCCTGAATGCCCCTGCCGGCGACGTCATCGTCCCGCTGCCGGCCACCATCCCGCCCGCCACTGCCGTCACGACGAGCTCATGGCTGACCGCGGTGCTGCGGCCCTTGCGGTCGACTACCGTGGCCGTGAGCCGGTACACGCCGGGCATGGCAAAGCTGTGGCTGGCGCTGGCGCTGCCGGCGGCGCCGCGCCCGCTGACCCGGCCGGCCTGGACGCCGCTGCCGTCGCCCCACGACCAGCTGACGCTGCGCGTGCCGACCCCGTCCTCGTCGATGAAATCGACCGCAGCCTGCAACGGCACGCCGGCCTTGACCAGGGCCGGCGCCACGACCGGGCCGAGCAGATGGCCGCATGCGCGCCCCGTGTCCGGCCGCAGCAGCACCAGCCCGGCATTCGAGGTCGCCACGATCGCGCCGCTGTCGTTGATCGCGAGCGCATCGTCGAGCACCAGGCCGGGCGGCGCACGGCGCAGGTAGCGGTTCAGGTCGAGCATGCCCTGCCCTGCGGTCCAGACGAAGGCGCGCCAGTCGCCGGCCGTGTTTTCCGCAAAGCCGACGATCTGGCCGGCGGCGTTCACACCGTCGGCGCGCGACGACGCGCCGCCGAGCGTGCCGAGATTGCGCATGCCGCCGCTGCGCGTCCAGGACATCGCACGCTGGACCTCGTCGCCAAAATTGATCAGGCCCGCGATGTGCAGGCCGGGCGTCATGGCGGTAACGAAAGCCGCGCTGCCGCCGCCCGTCCCGAGGTCGCGCATGCCGCCGGCGCGCGTCCACAGGAAGGGGCGATATGCGATCGCGTCGAGCGAGGGAATATGGTTGCCGGCCACCTCGCCGTTGGCGCCGACGGCCACCACCAGCGCATCGTAGCTGTTCAAGGTGTCGATATCGACCATGCCGCTGCTGCGGGTCCAGGCGAAGGCATGGCGGCTGCCGTCCGCGGTCGCCGACGAACCGGCGATCAGGCCGGCACCGTTGAGGGCGCCGGCGAAGGAAGCGCTGCCCAGGCCCGCCGTCAGGGCGCCCAGGCTTTCGCTGCCGCTCGCGGCGCTCCAGCGGAAGGCGCGCGGCAGGAAGTCGGCATAGGACGAGCCGGTGACGACGCCATGGCGGTTGATGGCCGTGCCGCTCGACTCGCCGCCACCGGTGGGCGTGCCGATGTCGAGCATGCCGGCGCCGGCACGCCAGACGAAGGCATGCTGGACGCCGCCGGTGGTGAGGGAGCTGCCGGTCACCTGTCCCAGGTCGTTCAGGTCGTTTGCGAGGGTCTCGCCGCCCAGCGTGCCGATATCCTGGACGCTGCTGCCGTCATAGAAGTATCCCACCGCGCCGGCCTCGGCCTGCATCGAGAACGCCACCTGGCCCCCGGCGTTGATGCGCGGGAGCGTGGCGAGCAGGCCGGGGGCCAGGTTGATCACGCGGTAGCTCGTATGCGCGCTGACGTGTTTGCCGTCTGTTGCCGCGGCCGGCTGTGACAGCTGCGCCTGCTGAGCGGCCGCCGTGCCCGCCACCGCCAGTGCGACCAACAGCATTTTTCGAACGCGTTGCATGTCTTCTCTCCAGATAAGGATGGAAAAACCGGCCCTTGCCACGGCGGTATCGGGTAGCCCGCCGATCATGCACGATGCATTGCGCTGCCGCTTGCGCGCAGTCGAGTGCGGCGTTCGCAGCCGCTTATTCAAGAACAACAAACGGAGTGTTCCGGATGTTGGCCCTTCCTATACTTGGTCACCGCTGGCGGCAGGCGGGTCCAACGCTTCATTTTGGTGGGAGACACTTACATGGGAATTCTAGCAGGCAAGACAGCAATCGTGACCGGCGCCAGCGCCGGCATCGGCTACGAGGCGGCAAAGCTGTTCGCGCATGAAGGCGCAAACGTCATCGCAGTCGCCCGCAGCGGCGGAAAACTGGCAGCGCTGGTCGACGAGATCGTCGCGGCGGGTGGCAAGGCGTACGCGCTCGCTGGCGACCTGAAACAGGAAGATGTCGCGAAAGAAGCGGTCGAACTGGCGCTCGAGCACTTTGGCGGACTCGATATCGCCTTCGACAATGCCGGCACGCTGGGCGCGATGGGCGAGCTTGGCGGCATCCGCGCCGCGGACTGGCACGACACGCTCGATACCAATTTGAGCAGCGCATTTTTCTGCGCAAAATACCAGATTCCGGCGATGCTCAAGCGTGGCAGCGCCTCCCTGATATTTACCTCGTCTTTCGTCGGCCATACCATCGGCATGCCGGGGATGGCCGCCTACGGCGCCAGCAAGGCCGGCCTGGTGGGACTGGCGCGCACGCTGGCGGTCGAGTACGGCGCACGCGGCGTCAGGGTCAATGTCCTGATGCCCGGCGGAACCGATACCGACATGGGCCGCGCCGCCGCCTCGACGCCGGAAGCACGCGCCTTTGTCGAAGGCCTCCACGCCACGAAACGTCTTGCACAGCCGGCCGAAATCGCCAAGGCGGCACTGTTCCTGGCGTCCGATGCGGCCAGTTTCGTAACCGGCAGCACGCTGTTCGTCGACGGCGGCGTGTCGATGTCGAAAACCTGAAGGTGTTGTCAGGCGCTTCGGTAGCGGCGTCGATTACCTGGGCCATCCAATGAAAACGCCACCGGCAGGTGGCGTTTTCGATTCCCATAAGGTCCGCATCGGATCAATGGAAGAACAGATAGATCAGAACCAGCACGATTGCAGGCACGCCCATGATCCAGGCCAAGAAATATTTACCCATGATGCTCTCCTTCTGGTGTGGTGTTTGTGATAACGGTTCCAGAATGCCAGCGGCGGGCAGGACCGTCCGTTAGTTACACCACGTTGGAAAAAATTTCTTGGCAAAACTGCATTCTTCTTGAGCTTGGCTGCGGCAGGTCAAGGGCTGATTCCTCTCACACTTTCTTCAGCGCACTCGCCTTGTGCGCGGCCTCGGCGCCGGTCTTGTCGCTGACCACCAGGTACTCAGGGTTTTCCTGCGACGCCGCCACCTCGTGGCCCTTGATGGTCGTGTGCGCCGTCAGCTTTTTCTTGACCGTGCCGTGCACCGTGCCTTGCGGCGAATGCCATTGCACCTTGTCGCCCGCCTTGAACGTGTCTGTCATGCCGTGCCTCGCTGGATGGTGGTTGGCCGGCTATTTGAACACGGATCGCATGCACGCCCTGCACATTTGCCGCGCATAAAAAAAGCGCCTCACGGGCGCTTTTCGAGAATTCGGGGTGGCGTCCCTTCCGTCTGGATGACGCCATATGATGGGGCCGCGTTCGATGCTCTCGTAGCGGCCCCGTGCATTGAAGATATTATGGCCATTCGTGTAAACATATGGCAGGGCATACGGATGATATGATTTATTCCTCACAGGAATGAATAGTCGACTATGGACCGGCTGCGTTTGATGGAAACCTTTTGCCGTGTCGTCGAGCGGGGCAGCTTTTCGGCAGTCGCGCGCGAGGAAATGACGACCCAGTCGGCGATCAGCAAGCAGATGCAGGCGCTGGAAGCCCAGCTCGGCGCCACCCTGCTGGTGCGCTCGACGCGCAGCCATTCGCTGACCGAGGCCGGCCAGCTGTATTACGCACGCTGCCGCCAGGTGCTCGATGCGCTCGAAGATGCACGCATCGAGGTGCAGCGCGCCGAACACGACATCGCGGGCATGCTGCGGGTGGCGGCGCCGGCCGCCTTCGGGCGCCAGCACATCGTGCCACGGCTGCACGGCTTTTATGCGCGCTATCCCAAGGTCAAGATCGACCTGCTGCTCGACGACAGCTTCGTCGACCTGGTCGCGGCCGGCGTCGACGTCGCCTTCCGGGTCGGCGAGCTGAAGGACAGCCAACTGGTCGCGCGCCGCATCGGCACCGCCCACCGCGCCGCGCTGGCGTCGCCCGCCTACCTGGCGCGCCACGGCGAACCGCAGCATCCGTCCGACCTGGCCGGGCACCAGTGCGTGGTCTACACCGGCCTGGCCGCCCCCAACGAATGGACCTTCCTCGACGAAAGCGGCATCCCGCTCACGGTCAAGGTCAACGGCTGCTTCCAGTCGAACAGTTCGGAAGCGATGCGCCAGGCCGTGTGCGAAGGCCTCGGCATCGGTTACTCGACGCTGTGGCTGTACGGCGCCGACATCCGCGCAGGCCGCGTCAAGCCGGTCCTGACGCGCTTCCGCCTGCCGCCGCTGCCGCTGAACGTGGTGTTCCAGCCGGCTCGGCGGCCGTCGCTGAAGGTGAACCACTTCGTGGATTACTTTGCCGAGGCGTTTGCGCAGGACCCGGATATTGCCGATATGCTGGAGTCCGATGCCGGCATCGGCTGAACAAACGCGCCGTTTCGGCAGACCGAAGTAGTATGCACACAACTTCAACAGCCTCGACCTGCCATGCGCTTCCGTTCACGACATGCAATTCTCCTGCTCGGCCTGGCCGCTGCGTCCGCCGCCGTACTGGCTGCCGGCCAAGCCAGGCGCCAGCCCGGCGTCACGCCCGTTCCCGCCATCGATGTGCCGCGCTACATGGGCACCTGGTACGAGATCGCCAAATACCCGAACCGCTTCCAGAAACAGTGCGCCGGCGCCACCACGGCGTCTTATCGCCTGCGGCCGGACAAGACCGTGGAAGTCGTCAACCGCTGCCGCCGCGCCGATGGCCGCTTCGACGATGCCACCGGGACGGCGCGCCAGATCGGCGGCCCGGATTCCCCGGTCCTCGAAGTGCGTTTCGCACCTGCCTGGCTGTCCTTCCTGCCGCAGGTATGGGGCGACTACTGGGTAATCGACCTCGATCCCGATTACCAGCTGGCGGCGGTCAGCGAACCGAGCCGGAAATATCTGTGGATACTGTCGCGCACCCCGAGCGTTCCCCGGGAGGCGTATGCGGCCCTGCTGGCGCGGCTGGAGCGCCAAGGGTTCGACCTGGCAAAGCTGCAAGTCACGCCACAAGAGTGAATCGAATGTTGATTGAAAATAGCGAAAATACAACATAGCTACGTAGACAGTTCGCTAACGTAAATATATGTTGAAAATCAATATTTTCAAATGTATAAAGGTTTCTCCAATTAAACGACCGTTAAGCAAACGGCAAAATCCTGGGAGAAACAAATGCATCAACCATTCATGCGCACCGCCCTCATGGCCGCGGTGTTGGCAGGCACTGCCGGCCTGACCGGCTGTGCCTCGATCGTCAGCGGTACCAGTCAGGTGGTCTCGGTCGAGACCCTGCATCCCAGCGGCAATGTCGCCGGTGCGAGCTGCAAGCTGGAGAACGACAAGGGCGTGTATTACGTCACCACCCCGGGCACCGTCACGGTCCACCGCGCCTATGGCGACATGAACGTCAAGTGCGAAAAGCCGGGCTACGATGCCGGCCTGGCCACCTTCAAGTCCTCGACCAAGGGCATGATGGCCGGGAACATCCTGTTCGGTGGGGTCATCGGTGCCGGTGTCGATGCTTCCACCGGGGCCGCCTACGACTACCCTGTGCTGTTCCAGGTCATGCTGGGCCAGCAGGCCGGCATGCCGGCCGCTGCACCGGCGGCGGCGCCGGTCGCCGCCGCCACCCCGGCTCCGGTCGGCGCGTCGCTGCCCTGATCCGGCTTACCAGGTAAAGTCGTCCGGAATCTTGAAGTCGGCGTAAGGATCGTCCGCGTCGACTTCGGTGCTGGCCTTGTTGACCCGCACCACGCTCTCGGGCGCGCGTTCGGCGATCTTGTCGGCGATGACCTTCGGCACCAGTTCGAAGCCACCCTGCTGGGCGACGATGGCCAGGCGCCCCGCCACCAGGTGGTCGCGCACTTTTTCCGACACGTGGATGCGCTCGATCTTGGTGCCGAGCGTGAAGTTGTAGGCGATGTCGCCGTTGCCCTTGGGCTGGCGGTTCTGCTGCACCATCTGGGCGATCTGGGCGGCGACAGCCTTCTGGGCGGCGGCGGCATCGCGCTGGGCGTTCAGTTCGCGGGCGCGTTCGGCCTGCTGGCGCTGGGCTTCGAGCGCCGCTTCCCTGGTCTCGTTGACGCTCTGCACCCCGGTGCGGCGGTCGATCTTCTGCTGCTTGCTCTTTTCCTGGTTGGCCACCTTGACCTTCTTCTTGTCGACCAGGCCGGCCTTCATCAGCTGCTCTTGCAGGGAAACCATGTTTATAACTCCAAATAGTAGATGGCCGGCCGCCGCATCGCCGGACCGGGCTGGAAACCCGTTAGCATAGCAAGCCCGCTGCCCGGCCGGAAGAGGCGGTCAGCGCTGCTGCGCAAGGAAAAAACGCAGCATCTCGGCCGAGGCGTTCGGCCCGCCCGCCTCGGCATACGAACCGGCCGTGCTGCCGCCCGACCAGGCATGGCCGCCGCCGTGCAGCACCCAGTGTTCGGCCACCGCGCGCTCGTCCGCGTCCAGCAGCACCGTGCGCGTATGGCTGCGTCCGCTGCCGTCCTGGCCGCGCTCTTCGACCTCGCGCAGCGGCGCGCCCTGGGTGAACTGGCGCAGCACCGCTTCGCCATTCGACGCGTGGACCGTCCCGTCGGCATCGCCGTGGAACACGATGGCCGGCAGCCGCCCTGCTGCGCCGTGCTTCGCCGCCGCCTTGCGCCCGCGCGTGCCCTTCATCGCATTCAGCGCCGACATCAGGTCGTGCGCGCTGCCGGCCGCCAGGCCGGAGTGCACGCCCACCGCCGCATACAGCTCGGGATAGGCCGCCCCCAGGATCGCCGCCATCGCCCCGCCGGCCGACAGGCCGGCCACGAACACGCGGCCGGGGTCGCCGCCGTGCTCGCGCAAGACCTCGCGCGTCATGCCGGCCAGGATCGAAGGTTCGCCCCCTTCGCGGCCCTGGTGTGCCGCCTCGAACCAGTTCCAGCAGCCATTCGCATTGGCGCTGCGCGGCTGCTCGGGATACAGCACCAGGCAGCCGTGTTCCTCGGCCAGCGCATTCATCGTGGTGCCGGCGGCAAAGTCTTGCGCATGCTGGGTGCAGCCGTGCAGCATGACTACCAGCGGACGCGGGCCGGCGGCGGCACGCGCCGGCACGTACAGGCGGTAGGCGCGGGTGCCGGCGGCGTTGCTGAAGCTGCCGTCCAGGAATTCGCCCGGTTCCGCCGCCAGGTTGCGCGGTGCCGGTGCCTGGGGGGATGCGCTCTGGCCGGCCTGGAAGGCCTTGAATTGCGCGGCCCAGTCCGCCATTTTGCCGGCGTCGAAGCGCGGGAGGCCGGCGAAGCCGGTGCCGCCGCCCGCTGCGGTTTGCGCATCTGCGGCGGCGGCGTCCGGCGCAGCCGCCGGCTTGCGCGCCCACGCCGGGGCCGCGTTCAAGTCGACGAAGGACGGGTCCTGTGCCTTCGGTGGCGACGGCATCCCGGTCAGCAGCCCGGCGCTCTTGAGCGCATCCTGGACCAGGCCGCTGACGGCGCCGGGATCGGTACGGGCGGTGCCGGCCGCCTTCAGGATGTTGGCGACAAATTGTTCGTAGGGTTTCATGATTTTCCTCATCAGATATGGATGCGGTCGGCAAGGGCGGCCTTGACCGCATTGGAGGCGACGAAGGCCCCGAGCACCCAGATCGAAGCGATCGCTGCGGTGGCCAGTTCGGGGGTGACGTCGTCGTCGATGGAAGCCAGGCCGAGCACGTGGATCTCGAGGCGCTCGCCGGCGGCGACACTGCGCTCCAGCTCGGCTTTCGTATAACGCTGCAGGCCGACCACGAAGCGCTTGCGCACCACGGTCTGGCGAATGTCCTCGCCATGCCGCTCGAGCTGCTTGCGGATGGCGGTGCGCACGAAGTCGGTGCGGTTGGTATAGAAACCTTCTTCGATCAGCAAGTCCATCTGGGCCAGGTCGACCAGCCCCAGATTCACGGTGACTTTTTCGGTTTCCGGCAGTTTTTGCTTGATATTAACGATGTTCATGGCGCTCGGTTTGTGCGTTGATACTCCCGTTATACTCCAATTGGAGTATGGATGGAGGATAAACAAGGCCTCGCGTCAAATAAATGCGACAGTTCAGGGATGTTGGCCCGCGCCTCTTCCGGCCGGCGCTGCGCCGGCCGGCAGAGGCGCGGAGGCGCGCTCAGCGGCGCAAGAACCAGAGGATGAGGGAGACGACGATCGAGACGACGATGCAGCTGACGATCGGGAAACTGAAGCTGAAGCCTTCGCGGACGACGTGGATATCGCCGGGAAGGCGGCCCAGCGGCAGGCGCCGCAGCCAGGGCCAGGCCAGCCCGGCGCCGAGCAGCACCAGGCCAATGATTATCAGGAACTTTTGCATAAGGGTAGTGTAGCGTCAGCGGCCGCCGACGGCTTCAGGCTGCCGAGGCGCCGCCCTTGCTGGCCGGCGGTGGGATCGCACCGCTGCTGGGATCGCCGTCGGTGAGAGAAGCGCCCTCGCCGCTGCTGATGCCGGTACGGGTGTCGTCGGCGCTGTTCGCTTCGCCCAGGCCGGTGCCGCCGGCCACCGCCGCGCCCGCCCCCGGACCGATATTGCCTTCGACATTGCCGCCCGGGCTGCCCGGTGCACCGGCACCCTCGCGCCCCTGTCCGCGCAGGCCGCTGCCGCCATCACCGCCCATGCTGGCGCCGGCTGCGGCATCGGTACCGCCGGCGCCACCCACGATCTGGGCCCCGGTCTTGCCGGATGCCGAGCGTCCCTGGACCGGCTGGGCGCCGGCCGCGGCCGTGGTATCGCTGCGCGTCGGCGCGCCCTGTGTAGTTGCCTGGGTATCTTTTTGCTGGTTGCTCATGACTTACTCCTCCGCAATTCGAATCGGGATACGGTCCGGCCGGGCCGGCGCCGGGACCATGCCGGCTTCATTCTGCCGGACGCGATGCGGAAGGGGCGCGACGTATCCTGAAAGATTCAGAACGCTTCCCAGCCATCGCCGGCGCCCGCCGCGACCGCCGGCCGCGCCGTGACGGTAGGTGCCGGACGGCGTGCGCCGCGCGCCGTTGCCGCTGCTACCGGCAGTGCGCGGGCCGATGCCTGGACCGCACGCCGTGCCGGCGCCGCGGCGGGCGCAGTGCCCTGTGCCAGCCTGAACACGCTGACCGCCTCGGCCAGGCCGCAAGCCTGCTCCTGCATCGATTCGGTCGCCGCCGCGGCCTGCTCGACCAGCGCCGCGTTCTGCTGGGTCACCTGGTCCATCTGGGTGATGGCGTCGTTGACCTGGGCGATGCCGGCGCTCTGTTCGCGCGACGCCGCCGAAATCTCGGACATGATGGCGGTCACCTGGCGCACGCTGGCTACCACTTCCTGCATGGTAGCGCCGGCTTCGTCGACCAGGCGCGAACCGGTGCCGACCTTCTCGACCGAATCGTCGATCAGGGTCTTGATTTCCTTGGCCGCCGCGGCCGAGCGCTGGGCCAGGGTGCGCACCTCGCCCGCCACCACCGCGAAGCCGCGTCCCTGCTCGCCGGCGCGCGCCGCTTCGACCGCCGCGTTCAGGGCCAGGATATTGGTCTGGAAGGCGATGCCGTCGATGACCGTGATGATGTCGACGATCTTGTGCGCCGAGGCGTTGATGGCGCCCATGGTCTCGACCACCTGCGACACCACCTCGCCGCCGCGGCTGGCGATGCTGGAGGCCGATGCCGCCATGCGGTTGCCCTGCTGGGCATTGTCGGCGTTCTGCTTGACGGTGCTGGTCAGCTCTTCCATCGACGAGGCGCTTTCTTCCAGCGAGCCGGCCTGCTGTTCGGTGCGGCTCGACAGGTCCTGATTGCCGGCCGCGACTTCACCGGCGGCGGTGGCGATGCTGTCGGCACCGCTGCGCACGCGCGTCACCAGGGCATTCAGATTCTCGTTCATCGATTTCAGGGCCGACATCAATTCGCCGGTTTCGTCGCCCGACTGCACCTCGATGCGCGACGACAGGTCGCCCTGGGCCACGGCGTTGGCCACGACGACGGCTTCGCGCAGCGGACGGGTAATGCTGCGGGTGAGCATCCAGGCCAGGGCCGCACCGAGGGCCAGCGCCACCGCGGTGAAGGCCGCCAGCACCTTGATGCCGGCTGCATAGGCCCGGCCCACCGCGTCGCGTGCTTCGGCGGCCATGTCGTTCTGGCGCCCGGACAGGGCTTGCAAGGCTTCTTCGTAGGCATTCATTGCCGGAGTGACTTCGCTGTCGAGCATGCGCTTGAGCGCGGCCGGATCGGCGCTGCCGCTGTCCTGCGCGCTGAACAGCTTGTCGCGCGCAGCGACATACGCCTTGCGCTTGTCCGCGATCGTGGCCAGCATTTCGCGCCCCTTGGGCAGCACCACCAGCTTGTCCAGTTCCTGCTGGATCCCGGACACGCCGGCACTGATGTCCTTCATCCTCTTGGCCATGGCCTGGATGTCGGCGGCATCGTCGCCGCGCAGGCGCGCCTCGCCGTACCCGCGATTGGCCTGGATGGCCGCAAGCCAGCGGTCCGCCAGGCGCATCTTGTGGACGGCACCGACCATGTCTTCGGTCGTGGTCGACACTTCGTGCAAGCGCTGCATGCCGACAGCGGCGAGCAGGATCGCCAGCGCCAGGACGGCGGCAAATGCCAGGCCGAGGCGGGCGCCGATTTTCAGATTCTTGATATTCATTTTCACCCCAGAGAAAGAAAAGAAGACTGACCAGGCTGGCGCCAGCAAACTGGCGGGCGCGGACCTGGCGGGACTGAAGGCGAGGATTTGGCCTGACGACGCATGAAAAGTTGCCTCGTCACAATTTCTTCATCTTATCCGAATCCAGCAAATACCGCATTATTGGTTGCGGTTAAGCAACGAAATTTCGGAAATTGGGGACTTGCGGTGCGGGGCATGTGTCATGGATGACGTTAAAATGCCAGGTTGTTTCCCTTCGACAGGACTGTCATGCCCTACCGCCACGCCTTCCACGCCGTGATCCGCGCCCTCGCCTGTTCGCTGCTGCTCGGCGGGCTGGCACAGGCGGCCGGCGTACGGCCGGTCCTGCTCGGCATCGACGGCGAATTCGGCCTCGACAACAGCACGTCGGCGCAGGCGGTGGAACTCGGCATGCGCGCTGCGGTCCAGGAAATCAATGCGGCCGGCGGCGTGCTGCATGGCCGCCCGCTGCAAGTCGTCGTCAAGGACCACCGCTCGATTCCGGCGCGCGGCATCCGCAACATCCAGGAATTCGCCAGGATGCCGGACCTGGTCGCGGTGTTCGGCGGGCGTTTCAGTCCGGTCGTGATCGAGGAACTGCCGACCCTGAAGGCGGCCCGTGTGCCCTTCATGGCGGCGTGGTCGTCGGCCGACGGCATCGTCGACAACGCGATGCAACCCAACTACGTGTACCGGCTGTCGCTGCGCGATTCGCTGGCCATGCCGGCGCTGCTGGCGGCGGCCAAACGGCGCAAGTTGGCGCGTGTCGGCCTGCTGATGACCAACACCTCCTGGGGCCGCAGCAACGCCGCCGCGGCCGAGCGCGCGCTGCCGAAATTGCCCGGCATGAAAATCGTCGGCACCTCCTGGTACAACTGGCGCGACACCTCGCTGGTGGCCAAATACAGCCAGCTGCGCGCGGCCGGCGCCCAGGCCATCGTGCTGGTCGCCAACGACGACGAGGCCGCGGTGCTGGTGCGCGAAGTCGCGGCGCTGCCCAAGGCGCAGCGCGTGCCGATCCTGAGCCATTGGGGCGTGACCGGCGGCGAATTCACCGCCCAGGCCGGCCCGGCGCTGCAGCAGGTCGACTTTTCCGTGATCCAGACCTTCAGCTTTTACAAGGCCGACCCGGCACGGGTCAAGCGCTTCCTGGCCAGCGCGGCCACCGTGTCGAAGGTCAAGCGCATCGAAGACATCCAGGGTCCGGTCGGCGTCGCCCACGCCTACGACCTGACCCACATCCTGGCGCGCGCGATCGACCTGGCCGGCAGCACCGACCGCCGCGCCGTGCGCGACGCGCTGGAACGGGTCGGCAGCCATCGCGGCCTGGTCAAGGATTATGCGCCGCCGTTCACGCCGGCGCGCCACGAAGCGCTGGGACCGGAACAGCTCCTGATGGCACGCTACCGTGCCGACGGCGTGCTGGTGCCGGCGCAGGATTGAGCATGCTGCGCCAATTCCGAAAAACCCCGGCGGCCACGCGCGCCGCACCGCCGGCCAGCCTGTCGCGCCGCTTCGCGATCGCGGCCGCGATCCTGACCGCGTTCGCGGTGCTCCTGATCTCCATCGTCTCGTTCTGGCTGATCGACCGCCAGCGCGAGCAGGCCAACGCGCTGCTGCAGGAGCGCGAGGTCGCCTTCCACGCCACCACCGTCGGCACCAACCTGGAGGCGCTGACCACGCGCCTGGCCGACGTGGCGAACAGCCCGATCCTGGCCAATGCGCTGGTCGACAGCGCCGGCAAGGAAACCTACCTGCGCCCTTATCTGCATGGGCTGCGCCAGATCAACGGCATCCCGCTGCAGCTGATGTTCACCGACTTCGAAGGCGCCGCCATCGCCGACAATGGCGCCGCCAGCTTCAGCGCCGACGACGTCGCCTGGCTGCGCCAGCGTATCGACAGCGGCGACGAGCGCGCCGCGCTGCGCACCGGCCCGCAGGGCCAGGAACTGATCGGCGTGAACCTGCTGCGCTACTCGCGCACCCGCACGCCGGAGGGCGCGCTGGTCTATAAAGTGCGCCTGGCCGACCTGAAACCGGTGCAGTGGGCGGCGTTCCGCCACCTCGGCGCCGCCGGCCACGCGCACGAGATCGACGCCGCCGTGCCGCTACCGGCCAGCCTGCGCCACCTCGGCCTGGTGCTGCACGAAGACGAACGGCGGCTGGCGGCCCCGATGGTGGTGCCGGGGCCGCAGTACCTGGCGATCCTGGCCATCACGGCGCTGCTGGCGCTGGTGGTGTTCCTGCTGGCGTCACGCCTGGCGCACGGCCTGACCGGCGACTTGCGCCGCCTCGAAGCCTTCTCCGGCAGCCTGGGCGACGGCGACGGCATCGATGGCGGCGATGCGCAGCGCGCACCGCTGGCCGGCAGCCGCGAAGTGGTCAGCCTGGCCGGCGCCATCAACCGCATGCTGGACCGCCTGTACGAACAGCATGCGCGCCTGGAGGCCGAGCGGCGCCGCTTCCTGCAGCTGTCCAACAACATCCCGCAACTGGTCTGGATGGCCGATGCGGACGGCACCATTACCTGGTTCAACCAGCGCTGGTACGAATTCACCGGCGCCGCACCCGGCACGCTGGCGCCGCAAGACTGGCGCGCGTTCCACGATCCGGCGATTCTGCCGCAGGTGGCGCAGCGCTGGAAAGAAGCGCTGGCCACCGGCAACACGGCGCAGATGACCTTCCCGCTGCGCGGCGCCGACGGCGAATACCGCAGCATCTTCGCCTCGGTGGCGCCGCTGCGCGATACCGGCGGCCGGATCGTCCAGTGGTTCGGCACCGGTACCGACGTCAGCGAACTGGAACGCGCCGAGAGTGCGCTGCGCTACAGCGAGGACCGCCTGCGCCAGGGCCTGGTGGCGGCCCACATGGCGGTGTGGGAACGCGATCCGGGCACCGGCGAAGTGAGTTTCTCGGCCAATCTGCACAGCGTGTTCGGCAAGGACTGGCAGAACGTCAGCGAAGTGTGGGAGCTGTACCATCCGGACGACCGCCAGATGGTGCTCGATTGCCACGCCCAGGTGATGCGCGACGGCGGCAGCTATCACCTCATGCCGCGCATCCTGCGCGCCGACGACGGCAGCGTCGCCTGGATCGACCTGCGCGGCCACCTCGGCCCCGGCATCAACGGACGCACCGTGGTGCATGCGGTGGCGATCGACATCACCGAGCGCAAGCGCGCCGAGGAAGCGCTGCGCCTGGCCGACCGCCGCAAGGACGAGTTCCTGGCGATGCTGGCGCACGAACTGCGCAACCCGCTGGCGCCGATCGCCAGCGCCGCCGACATGCTGCGTATCGCCTACGCCAACGAAGCGCGCATCAAGCAGATCAGCGAGATCGTCGCGCGCCAGGTGGCCCACATGCGCCACCTGGTCGACGATTTGCTGGACGTGTCGCGCGTGACGCGCGGCCTGGTCACGGTCGCGCGCAAGCCGCTCGACCTGGGGCGGGTGCTGAACGAGGCGGTCGAGCAGTCGCGGCCGCTGGTCGACGCGCGCCGCCACGTCCTGTCGGTCGCGCCGGCATCCGGCCCGTTGACGGTCGACGGCGACCACACGCGCCTGGTGCAGGTGGTGGCCAACCTGGTGACCAACGCCGCCAAGTACACGCCGGAAGGCGGCCGCATCGAAGTCACCCTGGGTGCCGAGGATGGGGAGGCGGTCCTGGCCGTGCACGACAACGGCAGCGGCATCGGCCCCGACCTGCTGCCGGTGGTGTTCGACCTGTTCACCCAGGGCACGCGCACCCTCGACCGCGCCCAGGGCGGCCTCGGCCTCGGCCTGGCGCTGGTCCGCAAACTGGTCGAACTGCACGGCGGCAGCGTCAGCGCCGCCAGCCCCGGTCCCGGCCAGGGCAGCACCTTCACCGTCAAGCTGCCCCTGCTCGCTGCCTGACCTCCCGCAAACCGGGGTCAGAGCCCTTTTTTTGGCAAAACTCCGTAAGCAATTGCCAAAATTTGGGCTCTGACCCCGGTTTGCGTTTACGCAAGGTGGTTGCGGCGCGGCATTGCTTTTGACCGCAGGCGGGATTCATTGGAACATGGCATCCACACTAACGAATCCACGATCCCATGTCTCCCGAGCTCGGCCTGGTCTGCATTACCGTATCCAAGGACATCCGCTACCGCACCGTCACCCGCAAGCGCCTGCTCGAGCAGTCGGATGCCGGCCAGCGCAAGATCCTGGACGAGATCTACCGCGACAACATCCAGACCCTCGACGGCGCCCTGAATTACTGCCAGCGCGAAGGGATCCGCCTGTACCGCATGCCGTCCTCGCTCTTTCCCTTCTTCGACGAGGACATCGGCCGCGAGGTGATGCAGCCGCTGGCCCCCGCGCTGGCACGCACCGGCGCGCGCGCGACGCAACTGGGCCTGCGGCTGGTGATGCACCCGGACCAGTTCGTGGTGCTCAGCTCCGACTCGCCCGAGGTGGTGGCCAACAGCATCAAGATCCTGCAGATGCATGCCGACATCATGGAATTGCTGCAGCAGCCGCGCTCGCCCTGGGCGCTGCTCGAGATCCACGGCGGCAAGGCCAATCGCAGCGACGAACTGGTGGCGCGCATCCGCGACCTGCCGGACCCGATCCGCCTGCGCCTGTGCCTGGAGAACGACGAATACAGCTACGGCGCCCTCGACATCCACGACGTCTGCGTGAGGAGCGGCGTGCCGATGATCTTCGACGCCCACCATCACATCGTGCACGACAAGCTGTCCAGCTACGACGACCCGAGCGTGGCCGAGATGCTGGCCAGGGCGAGAGAAACCTGGGCCGAGCCGGCCCACCAGGTGGTCCATATCTCGAACGGCCGCGAGGACTTCAACGACCGCCAGCATTCGGACCTGATCGCGACCATGCCGGCCTCGTACGCCGGCGCGCCCTGGATCGAGATCGAGGCCAAGCTGAAGGAAGAAGCGATCGCCGGGCTGCGCGACTGGAAAGCGGTGCAGGCAGGCCAGGCGGCGGTGGTCGGATGATGTAATGCTTCGCCCCTGCAAAGGCAGGGGTCCAAGTTTGCAAGCGTATCGACAGCGCAAGCAGGACCTGGGCCCTGCCTGCGCAGGGGCGACGTTCCAGCGTCGCGGACTACCGGTTGACGGCCGCCATCTGCGCTTCTGGATAGCGCGTCCCGGCCGCCGCGCCGCGCGGGAAGATCGCTTCCAGTTCGGTCAGCTGCGACGGCCCGATATCCAGGTCGACCGCTTCCACGTTCTGCTCCAGGTACTTGCGGCGCTTGGTGCCCGGGATCGGCACGATGTCCGGTCCCTGCGCCAGCACCCAGGCCAGCGCCAGCTGGCCCGGCGTGCAGCCGGCTTCGTGTGCCAGCTCGCGTACCTTGTCGACCAGCGCGATGTTCCTGGCAAAATTCTCGCCCTGGAAGCGCGGGCTGTTGCGGCGGTAGTCGTCCGGCGCGAAGTCTTCCGGCGTGCGGATCTCGCCGGTGAGGAAGCCGCGTCCCAGCGGGCTGTAAGGCACGAAGCCGATGCCGTGGCGGCGGCAGGCATCCAGCACGCCCTCCTCCGGATCGCGCGTCCACAGCGAATACTCGCTTTGCAGCGCCGTCACCGGATGCACTTTCACGGCGCGGTCGATGGTCTCGACCGATGCTTCCGACAGTCCGATGTAACGGATCTTGCCGGCGCGGACCAGGTCGGCCAGCGCGCCCATGGTGTCCTCGATCGGCGTGCCCGGGTCGACCCGGTGCTGGTAATACAGGTCGATGGCCTCGATGCCGAGGCGCCTCAGGCTGCCCTCGACCGCCTGGCGGATGTAGTCCGGACTGCCGTTGACGCGGTAGTCGGTGGGGTCCTGCGGCGTGCGCATGACGCCGAACTTGGTGGCGATGACCAGGCCCTCGCGGCGCCCGCGGATCGCCTTGCCCAGCAGTTCCTCGTTGGTGTGCGGGCCATACATGTCGGCGGTGTCGAACAGCGTCACCCCGAGGTCGATGGCGCGCTGGATGGTGGCGATCGATTCCTGGTCGTCGCGGTTGGCGTAAAAATCGCTCATGCCCATGCAGCCCAGGCCGATGCTCGAGACTTGTAATCCGGTATTGCCCAACTGGCGCGTCTTCATTTGACTGGCTCCGTGTTTGATAACGTGACGCCCACCATACGTGACCCTGTCCGGATACGGCACACGGCTCACGCTGCAATGCACCATTCAGGTGCGGCATACCCGCCATCAGGAATCGTAATTAGGCATTCGGGTGCTTGAGGCGCAGAATAAAACGGTCGTTCCCAAATGTACGCGGGCCATTCTGGTCCTGCCGCAGAATGGGCCACCGACCGTATGACGAAGCAAAAGCGATGAACTACCCCTGCCTGCCCGATCCGATCTTCCTACCGTATGCACTACCGCGGCGGGCCAGCGCATGATCGTCCGCGACCGCCCGACCGGCCTGCGCCTGTTCCTGGTGATGCGCGGCTCGATTTTGCCGAGTATCTGGAAGAGCCTCGCCTTCACTACCCTGCTGGCGATCGTCGTCACCGTGCTCGATGGCCGCATCGACGGCGTCAAGATCACGGTCAGCGCCATCCCGTTCACGCTGATGGGATTGCCGCTGGCGATCTTCCTCGGCTTCCGCAACAACGCCGCCTACGACCGCTTCTGGGAAGGCCGCAAGCAATGGGGCGAACTGGTCTTGCGCAGCCGTACGCTGGCGCGCCAGTGCCTGTCGCTGGTTGGTGCAGATGCGGACGACGGCGGCGTGCTGCGTGAACGCATGCTGCGGCGTACCGTCGCCTATGCCCACGCCCTGCGCCACCACTTGCGCAGGACCGATCCCGCGGCCGACGTCGCGCCCTGGCTGGCGCAGGACGAATGGAAACGCATCCGCAGCCTGCCCAACCTGCCGCATGCGCTGATGCTGGCGATGGGCGCCGACCTGGCGCTGTGCCTGCGCGAGCGCCGCCTCGACCCGATGCTGGCGGCGCCGATCGACGCCACGCTGTCGAGCATGACCGGCGTGGCCGCCGCCTGCGAACGGATCCGCGGCACGCCGATCCCGTTTTCGTACACCCTGCTGCTGCACCGCACCGCCCACCTGTACTGCATGTTCCTGCCTTTCGGCCTGGTCGACACCATCGGCTACCTGACGCCGCTGGTGGCCGCCATCGTCGCCTACACCTTCTTCGGCCTGGACGCTCTCGGCGACGAGATCGAGGAACCGTTCGGCCACTCCGACAACGACCTGCCGCTCGACGCCATCTGCCGCACGATCGAGATCGACCTGCGCACGGCGCTGGGCGAGCGGGACTTGCCCCCACAGCTGATGCCAGTAAATTACCAGCTCAGCTAAGAGCGCCTAAAAAATCCCCATGGCCGCGTTGCATCGTCTCGCCGTACTAGCGTACTGTCTTCGACGCTGCGTCGGTGGGCCGCATCCCTTGCCCTGGGGCTTTTGTTAGACGCTCTATTTTTAGAGAAGAGTAGAGAGATGAAAACGGAATACCTGGATCGCATCCGCTGCGAACAACTGCGCAAGCGCGTCACCGGCGCCCAAGAGGCCGCCACCTGGATCAAGGACGGCATGACCGTCGGCATGAGCGGCTTCACCCGCGCCGGCGACGTCAAGCTGGTCCCGGCCGCGCTGGCCGAACGCGCCAAGCTGGACCCGCTGAAGATCACGCTGCTGACCGGCGCCTCGCTCGGCAACGACACCGACAAGCGGCTCACCGAAGCCGGTGCGCTGGCGCGGCGCATGCCCTTCCAGGTCGATCCGGTGCTGCGCGCCGCGATCAACCGCGGCGAGGTGATGTACATCGACCAGCACCTGTCGGAAACCGTCGAACAGCTGCGCAGCCGCCATATCGCGCCGGTCGACGTCGCCGTGGTCGAGGCGGTGGCGATCACCGAGACCGGCGCCATCATCCCGACCACCTCGGTCGGCAACAGCGCCAGCTTCGCGATCCTGGCCGACAAGGTCATCGTCGAGATCAACCTGGCGCAGCCGACCGGCCTGGAAGGCCTGCACGACGTCTGGATTCCGAAAAAACGGCCGATGCGCGAGCCGATTCCGATCATGTCGGTCGAACAGCGCGTGGGCACCACCGCGATCGAGATCCCGCCCGAGAAGATCGTCGCGATCGTGATCTCGGACCAGCCCGACAGCACCTCCTCGGTGCTGCCGCCGGACGCCGAGACTGCCGCCATCGCCGGCCACCTGGTGCGCTTCTTCGAAGACGAGATCCTGGCCGGGCGCCTGACCAACAGCCTGCTGCCGCTGCAGGCCGGCATCGGCACCATCGCCAACGCGGTGCTGGCGGGCTTCGTCGACAGCCCCTTCCACGGCCTCACCATGTATTCCGAGGTGCTGCAGGACTCGACCTTCGACCTGTTCGACTCGGGCAAGCTCGATTTCGCGTCCGGCTCCTCGATCACGCTGTCACCCGAAAAGAGCGCGCAGGTGTTCCGCGGCTTCGAGCATTACCGCGAGCGCCTGGTGCTGCGCCCGCAGGAAGTCTCGAACCACCCGGAAGTGATCCGGCGCCTCGGCATCATCGCGATCAACACCGCGCTCGAAGCCGACATCTACGGCAACATCAACTCGACCCACGTGAGCGGCACCCACATGATGAACGGCATCGGCGGCTCGGGCGACTTCGCGCGCAACGCCTACCTGTCGATCTTCGCGACCAAGGCCACCGCCAAGGGCGGCAAGATCTCGTCGATCGTGCCGATGGTGTCGCACGTGGATCATACGGAACACGACGTCGACATCATCGTCACCGAATACGGCCTGGCCGATTTGCGCGGCCTGGCACCGCGCGAGCGCGCCGACGTGATCATCGAGAAGTGCGTGGCCGAGCCGTATCGCAGCATGCTGCGCGATTACGTCGCGGAAGCGAAGCTGCGCGGCGGGCAGACCCCGCATGTGCTGGAGAAGGCGTTTGCGTGGCATGCGCGGTATCGCGAGACCGGGTCGATGCTGGAACCGTCAGGCGCAGCCGCACCCCGGTAACCCCCTGCCCCTATGCCACGCTGCTAGTGCGGCACATGGAAATGACAACACCAGCCCGCAGGCTGGTGTCATGTTTTTGATTGTGGCCTGTCAGGCGCCAATGGCGCAGGACAGGCCAGGCTTACGCTACGGATCAGTAGCCGCGGCTGCCGGTACCGGCGCCGCCGCTGGTGGTGCTGGAGCCGGTGCTGCCGGTGCCGCTGGCGCCACTGGTGCCGCTACCCGAGCTGCCGCTGCCCATCGAACCGCTGGAACCCGACGTACCCACGCCCGAGGTGCCGCCGGAGCCGGTGCTGCCGCCCAGGCCGCTCGAGCCCGATGCGCCGGTCGAACCGGTGCCGCCGGTGCCCATCGAATCGCTCGAGCCGGAGGTGCCGCCCGAACCGGTCACGCCGGTGCCCGACGAACCCGACCCGGTCGAGCCGCTGGAACCGCTGGAGCCGCTCGAACCGCCGCTGGAACCGCTCGAACCGGTGCCCATCGAGCCGCTGGAACCCGAACCGCTGTTGCTGCCGCTGCCGCCGCTGGAGTTGCTCGAGCCGCTGGTGCCCATGCTGCCGCTACCCGAGGTGCCGCCGCTTTGCGAACCACTGCTGCTGGAGCCGCTGGAACCCGAGCTGCCGCTCGAACCATGCTTTTTCGACGAATGTTTCTTTTTACTGGAGCTGCTCGACGAGCTGCCCGAGCTTTGATCCTGCGAGCTCGCGCTGCTGCCGCCGCTGGTGGACGAGCTGCCGCTGGTCTGTGCCTGGGCATTGATGGCGCCGCACATTGCCACGGCGACGGACGCACCCAACAGGCCTTTCAGTAACTTATTCATTTTCATGTCGTTCTCCTAATCGATTTTATGGGGCAGAAAGCTCAACAATATCAAGAAGATAAATTGAGGAAGCGAAGTGTAAGACGACCGCCGCAAAGGGTGCGCGCGTTAGCCTACAGGCAATTTCGTTCATCTACCTTCAGTTGCGAACCGACATGAAAACGGTCTAGCTTTCCATTTTCAGGCACGCCGCACGCGAATAAATCGATCGGCGTATGATGACGGACATGATTCCATTCTCCATACTCGACCTCGCCCCGATCACGGAAGGCAGCACCGCCGCCGACTCGTTCCGCAACTCGCTCGACCTTGCCCAGCATGGCGAACGGTGGGGCTACAACCGCTTCTGGCTGGCCGAACACCACGGCATGCCGGGCATCGCCAGCGCGGCGACGGCAGTGCTGATGAGCCATGTGGCGAACGGCACCTCGACCATCCGCATCGGCGCCGGCGGCATCATGCTGCCAAACCATTCTCCGCTCGTGATCGCCGAACAGTTCGGCACACTGGCGTCGCTGTTTCCCGGCCGTATCGACCTGGGCCTCGGCCGCGCTCCCGGTTCCGACCACACCACCGCGCGCGCCCTGCGCCGCAACCTGGCGTCGGATGCCGACGAGTTTCCGCAGGACGTGGTCGAACTGATGGATTACTTTGCCGGCTCGTCGCGCCGCCAGGTGCGCGCGGTGCCGGGCGCCGGCCTCGAGGTGCCGGTCTGGATCCTCGGTTCCAGCCTGTTCGGCGCCCAGCTGGCCGCCGCGCTCGGCCTGCCCTACGCCTTCGCGTCGCACTTCGCGCCGCAGATGATGATGCAGGCGATCGAGATCTACCGCGCCACCTTCCGCCCGTCGGCCCAGCTCGACAAGCCGTACGTGATGCTCGGCTTTAACGTGTTCGCCGCCGACACCGATGCCGAAGCCCACCTGCGCGCGACCTCGATGCAGCAAGCCTTCGTCAACCTGCGCACCGGCAACCCGACCAAGCTGAAGCCGCCGGTCGAAGGCTATCTCGACCTGCTCGGCCCGGCGGAACGCGGCATGCTCGATTCGGTACTGTCGTGCACGGCAATCGGTTCGCCGGCCACCGTCGCCCACCAGTTGAAAGCCTTCATCGAGCGCACCGGCGCCGACGAGCTGATGATCACCTCGCAGATCTTCGACCACAAGGCGCGCCTGCGTTCGTACGAGATCACCGCCGACATCCATCGCGGCAGCTGAGCCCGCTATATTGTTTCAATTGTGTCGATCGTGTGGCACCGCACATTCAAGTGCGGTGCCACGCTCTACCCTGAAGTCATTGAGCGGCATTCGCGCCGCCGCATGAACAGGAGAAACAACATGAACACCAAACTCGTCTTTGCATCCGTCATCGTTTCGCTGCCGCTGGCGTTCGCCTCGAGTGGCGCTGCCGCCAAGCCGGGCTGCCTGAAAGGCGCCGCCGTGGGCGCGGTCGGCGGCCACTTCCTCGGCAAGCACCACCTGCTGGGTGCAGCCGCCGGTTGCGCCGTGGGCCACCACATGGGCAAGAAGCAGGAACGCCAACAGCAGCAGGCGCAAGCCAATGCGCAGGCTCAGGCTCAGGCCAATGCGCAGGCCCAGGCTGCGCGTAATCAGCAGGCCAACGGCCGCCGATAAGATCGCCGTCATACGAACCGTCGCCCCTGCTAAGGCAGGGGCCCAAGGCTGCATACGCCAAGGTAACGCGACCAACTTGGACCCCTGCCTTCGCAGGGGCGACGTGCAAGGGTTCACGCCAGAATGGAGGCGCGATGATTCAAGCGTCGCCCGTCCCCGCCTGCAGCGCATCGATCACCTCGCGCATCGAGCGCACCTTCCCCATCGTCCGGAACGCGTTCTCGCACGCAAAATTATGCGCTTCCGCCTGCATGCTGCTCATCGCATCCTCCACGAACACCAGCGCATAACCGCGATCGAACGCCGCGCGCGCGGTCGACTCCACGCCATAATTGGTGGCGATCCCGCCGAGGATGATGGTCTTGATGTTGCGCCGGCGCAGCAGCTGGTCCAGCTCGGTGCCGTAGAAGGCGCCCCACTGGCGCTTGGTCACCACATGGTCGGTGGCCTGGACCTGGGCTTCGGGTGCGAAGTACAGCGCGTCCGGCGGCGGCGCGGGGGTGCCGGGCTTGGTCATCGGCGCGTCCGCGGGCAGCGCCAGCAACTGGTCGGCCAGCACGCGCACGTAGATGACCATGGCGCCGCGGTCGCGCATCTCGCCGGCGAGCATGGCGCAATTGCCGGCCACGCGCTCGGCCGGATGCGGTGCCAGCTCGCGTTGTACATTAAAGTTCTGCAAGTCGATGAGCACCAGCGCGGTGCGGGCGAGTTCGATCGTCAAGTCGCTCATGAATAAATCCTCCTTGGCCCCAAGTATTCAGTAACTGGAAGTTTGGCGGCGCGCGTCCGGCGTGATAAATTTCTCGGATGAAAAAAACCGCCACCGCCCTCGCCTGTTCCCTTCTGACCGCCTGCGCCACGCAGCCGGCCCTCACCGAACTCACCGTCAACTCCGGCGTCGCCCGCAATGCCGACCAACTGGCCCTCGAGTTCGACAAAGCCGACCTGCAGCTGCGCGTGGAACCCGCCAGCCGCAGCATCCGCGGCGATGCCCTGCTGACCTTCGGCACCCGGGCGCCGCTCGATCGCATCGACCTCGACCTCGACCGCAACCTGCCGATCGACGCCATCGAGGTCGACGGCCAGCCGCTGCCGACGGCGCGCTGGCGCAATCCCGAGGGCCGCCTGGCGATCGACCTGCCGCGGCGGCTGGAGCCGGGCCGGCAGGTGACGATCCGGGTGCGCTACCACGGCCAGCCGCATGTGGCGAAAAAGGCGCCCTGGGACGGCGGCTTCGTCTGGTCGACCACGCCCGACGGCCAGCCCTGGGTCGCCAGCGCCGTCGAAGGCGAAGGCTGCGACCTGTTCTGGCCCTGCATCGACCACCCGATGGGCAAGCCGAAGCTGGTCGACGAGCACATCACGGTACCGGCGCCGCTGGTGGCGGCCGGCAACGGCGTCGCCATGGGCGTGACCGACGCCGACGGCTGGCGCACCTGGCACTGGCGCGCAAAAAACCCGAGCACCTACGGCGTCTCGATCAACGTCGGCCCCTACAAGCTGCTGGAAGGCAGCTACGCCAGCCGCTTCGGCAACACGATCCCGCTGCGCATGTGGTACCTGCCGCAAAGCGAAAAAGGCGCCAAGGAATTGTTTGCGGAATTCCCGCAGATGCTGGACTTCTTCGAGAGCACGATCGGCCCCTACCCCTTCGGCGACGAGAAAATGGGCGTCGTGGAAACCCCGCACAAGGGCATGGAACACCAGACCATCAATGCCTACGGCAACGGCTACGCGAAGACGCCCTACGGCTACGACGACCTGCTGCAACACGAATTCGCCCACGAATGGTTCGGCAACCAGCTGACCAATGCCGACTGGGACGACATGTGGCTGCACGAAGGCCTGGGCAGCTACATGCAGCCGCTGTACATGCAGTCGCTGCGCGGCGACCAGGAATACTTTGCCGCCCTGCTGCAGCAGCGCGCCGCCATCCGCAACAAGGCGCCGATCGTGTCGGGCAAGCCGCGCCGCGAGGAAGACGTCTACGTCATCGAGCGCGGCGGCCCCGGCCAGGATATCTACAACAAGGGCTCGCTGGTGATGCACACGCTGCGCGGCCTGATCGGCGACGACGCCTTTTTCCGCACCGTGCGCGAAGCCGTGTACGGCACCAGCGATCCGCGCCCCGGCAACTTCACGCCGCGCTACGGCACCACGCCGGAATTCATGGCGATCGCCAGACGCGTGAACGGCCGCGACCTCAACTGGTTCTTCCAGGCGTATCTATATCAGGCGGCCCTGCCCGACCTGCAGGCGACGCGCAGCGGCGATACCTTGCAACTGGCGTGGAAAACCGAGAAAAATACGCCGTTCCCGATGCCGGTCGAGGTGCGCGTGGGACAGCGCGTGGTGAGCCTGCCGATGACCGATGGGCGCGGCAGCGTGGCGATCGGCAAGGGGGAGAGCTGGACGCTGGATCCGCATTCGAAGGTGTTGCGGCGCGAGCTGCGGTTTGAGCGGTATCAGCAGTATCTGGATGAGCAGAAGAAAAAGAAGGCGGCGAAGTAAAGCCGGCGCGCGACGAATAGTTGGCTTTTGCACGTCGCCCCTGCGAAGGCAGCGGCCCAAGTTCGAGGCATAGTGTAAAACTTGGACCCCTGCCTGCGCAGGGGCGACGTGCTTGTGCCAACGGCATTGCACGCGTCAGCCATTACTCAAAAACTGCTCTCCATCGTCACCCGCAACTTCGGCCCGCTCGGATAATCCCAGCGCCGCTTCTGCAGGTTCCCGGCCCCATCCAGGTAAGCGATCGCCGACCCCTCATCCTCGCCCAGGATATTCGCCAGCGCCACCCGCCATTGCAGCTTCGGCCCGGCCTTCCATACCACGTAGGCATCCAGGTCGCGCCGGGCCCAGGCATAGGCCCAGCGGTCGACCGCCACCCGTGCCCGCACCGCTTCCTTGAAGGCGAAGCTGCCGCCCATGCTCCAGGCGCCGCGCCGGTAGTCGAGCGCCAGCAGGGCCGACAGCGGCACCTGCTGCTCCATGCGGTTGTCCGGCCCCGGGATCGCATCGACGCGCGACCAGTTGCGGCTGACGCTGGCGCGCAGGTCCAGCGCCGGCGCACCTTCGATCAGGGTGTTCAAGGGGAAGCGCGTCTCCAGCTCGACGCTGCGGGTCTCGGCGCGGGCTTCGTTGACCGGGGTCATGACCCAGCGGTTGCCGTCGAAGTACACGCGGTTGCTGGTGTAATTGCCGATGCGGCGCAGCGAGGTGCCGAGCGAGACCATGGCCTCTTTGGTCCAGTAATGCTCCCAGGCGGCGTCCAGGCCCCAGGCCAGTTCCGGGCGCAGGTTGGGGTTGCCCTGGAAATCGGCTTCGGTCGGGCTGTTGTTTTCGTAGGTCTGGCGGCGCGGCAATAAATTACCCAGAAACGGCGCTTTATAGGTGCGGCTGAGGGCGACGCGCAACTGCCTGGCCTTGCCCGTCTCGGCTTTGGCGCCGGGCAGTTTCCACAGCAGCTGGGCGAGCGGACTCCAGACGCTGGAGCGGATCGTGGTCGCGTCGAACACGTTGCCGGAAGCCCGCGTGCGCAGCCCTTCCCAGCGTATGCCGGCGTAAGCCGACAGCGCCGCGCCCAGCTTCCATTCGTCCTGCCCGTACAGCGCCAGCCGGCTCAGGTTGACGTGGAAGATTTCGTCGGGGATGACGCCCGGCACCAGCGGCCGCAGCGTATCGCGTTCGGCGCGCGTCTCGCGGTGCCGGCTGACACCGCCGTCCCAGCCGACGCTGAGCGCATGCCCGTTGTCGAGTTTGACCGTATATTTGCCGGTAGAAGTGATGCCGCGTTCGCGCAGGCCGGCTGCGACGCTGTCGTCGGTCACCGGCTGCCCGTCGATGCCATTGCCGCTGCGCACCTGCAGGTTGCGGCCCGCGGCACCCTCCAGCCCCACCCTGGCCTCGAGCATCGATCCGGACGCGAAGGCATGCGTCCACGCCAGCGTCGAGCGCAGCGCCGTGTAGTCCGCTTCCATGGCGCTGACGAAGTCGGGCACCGGCGGCGGGCTGCCGGTCTCGGTCGAGACCAGCGTGTGAATGTGGTTGCTGAAGCGGCTGCCATTGAGCAGGGTCTGCCATTCCAGCGTGTCGCCGCCGTCAAGGGTCCAGTTGAATTTCGGGCTGAAGCCGAAGCGGTTCATGCGGCCATCCTCGGGCATCGCACTGGAACGCCGCAGGATGACGGCGCCGCCGGGCGCCACCGTTTCCTCGGCCGTGGAGACGCGCGGACGCGACAGGCTGTCATGCTCGGCATTGGCGGCCACCGCATACGAGGACTTGTCGCCGCGGTCGGCCATGTCGAAGGACGCCCGCGGACCCTGGAAATCGCTGGAAGCCAGGTAGCCCAGCTTGGCCTCGCGCTGCGTCTTGCGCACGCTGCGCCGCAGCACGATATTGATGGTGCCGGCGATGCCCTGTGCCGAATATTCCGCCGTCTGCGCACGCAGCACCTCGATACGCTCGATCAGCTCGGGCGACAGCGCATCCAGCGTATAGCCGGACGGCATGCGCTCGCTGTTGACCAGTACCTGGGTATAGCCGCCGCCCAGGCCGCGCATCTGCACCTGGGTGTCGCGCCCGGTGGTGGTGACCGTCACGCCGGGGATACGGCGGAACACATCGAGCACGTTGCTGTCGCCATACCGCTCCAGGTCCTGGCGCCCGATCACGATCTTCATGGCGGTATCGTCGCGCCGCGCATCGTAGTCGCTGCCGCTGCCCTTGACTTCCACCTGCGGCACCGGCTTGGGCGTGTCCGCTTGCTGGGCATGGGCAAGCAGGGGGATAGGTGCGAGCGTTGCCAGCATGGCCAACTGGCGCTTGTGTGAAGCGGAAACGACAGGCATGTAATCCCCGAAACTGATATTGACACTTAGTGGAACTACAATATGCCAGTTCAGCAATGATTACAACGTATAAATAGAATTTTATTTACTATGTTCTAGCAATTTTCTATACCTTTACGTGGAATTCCATGGAGCAAACACAAAACAAAAAGCCCCCGGCTAGCGGGGGCTTCGGTCGCTTCGCTTGTGCGAAGCAGAAAATCGGTAAAGCGGCGGCAGCTTACAGCGGCGGCAGGAAACCGTCCTTGTAAGGCGCGCCAGCCAGTTCGAGGGCGCGGCGAACTTCCTTGCGGAAGCTTTCCAGGAAACGGCTCAGGCCGGATTTGGTGACGGTCGGGTTCGAAGCGGTGGTGGTAGCATTCATTTGCAACTCCTTGAATTCATTAACGTTCAGCAATGAATCAAGTGTAATCGCACACAAGATATACGTCCAATTTCAATTTCAGATCACATTGATAAACAGAACGTATATCTTGTCGAAACTCCATCTGCTGCACCGCACAACCGATATCACGGCTGTGCATTTCTCATGGGCAATTTTTGAGAAATCAGGGCAGCGGCTTTCCATCCACATCCAGCCTGCGCACCTCGCCCAGGTTCAGCGCCCGGATGTCCTTTTCGATCTTGCTCATGTCGCCCACCACGACCCACACCAGCTGGTTCGGCACGATGGTGCGGGCTGCCAGCGCATTGATCTGCGCCGGCGTCTGCGCCAGGGCTTTTTCCGTAAAGGTGTTGTAGTAATCGACCGGCAACTGGTACTGCAGGATGGTCGAGTAGGCACTGCTGAGCTGTTCGACGGTTTCGAAGCGGCCCGGCAGGCTCAGGGTTTCGCTGGCCTGGGCATCCTTCAATTCCTTGGCCGTGACCGGACGCGGACCCGTGATGTCCTTGTACTCGCGCGCCAGTTCGCGCAGCGAATCCGCGGTCTTGTCGGTCTGGACCGGCGAGGCGCTCATATAGAGTCGCTGGCCCAGCGCCGACACCATCGAGGCGTTCATGCCGTACGACCAGTGCTTGTCCTCGCGCAGGTTCATGTTCATGCGCGAGTTGAAGGTGCCGCCGAGCACGTCGTTCATCAGGGTCAGCGGGATCGCATCCGGCGAATTGCGCGGCGGCGCCAGCTGTGCACCGACGATGTCGCTCTGCAGCGCCCCCGGACGGTCGATCAGGTAGACCACGGTCTTGGCGGGCTGGGCGACGGTGGCCAGGTTCTTCTTCGGCACCTCGCCGGCCTGCCAGCCGCCAAAGGCTTTTTCCAGCAAAGGCTTGATTTCAGCCAGCGTGGTGTCGCCGACCACCAGCAGCGTCGCATTATTCGGACGGAACCAGGTCTGGTGGTAGCGCTGCAGGTCGGCGCGGGTCATGCGCTCGACCGCCGCTTCGGTCCCGCTACCGGTCAGCGGCAGAGCGTAGGCATGGCCGGGACCGTACAGCAGCTCGGGCAGCACGCGCATGGCGATCGCGCGCGGCACCGTCTTTTCGCGCGCGATCGCGGCCAGGCGGTCCTTGCGCAGGCGTTCGAAATCGGCGGCCGGGAATGCCGGGTGCAGCACCACGTCGGCGTACAGGTCGAGCGAACGCGACAGCGTCGGCTTGAGCAGGTTCATGGTGACGAAGCCGCCGTCCAGGTTGCTGCCGGTGCCGAAGGTGGCGCCCAGCGCTTCCAGTTCGCGGCTGATCTCGAGCGAAGAACGTTTATTCGTCCCCTCTTCCAGCATGCGCAGGGTCAGGCTCGCCAGGCCCGGCAATTCCTTCGAGTCGGATGCGTAGCCGCCGTCCAGCATCAGCGACAGGTTGACCACCGGCGCCGCATGGCTTTCCGCCAGCACCACTTTCAAGCCGTTGGACAGGGTGACCGACTGCATCGGCGGCAGGCGCAAGGTTTCCGGATGGCCCAGCGGGGCGCCCTTGCTACGGTCGAGCTTGGTCGTTTCGGCGCTCAGGCCGGTCGGGAAGGGATTCACCTGCAAGACGTAGTCGCCGTCGCTCAGCCAGTCGACCATGGCCTGGCGTACCTGGGCCGGCGTCGCCGCCTTGATGCGCTGCAGATAGGTTTTATAGCAGTCCGGGTTGCCGGTGAAGGTCGTGCAGCTGGCCAGCAGGTCGCTCTTGCCGCCGAAGCCGCCGACGCGCTCGACCACGCGTGTAAACTCGGCCAGGATGCCGGTCTTGGCCAGGCGCAATTCATCGTCGGTCGGGCCGCGCTTCATCAGCGCGCGCAATTCCTCGTCGGCCACGCTTTCCATGCGGGCGACGTCGGCGCCGGGCCGCGCGGTCAGCGTCAGGTCGAACTGGCCGCCGATCTCGCTGGTGCCGTCGGACGCATTGGCCGAGGTCGCCAGCTGTTCCTTGACCACCAGGCGCTGGTACAGGCGCGAGGTCTTGCCGCCGCCGAGCACGCGCGCCGCCAGGTCGAGCAAGGGTTCTTCCGGGGTATTTGCGCCCGGCACGTTCCAGGTGCGGTAGATGCGCGCCTGCGGCACGCGGTCCTGCAGCGTGCCGCGATGGGTGCCGCTGCGCTTGGCGATCCATTCGCGCTGTTTGGCCACCGGCGGGCCGGGCGGGATGTCGCCATAGTATTTCTCGACCTTTTCGCGCGCCTGCTGCGGCGTGATGTCGCCGGCCAGCACCAGCACCACGTTGCTCGGCCCATAGTTGGTCTTGAACCAGTCGGTGACGTCCGTCATCGAGGCGGCATCGAGGTCAGCCATGGAACCGATCACGGTCCAGGAATACGGGTGGTTCGCCGGATAGGTGTTCTCGACAATGGTCTGGTAGACCAGGCCATACGGCTGGTTCTCGCCCTGGCGCTTTTCGTTCTGCACCACGCCGCGCTGCAGGTCGAGTTTTTTCTGGTCGAGCACGCCGAGCAGGTGGCCCATGCGGTCGCTCTCGGCAAACAGCGCATAGTCCAGCATCGAGGTCGGCACGGTCTCGAAATAATTGGTGCGGTCCTGGTTCGTGGTGCCGTTCAGGTCGGTGGAGCCGATGCTTTGCAGGGCCGAAATAAAGGTTTCATTGAAGTTGCTGCTGCCCGAAAACATCAGGTGCTCGAACAGGTGGGCAAAGCCGGTCTTGCCCCGCTTCTCATTCTTGGAACCGACGTGGTACCAGGTATTCACGGCCACCACCGGCGCCTTGTGGTCTTCGTGCACCAGCACCGTCAAGCCATTTTTCAGCACGAACCTGGTATAGGGGATGTCCGGGATCGGAATCTCGGCCGGCGCGGCCAGGGCGGCCGCCTTGGCCGGCGCAGCCTGTACCGGCCAGGCCATGGAGACAGCGGCAACGACCGGCGCCAGCGCCAGGGTCAACGAACGTTTGCTGATACGCATTCTTTTCCTTTGTCCGCTACGCCCGGCGGCAAATGCCGATATATATATATGCATACGCATGCGGTGGCGTGTGACCGCATCCGGCGACCAAATATTCTATGACAGGAAGACAATGCTGTGTTCAAGAAACATTTCATTTCCGTGTCGTCCTGGGCTGACAGACAGCTTGGCGATCCGCTCTCTGCACGTTTTACGCATGAGGCGTATCATGAAGTGCTCGCAAACAGCACAAGGAATGCCTCATGAACCAGCGACGCTCCTTTCTGAAAAGCTCTGCCGTACTGGCATCGGTCCTGGCTGCACCGGCAGTCAAGGCCGCCTCCAAGACCGCACCGGTCGTCGCACAGGCCGCGGCGGTACCGAATGAACGCATCGTGCGTCTCTACAATACCCACACCGGGGAAAGCCTGCGCAGCATCTTCTGGGCCGAAGGCAAGTTCATCCCGGACGCGCTGCAGGACATCAACAAGCTGCTGCGCGACCACCGCAACAACAAGATCGCCGCCATCGATCCACAGCTGCTGGTACTGCTGGATAAAGTAAGCGCCCATTTCGGCGACCACCCGACCGTGCACATCATCTCGGGCTACCGCTCGCCGGAAAGCAATGCCAAGCTGCACGCGAACACCACCGGCGTGGCCAAGCACAGCCTGCACACGGAAGGCCAGGCCATCGACGTGCGCATCCCCGGCAAGGACCTCGCCAGGCTGCACAAGGTGGCGATGGCGCAAAAGGCCGGCGGGGTCGGCTATTACCCGGATTCGGAATTCGTGCACATGGACGTCGGCCGCGTCCGTTACTGGTAATGGCCTTGCCGATGCGGGGGCTGTTCGGTAGTTTGATGATGGTAAACATGATGGCGCTGGCTGCGGTTCCCGCGCATGCGCAGGAAGCGCAGGCGGCGCCCGAGTCAACGGCGCAACCGGCAACCAAGCCGCAAACCGTCACCGTCACCAGCACGCGCGATCCGGTCGACAAGTCCTACCGCAAGATGATCCGCGGCATGGAACGTTTCGAGCGCGAGCACGCGCTGGCGCCCCAGGCGACACTGCGCTTTCGCCTGCTGCCGCGCCTGCCGACGGTGGACATGCGCGGCATCACGCTGAAAGTCGTAGGCGACCGCATCACGGTGCCGGTTCCGGTGGCCGAGGACAATGGCTTCACGCTGCCGCGCAACGAACAGGCGCTGCGCGAAGACGCGGCCGTGATCGCCAACCGCAAGACCACCAGCATGACCTGGCGCGCCCAGGTCGTCACGCCGGGCTTGCCGCCCGATACGCGCCGGCTCGGCGACTTGCGCCTGGAATGCCTGGTCGGCGTCGAAGCGGGCCTGGTATCGAACAGCTCGCCGCTGTTCGGCTGGATCTCGAGCGCGCTGAACAGCCCCGAGCAAGTCTGCAACAGCGCGGACGGCAATTTCCTGTTCTTTACGGAGCGCCCGCTGTTCTCGGTGACGCTGCGCGCCGGCGCGCGCACCGAAGTGCTGCCCTTCCGCATGCTGTACGCCGGCGGCGAACAGACGCGCGACGAGCTGCAGTACTGCGATTGCCAGGTCATGCTCGACCGCACCTATTACGCGCCGATCTGGGACCGCAGCTGGCCGGACGATGCCCTGGTCAGTTTCGAGTACATGGAGGATGCGCCGGCGCCGGCATCCGCACCTGCGGAGGGCACGCCATGAAGCATTTACCCGCATGCCTCATCGGCGCCCTGCTGCTGGCCGGCTGCGCCACCCAGGCGCCGCCGCCCGGCACCGTGGTCGCGCCCGAACGCTTCGGCCAGCTCGTGGTACCCGGCCGCACCACGCGCGCCGAACTGCTGGCGGCCTTCGGCCCGACGCGCTCCGTGGCCTTCGACAGCGGCTACCAGGCGTGGCTGTATTCGGCCGCCGGCGCCGGCGGTGCTAGTGGCAAAGGCGGCGAGGAACTGGTGCTGCTGCTGGACCGCGACGGCATCGTGCGCAAGATGCGGCGGCGGGCGGCTTATCCGACGGATGGTCAGCGCTGAGCGTCAATAGTTCGGCAAATCGATGTGATTCGCGTCGCGCGCGAAGCTGTTGTTGATGAGGTGCTTGACCACCGGCGTGGCGGCCAGATGCATCGCGCCGCGCATCAGCGTCACGCCAGCCCTGGAATGCGGCCATAGCAGGCGCGGCACGATCTTCGGCACGTTCTGGCCCTCTTTCACGAAGGGCCGCATGACGCGCTCGTATGCGTCGAACGCCCGCGCCGTGTCGCCCGAGGCGCGCGCCAGTTCCCCGGCCAGCACGTAGCCGCCGACGATCGCCAGCGTGGTACCGATCCCGGCCAGCGGCGTAGGACACCATGCGGCGTCGCCCGTCAACACGACACGGCCGTCCGACCAGCGTGCCATGCGGACCTGGCGCAGCACGTCGAAATAAAAGTCGTCGGTCTGCCGCATCGCCTCCAGGATGCGCGGAATTTCCCAACCATCGCCGGCAAACTGCGCCTCGATGAAGCGGCGCTGGTCTTCGACTGGCCATTCGTTCTCGCCTTCCGGCTTTTTCTGGATGCCCAGGTAAGCGCCCAACTGGCCGTCGAGCGAACGCTTCAGGGTCGCGCCGCGCCCGTCCACCGTGTTGTACTGGCGGGCGTACGGACTATCCCCGGGCCTGGAGGGCATGCTGAAATAGGCGATGGTAAGGTCCATCCAGCGCGGTTCGTTTTCGCCCGGGAAGACCAGTTCACGTGTGTGCGAGCCGACGCCTTCGGCGACCACCACCATGTCGTAGCGCGCCTGCCTGCCGCTCTCGAAACGCACGGCGACGCCCGCCGCGTCCTGCTCGACGCCCTCGATACGATCGCCGAAACGGAACGCCGCCCGCTGCCGCGCGGCATCGTAGATGATGCGCGCGATGTCGCCGCGACGGATTTCCAGCTCGGCGGTCGGCCCGCTGTCCGTTTCGGAATCGCCGGCCTCGAAGCGTGCGACCACGCTGTCGTCCTCATCCACCCAATCGGTCCCCTGCTCCCGCGTGCTGCGCTGGAATGCAAGTTCCTCCAGTCCCATGCGGCGCAGCACCTCACGCGCGTTGCCGCGCACGTCGACGTTCTGCCCGCCGTCACGAAACGCCGGTGCGTGCTCCACGACCTCCACGTCGAAGCCCTGCTTGGCCAGCCACCATGCGGTGGTGTTGCCGGCGATACTGGCGCCCGTGACGAGAATAGATGCAGGCATGACATGTCTCCCTGATGAGTGAAACAATATCATACATGATATTTATTCGATGGGCGCGTCCAGGTTGGCGATGAGACGGCCAAGGAAGCCGACAAACAGCGCGGCTTCTTCCTGCGTGAAGCCGGTCACGCCCACCGCGTTGACGTCGAGAAGCACGCGGCGGCCGATTGCCGCGGCGTTTTCCCCGGCCGTCGTCAGGCGCACGGCCGCGGCGCGCTTGTCGGACAGCAGCGCTTCGCGCTCGATCAGCGACATGGCCTGGAGCTTGTCCAGCAAGGCCACCATCGCAGGCTGCTTGACGGCGGAGGCGCGTACGATGTCACGCTGGAGCATGGCGCCTTTCCAGGACAGCAGCAGGAGGGGGCCGATCAGCGCGAGCGTCAGGCCGTGATCGCGCAGGCGGGCATCGACCATGCGGTTGAAGGCGCGCGCTGCATGGTTGGCGAGATAGCCTGGCGCGACGGCGGCTTCGGGATGGATATCTGGGTTCATCGGCAAAGCTTAGCGTAGGCTCGACAGCACCTGCAAGCCTCCAGGCGGACCATGCCTGACGCCTCTTGCACGCTGAGCTAGAATAAAAACTTTCAGCGCCCGTTCACTCGATGCCCATGTTCGAATCCGATTCCCCAGCCGCCGTCGTCCAGCGCCAGCTCGACGCCTACAACGCACGCGACGTCGACGCCCTGCTCGCCACCTACGCGCCCGACGCGCGCCAGTACGAACATCCCGCCACGCTGCTGGTCAGCGGCCATGACGCCATGCGTGGCCGTTTCGCCGCCCGCTTCCAGGAGCCTGACCTGCACGCGCGCCTGGTGCAGCGCGTGGTGATGGACAACCTGGTGGTCGACCATGAAATCGTGACGCGCAACTTCCCCGAAGGCAAAGGTGCCCTGGAACTGGTCGCGATCTACGAAGTGGTCGACGGCCTGATCCGCAGCCAGGTGGTGAAGCTCGGTGCCAAGCGGCTCGATTGACATGACACAGCGTTTGCATCCCGGATGGCGGGGGCGTTTACTGGCGATGGCCGCCGGCCTCGGCTGCGCGTTGTCCGTCGTGGCGCAGGACATGCCCTTTGCCGGGCACTGGCTGCCGGACCAGCAGCCGGGCGCCGCGGCGGCCACCTATCCGGCCCTGACGATCAAGGGCGACAGGATGTCATGGGGCGGACCTGCGAAATCGGCGCCGGCCTGTGTCCAGCAATTCGTGCTGCAAAACGAAAAGCCGGGGACGATGTACGTGAATGGGCGCGGCACCAAGTTCATCGCCGGCGTCACCGGCAGCCTGCCCACCTATCTGCTCAAGCTGCGCGCCAACGGTTGCGCGGGCGGTGCCGATGCGGTGCGCATCATCTATCCGATGGTGTACCGGACCGGGCAGATCGAAGTGATCGAATACGTGAACGGCAAGGCGGTCAGCGCGCGGCGCATGCATCGCAAGCAATGACTGACCGTCGTCCGTCGCGCGTAAGGCGTTACGCGGGCTCGGCAGGCGTTCTTGCCCGCAGCTCGTCCAAGGTCACCCCCTCGCCGTTCTCCATCGTATAGCGCAGGTTCTCGAGCTGCACGCCGATGCGTTGGCAGGTGTACAGCAACTTGCCGATGCCCTTGTAGTGCGCATTCACCATCGGCTCGATCACCAGAATGAAGTGCGGATCCCGTTGCAGCGCCGCTTTGAGCGCGTCGACAATGTCCCCTTGCTCAACAAGCTTGCGCCCCTCGATCAGAATGCTCTCATCATCCGGGATGACTGCTTTTATGTGATTGTCCATGATCTCTCTATATGACATGCGCCACCGCCACGATCAGCATCGCGGCCGGCAGCAGCAGCACCTGCGCCGCCAGCGTCCCGGCCAGCCGGCTGCCCACCAGCCAGACGACCGCCTGCCGGAACTGCCCTTCTCCGATCTTGCCTTCGACCACGTCGTCAGTCATGCCCGACATGTGCGGGTCGATGAACACGGCCATCATGATGGTGGCGCCGCCATTGATGATCGATGACAGCGTACTCGACGTGACCCTGACCGAGGGGTCGAGCACGCCGGCATACAGCGCCGCAAATACGCCGACCGTCCATAACGCCGTCGCGCCGACATTCAACACGGTAATCCGACCGGATACGCCATGGCGCGCCCGGAGTTCGGTCAGATTGCGCGCCGCTGGCATGCTGGCCGCATCTTTTACGTAGGAAAGGCCGCCCTTGAAAAAACCGTGCATGATCAGCTTCGGCATCGAGCGGTGCACCTGGAAGTGCAGGACGGCGCGGCAAAACACGCGCTGGAAAGTCGGAATCAAGAGCGCGCCGGCGGCGGTTGCCAGGCTTGCCGAAATGAGCAGCCAGAGGAAATCGCCAAGCAGCGCGTGCTGCGCCAGATGATCGAGATTGTTTTCCACCCGTTTCGCCAGGAACGGGCCGAGGAAGGAATTCGAGGTACGCGATACCAGCATCAGGATGCTGAACAGGGCTAGCGAGACGGCGATGCGCCGGGTCCGCACCCCGGCGATCCGCACCGAATACGCCAGCGTCCCGATCAGGTGGATGACGAAGGTGAGGAAGCAGATCAGCAGGAGTTGGGTGTCCACGTATCCTTGACAAGCAGTGCGTTGAGCAGTGCAACATAGCATACGGACGATGCAAGAAATGCACGCATTCTCACTGCGCCAGCGGGCGCGCCGGCGCCCGGCCCGAATCGTGTACAGTTGAGCATCACTATTCTTACGAAAGAGCACCATGCGCAGGACGATGGGCCGGCTGCTGGCCATGGCGGCGCTGGCCGGCAGCACACAGACGGCAACGGTGGCGGCCCAGACCCTGGACCCGGTCGAGCAGCGCATCGTCGCCGAAGTGCGCTCGCACGCGCCGCAGGCGCTGGACCTGCTCAGGCAAAGCGTGCTGATCAACAGCGGCACGATGAATGCGGGGGGCGTGCGCGAGGTTGGGAAATTGTTCCGCAGTCAGTTCGATGCGCTCGGCTTCCAGACCCGCTGGGTCGACATGCCACCCGCGATGCGCCGTGCCGGCCACCTGCTGGCCACCCGCGCCGGCGCGCCGGGCAAAGGCAAGCGCCTGCTGCTGCTGGGCCACCTCGACACCGTGTTCGAGCCCGGCAGCGCGGTGCCGATGTGGGAACAGAAAGACGGCCGCATCCGTGGCCAGGGCGTGTCCGACATGAAGGGCGGCGACGTGATCGTGATCGCCGCCCTGCAAGCCCTGCAGCGCGCCGGTGCGCTCGAGGGCGCCACGATTGCCGTCCTGTTCAGCGGCGACGAAGAAGACGCCGGCGAGCCGATCGCCACGGCGCGCGCCACGATGCGCGAGCTGGCGCAGCGCAGCGACGCCGCGCTCAGCTTCGAGAGCAGCATCCCCGACCAGGACGGGCGCACCACCGCCACCGTCGGCCGCCGCGCCACCGCCTCGTGGGAGCTGCAGGTGAGCGGGCGCCAGGGCCATTCGATGAATGTGTTCGGCGCCAACGGCTACGGCGCCGTGTACGAGGCGGCGCGCATCCTCGACGCTTTCCGCCGCGAAGTGGCCGAGCCGGGCCTGACCTTCAATCCCGGCCTGATACTGGGCGGTACCGAAGTGAAACGCGACGCCGCCAATGCGCGCGGCAGCGCCTTCGGCAAGACCAACGTGATCGCGAACAGCGTGGCCGTCAGCGGCGACCTGCGCTACCTCGACTACGCCCAGCGCGACCGCGCCCAGGCGCGCATGCGCGCCATCGTGGCCCAGCACCTGCCCGGCGCCGGCGCCAGCATCGCGTTCCAGGAAGCCTATCCGCCGATGGCGGTCACGCCCGGCAACCTGAAGCTGCTCGACCTGTATTCGCGCGCCAGCCGCGATGCCGGCCTGGGGCCGATCGGCGCACTGCCGGCCGAGGCGCGCGGCGCCGGCGACATCCAGTTCGTGGCGCCGCTGGTCGACAGCCTGGACGGCCTGGGCGCGAGCGGCAACGGCGCCCACTCCTCCAACGAAGACCTGGACCCGGCCTCGATCGAACGCGGCGCGATCCGGGCGGCCCTCCTGATCTACAGGCTCACCCGATAAAGAATGGCGGGATATTTGATGCCCGTCGAATTTTGATAATCAAGCGACTTACCCTCACGGGATAAAATCAACCTATGGCACGATTACAGCTCAACTTCCCAGACGACCAGTACTGCTACACGACGATGCTGACGGTGCGCGCCACCGACATCAACGCCGGCAACCACCTGGGCAACGACTCGATGATCTCGATGATTTCCGAGGCACGCGCCCTGTTCCTGTTCGAGTATGGCGTCGCCGAAACCGAGCCGGACGGCACCGGCATCATCGTCACCGACCTGGCCACGATGTACCGCGCCGAAGCGCACGCGCGCGACCAGCTGCTGTTCGAAGTCGGCGTGATGGATTTCAACAAGTACGGCGGCGACGTCATCTTCCGCATCACCCGGCCGAAGGACAAGAAGCTGATCGCCATGGCCAAGCAGGGCTTCGTCTTCTTTAATTACAAGACCAGCCAGGTGGTGGCGATGCCGGAAGAGTTCGAAAGCAAGTTCGAGCGGGTGAACTGGATCGACTGAGAACCGGCACGGCGCCCTGCACGGCAGCGGCGCGGTGCCGGTGAGGGACATCGGAATGCAAAAAAGCCGGCGGCCACGCTGTTCAGCGTGCCGTCCGGCTATACGGTCATGGCACTGCCGGGCCGCACGTGGCGCCCGGCAGCGATCGATCAGACCATCGGCGGATCGGTCTCGCGCGCAAAGGCGCGGTGGCCGGCCAGTGCCTCGATGAAGGACGCCAGCGGCGCATCCACCAGCAGGCCCGGGTCGTCCGAGCCGTCCGGCAGGGCCGTCGGCACCATGGCCTTGGCCAGCAGGCCGGCACCGGCGCCCAGCACTAGGATCGGCTTGCAGTGGCGGTACTGCTCGCGCACGAAGTCGATTGCCTGGGCATTACGGCCCAGTGCTGCCACCACCTGGTCGCCGTCCGGCACGATCATGGCGTCGTAGATCACCGACGGGCCGGCTTCCAGCGAGACTTCGACGCTCAGCGGATCGCCGGCCGACGTCTTGACCTTGCCCAGCATGTTACCGACCAGGCGCGGCACCGCGCCGGCAGCCAGCAGCTCGTCATACATGGCGCGGACCGCATTGCCGTCCACGCCCGGCGCCACCAGGATCGCCACGCGGCGGGTGCGCACGCCGGTCTGGCCCGGGCGGGCCATCAGCGACAGCGACGGCGACGGCGCATACTCGGGCACCGGCGCATTGCTGACGCGCGGCAGCGGGGCCGGCACGTCCATGCCGAGGCCCTCGGCGACCTTGGCCACCAGGCCGTCATCGACGTTGCCCAGCAGCGCCAGGATGCGCTCGCGCACCATCGGGGTCTGCACGCGGCTCAGCTCGAAGCGGAAGGCGTTGGCGATGTGCTCTTGCTCGACCGGGGTCTGGCTTTGGTAGAACAGGCGTGCCTGGCCATAGTGCTCGGCGAACAGCTCGGGATTGCCGCGCACTTTATCGACGCTGGCGATCGGCTCCGGGAAGCTGGTGAAACCGGCGCTGCCGGCCTGGTACGGCACGCCGCCGCCCAGCGAGTTCGGCTCGTAGTTCACGCGGCCGCGGGCGATGGCCTGGCGATGGAAACCGTCGCGCTGGTTGTTCTGGATCTGCACGATCGGCGTATTGATCGGGATCTCGTGGAAGTTCGGGCCGCCCAGGCGGGTCAGCTGGGTATCCTGGTACGAGAAGTTACGGCCCTGCAGCAGCGGGTCGTTGGAAAAATCGATGCCCGGCACGACGTGCGAGGTGCAGAACGCGACCTGCTCGGTCTCGGCAAAGAAGTTGTCCGGGTTACGGTTCAGCACCATGCGGCCGACCGGGGTGACCGGCACCAGTTCTTCCGGCACCAGCTTGGTGGCATCCAGGATGTCGAACGGGAAGGACGCGGCCTGTTCTTCAGTAAAGATCTGCAGGCCCAGTTCCCATTCCGGGAAGTTGCCCGACTCGATCGCTTCCCACAGGTCGCGACGGTGGAAGTCCGGGTCGGCGCCCGAGATGCGCACCGCTTCGTCCCACACCAGCGAGTGGGTACCCTGCAGCGGGGTCCAGTGGAACTTGACGAAGCGCGCCTCGCCCTGTGCATTGATCAGGCGGAAGGTGTGCACGCCGAAGCCTTGCATCGTGCGGTAGCTGCGCGGAATGGCGCGGTCCGACATCGTCCACATCAGCATGTGGGCGATTTCCGGCGACAGGCCGGCGAAATCCCAGAAGGTGTCGTGCGCGGTGGCTGCCTGCGGCATGGCGTGGTGCGGTTCCGGCTTGGCGGCGTGCACCAGGTCCGGGAACTTGATCGCATCCTGGATGAAGAACACCGGGATGTTATTGCCGACCAGGTCCCAGTTGCCTTGCTCGGTGTAGAACTTGACGGCGAAGCCGCGCACGTCGCGCGCGGTGTCGGTCGAGCCGCGCTCGCCGGCCACGGTCGAGAAGCGCACGAACACCGGGGTGCGCTTGCCCTTGGCGGCGAACGGCACGGCGCGCGTCAGGGCGCTGAAATCGTCGTAGGCTTCGAAGAAGCCGTGCGCGGCCGAACCGCGCGCGTGCACCACGCGCTCCGGAATGCGCTCATGGTCGAAATGGCTGATCTTTTCGCGCAGGATGAAGTCTTCCAGCGCGGTCGGGCCGCGCAGGCCGATCTTCAGCGAGTGCTGGTTGTCGGCAACCGGCACACCCTGGTTGGTGGTCAGGTGGCGGTCGGCCGGGTCCACGCGCACGCGGTCGAGCGGGGCGACGGTCGGGTTCTCGCCCTGCGGCGGGTTGCCGCTGCCGACCTTGTCCGAGCTGGCGATCTCGCTGCTGGTGCTGCCGGTGGCGGCGTGGGTTGCCGGCTGGTGATGCTCACCCTCGAGCGGGATAGCGGATGCCTGGCCGTATTCGGACGGCTTGTTCGGGTTGACCGGCATCGCCGCTGCCAGCTGCTTCTCGGCGCTGGTTTTCTCGAGCAGGCGATCGCCGACCGGGTTGCTGCTACCGAGGCTGGAAGGCGGCGTCGGATCCGACGGGCCGGCCATGGTGCTCAGTACGGAGCCTGCACCGTCGGTGGAAGCAACTGGTTTCTTCTTGGAAGGCATTTGTATCCTCGCTGACTGGTTAATTGATTGCGTCTGGTGTCAACACACACCATAGCTCAGCCCGGCAGAACGAAATGTGAAGTGCTTAACATATAGACAATATAGTATTTAAATCATTGCTATTGCATTAATAGATTTTAAGAATGAGATGGCAATAAAAAAGCGCTGCTCTCGCGAACAGCGCTCCCGGTCACGCACAAAGCGCCGGCTCAGCGGTGGCGCCGGTTCGGCAGCGGTGCGATCGTCTTGTCGAACCAATCGTCGATCATCCGCTTTTCGTAGCGCAGCGGTTCGCTGTCCGAAAGGAG
This sequence comes from Massilia phyllosphaerae, assembly GCF_034659755.1. NCBI lineage: Bacteria > Pseudomonadati > Pseudomonadota > Betaproteobacteria > Burkholderiales > Oxalobacteraceae > Massilia > Massilia phyllosphaerae. The sequence goes on from NZ_JAXSQX010000008.1 coordinate 100,050, forward strand.
GAGAGAGCCTTGCTGGTAATTCATGTCCGCCAGCCTGGCCTCGCCGCTCTTGATGACCTGGCCGTTCTGCTCGACCGCATAGCGCAATTCCATGCGTGGCCAGTCGGCGCGGCCGGTCATCACGCGCAGGTCGCGGCCCGCGCGCGCATTCGGGATCAGGCGCCCGGCCGGATCGAAGTCGGTGACTTCGATGCGCAGGTCCTGGCCTTGCGGCAGCGCCTTGCCCAGCTGCTGGAAATGGTCGGTGATCTGGCCCAGCATCTCGTCGCGCTCCCAGGTCGCGAACGGCAGGTCGTAGAATTTATCGGGGTGGTCATAGACCACGCTCACCGCGGCCGAAGCGGCTCCGGTGCTCAGCGCCAGCAGGCCTGCCAGCGCCCATCGTGTCGACGGTTTCATGTTTTTTCCTCTTTTGTTCACAGGTCTCAGATGGGAATATACGCCGCTTTTTACAGCGTCGTCCGTCTGCCGAACGTCCTGAGTTTGTATCGAAATGTTAGTCCCCGCACAGGCTGTCGCGGAGGGCCGGCGCACAATCGAACCCGACAGTAAACGCCCAGGAGTGCGCCGTGCCCGAAGGCCCATCGCTGTATATATTGAAGGAGCAGACCGCCCAGTTCGTGGGTAAGGAAATCGTGCGCGCCGAGGGCAATACCTGGGCCATCGACACGACGCGCATGGTGGGCCAGCCGATCGTGTCGCTGCGTACCTGGGGCAAGCATTTCCTGATCGAGATGCCGGCCATGGTGGTGCGCATCCACTTCCTGTTGTTCGGCACCTACCGCGTCAATGAAGGACGCGACAAGCCGCCGCGGCTGTCGCTCGGCTTCGCCGACGGCAGCGTGCTGAATTTCTATGCGTGCTCGGTGAAGGAAATCGACCAGGACATCGACGGCATGTACGACTGGGCCGCCGACGTCATGTCCGATGCCTGGGATCCGGCCAGGGCGCGCAAGAAGCTGCGCGCCTGCCCCGACATGCTGGCCTGCGACGCCCTGCTCGATCAGGACATCTTCTCGGGCGTCGGCAACATCATCAAGAACGAGGTGCTGTTCCGCATCCGAGTCGATCCACGCTCGACGGTCGGTGCCCTGCCGCCGGCCAAGCTGCGCGCGCTGGTACAGGAAGCGCGCCAGTACAGCTTCGATTTCCTTGGCTGGAAAAAGGAATTCACCCTCAAGCAGCACTGGCTGGCGCACGCACAGAAAATCTGCCCGCGCTGTCACATCCCCTTCCACAAGGCCAATCTCGGCAAGAGCAACCGGCGCAGCTTCTGGTGCGAACGCTGCCAGAAACGTTACGGCTGATGCGCTGACCCGATGTGTTGCGCGGGTATGAACATTTGTGGACTGTGTTCAATATTTCTTATTGTTAATAGTAAGTTCTGGTACTACAATCGGCTCCACCCATCTTGCTTTAGCACAAGCTTTTGATCTGACACATTCACGACACTGGATCGTCTTATGTCATTCCTGTCTTCAGCCGCGCCGAAACTCGCTCCCTGGAAAGTCTTGCTTGTCGACGACGAACCGGACATCCACGACATCACCAAGCTGACGCTCACGCGTTTCCGCCTGGACGGCCGCGCCCTCACCTTCCTGCATGCCTACAGCGGCGCCGAGGCCAAGGAAGTGCTGGCGCGCGAGCAGGACATTGCCCTGGTGTTCCTGGACGTGGTGATGGAGCGCGAGGACAGCGGCCTGGAAGTCGCGCGCTGGCTGCGCCAGGACCTCGACAACCAGTTCACCCGCATCGTGCTGCGCACCGGCCAGCCTGGCCAGGCGCCGGAAGAGCGCGTGATCGTCGACTACGACATCAACGACTACAAGGAAAAGACGGAACTCGACCGCACCAAGCTGTTCACCACGACCTTCGCGGCGCTGCGCGCCTACCGCGACATCATGAAGGTCGAGGATGCGCGCCGCACGCAGCAGAATTACCGCGAAGGCCTGGAGCGCGTGATCGCCGCGTCCGGCCACCTGTTCCGCCAGCGCAGCCTGAAGGATTTTGCCAGCGGCCTGCTGCAGCAGGTAGTGGCGCTGCTGCAGCTCGAGCAGAGCATGCTGCTGCGCGTGGCCGGCGCCAGCGTGATCGCCGGCGAGAGCCGCTACGAGGTGCTGGCCCGGATCGGCGACCTCGGCGAAGAGGATATCGGTCCCGAGCTGATCGCCCGGCTCGACGAGGTGCGCCACAACCGCATCTCCAAGCTGCATGGCGACACCTATGTCGGCTACTTTCCCAACAACAGCGGCAAGGCCTCGCTGCTGGTGCTGAAAGGCGTGGACGAGCTGTCCGAGATCGACGTCCAGCTGCTCGACGTGTTCTGCACCGGCGTGGCGATCGCCTTCGACAACATCCTGCTGAACCAGGAAATCACCGATACCCAGGCCGAGCTGATCCTGCGCCTGGGCGACGTGGTCGAATCGCGCTCGCACGAAGCCGGCAACCACGTGCGCCGCATGGCCCAGATCTGCCACATGCTGGCCCTGGAATCGGGGATGACGGAAGAAGAGACCGCAGTGCTGATGCACGCGGCGCCGATGCACGACATCGGCAAGATCGCGACTCCGGATGCGGTGCTGCTGAAGCCCGGCCGCCTCACGCCCGAGGAATGGGAAATCATGAAGCAGCACCCGACCGTCGGCCTGCAGATCCTGGACGGCTCGCAGCGTCCGATCCTGAAGGCGGCCGCCGTGATCGCCCACCAGCACCATGAAAAATGGGACGGCAGCGGCTATCCGCAAGGCCTGAAGGCCGAGCAGATCCACCCATATGCGCGCATCGTGGCGGTGGCCGATGTGTTCGACGCCCTCACCCACGAACGCTGCTACAAGGAAGCGTGGCCGATCGACCAGGTGCGCGACTATCTGCGCGAAGTCGCCGGCAAGCACCTCGATCCGGACTACGTCGACATCCTGATCAGGAACATCGACAAGGCCGACGAGGTCAACCGGCGCTGGCCGGACTGACGACCAGACAATCCGGCCATTTGTCGGGTAGTATTCGGCATCCTGCACCGTCCTGTCGAGGCGGCCGACTTTCACGATGCGTATCCGAACCCGACTGCTGATCATCATCCTGGCCATCCTGGTGCCCGCCTTCGCGGCGGCGGCGCTGGCGGTCGGCTACGTCTACGTCGAGGAACGGCAGGCCCAGGAAAACAGCGTGACCGAGGCGGTGCGCGCCTTCGCCCTGCTGGTCCAGAACGACCTGCAAACCCGCGAAGGCGTCCTGCATGCGCTGGCCGCCTCGCCGGCACTGGCCCAGGGTGATCTCGGCGAGTTCTCCCAGCATGCCAGGCTGCTGGCGCCGACGCGCGACAGCGCCATCATCCTGCTCGAAACGACGGGCCGCCAGCTGATGAACACGCGCGCGGCGCCGGACCAGGCGCTGCCGGAGCGGCGCCGCTCGAACATCCAGGCGCTGATCGCCAAATACGGTCCCGACCGCACACTGGTGTCCGACCTGTTTCCGGCGCCGTTCAGCGGGCAGCACGACTTCGTGATCCAGGTCCCGGTGCGCATCCAGGGCCAGCTGCGTTATTTCCTGAGCATGAGCGAGGACGCCGGGCAGCTGCAACACCTGCTCGAGCTCCAGCGCTTCCCGGCCGGCTGGCAGGCGGTGATCGTCGACCGCAGCAACCGCATCATCGCGCGCACGCGCGAACCCGAGTACTTCCGCGGCCGCAGCGTCAGCGCCGAGGCGCAGCACCAGTTCGCATCCCGGCGCGAGGGCATCTTCAACGGCACCAACCTGGCCGGCACCCCGGTGCAGGGCTTCTTCGGCACCGTGCCGGACGTCGACTGGAAAGTGATGGTCACCATTCCCCAGGCCGAACTGCGGCGCGTGCCGCTGCACGCCGCTGCCTTCCTGGCCGCGATGATGGCGCTGCTGCTGGCGCTGGCGCTGGCGGGCGCGCGCTGGGTCGGCCGCCGCGCGATCGCGCCCATCGAGCAGCTGGGCCGCAGCGCCGACGACCTGGGCAAGGGCGTCGAAGTGGCGTATGCGCCGCAGGAAGTGGCCGAACTGGATGCGGTGGCGCGGCGCATGGCGGACGCCAGCATCGAGATCCGCCGCGCGCGCCACGAGATGGAAGGTCGGGTGGCCGAGGCGGTGGCCGCCAGCGAACAGGCGCAGCAGGCGCTGATGCGCAGCCAAAAGCTGGAAGCGCTGGGCCGGCTCACCGGCGGCATCGCCCACGAATTCAACAACCTGCTGCAGACGCTGACCACCGCCCTGCAGCTGGCCGCGCTGACCTCGAACCAGCCCAGGGTGCAGTCGCTGATCGACACCTGCAAGCGCACCGTCGGCCGTGCCAACGCGCTGACCACGCGCCTCGGTTCCTTCGGCCGCCTGCAGGATGCGCGCCTGCTGACCGTCGATCCGGCCGAGCAGGTGCGCAATTCGCTGCAGCTGATCCGCGGCGTGCTGCGCCACGGCATCACGCTCGACATCGATTGCGAGGACGGCGCCTGGCCGGTGACCATCGACCCGCTGCAGTTCGACCTGGCCCTGCTGAACCTCGCCATCAACGCGCGCGACGCCATGGCCGACGGCGGCCGCCTGCAGATCCGCGTACGCAACACGTGCCTGGAACCGACCATGGAACGCGTCGGCGGCGACTACGTGGTGGTGACGGTCGCCGACAGCGGCAGCGGCATGCCGCCCGAGGTGCTGGCGCGCGCGCTCGATCCCTTCTTCACCACCAAGGCGCCGGGCGAAGGCACCGGCCTCGGCCTGCCCCAGGCGTATGCCTTCGCCAACCAGTCGCAGGGCTTCCTGGCGCTGGCCAGCAGCGTGGGCGTCGGCACCACGATCGATCTCTACCTGCCGCGCTCGGCGCAGCCGCTGTCCCATAGCCCGGCTGGTGCCACCGATACCGGCACAGCGATACGGCAGGCGAGCGGCCGCGTGCTGTTCGTCGAAGACGATCCGCTGGTGCGCGAAGCGGTGGTCGGCGGCCTCGAAGACGCCGGCTTCGACGTGGTGGTCGCGGCCAGCGGCGACCAGGCACTGGCGATGATCGAGAAAGGACTCGACACCGAGGTCGTATTCTCCGATATCGTGATGCCCGGCCAGGTCAGCGGCATCGACCTCGCCGCCCTGCTGCGCGAACGCCGTCCCGGCCTGCCGGTGGTGCTGGCCACCGGCTACACCGACCAGCGCGCCGTGGTACCGGGCGTGCAAGTGCTGGCCAAGCCCTACGAGATAGGCCAGCTGGTGGAATTGCTGGCCGGGCTGACGCGCCCGCGCTAGTTTACAGGGTCAGCCTGACCCGTTCGCCGGCAAAGGCGACCATGCAGGTGGTACCCGACAGCGCGCGTCCGCTCACAGTAGCGCAGCTGGCATGCACCGGCTTGCCCTGGAAGCTGCCGCTGAAATCGCCATCGCCCTTGAGCAGCGACACATTGTCTTCGATAACCTTGGCATTGTTGACGTAGATCCGCACGTTGCTGCTGTCGACCAGCTCGCCGCGAATTTGCAGCGCGCCATCGGTGCTGGCATAGTGATTCCCGGTTACAGGCGTCATCGTGGTGGAACAAGCCGAGAGCAGCGTGAGCACACTGGCAATAGTTGTAATTTTTTGAAACATTTCCGTATATTCCGTATTTTTATGGGTGTCTTTCAGGACAACGCTATGATAATCGGTCTGTGTGGAAACAATCTATCCATTTCTTACCAAAATAATGCGTCCTAAGAATCTTAAATTTATCAATTGCAATCTCAACATTGTTGACGTTAGGAAACTATTAGTTTCGATTGCCATGCCGCGGCGCGCGTGGAAATGAAGATGGAAGCGCTGCCTTTGCGTTTCTCGGCCGGTACCGACCTGCGGGCGGCGCTCGACGCGATTCCACGCCTGCATGGGGTCGACGCGGCCTTCGTGGTGCAGGGCATTGGCAGCCTGAGCGTGGCGTGCATCCGCTATGCCGGCAAGCCGGAGGCTACCGAACTGCGCGGCGACCTGGAGATCCTGACGCTGGGCGGGTCGCTGGGACCTGACGGCCCGCACCTGCATATCTCGGTGTCGGATGGAGAAGGCCGCGTGGTCGGCGGCCACATGGGGGCGGGATGTCTGGTGCGGACCACGGCCGAGGTGCTGGTGGCGCTGCTGCCGGGGCACCGTTTCAGCCGCGAGCACGATCCCGCGACGGGCTACAAGGAGTTATGCGTCACGCAGCGGCCGCCAGCGGCCTCTTCTTGATGTTTTGCGGGAAGCGCAGGTAATAGCGCAAGCCCTGCCCCGGGCTGCTCTCGACCCGCAGCGTGCCTTTCAGGGCGCCGGTCACCAGGTTGTACAGGATGTGCCCGCCGAGGCCGCTGCCGCCGCTGCCGCGCTTGGTGGTGAAGAAGGGGTCGAACAGCTTGGCCAGCGTCGCGGCATCCATGCCGGCGCCATCGTCGCCGTATTCGAAGTCCACCATGCCCTCGGCGTCGAGCGCCGCCCGCAAGTGAATGCGGCCGGCCTGGCCGTGCTCGAAGCCGTGCAGCAGCGAGTTGACCACCATGTTGGTGACGATCTGCGACACCGCGCCGGGGAAGCTCTCCAGCACCAGGTCCGGCGCGCACGCCACCTCGACCGCGACCTTGCGCCCCTTCAGTTTCGGCTGCAGCGACAACAGCACTTCGTTCAGGTAGGTACCCAGCGCGAAGCTGCGGATGTCGTCCGAGGACTGGTCCACCGCCACCTGCTTGAAGCTGCGCACCAGGCTGGCCGCGCGCTGGGTATTGGTGGTCATGATGCGCAGCGACTGGTCGACCACGTCGAAGAAGGCGCCGAGACTGTCCTCGGTCATCTCGCCTGCCGCCAGTTCCTCGCGCGTCAGCTTCAGTTCCTGGACCAGGTGGCTGGTGGCGGTGACGCAGATGCCGAGCGGGGTGTTGATCTCGTGCGCCACGCCGGCCACCATCTGGCCGAGCGACGCCAGTTTTTCCTGGCGCACCAGTTCCGACTGCGCGTCCTTCAGCTGGTTCAGGGCCTGGGCCAGCGCCGCGTTCTGCTGCTCCAGGCTGTCCTTGGCCTTGCGCACGGCGCGGTCGGCTTGCATGCGCGCGAGCGCCACCGCCACGTGGCTGGCGATGAAGGCCAGCAAGTCGAGCTCGCTCTTGGTATACACCACGGTCGGGTCGTAGCTCTGCACCACCAGCACGCCATAGGCCTGGTCGTGCGCCAGCATCGGGGCGCCGATCCAGCTGGCGACGTCGATGTTCCCGAGCGGCTCGCGCACCTTGCCGGCGGCGCGCAGGCGCGCCACGCTGCCGGCGTCGTGCAGCTGCGCCTGGCGCGTCTGCAGCACGTGCGACACCATGCCGGCGCCGATCGGGAAGCGCTGGTTGGGCGTGTAGGTGTCGCGCTCGTCGGCGTAGTACGGCACGCTGATCTCGCCGCTGGATGGATGCGCCAGCGCGATCAGGAAGTTCTTCGCCACCATCAGCTCGCCGACGATGCGGTGCAGGTTGGCTGCCAGCGCCTCGGGCTCGATGGCGGAAGCGGACAGGTCGGCGATCTGGTACAGCGCATGCTGGACCTGCTCGGCGCGGCGGCGCTCGGTTACTTCGCGCGCCAGCGCGCGCGTGCGCTCCTGCACCGCGCGTTCCAGCCGGTCCATGCTTTGCAGGCCCTGCAGGGCGTTCGAGACGTGGTTGGCGATCAGCGCAAACAGCGCTTCGTCTTCCGCGCCGTACCTGTGCTGAGGTAAATGGCTCTGGATCACGATGGCGCCCAGCACAGTGTGCTGCTGGTCGAACAGCGGGCAGCCCATCCAGTGCTCGGCGATGCTGCCCCTGCCCCAGTTGCGGCCACTGTTGTAGGCATCGATGCGTGCGCGCATCTGCTCGGCGGTGATCGACATCGCCTTCTTGTTGAGCATGACCCAGGCCGTGGGCGACTGCTCGGGCGAGGCCAGCGTCACCCGTTCGTCCGGACTCGGCCCCTGGTCGACGGTATCGACGAAGTAGACGAAGCGGACGGTGTTGTCTTCGCGCTCGGCGAGGGCGACGTAAAAATTCTCCGCATACATGATGCGGCCCAGCGCGCGGTGGACGGCGCCGATGAATTCGGTGATGTCGGTGCAGCTTGCGGACAGCTGCCCGATTTCGAGCAACATGGACTGCACCGCCTCCAGGCGGTCAAGACGGCTTTCCATGGATCTCCCCATTCAGCATATAAATGCACTATGGAAATATTATCAGGTTAGCGCGCCTCATAGATCATTGTGTTGTGGAAATATTGCAGCCCGGCGACACGCTCAGCGCGGCGCCCGGAAATCGTTGTCGACCCAGGTCATGGCCGAGGACGGCGACAGCTTGAAGGTCGGCTGCACGCGCACCTGCGCCACCTGCTCGCCCATCTGGTCGACGGCGGTCAGCACGGCATACGGGTTGTCTTCGTCGGGCACGATGTCGAGCGTGATCTTCAGCTCGCCCTGCTCGGTCGATACGACAGTGCTCTTGTGCAGTTGCGCATGCAATTGCTGCTCGTGGCGCCGGATCACCTCGGAGGCGGTCTTGACCAGCGTGTGGAAAGCGTTGATGTCGAGCGGCTTCGGGTTCTTCTTGTCGCGCCCCATGGTCCAGGGGCCGACCAAGGCCGGTTCGGATTCGCCATCCTTGTACATGGCCACGGCCCAGCCGTCGTCGTCGTCGTTCTTGATGACGCGCGCGGTCCAGCCGTTGCCCTGCCACAGGCGCGCTTCCTGTACCGGAGCGTCATCGTCGCGGTCGGATACTTCGTCGTTCATGTTCGGTCTCAATAGGGTAGGACAATTCCTAAAGAACAGATCATAGGAAATTCCGGCCCATGAAACAAGCTTTGACCGCATTAAAACGCACCGGATTACCGTATCCGGTGCGCGCCGGCACCGGACGCCGGGTTGGACAGGCCGCAGTTACATGCGCAGCATGGGGATGCCGGGCGGCAGGATGGGTGGGCCGGGCGGCGTTTCGAGCGGATCGATCGGCGGCGGTATCGGAATGATCCGGTTGAACGGGTTGATGATAATCGGGGGAATGGCAGGTGGCGCCGAGGGCGGATTTTTGTGTCCGGCCGCATCGGCCCATGCCATCCCGCGGACAAGGCGTTGAACGATGTGCATAAGATCCTCCTGCGACAGAGCAGGCTGTCAGTATAGACGCCGAGCCCCGCATTGCAAGGCTTGATTTGGCGCAAGGCAGGGCTCGATGGCGCCCCCCATTCGCCCCCCGTTCATCCTGCCTGCCGCCGCTTCGGCCCCGCCAAGCTGCAGCCCGTCGCACCGGGCTGGAGGCACGGTGGCCGCTACCGGTACATTGGTGCCATGTCCACGAACCACCCGAAAGGAGCCACCATGAAAGACCGCACCGCCATCATCCTGCTGTTCCTGTTTGCCCTGCTGTGCTGGAGCGCCTTCGACGGCCATGGCGGCACCCTGTTCATGGTGAACGGCGACCCAGCCGACGGTCCGCTGGAAGCGCTGATCGGGCTCGTGTTCGCGGGCGGCGGCATCATGCTGGCCGGCTTCATCCTGCTGCTGGTGGGCGGCCTGCTGGCCATCGTGTTCGCCGGCGTCGGCATCGTGTGCGCCGGCGGCCTGGCCTTCGGCGCGCTGGTGGTGGCGCTGGTGGTCGCCCCCTTCCTGCTGCCGCTGCTGCTGCCGCTGGCCGTCATCTGGTACCTGGCGCGGCGCGCGCGCCGCCAGCCGCGGATTGCCTGAAGCTTCCACAGGCCTTCCACCAGGCGCATGGCGCGCAGCCTGGATGGTCAGGCTTTCTTGCTTTCCTGCGCGTGTTCCTGCGCGTACTGGGCGTAGCCGCGCGCGCGCAGCGCGCAGGCCGGGCACACGCCGCAGCCGTAACCCCAGTCGTGGGCGGCGCCGCGCTCGCCCAGGTAGCAGGTGTGGGTGTCGAAGCGGATCAGGTCGACCAGCGCCTGGCCGCCGCATTGCTCCGCCAGTTCCCAGGTCTGCTTCTTGTCGATCCACATCAGCGGGGTCTCGACCTTCAGGCGTGTGGCCATGCCGAGGTTGAGCGCGACCTGCAGCGCCTTCATGGTGTCGTCGCGGCAGTCCGGATAGCCGGAGAAATCGGTCTCGCACATGCCGCCCACCAGCACGTTCAAGCCGCGGCGGTAGGCGACGGTGGCGGCCACCGTCATGAACATCAGGTTACGGCCCGGGACGAAGGTGTTCGGCAAGCCGTTTTCCTGCATCTTGATCTCGACGTCGCTGGTCAGCGCGGTATCCGAGATCTTGCCGATCAGCGACAGGTCGATCAGGTGGTCTTCGCCCAGGCGCGCATCCCATTCGGGTGACAGCGCGCGCATCTTCGCGAGGACGGTCGGGCGCACGGCAAGTTCGATCGCATGGCGCTGGCCATAATCGAAGCCGATGGTCTCGACGCGGGCGTAGCGCTGCAGCGCCCAGGCCAGGCAGGTGGTGGAGTCTTGTCCGCCACTGAACAATACGAGAGCGGTGTCTGCTTGAAGCATATTGATATTTCCGAAATTATTTTGCGAAACAAACCGTCCGCCGTTAATTTTGACATTCCGTTAAGATGTGCCTGGCATATTGACGACTGGAGTGACATGTTTTCCGCACGACCCAAACGATTGGCTGCGATGGCGCCGGCGCGACCACGAATTTTGGCACAAATCGTGCTGGGCGTGAACGCACTGTGCTTTGCCGCCGGGGCACTGGCCCAGGACAAGTCCCAGGACCCGGCGCGCGATCCGGCCCAGGCCGAAGCGAAAACCGGCCTCGACTACACCGTGCGGATCGACGCTCCGCGCAACCTGCGCGAACTGCTGGAAAACAATCTCGACCTGATGCGCTGGCGCGGCAATGCGCGCATGGACCTGGAACAGCTGCAGCGCCTGGTCCGGGTGGCGCCGGAGCAGGTGAAAACCCTGATCGCCACCGAAGGCTACTACACCCCGCAAGTCTCCGCCGGTCTCGACACCTCGGGGTCGAAGCCGGTCGCGCGCGTGATCGTCGAGCCGGGCCAGCCGGTCAACGTGACCGACGTCGACATCGAACTGCGCGGCTTCGCGGCCGCCGACAAGGGCAGCGGTTCTTCCACGACGGCGCCGCTGGATGCGGCCGCCCTGCGCACCACCTGGACGCTGCCGGTGGGCGAACGATTCCGTACCGCCGACTGGGAAGGCGCCAAGCGCAGCCTGCTGCGCCGGGTGACGCAGACGCGCTTCCCGCGCGCCCAGCTGCTCGATTCCAGCGCCACCGTCGATCCGGACAAGCACAGCGCCGTGCTCAAGGTGGTGCTCGACAGCGGCCCCGAGGTGCGCCTGGGCGAACTGAAAATCGAAGGTCTGAAACGCTACCCGGCCAGCATCATCGAGAACCTGAACCAGATCCACCCGGGCGACGAATACAGCGAAGCGACGCTGCAGGCGCTGCAGGGCCGGCTGCAGGACACCGGCTACTTCAGCACGGTGGAAGTCAGCGCCGACATGTCGTCGGTGCTGAGCGAGCAGATCGGCGACCTGAACCAGGGCCAGGGACCGCAGCAGTCCGCCGCCACCGGCCCGACCACGCTGCCGGTGCTGGTGCGCGTGAGCGAAAACAAGCGCAAGAACCTGTCGCTCGGCGTCGGTTTTTCGACCAACACCGGCGCTCGCCTGCAGGCCAACTACGACGACCTGTTCGTGTTCGGCAAGCGCATGAAGTCGAGCGTCCTGTACGAACAGAAGCGCCAGAGCGCGCGTACCGATTTTTATTGGCCGACCACGTCCAACGGCTACAGCAACAGCCTGGGCGGCGGCTACAAGCGCGAAGACCTGGAAGGCCAGATCACCCGCACCACCGACATCACGGCCAAGCGTTCCTGGGGCTCGCCGCTGCTCGAGCGCACCCTGACGCTGGCGGCGCTGACCGAACAGGTCACCATCGAAGGCGACACCGAGCCGACCTCGCGCGTGAAAAGCGTGCCGCTGACCTTCTCGATCACCAAGCGCGCGCTGGACAGCCTGGTGCTGCCGACCCGCGGCTACGTCGCCAACGCCCAGATCGGCGGCGCCCTGCTGCCGATCCTGACCGACGAGAAATTCGTGCGCCTGTACCTGCACGGCGTCGCCTACAAGCCGGTGGGACCGTCGGGCACCCTGATCGTGCGCGGCGAATTCGGCGCCGTCGGCTCCGCCGACAAGAACGGCGTGCCGTCCACCTTCCTGTTCCGCGCCGGCGGCGACCAGTCGGTGCGCGGCTACGCCTACCAGGAACTCGGTGTCCCGGTCGGCAGCGCCATCACCGGCGGCCGCTACCTGTTCACCGCCAGCGCCGAATACGACTGGTGGTTCAAGCCGCCCTACGGCGCCGCCATCTTCTACGACGCGGGTAACGCGGCCGACAACTTCAGCGACCTGAAACCGAAGGTCGGCTACGGCATCGGCGCGCGCTGGCGCAGCCCGGTCGGCCCGCTGGCGGTCGACATCGCCCGTGGCCAGGCGGTGAAAAAAGTCCGCCTGCACTTCTCACTTGGATTTACTTTCTGATGAACGCCGAAAACCAAACCCCCGATCCCGACACGCCCGCCGCGGCGGCGCACCCGCGCCGCTGGCCGCGCCGGGTCGCGATCGGCGTGGTCGTCACCGGCGTCGTTCTCGGCGGCGCCGTCTGGTACCTGGGCCGCGAGACCACGCTGCAGATGATTGCCCAGCGCGTCGCCAACGCCAGCGGCGGCAAGCTCACGCTGAGCGGCGTGAGCGGCTCGCTGTATGGCCACATGCACGTCCAGCACGTCGTGTTCCGCACCGAGACCTCGGTCATCACCGCCGACAACATCGACATCGACTGGAAGCCCTGGCAATACCTGTCGCGCGGCGTCGAGATCAACAAGCTGTACGCGCAGTCGCTGCGCATGGAGATGCTCAAGGAAACCGACGAGCCGGCCACCATGCCCGAGCGCTTGGCGCCGCCTTTCAAGATCGCGGTCGAAGACGCGCGCCTGGCCAAACTGGTGATGGTCAACAAGGGTGTCGAGACGCCGATCGAGAACATCCGCGCCGGCCTGCACGGCGACAAGCAGCAGTGGAAGCTCGATTACGCGTCCGCCAGCACCCCCTGGGGCCAGGTGGCGGCCAACGGCACCATCAACAACGCCAAGCCCTATAAACTGGCGGCCGACGCCACCCTCAGCCAGGACAAGTCGCAGCCCGGCTCCATTGGCGCCCAGCTGAAGCTGCACGCCGGCGGCGACCTGCAGCGCACCGTGCTGGACGCCAGCGGCCAGGCGGCGCGCGCCCAGGGCACCGCCAACCTGGTGCTGTCGCCGTTCGCCGAGATCCCGCTGCAGGCCCTCACGCTGAATGCGCGCAACATCGATCCGGGCTTCTTCAACCCGTCGCTGCCGACCGCGGACCTGAACCTGGCCGTGTCGGCCAAGCTCGACCCGAACCGCAACGTCAGCGGCAGCGTCGATCTCACCAACGACGGCCCGCAGGGCACCATCGACCAGCAGCGGCTGCCGCTGCGCGCGATGCGCGGCAAGCTGGGCGGTAATTTGTCGGCGATGCAGCTCGGCGACGTGCTGCTCGACCTGGGCGGCGCCGGACGCTTCACGGGCAGCGGCAGCGTGCAGCGCGGACCCGAAGAAAAAGGCATCGGCACCGCGCAATTCACGCTGCATACCGACAAGATCGACCTCAAGCAGATCCATTCGAGCATGAAGCCGACGGCGATCGCCGGCGACCTCAAGATCGCCAACGAACAGGACACGCAGACGCTCAACGTCAACCTGAGCGACGCCGGCCTGCGCCTGGTGGCCGAAGCCGCGCTGGCCAACAACGAGCTGACCGTGCGCCAGGCACGCCTGTCGGCCGGCAAGGGCAGCGTGGCCCTGACCGGCAACGCCAGCCTGCTGGACAAGAAGCCGTTCAAGGTCAACGCGGTGGCCAGCCACCTCGATCCGGCCGCCTTTGGCGACTTCCCCAAGGCCGACATCAATGCCGACATCAATGCCGCCGGCGCGCTGGCGCCGCAGTGGCAGGTCGCGGCCGACTTCGCGCTGCGTCCGAGCCGCCTGTTCGACCAGGCGCTGAGCGGACGCGGCAAGCTGGCGGCGGATGCAGGCACAGGCACAGGCACCGGCACCGGCGCACAGGGCAGCAGCGCAGCGGCCGGCCTGCACGTGCACGACGTGAATGCCACGCTGGCGCTGGGCCAGAACGCGGTCGACCTGCGCGGCGCCTTCGGCCGCCCGGGCGAAACGCTGTCCTGGCGCCTCGACGGCAAGCAGCTGAACGCCGTGCGCGCCGACCTGTACGGTTCCCTGCTGGCCAGCGGCGTCGTCAGCGGCACCATGGCGGCGCCGCGCACCACCTTCGACGTCGACGCGCGTGGCCTGGGTTGGGTGCCGGCGCAGCGCAAGAACAACAACGGCAGCCTGCGCGCCACCGGCGAAGCATGGCTGGCCGGCCCAGAGAATGCGCGCGTGGTCGAGGTGAAAGCCAAGGGCGGCATGCAGCGCCTGAATCCGGCCGCCTTCGGCGCGCCGCTGGCCGGCAGCATCAGCGGCAATTTCGATGCGAACGGCCGCACGGGCGCTAACATGGGCGGCTCGGTCAACCTCGACATCCTGCGCGAATCGACGCTCTCGAATTCGCCGCTGTGGGGCTACGCCAAGCTCACGGCGGATAAACGCCACGTGTCGAACGCCGACGTCGACCTGCACCTGGGCGCCAACGTAATCGCCGCGAAAGGCGCGTTCGGCTCCGGCAAGGACACGCTCAACTGGCGCATCGACGCGCCCCAGCTGGCGGCAGTCGGCCCCGATTTCGGCGGCAGCCTGCGTGGGTCGGGCGCGCTGTCCGGCACCATGGACATGCCGTCGCTGAGCGCGGCGCTGGAAGGCCAGAACATCCGCCTGATGGGCACCCAGAACCTGCGCAGCCTGCGTGCCACGGCCAACCTCGGCGCCGGACGCGGCGCCGCCGACCCGCTGGCGCTGGACGTGCAGGTCACCGACTATTCGAGCGGCGACACCCGCATCGCCGCGGCGCGCCTGCAATCGACCGGCACGCGCGGCGCCCACACCATCACGGCGTCGGCGCGCAGCGATGCCTTCGACGCCGCCGTCGAAGTGCGCGGCGGCCTGTCCACCGACAAGCGCAACAACAGCGTCTGGGCTGGCACCCTGCAGACCCTGCAGAACCGCGGCCGCTACGCCTTGACGCTGGCGGCGCCGACGCCGATCCGCATCGCGGCGGCGCCGGGTGCCGGCATCGCCGGCCTGGCCAAGCCCGAGCAGATCGCCTTCAACGGCGCCGTGGTGCGGCTGCCGGCCGGCGCCATCACGGTCGAATCGCTGTCCAAGGTGGGCCCGCGCTGGAGTTCGCGCGGCAGCGCCACCGGGGTGCCGGTCAGCTACCTGGCGCAAGCCTCGGATGCGGTGCGCCAGAACCTGCGCGGCGACATGACGCTCGGCGCGCAGTGGGCGCTCGACATGCAGATGCCCGCCGCTGCCAACGCCGTGCCGGCGCTGAACGGCAACCTGCACGTGTTCCGCGAAAAGGGCGACCTGATCGCCGGCGAGACCGCGCCGGTGGTGCTCGGCCTGCGCCAGCTCGACCTGCGCGCCGACGTCGCCGGCGGCGCGCTGCGGGCCCAGCTGGCGCTGGACGGCAGCCGCGTCGGCAGCGCGCGCGTGGACGCCACCGCGCAGATGATCCGCGGCCGCATCGACAACGACAGCCCGCTGCGCCTTACCGCCAACGCCAGCCTCGGTTCGCTGGCCTGGGTCTCGCCGCTGATCGGCCAGCCGGGGCTGGAACTGGACGGCGCGCTGAACCTGGCGGTCAACGGTGCCGGCACGGTCGGCGCGCCTACCCTGAACGGCACCGTCAACGGCGACAACCTGTCGGCGCGCTGGCCGGACCAGGGCATCCGCCTGCAGCGAGGTCAACTGCGCGCCGTGCTGGCCGGCGACCAGCTGCAGCTGCAGCGCCTGACACTGGAAGGCGCCAGCGGCCGCGCCACCGCCGACGGCAACATCCGCTTTGCCAACGGTGAAGCGACCATGAACCTGCGCCTGGTGGCCGACAAGCTGGCGGCGCTGTCGCGCCCGGACCGCACCCTGATCCTGAGCGGCCAGGCCAGCGTGGTGCGCGACGCCAACCGCTTCGCGGTCGAAGGCAAGTTCAAGGCCGACCGCGCGCTGATCGAACTGGCGCCGGTGGACCGCCCCACCATCTCGGACGACGTGATCGTGCTCGGCCGCGGCAATGAAGCCAACGCCAAGCCGGCGCCGAAAGCGAAGGAAGTGCCGCTGACGATCGACCTGGCGGCCGACCTGGGCGACGACTTCCACCTGCGCGGCATGGGTGCCGACGCCTACCTGGCCGGCGCGGTGCAGGTGCGCATGGTGGGCGACAAGCCGCCGCGCATCACCGGCAGCGTGCGCACCGTCAGCGGCACCTACGCTGCCTACGGCCAGCGCCTGAGCATCGAGCGCGGCGTGGTGAGTTTCAACGGCGCCTACGACAACCCGTCGATCGACATCCTGGCGGTGCGCAAGCGCCCCGATGGCGATCAGCTGAGCGAGACCAACGTCGAAGCAGGCGTGCAGGTGCGCGGCACGGCGCTGGCGCCGGTCGCGAAGCTGGTCTCGACGCCGAACGTGCAGGACAGCGAAAAACTGTCCTGGCTGGTGCTCGGCCACGGCATGGAAGGCACCACCGGTAACGAAGCCGACGTCCTCAGCGCCGCCGCCGGCGCCCTGCTCGGCGGCAAGGGCGGCACCGGCGGCATCCAGAGCAAGATCGCCAACTCGCTCGGCCTCGACGAACTCGGCGTGCGCCAGGGCCAGGGCCAGGCGACCGGCCTGGAAAACACCGTGGTCACGGTGGGCAAGCGCATCTCGTCGCGCCTGTACCTCGGCTTCGAGCAGGGCGCGGGCACCGCGAGCAGCCTGGTGCGGCTGCGCTACAAGATCAATCCGCGCATCACGCTGCAGCTGCAGACGGGGACGAATACGGCGCTGGACGTGCTTTATTCGTGGGCCTTCGATTGATACGGTCGGAGGTTGAGGATCGCTAACGTATTAGCGATCCTCAGCTTGTAAACGTCGTTCCCGGCACTGCCGGAAACGACTCCTCGCGCAGGCGAGCCCCAAGTTCGCTGATTATTGCGAACGCATGCAGCACCTCGTGCAACTTGGATCCCCGCCTTCGCGGGGACGACGCGCATGTGCAGTCACGCGAAGTAACGCTCGCTATCCACATCCGCGAGCAGCCTCCCCTCCCCCGGCACCCACCCCAGCACCTCGCGCGTCCACACGCTCGAGGCCGGCGCATCCAGCCCGGCAAACATCGTGAACCACGCGAAATGCGCCGCCGCGGCCTGCACCGGCACGCCCGCCACCGGCACCTGCAAACGCCGCCCGATGACCTCGGCAATCTCGCGAAACGCCACGCCCTCCTCCGCCACCGCGTGGTAGCGCTCACCGCGCGCGCCGCGCTCCAGCGCCAGCCGGTACACCCGCGCCGCATCGAAGCGGTGCACCGCCGGCCAGCGGTTGGCGCCGTCGCCGATCCAGGCCGACCGGCCCTTGTCGCGCGCCAGGTCGATCAGCATCGGCACGAAGCCATGGTCGCCCGCGCCGTGCACCGACGGCGGCAGGCGCACCACCGACGCCCGCACGCCCTGGTCCGCCAGCGCCAGCGCCGCCTGTTCGGAGGCGCGCGGGACCTGCGCGCTCACCACGTGCGCGGCGTCACTCTCGAGCGCCACCCGCCCCGGCGCCAGGCCGAGCAGGCCGGTGGTCACCAGCAGCGGCCGGGCCGAGCCGCGCAGTGCCTCGCCCAGCGCCCCGATCGCGACCCGGTCCTGCTCGCAGTTGGCGGCGAACTTCGAAAAGTCGTGGTTGAAGGCGGTGTGGATGACGCCGTCGCTGTCCGCCGCGCCGCGGCGCAGGCTGTCCAGGTCCTCGAGCGTGCCGTGGTGGACCGCGGCACCGGCCGCGCGCAAGGCCGCCGCCCCGGCTTCCGAACGGGCCAGGCCGACGACGGCATGGCCGGCGCCGAGCAGTTCCCTGACGACGGCCGCGCCGACGAAACCGGTGGCACCGGTAACGAATACACGCATGATGTTCTCCTGATGGGTTGCGAATGCGCCTACTATCCCGGCTCGGCGCATGCGGGTAAAGTAGTGACGACATACCGGTATAAGGACTAACAGCATGGAACTGGGCGACTACCTGAAGGACCGGCGCGCGCGCATCGATGCGGCCTCGCTCGGCTATCCGGCCGCACGCCGGCGTACGCCCGGCCTGCGGCGCGAGGAGGTGGCGCAGCGCGCCAACATCAGCGCCACCTGGTACACCTGGCTGGAACAGGGCCGCGGCGGCGCCCCGTCGGATGAGGTGCTGGAGCGGATTGCCGGCGCGCTGATGCTGACCGGGGCCGAGCGCGAGCACCTGTTCCTGCTCGGCCTGGGCCGTCCGCCCGAGCCGCGCTACCAGGCGGAAGCCCGCCTGTCGCCGCGCCTGCAGCGCGTGCTCGACGCGTTTCCGGTCAGCCCGGCGCTGGTCAAAACCCTGACCTGGGACCTGGTCGCCTGGAACCGCCCCGCCGCCGCCGTGTTCGGCTACAACGGCAGGCCGGACGAGCAGCGCAACATCCTGCGCCGCATCTTCCTCGATCCGCACAACAAAAGCATGCAGCTCGACTGGGACAGCGTGGCCCGCTTCGTGGTGGCGGCCCTGCGCGCCGACCTCGCGCGCGCGGGCGCCGGGGCGCGTACGCAGGCCGAAGCGCTGGTGCGCGACCTGTGCATGCACAGTCCGGAATTCGATGCGATGTGGCAGGCGCAGGATGTGCGTGCCTACGGCGAAGGCACCAAGCAGCTGCGCCACCCGGTGGTCGGCCTGCTGTCCCTGGAATATTCCTCGTTCGCCGTGGAAGGCCGGCCCGACCTGGGCATGGTGATCTACAATCCGGCCACGCCGGCCGATGCGGACAAGGTGCGTACGCTCATGGGAGCACCGGCATGACGCCGACCCTCCACTTCATGTGCGGCAAGATGGCCGCCGGTAAAAGCACCCTGTCGCGCCAACTGGCCGCACAGCATGGTGCGGTGCTGATATGCGAGGACATCTGGCTGCAGCAGCTGTACCCCACCGAGATCCGCGGCTTCGACGATTACCTCGCCTACGCGCGCCGCCTGAAGGCCGTGGTCGCGCCGCACGTGCTGCAACTGCTGCGCGCAGGCGTGTCGGTGGTGCTGGATTTTCCGGCCAACGTGCCGGCCCAGCGCGCCTGGTTCCGCAGCCTGCTCAATGACGCCGACGCCGGCTTCGGCCACGTGCTGCACTTCGTCGACACGCCGCGTGCGCGCTGCATCGAACAGCTGCACCAGCGCAACCGCGACAAGCCGCCGGGGTCGATGGCCATGTCGGTCGAGCAGTTCGAGGCGATCAGCGCGCTGTTCGTGCCGCCCGCGCCCGAGGAGGGTTTTACGGTCAGGACGTATCGCTGAGCGCGCGCGAGCGCGCGGCAGGGCAGGATGCCGATCAGTGCAGCGTGCGGGCGATGCTCGGTTTCGGATCGATCGGCGGCTCGTCGTTGAGCGGCGTGCGGATCGGCGGCTGGTGCGGATCGCTGCCGTCGAAGGGATCGGGCGGCGGTTCCTCGGAAGGAACCGGATCGGGTGCGCGGTGCGCGTGGATAGTGGCTGCAATCATCTGTTAATCTCCTGAAAACATGGTCAAAAGACTACCACGGCCTTTACTTAGGTGACGCTCACCTGCATTACAATGGCGGATTCGACTGAAAGGAACCGTCATGCTGCCGACTCCCATCGTTGCCGCCGTGGTCGCCCCGCTCGTGCTGTGGCGCGTGTACAGCCGTATCAAGCGCCTGACGAGCCGCCAGCAGTCGAAGACCTGGCGCCACCGCACGACCCTGGTGTTTTTCCCGCTGCTGGTGCTGGCGCTCGCCGCCGGCGCCGTCCTGACCGGCGCGCTGCCGTTGATCGCGCTGGCGGCCGGCCTGCCGCTGGGCGTGGTGCTAGGCCGCATCGCGATCGGCAAGACCCGCTTCGAACAGGTCGGCAACACTTATTATTTCACGCCGCACGCGCCGATCGGCATGCTGATCGCCCTGCTGTTCATGGGCCGCATGGCTTACCGCGCCTATGAATACTATGCCCTGGGCGCGCTGCAGCACCACGAATTCGCGACCAGCCCGCTGACCCTGTTCATCTTCGGCCTGCTGGCCGGCTATTACATGACCTACGCCTTCGGCCTGCTGGCCTGGCGCCGCAAGGCCGCACTCTCCGCACCTCTCCTGAATCCGCAATGAGCCTGACTACCCTCGCACTGATCGCCCTCGTTCCGCTCCTGATCTGGCGCATCTACCAGCGCCTGAAAACCCAGATGGGGCGCCAGCGTTCCATCCTGTCGCGCCACTACACCGGCCTGTTCGTGTTCAGCGCGATGCTGCTGGTGCCTGCCTCCGAACTGGCCGACCGTCCGCTTGAGCTGGCCGCGCTGGCCGCCGGCGCCATCGGCGGCATCGCGCTGGGCAGCTACGGCCTGCGCCGCACCCGCTTCGAAGCCACGCCGGAAGGCTACTTCTTCTCGGTGCCGCAGCGCATGAG
The DNA here is from genome assembly GCF_034659755.1 of Massilia phyllosphaerae. NCBI lineage: Bacteria > Pseudomonadati > Pseudomonadota > Betaproteobacteria > Burkholderiales > Oxalobacteraceae > Massilia > Massilia phyllosphaerae. Next base: position 120,635 of record NZ_JAXSQX010000008.1, read on the forward strand.
CATCCTGGTGGCGATGCTGCTGGTGGCGCGCGTGGTCTACCTCGGCATCGAGATCTACATGAACCAGGGCAGCAGCCAGCCGAACCCGCGCTTCACCGACAGCCCGGTGACCATGGTCTGCCTGGGCATCACGGCTGCCTACTTCGCCAGCTTCTCGTTCAGCCTGATGCGCTGGCGCAAGCAGAAGCGCAAGGAAATCGACAGCCCCTGACCGCTAGCGCACCTCGACCGTCCGCGTCAGCCGGATATCGGCCGAGGACTCGCCCAGCATCAGCCGCACCGGCACCCGCTCCACTTCGTAGGCGCCGCGCGCGGCGTTCCACCAGGCCAGCCGGCGCGCCTCCAGCGGGATGCGCACGGTGCGCGTCTCGCCCGGCTTCAGGCTCACGCGCTGGAAGCCGACCAGCATCTTCTGCGGCCGGCTCACGGCGGACTTCGGCCAGGCCGCATACAGCTGCACCACGCTGTCGCCCGCTACCTTGCCGGTGTTGGCCACTTCGACCTCGACGTTCAGCGCGCCGTCCCCGGGCAGCGCCGCGGCATCGGTGCGCAGCCTGGCGTAGCGGAAGCTGGTGTAGCTGAGGCCATGCCCGAACGGGAACAGCGGTGCCCCCTTGGCGTACATGTAGGTGCGGCCATGGCGGATGTCGTAGTCCATCATCGGCGGCAGTTGCGCCATCGACGCCGGCCAGGTGGCGACCAGCTTGCCGCCGGGGTTATAGTCGCCGAACAGCACCTGCGCCAGCGCGCTGCCTTGGTCCTGCGACGCATGCGCCATCTGCACGATCGCCGGCACGTGCTGTTTCGACCAGTTGATCGTGTACGGGAAGCTCGACATCAGCACCATCACCGTCTTCGGGTTCGCCGCCAGCACCTGCTTGACCAGGGCTTCCTGGGCCAGTTGCAAGGTTTCGCGGTCGCGGCCCTCGCGGCCGTCGCCGGGGTCGGCGCAGGGCTTGGTGCCGGCGTCGGTCCATTCCTTGCCCATGTTGGGGCCGCAGGTCGGGTCGTTGCCGACCAGGACCACCGCCACGTCGGCCGCGCGCGCCGCACGCTCGGCCGCGCCGCCGCCATTGCCGGGGACGTAGTCGACCTGCACGCCGGACCCCAGGGCGGCGCGGATGCCGTCCAACGCCGTCACCTTGTACGGCGGGATGCCGCCATACCAGTCCCAGTGCACGCTGTCGGCGTGCGGGCCGATCACGGCGATGCGCTTGATGCCGGTCTTCGACAGCGGCAGCATGCGCTTCTCGTTCTTCATCAGCACGATCGATTCCAGCGCCATCTGCAGCGACACCGCCTTGTGCGCCGCGCTGTCCCAGGGCGCCGCGCCATCCTTGATCGCGGCGTAGGGGTTGCCCTGGGCCGGATCGAGCAGGCCCAGCTTGAGGGTGACGCGGAACTTGCGCGCCAGCGCCGCATCGAGCTCGGCCTCGGTGATCGTCCCTTCCTTGAACGCCGCGCGCAGCTCGTCCTTGTAGGTGTCGAGGTACTGGTTGATGCCGGCCTTCAGGCCCGCCACCGCGGCTTCTTTCTGGCTCGGATAGCGTTTATACAGTTTGACCAGGTTGCCGATCGCGCCGCCGTCGCTGGAGACCACGTCCACGCCCCACTGCTGGATCACGAGGCTGTTCAGGAGCGGGTGCACGCCCATCGGCGTGCCGTTCCAGGCGTTGTAGGCCGCCATCACGCCGCGCGCGCCGCCCTCTTCGAAGCCCATGCGGAAAGGCACCGCATAATATTCCCGGAACAGGCGCTCGTCGAAGTCGGACGACGAGTTGCCGCGCCCGTTCTCGTTGCTGTTGGCGAGGAAGTGCTTGAGCAGCGCGGCGCCGCGCCAGTATTTTGGGTCGTCGCCCTGGATGCCGCGGGTGAAGGCCACCGCCATGGTCCCGGCCAGGAACGGGTCCTCGCCGTACACCTCTTCGCCGCGGCCCCAGCGCGGATCGCGCGCCAGGTCGGCTTGCGGACCCCATTACATCAGCATCGGCTGCGGGGCTGGCTTCTGATAGGCCGCGCTCTGGGTGATGTAGCGTGCCTCGGTCGACTGTACCGCGCCGGCCCGGCGCACCAGTGCCGGGTCCCAGCTGGCGCCCATGCCGGGCGGCTGCGGAAACTGGGTGGTGGTGATGCGCGACTTTTGATGGTCCTGGTCGCCGCGCCGCACGATGCCGTGGATGCCCTCGGTGCTGCCGAAGCTGGGAATGCCCAGGCGCGCCACGCCGGAATCGGTCGACAGCGCATCGATCTTTTCGTCGACCGTCATCAGGGACAGCATGTTGGCGATGCGCGCGTCCGGCGCCAGCGCGGTGTCCTGGAAGGGGTAGCCGGCCGCGCCGGCCTGGCCGGCCCACAGTGCCGTGACCAGTAAGGCCAAGGTGCGGATCCTGATCCTGTTTTTGCCTTGCATAATCCTGTCTCCTCTTTTATGTATGTCAATTTTTGGTATAACATCATTTATACACAAAAACGGTTAGCGCAAACATACTTGCCGCCCAAAATAAAGGAGACCCCATGAACACCCGATTCTTCGTCCTGCCCCTGCTGGCGGCATGCGCATCCGCGCACGCCGCCGATCCCGGTTTCGCGCGCGTCTTCAGCGACCACGCGGTGCTGCAGCGCGACCAGCCGATCACCGTCTGGGGCACGGCCGATGCCGGACAGGCGCTGACGCTGACGCTGAACGGCCGCAGCGTCAGCGGCAAGGCCGACAAGAACGGCAAATGGCGCCTGCAGCTGCCGGCCATGCCCGCCGGCGGTCCCTATACCCTGGACCTGGCCGCGGCAGGGTCGGCGGCCAGCCTCAAGGACATCATGGTCGGCGACGTCTACCTGTGCTCCGGCCAGTCGAACATGGAATTCGCGGTGCGCAACGCGACCAATGCCTGGGCCACCACCAACAATTCGGCCAACCCGCGCCTGCGCTTCCTGAACGTCGAAAAGTCGAGCGCCCTTACCCCGCAGGATGAACTCAAGCAGCCGGCTGCCTGGAAGGTGGCGGGACCCGACACCATCGGCGACGCTTCCGCCGTGTGCTACTTCATGGCGCGCTCGCTGCAGCAGCGCTACGCGGTGCCGATCGGCTTCATCAACGCCAGCTGGGGCGGCACCACGATCCAGGGCTGGATCGGGCGCGACTCGCTGCGCACCCTGCCGGCCTACACCGCGGGCGCCGACCTGGTGCAGGAACTCGCCACCCAGCCGGCGCGCGCCATGGGGCGCGAGGACAAGCGCGTCGAAGCCTGGTGGGATGCGCACGACCCGGCCGCCGCGCGCGAGCGCGCCTTCAAGGCGCCCGGCTTCGACGACAGCGCCTGGCCGCAGCTGACGCCGGCCGGCTCATGGAAGGACAGCGGCATCCCCGCATTTAAAGATTTCGACGGCGTCGCCTGGTTCCGCACCACGGTCGACCTGACGGAAGCCCAGGCCAGGAGCGCCAACGCCCTCCAGCTCGGCCCGGTCGAGACCTACGACACCGCCTGGGTCAACGGCGTGCGCGTGGGCGGCGGCAGCACCGGCTGGGCGTGGCGCGACTATGCGGTCCAGCCGGGCGTGTTCAAGGCCGGACGCAACGTGATCGCGCTGCGCGTGCTGAATGGTGGGAGCGCAGGCGGCCTGACCGGCCAGCCGGCCACGCGCGGCGTGCGCACGGTGGATGGCCAGTTCGTCGCGCTGTCGCCGGGATGGAAGTACCGCCTCGGCACCCCGCTCAAGGGCCAGTCGGTGGCGCCGTCGCCGTGGGACGTGCCGACCAGCTTCACCACGCTGTACAACGGCATGCTTGCGCCGCTGGTCGGCTACAAGTTCAAGCTGGCCGCCTGGTACCAGGGCGAATCGAATGCCGGGGCCGGCGAGGAATACCGTACGCTGCTGCCGCTCCTGATGCGCGACTGGCGCCGCGGGTTCGGCCAGGCCGACCTGCCCTTCCTCATCGTGCAGCTGCCCGGCTACGGCGCCGCGCCGAAGTCGCCCGGCAAGTCGGGCTGGGCCGAACTGCGCGAGGCCGAGGCCCTGAGCGTCAAGAACGATGCGCATGCCGGCCTGGCGCTCACGCTCGACCTCGGCGACCGCTTCGACATCCACCCGACCCAGAAGACCATCGTCGGCGAGCGCCTGGCACGTGCCGCGCGTGTCGTGGCCTATGGCGACAAGGACATCGCGCCGGGCGGGCCGGAAGCGGTGGCGGCGACGCGCGAAGGCGGCGACATCGTGGTCACCTTCCGCCAGACCAATGGCGGCCTGCTCACCTATGCGTCGAATCGCGCGATCGGCTTCGAGACCTGCGCCGGCGCGGTCTGCACCTATGCCGATGCCGTCGTCGCCGGCGACCGGGTCGTGCTGAAAGGGGCCAACGCGGCGGGTGTGACGCAGGTGCGCTATGCCTGGGCCGACGCGCCTTTCGTCAACCTGTTCGGTGCCGACGATGTGCCGGCGGCGCCGTTCCGCATGGACGTGAAGTAAGCCTATACTCCCCGCATACCATCACCATCGGGGAGAGAACATGACACTGAACCGCCGCGGCTTCCTGGGCGCCGTACCGATCGCTTCGCTGGCACTGGCGTCGGGCCGCGCGCAAGCGCAATACGCAGCCGCGCCCGCGCCGGCAGCGGCGCCCGTCAGCGACTACGACACGCTGGTGCAGCTGTCCGGCGACGCCCTGCCGCGCAATCCGATGGCGGAGCCGGCGCGCCTGCAGGCGCTGCTGGACAAGCATGCGAAACCGGTGGACGGCTACCTGCTTGGGGGCGCGGTGGCCGAACTGGAAGCGAAGTTTTCCGCCCTGCTCGGCAAGGAAGACACGGTGTTCATGCCGACCGGGACCCTGGCCAACCACCTCGCCCTGCGCCTGCTGTGCGGCGAATCGAAGCATGCGCTGGTGCAGCAGGAAAGCCACGTCTACCGCGACGAATCGAACACGGTGACGACCCTCAGCGGCATCAACCTGGTGCCGCTGGCACAGGGACGGGCCGCACCCACGCTGGAGGAAGTCGGCGCCGCGATCGAGCGCGCCGAGGTCGGCCCGTACCCGATCAAGGTCGGCGCCATCGCGCTGGAAAGCCCGGTGCGGCGGGCGCAGGGGGCGACGCTGTCCCCCGCGCTGGTGGCCGACATCGCGCGCCTCGCGCGCGCGAAGAACATCCGGCTGCACCTGGACGGCGCCCGCCTGCTGCTCATGAGCGGCATGCCGGGCTTCGGCGTGAAGCCGTACTGCGCGCACTTCGATACGGTCTACGTCTCGCTGTATAAATACCTGGGGGCGCCGTTCGGCGGCGTGCTGTCCGGCCCCAAGCCCCTGATGGCAAAGGCGCGCGAGCTGCGCCATATCTTCGGCGGGACGATCTACCACGGCTGGCAGGCGGCACTACCGGCGCTCGATGCGCTGGACGACGTGGAGGCGCGCTTCGCCGCCGTGCGCGCGGCCGGCGACCGGCTGCTGGCGGGCTTGGAGCGCACGGCCGGCTTCAAGGTGCAGCGGGTCGACAACGGCAGCAACCTCGTCATGCTGGAGATTGCGCCGGCACGCCTGGCGGGGCTCGAAGCCAGGCTGCAGCAGGCCAATGTGCGGATCGGAAAGGTAAACGAGGGCAAGGTGCAGCTGGGCTTCAACGAATCGATCCTGCGCCGGGATACCGCTTACCTGCTGAAAGCCCTGGCTGGATGATGATGTAAGGAACCTGTCAGTCGGAAATATTTACACTCGGTAAATACACGGTGCATACCTGAGGTTAAGCCACTGTTAATAAAGAACAATTTCTTTGTGGCATAGCAATTGCTACTTGTGGGAAACCACAAACGACAAAGGGGTGTTCCATGTTCCGGTTTCAATCTTCCAGGTTCCTGAAGCTCGCAGTTGCCGCCGCCGCCTTCGTTTCGCATGCCGCGTTTGCAGCGCCGGTCGACATTTCCGGCGCGCTGACCGCATCGGACCCGACCTTCAACCGCCCGTTCACGCTGACCTCGCTGAGCGGCGTCGGCACCCGCACTTCCTACGACCTCTACGGCTTCTACGTCAACGCCGCCGGTATCTATTCGATCGAAGCACTGTCGTTCGGCGGCACCGCAGGTGCAGGTTCGGACACCTTCTTCGCCCTGTACCGCGGCGCATTCAATCCGGCCGCCCCCTTGAGCAACCTGGTGCAGGTCGACGACGACAGCGGTGCCGGCGCGCTGTCGCTGCTCACCAGCACGCTGCAAGCCAACACCCAGTATTACCTCGCCTTCACGAGCTACGCCAACAACGACTACGGCGCCTACACGGGCCGCTTCAACACGGTGTCCGGCGGCGGCCAGGTCTTCCTCGGTGCCCTCGACGTGCCCGGCACGCCGGGCCAGGTACCGGAACCAGCCACGCTGGCCCTGCTGCCGCTGGCGCTGGCGGGCATGACCCTGGCACGCCGCCGCAAGCGCGCCTGAGCATCAACACATAACCACAACCAGAAAGGGATGTTCCATGTTTCGCTTCCAGTCTTCCAGCTTCCTCAAGCTCGCAGTTGCCGCCGCCGCCTTCGTTTCGCATGCCGCGTTTGCGGCGCCGGTCGATATTTCCGGCGCGCTGACCGCCTCGGATCCGACCTTCAACCGTCCGCTCACGGTGACCTCGCTGAGCGCGGTCGGCACCCGCGTTTCCTACGACCTCTACAGCTTCTACGTCAACACCACCGGCGTCTACTCGATCGAAGCACTGTCGTTCGGCGGCACGGCGGGTCTCGGTGCGGATACCTTCTTCTCGCTGTACCGGGGCGCATTCAATCCGGCCACGCCGTTGAGCAACCTGGTGCAGGTCGACGACGACAGCGGTGTGGGCGCGCTGTCCCTGCTCACCAGCACACTGCAAGCCAACACCCAGTATTACCTCGCCTTCAGTGCTTACAATAACAACGACTACGGTGCCTACACCGGCCGCTTCGACACGGTGTCGGGCGGCGGCCAGGTCTTCCTCGGCGCGCTCGCCACCCCCGGCACCCCGGGCCAGGTACCGGAACCGGCCACGCTGGCCCTGCTGCCGCTGGCGCTGGCAGGCATGACGCTGGCACGCCGCCGCCGCGGCTGACCGCGACCCCAGTGCTCCCTGAGCGCCAAAACAAACGGCCGGTGTTCCTGCGAACACCGGCCGTTTTTCATGCATCGTCTTCAGGCTGAAGCTTATGCCGCCTGCGCCACCTTCTTCTCCGCCCTTCTCTGCAGCACGAAGATCGGCTGCGCCCACTGGCTGTCCTTCTTCTTCTTGCTGGTGATCAGGGTCAGGTCCGACGGATCGTAGACGTCGGTATTGTGCGTCAGCGGCGTCGTCATCAGGTACTGGGCGTCGGTGTTCTTGAGGAACTCGCCGACCAGCTGGATGTTGCGGATGTCCAGGTGGGCGAAGGGTTCGTCGATGAACACGAAGCCGCCCGAGCCCTCTTCCGATTTCAACAGGCCGATCAGGAGCACCAGCGACTTCATCACCTGCTGGCCGCCGGACGCCTCGCCGTCGTTCATGCCGATCTGGCCCTTGCCGTCGAACTTGAAGCGCACGTGCAGGCCGGCCTGGGCCAGCTGGATGTCGTCGTTTTCCAGGCGCACCGGGTCGACGTTGACCTCGATGTTGGCCAGTTCTCCCAGCTCCTTGATGTTCTTGGAGTAGGTCTTGATCGTATAGCGCAGGCGCTCGATGTAGGCGCCGCGCGCATTGTCCGTGGCCTCGATCGCGCGGTTGTTCTGGTAGCGGCGCTCTTCGGTCTCGAGCTGGCGGCCGGACAGCTGGTCGTTCAGGCGCGCGTACTGGTCGATCACGGTGGGGTCGATTTCCCAGTCGGCGCGCGCCAGCGAGTGATCCAGCGAGCCGACGCGCAGCTTGACCTGGTGCGCGTTGTGGTGGCTCGCCACGAGTGCTGCCCTTTGCTGCGGATTGCGCCAGCTCTTGGGCACGTGGCGCCAGTCGCGGCGCATCGCCAGCAGGTCGCGCGCGTGTTCGCTGCGCTGGTCGATCTGGCGGCGGTGGTTCAGGCGCATGCCCGCTTCCGCTTCCGACAGCGCCATGCGCGCGTTCTGCCACACGGTGTCGGCGCGGGTGCGGGTCACGGTGGCGTTCTTGATCAGGACCTGCAGCTCGCCCAGGCGCGCGCCGACCTGCAGGCGCTCGGCCCGCAAAGGCTCCAGCGCGCGCACGGCTTCCTCGAACTCGGCCTGGCGCGCCGCCAGTTCCTTGGCGGCGTCGACGCCGGCGATGCGCACGCGCAGGCTTGAGACTTCCGCCGCCAGCTTGCTGATGGCGAGGGTCAGCGTGTCTTCCTGCGCTTCCAGGCTCGGCAGCAGCTTCTGGATCGCTTCCAGGCGCTGGGTTTTACCGGCGGCGCCGAAGCGGTAGCGCGAGGGCTCGACGAACAGCGAGCGGCCGCCGCGCCGTTCGCGGTGATACGCGTCCGGCGTGATCCACTCGTCCGAGTCGCTCTTGAAGCCGGCATCGACCGACTCGACGCGCTCGATGCGCTCGAGCTGGTCGATCAGCCAGCCCGGCGCCGCGCTGGAAAAGCGCACCACCGACAGCAGGGTGTCGTCCTTGACCACCGGCGCGTCGACGCAATCCGGCACGATGAAGTGGCGGTACCTTTCTTTTTCGGCCAGTTTGTAGGCGGCCGGCGCATCCTTGGCGCGTTCCAGCAGTACCACCGACGCATAGCCGCCCAGCACACCCTCGACCGCGCCCTGCCACTTCGGATCCGTCACTTCGACGATGTCCGACAGCATGGCGTGCGGGATGCCGGCGTCGCGCAAGGCACGGCGCATCTGGCGCTGGGCTTCCGGCTCCGGCATCGTGGTCTTGCCCTGCAGCGCCGAGATGGTCGACATCTCGCCGGCGATGCGGGTCGACAGCGCCTCGCGTTCCTGGCGTTTTTTCTGCAGCTCGGCTTCCTTGGCCTGCAGCTGGGTCGCCACCTCGGCGATGTCGGCGCCGGAATCGGCCGCCAGCTTTTGCAGGCGCTCCTTCTGTTCGAGCAGGCTTTCCAGCGGCTTCAGTTTGCCGTTCAGCCCGGTCAGGCGGCCGGCCAGTTCGCCGGCTTCCTTTTCCAGCGTGACTTCCTGCTGCTGGGCCTCGGTCAGCGCACGCTGCTGGGCCGCCAGCTGGTTGCGCTTTTCGGCCAGCTGCGAATCGGCCTGGGCCAATGGTTTGCGTGCTTCGCGCAGCTGGCGGCTGACGTTGCCCGCCTTTTCGCGCGCTTCGTGGTATTCCAGGCTGGGCAGCACTTCCTCGACCAGGGTCTTGCGCTCCTTGTTCAGGCCTTCCCACTGGTGGTAGTTGGCGACGCGCAGGCGCAAGCCTTCGAGGTTGGTGCGCGACGCTTCCAGCTCGGCCTCGAAGCGTTTCAGTTCGCTTTCGGTGTCGCGCTGGTGGCGCTTGGCTTCGTCGTAGGCGTCCAGCACTTCCTTGTCGCCGAACACCTGGAACACCAGGTCCAGCAGCTGGCGCGGCGAATACTCGCATAATTTATCGGTCTCGCCCTGCTCCAGCGCCAGCACCTTCGACATCGCCGGCGACAAGCCAGCTGAAGCTAAGCGCTTCCGGTAGTTCTCGACGCCGAGCCAGTCGGTGGCTTCGGTGACTTCCTCGATCTCGATATTCCCGGGGCGCATCAGGTACTGGCGCTTCCAGTCGCCGCCGTTCTTCTGCACCTGGCAGAACAGCGTCACTTCGTCGTCGCTGAAGAAGCCGGAATGGCGGAACGGGCGGTTCGACAGCTGGCGTCCGCTCGGCTTGTTGTCGACCACGGCGCGCAGCCAGGCACTCTGCTGGCCCGAGTGGCGCGCGTAGTGTTTATAAGTGCGCCCCATCGAGCAATCGAGGCCGAACAGGGTGCGCATCGCATCCAGCAGCGTGGTCTTGCCGGAGCCGTTCTGGCCGGCGATGGTGATGATCTTGGCGTCGAGCGGGATGTTCTTGATCCGCTGCCAGTAGTCCCAGTGGACCAGCTCGAGAGATTTAATGTGGAACATGCGGGTCTTTACGCTTGAGTATCGGGTGCGGCGGTATCGGCCGGCACATCGGCCACGACCGGTTCTGCATCGTTCGCGGCTTCGTTGACCGGCCGGCGGCGCGCCACCGCCAGCGGCGCGCGCTTGAACACCTCGGCCAGCGCGCCGTTGATGATGCGTTCCTTGAGCAGGTCGGTGTCCATCAGGAGGTCGAGCAGCGGGCCTTCCAGCACCACGTCGCCGCGGCGCTCGATGAAGCCGAGCTTCGACAGCAGGCCGAGGTTCATGTCCATGCGTGTCTTCTTGCCGAGCTTGTCGCCGAAGTCGGCCAGCAGCGCGGTGTAGGAGATGCCGATCGAGGTGTCCTCGGCGCGCGGGATCGGCGCGTCCTTGTCGAACATGTCGGACTGGTCGACGTCGATCGCCTGGTGGGTTTCCTGCCTCTGGCGCTTGGGCAGGATGATCTGCGCCCACAGCACCACCAGCAGCGCCACGCCGTCGCGCGTCAGGCCGAAGTTGTTGTTCTGCCAGATGTCCTTGGCGCCGAAGATCTTCGGTTCGACGTTGCGGTGCAGCGCCAGCGTGACGTGGTCGGCATACACGTTGTCGATCAGCTTCAGGCCGGATTCCAGCAGGCGCTTGTCGACTTCGGCGCGGAACAGGTCGTCGGACAGCGCGCGCTTGACCATCTTGTCGTCGCGGCGCAGGGTCTGGTGCGTGAGCAGGCGCGCGATCAGGATTTGGGCGTCGTCATTCATCGGTCTTGCTTTCCGGTTGGGCTAGGCTTTCCAGGTTCAGGTCGAAGGCGGGTGGGATCAGGGGGCCGGGCGGCGCCACGGGCGGCGCGATCGACAGCGTCGCGCGCGACATCGCCGCCACGTGCGGGTCGTCCAGCTCCACCAGTTCGTCTTCCGAATCGAAGCGCACCGGCAGGCGCGCCAGTTCGGCGGTCGCGCCCTGCAGGCTGGCCTCGGCGGCGTCGCCCAGCAGCGGCAGCATCGAGGCGCGGTAGGACGCCACCGCGAAGCTGGCCGGCAGCAGCGAATCCTGGATCGGCACGCTGCGCGGCGCGCCTTCGGCGACCACCGGGAAGTTGTCCAGGTTGGCGAAATCGGACAGGCGCTTGAGCCAGTCGTCCAGCTCGGCCTGCATCGCCGGGTTGTCGTTGATGGTCAGCGGCGCATCTTCGCCGCTCGGCAGGCCGCCCGGCGCGATGTTGGCGGCGCGTTCCAGCAGCAGCTCGGTCTCGGCGACGTCGATCATCTCGGCCGGCGTGATGAACAGCGGCAGCACCGGGCGTTCGATCGCCTCCTCGGCCAGGCTGGCCAGGTCGTCGTGGGCCAGCAGCCAGCGCTTGATGTCGGTGGTCGACAGGCCGGACTGGCCCAGGTGCACGCGCTGGCGCTCGATCTGGTTCAGCGCGCGCGAGAACATGCCCTGCATGTTCAGCAATTGCGACTGGGCGCGGCCGATCGCCTGCGCCGCGCGGTGGGTGGCCGAATCGGCGCGCTCGTCGGAGGTGATGGCGCGCAGGATCACGGATCCCTTCTCGACCCAGTCGCACGCCATGTGCCACTTGGCCTGGGAAGCGCGCAGGCGGAACTCGGAACCGGAAGCGATGGCGTCGCGGAATTCCTCGGTCAGCTCGACCAGGCGGCCCAGCAGGTGCTTCAACTGCTCGACGGTGACGCCGCCGACCGCCTGGGCACCGGCCACCTGCGACAGCAGGAATCCCATCTCGGCCTCGTCTTCTTCCGGACGCGCCAGCGCCAGCAGCGTGTCGAGCGCGGCCAGCACGTTGCGCGCCAGCGGCGTGATGCGGTACACGGCGGCCGGGTTGTCCCAGGCCAGCAGGCCATGGCCGCGCAGGCGGCCCAGCACCGTTTCCAGGCTTTCCGGGATCAGGTAGGCGAACTTCTGGTTGATGTCGGCGCGCGAGAATGCCGAGTCGTTGGCGTCGGCCGCGAGTTCGCGCAGCACCAGCAGGCGCACGATGACGCCGTCCTGGCCGCCGTGGAACAGCGCCGTGAACGCCTGCAGCATCGGCTGCGCGCGCTTGAGCAGATAAACCTGTTCGATCTCGTCCGGCGCAATGCCCTCGTGGAAGTGGGCTTGCAGCGGATCGATCTCGTCCAGCGCGGAGGATGGGGAATCGGCGGGGACAGCGCCTGCCAGGTTGTCGATCATCGTGAGGCTTAGCAATATTGCATCTTGCGCGCGCGGCCAGGTGGACGGCGCGGGGGCGTCAGTATAACAGTTAAGACTAGGCAACTTATAAGGAATGGCCGCCGGGATTTCATGACTGGCGAATATGCAACGGATTATCCGTCCCCTTTGCCTTGTGGTTTTTGCAAGGAATCCGGCCAGGCAGCCGCGCGCTCCCTCTGGCGCTGTCGAGGGATAATGAACGTTGTGATCTTGACATTACGAAGTTGGAATCTGTGAATTCGTATTCATTGATAAGGAGATTGCCATGCAACGAGCACTCGCCCGCGCGACCCTGGTTTTGGCCGCCTGTTTCGCTTCCCACGCCGCCTTCGCCGACCCCACGCCCAAGCAGCAGAACGGCATCAGCTACGTCAACGGCGGCGTCGGCGAGGAAGAACAGTCGGCCATGCGCGCCCAGCGCGCCGACTACAACCTGCTGCTGACCTTTGCCACCAAGCAGAGCGGCGCCTACCGCTCAGACGTCCAGCTCGACATCATGGATACCAAAGGGAACACCCTGCTGAGCGCGGCGAACAGCGGTCCGATGTTCTATGCCAAGCTGCCGGCCGGCACCTATCGCATCAGCGCCGCGGCAGAAGGTAAAGTGTTCAAGCGCAGCGTCAGGATCGGCGCGGCGCCAAAGGAGATGACGCTGCATTGGGAGAACGACAAGCCGGACGATCCGGGCTTGCAGGAGTAAATCCATCGCCCGCTTCGCCATGAAGCGGGCCTCTGTCTATACGTCGTGCTCCCTCCCGCCGTTGCCATGCTTTGCGACTTTTACGCATTGAATCATGATTTTTTTCAACTAATACCCCCCTCGCATTGACTTAGCTATCTCAATAACAGATGTTACGTATTGATATGTATCTACAGCATATCAATAGCAATATCGACAAAGGGAGAGCTCATGTTTGCGAAAACGGCGAAGAACGTCGTGATCTACGGTCTGATCCTCGTGGGCGGGCTGGCCGTCGGTCGTTACCTGCCTCAGCTGGCACAAATGGTGATGCCTAAGTATCAGCAAGGAGACTTTGCCGCCTACTACCCTGACGCGAAAACCCGCGTCGTGGTCTACGGCACCGAGACCTGTCCCTACTGCGCCAAGGCGCGTGCCTACCTGAAGGAACGCCAGGTGGCGTTCGGCGACTTCGACGTCGCCAAGTCCGAAAAGGGCAAACAAGATTTCGCCAAGCTGGGCGGCAAGGCCGTGCCGGTCATCCTGATCGGCGACCGCCAGTTGGTCGGATTCAACCAAGCGGCAATCGATGCCGCCTTGGACAAAATCAAATCGCCGGCAATGTAATCCGCACGCCGTGACGCACCAGGAGTAGTTCGTTGTCCCCCCACCTCAAGGAGAAAAGCATGAACCGCAAGATCGCGTTGTTGATGTTTGTAATCGGCCTGGGCGCCGCCTCGGCACCAGTGCTGGCCGATTCGTGCGCGGCCCACTGCCAGAACGCCAAGAACTGGTGTCTCAACAACACTGCCGACAGGGACGCCTGTATGGCCACCTTCTCGGCCTGCATGGAAGAGTGCTACGGCTGACAAAGGAATGAAGGCCCGCGCCAGTGAATGCACTGGCGCGGGCCTTTTTTATTGGGCAATCACTTCTTGACGACCCGCTCCAGCACCTGCTCGATGTAGTCGCGGTCATTGTCGGTGAAGCGCAGCTTGACCGGATACCATTCCTGCGAGGGCGCCAGCCACAAGTCCAGGGTCTGCGCCTTGGAGCCCGGCGGCGGCTCGCGCAGCACGTGGACGGCATCGACGGTGCCGATGGCGGCGCCGACCTGGACTTTTTCGCGACCGACCACGCGGAAGGTCCAGGGATCGGCATCGCGCGGGCCGACCACGAAGAACTGCCATTCCGAACCCGGCTTGAACTTGTCCTTGGCCGCGCGCGCCACGGCCGACAACTGCCACGAGATCGAGACGCGGTCCTGCTCGCCGCCCTTGATCGGGTAGGTGTGCTTGCCGTCGCTGAAGGTGATGGTCTTGCTGTCGCGCTCGAAGCTGGCGCTTTCCTGGGACTTGCGGAAGCGTTTTTCGGTGAACTCGGTCGGGGCCAGGCCATAGCTGTCGACCGTGCCCTGGCTGTGGTTCTCGGTCAGCTTGCCGACCAGCGCCACGCGCGACTCGGCGCCGATGCTGTACTTGCCGCCGCCGACGCGCCAGGTCAGGGTGGCGTCGCCATTCAGGTTGAAGCCGCGCTGGCGCGCCGAGATCGAATACGTCAGGTCGGCCGAGGGTGGAAAATCGACGGCGCGCTTGACCGCCGGGTGATCGTCGTCGGGCGCCGCGAATGCATGTACGTTCGCCAGTGCCGCCAGCATCAGGCCGCTTGCGGCCAGTTTCAGAGTGTTTTTGATCATTGACTTCCTGGTTCTTTCATTACGATATTGCTTGCCGTCTGCGTAGTCACCGCCCCGCTCGCCTCGACGTTGCGCATCTGGACCGGCAGCCAGCCGTACCCCGGCGCCAGCCACACCTCCAGGCGCGAATGGTAGGACCCGGGCTTGGGCGGCCGCACCAGGTGCCAGGTGAGGAGCCGTCCGAGACGGGTATCGATCTGTTCCTGCCCTGCCACCGTAAAACTGAAAACGTTTGCGTCGCGGTCTTCGCCGACAAGGATATCGATATTGCCCGACATTTGCCGGGGATCGCCACGCCCGATCGCCGCCAGCTGCAGCGGCAGGCTCGCCTTATCCTGGGTGCCCGGTACCAGCGCCACCCTGGCTTGCGAAGCCGAAAACGTCAGCACGCCCTCCTTGCGGTTGAAGTGCGTGGCCGTCATCGCCCGTCCGCGCCGCTTCTCAGTCATCGATATGGGGACGAATCCCTCGTCTCCAACCGTGCCTTCGCTCGCCAGCGTCAGCAGGTTCACGCGCGCGAACACGATCCGGATGCCGGCCTCGACGTCGATCCGGTAGGCGGCCCCGGTACGGTGCCACGACAGCCGGGCCTCGCCGTTCCAGCGGGTGCCGTCGGCATCGACGCGGGCGACGTCGAGCGTGATGTCGGCCGGCGGCGGCAGTTCGACCTGGTAGCGTCGTTGCTCCGGCACCGGCGTGGGTGCGGCCGATGCCGGCGGTGCTTGGACCAGCCTGGCGGCATCGGCTGGCACTGGCACTGGCACTGGCTGCGATTGTACGTCGGCAGGGGTGGGTATGGCGCGCTCCAGTTCGCCTGTAGCCGCGGTGGCGTCGCTGCTGTCCGCTGCCGCGGCAGTACCGTTGCCGGGGGCGTCACCGGGTGCGGCGTCGGCTGCCGGGTCGGCGCCCGCATCGGCTATCTCGACCGGTTCGGGTGGCAAGCTTGGCAGCGGCGGCGGCGCTAGCTTCGGCGACAGGTCGAGCATTGGCACCGGCACCGGCACCGGCGCCCCTATCTGGATCAATTGCGCCAGCATCGGTGCGGGCGGGGCAGGCACGGGTGCCTCGCGCCGCCGTCCGAGCTGGCCGCTCAGCCAGTCGAACACGAGCAGGTGCAGCAGCACCACCAGCGCGCCGAAGACGAGCGGACGGCGCGGGTGGCGAGCCAGGACGTTAGCGGAAGTCATGCGCCAAGTGTAGATGGACAGCCCGTCGGCACTGCTGCAACGCACTATACGTGCATCTATGAGTGGTGTTGGTTATCTGTTAGGCTAGGCCGATCTACCAAGGAGAAGACCATGCTGAAACCACCGCCATCCGGCACCATCCCCGGCGTCACGGACACGCTGGACTTCGTCAAGAACCTGTGGGGATCGATGAACATCCCCGGCGCCGGCATGTCCGGCATGGGGGGCATGGCCAGCCCGGCCATGTCGGTCGAGGATCTCGACAAGCGCATCGCCGACATGAAGGCGGTCGAATCGTGGCTGAACCTGAATCTGACCATGCTGCACGGAACCATCCAGGCAATGGAAGTGCAGCGCAGCACCCTGGTTACCCTGAAATCGATGGGGGCGTCGATGGCGGAAGCGATGCGCCAGTCGGGCGTTAGCGCCGAAAAAATGGCGAACACGCCGTTCGCGTCCTTCTTCGGGCAGCCCACAGGGTCGAGCGCTGCAACCGGCTCAGCCAAACCGGCGGGTGCAGGCGGCGCCTCGGCCCAGCCGGGCACGGCTTCCGCCGCTGGCGCAGCGGCGGGGAGCGCATCCGGGGCGGACGCCGGCGCGGCCACGGGTATGCCAGCCGCAATGGCGTGGTGGAACATGTTGCAGGATCAGTTCACGCAGGCAGTTGCCACGGCGATGACGCCGCCGCCCGCGGCCACCGCGTCCGATGGCAAGGAAGCCGGCAAACCGGCCACGTCGTCCCAACCCCAAGCCCAGTCCGCGCCACCGGACGCGACGCCGGAAGCCGGCAATGGCAAGGGGCGCGGCGGCAAACCGAAGGCGGACAAGGGCTGACGCACCGGCACCGGCGCCGGTGGTTTAGGACACCGCCGCCACACCGCCCTTCTCCACCGCCGGCTGCAGCTGCGCCAGCTGCTCCATCAACTGCGCAAAGCGCTGCTGCCCCGGCAGCAAATGGTCGACGTGGTGCAGGATCTCGTAGGCCTCGGCGGCCAGCGCCGCGTCGTAGCCCTGCTGCTGCAGGCAGGACACCATCACCTGGGCCGCATTGAACAGGATGCGCTGGTTGTTCGGTACCGCCTTCCTCGCGTCGCGCATCCAGGCCACCGCTTCGCCCAGCTTGCCGGTCTTCCACAGCAGCACGCCCTGGTTCATCAGGTCCGCCGCTTCCTTCTTCGACGCGCGGATCATGGCCAGGCCCTCCTCGCCCATGCGCGCCTTGTCGAAGATTTTCTGGACTTCGTCCAGCAGCAGCGGGTTATCGTGGTTGTTGCGGATCACGTAGCGCAGCAGCTCGACCGGCGCTTCCTTCACACCGACCGCGAACAGCAGGGTCGCTAGTTCCAGGCAGGTCGGAATGTCGGGCCGCGCCGGCGATGCCTTCAGCATGGCGTCGAGGTCGTCGCCGGCCTTGCGCGCACGCCGGTAGTCGCCGCTCTCGTGGTAGACCAGGCCTTCGGTGATCTTGGCGCGCAGCTGGATGTCGGCGTGCTCGTGGACGAATTCGCGCTGCGCCAGCAGCAGCAACTGCAGCGCTTCCTTCGGATCGTTCTTCTGGCCGCACACGCGCGCCAAGCCGAGATAGGCGTCCGGCGTCTTCATGATCGAGTATTCGCCGATGGCGATGCACTTCCTGAACGCCTTCTCGGCCATCTGCATGTTGCCCAGCTTGAGCGCGAGATGGCCCAGGTTGCGCTGGCGCGTGACGGAATTCGGCGACAGTTTGGCCGCCCGTTCCAGGATCGCGCAGGCTTCTTCCAGCTTGCCCATGTTCTGGTAGGACAACGCCAGCTGGTCGTAGGCGTCGATGTAATAGCGGTTCTCCGCGATCACGCTTTGAAAGGCCTGGCGCGCCTGCTCGAACTCGCCGTTGGCCAGGCGGATCTTGGCCAGGCCGGCGCGCGCCCACTGGTACTCGCGCTGCTCGAGCACGTGCTCGTAGACTTCGCGCGCGCGCGTGGGCTGGCCGCTTCTTTCCATCAGCCTGGCCTTCATGCGCAGCAGGTCGAGTTCGTGCACCTTGTCGACCGCGATCTGGTCGTCGCACAGCCGGGCGGCACGCAGGTAGTCCTTCTCGGCGCAGGCCTGGTCGATCAGGCGGAATACCTGCTTCCTGTGCCACACCCGGTTCAGACGGCTCAACAGCACGCCTTCGGTGATCGGCTTGATCAGGTAGGCGTCGGGCTGGTGCTCGGCCGCGCCCATCACCGATTCCACGCTCTTCTCGGCCGACACCATCAGCCACACCGTGCTCGGATTGACGAGGTTGCGCACGCGCGCCTCTTCCAGCACCTGCTGGCCGTTCTTGCCGTCGCCCAGGTTGTAGTCGCACAGCACGACGTCGTAGCGGACCCGCGCCAGCAGCCCCATCGCCTCGCCGCCGGACGAGGCCTGGTCGATGTTCTTGGCGCCCAGGCTGCGCAGGCTCTCGCGCAGCAACTGGCGCACGCCGACGAAATCGTCGACCACCAGGTAGTGCTTGTCGGCCCAGTCGACTTGGTCGATGCTGGCCGGCGTCACCGACAGCAAGGGCGTCGCGACAGGATGCGTGGCATTCATGGCAGGCGCAGGATGAAACAGCCGCCGCCGTACCGGCCGCCGTTTTCCAGGCGCAGCGTGCCGTGGCGTCCGCGATGGCGGTGCATCTTGGCGACTTCGCTGGAAAAGTACAGGCCCAGGCCGGCACTGTTGGTGAGGAAGTTGACGCCGCCGGCGATCTCGCGGGTGGCGATCTCGCCCGCCTTCAGCAGCGCTGGCGGGTAGCCCGGGCCATTGTCCTCGACCCGCAGTTCGAGCCAGCCGTCCTGCTCGCGGATCGCCAGGCGCACGCGGTCGCAGGTGTAGTGGACCGCGTTGTTGACCGCATGCGACAGCACGCCGACCACCAGGTCCTCGTCGAGGTGCCAGATCAGCTGCGGGTCGCAATCGAGTTCCAGCTGGATGCCGCGCGACTGCAGCAGCACCCGTTCGATCGACACCACCTGGTCGACCAGGTGCCCCAGCGCGAGCGGCTGCACGTCGAACGGATAAGCCGGCGTGCCGACCTGCTTGTACAGGGCCAACAGCTGCATCAGGTTGTCGTTCAGGCGCTTGGTCTGGTACAGCATGTGCGCCATCTGCGGGTAGGCCGATTCGGTGCGCGGGGATGCATCCACGAGCAGGCGCTCCAGCGTGCCGGACAGCACGCTGATCGAATTCTTCATGTCGTGCGCGGTCGATGCCAGGAACAGGAACAGCTCGTGCGCGTTCGGCGTGTCGTCCATGTCCACCCCATTCGTAAAATATTGCTCTACGCCAATTATACCTTTGGCTGGCAAGATTTCTCGGTGGAAATCAAACGTCGTTTGCTTGCGGTCCGCGTGGATTGCGGCGTGCGCGCAACACGAAGCGCGCCGGATCGAGCGCATCGACCAGGGTCGTCTCCAGCGGCAGCGGCTCGCCCTCGATCTGGGCCGCCAGCAATTCGGCGCCCAGGCCGGCCCAGATCAGGCCGCGCGAGGCATAGCCGAGCAGCGCGTACAGGCCGGGATGGCGCGGCACGTCGCGCAGGCGCTCGGTGCTGCCGGCGGCATCGAAATCGGGCAGGCGGCCGACCAGCGGCAGGCGGTCCGGCGCGATGCAGCGGAACCCGACGCGCCCCTGCAGCGGCGCACCCTCGGCCGCATGCGGGTCGGACAGCAAGCCGCGCAGGCGTTCCAGGTTTTCCTGGTGGCTGGCGGGCGACAGCGCCGGGTCCGGATCGAGGTCGTAGGTGGCGCCGGCGCTGCAGATGCCATCCGCCGCGGGTGTCAGGTAGGCTTCGCGGCACAGTACCACCGGCAGCGCCGGCAGCATCCCGGCCGGCACGTGGCTGACCTGGCCGCGTAGCGCGCTCAGGGGCAGGCGTGCCGCCTGCGGGATGCGCGCTGCACCGGCGCCATTCGCCAGGATCAGGTTCGGCGCGTGGGCGACCAGCTCGCCCCTGGCGTCCCTGACTTCCCACTGGCCGCCGACCCGCTCGACCGTGACGCTGCCGACGCCGAAACGCTGCTCGACGCGCCGTCCGCATGCGGCCAGCAGCGCATCGCAGACGCTGCCGGGCCGCGCCCAGCCGCCCTGGCGGAACAGCCAGCCGCCATCCGGCGCCGGCAGCCCGAGCAGCGCCTCGGCCTGGGGCTGCTCCAGCCACTCGGCGAATTCGGCAGGATAAGCTGCCTCGGCCGCGATGGCGCGCTGGACCGCGGCATGCTCGGCATCGCGCGCCAGCTGCAGCACGCCGCAGGCCTGGCCCTCGATCGCCGTGCCGACGCCGCCGAGCTTGGCCCAGTGACGCAGCGCGAACAGGTAGGCGGCGCGGGTCAGGCGCGTCGGGATATTGTCGTCGCGCGACAGCAGCGGCATGAAGATGCCGGCGCGGTTGCCGGACGCTTCCATCGCCGGCCGCGCATGGCGCTCGACCAAGGTCACCTGCCAGCCACGCGCGCACAGGCGCTCGCAGGCGGCGCTACCGGCAATGCCGGCCCCGAGCACGATCGCGCGCCGCTCCGGCACCGGCGGCGCGGGCGGCCGCGGCTTGCGGCTGGCGAAGCGCGCGCAGCGCACATCGGGGCCGGTCTTGGCGTCGACGGCGTCGAACACGAAGCCCTGCCCTTCCAGCGCGGCGATCTGCGCTGCGGTGAGTCCTTGTGCGACCAGGCGCGCATCGCCCGTCGCCAGCCGCGCCACCGAACGCGCGAAGCCTTCGCCGGCGTCTTCCAGGCCGCGCAGGCGGAACAGGTCGACGCGCGCCGCGAGCTGGGCCAGCGCCGTGTCGATGGGCGCACGCATTGGCACACTCAGCAGGTCGACCGTCAAACCCGGCTCGGCCTGCGGCATGCGGTGCATACCGGGCATCAGGTGCCCGCACAAGGCGATCACGTGCAGGTGCGGCGAGCGCTGCGGATCGGTGCGCCACACGTCGATCAGGACCTTCAGGCGCTCTTCGTCGTGGGCCGCATCGAGGACGGTACAGCGCTCGCGGCCATGCCATACGCTGCGGTAATCCATGCTCACCTCGTCAACGCCGCTGGCGGCAGAAGCAGGCGCGATCATGGTCGTCGACCATCCCGATCCCCTGCATGTAGGCATACACGATGGTCGAGCCGACGAACTTGAACCCGCGTTTCGCCAGGTCCTTCGACAGGCGGTCGGACAGCTCGGTCCTGGCCGGACGATCGCCGTCCGGCCAGTCGTTCACGACCGGCGCGTGGCCGACCCAGGACCACAGGTAACGGTCGAGGCTCAGGCCTTCCTCGCGCAGGCGCAGGTAGGCGCGCGCATTGTTGATCGCGGCCGCCACCTTCAGGCGGTTGCGCACGATGCCGGGGTTGGCCAGCAGTTCGGCCACCTTGGCGTCATCGTAGCCGGCGATTTTTGCCGCATCCCAGCCGTCGAAGGCGGCGCGGTAGTTGTCGCGCTTGTTGAGGATGGTCTCCCACGACAGCCCCGCCTGCGCGCCTTCGAGGTTCAGCATCTCGAACAGCGTGGTCTCGTCGTGGCAGGGCACGCCCCACTCATTGTCGTGGTAGGCGAGGTAGCGTGGATTGGCCATGTTGGCCCAGGTGCAGCGGGTCGGGTTCATTGTGCAAGTATAAACCTCGGCTGCCATCCTGCGTCAGGCGGCGACGTCGACCCCGGCACGCCGCAGCAGCGCCTGGCTGCGTGGCGACAGGTGCGTCACCTGCAAGTGCTTGCCCGCCTTTTCGTAACGCTCGTACAAGCTTTCCATGGCGGCGATGGCCGAATGGTCCGCCATGTGCAGGTGGCGGCAGTCGAGGACGACCCGCGCCGGGTCGCTCGCCGGCGCGAACAGTTCCTGGAAGTGCGCCGCCGACGCGAAGAACAGGGTGCCGTGCGGGCGGTAGGTGCGCACGCCGGCTTCGTTGTCGTCGACCTCGGTACGCATCTCCAGCGCATGCTGCCAGGCGAAGCTGAGCGCGGCGATCACGATGCCGCACAGGACGGCGGTTGCCAGGTCGGTGAACACGGTGATGACGGTCACGGCGACGATGACGATCGCATCCTGCTTCGGCACCTTGCCGAGCACGCGCAGCGAACCCCAGGCAAAGGTTTCCTGGGCCACCACGAACATCACGCCGACCAGCGCCGCCAGCGGGATATGCGCGATCAGCGGCGACAGGAACAGCACGAACAGCAGGATCATCACGCCGGCCACCAGGCCGGACAGGCGCGAACGGCCGCCCGAGCTCAGGTTGATCATGGTCTGGCCGATCATGGCGCAGCCGCCCATGCCGCCGAACAGGCCGGCGGCGATGTTCGCGGCGCCGAGGGCGATGCATTCGCGGTTGGGCTGGCCGCGGGTGTTGGTGATGTCGTCGGTCAGGTTGAAGGTCAGCAGCGTCTCGAGCAGGCCGACCATTGCCATCAGCGAGGCGTACGGCAGGATGATGCGCAGCGTTTCCATCGTCAGCGGTACGGTCGGGATGTGCAGGGCCGGCAGGCCGCCGGCCATCTGCGCCAGGTCGCCCAGGGTCCGGGTCGGCAAGTGCAGGCCGTAGCCGAGCAGGCCGACGCCGAGGATGGCAACCAGCGCCGGCGGCACCGCCCTGGTAAGGCGCGGCAGCAGGTAGACGATGGCCATGGTGAGCGCGACCAGGCCGCACATGATCCACAGCGGCGTGCCCTGCAGCCACTGGTGGCCCTGCGGCGTGGCCTCGCGGAAGTGCTCCAGCTGCGCCATCGCGATGATGATCGCCAGGCCGTTGACGAAGCCGAGCATGACCGGATGCGGCACCATGCGGATCAACTTGCCGAGCCGGAGCAGGCCGAACGCCGCCATCAGGACACCGCCCAGGACCACCGTCGCCAGCAGGTACTGCACGCCGTGCTGGACGACCAGGGCGACGATCACCACCGCCATCGAGCCGGCCGCCCCGGAAATCATGCCGGGCCGGCCGCCGAAGATGGCGGTCAGCGCGCAGATGATGAAGGCGCCATACAGCCCCATCAGCGGATTGAGCTGGGCGACCAGGGCGAAGGCGATGCATTCGGGGACCAGCGCGAACGCGGTGGTGAGGCCGGCAAGGATATTTTTTTGTGGGTTCGAGAACCACTCTTCTCGAAAGGCGTTACTAATCATCGATGACAATCCGGAATCGGTACGTGCGGTGAATATTGAATGCGCACGCAAGCCGAAGCGATGCGCGCGCCCATGCCTGGGAACCTCCGCATTGGAAGCCGTGTTGAACGGTTGGGAGGTTCGCTTGTCGCTACATGGGTATGGGAAAGATGGGTAGAAATCCAGGGACCCGATCGAGTCCCTGATGCAGCCAGCATTATACAAGACGAGGCCAGGCCTGTCGGATCAAGGGTGGCCGCCGTCAATAATCGACCGGATAATCCTTCTTGAAGGGTTGCCCGGCAAACGCCTTCTTCTGCGTCCAGTCCTGTGCCGCGCTGGTCCAGTACGAATCCGTAGCCGGCAGCCCCAGCGCCAAAAAGCTATCGGATGCGATGTACATGCTGCCGTTATTCGAATACCAGTCCCCCAAAGTCGGCTGGTGCCCGACAAAGCCGATGGTCAGGTACCCATCCTTCGTAAAATTGCTCGGATCGCTCCACACCGCCCGGTGCACGGCCTGCAGCGCCGCCCGCACCTGCCCTTCCGGCAGGCTGGCCGGCAGCTGCTTGCGCCAGGCAAGCAGCGCCAGCGGCTGGAAGGCGGCGGTGCGGTAGGTCAGCGAGCGGCCGATCGGCGGGTAGGAACCGGTCGGCGAGATGAAGCGCTCCAGGTGCTCGGCATAGCGCTGCATCCGCTTCAGCGCCTGCGCGCGCAGTTCGGCCGGCTTGCCGTTCCAGAACGGCGCCTTGTGCTGCTCCAGCACTTCCAGGATCTCGAGCAGCATCGGCTGCATCACGAAGGCGCTGTAGTAATCGAAGTGGAAGGCTTCGCCATCCTTGATCCAGCCGTCGCCGACGTACCACTCGTTGATCTTGCGGATGGCGACGTTGGTGCGCATCGGGTCGGCCTCTTCGCCGATCGACAGCAGGAAGGCTTCGTTCATCGCCGCGAACAGCATCCAGTTGATGTAGGGCGGCTCGATGCGGCGCAGTCCCTTTATTTCGGCGACGATACGCGCCTTGGTGGTGGCGTCGAGCGGCTCCCACAAGGCTTTCGGGGCGCGCATCAGGGCGTTGGTGAAGTAGGCCGAATCGACCAGCGCCTGGCCGTGGCCGCGCCAGGCCAGGTAGTCGGGGCTGGCCGGGTCGACCGAGTGCACGTAGCTCTGCAGCGCGGCCTGGCGCAGGCGCGCGCGGGTGCGGCCTTCGGGCGTGGCGTCGTCGGGCAGCGCCAGCCAGGGCGCGAGGCCGGCGATCAGGCGCCCGAAGCATTCGAGGTAGGCGACTTTCGGGTCGCGGCCGTCCCAGGTCGGACTGAGTTCGAGCGCGAAGTTCTTGTGCAGTTCGCCGCGTGCCATGTTGGTCAGCACCGGGTCGGCCATCTTTTGCAGCAGGCCGACCAGGTAGGCGCGGTCGTTGCCGGGTGCGGATGCGGCCGGGGTGGCTGCAGCAGCATCCACGATGGCGGCACCGGCCGTGGCCAGGCTGCCGGCCATCAGCGATCCCATGAAGTGTCGTCGTTTCATCCAGTCTCCTGTTATTAGTTGCCCGTCACCAGCCGCTCGCCCACGTAGGCGCGGTAATGCCGGATGCGGCCGGTCACGTCGTCCTTGCCCTGGCGCGGCGTGTAGCGCAGGCCGGCCACCTCGACGCTCTTGCCGAGGTCGATCACGATGCGGTGCGGGTGTTTCGCACTTCCCGTGCTGTAGGCCGTGTGCCAGTAATCGCTGTTCTGGCCGTTGATCGCATTCAGCGCGCCGCCGTCTTCCTTGTTCGCTTCCTCGCTGCTCACGTAGGCGATGGTCCAGCCGGATTGCTCGATGGTCTTGCCGTCGGTGCCCAGCAGCGCCAGCTCGGCCACCGCCGCATATTGTTTACCGTCGAAGGCGTCCAGCGACTCCAGGCAGAACTGGCGGCCGCGTACCGGCGCTGCGAAGCGCACATCCTGGGTGCCGGAACCGGGTGCGAATTCGGCGTCAATGACCGGCTTCACCCCGTCCAGCTGCAGCGCCGCCGTGCTGGGCGGACGCGG
The DNA here is from genome assembly GCF_034659755.1 of Massilia phyllosphaerae. Classification (NCBI taxonomy): domain Bacteria; kingdom Pseudomonadati; phylum Pseudomonadota; class Betaproteobacteria; order Burkholderiales; family Oxalobacteraceae; genus Massilia; species Massilia phyllosphaerae. The sequence continues at coordinate 145,486 of NZ_JAXSQX010000008.1, forward strand.
CAGGTCGCGCTCGCGGTGCAGCTGGTCGAGGATCGGCTCGGCGAGGCCGGCAATGCGCGCCTCGCGCGGGCCGGTCAGGTCCAGCACCACGACCTCGTTGCGGCCGCGCCGCAGCCACGGCCCCGGCAGGTACATGGTCTGGGTCGGACCGATGCTCCAGTAGCGGCCGAGGCAGCGGCCGTTGATCCAGACGATACCCTGGCCCCAGCCCGACATGTCGAGGAAGGTATCGGCCGTGCGCGCCACCTCGAAAGCGCCACGCCAGAACGCGGCGCCTCTGGACCGGCCGCGCTTGAACGACAGCGCCGGCAGCACGCCATCGGCATCGAAGTCGATCGCGCGGATCTCCCAGTTCTCGACTTGCTGCGCAGCACCATCGGCGGTACGGAACACCACCGGCCCGTGCAGCCCCTTGCGGTCGTGCACCTCGATCCCGAAGTTCACGCGCGCGATCGTGTACAGCAGGATGTCGACGACCGCCGGTTTGCTGCGCGCCGGGATGTCGACCTTGAAGCGGCGGTATCGCGTGTCCATGGTGCCGGCCGGCTTGCCATCGACCTCGACCCAGGCCAGGTCGCGCACCCTGGCCGCTTCCAGCACGCCCGCCGGCCCCGCCGGCAGGGTCACGCGGTAGGCCACCAGGCCGCGGCTGATGTCGTACTGCTCGATCGGGCGTGGCGACACGTCCTTGATGGCGCGCGCCGGCAGGCTGGCCGCCACCGGTACCGATTCCCCCAGCGCAAACGGTGGAATGGTCATCACCGCCATGCGCGGCGGCGGCGCCGGCAGCGTCTCCCCGGGCGCCAGGAAGGGCGTCATCGCCTTGCGGTAGGCGTCGAACTTGTCGCCGATCCAGCCGGCTTCGCCGATCGGGGCATCGTAGTCGTAGCTGGTGGTGTCGGGCCGGAACGGGCGGTCGCAGCCGCCCCACAGGCCGAAGGTGGTGCCGCCGTGCGCCATGTACAGGCTGAACGAGCCGTTCGCCTTCAGCATGGCGGCGATGTCGGCGACTGCCCCTTCGACGCCGCCGCGGCGGTGCGGCGCGCCCCAGGTGTCGAACCAGCCCGAGTAGTATTCGCCGCACATCAGCGGCCCTTTCTGCAGCGCCGTCAATGCCTTGAAGCCGCTGGCCGGGTCGGTGCCGAAGTTCGCCACCGAGAACAGTTCCGGGATATGGGTCTTGGCCACCGCATTCGTCGGATTGCACTGGAACAGCGGCACGTCGAAGCCGGCAGAAAGCGTGGCCTGGCGCAGCACGCGCATGTAATCCAGGTCGTTGCCGAAGAAGCCGTACTCGTTCTCGACCTGCACCATCAGGATAGCCCCGCCGTGCGTCACCTGCTGCGCGCCCAGCACGCGTCCGACTTCGCCCAGCCAGCGCCGTGCCGGCTGCATGAAGGCGTCGCTGCGGGTGCGCAGGAAGGCATCGCCGGGCTGCTTCAGCAGCCACCACGGCAGGCCGCCCATCTCCCATTCGGCGCAGGCATACGGGCCGGGACGCAGGATCACCCACAGGCCTTCCTGCTGCGCGAGGCGGCAGAATTCGGCGGCGTCGCGCTGGCCGGTCCAGTCGTATTTTCCTTCGCGCCACTCGTGGTAATTCCAGAACAGGTAGGCGCACACGGTATTCAGGCCCATCGCCTTGATCAGCTTCAGGCGGTGCTGCCAGTACTCGCGCGGCACGCGGGCGAAGTGCATTTCGCCGCAGCGGATCTGCAGCGGCTTGCCGTCGAGGAGGAAGTCCTTGTCGCCGATGGTGAAGCGGTGAGAACTTGCGGCCAGCACGGTCGCACTCATCGGCAGCAGCGCGGAACCCGTTACTGAAGCAACTACGGCTGCGGCACCCCGCAGCAAGCGGCGGCGTGGAAAATCTGTCGTCATCTAATATATATCCGCTTATTGTGGGACCAGGCGCGCCATCTCGGACGCGGCCAGCAGGAAGGCGCCGACACCGAAGGGGGCGGTCGAATCCTGGTTGACCACCTGGCCGGGAATCGCGCGCTCGCCGATCGGCTGGACGTAGCCGACCTTGCCGTCGGCCTGCAGCGCGACCTCGCTCAGGAAGCGCCAGCCGCGCAGCGCCACCGGCATGTAGTCCGCCTTGTCGAGGTAGCCGTTGTTGATACCCCAGGCATAAGCATAGGTGAAGAAGGCGGTGCCGCTGCTTTCCGGCCCCGGCGCCTGGGCCGGATCGAGCAGGCTGCGGGTCCAGTAGCCGTCCGCCTGCTGCAGCGGCTTCAAGGCGGCCGCCATGCGCTTGAAACGCTCGACGAACAGCGACCGTGCCGGATCGTCGGCAGGCAGGTCGGCCAGCACCTTGGCCAGTCCGGCGAACACCCAGCCGTCGCCGCGCGCCCAGAAGTCCCTGCCGCCGTTGGCCGCCTTGTGTTTCGGGTAGATGTACTTGGCGTCGCGGTAGTACAGGCCGGCCTCCGCGTCGTACATCAGCTTGTCCGCATACGCGAAGTACTCGCGCAGCTTGTCGAGGTAGCGGCGGTCGCCGGTGGCCTTGTACAGCTTGGTCATCACCGGCATCACCATGTACAGGCCGTCGGCCCACCACCAGTAATCGCTGTTGGCCGTGCTCATTTCGTATTCCATCACCTCGCGCGCGCGGGCGATGCGGCGCGGGTCCTTGCGGCCGTCGAATTCGTACAGGTCGATATAGTTCTGGAAGCAGACCTGCCAGTCGCCGAACAGCACGTGCTCGGGCGTTTCGCCGTAGGTGTATTTCCAGGCCGACTTGTCGTCGGAAGCGGCGCCGCGCCAGCGGTTGTGCTCTGCCCAGGCGGTGGAATAGGCGCGGTAGGCTTCGTTGCGGGTCAGCGCGTAGGCCGCCATGTTGCCGGTGTGGTAGGCGGCCACGTCCCAGAACGGCCATTGCTCGGGTTTGTTGTTGCGCTGCCAGTAGCCGTTGGCGCGGGCCAGCGCGGCCAGCACCTGGGCGCGCGAGACCGGGGCGGTGGACAAGGCCAGGGCGCCGCCGCTGGCGGCAAGGGCGATGCCGGCCACGGCGAGTTTCAGGGTGAGTCGTCTCGTCATTTGCGTGAAATCCTTATCGTTGAGGCGGCTGCCACTGCAGCACGCGTACCGTGGAAGGCGGCACGCTGGCCACGCCTTCGCCGTCGACCTGCCGCACCGGCTGGACGAACAGGTGCAGCACGCCCTGGCGCCGCCATAATTCGCTGTCGTAGGTCGGTTCCCAGGCGCCGACCGCCGCACTGTCCAGGTCGGCGACGCTCCAGCGCGGATGGGTAAAACTGGCCACGCGCGCCACCGACACCCGTTCGCCGCGCTCGGCATCGCGGAATACCAGCAGCCCGCCCGGATCGGCGCCGGTCTGGTCGACCAGGATCTGCGGCCGCGCGACCGGGATCGCCTTGGTGCCCATGCCGCTCAGGGAAAACGGCGTATGGCGGAAATCCAGGTCGAGCCGGCGCCAGGCGGTGCCGGTGTGATGCAGCACGCGGTACTGCGGCACCCGGCTATCCGGGTCGCGCCAGTAGCTGGCGATGTAGGGATGGCCGGCACCGTCCGCCGCCATCGAGGTCTGGTTGATCAATTCGCTGTTCTGCGGAATGCGCGCCGCATAGTTTGCGCTGGCGGCGGTGATCGGCAAGGCGTAGGGTTTGCCGTCGGCGTCTTCCCAGCTGGCGCCGCCGTCGCGCGAGCGGGCATAGGCCATGTCGTGGTTGCTGGCCACGTCCGGCGTCTCGCGCCATACCCAGGACACGTGAATCGTGCCCTGCGCATCGACGCAAGCCTGCCAGTAGGCGTTGCGGCGCCCTTCCCCGCTGATCAGGTTGTCGGCGACGCGGCGCCAGCCGCCCGCGCCGTCATACCTGTTCAGCACCAGGTTGCCGCGCCCCGAGCCGCCGTCGCGGTACAGGAACAGCAGGCCGCCATCCGGCAGGCGGAAGAATTCCGGGTACGACACCGATTGCTCGTCGCGCCCGACCATCTTCGCCTCACGCAGGTCCAGGCTGCCCGGCGCCACGCCGCGGACATAGTGCAGGCCGTTGTTGTGGTGGTCCCAGGCCATGTGCAGCACGCCGGCGCCGTCCACCATGATGCTGATCGCATTGTGGGCATCCGTCAGGCTGCCGCGATAGCCGGTGCGCTGCAAGGTCCATGCATCGCTGCCGAGCCGGCGCTTGCCCAGCACGACGTGGCCGTCCGCATCGTACCAGGCGATGTACTGGAATTTGCCGTCGCTCACCAACGCGTTCTTGCGGAACACCGCCACGTTGACCGAATTGCCGGCCCAGCCCTGCCCTACCTCGCTGAACGTGACCGGCGACTGTGCGGCGCAACCACCCAGCAGGCAGGCGGCTGCCACTGCGATACAAGCCCCCCGCATCACAGCTTGCCGCGGATGCCGATCTTGATCGTGCGCCCGTCGTACTTCGCATAGTCCATGCGGGTGCGCTTGCCCTCGCCGTAGCGGCCGGTCGCATCCTCGAAGTAATCGTAGGCCAGCGTGTTGGTGATGTTCAGGGCGTCGAGGCGCAGCTCCAGGTTCTCGGTCAGCTTGTAGCTGATCGTGCCGTCCAGGTAGCCGCGCGGACCGCGCCAGCGGATCAGGTCATCGCCGTTGTTCTTCGGATTGTCGCCGTGCAGCGACTTGCCCTTGTAGTTGTACGAGAGGCGCATCGCCAGCGGTCCGCGCTCGTAGTAGCTGGTGAAACTGTAGGCGTACTTCGGCACCGAGTTGACTTCGATTTCCTTGCCCGCATTGGTGATCCACTTCATGCTGTTGAAGGGATCGATGTGGGTGTAGCTGGCCAGCGCGCCGAAGCCCTTGAAGGGATCGGGCAGGAAGGTGAAGTCCTGTTGGTAAGACAGCTCGTAGCCCTTCAGGGTCTGCTTGCCGGCGTTGGTGTAGGTGCGCAGCGTCATCGGCAGGTTCGGGTCGACGCGGCCGTTGGCATCCTGGAAGATCGCGCCGAGCGCGGTGTCGGGCAAGCCGAGGGCGCCGAAGGTGGTCTGGGTCGTGGTCGACACGGTGGCGTCGGTCAGCTCCTTGCGGAACAGCGCCGCCGACAGCAGGCTGCCCGGCTTGAAGTACCACTCCAGGCTCGAATCCAGGTTCTTCGACTGCTGCGGCTTCAGGTTCGGGTTGCCCGAGGTCGCGCTGTTGTCGAACATGTTCGGAATGACTGTCTGGGCCGCGATGATCGACAGCGAGGCGCGGCTGATGGTCTTGCCGTAGGAAGCGCGCCAGATCAGGGTATCGGTCAGGTCGTAGGCCGCGCTCACCGCCGGCAGCAGGTTCTTGTACTTGCCCTTGGCGTGGTTCGGCTCGTAGACGGCGCCGTTCTTCTGGAAGTTGTCGATATCGAGCTCGGTCTGCGACCAGCGTACGCCGGCATTCAGGCGCAGCTCGCGCGCCAGCACCTCGCCCTTGAAGTCGGACTGGATGAAGCCGGTCGATACCTTCTCGGCCGCGGTGAAGCTCTGCGCCGGGGTGAAGGCGGCGCCGGTGTTGTAGGCCAGCGGATCATAGGTACCGAAGGCATAGCCGCGCGTAAAGGTCCCGAACTGGTGCGGCCAGCCGGCGCCCATGTCGAGGTTCGAGATCGGCAGCGTCGACACCATGCTGCCGCGCACGCTGGCATCGCCCAGCCCCACCATCTTCGCCTTCATGGCGGCGCTGCCGTTGCGCTTTTCGACGCCCTTGCTGGTATCGACGTAGACCAGGCCTGTCTTGAGGTGGCCGGTCCAGCCGGCGAACAGGTCGTAGTCGTAGTCCAGCACCAGGCGCGCCTGGCGGCCTTTGTCCGTTTCGCGGGTCCAGCCGGTGGTGACGTCGAAGCCGCTGAAGTTGGCCGGATTGGTGTAGTCGATGTTCGAGGACATCGACGGGTAGACGTGGTCGTCACCGTAGTCGATGGTGGAATTGACGCCGAAGATCTGGCCCGACAGCGTGTCCGAATAGCTGGTGGCGTCGCTGTTGTTGGCGCTCAGCTGGCCGGTCACCACCATGCCGGGACGCGCCGCCCAGCGCCCGTTCAGCGCCAGGTAGCCGAACTTGGTTTTATCTTCGCCATAGGTCACGCCGCTGCTGTACGAGGTGTTGCCAAAGGTACCGGTCAGCAGGTTCGAGGCCGGGTCGATGTGCACGTCGAGCGGCACGAAGCCGCTGTGGCCGGACTGGCCGGCGGGCGCGTTGCGGTTGGTGGTCTTGCTGTTGCGGATCAGGATGCCGTAGTACAGCTCGTCGCGGCTGTTCTTCAGCTGCGAGGCCAGGCCGTCCAGGCTGAGGTTCAGGTTGCCTTCCTTGAACTGCAGCGAGGTCACCAGGCCGTCGCGGGTGCGCCGGTTCTGCGAGCCGTAGAAGCGGTAGATGCGCGGCAGAAAGGCATTGTCGATCTGGTCGCGGGTATAGCCGGACAGGTTGGCGCGCGGGTCGTCATAGTCGAGGGTGTAGGCGAAGTTGCCCTTCACCGGACTCATGCTGCCGTTGCGCGAGCTGTTGTAGCCGCCGGTGGCTTCGAAGCCGGAGCGGTTGTTGACCGCCTTGGAATGCGCTACGCCGGCCAGGAAGCCCCACGAGCCCCAGGTGTTCGAATACAGCGCGAAGCCGGCCGGGTCGGCTTTTTCCGAGCTGGTGTTGTAGGCGCCGGTCAGCGCATAGCGCAAGGTGCGCTTCGGGCTGTCGAACGGGCGCGGAGTCTGCAAATCGACCACGCCGCCCATGCCGCCTTCGCTGAGTTCCGCCAGGGGAGACTTGTAGAAGTCGACCCTGCCAAATAATTCGGACGCGAACACGTCGTAGTTGAAGCCGCGCGCGGCGCTGCCGATGGTGCTGGTGGACGTGGTGTTGACCGGCGCGCCGTTCAGCGTGGTCACGGAATACTCGGTCGGCAGGCCGCGGATCGAGATGCGCTGGCCCTCGCCCGAGCTGTCGTCGCGGTTCAGGATCACGCCCGGCACCCGCTGCAGCGATTCGGCCACGTTCGATTCCGGGAACTTGCCGATGTCCTCGGCCACGATCGAATCGCGCACGCCGATCGCCTGCTGCTTCAGGTTCAGCGCTTTTTGTAGGCTGGAGCGAAAGCCCGAGATGACCACCGTGTTCGACACGGGTGCGCTGCTGCTGGCGGTATCGCCGGTGGCGACCGGATTGGCGGCGCCGTCCTGCGGCGCGGCCTCGGGACCCGCCGTCGGCGCCACCGTGGGCGCTTCTGCCGGGGTTGGGGAAGTTTGCGCCAGCGCCGGATTGCCATACGCGGCGGCCATGGCCAGCGGCAGCACCGTGGCCAGGATCTTCTTTCTCATCTTGTCTCCTCTGCGGCATCGATGTGCCTGCTTGTTATGGGGGAATGAAGCCTGTGAAGCCGGGCTGGCCTGCCATGTACCAGACTGTGCGCAACCGTATGGTTACGTTACCACCTGTTGTGTATTGACTCAACAAGGTTGCCATAGCTATCGTGTTGATATGTAAGCACCTGATTTGTATGAAAAATGCGCGATTTTTGCTGAAAAGGATGTGGTATCGTAACCACAATTCGGTTCGGAAACGCCGAAAGTCATGCCCGGATCGGGTCGAACCGCCGCAAATACTCAACAAGATGATCGTTTATATAGACCCATGCGCAAAGCCAGCAAACTGAGTGAAGTCGCGCGGCTGGCCGGCGTCTCGCCGATCACCGCGTCGCGCGCCATCCGCGGCACCGGTTACGTGTCGAGCGAGGCGCGCGAGCGCATCATGGCCGCCGCCGCCCAGCTGAACTACACGCCGGACATGCTGGCGCGCCGCATGCGCGGCGATAAAAGCAAGTTGATCGGCGTCTTCCTGAACAACTACGGTCCGGTCGTGCTGCACGAACTGGTGCGCCACATCGGCGAGCAGGCGCGCAAACTCGATTACGACCTGTTGCTGTTCAACGCCGACCGCTTCGACAGTCCCGAGCGCATGGTCACCTGCGGCACGCTGGCCAAGCTGTGCGATGGCCTGCTGCTGGTGATGCCGACCGCCGGCGACGGCTTCCTCGACCTGGCCGCGCGCCAGCAGCTGTCCTGCGCCCTGGTCTGCTTCGACGCCGGGCAGCTGGCGCTGCCGACGCTGGTGCTGGAAAACCGCGCCGGCGCGCGCGCCGCGGTCGAGCACTTGCTCGGCCTCGGCCACCGCCGCATCGGCTTCATCGCCGGCTCGTCGCGTACCGGCCAGAGCCTCGAGCGCGAACGCGGCTACGCCGATGCCCTGGCGGCCGCCGGCATCGCCTTCGATCCGGCGCTGGTACGCGAGGGCGGCTTCAACCAGCCGGGCGGCTTCGCGGCCGCCGGCCAGCTGCTCGACCTGGCCCAGCCGCCCAGCGCCATCTTCGCCGCCAACGACGAGATGGCCTTCGGCGCCATTGACACCATCGCCAGCCGTGGGCTGAAAGTGCCGGGCGACGTCTCCGTGGTCGGCTTCGACGACATCCCGACCGCGAGCTACGTGTTCCCGCGCCTGACCACGATGCGGCCGCCCTACGAGGCGCTGGCCGCGCGCGCCGTGCGCGAAGTGGTCGACCTGATCGAAGGCGGGGTGCCGGCCGCGGCGCGCATCCCCTTCGCCACCGAGCTGGTGGTGCGCGATTCGACCGCACCGGCGCGAGCCTGACGCCATTCATGGCGACCGACACGCGCTTCCGCGCCGGCACGCTCCACTACGGGGTGTGGGGCTTGCTGGCGCTGGTGGGCTGGCTGCTGGTCGGCGAACTCGGCATCGCCGTGCGCGAACGCTGGGCCCAGCCGATCGGGCTGGTCGTGCTGCGCAACGTCGGCGCCTCGGACACCAGTATCGCGCTGCTGCTGTCGACCGTCCCCGCCGTCATCAGCCTGCTGCTGGTGCCGGCCATCGGGCTGCGCTCGGACCGTTGCCGCAGCCGGTGGGGACGGCGCCGTCCGTATCTATTGGTGAGCGCGCCGCTGGGCGCCGGCGCGATGCTGTGCGTGGCCGCCGCGCCCACGCTGGCGGCATGGAGCCACGCGCTGCTGGGCACGCGGTCGCCCGGCCTGCGCGCGCTCGACCTCGCCTTCTTCTGCCTGTTCTGGACCGTGTTCGAAGCGGCCGCCATGACCACCGTTGCCCTGTTCAACGGCCTGGTCAACGATGTCGTGCCGCACGGCCTGCTGGGCCGCCTGTATGCGGTGCTGCGCATCGCCGGCCTGGGCGTGGCGATCTTTTTCAACATGTCGCTGTTCGCGCTGGCCGATACCCGGCTGTTCGAACTGCTGTTGACGATCGCGCTGGTGTTCGGGTTGTCGATCCCGCTGATGTGCCTGATGGTGCACGAAGGCGCCTATCCTGCGCCGACTCCGGCGCCGGCACCGGCGCCCCGTGCATCGGCACACACCCAGCTGCTGCAATGCTGCACCCAGCGCCGCCACCTGTGGGCCTTCGGCGCCTTCATGCTGGCCGCCGTCACTTTCAGCCCCTTCAACACCTTCTCGCAGAACTATGCGCTGGGCCTGGGCCTGTCCAAGGCGGAACTCGGCACGCTGACCGCCACCGGCTACGCCGTCTCGATCGCCAGCGCCTTCGGCATCGGCTGGCTGGCCGACCGTTTCGGCGCGGTGCGGGTGGCAACCGTGATGATGGCGCTGTACAGCCTGATCGCGCTGGGCGGCTGCCTGCTGGTGCGCGACGGCGCCGCCTTCCGCGGCTTTTATCTGGCCCACGTGGTGATGTCGGGCGCCTACTTCACGGCGGCGGCGGCGATGCCGATGGACGTGTTCCCGCGCGCCGAATTCGTGCGCTACAACGCCAGCAAGGACATCATGGTCGCGCTGGCGAACATCCTGGTCGGCACCAGCCTCGGGCCGCTGCTCGACCTGTCCGGCCACGACTACCGACTGACGCTGGCCAGCGCCGCGCTGTTCTCCTTATTATGCCTCGGGTGCCTGGGACGCTTGCTGGTGCGTGCGCCCGTCGCGGCCACGGAACCCGCCTGCACCCTGCCCTGATTCGGCCGAGCGCTCAGGCGCAGCCGGGCACCAGCAGGATCGGCACGCTGTTCCAGGACACCGCCACCAGCGACAGCGCCGCGAACATGAAGGCCGCCCATTGCCACAGGCCGGCCCTGGCGGGACGCGCCAGCACGCCACGCGCGCGCCACACCAGCCATGCCAGCACCGCAAGCGCAAGGACGGTGGCGATGCCCATGAGGGTGCGGTCCGGCCCGCCCTCGCGCATGGCGGCCGGCGTGCACTGGGCCGCCGCCAGCCCGTAGCAGAAGGCGAAGTGCAGCAGCCACACCAGCAGCGGCAGGATGGCGCCCAGCAGGCGGCGGAAGAAGTGTTCGTTGGCGCGATGTACGGTCATGTTCACGCTCACTCCATCAGCAGCGGCACCACGCGCACCGCCGACATCCAGGCAATGCCCTGCAGCGTCGTGTAGTGCCAGACCAGCGCGATGTTGTCGAGGGTGGCGCGGCTGCGCGCCGTCAGGTGGCCGCGCCAGCCGCGCAGCGCCAGGTAGGGCGCCATGATCGCCAGCAGCACGATGTGCAGGCCCTGGTAGGACGCCAGCGCGGCGACCGCCGCGGCCCAGGCGCTCTCGCTCGGCGCCAGGTCGGCCGCGCGCAGGCCGTACACGTCGACGCCGAAGGCCGCCAGTGCGCAGGCCAGCGCCGCCAGCACCATCCAGGGCAGGCGGCGCCGGCCGAGCGCGCGCGTGGCCAGCCACACCAGCAGCGAGCCGGCCGCCAGCAGGGCTGCCGACAGCCAGGCCAGCTCCACCGGGGGCAGCGAACTGCCGGGCGGCGGGCACACCTGCAGGCGCATCGACACGTGAAGGTAGGCAAAGGCGAACGAGGCGAAGATGCTGGCGTCGACCACCAGCATGATGATCGTGGCCCACCACGAATGCGAGGCGGTGCCGCGCGCGCCCACCGGCAGCACGATGCCGCCGCCGGCGTCCGCGGCCGTCTCGGGCACGCCGCGGTCGGATTGCCACAGCCAGGCGATGGTGCCGACCACCGCCATGATGCCGCACAGCGTGGCCAGCAGGTTCAGCTTCATGGTCAGCAGCAGGAAGAAGCCGGCGGTGCCGGCCGCGGCAATCAGCGGCAGCCAGCTGTCGCCGGGCAGCACCAGCAGGTAGCGCGGTTCGGCGCCGACCGGGCTGGTGGCGATGGTCTCGCGGTGGCCGGTGGCGGTCTGCGGCAGGTAGTAAGCACCCTCGTCCACGTCGCGCGACAGGGTCGGCTGGTCCCACAGCGGATTGGCCGACACCACGCGCGGGATGCTGCGGTTGCCGTAATCCTCGGACGTCAGCCATTCCAGCGTCGACGCGTTCCACGGATTGCCGACCGGCTGGGTGCGGCGCTTCAGGGTGCGCACGACGTCGAACGCGAACAGCACCACGCCCGCCGCGAAGGCGAAGGCGCCGACCGTCGACAGCATGTTCAAGCCGTTCCAGCCGAGGTCCGGCGCATAGGTATAGACCCGGCGCGGCATGCCCAGCAGGCCGGTGATGTGCATCGGGAAGAAGGCGACATTGAAACCGCCGAACATCAGCCAGAACACCCACTTGGCCCATGCTTCGGACAAGCGGTTGCCATTGATCAGCGGTATCCAGTAATACATGGCCGCGAACACCGGGAACACCATGCCGCCGATCAGGACGTAGTGGAAGTGGGCGACGATGAAATAGGTGTCGTGCACCTGCCAGTCGAACGGGATCACCGCCACCATCACGCCGGTCAGGCCGCCCAGCACGAAGATGAACATGAAGCCGAGCAGGAACAGCGTCGGCGCGCCGCGCTGGACCTTGCCCTTCCACAGCGTGCAGATCCAGGCAAACACCTGGATCGCGGTCGGCACCGCCACCGCCATGCTGGCGGCCGAGACGAAACTCATCTCCAGCACGCCCAGGCCCGCCGTGAACATGTGGTGCGCCCACAGCCCGAAGCTGAACACGCCGACGCCGACCAGGGCGGCGATCACGGCGCGCCGGCCGACCAGCGAGGTGCCGGCGATGGTCGGGATCATGGTCGACACCATGCCGGCCGCCGGCAGGAAGATGATGTAGACCTCGGGGTGGCCGAAGAACCAGAACAGGTGCTGCCACAGCAGCGGGTCGCCGCCGCGCTCGGGAATGAAGAAGGGCCAGTCGAAGGCGCGCTCCATCTCCAGCAGCGCGGTGCCGGCGATCACCGCCGGGAAGGCGAACACGATCATCACGGCCACCACCAGCATGGCCCAGGCGTACACCGGCATGCGGCCCAGCGTCATCCCGGGTGCGCGCGTAAACAGGATGCCGATGATCAGTTCGATCGCGCCGGCGATCGCCGAGATCTCGATGAAGCCGATCCCCAGCAGCCAGAAATCGGCGTTCAGCCCCGGCGAATACTTGGTGCCGGTGAGCGGCGGGTACATGAACCAGCCGCCGTCCGGGGCCAGGCCGACGAACAGGGTGCAGAAGAAGGCCAGCCCGCCGATCGCATAGGCCCAGTAGGCATACGCGGACAGGCGCGGGAACGGCAGGTCGCGCGCGCCCAGCATGTTCGGCAGCAGGTAGACCGCGAGCGCTTCCACCACCGGAATCGCGAACAGGAACATCATCACCGTGCCGTGCATGGTGAACACCTGGTTGTAGGTGCCGGCGCTGAGGAAGCTATTCTCGGGCACCGCCAGCTGGGTGCGGATCAGCAGGCCCAGGATCCCGGCCAGCACGAAGAACAGCAGCGTGGTGCCGATGTACAGCAGACCGATGTTGGTGTTGTTGACGGACGAGAAGAAGCGCCAGCCGCTCGGCGTGCGCCAGACGGCTTCCAGGCGTTCGCGTTCGCCCTCGGGACGCGGGACTGGATTGGGCAACTGGGTGGGCAAGCGGGTGTTCATTTCAAGGCCTCGAGATAAGCGGCCAGCGCGCGCAGCGATTCCGCGTCGATGCCGGGCGAGCCCGGCATCAGCACGCCCGGCTTGGCACGCTGCGGATCGGCGACCCAGCCGGCCAGCGTGTCCTGGCGCTTATTGGTGTGGATAGGCAGCGTGCCGGCGCCGATGTAGGCGCGGCTGCCGACGTGGGTCAGGTCGGGGCCCAGGTTGTTGTCCTCGGCGACGCCGCGGATCGTGTGGCAGGCCTGGCAGCGCTGGTCGAAGAAGGCGGCGCGGCCGCGCTGGAGGAAAGCGTCGGTGGGCTGCACCGCGGGCCGGGCCTGGGCCGCCAGCCAGGCATCGAATTCGGCCTGCGGATGCGCCACCACGTGCAGCGCCATGCGCGCATGCTGGATGCCGCAGTATTCGGCGCACTGGCCGCGGTAGATGCCCGGCTTGTCGGCGCGCAGGGTCAGGCCGGTGACGCGGCCGGGAATCATGTCGCGCTTGCCGGCCAGCGCCGGGATCCACAGGCTGTGGATGACGTCGGCCGCGTTCAGGCCGAGGTAGACGTTCTGCCCGACCGGGATGTGGATTTCGTTGGCGGCGGCGATCTCGCGCCCGCTGGCCGGATGGCGGTAGCGCACTTCCCACCACCACATCTTGCCGGTGACCGAGATCGCCAGCGCGCCGTTCGAGGTCTGCGGACGCAGCTGCGCGCTGCGCCAGGTACTCCAGCCCAGCAGCAGGCTGAGGACGATCACCGGGAAGGCGACGCCGGCGCCGACGATCCAGACGGCCGGCCGCAGCGGACGCGCGTGATGGCGCAGGCTCATTGCCAGCAACAGCATCACGGCCGCGAAGATCAGCGTGCCGGCGATGGTCATGCCCCAGGTGAGTTCGCCGATGACCGCGGCGTCGCTGCCGCCGTGGTGCAAAACGGATTGCAGCGGCGCGTCCGCCGCACTGCCCTGCCCCGCCCTCACCGCAGTGTGTACAGGTAAGCCGCCATGTGGCGCGCCTCCTGCTCGGTCAGGCCCATCGACGGCATGCGGGTGCCGGGTTTCAGCGCGGGCGGGTCCAGCAGCCACGCCACCATGCGGTCCGGCTGGTTGGGGATGCCGCCGGCGATATAGCTCAGGCGCCCGACCTTTTCCAGCGAGGGTCCGGCATCGCCATTCGGTCCCGGCACCTGGGGAATGACATGGCAAGTGGTGCACTGGTACTGGGTCATCAGGCGCTTGCCGGTGTCGGCGTCGCCGCCGCGCACGTGGCGGGTGTCGGTCTGCCCGCTGCAACCGGCCAGGCCGATGCCGACGAAGGCAAGCGCGGCCAGCGCCGGCGCGGCAGGGTATCGGGAGACGGAAGGTGTTAGATGGCTGGGCACGGTTGAATTCACAATGTTGCAATGACTTCTATAATACAGGACGTATTTATATCTTTTTTACACGATACTTTTTGACAATATTTTGATGGCCGAGGCATCCACCCGTTTGATCGTCAAGACCGCCGTGCTGACCCTGCTGGTTGCGGGCGCCCTGAGCGCGGCCGCCGGCCTGGTCGTCTGGCGCGCCGGCTGGTACAACATCGGCGCCACCACGTCCCACCTCGGCATCGTCTACAAGGGGCTGGAACAGGCGATGCGCTACTCGGTGCAGCATCACGCGCGCAAGGTGACGGTGCCGGCGCTGGGCGCGGCCGACGTCGCGCGCGGCGCCATCGTGTATCGCGACAATTGCGCCCAGTGCCATGGCGGTCCCGGCGTCGCCCCGAATATCCATGGCCTGAGCATGCAGCCGGCGCCCGGTCCGCTGGTCGATGCCGCGATGCGCTGGCAATCGCGCGAGCTGTACTGGATCACGCGCCACGGCGTCAAGATGAGCGGCATGCCGGCCTGGGAATTCCGCCTGAGCGACGCCGACACCTGGGCGGTGGTCGCCTTCATGAACCGGATGCCGGCGATGACCGTGGCCGATTACAAGACCCTGACAGCGATGGCGCCTGCCCAGGACCAGGCGCAGGCACGCGACCCGGCCAAAGGAGAAGCACGATGAAGGCGCCGCGCCCCCTGGCGGCGGCCATGCTGGCCGCATCGGCCTGCCTGCTGGCCGGCTGCGGCAGCGATCCCAAGCCGCCGCCGGGCGTGGTCGGCGACCCCGGCCTGGGCAAGCTGGCGCTGACCCAGTATGCCTGCCAGTCCTGCCACAAGATCCCCGGCGTGGTCGGTTCCGACACCTTCGTCGGCCGTCCGCTCGAAGGCCTGGGCAAGCGCCCCTTCATTGCCGGCAACCTGCTCAACAACCAGGCCAACCTGATGCACTGGATCCGCGACCCGCAGGCGATCGATCCGACCACCGCGATGCCGAACCTGGGCGTGAGCGAAAAGGATGCGCGCGACATCAGCGCCTATCTGCTGACGCTGGACTGATCCGCGCAAGGATCAGCACTAGAAAACGGCAACGTAAACGACAGCAGGCAGCACCCGGTCGCTCACCGGGTGCTGCCTTTCCCTTTACAACTGATGAACCGGCCCGGGGCTTATTTGCCCGAGGTGGTACCCGACTTGGTGGACGCCATCTGCTGGGCGGCCTTCAGGTGCTGCTCGACCACCGGCATGTGCTGGTCGGCCAGCGCTTTCACGTCCGGATCCTTGATCTTCTTGGCGTCGCTCATCAGCTTGGCGTGGACTTCCTTGTGGTCCTTGACGCCGGCATTGGCCATGTAGGCCTTGTCGAAGTCGGCACCGCTCATTTTTTCCAGCTTCGCCGCCATGGCCTTGTGCTTGGCATCCAGCTCGGTTGGCAGGGTCACGCCGCGGGCCTGGGCCAGCGCCTGCACCTTGGCCAGGGCCTGGCCGTGGTCGTCGACCATTTGCTGGCCGAAGGCTTTCACTTCGGCGCTCTGGGCCTTGCTGACGGCCATCTTGCCGCCTTCGACCTCGGCCATGTCGGCCATCGCCATGTCCTTCACGGCCTTCTGGTCGGCCGCGCTCAGCTTGGCGCCGGTTGCGGCGGTGCTGCCGCCGGCGGCGGTCTGGCCGGCAGCAGCCGTCGAACCGCTCTGCATGGCGCCGTTGTTGACGCTACCTGCGCTGTGGGTCATGCCGGACGCGGTATTGCGCGATTCCATGCCGGTGCTGTTGGTGTTGTCCATTGCGCCATCCTTGCTGACCTTGCCGGCCTGGTTCGGATTGGTGCTGGTGGTGGCGGTCTGCGCCTGGACGCCGAAGGCGCTGAACATGGCGGCGACTGCCGACACAGCCAGCAGCCCTTTCAAGGTTTTGTTCTTTTGCATTTTGCTCTCCTGGTTCTATGGATATGAAAGTTGGCGTTTGGCGACTACGTGTCTCTATGCCACTCGCAAGCACGTGTTCGAGTGACAACGGCCATGGCAGAGTGTAGTGCGGGGTGTTTCTACACAGCGCACGTTAGCCGGTAGGCAACTTTATATATGCAATAAATGCACAAGACGCAAAAAAGCGGCCTCGAGGGCCGCTCCGGGATGCCGTAGAACCGGGCTCAGCGGAAGCTGAGCGTGGCGCTCAGGTCGCCCGGCCCGCGCGCACCGCGTGCCGCAAAGGCGGCGTCGCGCGCCGCCAGGCTGTCCAGCAGCGGCAGGCCGTGCAGGCGCGTAATGAAACGCATGATCGAAGTCGTGTCGTAGAAATTGTGGTCGACCGCGCCCTTCCTGGCGAACGGCGAGACCACGATCGCCGGGATGCGCGAGCCCGGACCCCAGCGGTCGCCTTTCGGCGGCGCCACGTGGTCCCACCAGCCGCCGTTCTCGTCGAAGGTGATCACCACCACCATGTCCTGCCATTGCGGCGACTTTTTCAGGTGCTCGATCACGTTGGCGACGTGGGCGTCGCCCGACTCGATGTCGGAATAGCCGGCGTGCAGGTTGAGGTTGCCCTGCGGCTTGTAGAAGGTGACGGCCGGCAGCTTGCCGGCGATGGCGTCGGCGATGAACTTGTTCGAGATCGGGCTGTCGCCCAGGCCGCCGTCGCGCAGGTGCTCGGCACGCGCGGCGGTGCCCGGTGCGAACTGCTTGAAGTAATTGAAGGGCTGGTGGTGGAACTGGAAGTTCGGGCGCGTGCCTTCGCCGCGGCCGTCCAGCGCCGCCTGGAAGCCGCCGCCATACCAGGCCCAGCTGACGCCCTGGCGCGACAGCAGGTCGCCGATGGTGTCGTAGCCTTGCGGCGGCAGCACCGACGGATCCTGCGGATCGGCGCTGGCGGCATCGCCACCCGGCGCCGGATGCACCCAGCTCGGCTGGTAAGGCGGCGCCATGGTGTTGACCGCGTAGCCATCCGGCGTGATGGCGCCGTTGTTGACGAATTTCGGCTTGCCGCCAAGCGCCGACTTCGGCGAATCCGGCGCCAGCGCCAGGCGCATGCCCTGCGGACCGTCTTCCAGCACCGCGATCTTGCGCTTGGCCGGGGTGTCCTTGGCGTTGAAGTATTCCGGCACGCGGCCGCTGATCAGGAACTGGTGGTTCAGGTAGGAACCGCCGAAGGCCGCCATGAAGAAGTTGTCGCAAAGCGTGTACTCGCTGGCGATCTGCCACAGGCCCAGGTTCTTGCGCGTCTCGCCGTAATGGCCCATCACCAGAGCGCCGCTGTCGCCCCAGGCCACGAAGCCGTCGTTCTTGCCGCCGTTGATCTGCATCTGGTTGTGATAGAAGGCGTGCACCAGGTCGCGCGTGACCAGGCCTTCCGGTAGCGGCTTGCCAGCACCGTCCATCAGCTTGAACGGCGCATTCGGCAGGTGCTGGATGTCGTCTTCCTTGATCAGGTAATCCTTGCCGCCGATGTTCTGGCGTGCCGGCACCATGCCGCCCCAGATTTTCGGCAGTTCGCCCAGGACCGTCCCGTCGCGGTCGCGCTGCGCCGTGGCCGCCGCCGGCACCGCGGACAGCGGCTGGGCCAGGCCCGGGAAGTCGGCGAACAGGTTGTTGAAGCTGCGGTTTTCCAGGTAGATCACGACCACGTTCTTGACGTGCGCCTTGAGCTTGGCGTCCAGCGAGCCCGCCGCCGGCTTGCGTGCCTTGGCGGCCGGCGCGGCTGCCTGGGTGGCCGGCAGCTGGGTGCCGAGGCCGACCGCGGCAGCGGCCTGGAAGATGCGGCGGCGTGCCGGGCTGGCCGGCTGGTCGGCCTGCCTGGCCGGGTCTTGGTCGTGATCTTGCACGGAATGGCTCCTGAAGACGGCGTGCGTCGCCGCAAAGGAATGATTATCGGTGCATTTTGCCGTAAGGAACAAGTAGCAGCGGCAGGCGTTGCCGATCGAGCATGACGGGCGGGGCTTGTATTTACATGCGACCTTTACTTCCATTTACCTGCGCCTTACATCGATTAACAGCTTGGCGCGCGAGAATGCCTGCATGGAAAAAGGAGCACGCATGACACCCACCCCGCATCGCACGTCCGCCGCCGTTGCCGCGGCTGTCGCCACCGTACTGGCCTGCACGCTGCCGGCACGGGCCGCCGAATCGATCCCTGCCCCGGCATCCGCTCCGGCCACGGCGCCGGCACCGGCGCCAGTTGCGACCGTGACCAGTTCCCTGCCCCTGCCGCAGGCGGAAATGGAAAAGCTGCTGGCCGCCTACGCCCTGATCAAGCGTAACTACGTCGGCCAGGCCGACGACAAAAAACTGTTCGACGGCGCCATCGCCGGCATGCTGGGCTCGCTCGACGCCCATTCCCAATACATGAGCAGCGATGACATGCGCGACCTCGACCGCGAGAATTCGGGCGAATACGTCGGCATCGGCATCGAGGTCCAGCTCGACCGCGACCGCATGCGCGTGGTATCCACCGGCGCCGACAGCCCCGCCGCCCGCGCCGGCATCCGTGCCGGCGACGTCATCGCCTCGATCGACGGCACTGCGCTGGCCGGCCTGTCCAGCAGCGAGGTCGGGCGGCGCATGCGCGGCGCGCCGGGCAGCGTGGTGACGGTGGGCCTGATGCAGGGCAGCGGCCGCGAAGGCAAGCCGCATACGCTGCGCATCACGCGCGCGGCGCTGCACGACGCCACCGTGAGCGCGCGCATGGCGGCGCCGGGGCTGGCCTGGATCCGCATCTCGGCATTCGGCGGCGCCACCGGGTCCGACCTGGCGGCGGCGCTGAAGAAGCTCGACGGCAAGGCGCCGCCACGCGGCCTGGTGCTCGACCTGCGCAACGACCCGGGCGGGCTGGTGCCGGCCGCGGTCGGCGTCGCCGGCGCCTTCCTGGCGCCGGGCAGCGTGGTCTTCAGCGCGCGCGGCAACGCGCCCGGCGCCAACGCCACCGTGACCGTCGACCCCCGCTACTACCGCGAGCAGGGCGAGGCCGACGTGCTGGACGGCCTGCCCGCCTGGACCCGCACCGTGCCGCTGACGGTGCTGGTCAACGGCGCCTCGGCCTCGGCCGCGGAACTGGTCGCCGGCGCGCTGCAGGACAACCACCGCGCCACCATCGTCGGCAGCCGCACCTTCGGCAAGGGCTCGATCCAGTCGGTGATCCCGCTGGGCGCGGACGACGGCATCAAGTTCACGGTGGCGCGCTACTTCACGCCCAAGGGCCACGAGATCCAGGCGCGCGGCGTGACGCCCGACGTCGTCGTGGCCCCGGCCGCCGGCGCGGACGACGAGCCGATGCTGCGCGAAGCCGACCTGGCCAACCACCTGCCGCCGGCGGATGGCGCGCAGGCGGTGGCAAGCGCCCGCGAACCGGTGGAGAGCACGCGCACTTTCGGCACGCGCGACGACAAGGCCCTCCAGGCGGCACTCGGCCTGCTTGCGCCGGCGCAGGCGCACGGACCGTCGCTGGCCGGACTGCTGCAGAAACTGGCGGCTGACCTGAAGCCCGGCGGCGCCGGCGGCGCCGGGATGCCCTGAGGCCGGCGTCACGCACACGTCACGGCGGCGTCAAACGGATGTCACATTCGGCCGTCACAATGGCCTCGTCTCCTGAAGGGGACACGGCGGCACGGCCGCCCTACCGGCGTCGGCGGTAGGAAAAGATACCGGCACCATATTCACGGCGTGTTGTGGCAGGATGGTGGTCTCAACCAGGAGACGATCTTGCACCCCAGCCTCAAGACCCTGCTCGACGAACTGGCCGCCTTCGGCGACGCCCACGACGCCGACGGCGCCAACCGCGCCACCCGCATGCTCAACATCACGCCGGACACCGGCGCCTTCCTGGCGCTGCTGGTGAAAGCCACGCAAGCCCGCCGCATCCTCGAAATCGGCACCTCGAACGGCTATTCGACGCTGTGGCTGGCCGATGCCGCCGGTGCCACCGGCGGCGCGGTGACCACGGTGGAGATGTCGCCCACGAAGATCGACCTGGCGCGCGCCAACTTCGCCCGCGCCGGACTCGCCGGCCGCATCGTCCAGCACGAAGGCGATGCCGGCGCGTTGCTGGCAACGCTGGACGACGCCGGCTTCGACCTGGTGTTCCTCGATTCGCAGCGCAGCGCCTATCTCGGCTGGTGGCCGCAGCTGAAACGGGTGCTGCGCGCCGGCGGCCTGCTGGTGGTCGACAATGCCACCTCGCATGCGCACGAGATGGCGGATTTCACGGCGGCGGTACAGGCCGATGGCGGGTTCAGCACCAGCCTGGTGCCGGTGGGTAAAGGGGAGTTTCTGGCGGTGAAGGCTTGACCCCTCGTGGGGGGGCCCGCCAAGGGAGGGCCCGCAAGAGGGGGGATGCACACCCGCGCGGCCG
>NZ_JAXSQX010000008.1:166013-340004 GCF_034659755.1 Massilia phyllosphaerae
TTGACGGATTGCCCCCCGGTCGTGCCCGCTAACGCGGGAACGACGAATCGCGCTTAGAACCGCGCCTTCTCGCGCAGCCGGTCCTTCACATGGCGGCGCGCCCGCGGCAAGGCATCCGCCTCGCGCTCGGCCAGCACGCCCTCGATGAAGCCCAGCAGCGCCACTTCCTGCGGCACCCGGTCGCGCAGCTGCGCCACCAGGTCGCGCGCCACCGCGCTGTCGTTGATCGTGCCCAGTTCGTCCTGCATGCCGGCCAGCAGGTCGTGGCGGCGTGCCGCGCGCTTGCCGTGGCCAACGGCGTCGAAGAACTCGCGCGCATAACGTTCCTTCTTGGCCGCGATGCGCACCTTGTGGAGGCATTCGGGGCGGTGCAGGTCGTAGGCGCGGGCGCGCTTGCGCACGCGCGCGGCGGCGTGCTGGACCAGCTGCGGGGCCGCCTTGCGCACGGCCTGCGCCAGCGGTTCCGACGGCAGGCCGGCCTGCTTCCACCCCTCCCCGGCGATCCAGGCGCCCAGCGCCAGCAGTAGCGCGGTGTAGCGCGCGCTGCCCACCGCCGCCTTGACCTTGTTGCGATGGCGCTCGGCTTCTTCGCGCGAAGCCACCAGCACCCGCTCCATGCCCGGGCGGTGCGCTTCGGGCAGCGGCAGGGCGGGTAATACCGATTCGATGAACACGTCCCAGTTGCGGGCGTCGCCCAGTTCGCCGGCCAGCCATTCGATGTCGGCGCCGACAGGCTCGGGCAGCTGGACCATGTCGCGCACCATCGCCAGCGCGGCGCGCAGGCGGCGCAGGCCGACCCGCATCTGGTGCAGGCTCTCGACGTCGCCGGCGATCACGCCGCGTTCGTTGGCCGCCATCTGCTCCAGGCAGTTGGCCAGGATCGCGCCCAGTGCCTCGCCCATGCTGGCCTTGCGCCGCAGCGCGACCGCGGTCGCCTTGACCGCCTTGGGCTTCACCGCCCCGGCCAGCACATAGCCGCGTTCGGCCTTGCTGACATGCTCGAGGCGCACCGGCAGCGCCGCATGCACCTGCTGCGCCAGCCCGTACAGGACCGCGGGCGCCCCCTGCTTGATTTCCAGTTCCAGCTCGCGCACCGGAACGCTGCGCTCGCCGTGCTGCAGTTCGCCGACGTCGAGCGCGCACTCGATCTGCACGCCGTCCGGCAGCGCGATCATCCAGCTGCTGCGCTTGCTGCGGTTGACGAATACCGGCGCCAGGTCCGGCACGCCCTCTTTCGCCAGCTGCGGCAGCACGTCGCGCAGCTGGCGCGCGAACAGGTCGAGGTCGGGCGCGTCGGTGCCGATCTCGCTCTCGAGCTCGGTGCGCTGGTGCAGGCCCGCCAGCGCGCTGCCGCCGCCCTTGAGCGTCTGCACGTGGCGGCTGCCGGCGCTGCGCACGCGCAGGGCGAAACCGTGGCGCAGCAGGTCGAAACCGCTGCTGTCGAAGTAGCGGTCGACGTGTTCCTGTTCCCGGGGTTCGGACACGGCGTGTTCGCGCAGGACCGGCAGTTTCCTGACCTGCGCCACGCTGGCGGCATCGAGGGCCAGCTTGATTTCGGCTTCCATTCATTCTCCTTAGATTGTGCTCACGGCTCCGGGCATGCTAAAGCCTGTTTGTGTCAACAGTATGGCGCATGCATAAGGAGGAAGGAGTTTCTCTCGAAATGTCACATTCATGAAAAAGCGACAACGCGGGCCAGACTAAGCAGAATAGCTGTGCCTGACTAGCTCGCACAATAGAAATCGCGTTTATTTTACTTATTTGCAACACATCCACAGTTAACATTTGTCCATATAAGACTGGTCTCGCTAGACTGGGCTCGCGCCGAACCTGCACCATCCCGGTGCAAGACGGCATCCGATAACGACGATGAGAGATCCAGGATGACGACTCCTACAGCCCTGCCCGGTTTTACCCGTACCCTGCTCGCTGCTTCCCTGCTGCTGGCGTTTGCGCCGGCCTGGTCCCAGCAGGCCGCCGATGCACCCGCCGCTACGTCCGCCGACGCCGCGGCCCCGGCTGCAACGCCCGCTGCGGACGGCACCCCCGCCACCGCCTCGGTGATCGTGCTCGGCTCGCGCGGCGCCGCCCGCACCGCCCTCGACGCCGCCGCGCCGGTCGGGCTGATCAGCCTCAAGGACATGCAGATGGCCGGGCCGCTGGAACTGGGCAAGCTGCTGCAGACGCTCGACCCCTCCTTCAATTTCTCGTCGACCTTCATCAGCGACGGCACCGACATCATCCGCCCGGCCACGCTGCGTTCGCTCGGCCCCGACCAGCTGCTGGTGCTGGTCAACGGCAAGCGCCGCCACCAGCAGGCGCTGGTCAACGTGCAGCAGACCATCGGCCGCGGCTCGGCCGGCACCGACATCAATGCGATCCCGATGTCGGCCATCCAGCGCATCGAGGTGCTGCGCGACGGCGCCGCCGCCCAGTACGGCTCCGACGCCATCGCCGGCGTGATCAACATCGTGCTCAAGCAGACCACCGACAGCACCCAGCTGTCCGGCAGCATCGGCGGCACCAGCGAAGGCGGCGGCGCGCTGCGCTCGGCCAGCGCCAACACCGGCTGGGCGATCGGCCACGGCGGCTACGTCAACCTCACCGTCGAAGGCCGCCACCGCGGCGAGACCAACCGCGCCGGCCTCGACACCCTGCGCGTCAACCCGCCGCGCGTCACCCAGCGCATCGGCGACAGCCTGGCCAAGGACAAGTACTTCTGGTGGAACGCGGCGCTGCCGGCCGCCGGCGGCGAGTTCTACAGCTTCGGCGGCGTCTCGCACCGGACCGGCGATTCGGCCGGCTTCTTCCGCACCGCGGAGGATGGCCGCAACGTGCCGTCGGTGTACCCGAACGGCTTCCTGCCGAACATCCGCACCACGGTCAAGGACGGCTCGTTCGCGGTCGGCTACCGGCGCGACCTGGCCGATGGATGGAAGGCCGACCTGTCGGTCAACCACGGCCGCAGCGAGCTCGATTTCCATGAAAAGGAAACCATCAACATCAGCTACTGGTACGAGCCGAAACCGGGCGGCGGCATCTACGCCGAGTCGCCGCTCGAAGCCGACACCGGGGCCCTGAAATTCAAGCAGACCACCGTCAACGCCGACCTGCGCGGCCCGATCCAGATCGGCGGGCGCGAAATATCGTTCGCCACCGGTTTCGAATACCGCCGCGACGGCTATGGCATCGATGCCGGCGATCCGGTCTCCTACCAGTACGGCCGCACCAACAACCCGGCCATCGTGATCCGCGACCAGACGGGTGGCGTGGCAGCCTCCGGCACCCAGGGCTTCCCCGGCTACACGCCGGCCACCGCGGTCGACGACAGCCGCCACAACATCGCGCTCTACCTGGATGCGGAACACAAGCTGACGCGCGAACTGCTGCTGGGTGCCGCCGTGCGCTGGGAAAAATACTCGGATTTCGGCAGCACCACCACCGGCAAGTTGTCGCTGCGCTACGATCCGTCGAAGACCGTCGGCCTGCGCTCCACCGTCTCGACCGGCTTCCGTGCACCCGGCGTGCAGCAGAAGTTCTACAGCTCGGTCTCGACCAACCTGAACGCCGCCGGCGTGCTGACCGAGACGCTCACCGCACGCGAGGGCAGCACCGTCACACGCGCCTTCGGCATCCCCAACCTGAAGCAGGAAACCTCGAAGAACGCCAGCGTCGGCCTGGTGCTGCGGCCAATGCCGAACTTCTCGTTGACGGCCGACCTGTGGGGCATCGACATCGACGACCGCATCGTGTTCTCGTCCAACATCGCCCCCGAATCCGGCACCTGCGCGAGCGCGGCGGCCTGCCCGATCCGCGCCATCCTCGATCCGCTGAAGGTCGGCCAGGCGCAGTTCTTCACCAACGCCATCGACACCCACACGCGCGGCCTCGACATCGTCGCCGAGCACACCACGCGCTGGCCGGGATCGACGCTGGTGCTGTCCGGCCAGTTCGATTTCAACCGCACCAAGGTGGTGGGCCGCCACTCCGATTCGCCGGTCCTGAGCGGCACCCAGCTGTTCGACGACGCCCAGGTGACCCTGATCGAACGCGGCCAGCCGCGCCAGCACCATGTGCTGTCGGCCGACTACACGCGCGGCGCCTGGAACGGCAACGTCCGTGCCAATTACTACGGCGAAGTGCAGGGCCAGGGCTTTACGGCACCGTTCGTGCAGACCTGGGATGCGAAGTGGATCCTGGACGCGACGCTGCGCTACAACATCAGCAAGGCCACCAGCGTGACGCTGGGCGCCAACAACCTGTTCAACACCTTCCCGACCAAGTGGGATCCGGTGCGCGCCGCCCCCTTCCCGCAGCTGGGCTTCACCTATTGCTGGGAGACCTGCCCGTTCGGCATCAACGGACGCTCGTGGTATGCGCGGGTCGATGTGACGCTGTAAATCGCTTCATCAGCCGTGCGGCGGCATGCGGCGGCGCTGCGCCGGGTACCACCCGGTGAACCAGGCCGCCGCGGCCAACGCCCCCACGCTGCCGGCGTGCGGCAGCGTCGGCACCAGCACGCCAAAAGCGCTCGCCCTGGCTGCGCTGCTTAGGTGATTCACGCGCAGGAACGCGGGACTGTCCCAGTGTTCCTGCTCCACGCGATCGCGCGTCACGGGCAGTCGCCACGCAGGCCTGATCACCGTTGGAAACCGCGCCGCCACGGCGGCTTCCGCGCGCCTGCAATCCTGCCGATATCACATAAAAACATGCCCACCTGACATGTTGCGGCATTCATAAGTTACTGTTTTACTGAACTTTTCTTATTGACAGTACATACGAGAGTAAATAAAGTGCGGGGCCGTGTAACGACAGTTCCACGAAGCAAGATCTAGAACACACGATACGAAAAGCAAGCGCCGGCAAGCGCAAGCTGATAAACCAGGAAACGCAATGAAAAAGACTTTCGCCGCGCTCGCGGTGCTCGGTATCTGCATGTCGAACGCGTCCGCGCAATCGAATGTCACCATCTACGGGATTATCGACGCCGGCATCAGCCGGGTCGTCAACAGCAACGGCACCCGCACCTTGGTCGAACCCGGTCAAATGCTGCCTTCGCGCTGGGGCTTTCGCGGCGAGGAAAACCTTGGCGGTGGCCTGAAGGCGCGCTTCGGCCTCGAAGGCTTGCTGCAGAACGATGTCGGCGGAGCGGGCATACCGACCGGGACCCCGTCCACGACCGCTCTGTTCGACCGCGAAGCGACGGTCGGCCTGTCCGGCGGTTTCGGTGCTGTCAACCTGGGCCGACAGAATTCCCTCTCCATGATTACGATCATCCCGGCCGATCCGCAGGGCGTGGCGTTCGCGGCGAGCAACCCGAACATTCTGTTTTCGGCGGGGAACAGCGCCCCTGCCTTCGGGGCCTACGGCGCCAACAATGGCGGCTCGGCCGTGCGCCAGAGTAACTCGATCAGGTACACCTCCCCGTACTACAAGAACTTCGGCTTCGCCGTGATGCGCGCCTTCGGCGAGCAGCCCGGCTCGACCGAGAAAAACAAGTATGAAAGCGTGGCGGGCTTCTACCATACCGGTCCGCTCAACGTGTCCGCCGTGGCGACGCGCATGAAGAACATCACCGCTGGCGAGGAAGTCAAGTCCTACATCGTCGGCGCACGCTACGTCCGATCGCGCGTCACGCTGCGCTCGACCTATTCCGCCAGCCGCGTCGACGCCACACGCCGCAAGATCAGCGTCTTCGGCGTCGGCGCCGACTACCTGGTGGCGCCGGCCGTGACCCTGACCGCCGCCGCCTA
This sequence comes from Massilia phyllosphaerae, assembly GCF_034659755.1. Classification (NCBI taxonomy): domain Bacteria; kingdom Pseudomonadati; phylum Pseudomonadota; class Betaproteobacteria; order Burkholderiales; family Oxalobacteraceae; genus Massilia; species Massilia phyllosphaerae. Next base: position 171,767 of record NZ_JAXSQX010000008.1, read on the forward strand.
CAACATTCGCCGCAGCGGCGACCTCGACGACGACGCGCAGGAGGCCATCGTGATCGCCAAGTACGCGCTCAGCAAGCGCAGCAACCTCTACGCCACGGTCGGGGCCGCGCGCACCGGTAGCGTCGTCACCGCCACCCAGGTCGACCTGGCGCAGAACTACGTCGCGGTCGGCAGCGATTCGGCGAAACGCTTTACGACGGGTATGCAGCACTTCTTCTGAGCGGCAGGTTCATGATGCCCCCGCCGCGCTAATGCGGCGGCGCGCGCCAGTCGCCGCCGCTCGTGTAGTTCGGATCGGGGTCCACGTAAACGGGCAACGTCTGCGGCAGCGGCCGTCCCAGCATGCCGGGCGGCGCCACCCGGTTCAGGTCGAACACCTGCACCAGCGGCGACACGTGGAAGTCCCAGCCAAATTCGCCGCCGCCGGCCACGAACCGAACAGTGTCGCCGCCGGTGACGTTGACCCAGCGCGTCTCAGGCGTGATGACCACGCTGTGGGCGGCGGCGGACGCCGGGATCGCCATGCCGAGCAGGTCGGCGCGCTGCTGGACCGGGGCGCAGGCGCCCAGCAGCGCAAGGAAGGAACAGACGAACAGTCGCATGGCACGCTCCGCCAAAACCGGCGCCCGGCCCTCTCGGCCGGGTTAGCGTTGGAGACCATGCGCCCGCCACGAGTTCCCGGCGCCTGTCACACCACGCCGCGTGCCTTCAGCCCGGCCAGCCTGTCCTCGTCCAGTCCCAGCAGGTCGCGCAATACCTCTTGCGTCCCCTCCCCCAGTTGCGGCGGCGCCCGCCGTACCGGCAACCGTTCGCCGTCGAAACGGTAGGGCGAAGCCATCACGGGCACGCTGCCCACTTCCGGGTGGTCCATCGTGTTCACCAGTCCGCCCTCGACTGCGCGGCGCGAGGTCAGCGCCTCGTGCAGCCCCGCCACTTCGCCGCACGGAATACCGGCCTTGCTCATGCGCTCGAGCAGTTCGGCGCGCCGGCGCGCCGCCAGTTCGCGCCGGATTTCCGGCATCAGTTCGTCACGGTGCACGGTGCGCGTGATGTTGGTCTTGAAACGCTCGTCGCTGGCGAGGTCGGGACGCTCGATCACGTCGGTGCAGAAGCGCAGGTACTGGCCGTTGTTGCCGACCGCGACCACCAGCGGACCGTCCGCCGCCTCGTACACGCCATACGGCATGATCGACGGGTGGCCGTTGCCGAAGCGCGGCGGATCGTTCCCGCGCAGCAGGGCTTCCAGGCCGTAGTAGGCGCTGATCATCAGTCCGCAGTCGAACAGCGCCATGCCGACATGGCGCCCCTGCCCCGTCTTTTCGCGCTGGAACAGCGCCGCCAGCACGGCCTGGGCCGCATACATCCCGGTCATCATGTCGACCGCGGCGACGCCGAATTTCAGCGGCGGCTGGGTCGGCTCGCCGTTCAGCGCCATCAATCCGGCCTCGCCCTGGATCACCAGGTCGTAGCCGGGCCGCGCCGCTTCCGGCCCGGTGCGGTCGTAGCCGGTGATCGAGCAGTAGACCAGGCCGGGCTGGTCCTTGCACATTTCCTCGTAGCCAAGGCCGAGCCGCTCGATGTCGCCGAACTTGAAGTTCTGGATCACGACGTCGCTCTTGCGGATCAGCGCGCGCGCCAGTTCCTGGCCCTCCGGCGTCTTCAGGTCCAGGCACACCGAGCGCTTGTTGCGGTTGACGCTGTTGAAATAGGCGGTCTCGGTGGAGCCGATGCGCATGCCCCAGTCGCGCGTGTCGTCGCCGCGCTGCGGATGCTCGACCTTGATCACTTCGGCGCCAAGGTCGCCCAGCGCCATCGCGCACCAGGGACCGGCCAGCACGCGCGACAGGTCGAGCACCCGCACGCCCGCCAGCGGCAGCTTGCCCAGCTTGCTTTCGGTGGTCACGATCGTCCCCTCATGCCGCCAGCCGGCGGCCGAGCGCGATGTAGCGTGCCAGGTGGTGATCCTCGTCGCCCAGCTGGTGGTCGATCATCACCAGGCGCTTGGCGTAGTGGGCCAGCGGCAGTTCCCAGGTCATGCCGATGCCGCCGTGCAGCTGGATGCATTCCTCGGCCACCAGGGTGCCGATGCGGCCGATGCTGGCCTTGGCGGCCGACAGCGCGCGCTCGCGCACGATGCGTTCACTGTCCAATGCGGCGGCGGCATTGATCACCGCCGAACGCGCCTGCTCGATTTCCAGCAGCAGGTCGGCCATGCGGTGCTGCAGCGCCTGGAAGCTGCCGATCGGCACGCCGAACTGCTTGCGCGTGCGCAGGTAGTCCAGGGTCGCGGCCTTGGCCGCTTCCATCGCGCCCAGGCTTTCCGCGCACAGTGCCAGCACGCCGCGCCCGACGGCACGTTCCAGCACGGCGTAGCCCTGCCCTTCCTGGCCCAGCAACGCACCGGCATCCAGCTGGACGTTGTCGAACCTGAGCTCGGCCACGCGGCCGCCGTCGATGGTCGGCGATCCCACGACCTGTACCCCGGCGCCATCCTTGGGCACCAGGAACAGCGAGATGCCGGCTTCGTCGTCGATGGCGCCGGAGGTACGCGCCGACACCACGAACCAGTCGGCCGCTTCGCCCTGCGCCACCACCGCCTTGGCGCCGTTCAGCACCCAGCCCTCGCCGCTCCGTTCGGCGCGCGCCTGCACCCGCGCCAGTTCGTAGTGGGTCTCCGGCTCGTCGTGGGCGAAGCCGGCGATAACGCTGCCGTCGGCGATGGCCGCCAGCCTGGTCTTCTGCTCGTCGCTGCCGGCGGCGGCAATCGCCTCCGCGGCCAGCACCGCACTGCCGAGGAAGGGTTCGATCACCAGGCCGCGGCCCAGCGCCTCGAACACCACGGCGATGTCGAAACCGCCGCCGCCGAAGCCGCCATCTTCTTCGCGCAGCAGGGCGCCGATCACGCCCAGCTCGGCGAACTGCTGCCACATCTCCTTGGAATATCCTTCGCCCGAGGCGGCGATGCGGTCGCGCGTCTCGAAGCCGTACTGTTCGGCGATAAAGCGGTTCAGGCTATCCGCCAGCATGCGCCGTTCTTCAGTGTGTTCGAAGTTCATGGTCTTGCCCTCACAGTCCGAGGATCATCTTGGAGATGATGTTCTTCTGGATTTCGTTGGAGCCGCCGAAGATCGACAGCTTGCGGTTGTTGAAGTACTGGGCCGAGGCGGCCGCGGCAAAGTCCGGACCGAACTGCGGGCCGTCGTAGGCGGCATCCAGCATGTCCTGGCTGAACGGGCGCGCATACACGCCCATCGCACGGCGCGCCAGCGCATTGATCTCCTGGCGGATCTCGGTGCCGCGGATCTTCAGCATCGAGCTTTCCGCACCCGGCACGCCGCCGCCGGCTACCGCGGCGATCACGCGCAGGTTGGTGGTCTTCATGTTCTCGAGGTCGATCTCGACGCGCGCCAGGCGCGCCGCGAACGCCGGGTCGTCCAGCAGCGGCTTGCCGTTGCGGGTCTGTTCAAAGGCGATGCGCTTCAGGCGCTCCAGTCCCGCCACCGAGAAGCCGACGCCGGCGATATTGGTGCGCTCGTAGGTCAGCAGGTACTTGGCGCAGGTCCAGCCGCGGTTTTCCTGGCCGACCAGGTTCTCGGCCGGCACCCGGACGTCGGTGAAGAACACCTCGTTGACTTCATGCTCGCCGTCGAGCAGGACGATCGGGCGCACCTCGACGCCGGGCGTGTTCATGTCGATCAGCAGGAAGCTGATGCCTTCCTGCTTCTTGGCCTCGCGGTCGGTGCGCACCAGGCAGAAGATCATGTTGGCGTGCTGGCCGAGCGTGGTCCAGGTCTTCTGGCCGTTGACAATGTAGTGCTCGCCCTGCGCATCGACGCCGCGCACGGCCGTGGTCTTGACCGCCGCCAAGTCGGAACCGGCGCCCGGTTCCGAATAGCCCTGGCACCACCAGTCGGAGCCGTCCAGGATGCGCGGCAGCCAGTAGCGCTTCTGGGCGTCGTTGCCGTACTTGATCAGCACCGGCCCCAGCATGTTGACCCCGAAGGGCACGATGCGCGGCGCATTCGCCAGCGCGCACTCGTTCTCGAAAATGAATTTTTCGATGGCGGTCCAGCCCGGGCCGCCGTATTCCTCGGGCCAGTGGTTGGCCAGCCAGCCGCGCTCGTTCAGGATCGCGTGCCATTCCTGCATGTCGGCACGGCTCAAATGCTTGCCGTTGGCGACCTTGTCGGACAGGCGCTTGGGAAGCTTCTCGGCCAGGAAGGCGCGCACTTCGGCGCGGAAGGCTTCTTCTTCGGGGGTGAAATTCAGGTCCATGGAATCCTCGTACTCGTACGATCAATAAATCTCGAACAGGCCGGCCGCACCCATGCCGCCGGCAACACACATCGTGACCACGGCATACTTGGCGCCGCGGCGCCGGCCTTCCAGCAGCACGTGGCCGGCCAGGCGCGCGCCGGTCATGCCGAACGGGTGGCCGATCGAGATCGCGCCGCCGTTCACGTTCAGGCGTTCCGACGGGATGCCGAGGCGCTGCTGGCAATAGATCGCCTGCGAGGCAAAGGCTTCATTCAGTTCCCAGAGGTCGATGTCGTCGACCGTGAGGCCATGGCGCTCGAGCAGCTTGGGCACCGCGAACACCGGGCCGATGCCCATTTCGTCGGGCTCGCAACCGGCCAGCGCCAGGCCGCGGAAGGCGCCCAGCGGGGTCAGGCCGGCGCGCTCGGCGGCCTTGGCTTCCATCATCACGCAGGCCGAGGCGCCGTCCGACAGCTGCGAGGCATTGCCGGCGGTGATGAATTTATCGGCACCCATCACCGGCGCCAGCTTGGCCAGCGCCTCGTAGGTGGTGCCGCGGCGGTTGCAGGTGTCCTGGTCGACCGCCACCTCGACTTGCGAGACGGCGCCGGTGTCCTTGTCCTTGACGGCCATCGTGGTGGTGCAGGCGACGATTTCATCCTTGTAGCGCCCGGCGAGCTGGGCTTCCTCGGTGCGCCGCTGGCTCTCGGCCGAGAAGCGGTCCTGGGCTTCGCGCGAGATGCCGTAGCGCGCGGCGACCACGTCGGCGGTGTCGATCATCGCCATGTAGAGCTCCGGCTTGTGCTGCTGGATCCACGGGTCCATGCCGGAATTGCCGTCGTCACGCGAGCGGATCTGCGAGATGCTCTCGACGCCGCCGGCGATCATGGCCGGGGCGCCGTCGACCACGATGCGGCCGGCCGCGATCGCGATCGCCTGCAGGCCCGAGGCGCAGAAGCGGTTGACGGTGGCGCCGGCGATCGAGATCGGCAGGCCGGCGCGGATCACGGTCTGGCGCGCGACGTTGCGGCCGGTGGTGCCTTCCGGGTAGCCGCAGCCGAGGATCATGTCCTCGATGGAGGCCGGGTCGATGCCCGCGCGCTCGACCGCGGCGCGCACCGCGAAGCTGGCCAGCGCCGGCCCCGAGGTGATGTTGAATTCGCCGCGGTGCGCCTTGGTCAGCGGCGTGCGGGCGGTTGAAACGATGACGGCTTCGCGCATGGCGAGTCTCCGGTGGTGATTGTTTATTTGGTCTGGTTCAGGCTGGCGAAATCGGCGCCGCGCTCGACCAGCTCGACCAGCAGCGGCGCCGGCTGCCAGAACAGCGGGTCTTCCTTGGCGAACGCGCGGATATCGGCCAGCACCTGCGGCAGGCCGATCATGTCGGCATACTTCATCGGGCCGCCGCGGTAGCGCGGGAAGCCGTAGCCGTGCACGAAGGTGACGTCGACGTCGAGCGGACGCAGCGCGATCTTCTCGGCCACCACCTTGGCGCCCTCGTTGATCATCGCGGCCATGTAGCGGCGCATGATCTCTTCATCGGTGAAGCTGCGCGGCGTGACGCCGGCGCGCCGGCGTTCGGCGTCGACGATGGCATCGACTTCCGGGTCGGGCGTGCCGGTGCGCGACCCGGCTTCATAGAGATAGTAGCCGCGCCCGGTCTTCTGGCCGAACCAGCCGCGCTCGCACAGGCGGTCGGCGATCTGCACGTAGCGGGCACGCGGATCGCGCGTCGGCGCGCGCCGCTTGCGCGTGGCCCAGCCGATGTCGCCGCCGGCCAGGTCCGACATCTGGTAGGGTCCCATCGGGAAGCCGAAGTCGCGCACCGCCTTGTCGATCTGGTAGGGCGAGGCGCCGTCTTCCATCATGGCGTCGGCCGCCTGGCGGTAAACGGCCAGGATGCGGTTGCCGATGAAGCCGTCGCACACGCCGGCGCGCACCGGGGTCTTGCGCAGCTTCTTGGCCAGCTCGAAGGCGGTGGCGACGACGTCCGGGGCCACCTTCGCAGGCACCACGATCTCCAGCAGCTTCATGATGTTCGCCGGCGAGAAGAAGTGCAGGCCGATCACGTCCTGCGGGCGCGCGATGGAAGCGGCCAGGGCGTCGATGTCGAGGTAGGAGGTGTTGGTGGCCAGCACCGCGCCCGGCTTGCAGACGCGGTCGAGTTCCGCGAACACCGCCTTCTTGACCTCCATGTCCTCGAACACCGCTTCGATCACGAGGTCGGCGTCCGCCAGGGCGTCGTAGGCGGTACTGCCGGTCCAGCGCGCCATCACGGCAGCTTTGGCGTCTTCGGTCATGCGGCCCTTGGCCACCAGGCCCGCATACACCTTGTCGACGTTGGCGCGGCCACGTGCCAGCGCTTCCTCGTCGCGCTCGATCATGGTCACCGGCAGGCCGGCATCCAGGCAGGACACGGTAATGCCGGCGCCCATGGTGCCGCCGCCGACCACGCCGATGCGCGCGACCGGGCGCGGCTGGCTGGATTGCGTCTCGGGCGACTTGGCCGCTTCGCGCTCGGCAAAGAAGGCGTGCACCAGGCCGGCGCGCTGCGGGCTGTCCAGGCATGCGAGGAACAGCTTGCGTTCCAGCGCCAGGCCTTCGTCGAACGGCAGGTCGACGGCGCCCTGCACCGCTTCCACGATTTTCAATGGCGAGAACAGGCCGCGCGATTTCTTGGCGGTCTCGAGACGCAGCTGCTCGATGGCGGCCGTCTGGGCAGCGCGGTCCTGCAGCACGTCCGCATCGCGGGTGCGGCGCACCGGCGCGCCCTGCGCCAGCAGTTCGCGCGCATATACCAGGCCGATCTCGATCGGATCGCCTTCCCCGGCTACGCGGTCGACCAGCCCGAGCTTGTGCGCTTCGGCGGCGCCCAGGTGGCGGCCGCTGAGCATCATCTCGAGGGCTGCCGCGGCGCCGACCAGGCGCGGGGTGCGCTGGGTGCCGCCGGCGCCCGGCAGCAGGCCGAGCTGCACTTCGGGCAGGCCCAGTTTCGCCGCCGGCAGCGCGATGCGGTAGTGGGCGGCCAGCGCCACTTCGAGGCCGCCGCCGAGGGCCGGGCCGTGGATGGCGGCGACCACCGGTTTGGTGCAGGCTTCGATGCGGTTGCAGACGTCCGGCAAGGCCGGCGGCAGCGGCGGCTTGCCGAATTCGCGGATGTCGGCACCGCCGATGAAGGTGCGGCCACTGCCGGCGATCAGCACGGCGGCCACTCCCGGATCGGCGTCGGCCGCCTCGATCGCCGCCAGCAGGCCGGCGCGCACGTCGGCGCCGAGGGCGTTGACCGGCGGGTTGTCGATAGTGACCAGCAGGATGTCGCCGCGCTGTTCGCGCCGGACGACGGCGTTGGGTGCCCCGGAACTCATCAATCTATCTCCTTGTTTTATTCGCTTGGTTCGCTGTGCGAAATTGTGTTTTGCATTTCAGGCGGAGCCAACGATACCGCATTTCGTTTGACGATGTAAAGCGCCCGCATGAGCTGGAAATCGCTACAAAGCGGCAGATACGACATGTCATGACAAAATGCAGTTCCGCACAGCGAACCGGCATTTCACAAAACTGTTGACACTGATCTTTTGTGTGTGTGAACATCAGTTCAACCCGGCCGTAGCGGCAACGCGACGAGCACGGGACCACGACACGAGATCACGACGGGATCGAGGAGACATGCGACATGGATGACGACATCCGGTCATTCGACGACGAGGACATCGCCAAGGACCGCCAGTTCGTGACGGCGCTAGCGCGCGGCCTCGAAATACTGCGCTGCTTCCGGCCCGGCGAAGCGGCACTCAGCAACAGCGAGATGGCGAAACGCACCGGCATGCCCAAGCCGACCATTTCGCGCCTGACCTACACGCTGACCCGCCTCGGCTACCTGAACTACGCCGCCGACCAGGGCCGCTACCAGCTCGGCGCTGCCGTGCTGGCGCTTGGGCATACCCTGCTGGCCAACCTCGACGTGCGCAAGCTGGCGCGTCCCGGCATGCAGGCGCTGGCCGAATATGCCCAGTGCAGCGTGGCCACCGGCATCCGCGACCGCCTCAACATGGTGTACGTGGAAGCCTGCCGCGGCAGCGCCGCCGTGACCCTGCGCCGCGATGCCGGCTCGCGCATCCCGCTGGCCACCACTGCGATGGGCAAGGCCTACTTGTGCGGCCTGGCCCAGGACCAGCGCGACTTCCTGATGGATCACATCCGGATGCACACCGAGGCCAACTGGCCGAAGATCAAGGCCGACATCGAACAAAGCTTCAAGGACTACCAGGACCGCGGCTTCTGCCTGTCGTCCGGCTTGTGGGACGCCAACATCAGCGCCGTCGGCGTGCCGCTGGTCGACCCCGATCCGGCTCGTACGGTCGCCTTCAATTGCGGCGGCCCGGCCTTCCTGCTGCCGCGCGAGCGGCTGGTGGAGGATCTCGGACCGCGCCTGGTGCAGATGGTGCGCAACGTGGAAGTGAGCATGGGCCGTCGCATCGATTGAGTCCGACAATTCAAACCAACTAGAAAAGGTGGAGACAATGAACAAAGCAAGAATGATCGCCGTCGCCGCGGTCGTCGCCAGTGCGGCGGCCGCCATGGGCGCGGCCCAGGCCGATGAACTGCTGGTCGGCGTCGAGATTCCGCTGACCGGCCCGCTGGCCCGCGTCGGCATGGGCACCCAGGAAGGCATCCGCGTCGCCGCCGAGGTCTTCAACAAGACCAACGGCAAGCACACGATCAAGCTGGTCACCGTGGACGACGAATCGGCGCCGGCCAAGGCCGTGGCCGCGGTCGAGAAGCTGGCCAGCCAGAACGTGGTGGCGATCACCGGCGGCTACGGCTCCAACAACATCGCGCCGGCCGCGGATGCCGCCGGCAAGCTGGACCTGGTCTACGTCAGCTCGGGCGGCGTCGACGACAGCCTGGTCAACGGCGGCCGCAAGAATTTTTTCCGCATCAATAACACCGCCGGCTACCAGAAGGCGCTGGTCGGCTTGCTGGGCGACCTGAACGTCAAGTCGGTGTCGATCATCCACTCGACCAAGGAAGCGACCCAGGGCCTGGCCACTGCGGTGCAGAAGACCCTCGGCGGCAAGGGCGTGAAGGTCGAGATGCACGCGTTCGACCCGGCGATCACCGACTTCAAGCCGATCATCAACAAGGTCAAGCTGCGCGACCGTTCCGAGTTCATCGTCATGGTGGGCTACGAGAACGACTACGTCGGCATCCTGCGCGCAGCGCGCGTGCTCAAGCCTTCCGTGAAAGGCATCGCCGGCGTGTGGTCGCTGGCCACGCCGAAGATGGCGGCCGACTTCCCCGACCTGATGCCGAATGTGTACGGCACCGCGGTCCTGCCCTACCCGGTCGCCTTCAGCACCCCGGACGGCAAGGCCTTCGCCGACGGCTACCGCAAGCTGTACAACAAGGAGCCCGACTACCTCGGCCAGTTCGGCTACGTGCAGTCGATGCTGCTGTTCGAAGCGATCGCGCGCGCCGCCGACAAGGGCACGCTCAAGAAGGGCGGCGTGGCCGAAGAGATGCGCAAGACCGACCGCCAGACCCTGATCGGCCGCGTCCAGTTCAATGCCAACGGCGACAACCCGAATTTCACGCAACGCATGGGCCAGCACCAGGGCAAGGGCGTCTCATTGGTGTGGCCGAAGGAAGTCGCCACCGCCAAGCCGGTGTACCCGGGCGTGCCCTGGTAAGCGCAGCGATGAAGGGGGCGGACCTGGCTCCGCCTGAAGTCAACGGGAATGGAATGCGGAAATGACTGAATTGATCATGCAGTCCTTGTATTCCGGGTTGCTGCAGGGCGGGTCCTACGCCCTGATCGCACTCGGGCTGGCGCTGGTGTTCGGTGCCATGAAGGTGATTAACCTGGCGCACGGCGAGCTGGTGCTGCTGGCCGCCTACATCGGCTATACGGTGGAGAGCAAGCTGGGCGTCAATCCGCTGCTGGCGATCCCGGTGGCGGTGGTGCTGGTCACGCTGGCCTCGGCCGGCATCTACCTGCTGGTCGGGCGCATCAAGACCAACCGCGAGATCAACTCGCTGACGCTGACCTACGGCGTCGGCGTCATCATCACCAACCTGGCACTCCTGATCTGGAGCGCCGACGTGCGCGCGACCAGCTCCTCGTGGATGCAGGAGGCCTTTGTCGTCGGACCGCTGTACAGCATGCGCAGCGAAGTGCTGTTCTTCGGCGTCAGCGTGGTGCTGATCGCCGGCTTGTGGTGGTGGCTGTCGCGCAGCTGGTACGGACGCGCGGTGCGCGCCGTGTCGAGCAACCGCGACGCCGCCAAGCTGATGGGCATCAATCCCGGCTTCACCGAGCTGGTCTCGTTCATCGTGGCCGGCATCATGGCCGCCTTTGCCGGCGTGGCGCTGTTCAGCTACGGCGTGATCACCCCCGCCTTCGGCGGCGTGCTGACCGTGAAAGCCTTCATCATCACGGTGCTGGCCGGGATCGGCTCGATCCCCGGCGTCCTGATCGGCGCGGTGCTGCTCGGGATCGCCGAGGCGCTGACCGTGACCCTGGCCAGTTCGGCGCTGCAGGAGCTGGCCGGCATGGGCCTGTTCCTGCTGGTGCTGTTCGTGATGCCCAACGGCCTGTTCGGCGCGGCCCGGAGGCGCGGATGAAACAATATAAATGGTTGATTCCCGCGCTGCTGGCGGTGTACGTGGCGGTGCCGCTGGTGTTCGGCAGCGACAATTACGTGATGAGCCTGGTGATCGCCTCGCTGGTTATCGGCGGCATCGCCCTGTCGTGGGCGCTGCTGGGCAACCTGGGCGGCATGGTCAGCTTCGGCCACTCGGCCTTCTTCGGCGTCGGCGCGTATGCATCGGCGGTGCTGACGATGCAGTACGGGGTGCCCGTGTTCCTGGCGATGCTGCTGGCCGGCGTGGCGGCGATCGTGTCCGCGATCCTGATGCTGCCGGTGCTGCGCCTGCGCGGCCCCTACTTCGCGCTGGCGATCCTGGCCTACGCCCACATCTTCCGCATCCTCGCCACCGAATGGACCTCGGTCACCGGCGGCTCGGCCGGCATCGCCAACATCCCGCGCCTGCCGACGATCGGCGGCTTCGACTTCGGCAGCAAGACCGGCAACTACCTGGTGATCCTCACCATCGTGCTGGTGTTCGCCGCCATCTACGACCTGATCCGCCGCAGCCCGCACGGCCTGGCGCTGCGCGCGATGCACGACAGCGACGACGCCACCCGCGTGGTGGGTGTGAACAACACCCTGCTCAAGGGCCTGATGCTGCTGGTGTCGAGCTTCATGTGCGGCGTGGTCGGCGCCTTCAACGTCCACTACATCAACTTCCTGGAGCCGGACTACGCCTTCAGCACGCTGTGGGTGACGATCCCGATCGTGGCGGCGATCTTCGGCGGCTACCGCACCATCACCGGCCCGCTGGTCGGCGCGGTGGTGGTCTACCTGGTCGACCAGCTGGTCGTGAAAAGCATCATCCCGACCGGCCACCAGCTGGTGCTGGGCGTGGTGCTGGTTGCAATGATCATCGCCAGCCCGGACGGCCTGCTGGCGCTGGCGCGCAAGTTCATGAGGAAAAAAGATGCTGCAGCTTGAAAACGTGACGGTGCGCTTCGGCGGCCTCACCGCGGTCAACAAGGTCTCGCTGGCGGTCGGCAGCGGCGACGTGGTCGGCCTGGTGGGCGCCAACGGCGCCGGCAAGACCACCCTGTTCAACGCCATCTCCGGGCTGGCGCGCACGGATGGGCGCATCGTGTTCGACGGCCGCGACGTGCTGCGTGCGCCGATGTACCAGCGCGCCCGCATGGGCATTGGCCGCACCTTCCAGATCCCGCAGCCGATGCACGAGCTGACCGTGCGCCAGAACCTGACGGTGGCGCAGCGCTTCGGTACCGGCAGCACCGATGCGCGCCGCATCGACGAGATCCTGGAATTCACCAACCTCACGGCCAAGGCCGGGCGCGATGCCGCCACCGGCCTCGCGCTGAGCGAACTGAAGGCGCTGGAAGTGGCCAAGGCGCTCGCCACCAACCCCAAGCTGCTGCTGCTCGACGAAGTGCTGGCCGGCCTGGAAACCAACGGCAAGCGCCACTTCATGAACATGCTCAAGCAGATGCACGAAGCCTTCAAGGTCGGCATCCTGATCATCGAGCACGACATCGAGACCATCAGCAATTTGTGCCAGCGGGTGGCGGTGCTGAACTTCGGCCAGTTGATCGCCGAGGGCACCCCGGCCGAGGTCTTCAGCAACCCGGAAGTGGTGAAGAGCTATACGGGAGCCGAGCATGCTTGACATTAAGGACGTACGCGCGGGCTACGGCGCCATCAACGTGCTGTGGGACCTGTCGCTGAGCATCCAGCCGGGCAAGCTGACCACCATCATCGGCCCCAACGGCGCCGGCAAGACCACGCTGCTGCGCGCGGTGATGGGCCTCATCAAGCCGTCGCAGGGCACCATTACACTCAACGGTGCGCCGCTGAACGGCACGCCGACCTGGAAGATGACCGACGTCTCGATGGCGATGATCCCGGAAGGCCGCATGACCTTCCGCGACATGACGGTCGAGGAAAACCTCATGATGGGCGCCTTCGCGCCGCAGCACCGCGCCGGGGCCGCCGCCAACCTGGAGAAGTCGTACCAGATGTTCCCACGCCTGCGCGAACGCCGCAAGCAGCTGGCCGGCTCGCTGTCCGGGGGCGAGGCGCAGATGCTGGCGATGGCACGCGGCCTGATGAGCGACCCAAAGCTCCTGATCATCGACGAGCCCTCGCTCGGCCTGGCGCCGGTGATGGTCAACGAACTGTTCGAGATCTTGAAACGCCTGAAGGGGGACGGACGCACCATCGTGCTGGTGGAGCAGAACACGCACCGCGCGGTCGGCGTCGCCGACCACGTGTACCTGATGCAGAGCGGGAAAGTCGTGCTGTCGCAGCCGGCGAACGAGGTCGACCTCGACCACCTGCACAAACTGTATTTTGCCCGCTAGTCGCGCGCGTTGAGGATGCATCATGAATCTGCTTGAACAATACGGCCCGCGCGAGGCCATGGAATACGACGTCGTGATCGTGGGCGGCGGTCCCGCCGGCTTGGCAAGTGCGATCCGCCTGAAACAGCTGGCGGCGGAACGGGGCCGCGAGGTATCGGTCTGCGTGCTGGAAAAAGGCGGCGAGCTCGGCGCCCATATCCTGTCGGGCGCGGTGATGGACCCGCGCGCGCTGAGCGAGCTGTTCCCGGACTGGAAGGCACGCGGCGCGCCACTGAACACCCCGGTCAGTGAGGACCGCTTCCTGTTCCTGAGCGAGACCGGCGCCCGCGCCACGCCCGCCTTCATGCTGCCCAAGGCGCTGAGCAACCACGGCAACTACGTGGTCTCGCTGGCCAACGTGGTGCGCTGGCTGGGCCAGCAGGCGGAAGCGCTGGGCGTCGAGGTCTTCCCCGGCTTTCCGGCGGCCGAAGTGCTGTACAACGACGACGGTTCGGTCAAGGGTGTCGCCACCGGCAACATGGGCGTGAACCGGCAGGGCGAACCGACCGACGCGTTCCAGCTCGGCATGGAACTGCACGCCAGGTACACGCTGTTCGCCGAAGGCTCACGCGGCAATCTCGGCAAGCAGCTGATCGCCAGGTACGAACTCGACAAAGGCAAGGATCCCCAGACCTACGCCATCGGCATCAAGGAGCTGTGGGAAATCGACCCGGCCAAGCACAAGCCGGGCCTGGTGGTGCACACGGCCGGCTGGCCGCTGGATGCTTCCACCTACGGCGGTTCCTTCCTCTACCACCTGGACAACAACCAGGTCGCGGTCGGCTTCATCGTCGGCCTGGCCTACCAGAACCCGTACCTGTCGCCGTACGAGGAATTCCAGCGCTATAAAACCCACCCGGCGATCCGCGGCTTCTTCGAAGGCGGCAAGCGCATCTCGTACGGCGCGCGTGCGATCACCGCGGGCGGGCTGCAATCGCTGCCCAAGACGGTGTTCCCGGGCGGCGCCCTGATCGGCTGCGACGCCGGCTTCCTCAACGTCAGCCGCATCAAGGGCAGCCATGGCGCCATCAAGACCGGCATGCTGGCCGCCGATGCCGCCTTTGCCGCGCTGGGCGAAGAGCGCCGGCACGACGAGCTCACAAGTTATCCGGCCGCCTTCGCACAGTCCTGGCTGCACGAGGAACTGCACGTGGCGCGCAACTTCAAGCCGTGGATGAGCAAGGGGCTGTATCTGGGCACGCTGATGACCGGCATCGACCAGATCCTGTTCCGCGGCAAGGCGCCATGGACGCTGCGCCACAAGCATGCAGACCACGAGTGCCTGCGCCCGGCGTCCGAGTTCACGCCGATCGTGTATCCGAAACCGGACGGCAAGCTGACCTTCGACCGCCTGTCCTCGGTATTCATCTCGAACACCAACCACGCCGAAGACCAGCCGGTGCACCTGACGCTGAAAAACGCCAGCGTGCCGGTGAATGTCAACCTGGCCACCTATGCGGGGCCCGAGCAGCGCTACTGCCCGGCCGGCGTGTACGAGTTCGTGAAAACCGACGCGGGCCAGGATCGCCTCCAGATCAACGCCCAGAACTGCGTGCATTGTAAAACCTGCGACATCAAGGACCCGGCCCAGAACATCGTCTGGGTGACGCCGGAAGGCGGCGGCGGACCGAATTATCCGAACATGTAACCCACTACTGAAACAGAAACCATCATGGCCAACAAAACCGCATTCCACTGGGACGACCCGCTGCTGCTGAACGAACAGCTGCTTGATGACGAGCGCATGGTGCGCGACGCCGCCGCCGCATATTGCCAGGACAAGCTGCAGCCGCGCGTGCTCGACGCCTTCCGCCACGAAGCCATGGACACCAGCATCTTCCGCGAAATGGGAGAGCTGGGCCTGCTCGGCCCGACCATCCCCGAGCAGTACGGCGGCCCGGGCCTGAACTACGTCAGCTACGGCCTGATCGCGCGCGAAGTCGAGCGCGTCGATTCCGGCTACCGCTCGATGATGAGCGTGCAATCCTCGCTGGTGATGGTCCCCATCTACGAGTTCGGCAGCGAAGCGACCAAACAGAAATACCTGCCGAAACTCGTCACCGGCGAGTGGATCGGCTGCTTCGGCCTGACCGAGCCGAACCACGGCTCCGATCCGGGTTCGATGGTCACGCGCGCGCGCAAGGTCGAGGGCGGCTATTTGCTGAGCGGTTCCAAGATGTGGATCACCAACTCCCCGGTAGCCGACGTGTTCGTGGTCTGGGCCAAGGACGACGAGGGCGCGATCCGCGGCTTCGTGCTCGAGAAAGGCTGGAAGGGCTTGTCGGCGCCCGCCATCCACGGCAAGTTCGGCCTGCGCACCTCGATCACCGGCGAGATCGTGATGGACGAGGTGTTCTGCCCCGAAGAAAACGCCTTCCCGGACGTGCGCGGCCTGAAAGGCCCGTTCACCTGCCTGAACTCGGCCCGCTACGGCATCGCCTGGGGTGCGCTCGGCGCCGCCGAAGCCTGCTGGCACACGGCACGCCAGTACGTCATCGACCGCCAGCAGTTCGGCAAGCCGCTCGCCGCAAACCAGCTGGTGCAAAAGAAGCTGGCCGACATGCAGACCGAAATCACCCTCGGCCTGCAGGGCGTGCTGCGCCTGGGCCGCATGAAGGACGAAGGCACCGCAGCCGTGGAAATCACCTCGATCATGAAGCGCAATTCCTGCGGCAAGGCGCTGGACGTGGCGCGCCTGGCGCGCGACATGCTGGGCGGGAACGGCATCTCGGACGAATTCGGGATCATTCGCCACATGGTCAACCTGGAAGTGGTGAATACCTATGAAGGCACGCATGACATCCACGCGCTGATCCTGGGCCGCGCGCAGACGGGCATCCAGGCTTTCCAGTAACCCCGCCCCGCCATCCGTTTCGTATCGCAGCACACGGGTTCCCACCCGGAACAGTGTGCGGGATCGCACGCCGACCCTAGTCTTCCCTGTTGCTAAGCTGTTGTTTTACTGAGTAATTCCTGTTGACAGTACTTACAGGAAAAAATACAGTTTCAATAACGCGGCAGTGGTTTTATCAAGCAAAACCGTGCCGCATAAAACATAAAACCAGGAGACACCCATGAAACAGACTCTCATCGCGCTGGCGGTGCTTGGCGCCTGCATGTCGAACGCCTCGGCGCAATCCGCCGTCACCATCTACGGCATCATCGATGCCGGCGTCACCCGGGTCATCAACGACAGCGGCAGCAACGGCAGCCGCACCACGGTCGAAGCCGGCCAGATGCAGGTGTCGCGTTGGGGCTTCCGCGGCGAGGAAGATCTCGGCGGCGGCTTGAAGGCCCGCTTCAACCTCGAAGGCACGCTGCTGAACGACACCGGCGGGGCCGGCGTGCCGACCGGTACGCCGTCGAGCACGAGCCTGTTCGACCGCGAAGCGACGGTCGGCCTGGCGGGCAACTTTGGCGCCCTCACCCTGGGCCGCCAGAACATCCTCGGCATCAATTCGGTCGGCATGGCCGACCCGATGGGCCTGGCCTTCGCGGCGACCAGCCCCAACGTGCTGTTCTCGGCGCTGAACAACGCCGCCGTCTACGGGGCTTACGGCGCCAACAATGGCGGCTCGGCCCTGCGCCAGAGTAACTCGATCAAGTACGTGTCGCCCTACTGGAAGAATTTCGGCATCGGCCTGATGCGCGCCTTCGGCGAGCAACCCGGTTCGACCCAGAAGAACAAGTACGAAGGCGTCTCGGCCTTCTACCATACCGGCCCGTTCGGCGCGTCCGCCGTGTATGCGCGCCTGAAGAACATCACCGCCAGCGAAGAGCTGAAATCCTGGGCCTTCGGCGCGCGCTACACCGGCACCGGCTTCTCGCTGCGCTCGACCTATTCCACCAACGAAGTCGACACCACGCACCGCAAGATCAGCGTGTTCGGCGTCGGCATCGACGTCCCGGTGGCACCGGCCGTCACCCTGACCGGCGCCGTTTACAACACCCGCCACACCGGCGACGCCCACGACGATTCGCAGCAGTACATCGCGATCGCCAAGTACGCCTTCAGCAAGCGCACCACCGGCTATGCCTCGATCGGGCATGCGCGCACCGATACCGTCGTCAGCGCTACCCAGATCAACCTGGCGCAGGGTTTCGTGTCGGTGGGCAGCGATTCGGCGAACCGGATCACTACCGGGGTGATGCACTTCTTCTGAGCGGCATTACAGCGCTCATCGAGCACCGTCGTCCCCGCGGAGGCGAAATGGTGCTCCCAGCACCATTTCCCCAAGTTCTGCCTGCGTTACCGGAACGCCGCTAGATTGGGCCCCTGCCTTCGCAGGGGCGACGTGGTTTACTCGACCTCCGCCGGGCGCCCCTGCAACGCACGCCACTGCACCTTGCCGGTCGCCGACTTCGGCAGCGTCTCGCAGAACTCCACGATGCGCGGGCTTTTGTAGGCGGCCATGTTCTGGTGCGCCCAGTCGACGATGTCCTGTTCGCGCACGCTGTCGCCGAAGCCATCCTTCAGCGCCACCACCGCCTTGACCGTCTCGCCGCGGCGCGGGTCGACGCAGGCCACCACGCACACTTCGCGGATCGCTGGATGGCGGTACATCAGCGCTTCGACCTCGGCCGGCCAGACCTTGTAGCCGGACGCGTTGATCATGCGCTTCAGGCGGTCGACCATGAAGAAATAGCCCTCCTCGTCGAGCCGCGCCAGGTCGCCGGTACGCAGAAAGCGCTTGCCGTCGATCTCGACGAAGGTCTCGCGGTCGGCTTGCGGATTGTTCCAGTAACCCTGCATCACCTGCGGCCCGTGCACCACCACCTCGCCGACTTCGCCGGGCGCGAGTTCGCGCATCGTGTCCGGGTCGACCACGCGCGCGTCGACGTCGAAGATCGGGATGCCGAGGCACTGCTTCTTCGGCTGCGCGCCCGGGTTGATGTGGGTCGGCGCCATGGTCTCCGACATGCCGTAGCCCTCGACGTAAGGGATGCCCAGCAGGTCCTGCAGCTTGCGCGCGATCGCGTCCGGCATGGTGGCGCCGCCGCCGCTCATGCGGGTCAGGCTCGACAGATCGTACTCGCCCACGCGCGGGCTCGAGAGCAGGTCGACCACCATCGTCGAGATCAGTTGCACCGCGGTGACCCGGTAGCGGCGGATGAACTCGGCGGCCGTGTCGCGGTCCCAGCGCGCCATCAGCACCACGGTGGCGCCGGTGAAGATCGGCCCGTTCATCCCGCCCTGCATGCCGGTCACGTGGAACAGCGGCAGCACCGCCAGCGTCACCGTGTCCTGCTGCGAACCGAACCACTGCATGCCGCCTACCGCGGTGAACATCACGCTAGCATGCGTGTGCATGCAGCCCTTCGGATTGCCGGTGGTGCCCGAGGTGTAGGGCATCACGCACAGGTCGTCCGGTCCCGCGAGCAGCGGGCCGGGCACGCAGTCCTGCGCCAGCACGGCGTGCCATGCCACCACGCCGCCGGCGTCGCCCAGGTCGCGGCGCGGCGCGGTCACGAAGTCGGGCACCTTGAGGTCGGTCGGGCGCTTCAGGTAATCGGCATACGTCGCCACCACGGCGTGGCGCAGGCCCTGCTCCAGCAGCGGCGCGACCTGCGGCAGCAAGTCCTGCGCCGCGAAGATGACGGCGGCGCCGGTGTCGCTCACGTAGTGGCGCAGCTCCTCGGTCAGGTTCATCGGATTGACCGGCACCACCACGGCATTCGCGCGCAGGATCGCATAGTAGGCCAGCATGAACTGGGGGCTGTTCTGCATGTACAGCAGCACCCGGTCACCTTGCCGGACGCCGCAATGCTGCTGCAGGTAGCCGGCGATGCGCTCGGTCTCGCCCTTGAATTCGGCGTAGGTGAGCGGCGTATCGTAGAACAGCAAGAAGGGCTTGTCCGGATAGCGCGTGCTCGAGACCTCGAGGTTGTAGAACAGGTTGGTCCGCGGTGCGGACAAGTGGCGCGGCAAGCCCTTGGGCCAGGCCGCGAAATGGCGCTGCGACATGCGGGTGTCTCCTAGTCGTTTTTAATACCGCATCGAGAAACGTGGTTTCGCTGGAGACGATCCTAGCAGTGCCAAAAAAGATTGTAAACGCGAGCACAGCGCGTCATTACGGGGGATGGGCACACCGTTGACAGTGCCAGTCTCTTGTTTTACTGTGCAGAACGAACATATAAAACGTAAAACAAGGAAGCCGTACCAGATGACGCATCAAGCCGACGCCGAGCCAGTCCCGCCCGGATTCGAACCGCTGCAGCGCGGCGGCCCCTATGCCGCCGCCCTCGGCCCCCTCTACCTGCGCCGTGACGGCGAGCGGATCGTGATCGCACTGCGGGTCGAGCAGCGCCACACCAACATGCGCGGCATCGCCCACGGCGGCATGCTGGCCAGCCTGGCCGATTGCGCGCTCGGCATCGGCCTGGCGATCGCCTGCGACGGCCGCCATTCCTTCGTCACGGTCAACCTGAGCAACGATTTCCTCGATGCGGCGCGCCCCGGCGACTGGCTCGAAGGGCATGTCGAGGTGCAGCGTATCGGACGGCGCATGGCCTTTGCCAACGGCTGGCTGCAGGTCGGCGAAAAACGCATCCTGCGCAGCAGCGGCGTGTTCGCGACGATGGACCCGCTGACCCCGGAGCAGCTGGCCGCAGGCTATTAAGAGCCGCTAACACAAGCCCCATGGCGGCGTTGCATTCGCCTTGCCGTACTAGCGTACTGCCTTCGACGATGCGCCTTGCCCTGGAGCTTGTGTTAGCAGCTCTAAACAGGACGAATCAGGATTCCAGGCGCTTGGCGATCTCGATCAGGCGCGGACGCACCTCGTTCAGCAGGAAGTCGGTCGACACGCTGGTCGACGGCCCGCCGCAGTTGATCGCCATGATCTGGTTGCCGCCGATCGGCAGGAAACCGACCGCGATGCCGTTGACTTCCTTCTGCCACTCGCCGAAGGCGGTGGTGCAGCCGTATTGCGCCTGGTCGCGCAGGGCCTTGTCGAAGCCCTGGCGCAGGCTCTGGTACGCCATCTCGTCGAGTTCGTGGCAGCGCTCGAAGATATCCTTGCGTTCCTGCTCCGGCGCCCGCACCAGGTAGGCGCGCCCGATCGCCGACGCCGCCAGCGGCATGCGCGACCCTACCTGCACCGACAGCGACAGCGCCGCCGTGCTGCGGCAGACTTCCACGTAGATCATCGACAGGCGGTCGCGCACCGCGATCGACACCGTGGTGCCGGAAAAATCGGCCAGCTCCTGCATCATCGGCCGCGCCAGCTGGCGGATGTCGAGACGCGCCAGCATCGCGCTGCCCAGGCCCAGGGTCGCGGTGCCGAGGCCGTAGCGGCCGGTCTCGTCGTCCTGCACCAGGTAGCCGAGGCGGGTCAATGTATACGTGAAGCGGGTGACCGTCGATTTCGGCAAGCCGCAGCGTTCGGCGATCTGCTGGTTGGTCAAGCCCTTGTCGGCCGAGCGGAAGCACGACAGCACCTCGAGTCCGCGCGCCAGGGCCGTGATGAAATAACGGTCCTCGGCATTGCGCGACGGCTCGACGGCGTCGTCGGCGCCATCGGCGGGGAGAATGCTGCTTGGCTGGTTGACTTGCATGGAATACCCGGGCCTCGAAGTGGCGAATGCAGGACGCATTCTGGACATTCCATTTTACACGGGATTGTTTCGCTCAGAAAAACGAAATGGGGCCGCAGCAACGCTTTGCGCGCTGTGCGGCCCACAGGTGCTCAGTCGAACTTGCTGAAGTCCGGCTTGCGCTTTTCGAAAAAGGCCGTAAACGCTTCCTTGGCCTCGGCGCCGGTCAGCATCGCGCTGAAACGCTCGTTCTCGACCGCGATCGTTTCCTTGACCAGCGCCGCGCGCGAACGCTTCATCAGCGCCTTGGTGGTGCGGACCGATACCGGCGGCAGTTTCACCAGCTTGGCGGCCTGGCCCTGCGCAAAGGCCAGCAGTTCGGCGGCCGGGAGCACCTTGGTGACGATGCCCATCTCGAAAGCTTCCTGGGCCGGGAAGGCTTCGCCCAGCAGCAGTTTTTCGGCGGCGCGCGCATGGCCGGCGGCTTGCGCGACCAGCAGCGAGGAGGCGAATTCCGGGCACAGGCCGAGCTGGGTGAAGGGCATCGAGAACTTGGCGCTGTCGGCGGCGTAGACCAGGTCGCAGTGCATCAGCAGCGTGGTGCCGATGCCGACCGCCAGGCCGCTCACCGCGGCGATGACCGGCTTGCTGCAGCCTTCCAGCGCCTGCATGAACTGGAACACCGGGCGGTCTTCGGTCATGGCGCCGACGCCGACGTTGTTGAGGAAGTCGTCGAGGTCGTTCCCGGCGGTAAAGATCTCGGGTTTGCCGGTGATGAGGATGGCGCGCACCGATGGGTCCTGTTCGGCGTTGCGCAGGGCGCTTGCCAGCGTGCTGTACATGGCGCCGGTGATGGCGTTCTTGCGCTCCGGGCGGTTGAATTCGAGGGTGAGGATGCCGTTGGCGGTGGTGGTTTGGATGTCCATTATGTCGGTGCTCCGTTATGCGTTCTTATATCGCTGAGCCGATCGGCTTCGGGTACTCAGCATGGGTTCCCGCTTGCGCGGGAACGACGTGGTGGAAAAAAGGGCGCTGAGGTATTCCCGCAGCGCCCTTCTCTATTCACGTGCTACCTGAAACTTACACGCGCTCGATGATGCCCGCCGCACCCATGCCGGCGCCGACGCACATGGTCACCATGCCGTACTTCTGGTTGGTGCGGCGCAGGCCGTGCACGACGGTCGCGGCGCGGATGGCACCGGTGGCGCCCAGCGGGTGGCCGAGGGCGATGGCGCCGCCCAGCGGGTTCACCTTCGACTGGTCCAGGCCCAGGTCGCGGATCACGGCCAGCGCCTGTGCTGCAAACGCTTCGTTCAGCTCGATCCAGTCCAGCTGGTCCTGGGTGATGCCGGCGGCGGCCAGCGCGGCCGGGATCGCGACCTTCGGGCCGATGCCCATGATCTCCGGCGGCACGCCGCGCACGGCGAACGAGGAGAACTTGGCCAGCGGGGTCAGGTTGTGCTCCCTGAGGAACTTTTCGCTGACGACGATCAGCGCGCCGGCGCCGTCCGACATCTGCGACGAGGTCGCTGCCGTCACGCTGCCCTTGGCGGCGAATACCGGCTTCAGCTTGGCCATCGATTCCATGCTGGCGTCGGCGCGCGGGCCTTCGTCGGTGTCGACGGTGCGCTGCTTGACGTCGACTTGGCCGGTGGTCAGGTTCGGCGTGCGGGTGGTGATCTCGACCGGGGTGATCTCGTCCTTGAAGTGGCCGGCCTGCTGGGCGGCGATGGCGCGGCGGTGCGATTCCAGGCCGAAGGCGTCCTGGTCTTCGCGCGACACCTTCCACTGGGCGGCGACCTTCTCGGCGGTCAGGCCCATGCCGTAGGCCAGGCCGACGTTCTCGTCGTCGAACACGCGCATGTTGATCGACGGGTGGTGGCCCATCATCGGCACCATCGACATCGATTCGACGCCGCCGGCGATCATGACGTCGGCTTCACCGACGCGGATGCGGTCGGCGGCCATCGCCAGGGCGGTAATGCCCGAGGCGCAGTAGCGGTTGACGGTGACGCCGCCGACGGTGTTCGGCAGGCCGGCCATGACCACGGCCTGGCGCGCGATATTGAAACCCTGCTCGGCTTCCGGGAACGAGCAGCCGATCACGGCGTCGACGATCAGCGCCGGGTCGAGGTTCGGCACGGCTGCCATCGCGCCCTTGATCGCGGCGATCAAGAGGTCGTCCGGGCGGGTCTTGTTGAACATGCCGCGCGGCGCCTTGCCGATCGGGGTGCGGGTCGCTGCAACGATGTATGCGTCTTGAAGTTGTTTGCTCATGTCAGTAGTCCTTATTATCCGAGGCTTAGTTGCGGACCGCTCAGTTGCGAACCGGTTTCCCGGTCTGCATCATGCCCATGATGCGTTCCTGGGTCTTCGGATTGTTCAGCAGCGAGATGAAGGCCTTGCGCTCCATGTCCAGCAGCCACTGTTCGGAAACATAGCTGCCCTGGTCGATGTCGCCACCGGTCACGATCTCGGCGATGGTATCGCCCAGGTGGTAGTCGTAGGCCGAGATGAAGCCGCCGTCGCGCATGTTGACCAGCTGGCCGCGGATGGTCGCCCAGCCGTAGCGGCCGGTCACCGGGACCGGACGGCGCAGCGGCGCACGGTAGCCGGCGTCGAACATCGCACGCGCGGTCACCTTCGCCACGTGCAGCAGCTCGTAGGGGTTGAACACGATGACGTCGTCTTCCTTCAGGTAGCCCATCGCCTTGGCTTCCAGCGCCGATTTCGATACCTGTGCGGTGGCCGCATTGGTGAAGCCGGTCTTCAGGAATTGCAGGATGTCGTTGCCCTTGGCTTCGTTCGCCGCGCGCAGCGCCGCTTCCTTCAGGCCGCCGCCGGCCGGCACCAGGCCGACGCCGACTTCGACCAGGCCGATGTAGGACTCGATCGAGGCCACGCGCTTCGACGCATGCAGCGCCATTTCGCAGCCGCCGCCCAGGGCCAGGCCCGCCACGGCAGCCACCACCGGGATGTTCGAGTACTTCATCTGCATGAAGGTGTCCTGCAGCTCGCGCACGATCGGTTCCATCGCTTTCGCGCCGCCGGTCATGAAGGCCGGCAGGGCCGATTGCAGGTCGGCGCCGGCCGAGAACGCGCCGCCTTCGGCCGCGTCGGTATTCCAGATCACCAGGCCCTTGTAACCCTTCGACGCTTCTTCCATGCCGCGCTTGAGGCCCTTGATGACGCCATCGCCGATCACGTGCATCTTGGTTTTCAGCGAGATCACCAGCACCTCGTCGTCCGAGTGCCACAGGCGCACCGATTCGTCCTCGAACACGGTGGTGCCGGCGGTCTTCGGATCGGCGTTGGTGCTGCCGACGACCGGTGCGCGGAACTGCTGGCGTTGATACACCGGCAGGTCGGACAGCGGCACGTAGGCGTTCCTGGTCACCGAGTACGAACCCTCGGCGGTGTGCACGCCCTTCTCGGCGACCGGACCTTCGAATACCCAGGCCGGGAGCGGCGCATCGGTCAGCGCCTTGCCGGCCTCGATGTCTTCCTTGACCCACTGCGCGATCTGGGTCCAGCCGGCGGCTTGCCAGGTCTCGAACGGACCGACGCTCCAGCCGAAGCCCCAGCGCATCGCGAAGTCGACGTCGCGCGCGTTGTCGGCGATGGTGTCGAGGTGGAAGGCGATGTAGTGGAAGGCGTCGCGGAAGATCGCCCACAGGAACTGGGCCTGCGGGTTCGACGATTCGCGCATCGCCTTGAATTTCTTGACCGGGTCCTTTTCTTTCAGGATGCGCCCGACGATGTCGGCAGCCTTGGCGCCACCCGCCACGTAGTCGCCGGTGGCGAAGTCGAGGCGCTGGATGTCCTTGCCGACCTTTTTATAGAAGCCGGCGCCGGTCTTCTGGCCCAGCGCGCCCTTCTCGATCAGGCGGGTCAATACTTCAGGGGTCTTGTAGACGCCGAAGAACGGATCGTCCTGCAGGGTGTCCTGCATGGTCTTGATCACGTGGCCCATGGTGTCCAGGCCGACCACGTCCGCGGTGCGGAAGGTACCCGACTTGGCGCGGCCCAGCTTGGCGCCGGTCAGGTCGTCGACCACATCCACCGACAGCCCGAACTTCTCGGCTTCGTGGATGGTGGCCAGCATGCCGAAGATGCCGACGCGGTTGGCGATGAAGTTAGGAGTGTCCTTGGCGCGCACCACGCCCTTGCCCAGGGTCGAGGTCAGGAAGGTTTCCAGCTGGTCCAGGATTTCCGGACGGGTCGACGGGGTCGGAATCAGCTCGACCAGGTGCATGTAGCGCGGCGGGTTGAAGAAGTGGACGCCGCAGAAGCGCGCCTTCAGTTCTTCATCAAAACCTTCGGCCAGCTTGCCGATGGAAAGGCCCGAGGTGTTCGATGCAAAAATGGCGTTGGCGCCGATGTGCGGCGCGACCTTCTTGTACAGGTCGTGCTTCCAGTCCATGCGCTCGGCGATCGCTTCGATGATCAGGTCGCAGCCGGCCAGCAGGTCGAGGTTGTCCTCGTAGTTGGCAGCTTCGATCAGGGACGCGTCTTCCTTGTTGCCGAGCGGGGCCGGCGACAGTTTTTTCAGGTTCTCGATGGCTTTCAGGACGATGCCGTTCTTGTTGCCCTCTTTTGCAGGCAAATCGAACAGCACGACCGGGACCTTGGCGTTGACGCAGTGCGCGGCAATCTGCGCGCCCATCACGCCGGCGCCCAGCACGGCGACTTTTTTGACGATGAAGTTGGACATATCGTTATCCTTTGTGATTCGTCGTTCCCGCGAAGGCGGGAACCCAAGTTCGTGGCAATGCTGCAAACTTGGATCCCCGCCTTCGCGGGGATGACGGTTCAATGTAGCGGGTGTACGTCGATGTACGTCGTTGTACGTGATGGTCGTGCTTAGAACAGATCCGCGTCCAGCGCCAGCAGGTTGCTCGCACCCGAACGCGCCTGGCGGATCAGCATCGCGGTTTCCGGGTACAGGCGTGCGAAGTAGAAGCGTGCGGTCGCCAGCTTCGACTCGTAGAACTTGTCGCCCGAGTCCAGCTTGGCCAGTGCGATCTTCGCCATCTGGGCGAAGAAGTAGCTGTACACCAGGTGGCCGACCACGCGCAGGTAAGGCACGGCAGCGGCGCCGACTTCGTCCGGGCTCTGGAAGGCTTTCATGCCGATTTCCATGGTCAGCTTGCTGACCTTCTCGCCGAGCTCGCCCAGCGGGGTGATGAACTCGGACAGGTTCTCGTCCAGGCCGTTCTCTTCGACGAAGGACTTGATCTTCTCGCCGAACTTGCGCAGCTTGGCGCCGTTGTCCATCAGGATCTTGCGGCCCAGCAGGTCGAGCGACTGGATCGTGTTGGTGCCTTCGTAGATCATGTTGATACGGGCGTCGCGCACGTACTGCTCCATGCCCCACTCGCTGATGTAGCCGTGGCCGCCGTACACCTGCAGCGCTTCCGAGGTGGCGATCCAGGCGTTGTCGGTGATGAAGGCCTTGATGATCGGGGTCAGCAGCGCGACTTCGTCGGCGGCGTCCTTGCGCACGTCCTCGTCCGGGTGGTGCAGTTCGCGGTCGATCTGCAGCGCGACGTAGGACGAGAAGGCGCGTGCGGCTTCGGCATAGGCTTTACCGGTCAGCAGCATGCGGCGCACGTCCGGGTGCACGATGATCGGGTCGGCCGGCTTGTCCGGTGCCTTCGGGCCCGACAGGCTGCGCATCTGGATGCGGTCTTTCGCGTACGTCAGCGCGT
The DNA here is from genome assembly GCF_034659755.1 of Massilia phyllosphaerae. Taxonomy (NCBI): domain Bacteria; kingdom Pseudomonadati; phylum Pseudomonadota; class Betaproteobacteria; order Burkholderiales; family Oxalobacteraceae; genus Massilia; species Massilia phyllosphaerae. The sequence goes on from NZ_JAXSQX010000008.1 coordinate 198,275, forward strand.
TCTGGTAGGCGACTTCGGTCAGGCCCAGCGACTGCATGCCGACGCCGAGGCGGGCGGCGTTCATGAACACGAACATCGCGTTCAGGCCCTTGTGCGGCTGGCCGATCAGGGTGCCGACCGCGCCGTCCAGGTTCATCTGGCAGGTGGCGTTGCCGTGGATGCCCATCTTTTCTTCGATGGCGCCGCAGAAGATCGGGTTGCGCTCGCCCGGCTGGCCGTCGGCGGTCGGCAGGAACTTCGGCACCAGGAACAGCGAGATGCCTTTCGAACCTTCCGGCGCGTCCGGCAGGCGTGCCAGCACCAGGTGGATGATGTTGTCGGCGACGTCGTGCTCGCCGGCCGAGATGAAGATCTTGGAGCCGGTGATCTTGTAGGTGCCGTCGCCCTGCGGCTCGGCCTTCGAGCGCAGCAGGCCCAGGTCGGTGCCGCAGTGCGCTTCGGTCAGGCACATGGTGCCGGTCCATTCGCCCGAGGCCAGCTTCGGCAGGTAGGCCGATTTCTGCTCGTCGGTGCCGTGTTCCTTCAGGCACTCGTAGGCGCCGTGCGACAGGCCCGGGTACATCGACCAGGCCTGGTTCGAAGAGTTCAGCATCTCGTAGAACGAGTTGTTCAGCGCTACCGGCAAGCCCTGGCCGCCGTATTCCGGATCGCAAGCCAATGCCGCCCAGCCGCCTTCGACGTACTGCTTGTACGCTTCCTTGAAACCCTTCGGGGTGGTCACGGTCTTGGTGGCGGCGTCGTAGTGGCAGCCTTCGCGGTCACCGGTGTGGTTCAGCGGGAACAGCACTTCCTGGGTGAACTTCGCACCCTCTTCCAGCACCTGATTGATGATGTCGGCATCGACGTCTTCGTAGCGGGGCATGCCCTTGTATTCTTCCGAGACGTTCAGGAACTCGTGCAGAACGAACTGCATATCCCGAAGTGGCGCGACGTACTGACCCATGTTGATCTCCTGACGAAGGTAATGATTTATTTAGTGAGCGGGATTGCGGTAGTTTTCGATCAGGCGCGCGAAGCCGCGGTGGGCGCGCTCGACGGCACCGGGGAGGCGCAGGAAACGCGCATCGTGATGCACCGCCAGCACCAGGCCATACATCTCGTAGACCAGCTGGTCGGCATCGGTGCCGGCCTTGAGGTCGCCGCAATCGATGGCTTGCTGGGCACAGCGCACCAGCGCGCCCTGCCAGATGCGCACCATGCCGACCAGTTCCTCGCGGATCGGGCCGGGACGGTCGTCGTATTCGACGGCGCCGCTGATGTAGATGCAGCCAGAAGCGATCTCGACCGACACGCGCTTGAGCCAGCGATTGAACATCGCTTCCAGGCGCGGCAGGCCGCGTGCTTCCTTAATACTAGGGAAAAAGACTTCCTGCTCGAAGCGGCGGTGGTAGAGCTTGAGCACTTCGATCTGCAGGTCTTCGCGCGAACCGAAGTGGGCAAAGACGCCCGACTTGCTCATGCTCATGCGATCTGCGAGCAGGCCGATGGTCAGGCCCTCGAGACCGTCCCGGCTGGCGAGCTCGAGCGCAACGTCGAGAATCGCTGCCCGCGTCATCTCGCCCTTGCGCATGCTCATGGATTTGGCTGAAGTGCTGATAATATCCCCGCGTGAATCGAAAAAATCCGAACGCTCGTACTATTATCTACCAGCCGTGAAATGTCAAACGGGAAGTTTAGAGGTGGGGTTCTAGTTGAAGGCCGCTTGAACGCGTGGACGGCAGAGCCGTCCACGCTACGCACATCACCCGCCTGCGCGGGTGATGGCCCGGCGGTCGCGCTTGGTCGGCCGGCCCTTGATCGTGCTGCCCGGCTCGGGGAACATGCGGCGCGCTTCCTGGTCGTTGGCGCGTTTCTGGATGCTGACCTCGGTTTCGCGGTAGAGCGCCTGCGCCACCGGTGCCGAACCGCGCGTGCCCGACAAGCCCTGCACGATCACTTCCCAACGGCTCGAGCCGTTATCGATCAGGATCTTGTCACCCACCTTCACCGAGCGCGCCGGCTTGACGTTCTCGGCGTTGATCTTGATGCGGCCGCGGTCGACCGCCTCGGCCGCCAGCGTACGCGTCTTGAAGAAGCGCGCTGCCCACAGCCATTTGTCGATGCGTACGTTGTCGTTTTCAGTCATTGGAATCAATCAGGTAATCCCGACTCAGGCGTAGCCGATGGCAAAGATACGCATAGTCAGTTTATATAAGAAATAAGCCGTCTCATGCCCGCAACGCCGTACCCACGACAGCTTGCGCAGGTCTTCCAGCCCGACCGGCACACCGTCGGCGATGCCGTTCTGGATCTGCTGCGCCATGCTGGCGGCAAACCGGGCGTCGCGCACCACGACATTGGCTTCCTGATTGATAAATAGTGACAAGGCATCGCAATTACTAGACCCCACCGTGGCCCAGATGTCGTCGACCACCGCGACTTTCGCATGCAACTGGGTCTTGCGGTACTCGACGATGCGCACCCCCGCCTCCAGCAATTCCCGATAAAACGAAGCCGCCACCGCATCCTGCACCCGGAATTCGCCGACGCCGATCAGCAGGCAGACGTCGACGCCGCGCCGCGCCGCCTTGCACATGGCGTCGCGGAACCTGCGCCCCGGGGCGAAGTATGGCGTGGCCATCAGCACCCGCTTGCGCGCCTGGCCGATCGCCTGCAGGTAGGCGCGCTGGATGGTGCGCCGGTTGCGCAGGTTGTCGCGCACCACGAAACCGGCGCGCATCGGCCGTTCGCCCTGGGCCGGCGGCTTCTTGCGCATTTCCTTGAACAGTTTCACGCGGCGGCCCAGCGCCAGGTGGCCGGTGCGCGCCCATTGCGCCTGCGCTTCGCGGTGGATCTCGTCGACCAGCGGCCCGTGCACGCGCACCGCGAAGTCCCAGCGCGGCGCCGGCAGCGGCTCATGCGGCTCGTAGTCGCACAGCATGTCGTCGTTGGTGTTGATGCCGCCCACGAAGGCGACTTCATTGTCGACCACGGTGACCTTGCGGTGGCTGCGCGCGGCCCCCCGCTTGAACCAGGGATTGAACATGCGGTAATGCACGCCGGCCGCCGCGAAGGTTTCGCCCAGGCGGCATGCGGCCCGGTTGCCGGTACCGAACCAGTCGGTCACCACGCGCACCTTGACCCCGCGCTTCGCCGCTGCGATCAGCGCGTCCGTGATCGCGCGCGCCGTCTCGTCCTCGGCGTAGATATAGGTTTCGTACAGGATTTCCTGCTCGGCCGCATGCAAGGCTTCCAGCAAGGCCGGCAGGTAGGTACTGCCGCTTTCGAGAAGGGTAACGTCGTTGTTCGCTACGTAGGTAACCGAGCGCATGACCCTATGCCAGCTGCAGGTTGGCGACGATGGGCGCGTGATCCGACAGGCGCGCCCATTGCGGGCCGTGCAGCACTTCGGCATGCTCGACCTTGAAACCGCGCACGTACATCCGGTCCAGGCGGAACCAGGGCATGGCCGCCGGGAAGGTGCGTGCCGGCACCAGGCGCTGCTGGCGGCCCGCCACGTTGCGCACCAGGTCGCCGATGCGCGAGGAACGCCGCTCCAGCTCGTCGAAGACTTCGACCACGCCCAGCTTTAAGCGCAGGCAATCGCTCAGGGTATTGCGCCAGTCGTTGAAGTCGCCGGCGATGATGACCGGCTCGTTTTCACCTGCCGACTCCTTTACGCAATTGACCAGAGCATCGGTCTGACGGCGCCGGCTGCCTTCGAACAAGCCCAGGTGGACGACGTAGCAGTGGATGTTACCGGCCTCGGTTTCCAGGATGCAGTGCAGGATACCGCGCTGCTCGTAGGCGTGATCGGAAATATCGTGGTTGTGCATGTTCGCGATCGGATACGCGGACAGCAGTGCATTGCCGTGGTGGCCGTGGTCGTACACCGCGTTCATGCCGTAGGCCGCATGCAGCGATTCGCCCGCGAAGAATTCGTGCTGCGCCGCTTCCGGCCAGTGGTGATGGGGACTGCGCGCTTTTTCGCCATAGCGGGCCTGATAGCGATCGTGGCGCCCCTGCACTTCCTGCAGGAACACGACGTTCGCATCGAACAGGCCGATGGCTTTTTTAAGGGCCAGTACACGCGGCGTGCTGCGGAACGACGACACGCCCTTATGAATGTTATAAGTCGCAACACGTATTTTCATAAGGACATTTTAACCCCATCACTCGGAGTTTCTCGTCCTCAGCATTGCAATCGTGCGGCGGGGTGGAGCGGCGCGGATACCGTCTGGAACAAACAGGTATGGAAGGCGGAGGGCCTGGGCGTGAAAGGTAGCGGATACTGCGGACCGCTCCGGATCGCCGGAGCGGTAATGACCGGACAGTCTCAGGAAGCGGCAGCGGGGTGAAATTCGCCTGTCGGCAAGGTGCGGGCTTCGGGCAGTACGACGGGGTCGCGGTAGATCGGTTTGGTACGCAGCGGGCCCATCAGTCGCAGGCCATTTAACAATTCGATGCAAAGGCAATCGTTATCAACACCGACATCTTTTACTTTTTGCTCGGATTTGCGTTCGCTCATAGTTTCTCCAGTATCCCCGTTTGAACTTTACAAAACGTTAAGTCGACCCTGACGTCACTCTTGACATTAAACAAATATTTAATCCCTGTCAACCCAGTAAATATATTGTCCTGAGTCAATATATGCAAATTAAATTCTGTTACAAAGTGTGAAAATCGAATACATATAAACACAAATATATTTACGTGTGGCGGTTTTTTTACATTTTCCCTCTGCTGTATTAAATATCCAACACCCTGTCGAGCACCTTTTGCTCCAGGGAACCGAAATCGACGCTGCCGCGTGCACGCGGCCGTAGGAGCGCCACTTCCTGGTCCAACGCCAGCCGTCCTTCCTGGATCAGCAGGATGCGGTCGGCCAGCACCACGGCTTCCTGTACGTCGTGCGTCACCAACACCGCCGTGAAGCCGCGCCGGGTCCATAGCGTTTCGATCAATTGCTGCATTTCGATGCGGGTCAGTGCATCGAGAGCACCGAGCGGCTCGTCCAGCAGCAGGAGCTGCGGTTCGTGCACCAGCGCGCGCGCCAGGGCCACGCGCTGGCGCTGGCCGCCCGACAGCACCGCCGGCCAGTCGCCGGCGCGTTCGGCCAGGCCGACGCTGGCCAATGCCGCGCGTGCTCTCTCCTCACCGTTGGCCAAACCCAGCGCCACGTTCTGCAGCACGGTTTTCCAGGGCAGCAGGCGCGCATCCTGGAACATCATGCGCACTTCGGGCTGGCTGCCGCCACTGCCGATGCGCAGCTGGCCGCCATCCGGCCGTTCGAGCCCGGCGATGGCGCGCAGCAGCGTGCTCTTGCCGCAGCCGCTGCGTCCGACCACGGCGACGAATTCGCCCGGCGCGATCTCGAGGTCGATCGCGTCGAGCACGGTGCGCCCGCCGTAGTGCTTGCTGAGACCGCGCAGGCTCAAGGGGACGCCGTGCAGCGCCTGGTCGACCGTGCGGCTGACCTGCTTTTCTTCGATGGGATTGATTTGCATGACTGCCTCGGTACTCATTGATAAGCCGGATTCCAGCGCAGGAAATGCCGCTCCAGCCCGCGCGCCGACCAGTCGGCAGCCTTGCCCAGCAGCGCGTACAGCAGCACGCCGACCAGCACCACGTCGGTCTGCAGGAACTCGCGCGCATTCATGGTCATGTAGCCGATGCCGGCCTGGGCCGAAATGGTTTCGGCGACGATCAGGAGCACCCACACCAGCCCCAGCGAAAAGCGCACGCCGACCAGGATCGAGGGCAGCGCGCCGGGCAGGATCACATCGCGGTACAGCGCCCAGCCGGACAGGCCGTAGCTGCGCGCCATTTCGATCAGGCCGGCGTCGACCGAGCGGATGCCGTGGAAGGTGTTCAGGTACATCGGGAAAAATACCCCGATCGACAGCAGGAACAGCTTGGCCGCCTCGTCGATGCCGAACCACAGGATCACCAGCGGGATCAGGGCCAGGGCCGGAATGTTGCGGATCATCTGCAGGGTGGTGTCGAGCAGGGTGGCGGCGCGCCGGCTGCTGCCGTTGAGCAGGCCCAGCAGCAAGCCGAGGCCGGCGCCGACCGCGAAACCCGCGATCGCGCGCGACAGGCTCACCTTCAGGTGGGTCCACAGCTCGCCCGACAGCGCCAGGTTCCAGAACGCCGTCGCCACGGCCCAGGGTTCGGGCAGGATGCGGCTGGACAGCAGGCCGGTGTGCGCCGCCGCCTGCCAGACGGCCACGAGCAGGATCGGCAGTGCCCAGGGTGCCAGCGCGGCCGACAGGCGCGCCAGCGGCCGCGATGGGAGCGCTGCTGGAGCCGATACCGGAGTCGATGCGGCCATCACGCCACCTTCTTGTCTTTAGGAACGATATCGCTTGCCATCACCTCGCCGAACGGCCCGGTCAGCGACATCTCCCCACCCTGCTTGCCTTTGCCGAGCAGCGGGAACACCAGCTCGGCAAAGCGGTAAGACTCTTCCAGGTGCGGATAGCCGGACAGGATGAAGGTCTCGATGCCGAGATCGGCATACTCGCGCATGCGCGCCGCCACCGTTTCCGGATCGCCCACCAGCGCGGTACCGGCGCCGCCGCGCACCAGGCCGACCCCGGCCCACAGGTTGGGCGAGACTTCCAGCTTGTCGCGGCGCCCGCCGTGCAGGGCCGCCATGCGGCGCTGGCCGACCGAATCCATCTTCGCGAACGCGGCCTGGGCCTTGGCGATGACGTCGTCGTCCAGGTGGCTGATCAATTCGTCGGCCGCCTTCCACGCTTCTTCATTGGTCTCGCGCACGATCACGTGCAGGCGGATGCCGAACTTCAGCGTGCGGCCGTGCTTCGCGGCGCGGGCGCGGATGTCGTTCAGTTTCTCGGCCACGGCGGCCGGCGGCTCGCCCCAGGTCAGGTACACGTCCATCTGCTCGGCAGCCAGCTCGTGCGCGGCTTCCGACGAGCCGCCGAAGTACAGCGGCGGATAGGGCTTCTGCACCGCCGGATACAGCGTGCGCGCGCCCTTCACGGTGATGTGCTTGCCTTCGAAATCGTAGCCCTTGGCACCGCCCTCCCCGGCCATCGAGGCGCGCCAGACGCGGAAGAATTCGTCCGAGATTTCGTAGCGCTCGGCGTGGTCGGCGAACAAGCCGTCGGCTTCCAGCTCTCCCTGGTCGCCGCCGGTCACTACGTTGATCAAGAGGCGTCCACCGGACAGGCGGTCGAAGGTCGAGGCCATGCGCACCGACAGGCCGGGCGTCGACAGGCCGGGACGGATCGCCACCAGGAACTTGAGTTTGCGGGTCTCGTGGATCAGCGACGAGGCCACGATCCAGGCATCCTCGCAGGAGCGCCCGGTCGGCAGCAGCACGCCCTCGTAGCCGAGGGTATCGGCGGCCACCGCGACCTGGCGCAGGTAGTCGGCGTCGACCGTGCGCGCGCCGCGGCTGGTGCCGAGGTAGCGGCTGTCGCCGTGGGTGGGAAGGAACCAGAAAATATTCGGAGTCGACGGCATGATTCAGTCCTTGGCCAGGAGTTCGGTGGGCGGCTGCGCCTCGCGCACCGCGATCGGTTTCGGTATCAGCTTGAGCTGGTAAAAGGCATCGGCGATGTCTTGCTGCGCGCGCAGCACTTCCGGCGTGACGGCTTTCACCCCATACGCATAGCGCCCGCCCGCCAGCGCCACCACGTCGGCCGGCAAACCGGTCTGCGCCGCCAGGATGGCGCTGACTTCCTGCGGATGGTCCCTGCCCCAGGTGTCGACCTTGCCGATCTCGTCGAGCACGAGGCGCACCACGTCCGGGTGCTGGCGCGCGAAGTCGCGCGAGGACAGATAAAACTGGTGGTTGGCGACCAGGCCCTGGCCGGTGGCCAGCACGCGTGCGCCGAGCTGCTTTTCGGCCGCGGCCAGGAACGGATCCCAGATCGCCCAGGCATCCACGGCACCGCGCTCGAAGGCGGCGCGCGCGTCGGCCGGTGGCAAATACACCGGCTGGATATCGCGCCAGGCGACGCCCGCCTTTTCCAGCGCCTTCACCAGCAGGTAATGGACGTTGGAGCCCTTGTTCAGGACGATCTTCTTGCCCTTCAGGTCGGCCAGCGAACGCAGCGTGGAGTTTTTCGGCACCACGATCGCTTCCGAGTTGGGCGATGGCGGTTCGTTGCCGACATAGGCCAGGCCGGCACCGGCCGCCTGGGCGAAGATCGGCGGCGCTTCGCCGACGGTGCCGAAATCGATGCTGCCGACGTTCAGGCCTTCGAGCAGCTGCGGCCCGGCCGGGAACTCGGTCCACTTGACCTTGATGCCTTTCGCCGCCAGGCGCGGTTCGAGCGTGGCGCGGCCCTTGAGCAGGGTCAGCGTGCCGTATTTCTGGTAGCCGATGCGGATTTCCTGCAGCGGTGCGGCGGCGGCGCGGCCGGCGCTGCCGGCAAGTACCGTACCGGAAACACCAGCGGATGCGGCGGCAAACAGCAGGCCGAGCGTGCGCCGGCGCTGGCGCCCGTGTTCGATATGGTCGGTCATACGGGTCCTGTCAGGCGTGGACGGTTGCGGAGGCGGGTGCCAGCGCGGACAGCGAACCCGCCGCCTTGCGCAGCAGTGCACCTTCCAGTTCGTGGGCCAGCTGTTCGACACCGGCGTCGATGCGCGCACCGATGACCGAGACCGGCAGCACGCCCTTGTCGGGATCCCAGGGCAGCTGCGCCGCGGTGGCATAGATGCTGGGCAGGATGTGGCGCGGCGCCAGCGAGGCCAGCACCGGCCGCAGCGCGTAATCGAGGGCCAGCATGTGCGACTGGCTGCCGCCGGTCGCCAGCGGCAGCACCAGCTTGCCCGCCAGCCCGTCCTGCGGCAGCAGGTCGAGGAAAAGTTTCAGGACGCCGCTGAACGAGGCTTTATACACAGGCGTGCCGACGACGATGGCATCGGCCTCGCGGAGCAGCGCGACAGCCTCGAGAATAGCGGGATCGCTCGTATCGGCGCGCAGCAAGGCTAGCGCCGGCAAGTCGCGCACTTGCAGCGCATTCGTGCGATGGCCGAGCGCGGCCAGGCGCTCACCGACGAGCTGTTGCAGGCGCCAGGTCGTCGACGGCGCGGATGGGCTTCCGCCCAGCAGAAGAACATTCATGATCGATATAGGTCAAGGAAACGCTCACAGGCTACCGTCCATGCGACCCGGCTGGAAGGAATGGTTTCGTCGTTGGATATGATCTTTTTGTTAAAACATTGGGTGCATATCGATGTGCGGGAAATGCAGGAAAATCGAGGCACGCCAGCCGGGACAAACCGGCCAACAAGGAGAAAAAATGGATGACGTGACGCGAGCGGGACTCATCGAAACGGGCTGGGAAGTCCATGGTGTGGTCGAAGACGCCCTGCTTCGGCACCCTGCCATCAAAGGCAGCGGCGCGGACTGGCTGGACAAGCAGCGCCTGTTGCTGGCCGACATGGCGGTACATTTGCTGCAGACGTCGCTGAAGCCCGGCGAGATCGAGCTGGACAAGCTCAGCAACAGCCTGCATGCGATCCTGACGATCTCGGATCAGTTTTTGCCGCATGCCGAACTCAAGGACGCTACCGGGAAGATATACAGGGAGGCGTGCGAGCCGCGGCTTTAGTCAGGTCCTGTTGGCTGACGCTTGATTAACATCCTCCGTCAGCATTGGGAAGTGTGCGTATCGGCTGGATCTGCATTGCGCAAAATGCAGCCGGCAATCACGTATTTCTTTCCATCAAAGCGCCATGACGAGGTTGCCACTTTGACGGCATTGTGTCCAACCAGCTCCAGGTCGCGATAGCCCTTGGTGCGATGATTCAGCACGCGGACTTCATCGCCCCCGGCCTTGAAAACAATCCGATAGCTGATTTTGCCTTTGTGCCGGTGAGTCGTGACAAACCAGTATCTGAAAAGTTGCGCGCCATAGAATACATCGCAATAGGGTGCGAGGGCTGGGCGTACGAAATAGTCGGGCAGCCCATCGTCGTTGAGCCGGATTGCCTGTGCCGAAAACAGATCGGCCACGGGGATGCGTTTGCCCCCGTCGTTTGCCATGCATGCTTCGAGCTGGCCCGCATCATCCGGCTCGCTTTTGATGATCAGGTCGATGACGCCCTGGGGCAGCCTGACGTTTTCGGCCAATGCGGATTCGGTATTGGAAGCCATCAGGACTTGCGCTGACGCCAGGCCGGAAAAACTGGCCATCAGGGATAAAAGCAGAACTGCTGGGTTCAGAACGTCTTTTATCTTCCCTGTCTTCATTGTTCAGACTGCAGCAGTCACGCGCCGCGGCAACTGCAGGATGGCCTCGGCATTCGAACCGGAAAAGCACCGGTCCGCCGCTTCCAGCAACGGCAGCCACGCGTACTGCACATGTTCGCGCGGCGCCAGCACGATCGGGATGTCGCGCGGGACGCAGACCGAAAAGACGTGCTCGGTGTTGTGGGTGATGCCGGGCGCATAGCGGTGGCGCCAGGTTTCGTAGATTTCGTAGATGTTGGACAGTTGCCAGTCTTGCAGCTTGATGCGTTCGCCGTCGGCGACGATACCGGTTTCCTCGAACAGCTCGCGGGTTGCGGTCTGGTGCAGCGGTTCGTCGAGCGCGTCGAGCGAGCCGGTGACCGATTGCCAGAAGCCGGGACGGTCGGCGCGTTCGATCAGCAGGACTTCCAGGTCGGCGGTGTGGATGACGACCAGGACGGATTCGGGGATCTTGTAAGCCATGGTCAGCATTGTAACGCTAGCTTAAAAACGTCGCCCCTGCGAAGGCAGGGGTCCAAGTTCTGCGCAGCGCGGCAAAGCGTGCAACTTGGCCCCCTGCCTGCGCAGGGGCGACGGATCATCTGCTCACTAATTACCAGGCGATCAAGCGACCTTCGGCTGCTCGCCACGCAGACGGATATGCAGCTCCTTCAGCTGCTTCTCGTCCACTTCCGACGGCGCATTGGTCAGCAGATCCTGCGCGCGCTGGGTTTTCGGGAAGGCGATCACGTCGCGGATCGAGGTCGAGCCGGTCATCAGCGTGATCAGGCGGTCCAGGCCGAAGGCCAGGCCACCGTGCGGCGGCGCGCCGTATTGCAGGGCGTCGAGCAGGAAGCCGAACTTCAGCTGGGCTTCTTCGGCGTCGATTTTCAGCGCGCGGAACACCTTGCTCTGGACTTCTTCGCGGTGGATACGGATCGAGCCGCCACCCAGTTCCCAGCCGTTCAGGACCATGTCGTAGGCCTTGGCGATGCAGGCGCCCGGATTGGTCTCGAGCATGTCCTCGTGGCCGTCCTTCGGTGCGGTGAACGGGTGGTGGGTCGCGGTCCAGCGGTCGGCTTCGTCGTCGTACTCGAACATCGGGAAGTCGATGACCCACAGCGGCGACCAGACCTCGTCGAACAGGCCGGCCTTCTTGCCGAATTCCGAGTGGCCGATCTTCACGCGCAGCGCGCCCATGGCGTCGTTGACGACCTTCGCCTTGTCCGCACCGAAGAAGATCAGGTCGCCGTCTTCGGCGCCGGTCAGCGTCAGGATCTGGGCCAGCACGTCGTCCGACAGGTTCTTCACGATCGGCGACTGCAGGCCGTCACGGCCTTTTGCCTTCTCGTTGACCTTGATGTAGGCCAGGCCCTTGGCGCCGTAGATGGCGACGAACTGGGTGTACGCGTCGATTTCCGAACGCGGCATCGAACCGCCCTGCGGCACGCGCAGGCCGACCACGCGGCCGCCGGCCATGTTGGCGGCGCTGTTGAAGACCTTGAATTCGACGGTCTTCATCAGGTCGGTCAGTTCGGTGAACTGCAGCTTGACGCGCATGTCCGGCTTGTCCGAACCGTAGGAGCCCATGGCGGTGGCGAAGTCCATCACCGGGAACGGGTTCGGCAGGTCGATGCCGGCCGCGTTCTTGAAGACGGTACGCATCATGTCTTCGAACAGGTCACGGATTTCCTGCTCGGTCAGGAACGAGGTTTCGCAGTCGATCTGGGTGAATTCCGGCTGGCGGTCGGCGCGCAGGTCTTCGTCGCGGAAGCACTTGGTGATCTGGTAGTAGCGGTCGAAGTTGGCGACCATCAGCAGCTGCTTGAACAGTTGCGGCGACTGTGGCAGCGCAAAGAAGGTGCCCGGGTTGACGCGCGACGGCACCAGGTAGTCGCGGGCGCCTTCCGGGGTCGACTTGCCCAGCATCGGGGTTTCGATGTCGATGAAACCCAGGTTGTCCAGGTACTTGCGCACTTCCATCGACACTTTGTAGCGCAGGCGCAGGTTGTGCTGCATCTGGTCGCGGCGCAGGTCGAGCACGCGGTGGGTCAGGCGGGTGGTTTCCGACAGGTTGTCGTCGTCCAGCTGGAACGGCACCGGCACCGAAGCGTTCAGCACTTCGAGTTGCGTGGTGTTGATCTCGATCTTGCCCGACTTCAGGTTGGCGTTGGCGGTGCCTTCCAGGCGGTTCACGACGGTGCCGGTGATGCGCAGGCAGTACTCGTTGCGCACGTGCTCGGCGCCCTTGAAGACGTCGGCATTGTCCGGGTGGCAGACCACCTGCACCAGGCCCTCACGGTCGCGCAGGTCGATGAAGATCACACCGCCGTGGTCGCGGCGGCGGTGCACCCAGCCGCACAGGCTGACGGTTTGGCCCAGCAGTTCCTCGGTGACGAGGCCGCAGTAGTGAGTACGCATGGAGGACATAGTTTTTCGATCCAGGTTGGTTATTCGGTCGCCCGCTTCGCAGGCGTTTGATTCGGTTTGATTCTTCTAGTTTTTTATTTCCAGGGCCGCCGCATTCACCGGGACGGCAGCGGCCGGCGTCAAGTCCGGCGGCGCCACGACACCCATCGACACGATGTACTTCAGCGCCGCATCGACGCTCATGTCCAGTTCGACCACCCGGCTGCGTTCCAGCATCAGGAAGAAGCCGGAGGTCGGATTCGGCGTGGTCGGCACGTACACGCTCACGTAATCGCCCACCAGGTGGTTCTTGACGTCGCCGCCCGGCACGCCGGTGAGGAAACCGATCGTGTACGAATTCTCGTGCGGATACGGGATCAGCACTGCCTTGCGGAAGGCATTGCCCGAGGACGAGAACAGCGTGTCCGACACCTGCTTGACGCTGCCGTAGATCGAGTTGACCACCGGGATGCGGTGCAGCAGGCGCTCCCACAGGCGCACCACGTAGTTGCCGACCAGGTTGTTGGTCAGCAGGCCGGTCAGGAATACGACCACCAGCGTGATGATCGCACCGAGGCCCGGGATGTGCGTGCGCGGTTGCCACTGCTGGGGCACCAGCAGCAGCGACTGGTCGAGCGTGCCGATCACCAGGTTCAGGACCCAGAGGGTGATCGCCAGCGGGACCAGGACCAGCAGGCCGGTAATGAAATATTTACGCATCGCGGTCGTGTCGTCTCTCGCTGCCGGCTCAGCTGCCGCCACTGTCCTTGGCCGGCGCCGGCGCCGGTGCGGCTGCAGGCGCCGCAGCCGGCGCTTCCTTGGCGGCGGTCGTGCCGCCCTCGGCCGGCGCCGACGGTGCCGTTCCGGTCGCCGGTGCGCTGCCACCGCGGAAGTCGGTCACGTACCAGCCGGTGCCCTTGAGCTGGAAACCGGCGGCCGTCACCTGCTTCTTGAACGATGACTTGCCGCAGTTCGGGCAGACGGTCAGAACCGGATCGGCAATCTTTTGCAGTACATCCTTGGCAAAACCGCATTCATCGCAGCGGTAGGCGTAAATCGGCATCTGAATACTCCGCAAAAATCATCAAAACCCTGAATTATAAAGCTTTTGCAGAGGAAGTTGCCTTTTGCGGCAGCCTGGGTGGCGCCGATGCGTTTTGGACAAGTGCTGCATTCATGCAACAGTGTTGTTTTTCATCACAGCAGTGTGCGGTTGCGTTTGCCGTTCATCAACTTACCTGTTTAAATAGCACCTCATCAGCTGATGCAGCTGAACCAAGAAACAGAAGTTTGCGCAGCCGGTCCTGCCGGTGCGCCGCAAAGCCATAAAAGAACGACTTCAAATCAGGCCCGCAATGCGGGCCTTTCTTTTTTCCGCCTCAAGCAATGTGCCAATTGGCCATGATGTGCATCGCCGCCGCATACAGCGCCGCCGCACTGGCGACGCACACCACGACCGTCATCAGGCGATTCATGCGGCGCTGCGCCTTCAGCACTTCGGCCAGCAATTCGCTGATGTCGGCCACGGGATGGGCCTTGCGGTCCAGCACCTGATGCGCCAGGCGCGGCAGTTGGGGGAAGATCTGGGCGAAGCGCGGCGCCTCGGCCTTCAGGCGCTCGACCATGCCGCGCCAGCCGACCTGCTCGGCCATCCAGCGCTCCAGGTAGGGCTTTGCGGTCTTCCACAGGTCCAGATCGGGATCGAGCTGGCGCCCCAGGCCTTCGATGTTGAGCATGGTCTTTTGCAGCAGCACCAGCTGCGGCTGCACCTCGACGTTGAAGCGGCGCGAGGTCTGGAACAGGCGCAGCAGCACCTGGCCAAAAGAAATATCTTTCAGCGGACGGTCGAAGATCGGCTCGCAGGTGGCGCGCACCGCCGCTTCCAGCTCGTCGACGCGGGTGTCGCGCGGTGCCCAGCCGGATTCGATGTGGGCTTCGGCCACCCGCTTGTAGTCGCGCCGGAAGAAGGCCAGAAAGTTCTGTGACAGGTAATCCTTGTCGAAATCGTTCAGGGTGCCGACGATGCCGAAGTCGAGCGCGATATAGCGCCCGAAGGTCGCCTCGTCGATCGAGACCAGGATGTTCCCAGGGTGCATGTCCGCATGGAAAAAGCCGTCGCGGAAGACCTGGGTAAAGAAAATCTCGACGCCGTCGCTCGACAGCTTTTTGAGGTCCACGCCGGCAGCGGCCAGGCGGTCGATCTGCGAGATCGGGATGCCGTTCATGCGCTCCATCACGATCACGTTGCTGGTGCAGTAATCCCAGTGCATTTCCGGGACCATCAGCAGGGTCGAGTTGGCGAAATTGCGGCGCAGCTGGCTGGCGTTCGCCGCCTCGCGCATCAGGTCGAGCTCGTCGTGCAGGTATTTGTCGAACTCCGCGACGACTTCGCGCGGCTTCAGGCGGCGGCTGTCCGGCCACACCCGTTCGATCAGGCGCGCCGCCGTCTGCATCAGTGCCAGGTCTTCGCCGATGGTGGCATTCATACCCGGACGCAACACCTTCACCGCCACCTGCCTGCCATCCTTCAGCGTGGCAAAGTGCACCTGCGCGATCGAGGCCGAGGCCACCGGGGTGTGTTCGAAGGTGGCGAACAGTTCGTCCGGATGGGCGCCCAGCGAGCGCGTGATCTGGGCGATCGCCTGCTCGGACGGGAATGGCGGCACGCGATCCTGCAGCAGCGACAGCTCGGCCACGATATCCGGCGGCATCAGGTCGGGACGGGTGGACAGCACCTGGCCGAACTTGACGAAGATTGGCCCCAGTTCTTCCAGCGCCAGGCGCAGGCGGATCGCACGCGGCGATGTGATCCGGCGCCAGAAAAAGACGGTATTCAGCAGGCGCGTGGTGCGCGGCACGCGCAACCCGGACATGGCGATCTCATCCAGGCCGTAACGGGTGGCAACGGTCAGGATCTTCAGCAGGCGCAGGAATTTCAGGATCATCAGGAATTCGACTTCGGTTCGGGGAGCAGTGGCACGGCCGCGGGAGCGGGCAACGCCGGGGGTGCGGAAGCGGCATTGCGCTGCAGCTTCTGGTCCAGTTGTTGTTCGAGCTTGGCGATGCGCTTGGCGCTGCGCTCGACGTCGTCGCGCAGGCGGCTGACCTCGGCGGCAAAGCCGTCGACGTGGTTCGGACGCACCAGCACGCGTTTTTCTTCCAGCAGGAATTCAGCCACGTTCTCGGCCAGGCGCCGTCCGGCCGAGGTGGCGGCGCCAACGGCACCGCGCGCCCCGCCGACCAGGCGCACCGCGCCGATCGGACCGATGAGGCGCTCGAGGTCGTGCTCGGCATCCCAGCGCAAGCCTTTCGACAGCTGCGAAATCGTGTTGGCGAACTCGGCGTCGCCATCGATGCGCACATAGGAAAAGGCGCGCTCGCTGTTCTGCAGGATCAGCGGCAGATCGCTCAGCTTCACGTGGATCGTGACGCTGGGCACGTCATCGGCCTCGGCGGTCTCGAGCATGCCATCGCGCGTCACCCGCATGCACAGGCGCAGGTGCCCGGTATCAATGCAGGCGGTCTTGCCGGCATGGCGCATCAAAGCGTCGCGCGCCCAGGCTTCCTGGGCCAGCAGGTGGTTGACGGTGGCGACGGCGGGTGCGCTCAAATTGGGAGTCAGGGACATGGATTCATATCTACAAAAGAAAAACCGCCCGGAATGCGGGCGGTTTCGATCTTACCAGTTCACCGGAGCACAAACCCGGCAGCACGAACGGCGCGCACCGGGTTCGGCAAAATAAAGTCAGGTGATTTGCTGGATACCGGCCAACACCCAGCCGCCATTCCCGTTCAGCGGCTTGGACAGGTTCCACACTTCGACGAACGGCTCGGCCGGCGCATTCGGCGCATTGCGCATCATGCCGTTGAACTGCACGCTCGCCAGGTAGTCGCGGTCGGTGGTTTCGATGCCGAGCAGCTGGGCATCGATCGAGACCACGTCGGTGAAGTCGGCATTGCCGCCGCGTTCCTGGATCTGCATCGACAGCTCGGCATAGACTTCAGGCGAAGTGAATTCGCGCAGGTCGGCGGTATCGCTGCGGTCCCAGGCAGCCTGCATGCGGATGAACGAGGATTTCGCATGGCGCAGGAAGGCATCGGTGTCGAAGCCGGCCGGCACGCCCCATTGCTGGTGCGCATTGCCGCCCTTGTCGAGCGAGAGGCCGCCACTGGCGCCGCCGAGCGGGTAGCCGGGCTGCGCATTGTCCTGGTAAGCATCGCGCTGGTAGCCGTTATTCAGGCCGGAACCGATTTCCGGCGTGCCCGTGGCCGGCACCGGCGTCTGGTTATAGCCGGAGAAGGTCGGCGCAGCTGGGGTCGACTTGCGGCGGAACATGCGTACGATAAACATCACGGCCAGGGCCAGCAGCACGATCATCAGGATCGACGACAGCATGCTGGCTGCGGCACCGCCGATGCCCAGGTGCGAGAACAGGGCCCCCAGGCCGAGGCCGAGCAGCGCGCCGCCCAGGATGCCCTTCCACATGCTCGGACGCTGCTGCGGCACCTGCGGACGCTGTGCGGCGGCGGCCGGCGGCACGGCCTGGCGCTGGGGTTGTTGATAGGACGGTGCCGGGGCCGGCGCCGGGGCGCGCATCTGGCGCACCGACTGCGACTGGCGGCCGATCGAGCGGCCGCCGCCAACCGGGCGTGCGAACGCCTCGGCCACCGACGACAAGGCCGTCACCGCGATTAACATGCTGGCCAGGAATTTTTTCATGGTCATACCCTCAGAATTTGATACCGGTGTGTAATGCGGCCACACCCGCCGTCAGGTTGAAATACTGCACCCGATCCAGTCCTGCCGTTTCCATCATCGATTTCAGCGTGTCCTGGTCGGGATGCATGCGAATCGATTCGGCCAGGTAGCGGTAGCTCTCGGCATCGCCCGCGATGCGCTGGCCCAGCCATGGCAGCACCGAGAACGAATACACGTCGTAGGGCTTCTGCAGCGGCGCGGCCACTTTCGAGAACTCCAGCACCAGCAACTTGCCGCCCGGCTTCAGCACGCGGCGCATTTCCGCCAGTGCCTGGTCCTTGTGCGTCATGTTGCGCAGGCCAAAGGCCACGCTGACCCGGTCAAAATAATTGTCTGGAAACGGCAATTTTTCTGCGTCACACAACAAGGTGGGGGTCAACAGGCCATTATTCAAGAGACGGTCGCGGCCGACACGCAGCATCGACTCGTTGATGTCGGTCAGCCAGACCTCGCCGCTCGGCCCCGCCTGCTTGGCGAAGGCCTTGGACAGGTCGCCGGTACCGCCGGCGATGTCGAGCACCTTGAAGCCGGGACGGATGCCGGCCTGGGCGATGGTGAACGCCTTCCAGATCCGGTGCAGGCCGCCCGACATCAAGTCGTTCATCACGTCGTACTTGGACGCGACCGAGTGGAATACCTTGGCGACTTCGTGGACCTTCTCGTCCTCGGAAACGGTCTTGTAGCCGAAATGGGTGGTGTTGGTCATAGTGCTGTGCCGGTTGATTTTGCTACATTAGTTGCTGCATTATACAAGCGGCATGCATGAGCGAGCGCGCATCAGGCCAGGCCGAGGTGCCCGCGCAGGGTCGAGCTGGCATACGCCCTGCGGAAAAGCCCGCGCCGCTGCAATAGCGGCACCACCTCGCGCGCAAAATCTTCCAGTCCGGCCGGCAACAGCGGCGCCATCAGGTTGAACCCGTCGCAGGCGCCGGCCTCGAACCAGGCCTGGATCTGGTCCGCCACCTGCTCGCCGGTGCCGATCACGGTCAGGTGGCCGCGGCCGCCGGCGATGCGCTCGTACAGCTGGCGGATGCTCAGGTTCTCGCCCTCGGCGATCGCCGTCAGCAGTTGCTGGCGGCTGCGCTGGCCGTTCTGGGTGAGCGGCAGCTGGGGCAGCGGGCCGTCGAGCGGATAGCCGGACAAATCGAAGTTGCCGATCATGCGGCCCAGCAGGGCCAGCCCGGCCTTCGGTTCGATCAGGTCCTGCAGCTCGCGGTACTTTTCCTGGGCGTGGCTGGCGGAGCGGCCGACCACGGCGTAAATGCCGGGCATGATCCGCAACGGCCCCCTGCCCTCGCGTGCGCGGCGTTCCTGCATGTCGCGGTAGAAGGCTTGTGCCGATGCCAGCGTCGGCTGGGCCGTGAATACGACGTCGGCGGTGGCGGCGGCCAGCGCGCGGCCGGTGTCCGAACTGCCGGCCTGCACCACCACCGGCCGTCCCTGCGGGCTCGGCGTCACGTTCAATGGCCCGGCGACGGCGAAATGCTCGCCGCGATGGTCCAGGCGGTGCACGCGCGCCGGGTCATACAGCACGCCGCCGGCCTTGTCGCCGACCAGCGCATCGCGTTCCCAGGTGCGCCACAGCCCATCGACCACGTCGTGGAACTCGCGCGCCCGCGCATAGCGCTCGGCGTGCGCCACATGTTCATCGCGGCCGAAGTTGCCGGCTTCCGCGGCGTTGTCCGAGGTGACCAGGTTCCAGCCGGCGCGTCCATTCGAGATGCTGTCGAGCGAGGCGAACTTGCGCGCCAGGTGGTAGGGCTCGTTGTACGTGGTGGTGGCCGTCGCCACCAGCCCCAGATGGGTGGTGCCGGCGGCCAGCGCCGACAGCAGTGTCAGCGGCTCGAGCGTCGGCGCGCCGGTCAGCGCCACGTTATCGGCGAAGAAGATCGCATCCAGGCAGGCGTCTTCGGCGATGCGCGCCTGGCGCCGGTACAGCTCGAACAGCGGCGTGCGCAGGTCGGTCGACGGATGGCGCCAGGCCGCCACGTGGTGGCCGTAGG
Organism: Massilia phyllosphaerae; assembly: GCF_034659755.1. Lineage (NCBI taxonomy): Bacteria > Pseudomonadati > Pseudomonadota > Betaproteobacteria > Burkholderiales > Oxalobacteraceae > Massilia > Massilia phyllosphaerae. The sequence continues at coordinate 217,641 of NZ_JAXSQX010000008.1, forward strand.
GGCCGAGGAAGGCGCTCAGGTGCAGCTCTCGGGACATATCAGAATTCCTTGCGCGCGGTGATGCCGAAGTAGCGGCGGTCGTCGCGCGGCACGGTGCGGTTGACGTAGCCGGTGTTGACGATCAGGTTGCTGGCGTGCGAACGGTCGGCCAGGTTCTTGCCGACCAGGGCCACGCGCCAGCCGCCCTCGCCGGAGGACAGTTCGACCGCGGCGTTGACGATGCCGTAGGCGCCCTGGATCGCCAGCGGCGACTGGAACAGGTCGTACTGGGTCTTGGTCTGGTAGCTGTAGTCGGCATTGAAGTCGGCCTGCAGCCCGTTCGGCAGCGGCACCGCGTAATTGGCGCGTAAAAACCCCTTGAAGCGCGGCGAGAACGGCAACGTCTTGCCGTTCAGGGTGCACGAGGCGGCGGCCGCCGGCGGGCAGGTGAAATCGTCGATGCGGGCGTCGATGTACGCCAGCGCCGCGTTCAGGGTCAGCTGCGGGGTCGGACGCGCGGCGGCATCGATCTCGACGCCGCGCGTGGACACTTTGCCGGCATTGATCAGGCGCGTGACGACGGCGCCGGCCACGGTGTCGTAGAAATTGGCCTGGTAATTGTCGTAGTCGGTGCGGAAGGCGGCCAGGTTGACGGTCAGGCGGCGGCCGAAGGCCGAGGTCTTGAGGCCGGCCTCGTACGAATTCGAGGTTTCGGGCTCGAGCGCATTGGTGTCGCGCGCCAGCATGTTGAAGAATACGTTGTAGGCCGGGCCTTTATAGCCGCGCGACCAGGTCGCGTACAAATTGGCGGTCGGCGCCAGGTCGTACTGCAGGCCGGCGCGGCCCGACCAGCCGTTGCGGGCGGTATCGCCCTGGCTGGCGGTGGCTGGCTGCACGCCGGGAAAGGCCACCGCCTGGGTCGAGCTACGTGCATGGCCGTAGGACAGCTCGTCGCGGGTCCAGCGGGCGCCGAGGATGGCGCGCCAGTCGCGGGCCAGGTTCAGCGTGCCTTCGCCGAAGGCGGCGTAGCTGTTGCTGGTGACGCCGTAGTCGGCGCGGCCGCTGTCGATTCTGCTGCCGGAAGCGTTCGCGGTGGTGACGATGCGCTGGTAGACCTCCTCGTCCTTGCCGTGCAGGTAGTACAGGCCGCCCACGTAATCGAAGAACTGGCCGCGCGGCGAGGCCACGCGCAGTTCCTGCGACACCTGGCGGAACGCCAGCGTGCCGATGTCGCGCGAGCCCGGATAGGCAGCCGTCACGCGCGCCGGCTCAAGACTGTTGCCGATCGCCGAGGTCGAGGTAAGCTGGGTGTTGTCCCAGTCGCGCAGCGCGCTGATCGAGGTGAAGGTGTATCCCTGGTGGCGCCAGTTGACCTGGGCCGACACGCCTTTATTGGTGTCGCGGATCGATGGCGGGATGTCGGCGTTGATGGCGCGGTTTTCCGGGCCGACCACCACCGGCGCCAGGGCGCGCACGAAGTCGGCGCTGCTTTGCCGGTAGGCGGTCTGCGCCGGCGAGGCATCGGACTTCAGCCAGTCGGCGATCAGCGCGATGTCGGTATCGGCGTTCGGCGTCAGGTCGACACGTGCGCGCACGCCCTTGCGGCCGTAGCCGTTCACCCTGCCGCCGCCGGCATGGACGTTGTCGACGTTGCCGTCGTAGTCGGCCCAGGTGGCGACCAGCGATGCCTTGGCCACGCCCGGCTTGAGCGCCCCGCTGACGCCGGCGCGCACGCGCCGCTCGTCCTGCTGGTACAGCGACAGGTCGACGAAGCCGTGCGCCTGTTCGGACGGCGCGCGGCTGACGATGTTCAGCACGCCGGACGAGGCGTTCTTGCCGAACAGGGTCCCTTGCGGCCCGCGCAGCACTTCGATGCGGTCGATGTCGAGCAGGTCGATGGTGGCCTGGCCGGGACGCGCGTACACGACGCCGTCGACCACGGTGGACACGGTCGGCTCGACCCCGGGCGAGGTCGAGATGGTACCGATACCGCGCACGAAGATCGTTGAATCCTTGTTGCCACCCTGCTGGCGGAAGGTGGCGCTCGGTACTTCCTGCACCACGCTGTCGATGGCGGTGCGGTTGCTGCGCTCGAGCTGCTCGCCGTCGACCACGGACACGGCCACCGGCACCGACTGGATCGATGCGGCGCGCCGGGTGGCGGTGACGGTGACCGTCGGAATCGTGGCGGCGATGGTCTCGGTGGCGGCGGCCGTATCGGCCGCGATGCCGGCTGCGGCGTCATTGCCGGCGCTGGCCAGCGCGGCCCCGAGCAACAGGCCGGTGCCTGCCGTGGCCTGGATCCAGATGTTCTTTTTGTGCTTCATGCATCCCTCGTTCTATATGCGGAAATTCGCGTCGGCGGCACGGAAAACCAGCTTGGTTTTTTGTCGTGGTACCGATACCATCGGAGTGTCAGTGAAGCCAAAAATGAAGTCAAAGAATTAAAAAACGCATCGATATCCGCTTTGAGAATATGACCGACACAGCAGACGACAGCGTCCCCACGGGACGCAAGCGGCGCGGCTCGGGACGCGCCACCATCCACGACGTGGCGCGCCTGGCCGGCGTCGGCTCGATCACCGTTTCGCGCTACCTGAAGCACAGCAGCCAGGTGTCGAGCGCGCTGGGGGAGCGCATCGCGCACGCCATCAAGGCCCTGAATTACGTGCCGAACCTGGTGGCGGGCGGCCTGGCCTCGGCGCGCGGGCGCATCGTCGGCATGGTGGTGCCGAACATCTCGGGACCGATCTTCGCACCCACCATCCAGGCCTTCAACGACACCCTGAACCGGCACGGCTTCCAGGTGCTGCTGGCATCCAGCTATTTTTCGAAGGAGCAGGAAGAGAACGCGGTGCGCGCCTTCCTCGGCTGGTCGCCGGCGGCGCTGGTGGTGACCGGGCGCTTCCACAGCAAGGGCACCGAAGCGCTGCTGGCGGCCAGCGGCATCCCGGTGGTCGAGACCTGGGACTATGCGCCGCGCCGCAAGACGATCCAGGCCGGCTACTCGAACCGCGAGGTCGGCATCCAGGCGGCGCGCTACCTTGTCGATAAGGGCTACCGCCGCATCGCCTTCGTGCAGAACAGCGTGGCCGGCGACTTCAGCGCGCTGGACCGGCGCGACGGCTATGCGGCGGTGCTGGCCGAACACGGACTGGAGGCCTGGACCTACGCGCCTGCCGCGCCGGCGCCTTTCGATGCCGGCCGCGAGGCGCTGGAAACCCTGACGCGCGGGCGCAGGAAGGCCGACGCCATCATCTTCGCCAACGACAACCTCGCCGCCGGCGCCCTGCTCGCCTCGCAGCGCATGGGAATCGACGTGCCGCGCCAGTGCGCGCTGATGGGCTTCGGCGACTACCCGTTTTCAGGCCTGCTGCTGCCCAGCCTGACGACGATCCGCCCGCCCGCGCGCGAGATCGGCGAATTGGCCGCGCGCCGCATCCTGGAAGCGCTGGGCGAAATCGAACCCGAGGCGGAACGCACTGGCAATGCCGGACGCCTGAACCTGCTCGGCTGCGAGCTGGTCGAGCGCGAAAGCGTCTGAACGAATTGACCGATAGGAGAACTGCATGAAGAAAGTGATGGGTGCCCTGCTGCTGGCACTGGGTGTGATGTCCGTGGCCCAGGCGGCCGACGTGGTGCGTATCGGCTTCCAGAAGGGTGGCGGCCTGGCGTTGATGATCAAGAAGAACGGTTCGCTCGAACGCGCGCTGGCACCCACGGGCGTGAGCGTGAAATGGATCGAATTCCCGGCCGGGCCGCAGATGCTGGAAGCGCTGAACGCCGGCAGCGTGGATTTCGGCAGCACCGGCGCGCCGCCGCCGATCTTTTCGCAGGCCGCCGGCGCCGACCTGGTCTACGTAGCGGCCGAACCGCCGCCGGTCAGCGGCGAAGCCATCATCGTGAAGGCCGATTCGCCGATCCGCTCGGTGGCCGACCTGCGCGGCAAAAAGGTGGCGTTCCAGCGCGGCTCCGGCTCGCACCTGCTGCTGGTGGCGGCGCTGGAAAAGGCGGGACTGGGCATCCGCGACATCCAGGCCACCTACCTGCCGCCGGCCGAGGCGCGCGCCGCCTTCGAGGCCGGCGCCATCGACGCCTGGGTGATCTGGGACCCTTACCTGGCGGCGGCCCAGCACGTGTACCGCCCGCGCGTGATCGCCGACCGCACCGGCCTGCTGCCGGCCTACGGCTTCTACCTGGCCTCGCGCAAGCTGGTCGAGCGGTCGCCGGCGACGCTGTCGACGGTGCTGGAGCAGTTCGCGGCCACCGGACAATGGGCCAATACGCACCAGAAGGAAATGATCGAGATGATGGCGCCGCAGGTCGGCGTGCCGAAGGAAGTGATCGCCACCTGGCTGGGCCGCGCCCATGCCGGCACCATGCCGATCACGCCCGACGTCGCCGCCAGCCAGCAAAAAGTGGCCGACCTGCTGTATAAGGAAAAGGTGATTCCGCGCCCGGTGACGATCGCCGGACATGTCTGGACCTGGAAGCCGAAGCGTCCCTGATGCGGCTGAGGGGGTGGCTAACGGGGGCGGCTGTTGTTTTCTCCATGAAGCCTCGAAAAAAAGTCGCAAAAATCGTGCACCATTTCTCCAAAACTGTCTTTATAATAATTTAACTTTGTCAGCGCAGTTCTTGCACCGCTTGCCGATGCTCCACGCGTAGTGGCAAAGTTTTAAACCTACTACACTTGTGAGAATTAAAAATGGCGACTGGTATTGTTAAATGGTTCAATGACGCAAAAGGCTTCGGCTTCATCACCCCGGACGGCGGTGGCGAAGACCTGTTTGCGCACTTCTCGGCGATCAACGCCCAAGGCTTCAAATCGCTGCAAGAGAACCAGCGTGTGAGCTTCGAAGTGACCACCGGCCCGAAAGGCAAGCAGGCTTCGAACATCCAGCCGCAGTAATTCTCCCGCAGGGATTGCCTCCCGAGCGCCGGTCCATTCGACCGGCATGAAAAAAGCGCCGGGCACATCATGTGCCGGCGCTTTTTTCGTTTTGACGCGCATTTTTACGCGTCCGGTGCGTAGCGCGTCAGTGGCAACCGCAGCTGCCGCTGCCGCAACCGCCGCCCGACTTGGCGCCGGCCGGCTCGGCCACCGGCTCACGGCCGCTGTCGCCGAAATAACCGGCGGCGTGCAGGCGGCCCACGTAGTCGTGCCAGAGTTCCTTCTGCTCCTTGCCCAGCTTGTAAAGATAATCCCAGGTGTAGATGCCGGATTCGTGGCCATCGGTGAACAGCGGCTTGACGCCGTAGTTGCCGACCGGCTCGACGGCCTTAATGCCGACGTCACGCTTGCCGACTTGCAACGTTTCCTGGCCGGGGCCGTGGCCTTGCACGGCGGCCGAAGGCGAGTAGACGCGCAGCAGTTCGAACGGGATCGAGAAATTGGCACCGTCGTCGAAGGCGATGTCGAAACGTTTGGATTGTTGGTGGACGGTGAGTTCGGTGGGGTTGGCCATGGTCGTGTCTGAATCTGATAGCGGATCAATTATTGCCGCAACATTTGATCCGTCGTCCCTGCGAAGGCAGGGACCCAAGTTCTGTTCAAGCAGCCGAAACGCTTGCAAACTTGGGCCCCTGCCTGCGCAGGGGCGACGGTGGAGATAAGCGTATTTTACTGCTTGGCGAACCGCCGTGTGATCGCCTCTGCCAATCGCGGCAATAGCGCCCGGCGCGCGTCCAGCACCGCCGCATCGGTCGCGCGGACCGCCTGCGCCCATACCGGCGCCGGGAAATGGGCGTCGTCGGCGTAGCGCGGAATCACGTGCCAGTGCAGATGCGGCACCACGTTGCCGAGGCTGGCCACATTCACTTTCAGGGGCTGCATCACCTCGCGCACCGCCAGTTCCAGCTGCCACACGGCCTCGTTCAGCAGCAAGCGGTCTGCGTCGAGCAGGTCGCTCACTTCGCGCACATGGTCCTTCCAGATCACGCGCGCGAAACCCGGGTAATTCGGCTCGTCCGCCAGGATCACGGCGAACTTGTCGTTGTCAACTACCTTGGAAACGGCAAGTTCGCACAGTTCGCAGCCGGCGAGCCGGGTCATACCAGCACCCTTTCGATACCGCCGTTGTTGGCCTTGGCGACGTACTCGGGCAGCCAGTTCTCGCCCAACAGGTGCTTGGCCATCTCGACCACGATGTAGTCGGCGGTGGTGCCGGCATCCTCGTTGTAGCGCGACAGGCCCTGCAGGCAGGACGGGCAGCTGGTCAGGATCTTGACCTCGCCTTCGAAGCCGTCGGCGCGCAGTTTATCGGCACCCTTCTCCATTTCCTGCTCCTTACGGAAGCGGACCTGGGTCGAGATGTCCGGGCGCGACACGGCAAAGGTGCCGGACTCGCCGCAGCAGCGGTCGTTCTTCTCGATCTTGACGTTGTCGACGGTCTGCACCAGCGCATTCACGGTCTTCATCGAATCCTGCAGCTTCATCGGCGTGTGGCAGGGGTCGTGGTACATGTAGCGGGTACCGCTCACGCCTTCCAGCCTGACGCCCTTCTCCAGCAGGTATTCGTGGATGTCGATGATGCGGCAGCCCGGGAAGATCTTCTCGAACTCGTAGCCCGCCAGCGAGTCGTAGCACGTGCCGCAGGAGACCACGACCGTCTTGATGTCCAGATAATTGAGCGTGTTGGCCATGCGGTGGAACAGCACGCGGTTATCGGTCACCATCTTGTCGGCCTTGTCGAACTGGCCGGCGCCGCGTTGCGGGTAGCCGCAGCACAAATAACCCGGCGGCATCACGGTCTGCACGCCGACTTCCCACAGCATCGCCTGGGTGGCCAGGCCGACCTGCGAGAACAGGCGCTCCGAGCCGCAGCCCGGGAAGTAGAACACGGCTTCGGTATCGGCCGTGGTCACCTTCGGGTTGCGGATGATCGGGATGACCTTGTCGTCCTCGATGTCCAGCAGCGCGCGCGCCGTCTTCTTCGGCAGATTGCCCGGCATCTTCTTGTTGATGAAGTGGATCACCTGCTCGCGCACCGGCAGCTTGCCGGTGGTCGGCGGCGGCGCCTTGGTCGTCTCTTTCGCCAGGCCCTTCAGCAGCGTGTTGCCCAGGCGCTGGGCCTTGAAGCCGATATCGACCATGGCCTTGCGGGTGGCGTTGATCGTCGTCGGGTCGGTCGCGTTCAGGAAGAACATCGCCGCGCGGTTGGCCGGCTTGAAGCTGCGCTTGTCCATCTTGCGCAGCAGGTTACGCATGTTCATCGAGACGTCGCCGAAGTCGATGTTGACCGGGCACGGCGTCACGCACTTGTGGCACACGGTGCAGTGGTCGGACACGTCCTCGAACTCTTCCCAGTGGCGGATCGACACACCGCGCCTGGTCTGCTCCTCGTACAGGAAGGCTTCGATCAGGGCGGACGTCGCCAGGATCTTGTCGCGCGGCGAGTAAAGCAGGTTCGATTGCGGCACGTGGGTCGTGCACACTGGCTTGCACTTGCCGCAGCGCAGGCAGTCCTTTATGCTGTTGGCGATCTCGCCGATGTCGCTCTGCTGCATGATCAGCGACTCGTGGCCCATCAGGCCGAACGACGGCGTGTAGGCGTTGGTGAGATCGGCCGCCACCGCGGTGGTATTCAGCAGCTTGCCCTTGTTGAAACGGCCTTCCGGGTCGACGCGCTGCTTGTACTCGCGGAATTCGCGGATCTCGTCGTCGGTCAGGAATTCCAGTTTGGTGATGCCGATGCCGTGCTCGCCCGAGATCACGCCGTCCAGCGAACGCGCCAGTTTCATGATGCGCTCGACGGCTTTATGGGCGTCCTGCAGCATCGCGTAATCGTCCGAGTTCACCGGCAGGTTGGTGTGCACGTTGCCGTCGCCGGCGTGCATGTGCAGCGCCACGAACACGCGCGAACGCAGCACGCGCTTGTGGATGGCGGTCGCTTCATCCAGGATCGGTTTATAGGCCGCGCCGTTGAAGATCTGGCGCAGCGGCGCGCGGATGTCGTTCTTCCACGAGACGCGCACCGTATGGTCCTGCACCACGTCGAACAGGGTTGCCCCCGGCTGATGGGACACGCGCTGCTCGAAAGTTTCGTACAGCGTCGACAGGCCGAAGTCGGCCAGCTTGCTGCGCACCTCGGTCAGCGGCTGGTCGAGGTTGGCCAGCAGCCAGCCCCAGCGCGCGGCGACCTGCCCCAGCAGCTCGTCGGCCTGTTGCGGACGGTCGCCCAGGATTTCTTCCTTCGACACGCCTTCGCCGGTGGCATCGTCGCCCTTGCTCACGTCCAGCTGGCCGGCCGTGAACCAGGCGTGCAGTTCCTCGACCAGCTGCAGCTTGTTCTTGATCGACAGCTCGACGTTGATGCGCTCGATGCCGTCGGTGTACTCGCCCATGCGATTCAGCGGGATGACCACGTCCTCGTTGATTTTAAAGGCGTTGGTGTGGCGCGCGATCGCCGCGGTGCGCGAGCGGTCGAGCCAGAATTTCTTGCGCGCTTCCGGGCTGACGGCGACGAAACCTTCGCCCACACGCGTGTTCGCCAGGCGCACCACTTCCGAGGCCGCCAGCGCCACCGCGTTCTCGTCGTCGCCGACGATGTCGCCGAACAGCGCCATCTTGGGCAGCGTGCCGCGCTTGGATTTGGTGGCGTAGCCGACCGCGCGCAGGTAACGCTCGTCGAGGTGTTCGAGGCCGGCCAGGCGCAGGCTCTCGAATTCCGGCTTGCCGCTCTTCGGCAAGCTGTCCAGGTAATCCTTGATCTCGACGATCGACGGGATCGCGTCGCGCGCCTGGCCGAAGAATTCCAGCGCCACGGTGCGCGTAAACTTCGGCATCTTGTGCAGGATCCAGCGGCCCGAGGTGATCAAGCCGTCGGTGCCCTCTTTCTGCACGCCCGGCAGGCCGGCCAGGAACTTGTCGGTGACGTCCTTGCCCAGGCCTTCCTTGCGGAAGCGGCGGCCTTCGATCGACAGGGTCTCGGTGCGGAAGGGTTCACCTTTCGGTGCGCCCTTTTCCGACGGATGCGTCCATTCCAGCTTGAAGGTCGCGAGCGGGGTGTCGTGGATCTTGCCCAGGTTGTGGTCGACGCGCGTGACCTCGAGCCAGTCGCCGTTCGGGTCGACCATGCGCCACGAGGCCAGGTTGTCGAGCGCGGTGCCCCACAGGACGGCCTTCTTGCCGCCCGCGTTCATCGCGATGTTGCCGCCGATGCAGGAGGCGTGCGCCGAGGTCGGGTCGACCGCGAACACGAAGCCGGCCTTCTCGGCCGCCTGCGACACGCGCTGGGTGACCACGCCGGCGCCGGTGTAGATGGTCGCGTACTCGCGCTCCACACCCGGCAGGCGGGTCAGTTCGACCTCGCTCATGTGGATCAACTTTTCGGTGTTGATCACGGCCGACATCGGCGACAGCGGAATCGCGCCGCCGGTATAGCCGGTGCCGCCGCCGCGCGGGATGATGGTCAGGCCGAGTTCGATGCAGCCCTTGACCAGGCCGGCCATCTCGTCTTCCGTGTCCGGCAGCACGACCAGGAACGGGTATTCGACGCGCCAGTCGGTGGCGTCGGTCACGTGCGAGGTGCGGTGCATGCCGTCGAAGCGGATGTTGCGCTTGTCGGTATAGCGGCCCAGCACGGCCTTGGCGCGCTTGCGCAGGTCGTACATGTCGGAAAATTCGCGGCCGAAGTCGTCGACCGCCTTGCGGGCGGCGGCCAGCAGCTGCTCGACCGCGCTGCTGCGGGCAGCATCGGCGTTCTCGCCGGCGTCGATCGTCAGGCGGCGCTTGTCGACTTCGGCCAGGCGGTGGTGCAAGGCTTCGATCAGCTTGGCGCGCCGCTTGGGGTTGTCCAGCATGTCGTCCTGCAGATACGGATTGCGGCGCACCACCCAGATGTCGCCCAGCACCTCGTACAGCATGCGTGCCGAACGGCCGGTCTGGCGCGCACCGCGCAATTCGTCGAGCAGGCGCCACGAGGACTCGCCCAGCAGCCGGATCACGATCTCGCGATCGGAAAACGAGGTGTAGTTATAGGGGATTTCACGCAGGCGGGCCGGCGCGTTCTCTTCGAGCAGGGCGTGGATATTTGCGGGAGCGTTCATGGGAAAGTCGACTGGCGTACTGACGCGTAGGACATCCATTCTAGCTTAATGCGGTGCACCACGCTGGACCACGAGCGATTTGGCAACGGCTTTCGAAGCAGAAACAACGGAAAACCGCGGCCCGCTACAAATTTCTTTTTGGTAAATCCAGCTTTTTACGCCGAAAAATCGGCTGGACGATGGTGAAGGCATCATCCCTTCGCTTGGCGCCTTACCCGAACATGCGGCTACTCATGTCGCCGAGCCACTTCCACCACCCGTCCGGCACATACAGCAGCGTGGCGGTCATGAAGATATAGCGTCCGAACTTGCCGATTGCCATATATCCCACGCTCGGCCAGAACGGCAGGTGCAGCCATCCCGCCAGCGTGCACAGCGGGTCGCCGATGCCCGGTACCCAGGACAGCAGCATGGTCTTGGCGCCATACTTGGCCAGCCAGTGGAACCAGCGCGACTTGCGCTCCTTGGCAAACGCCACTTTCGCGCGGTAGCCGATCCAGTAGTCGACGATGCCGCCCAGCGTGTTGCCGAGGGTGGCGACCAGGATGGCCGGCCAGAACATCGCCGGGTTGGCTTTCACCACCGCGAACACGGCCGGCTCGGAACCGAGCGGCAGCAGGGTCGCCGACACGAAGCTGATCAGGAAGACCGACGTGAGGCCGACACTTGGCGCGGCAAGGATTTTCAGCAGCCAGAGGACGGCGGATTCGATCATCGATAGTGGTTAGTGGTGAGTGGTAACTTCTGGAAATAGGCGGGTCCGGACGCGTCCATTATAATGAGACGCACCTTATCGTAACGACACGGTTGAGCGCGCCCTATCCCTGCGCCGCCCCGCCGTACTGCACAAGCCTCGGTTATCCGCCAAGCAGGACAGTCCCAGTCGCCCGGAACCCAGTAACGAAACCATCCGCCATGACCACCGACTACCTCAAGAAAATCCTGACCGCGCGCGTCTACGACGTGGCCGAAGAAACCCCGCTCGAACTGGCACCGACGCTGTCGCAGCGCATCGGCAACCGCATCTATTTCAAGCGCGAGGACATGCAGAGCGTGTTTTCGTTCAAGCTGCGTGGCGCCTACAACAAGATGGCGCACCTGTCGTCCGAGCAGCTCAAGCGCGGTGTGATCTGCGCCTCGGCCGGCAACCATGCGCAGGGCGTCGCGCTGTCGGCCAGCCGCCTCGGCTGCCGTGCGCTGATCGTGATGCCGACCACCACGCCGCCTGTGAAGATCAATGCGGTCAAGGCGCGCGGCGGCGCCAACGTCGAGATCGTGCTGCACGGCGATTCGTATACCGATGCATACAACCACGCGCTGAGCCTGGAACGCGAGCAGAAGCTGACCTTCGTGCATCCGTTCGACGATCCCGACGTGATCGCCGGCCAGGGCACGATCGGCATGGAGATCCTGCGCCAGCATGCCGGTCCGATCCACGCGATCTTTGTCGCGATCGGCGGTGGCGGGCTGGTGGCCGGCGTCGGCGCCTATGTGAAAGCGGTGCGGCCGGACATCAAGATCATCGGCGTGCAGACCATCGATTCGGATGCCATGGCCAAGAGCCTGAAGGCCGGCGAGCGCGTCACCCTGCCCGACGTCGGCCTGTTCTCGGACGGCACCGCGGTGCGCCTGGTGGGCGAGGAAACCTTCCGCATCGCCAAGGAAGTCGTGGACGAGGTGATCATCGTCGACACCGACGCCATCTGCGCCGCGATCCAGGACGTGTTCCAGGACACGCGCAGCATCCTGGAACCGGCCGGCGCGCTGGCCGTCGCCGGCGCCAAGGCCTATGTGGAACGCGCGCAGATGTCGCGCCAGCCGGTGAAGAACGAGACGCTGGTGGCGGTGGCCTGCGGCGCCAACATGAATTTCGACCGCCTGCGCTTCGTGGCCGAGCGCGCCGAGGTGGGCGAAGCGCGCGAAGCCGTGTTCGCGGTGACGATTCCCGAGCAGCGCGGCAGCTTCAAGCGCTTCTGCGGCCTGGTCGGCCCGCGCAACGTGACCGAGTTCATCTACCGCATCAGCGACGCGCGCGAAGCCCACGTGTTCGTGGGCGTGCAGGTGGGGAACCGCAGCGAGTCCGGCATGGTCGGACGTACTTTCGAGGAGCACGGCTTCCGCACGCTCGACCTGACGCACGACGAACTGGCCAAGCAGCACGTCCGCCACCTGGTCGGCGGCAAGAGCCCGCTGGCAAACGACGAGTTGCTGTACCGCTTCGAATTCCCGGAACGCCCGGGCGCGCTGATGCGTTTCCTGGACAGCATGGCGCCGAACTGGAATATCTCGCTGTTCCACTATCGCAACCAGGGCGGCGACGTGGGACGCATCCTGGTCGGGCTGCAAGTGCCGGCCGGTGAGATGGATGAGTTCCGGCAATTCCTGGCGACGCTCGGCTACCGCCATTGGGACGAGAGCGCGAATCCGGTCTACAAGCTGTTCCTGTAACGACGCGTGTAACGCATGCGCCCGCATGGCGGCGGAAAGGTGTACGATACGCCGCTTTGCCGCCGCCGGGCCGGCATCCGGAGCGTTCCCGGCACATCGAGACAGGACCATGACCAATACACCCGATCAATCGCCGCTCGGCAAAACCTCGGCCTACCAGACCCAGTACGCACCCGAGCTGCTGTTTCCCATCCCGCGCCAGCAAAAACGTGACGAGCTCGGCCTGAGCGGCACGCTGCCCTTCTTCGGCGTCGACATCTGGAATGCCTATGAGCTGTCGTGGCTGAACATGCGCGGCAAGCCGCAGGTCGCAATCGCAACGATCAGCGCGCCGGCCGATTCGCCGCATATCGTCGAGTCGAAATCGTTCAAGCTTTACCTGAATTCCTTTAACCAGACCCGCCTGGCCAATCACGAAGCCCTGCTGGCCCTGCTGCGCGAAGACCTGTCGAATGCCTTCGGCGCGCCGGTGCACGTGGCGCTGACCCCGGCCGAGGATTTCGGCAAGCTCAAAATGGGCGAGCTGGACGGCTTGCTGCTGGACCGCCTGGATATCGAGGTTGATAATTACAGCCCGGCGCCAGAGTTGCTCAAAGCTAATTTTGAAGAAGCCACGGTCGAAGAAACCCTGGTCTCGCATCTGCTGAAATCGAATTGCCTGGTCACCGGCCAGCCCGACTGGGGCAGCGTGCAAATCCATTATGTCGGTCCGCAAATCGACCAGGAAAGCCTGCTGCGCTACCTGATCGGCTTCCGCGAGCACAACGAATTCCACGAGCAGTGCGTGGAGCGCATTTTTATCGATATCTTGCGCCAGTGTAAGCCGAGCAAATTGTCGGTGTATGCCCGCTACACCCGGCGCGGCGGCCTCGATATCAACCCGTGGCGCGCCAACTTCAGCACCGGCAAACCATCGAATTTGCGCACCGCGCGTCAATAATTCGCTACACCACCTGTTACGCCGGACAATCGACACCATATATTGTCCGTTTCCGGCGACACGAAGCGGCTGCTTCCATGGCTGTTTCGGCAACCCGGTGCGGCATCTCTATATTTCATGGCGGCATTTTTTCCGCTAGAAAAATTGGCGAAACCGTCCCGGTGTAAGTATTTTTTGCGCGAAATCCTCAGTTTCGTTTAGGAAATTGCGTACGGCCTTTTGTTGGCTACGATGCCCGCTGATTACCGTATACGGCGTGGTTGAAACACCCGATCAACCCAGTGCGAAATCGAATTACACGGCCATAAAACAGGCCTATAATTCCCGCTCGCAAGCACTTGTGGTGCACCGCAATATCGAAGCGTGTTATGACTAACTTAAGCAAAATCCTCTCGCTCGAAAACGTCCAGCTCGACCTGGAAGTCTCCAGCAAGAAACGCGCCTTTGAACAGGCTGGCCTGATTTTCGAAAACAACTGCGGCATTGCCCGCTCGACCGTCTCGGAGAACCTGTTTGCGCGCGAGCGCCTCGGTTCCACCGGTCTGGGCCATGGCGTAGCCGTCCCGCACGGACGCATCAAGGGCAGCAAGAGCCTGAAGGCACCGCTGGCCGCCTTCGTGCGCCTGGTCGAACCGATCCCGTTCGAATCGCCGGACGGGCAACCGGTCAAGCTGTTGTTCTTCCTCCTGATTCCCGACCACGTGACTCAGCAGCACCTGGAAATCCTGTCGGAGATCGCCGAGCTGTTCTCCGACGAGGCGATCCGCACGGCGCTGGCCACCGATATGGACCCGCGATCGGTGCATGAACGCATCATCAACTGGCAGCCGAGCCTGCAAGCGCTGGGCTGATACGTGCCTATGTTGCAGACACCGCTGACCATCCAAAGGCTGTACGACGATAACCGCGACACGCTGCAACTGGGCTGGTTCGCCGGTTTCCCGGGCGGCGAACGCCTGATCTCGGGCGACGCCGTCTCGGCCGCCGACCAGGTCGGGCACCTGAACCTGATCCACCCGGGCCGCATCCAGGTGTTCGGCCACCAGGAGCTGAACTATTACCAGCGCCTGAAATCCGGTTCGCGCAGCCACGTGATCGGCGAGCTGATCGCGGGCGGCCCGCCGGCCTTGATCATCGCCCAGGGCCTGGACACGCCGCCCGATATCCTCGCCATCTGCGACGAGCAGAACATTCCGCTGTTCTCGACGCCGCTGCCGGCGGCGCAGGTGATCGACTTCCTGCGCGTCTATTTATCCAAGAAACTGGCGCAGCGCGTGATCATGCATGGCGTGTTCATGGACGTGCTCGGCGTCGGCGTGCTGATCACCGGCGATTCCGGCCTCGGCAAGAGCGAGCTGGGCCTGGAACTGATCTCGCGCTCGCACGGCCTGGTGGCCGACGATGCCGTGGAATTCTCGCGCATCGCGCCCAATATGATCGAGGGCCGCTGCCCGCCGCTGCTGCAGAACCTGCTCGAAGTGCGTGGCCTTGGCTTGCTCGACATCAAGGCGATCTTTGGCGAGACCGCGGTGCGCCGCAAGATGCGTCTGAAGCTGATCGTGCACCTGGTCAAGCGAGGTGCGCTGGACGAGGAAGTGGAACGCCTGCCCTTCCATTTCCCGACCGAGGACGTGCTGGGCCTGCCGATCCGCAAGGTCGTGATCCCGGTCGCGGCCGGCCGCAACATCGCGGTGCTGCTCGAGGCCGCGGTGCGCAATACCATCCTGCAACTGCGCGGCATCGATACGCTGCAGGAGTTCATGGAGCGGCAAAGGCAGGCGATGAGCAGTGACTGAGAGGGTCTAACAAACCTCCAGGGCAAGGGATGCGGCCTGCCGACGCAGCGTCGAAGACAGTACGCCGGGTCGGCCAATGCGCGGCGAGAAGATGCAACGCAGCCATGGAGGATTTGTTAGGCGCTCTAACTGCGGTATCATTGCCGCATGCGCATCGTCCTCCTCACCGGTATCTCGGGCTCCGGCAAATCCGTGGCCCTGAACGTCCTCGAAGACGCGGGTTATTATTGCGTCGACAACCTGCCTCCTGCCCTGCTGCCGGCGCTGGTCAAGACCATCGACGGCGACAAGAACAAGTGCGTTGCCGTCGCGGTCGATGCGCGCAGCGCCGAATCGCTGGCGGAACTGCCGTCGACGGTCCAGTCGCTGCGCAGCGAAGACCATGAAGTGCGCGTGATCTTCCTGACCGCCAGCACCCATTCGCTGGTGGCGCGCTTCTCGGAAACGCGGCGCAGCCATCCGCTGTCGCACGAACTGCGTCCGGGCGCAAACCCGTCGTCGCGCCGCACCCTGATCGAATGCATCCTGGAAGAGCGCGAGCGCCTGCTGCCGATCGAAAAGCTGGGCCACGTGATCGACACCTCGGAACTGTCGGCCAACAAGCTGCGCGCCTGGGTCAAGGAACTGACCGAGATCGAGTACGCGCCGTTGACGCTGTACTTCGAATCCTTCGCCTTCAAGCACGGCGTGCCGCTGGACGCCGACTTCGTATTCGACGTGCGCGCGGTGCCGAACCCGTATTACGACCTCGCACTGCGCCCGCTGACCGGCAAGGACGCGCCCGTGATCGCTTTCCTCGACGCCCAGCCGCAGGCGGTCGAACTGCTGTCCGACATCCGCGCCTTCGTCGCCAAGTGGCTGCCATCGTTCAAGCGGGACAACCGCAGCTACCTGACGGTGGCGGTCGGCTGCACCGGCGGCCAGCACCGCTCGGTGTACATGGCCGAACGCCTGGGCGCCTACTTCGGCGATACCGAGCGGGTGGTGGTGCGGCATCGCGAGCAGCACCACGGGTTGAGCTGAAACGCTGCCCTGCTCACACCCACCCGGTCAGGTAGAACACCCCGATCACGAAGAACACCGCCAGCGTCTTGATGATCGTCACCGCAAAAATCTCGCGGTAAGACTCGCGGTGCGTCAACCCGGTCACCGCCAGCAGCGTGATCACCGCCCCGTTGTGCGGCAGCGTGTCCATGCCGCCGCTGGCCATCGACACTACCCGGTGCAGCACTTCCATCGGAATCTGGGCGGCCTCGGCGCCGCGGATGAACAGGTCGGACATGGCGGCCAGCGCGATGCTCATGCCGCCCGAGGCTGAACCGGTGATGCCGGCCAGCGAACTGACCGACACCGCCGCATTCACCAGCGGATTCGGGATCCCCTTCAAGGCGTCGCTGACGACGATGAAGCCGGGCAGCGCGGCGATCACGCCGCCGAAGCCATACTCCGACGCCGTGTTCATCGCCGCCAGCAGCGCGCCGCCGACGGCGGTCTTGGAGCCATCGGCGAACGTCTTGCTGATGCGGCGGAACGCGCTCAAGACCACCAGCACGATCCCCAGCAGCAGCGCCGCTTCGACCGCCCAGATCGCGACCACGGTCTTCACGGTCGCGGTCACCGGCGCATGCACGCCCGGCAGCACCGACGCCGGCACCGTGTAGGCATCGCTGCCGTACCAGACCGGGATCATGCGCGTGAACACGAAGTTGGCCACGCCCACCAGGATCAGCGGCAGGATGGCGATGGCCGGATGCGGCAGGGCCTCGGTGTCCATCGCCTGCGGCTCGTTGGCCAGCGACGTGCCATACCCTTCGCCGCTGGCCATCGCGGCGCGGCGGCGCCATTCCAGGTAGGCCAGGCCGACCACGATGATGAACAGCGAACCGATCGTGCCCAGCACCGGCGCGGCCCAGCCGGTGGTCTTGAAGAAGGTGGTCGGAATGATGTTCTGGATCTGCGGGGTGCCCGGCAGCGAATCCATCGTGAACGAAAAGGCGCCGAGGGCGAGCGCGCCCGGCATCAGGCGCTTGGGGATGTTGCTCTGCCGGTAAAGCTCGGCCGCGAACGGGTACACAGCGAACACCACCACGAACAGCGACACCCCGCCGTAGGTCAGCAGCGCGCACACGGCGACGATCACGGCATTCGCACGCGAGCGGCCGATGTAGCGGATCGCCGCCTGCACGATCGATTTCGAAAAGCCCGACATCTCGATCACCTTGCCGAACACGGCGCCGAGCATGAAGACCGGGAAGTACAGCTTCAGGAAGCCGACCATCTTTTCCATGAAGATGCCGGAGAATACCGGCGCCACGGCCGAGGGCTCGGTAAGCAGCACCGCGCCGAGCGCGGCGATCGGGGCGAACAAAATGACGCTGTAGCCGCGGTAGGCGGCCAGCATCAGGAACGCCAGGGCGGCAAGGACGATCAAGAACGACATGCGGTCTCCTTCAGCTGGCGCAGGCGGCGCGCCTTCAGGTCCGCGATGCGGTCGTCGTCCCAGGTGTAGAAGCCCTGGCCGCTGGCGGCGCCGCGCTCGCCCTTGTCCACGTGGTCACGCATCAGGTCGAGCACGTCCTCGTCCTTGGCCAGTGCGGGCATCAGGTTGGCGCCGATCCCCGCCAGGGTGTGCAGGCCGCCCAGGTCGGCGCTTTCGAACGGCCCCATGATGCTGTAGCGGCGTCCGAGGCAGGCTTTCATCACGGCGTCCACGGTCGCCGGCGTGGCCGCACCCGAGCGCACGATGTGCAGGGCTTCGCGCAGCACGGCGAATTGCAGGCGGTTGCCGATGAAGCCCGGGATCGCGGCCTGCAGCACCACCGGTTCGGCCTCGATGCCCGCCAGCAGCCGCACGCTGCGGTCGACCACGGCGGCGTCGGTGGCGCTGCCCGGCACCACCTCGACCAGCGGGATCGCATGCGGCGGATTCCAGAAGTGGGCGACCAGAAAGCGTGCGCGCCGCTGCATGTGTGCGGCCAGGGCGTCCGGCGGAAAACCGCTGGTGTTGCTGGCGATGATGGCATCCGGCGCCAGCACGGCTTCCAGCTGCGCATACAGCGCGTGCTTGGCCGCCAGCACCTCGGGGATCGCCTCGATCACGAGGGCGGCGCCGGCCAGCGCATCGAGTGTGCCGGCGACGCGCAGGCGCGCCAGTGCGCCATCGCGCCCTGCCCTGTCAATGACGCCGGCGTCCAGCAGCTCGGCCAGGATGCCGGCCGCCACGGCCGGGATGCCGGCGGCGCGCTCCGCGCTGGACTCCACCACCACCACCGCGTGGCCGGCCAGCGCGAACTTGGTAGCGATGCCGACGCCCATCAGGCCGCCGCCGGCCACGCCGACGATTTCTTCGTATGCCATATGTCTTGCTCCTCTCAGAAAAACTCGTCCAGCAGGCGGTAGAAGGCCGTGCGCGCCGGGTCGGGCTGCGTACCGTACGCGCGCAGGAAAGGCGCGACCCACTCGGGTCCCAGCACCTCTCTGATGTCGCGCGTGGCCAGCGCCAGGTCTTGCCAGCGGTCGGCCACGCCGAGGCGTCCGCAGTCGATCCAGCCTGCCACGTCAGCATCCTGCACGATCAGGTTCGTCAGGCAGGCGTCGCCGTGCGTGACCACCAGGTCCTCGCGCGCCGGGGCCTGCGCCTGCAGGCGCGCGAACAGGTCGGCCGGCGCCAGGTCGCGATGCGCCTCGTCGAGGTCGTCCGCGTCGACCAGACCGGCCTGCAGGCGCGCGCCAGCAAGGCCGATGCGCTGCGCGGCGCGGTGGGCGAACGGGCAGCCGGCGGGGTCCAGCGCATGCAGGCGGCGCAGCGCCTCAGCCATCAGGCGCACTTTGATCGCGGGGTCAAACGCGGCGTCTTCCAGGTTGCGTCCGGGCAGTTCGCCCAGCAGCATCCAGTACTGCCCTGCCTCTTCCGCCCACTCGCGTACCGGCGCGCAGGGGATGCCGGCGGCGGCCAGCCAGCGCAGGCGTTCGGCTTCGCCCGGCAGTTCGGCCAGCAGCCCGGCCGGTTCGGTCTTGAGGTACAGCGACGGCTGGCCGGGCGCATCGAGCCGGAACACCGACGCTGCCGAACAGCCCGCGAGCGCTTCGGTCCAGCGGTAGCCCTGCAGGCGTGCGCGCCAGCCGGCCGGCGGCTGAAGTAAGGTGGAGTCCACGGCGCTAGTCGAGATGGCGCAGCGGATGGGCATGCGCCGGCCACACCGGCGCGAAGAAGTCCGCCACCATCCCGGGCGTGACCTGCGCCAGCGCCGGCGGATTCCACCGTGGCGCATTGTCCTTGTCGATGACGAGGGCGCGCACGCCTTCCAGGATCTCGCCATGCTCGAAGGTGCGGCGCACCAGCGCGCGTTCCAGGCGCAGGCAATCGGCCACGCCGAGCGAAGCGCCGCGCACCAGCAGTTCGGCAGTCACGCACATCATCAGCGGCGAGCGCTGGCGCATCGCGCCCAGCGCCTTGTGCGCGAACGGGTCGGTTTCCCGTTCGAGTGCAGCCATGGTGTCCGCCACCGAGGCGGCGCCGAAGCAGCGGTCGATCAGGTCGCGCTGCGCCTGCAGTTCGCTGCTGCCGGCCTGGCCGGCGAACGGTGCGGCAAAGGCGCGGATCGCAGCGGGCACATCGGCGCCGGGCGTCGACGCCAGCAGCGCATCCAGGGCCGGCAGCTGCGCCGACGGGACGAACACGTCGGCCAGACCCACGTAGAGCGCGTCGGCGGCGCCGATGGTGGCGCCGGTCAGGCCGAGGTACCAGCCCAGCCGCCCCGGCGCGTGCGACAGGAAATGGCTGCCGCCGACATCGGGGAACATGCCGATGTTTACTTCGGGCATCGCCATTTTCGTGCGCTCGGTCACGATGCGCAGCGCGCACTCCGGGCCGCCCTGGGAAATGCCCATGCCGCCGCCCATCACCACGCCGTCCATCAGCGCAATATACGGTTTCGGATAGAAATGAATCAGGTGATTCAGCGCGTATTCTTCGGTGAAGAAATCCTCGAGCAGCGCGCTGCCGCCCTGCGGCGGAAGCTGCCCGACCTGGTGAAAGAAGCGGATGTCGCCGCCGGCGCACAGGGCTTTTTCGCTGCTGCTGCGGATGAGCACCGCCGCCACGGCAGGTTCGTCGCGCCAGGCCAGCAGCGCGTCGGTCAATGCCCGCACCATGTCGAGCGACAGCGAATTCAGGGCTTTCGGCCGGTTCAGGGTAATGATGCCGGTGCCATTGGCGATCCGGGTCTCCACGGTGTCACTCATGTTATTTTTTATGGATTTTAAAATAACATTGTAACGTGCAGAGCGCGCCAAGAAGCAAAAAGGGCGCCCCATGCGCCCTTAGTCTACGGTGCTTCAGCCGGCAGTCTATGCCGTGGCCGGAGCCTCGTCTCCTCCTTCTTCAGTCAGGCGCTTGAGCGCGGTGTGACTGTGATTTTGCAGCATCTGTTTGTATTTGACGACCTGGCGGTCGAGGCGGTCCATCAACATGTCGATCGCGGCATACAGGTCATGCGCGGCGCTCGTGATATGGAGGATCTTGCCGGCAACACGCAGGTTGATCTCGGCCTTCTGGCGTTTGTCTTTCTGGGTAAGATTGTCGATGCAGAGGATGACGTGGGAGTCGATCACTTGATCGAAATGGCGGGTAATGCGTTCCAGCTTGTTCTGCACGTATTCACGGATGGCCGGGGTGACATCGAGATGATGACCACTGATGGTGAGATTCATACACACTCCTCCTGAAAATGCGCGGCTGTCCGAACGCTGATAAAAAGTGCGCGCAGCGGACAGCTGCTGTTACAGAGATTTGCGGAGGCTGACGGGCGGGATTTTTAACGCTTCGCGATACTTTGCGACCGTACGGCGCGCAATGACCATTCCCTGTTCCCCCAGCATTTCCGCGATCTTGCTATCGGATAATGGATTCTTGGGGTCTTCGGCTCCTGTGAGTTGCACGATGAGCGCACGAATCGCCGTCGAGGAGGCTTCGCCCCCTGCTTCGGTCGCCACGTGGCTCCCAAAAAAGTACTTCAGCTCGAACATGCCGTGCGGTGTCAGCATGTATTTCTGCGTTGTTACGCGAGAGATTGTGCTCTCGTGTAGACCTAGTGTATCAGCTATCTCGCGTAAAACAAGGGGCCGCATGGCAACCGCGCCGTGCGAGAAGAAGTTGCGCTGGCGGTCGACGATGGCCTGGGCCACGCGCAGGATGGTGTCGAAACGCTGGCGCATGTTCTTGATGAGCCACTTCGCTTCCTGCAGTTGCGCGCCCAGCTGGGTCTCCGATTTGCCCTGCTTGAGCGCCTGCGCGTACAGGGTGTTGACGCGCAGGCGCGGCATCACTTCGGGGTTCAGCTGCACGCTCCAGCCGTCCTTGGCGCGGCGCACGATCACGTCCGGCACCACATAGTCCGACACGTCGGAAGCGAAGGCCGCGCCCGGGTGCGGATTGCACTGGCGGATGACGGCCTGGGCTTCGCGCAAGTCTTCGTCGTCGCAGTCGAGCGCTTTTTTCAGCTTGTTGAATTCGCGCTGCGCGAACCAGGTGAGATACTTTTCGACGATGGTCAGCGCCATGCGCCGCGTGACCAGCGGCACGCCCGGCATGCGGCGGATCTGCAGCGCCAGGCACTCGGCCGCGCTGCGCGCCCCCACGCCCGGCGGGTCCATGCTCTGCACCATCGCCAGCGCGGTGCGCAGCTCGTCGAATTCGATTTCCAGCTCTTCCGGCAGGCGCGCGTAGATGTCGTCCAGCGCTTCTTCGAGGTAGCCGTTGTCGTCGAGCGCGTCGACCACCAGCTCGACCAGCGCACAGTCGCGCGCCGCGCTGCAGGTCATGCGCACCTGTTCCATCAAGTGTTCGCGCAGGGTGACCGGGCTGGCTTCCAGCTGCGGGCGGCCATCTTCGTCGTCGCCGCCGCTGCCGCGGCCGGGCTCGCCCCAGTCGCCGCCATCGCCGTCGCCGCCGCCCCCGTCTTCTGCGCCGCCTTCCGGCGCGTCGCCTTCGCTGCCGCTGCCGCTGCCGCTGCCGTTGCCCTCTTCCCCATTCGCGGTCTGGCCTGGCGCCGGAGCCTCGCCCGGCGTGGCGGCATTGTGGTTGATGGCGCCGTCGGCCAGCAGGCGTACCGAACGGTCGAGCGGATCGTCGAGCCGCTCGAGCAGCGGGTTATCGCTCAGGACCTGCTCGATCTCCTGGTGCAGTTCGAGGGTGGACAGCTGCAGCAGCCGGATCGACTGCTGCAGCTGCGGGGTCAGTGCAAGGTGCTGTGATGTCTTGAGTTGCAGCGTCTGTTTCATGACTACATCCGGAAATGTTCACCCAGGTAGACGCGGCGGACCGATTCATTGGCGATGATATCGTCGGGGCGTCCGGATGCGAGCACCGCGCCCTGGTTGATGATGTAAGCGCGGTCGCAGATACCGAGCGTCTCGCGCACGTTGTGGTCCGTGATCAGGACGCCGATGCCGCGCTCCTTCAGGAAGCGCACGATGCGCTGGATCTCGATCACCGCGATCGGATCGACGCCGGCGAACGGTTCGTCGAGCAGCACGAAGCGCGGGTTGGTCGCCAGCGCGCGCGCGATCTCGACGCGGCGCCGCTCGCCGCCCGACAGCGACAGCGCCGGGTTCTCGCGCAGCTTCTCGATCTGCAGTTCGGCCAGCAGTTCGTTCAGGCGCTCGGTGATGCGCGCCTTGGACAAGGCCTTGCCGTTCTCGCGCTGCAGTTCCAGCACGGCGCGGATGTTTTCCTCGACCGTCAGCTTGCGGAACACCGAGGCTTCCTGCGGCAGGTAGGACAGGCCGAGCAAGGCGCGGCGGTGGATCGGCAGGCCGGTGACGTCGTTGCCGTTGATGTCGATGCTGCCGGCGTCCGAGGGCACCAGGCCGACGATCATGTAGAACGAGGTGGTCTTGCCGGCGCCGTTCGGCCCCAGCAGGCCGACCACTTCGCCGCAGGCGACCTGCAGCGAGACGTCGCGGACCACCAGGCGCTTGCCGTAGCTTTTCTGGAGGCCCTTGGCGGTAAGGGTGCTGCTGCCGGCCTGGATGGCGGTGGCTTCTGCGCGTAATTCCATTATTGCTTTCCTGAAGACGAAGACGACTCTGCCGCATTGCCCGCGGCCGGCGCCGGGGTGGTGGCCGGTGCGGCCGCGGCGCCGCGGCGCGGTGCCAGGATCAGCGTGTTGCGGCCCTGTCCCGGCGTGCTCTGGCCACCGGCGTTGCCGCCGACGTTCGCCTGTTCGGTGCGGTTGTCGTAGGAGATGAAGGCGCCGTTCACCTCGCTCGACAGGCGGCCGTTCTCGAGCTGGCGGACGGTGGCGTCAGAAAACAGCTTCACGAGTTCGGTGCGCTCGTCGTATTCGATGCGCTGGGCCTGGCCCTCGACCCACAGGTTGGGGCCGCCGTCGCGCTTCTGGCGGAAGCTGGCGACCTTGCCCGGCGCCGCCGTCAGGGTCAGGACCATGTAGCCTTCGGGCGATTCCTTGAGCACCGCCTTGTCCGACTTGACCGTCAGGGTGCCGCGCGTGAGCACCACCCGGCCGGTCAGGGTGCGGATCTGGGTGACTTCGTCGATGTGGGCCTGGTCGAACTCGATGGCGGCCTGCTTTTGCGCATCCGCGCGCTCGGCCGCGGCGTTCAGGGCCGCCAGCGACAGCGCGACGACGGCGATTGTTTTTTTCATTGGATGCAGATCCTTGTAGATATCAGCGTGCCGCGGCCGGCGCCGGCGCGGCCGCGGCGGTGGCCGCGGTCTTGCGCAGCGGCTGGTAGATCATGGTGCCGCGGCCCTTGCCCGGCACGCTGGCGCCGGTGGGGTCGTTGTACCCGACCAGCAGTTCCTTGCGGCTGTCGTAGGCGATGTATTCGCTGTCCATTTCCTGGGTCACCGTCGGGCCTTCGCTCTGTTTGATGACGGCCTTCGAGAACAGTTTTACCAGTTCGGCGCGGTCGTCGTATTCGATGCGCTCGGCGCGTCCTTCGAACCACTGGTCGGGACCGCGGTCGCTCTTCTGGCGGAAGCTCACGAACTTGCCCGGCGCCGCGGTCAGGGTCAGGTAACTGTAGCCGTCGGGCGTTTCGGTGGCCACCGCCTTGTCGGCCATGACCGTGAGCGTGCCGCGGGTCAGCACCACGCCGCCGGTGAAGGTGCGGGTCTGGGTGGCCTCGTCGATGTGGGCATCGGCGAACTTGATGGAAGTCGGCTTGAGCGAATCCGCCCGTTCCGCCGATGCCTGCAGGCTGGCCAGGGCCAGGGGCAGGAACAGTGCTGCGGTGGCAAAGATCTTGTTCATTGGATGCTGTTCCTCATTGCGTGCATATCAGCGTGCGCTGCGTGGCGGGAAGACGATCTTCCCGCGCCCGCCCAGCTCCACCTGTTGCGTGGCGTTGTTGGCGACCATGCCGACGCCGTGCGCGGTCGCCGTGCCCACCTTCATTTCGATCGCCCGGTCGGTCTTCGCGATGTCCTCGTCGGGCAGGAAGGTCAGCGCCTCGGTGCGCACCCGCAGCGGCCGGGCGTTGGCGGCGCCGGGCCGCTGGATGTCGACGTCGCCGCTCAGGTCGACCTGGTTCTGGTTCTGGCTGACCAGCGCGTGCTGGGCGGTCATGGTCATCGGCGGATGCTCGGTGTTCAGGCCCTGCACCACCGGTTTATCGATCACCGAGCTGTTGTCGGCCGGGCGGTGGGTCAGGCGCTCGCCCGAGATCACGTAGCGCGGCTTGCCGGTTTCGGCCATGCGCACGAAGCTGAAGTTCTCGACGATGTAGTCGGGATCGTTGCCCACGTTGACCGGTCCGACGCCGCCGTCGCTGCTCATGATCTGCAGCAGCCAGAAGCTGCCGAAGGCAAGGAACAGGGCGCTCAGCATCAGGGCCAGGAGCTTGCCCCGGTGCGCGGTCCGTTTGTACTGTGCCATGACGTTATCCGTTATCCGTCCGTTCGATCAACCGAAATACGGCGCGAGCGCCTGGTCGTAGGTGCCCTGGGCGCGCATCACCAGGTCGCATACTTCGCGCACGGCGCCGCGTCCGCCCGGGTTCCTGGTCACGTAGTGCGCGCGGTGCTGCACTTCCGGGTGGCCGCTCGGCACCGTGACCGCGAAGCCGACGCGGGTGAGCAGCGGCAGGTCGATCACGTCGTCGCCGATGTAGCCGCATTCCTCGGCCGTCACCCCGGTCTTCTCGAGCAGCTCGGCAAACGCGATGCGCTTGTCGTGCTGGCCCTGGAACACGTGGGTGATCCCGAGGTCGGCCGCGCGCTTGACGACGATCGGCGAATTCCTGGCGCTGATGATCGCCGTGCGCACGCCAGTGCGGTTCAGCAGCTGGATGCCGAGGCCGTCCAGCACGAAGAAGGTCTTGGTGATTTCGCCGTCGGCGTTGTAGGTCAGGCTGCCGTCGGTCAATACGCCGTCGACGTCGAAGATCATGACCTTGACACGCGCCGCGCGTTCCATGTGGGCCAGCGGAGTCACCATCAGATCACCTTGGCGCGGGTCAGGTCGTGGATGTGCAGCGCACCGACCAGTTTATCGTCGGCGTCGACCACCAGCATCTGGTTGATGCGGAACTCTTCCATCACGGCGACGGCGTCGACCGCCAGCTGCTCCGGATGAATGCGGCGCGGATCGGCATGCATGACGTCGCGGATCACGACCTTGCTGAAATCCTGGACCTTGGCGATCAGGCGGCGCAGGTCGCCGTCGGTGAACACGCCGACCGGACGGCCATCGGCGTCGACGACCGCGGTCATGCCCATGCCCTTGTTCGAGATTTCGAGCAGCGCATCGAGGAGGAGCGCGTCGGGCGCGACCTTCGGCACCGCGTCGCCGCTGCGCATCACATCAAGCACGCGCGTCAGCAGCCTGCGGCCCAGCGCGCCGCCCGGGTGCGACAAGGCGAAATCCTCGGACTTGAAGCCGCGCAGCTCGAGCAGCGCCACCGCCAGGGCGTCGCCCAGCGCCAAAGTGACCGTGGTGCTGGCGGTCGGCGCCAGGTTCAACGGGCAGGCCTCCTTCTCGACCGAGACGTCGAGGTGCACGTCGGCGATGGTCGCCAGGCGCGATTCCGGCTTGCCGGTCATCGCGATCACGGGCACGCCCATGCGCTTGACCGCCGGGATCACCACCGCCAGCTCGCTGCTCTCGCCGGAATACGAAATCGCGATCAGCACGTCCTGGGGAGTGACCATGCCGAGGTCGCCGTGGGCGGCTTCGGCCGGGTGCAGGAACAGGGCCGGCGTGCCGGTCGAGGCCAGGGTCGCGGCGATCTTGCGCGCGATGTGGCCGGACTTGCCGATGCCCGAAACCACCACGCGGCCCTTGCACGCTTCCATCAGCGCGACCGCGCGCGGCACGCTGTCGTCCTGGCCGAGACGCTCGGTCAATTTGCGGATGGCCTCGCCCTCGATCTGCAGGGCGTCGCGGGCCAGCTCCAGCGCGCGTTGGGCCTTTGCCGCGTCAAAACTTGTCAGCATTATTTTTTCATGGGTTACACTCATATGGAAAGTATAGCCGAATTGGGAAAGCAAGAAACTTGCCAGTCGTAACAAACAACAACATTCCCGGACAAGGCGGGTTGACCGGATGACTTCAGGC
Organism: Massilia phyllosphaerae; assembly: GCF_034659755.1. Classification (NCBI taxonomy): domain Bacteria; kingdom Pseudomonadati; phylum Pseudomonadota; class Betaproteobacteria; order Burkholderiales; family Oxalobacteraceae; genus Massilia; species Massilia phyllosphaerae. The sequence goes on from NZ_JAXSQX010000008.1 coordinate 244,436, forward strand.
CTCGAACTCACCCTACTTTTACTGGGCAGCGCCGTGCTCGGCGTGGTCGCCTTCCGCATGCTGCACCTGCCGCCGATGCTGGGTTACCTGGCGGTGGGCGTCCTGATCGGACCCAACGCCCTGGCGCTCGCCGACAACGGCCCTACGACCCACGGCCTGGCCGAATTCGGGGTCGTGTTCCTGATGTTTTCGATCGGCCTCGAATTCTCGCTGGCCCAGCTGCGCGCGATGCGGCGCATCGTGTTCGGGCTCGGGCTGGCCCAGGTATCGCTGACGATCGTGGTGACGGTGCTGGGCGCGCTCGCGCTCCAGTATCTGCCGCTGCCGGTCCGCATCGGCTGGCAGGCCGCGCTGGCCCTGGGCGGCGCGCTGGCGATGTCCTCCACCGCCATCGTCTCCAAACTCCTGACCGAGCGCCTGGAGCTGGAAAGCCAGCACGGACGGCGCATCATCGGCATCCTGCTGTTCCAGGACCTGGCCGTGGTGCCGCTGCTGATCCTGATCCCGTCGCTGGCCAGGCCGGCCGAGGAACTGGCCATGACCCTGGGCTGGGCCGCGGTCAAGGCCGCCGCCGTGCTGGCGCTGCTGCTGTTCTTCGGCCAGAAGCTGATGCGTAGCTGGTTCACCATCGTGGTCAAGCGCCGTTCGCAGGAACTGTTCATGCTGAACCTGCTCCTGGTGACGCTGGGCGCGGCCTGGATCACCGAACACGCGGGCCTGTCGATGGCGCTCGGCGCCTTTGTCGCCGGCATGCTGATCTCCGAGACGCCGTACAAGCATCAGGTGGAAGAAGACATCAAACCCTTCCGCGACGTGCTGCTCGGCCTGTTCTTCATCACCATCGGCATGCTGCTCGACCTGCGCCTGGTGCTGCAGAACTGGTATGTCGTGCTGCTGTTGCTGGTGCTGCCGGTGCTGCTGAAATTCGGCCTGATCGCGGCGCTGGCCAAGGCTTTCGGCTCGTCGGACGGCGTCGCCATGCGCACCGGCCTTGCCTTGGCCCAGGCCGGCGAATTCGGCTTCGTGCTGCTGAACCTGGCGTCCGGCTCGAAGCTCATCGATCCCTTCCTGATCCAGCTGGTGCTGGCCTCGATGGTGCTGTCGATGCTGGCCGCGCCCTTCATCATCGCCAACATGGACAAGATCGCGATGAAGGTCGCCTCCAACGAATGGATGCTGCAATCGCTGCAATTGACGCAGCTGGCCAGCCGCACGATGGCGGCCCAGAAGCACGTGATCATCGCCGGCTTCGGGCGCAGCGGCCAGAGCTTGGCCACGCTGCTGTCCGAGGAAAAGCTGCCTTGGTACGCGCTCGACCTCGATCCCGAACGGGTGCAGGAAGCGCGCACCGCCGGCGTCAACGTCTCGTACGGCGACTGCACGCGGCGCGAAAGCCTGATCGCGGCCGGCATCAACCGCGCCAGCGCGCTGGTGATCACCTTTGCCGACACCCGCCTGGCAGTCAAGGTGCTGCACCTGGTGCACGAGCTGGCGCCCACGCTGCCGGTGATCGTGCGCGCGCACGACGACACCGAACTCGAGGTGCTGAAAAAGGCCGGGGCCACCGAGGTGGTGCCGGAAGCGCTGGAATCGAGTTTGATGCTGGCCTCGCACGCGCTGGTGGTGATGGGCGTGCCGCTGCGGCGCGTGGTGCACCGAGTGCAGGCCGCGCGCGACGAGCGCTATGCCTCGCTGCGCGGCTTCTTCCACGGCGCCGGCGACGTCTCGGACGATCCCGAGCACAGCTGGGTCAGGCTGCATTCGGTAACGCTGAAGGAGGATGCCGGCGCGGTCGGGCGCTGCATCGCCGAGCTGCAATTGGACGAAGTCGGGGCCGAGGTGACGGCGGTGCGGCGCGGGCAGGAACGGATCGAGCCGGGGCGCGATACCGAGTTGCGGGCCGGGGATGTGGTGGTGCTGCGTGGGACCGGCTCGGCCGTCACGCGGGCCGAAGGCCGTTTGCTAAGGTAGCACCAAGATAGCGTCAGCCGTAGGCGACGACGCGGTTGCGGCCGTTGACCTTGGCGGCGTACAGCGCCTGGTCGGCCTGCGCCACCAGCTGCTGCGCCACGCCCTCGATCGGATGGTCGCGCTCGAAATCGTCCAGCGTCGCCACGCCGATCGAGACCGACACCGACAGCATCTGCCCCTCCCCCACCACGAACGGCTGGTCGGCCACGCTGGCACGGATGCGCTGGGCGACCAGGCTGGCGTTGTCCAGGTCGGCGTCGATCAGCACCACCACGAATTCCTCGCCGCCGAAGCGGCCCAGCGCATCCGATATGCGCAGTTCGGCCTTGATGCGCGCTGCCACTTCGCGCAGCACGTCGTCGCCGGACTGGTGGCCCCAGGTGTCGTTGACCTGCTTGAAATGATCGACGTCGATGTACATGCACGAGAGCCGGTAGGCCTGGCGCCGTGCGCGCGCGATCTCCTCGCCCAGGCGCCGGTCCATGTAGCGCCGGTTGTAGACGCCGGTCAGCGCATCGGTCAGGCCGATGTACTTCAGCATTTCGTTGCTGATCACGTTTTCCAGGCAGATCGCGATGATCGACCCCATGTGCTCGACGAAATCGGTGCCGAGGATGGGCGTGAAGCGGCTCGGGTCGCGGCTGCCGAGGTTCAGGCTGCCCAGCAGGCGCTTGTTGCGCAGCAGCGGCACCAGCGCGACGCTGGCCAGGCCCGCCGGGGGCTGGGGAAACGCCATGTTGTGCAGCGCCGGGTTGTACAGGCTCAGGGCCGGTTTGGGGGTGGCGCCGCCCGCCAGGTCGTAGCCGAGCGCATCCGGGTATTCGCAGAACAGCAGGCCGGGCAGGGTCTCGAAATCCATGCCCAGCTTGTGCATCACGGTATAGATATCGGCGCCGGTGTCGACCAGCGACAGGGTCACGATGTCGAGGCTGGAAACGATCGGCAGCTGGCGGAAGATGGTCTCGACCAGCTCGCGGAAGCTGCCGGCGCCCACCAGTTCGAGGTCGAAGGCCTGGTGCCGCATCATGATGGCGTGGTTGCTCTCGGCCTGGTCGATCAGGCTGGACAGCTGGCGCCGCAAAGCCTCGTTCTCGGCGATTAACTCGCGCACACTGGCACCACGCTCATGCATTGTTCGTTCCCTTTCAGCAATAACTTCAAACATTACGCTAACTCGGCCGCCTTGGAAACCGAAAAGGCGTAAAGATGAGGCAAGCGTTGCCGGAACGTCAGATCGGCGCCAATCGCCGCGGCCGCGTCAGCGCATTGATTGCGGCTTCCACGATTGGCGGCGCCAGCATGTGCACCGCGCGCGGCACCAGGTCGAGGTGCACGTCGGCCCCGAGTTCGGCCAGGCGCGCGGCCGCGCGGCGGCTGTGATCGGCCGGCACGGTGCCGTCCATCGTGCCGTGGACCAGGCTGACTGTGGTGCGCCCTTCCCATGCGGCGGGCAGCGGCGCGAAGCGCCCGGCGATGGCAACCACGTGGCGCGCAAGCCAAGCCTCCGTGCACGCCTCCAGCGCCATGATCGCGCCTTGCGAGAAGCCGGCCAGCACGGTGTTGTCGGGCGCCGCACCGTGCACGCGCTGCAGGCCGCGGATGGTGTCGACAAAGGCCGGCAAGGCAGCGCGGATGCGCGCCGGGCGCTTGTCTTCGGTGATGCCGTCGACCGAGAACCATTGGTAGCCCTGCTCGCCCAGGTCGTAGGGCAAGGCGGCCGGCGGCGCGGCGATGACGGCGTGCGGCAGCGCCGATGCGATGCGCGCGGCCAGCGGCGCCATGGCGGCCGGGGTGGCGCCGACGCCGTGCAGCAGGATGATCAATGAATGCGCCAATGGGCTTGCCGCCATCAAAAAACTCGCTTCAAAAGGCTCGCTTCAAAAGGCTAATTCCGCGTCCAGCTCCTGGCCCAAGCGCAGCTCGGTGCCGGCGCCGCGCACCACGATGCAGTTCATGCCGATGCACACCGCGCCTTCCAGGCGCGCGTTGGCGCGGTAGGTTTGCAGGATGTCGAGCGGGTCGGGGCCGGGGATGGCGGTGGCCTGGTCGATCGACGGGATCGGGCAGCGCCCGCAGGGCTTCACCGGCCGGATCGCGAGGTCGGCGTCGTGCAGCGCCTCGAGGTAATCCTCCTCGAAGGCTTCCAGGCCGTCGACCACCAGGTTGGGGCGGAAGCGGTCCATCGGCAGCGGCGCCCGTCCGGCGCCGTGCAGCCGCAGGTTCAGGTCGTCGAGCGAGGCCTGGCCGATCAGCAGCAGCGGATAGCCGTCGGCGAAGCGGGTCTGCGAGGCGACGCCGCCGGTCCACTTGACGCTGGTCGGCCGCTGGATGTCGCGGCGGAAGCGCACCAGGCGGCAGGCCGTGCCGAGCGCCGCGCTGAACCAGCCGGCCGCGGCATCGCCGCAATCGGCGGCGTCGACCAGGTCGTCCCAGACGCGAACCCGGCGCGGTGTTTCGGTGCCGCTCCAGGCCAGCGACAGTTTGATGTCGGGCTGGCCGGGCATGCTCACGTGCAGATAGTCACCGTCCGGACGCGGCCGGATCAGCGCCATGCGCGGGTGTTCGCGCTGGGTGAGGAACTGGCCGTCCTCCAGCACCACCATCCATTCGCGGTCGTGCACGCCCAGGGCGGACAGGCCGGCATCGAGCAGCGTGGCGGCGGGGACCGGCATGCCGGCGCAGGATTTGATCGGGTAGAGGATGAGTTGGGTGAGCGTGGGCATTGGCGAAGCGGCGTGGGATGTCCGCAGAAGATAATAATCGGCCCGCACATTGTAAACGTCGTTCCCGGCCTGGGCTGCCCCCTTGGCGGGAACCCAAGTTTGCTAGCGAAACGCATACATCTTGGGTTCCCGCCTGCGCGGGAATGACGTTCATACGTCGCGGGCCGAAACATCACTCATTGCCATCTTTTAAAAACCGACGTACACTCCGCTCGTCGCCTTCGATTCGCATGAAGCGACAACAACGCTAGGGGTCCTGCGCCATCAACCGCGCGGGTGAGACATACCCTTCGAACCTGATCTGGATAATGCCAGCGAAGGGAAGCTACAGAGTCCGCATGCACGCGCCTCCCGGCCGGCAAGCCTGCTCCGCACTCCTCACGCTGGATCGCCGATCCTCAGTGACCAAAGGAGTGCACTTGAACGCCGATCCGAAATTCCTCTCCGCCAGCGCCACCGTCGATGCCGCTGCCATCAACCCGTTGCCGAACTCGCGCAAGGTGTATGTCACGGGCAGCCGTCCCGACATCCGCGTGCCGATGCGCGAAATCCGCCAGGCCGACACGCCGGCGTCCTTCGGCCATGAACCGAATCCGCCGCTGTGGGTGTACGACACCTCTGGCCCCTACACCGACCCCGATGCGCGCATCGACATCCGCTCCGGCCTGGCCCCGCTGCGCGCCGGCTGGATCGGCGAGCGCGGCGACACCGCCGAACTGCCCGGCCCCACCTCCGAGTACGGCAACGCGCGCCTGAACGACCCCAAGCTGGCCGAGCTGCGCTTCCACCTGCAGCGCAAGCCGCGCCGCGCCCTCCCCGGCCGCAACGTCACCCAGATGCATTACGCGCGCCAGGGGATCATCACGCCCGAAATGGAATTCGTCGCCGTGCGCGAAAACCTGCGGCGCCAGGAATACCTCGCCACCCTGGAAGCGGCCGGCCCCACGGGCAAGCGCATGGCCCAGATGATCGGGCGCCAGCATGCGGGCCAGTCGTTCGGCGCGGCGATCCCGCGCGAGATCACGGCCGCATTCGTGTGCGACGAGATTGCCCGCGGCCGCGCCATCCTGCCGAACAACATCAATCACCCGGAATCGGAGCCGATGATCATCGGCCGCAACTTCCTGGTGAAGATCAACGCCAACATCGGCAACTCGGCGGTCACCTCGTCGATCGGCGAGGAAGTCGAAAAGATGACCTGGGCCATCCGCTGGGGCGGCGACACCGTGATGGACCTCTCCACCGGCAAGCATATCCACGAGACGCGCGAGTGGATCCTGCGTAACAGCCCGGTCCCGATCGGCACCGTGCCGCTGTACCAGGCGCTGGAAAAGGTGAACGGCAAGGCCGAGGACCTGACCTGGGAGATGTACCGCGACACCCTGATCGAACAGGCCGAGCAAGGCGTCGACTACTTCACCATCCACGCCGGCGTGCGCCTGCCCTTCGTGCCGATGACGGCGAACCGCCTGACCGGCATCGTCTCGCGCGGCGGCTCGATCATTGCCAAGTGGTGCCTGGCGCATCACAAGGAATCCTTCCTGTACACGCACTTCGAAGAGATCTGCGAGATCATGAAGGCCTACGACGTCGCCTTCAGCCTGGGCGACGGCCTGCGCCCCGGCTCGATCTACGACGCCAACGACGAAGCCCAGCTGGCCGAACTGCGCACCCTCGGCGAACTCACGCAGATCGCCTGGAAGCACGATGTGCAGACCATGATCGAGGGTCCGGGCCACGTGCCGCTGCACCTGATCAAGGAGAACATGGACCTGCAGCTGGAGCAGTGCCACGAAGCGCCCTTCTACACCCTGGGCCCGCTGACCACCGACATCGCTCCCGGCTACGACCACATCACCTCCGGCATCGGCGCCGCCAACATCGGCTGGTACGGCACCGCCATGCTGTGCTACGTGACGCCCAAGGAGCACCTCGGCCTGCCCGACAAGGACGATGTCAAGGACGGCATCATCACGTACAAGATCGCGGCGCATGCGGCCGACCTGGGCAAGGGCCATCCGGGCGCCCAGATCCGCGACAACGCGCTGTCGAAAGCGCGCTTCGAATTCCGCTGGGAAGACCAGTTCAACATCGGCCTCGATCCGGACAAGGCGAAAGCCTTCCACGACGAGACCCTGCCCAAGGAATCCAGCAAGGTAGCCCACTTCTGCTCGATGTGCGGCCCGCATTTCTGCTCGATGAAGATCACGCAGGAAGTGCGCGACTACGCGGCGCAGGGCATGCAGGTGAAGGCGGTCGAGTTCATGCGCAACGGCGCAGAGCTGTACCAGAAGGCGTGACCATGCTGGAAAGTGAAATTGAAATTGAGTTGAACGGCGCCGTCCACGCGGTGCCCGAAGGCGGCAGCCTGCGCGACCTGGTCGCCTCGCTCGGGCTGGCCGGGCAAGCACTGGCACTGGCCGTGAACCGCAGCGTGGTGCAGCGCGAGCGCTGGGCCGCGACCCCGCTGGCGGCGCACGACAAGGTCGATGTGGTGCGTGCCATCGGCGGCGGCTGAATCCTGTACGGAGACTTATCACTATGAACGAAGCAATGCGTGAAGACCGGCCGCTGACCATCGCCGGCAAGCAGTACCGCTCCCGCCTGCTGGTCGGCAGCGGCAAATACCGCGACCTCGAACAGACGCGTGAAGCAACCGAGGCGGCCGCAGCGGAAATCATCACCGTGGCGATCCGCCGCGTGAACATCGGCCAGGACCCGCATGCGCCGAACCTGCTCGACGTGGTCCCGCCGTCGCGCTACACCATCCTGCCCAACACGGCCGGCTGCTACACCGCCAAGGATGCGGTCTACACGCTGCAGCTGGCGCGCGAGCTGCTCGGCGGGCACAAGCTCGTAAAACTCGAAGTGCTGGGCGACGAAAAGACCCTGTTCCCGAACATGCCGGAAACACTGCGCGCCGCCGAGACCCTGGTGCGCGACGGCTTCGACGTGATGGTCTACTGCAGCGACGACCCGATCCAGGCCAGGATGCTGGAGGAGATCGGCTGCGTGGCGGTGATGCCGCTGGCCTCGCTGATCGGCTCCGGCATGGGCATCCTCAACCCGTGGAACCTGTCGCTGATCATCGACCAGGCCAGGGTGCCGGTGCTGGTCGACGCCGGCGTCGGCACCGCGTCCGACGCGGCGGTGGCAATGGAACTGGGCTGCGACGGCGTGCTGATGAACAGCGCCATCGCGCTGGCGCAGGACCCGGTGCGCATGGCGCGCGCGATGTGCCTGGCGGTCGAAGCCGGGCGCGAAGCGTACCTGGCCGGGCGCATGGCGCGGCGCTTCGCTGCCTCGCCCTCGTCGCCGATGGCGGGACGGGTGTGATGGCCGAGGCAGTCCGGCCCTGCGTGCTGGTGTTCGCCGGCCTCGATCCATCGGGCGGCGCCGGCATCCAGGCCGACATCGAGGCGATTTCGGCGCAGGGCGCGCATGCGCTGGCCATCGTCACCGCGCTCACCGTGCAGGACAACAACCGGGTGCACGAGGTGGTGCCGGTCGATGCCGGCCTGCTGACGCGCCAGGCCGCCTTGCTGGCTGCGAGCATGCCGATCCGCGCCGTCAAGGTCGGCATTCCCGGCAACCGGGCGAATGCCGAGGCCATCGCTGCCATCGTCGCGCGCCTGCGCGAGCGCGACCCGGCGCTGCCGCTGGTGCTCGACCCGGTGCTGGCCAGCGGCCACGGCGACCCGCTGGCGCGCGGCGATGCGCTGGCGGCGCTGGCACCGCTGCTGGCGCTGGCCACGGTGCTGGTGCCGAACGGGCCGGAAGCGGCGGCCATCGGCGCGGTCGATTGCCGGCACGTGCTGGTGACCGGCGGCCACGGCGAGGGCGACGAGGTCGTCAACCGCTGGACCGGCGGCAGGGATGGTCGCGCGTGGCGCTGGCCACGCCTGCCCGGTGAATTCCACGGCAGCGGCTGCACGCTGGCATCCGCCATCGCGGCGCGGCTGGCGCTGGGCGAGGCCATGGCCGACGCGCTGGAAAACGCCCAGCGCTACTGTCACCAGGCGCTGGCCACGTCTTACATGATCGCACCGGGCCAGCGCATCCCGCGCCGGCTCCAGGCTTGAGGAGATGACAATGCGAGGACTTTATCTGGTCACGCCCGACTGGGACGACACCGACCGCCTGCTGGAGGCGACACGCCGCGCGCTGGAAGGCGGCGCGGCGCTGGTCCAGTACCGCCACAAGACGGCATCCGACCCGCTGCGCGCGGAACAGGCGGGCGCGCTGCTCGCGCTGTGCCGCCGTCACGAGCGGCCGTTGGTGATCAACGACCACCTCGACCTGTGCCTGCGCCTGGATGCGGATGGCGTGCACGTGGGCGGCACCGATGTGTCGGTGCCGCAGGTGCGGGCGGCGCTCGGACGGGACCGCATCGTCGGGGCGTCGTGCTACGGGCAGTTCGCGCTGGCCGAAGCAGCGCAGGCGGCGGGGGCGAGTTATGTGGCGTTCGGCGGTTTCTATCCGTCGCGCGTGAAGGTGTATGACGTGAGCACGCCGCCCGATATCGTGGCGCGGGCCAAGGCCGCTTTGCGGGTGCCGGTGGTGGTGATCGGCGGGATGACGGTGGAGAATACGCGGCCGCTGGTGGGGCGCGGGGCGGATATGGTGGCGGCGATCAGCAGTGTGTATGGGGCCGAGGAGCCGTACGAGGCTGCGCGGACGTTTGCCGAATTATTTAGTTAACCTGTAAACGTCGCCCCTGCGAAGGCAGGGGCCCAAGTTCTGCTTGCATATCGACTGCTCGACAAACTTGGCGAGATGGTGCCGGGGGCACCATCTCGCCTTCGCAGGGGCGACGGTCATATTGTATTGGCGGGAATGCCATACGGGACCTCCCGCCGAAACATCACGCCTTGGCCAACTTGAACTGGCTCAGATCTGCAGTCAGATACCCGACCGCCGCACCGAACTTGTTCTTGTAGTTGGCCTTCACCAGCGGATCCAGCGTGTCCTTCACCTTGGCGTGCAGGCTGCTGCTCCAGTCGCCCGGGTGCTGGAAGTTGCTCATGATGTAGGTCCAGCCGTTGATGTCGTCCACTGCATGCAGGCCGGTCGATTCGGCGCCCGACGGCGTCGACAGGACGCGGGTCAGCGTCTTGGTGTCGACGTTGTAGGCCCACAGGAAGTTGTTGACGTGGTTGCCGCTGTCCTCGCCGATGAACAGGGTGCGCATCTTTTCCGAGAACTTCAGGTTGTCCGGGCTGGCGATCTTGTCCGGGTTCGCGGTGTTGCCGAGGGCGTCGGCGGCGATGTCTTCGCCGACCAGCAGCGCCTTGGTATCGACCGGCATCCACTCGCTGTTGATGGTGCCGCCAGCCAGGTCCTTCTGGCCGCCCTTCAGGTTCAGCATCATCACCGCACCGGCGGTCAGCGCCTTCGGGATCGAGATGCCGTTGCCCGGCACGTTGGTCGAACTGCCGGCCACCATCGAGCCGTTGCAGTTGGCCAGCGCCGAGTAGGCGATCTTGTCCTTCAGGTTGACGGTCGTGCCTTCCATCTTGGTGAAGCCCATCGAGGCGCCGACCAGCGCGGCGTAGCGATGGGTTTCCAGGAAGGCGGCGGCCTTTTCCATGCCCTGCTTCAGCTTGATCCACTCGACGCGGCCGTTGGAAGTGACCTTGGAATAGGTCGCGTCCTGCGGGTCGGCGGTCTTGACGTCCATGATGTCGGTCGCCTTGGTCGATGCGGCCAGCGCGCGGATTTCGTCGCTGGTGGCCGAGCCGAGCTTGATCCAGGTGAGTGGCGCGGCGGCGGCGGCCGGGTCCAGCGAGAAGCCGGCACCGACCTTGGCCACGTACAGCGAACCCGAGGACAGGTCTTTCTCCTTGTCGGCCACGAACACGAAGTAGCCGCTGTTGGTGGCGTCGTCGCCCATCAGCACGGTGCGGTTGTCGCCCATTACCTGGACCAGCTCGTGCGAGATGCGGCCCATGCAGTAGTGCTTCTTGATGCTGGCGGTGCCGTCCGGGTTGACGGTGATTTCCGGCAGGTGGCCGTAGTTGTACGGGTTGGCCTTGGTTTCGTCGCCGTACAGGTTCTTGCTGTAGGCCTTGAACTGGGCGTCGCTGGCGGCGGTGAAGGCGTTCGGCTCGTATTCCTCGCTCGACAGGTGGGTGCCCCACGGCGACAGGCTGGCGCCGCAGGTGATCCACAGGCCGTTCACGCCGGACGTATCGACGTTGTGGTACTTCACCAGCGACAGCTTGCCGCTGGTCTTGTCCTGGTCCAGGGTCAGCACGGCGATCGGCGACGGCAGTTTGCCGTACATGTCGGTCTTGGCGTCCTGGGCGAAGGTGGTGTACTCGAACTGCACCACGGCGAACACCGGGTTGCCTTTGACGCCGGCCACGCTGGCGTTTGGCACGGTCAACAGCGAGGTGCCGTCCGGCGAGTCAGAGAAGAACTGGCGTTCGCTGCCGGCCACGGTGGTGTCGATGATCGGCTTGTTGTTGATGTCGTAGTAGCCGCCGGCGACGATGGTGCCGCCGCTGCCGTTCGACACCGCATCGCCGGTGATGAAGAAGGGTTTATAGGACAGCTTGAAATCGAGCTTGCTGCTGTCGCTGAAATTGACCGTCATGGTCGAGCCGACCGTGGTCGTGGCCATTGCGGCGGCATCCGCCAGCGACGGCGCCGCCATCGAGCTGAACGACACGCCGGCCAGGGTCACCGTCGGCGTGGTCTGGGTCGGCGGCGTGGTGCTTGCCGGGCTGTCGTCACCGCCGCCGCAGGCGGACAGCATGGCGGCCACGCTGCCGGCGCCGATCGGCAGCATCGGCGTGGCGCCGAGAAGACGCAGCAGGCGGCGGCGGGACAGATCGGTATTCGCGTTCATTCTTCAAAGCTCCTGGATTCAATGGGAGGGCCGCGCAATGGGGCACGGAATCCGGCAGAGCTTAGTGGCCGCGTATGTCACCTTCATGACAAGGATTTAACGGCTGTGTGACATCGAAAAATTTGAAGTGTTGTAAATACCTCAGTCCCTCTGCCTGATGCCCTTGATGCATCGCAACTGTCTTAGCCAAGACGGAACTGTGACATTTCCCTTGGATTATTTTTTAGGGGTACTCCGATTGCATTGCCCGACTGGCGCGTTCACTCGAGGAGGCTGCATATGTCCACCCGTCCCCATTCCATCCCATCCCGCGGCTACCCTGCCCCCGGCCCGCAATCGCCGGGCGCCGGCCAGCTCATCGGCAACGCCTACTGCAGCGGCTGGCAACAGGTGCAGGCCGCGCACTACGACGTCATCGTGATCGGCACCGGCCCCGCCGGCGTCGCCTTCATCGAACGCACGCTGGCGCGCAACCCGCACGCCGCGATCCTGGTGCTGGAACGCGGCGGCTACTGGCTGCCGGCCCACGTGCAGACGCTGCCCGCCGCTTTGCGCGCCATCGCCGGCGACGCCACCACCTACCCCTGGACCCGCAGCGCGGCGATGGCGACGGACGCCCACCTGGCCCAGGCCGGGATGATCCCGATGCTGGGCGGCCGCTCCACCTGCTGGCACGGCTGGTGCACGGCGCCCCGGCCGGACCAGTTGCGCGGCTGGCCGCAAGCCCTGGTCGAGCGCACCCAGCAACCCGGCTTCTGGGACGACGCGCGCGCTTTTCTCCATGTGACGAGCGCCGACCGCATCGACGACAGCGTCTACGGCAGCCTGCAGCGCCAGCTCGACACCCGCCTGCGCGACAATTTCAAACGCTGGGTGCCCTCGGCGCTGGATGCCGGCGCGGCGCCGCTAGCGGTGCAGCACGACGAACGACCGGGCGCCGGCTTCCACAAATTCTCCACGGTCGGCACCCTGCTCGGCCTGCAGCAGCGCCAGAAGGCATTGGCCGCGCAGGGCCAGGGCAGCGAGCTGGCGATCGTCGACCGCTGCACGGTCGAACTGCTACTGCACGACGGCGATGGCCGCGTGACGACGCTGGAAACCGGCTGCGGCCCGATCCGCGTCGGCGATGCGAAGATCGTGCTGGCGATGGGTGCGATCCCGTCGGCGACCCTGCTGATGCATTCCTTCGGCGACCTGCTGCCGAACGCCGGCAAGCACTATACCGGGCACCTGATGTCGCGCTTCACGGCGCGGGTGCCGCGCGCGGCGTTTCGCCAGGCCGGGGCGCTGGAACTGGGGGCGCATGTGCTGCATGGGCGGGCAGAGAATGGCTTGCAGTATCAGGTGCAGGTGAGTGCCTTTGCTTCCTCGGAACCGGCGCGTGACGCGGCCACGCTGGCCGCCGAGGCGCCGGGTGCCGTGCCTTCCCCGGCCCAGTTGCAGGGGTCGGAAGACTGGGTGCTGTTCGCGTGCACGGCGCTGGCGGAAGTCGGCGAGCAGAATGGCGACAACTGGATGCGGCCGGACGGCGGCGCCGACCCGACCACGAACATGACGGTGCAACTGCAGGCGGGACCGATGGAAGCGGCCTTGTGGGATGTGATGGACGATGCGGCGTGCCGGACGATCGGCGCGCTGGCCGGCCGCGTCGCGGCGGCGCCCGCCGCTGTCGAATACTGGATCGACGAAGGCCCGTCGGGTGACTGGCAAGGCGTGCGGCCGCCGCGCCGGCAGGTGCGCTCGCACCTGGTCGTGGACGAGGCATCGCCGCTGTGGATCGGCGAAGACCCGTCCAGCTCGGTGGTGGGGCTGGATTACCGGCCGCACGGGCTGCGCAACATCTATGTCACCGGGGCGGCGCTGTTCCCGACGGCGGGGGCGTGGAACCCGACCCTGACGGTGTGCGGGCTGGCGCAGGACCTGGCGGACCGGATCGCCTGAACCGTGCCGCACGGTGGATGGCGATACAATGTTTGCATGAAGATGCGCAAAAAATCCGACCTGCCGTCCAAGACCTGCGCGCACTGCGCCCTGCCCTTCGCATGGCGGAAGAAATGGGCGCGCGATTGGGAGAACGTCAAGTACTGTTCGGAGCGGTGCCGCCGGGCTGCCGGCCCGGCGAGCGCCAGGGCCGTGCTGGACGAGGATTGACTCTCGAGGCCTAAGCGCGCGGCCCAGGCGCCGAACTTGTCCTCGTCCCTGCTGAGCGTACCCGTTGCAGGAAAACATCGGGGCGGATTCTCGGCAGGCGTGCCGCCGACGCCTCGGCAAAATGCGGCAGGCCCGCCCAGACCGCGGTGTCGCCGATCAGGAAGAACCGGTGTTTGGCACGCGTGAGCGCGACGTTGAACAGATTGGGCTTGCCGGCCGCCCAGGCTGCCGCTGCACGGGTGTCGGCATCGCATCCCAGCACAAGCCAGACCATGCTCTCCTCTTTGCCCTGGAATGTGTGGACCGTGCCGATCCGCGCCCGACACCATTCGCGCAGCAGGCGCGTCGCGGGCTGGGCGCCATCCGGCCAAGCGCCGCTGTCGAGGAGTGCGCGGCTCAGCGCCTGCTTGATGCGACGGAACGGGGAAATCACGTACAGGGCAGGCAGTTCGCCGGTCCGCAAGACCAAGTCGACGATGGCTTGGCGCACCAGGGCGACCTGCTCCGGCACGACCTGTTTGTCCTGTGCTGTCCCGCCGATGTCGACCCATGCGCTGGCCCCCAGGTCGAAACTGTCGGCCGGAGGCAAGCGCGCCGCCGGATTGTGCGGATCGAAGAAGATCATCTTGCCGTCGTAGGCGATCTGGTTGGCGATCGTGAACATGGGATCGACGCAACGACGATGCACCCGCAGGGGACTGCCGATCCATTTGGCGCTCCCCTGGGCGTCGATCGACGCACCCATTGCATTCGCCTCGTCGGCCAGGCCTTGCACCGACACGAGATGGGGCTCGACCGGCTGTGCCGGATCGAGACGCGCAGTCCGGGCCAGCGCATCGATCAGTTTGATTGGCACGGTGAACACGGGTTCGATCTGCAGCGGGTCGCCGACCACGACGGCGCGTCGGGCGCGCCACAATGCCCCCACGGCGGCCTGCGGCACCGCCTGTCCCGCTTCATCGATGAAAAGCCAGCCAAGACTGTCCGGCCCCAGGTCCCGGAATTGGCTGGCGACCGACGCGAACGTGCTCGAGATGACGGGCACGATCATGAACAAACTTTGCCAGATCGTGAGTGCATGCTCGCGCTGCTGCAGTTGCTTTCCACCCAATAACTGGGTTACCGCCACGGCATTGCTCCCGAACCCGCCGCCTTTTCGCAGCACCTCGGCAAGCCAAGCCTCATGCAATGTCAGCGCGGCGGCGAACAACGCCGAGCGCAGGTGGTTGGTTTGTTCGTCATGCCACAGGCCGCTGATCTGCCAGTCGTCTTCTTCCAGTACGGCCGCGGACGACGGCGCGGCCATCCCCGGAAATGCCGCCGCCAGTGCCGCGTGATCGCGCTGCAGCCCATTCCATTCGGCCTCGCGTACGGCCAGGTCCTGGCGCGCCCGTGCCTGCTCGCCAACGGCTTCGCGCAGCCGTTCCTCGGCCTCGCGCTGCGTCGCGGCAGAGGCCCGCTGGCGTACCAGCCAATCGCGCTGCTCGCGCCGGTTATCGGCCAGTTCTTGCTGCGCCGTGCGTTCACGTGCCCGCTTCAGCCAGCGCAGCCACCAGGCAGGACGGGACTGTTCGATCAGCGCCGCTTCCTCACGCAGCGACACCAGTTGTCCCGTACACAACGCTTGTTCACGTTCCAGCCCGGCCAAGCCCGCAGCGGCGCCATGGTAGGCTTGCAGCGCCTGCTCGAGCCGGACATCGGCTTGTGCACAAAAAATGTCTCTTGTCTGCCCACGCAGCACGGCGCACGATTGCGCATAACGGTCCAGCAGTGCAAGACGTTCGCGGAGCGCCGTGTCGAGGGCGGTGAAGCGGGTACGCGCTTCGGCAAAGCCAGGCCCTTCGTATTTCTCGCGCCACGTCCACAGGGACTGGTGGAGCGCGGGATCGAAGTGTTTGACGGGCTTGTCGGCGCGGCGGGCATCGACCTTCAGACGGAATGCGAAACTGCTCCGGTTACCCTTGTTGCCCAAGGCGCAGGCGATCAATCCCCATGGCGCATCGTCGGCATCGAGCTTCATGTAATCACCCTTGTCGGTGCGCGCGGCGATGTTGTGCGCAACCGGCTTCAGATAACCGACGGTACTGTTTCCCTGCGCATCACGCCAAGGTGACTTGCCTGCCTTGCCCAAGGCCTTGGCTTTGGGAAGGTCGCGCGACAGGTTTTCGACCGCCGCATTGTTCGAGGAAGCGACGACCATTTCAAAGCCGGTCAGGTCCTCGCGCAAGCGCGACACCATGCAGCGTCCCTCACCCTGGAAATCTACCGCAACGGTGCCGGCAAAAGCGTCGCCGGCGCGCGCCAGACCAGCCAACACGCGGGCGCGCCGGGTGATCAATTCGGCGAAGACGTCGCGCAGCAGTGTGGTCTTGCCGGTGCCGGGCGGGCCGTTCACCGAGAAGATGCCGCCATCCTGCAACCGGTCGAAGATATTGTTGATGGCAAATTGCTGCATCAGACTCATCGCATGCGCCGGCTCATCCAGCCAGTGCGCGGCCGGCAGGTGGGCCGGTGCCAGCATCCGCAAGATCGCGGCTCGGCCCTGCTCGCTGTACAGATCGAGCCGGCGTTCCGCCGGGACCGGGGCAAGATACGCCTGCAACGCGCGTCCGGACGTGCCTTGCTCCACCGACGCGAGTGCCCGGGCAATGTCCTTGGCAAAGAAACTGTTGAGGATCTCGACATCGATATCGTCCGTGGCCTTGCCTGCATCGTCGCCGTCCTCCTCGTCCTCGAGCCCCGCCGTCCATAGCGTGGCCTGAGGCGCGCTGCGCTTCTTGCGGCTTTCCTCTGCGCTCCTGGCGTGAATGACGATCGCCGGCATGCCGTCCCGTACCGCCTCCGGCTGGAAACCCGTCCACGTCTCGAAGATCGACAGCAGGGCCAGCAGTTCCTCGCTCGACAAGGGCTGGGGCCTTGTCGAGGCATTGCTGTCCGCTGGGGCGTCCGGATGGGGAACTCGCCGGTCCACGCGCGTGCGGCGGAACTCGATCAGGGCTTCCTTCAAGTCCTCGATACCATTCTGGAATGCATCGAAGTCGAGTGCCGTCAATTGGCCTTTGCTGTGCTGGATACGGCCCAGCGCCCATGGCGCGGTCGAGACCGACACGCTGTCCAGCAATGGCTCTCCCAGCGGTCCGGCCTGGAACTTCGCCATGCACGTCAGCCCTTCCAGCCCGGCGCGCTCTTCCTGTTCCCAACGCTCCTCCGGCGACAGGTTCGCCTGCAGGGCTTGGCGCGTTACCTCCACGAGCAACGATTTGTCGAACACACCGATATAGACATCGAAGCCGGTGAGTTCGCGCCCGGGCGGCAGGGAGGGTCGCCACAAGAGCCGGTCGCCGCGTTGCAGGGCGGCTTGCGGACAGCGCTGGACCGCCCAGTCCGCATCATGGGCCTGCACGACCTGTTCAAGGTCGAATGGAATAAAAAATTCCACCTGGTGCCAGAAACGCAATATCTCGCGGCCCCCGTTCCCGGGTGTGTAATCGTTCATCTTCATCGTTCAAGGGTGCCAACGAGACAAGGTCATCAACAGAATGATCGATGACCCTACAAGCAAAAAAGCCCCTTCATCAGGGGCTTTGGATCCATTTGTAGCCGTGCGGCTTAGACGTTGAACAGGAAGTTCAGCACATCCCCATCCTTGACGATGTATTCCTTGCCTTCAGCGCGCATCTTGCCCGCTTCCTTCGCGCCAGCCTCGCCTTTGTAAGCGATGTAGTCATCATAAGAAATCGTCTGCGCGCGAATGAAGCCGCGTTCGAAGTCAGTGTGAATCACGCCAGCCGCCTGCGGCGCGGTGTCACCGACACGGATGGTCCAGGCGCGCACTTCCTTCACGCCGGCGGTGAAATAGGTTTGCAGGCCGAGCAGCTTGTAGGCGGCGCGGATCAGACGGTCCAGGCCCGGCTCTTCCATGCCCATGTCGCCCAGGAACGCCGCCTTGTCGGCGTCGTCCAGGTCGGCAATCTCCGCTTCGATCGCGGCCGAAATCGCCACGATCGGTGCATTCTGTTCAGCAGCGTACGCGGTCAGCTGGTCCAGCAGCGGATTGTTGGTGAAGCCGGTGTCGGACACGTTGGCCACGAACATGGCCGGCTTGGCGGTGATCAGGCACAGCGTCTTGATCAGGGCCATCTCGTCGGCGTCGAGGCCGGCGGTACGCACTGGCTTGCCTTGGTCCAGGTGCGGCATCAAGCGCTCGCAGACGGCGACCAGCTTGGCCGCATCCTTGTCGCCCGAACGCGCTTTCTTGTTCTCGCGGTGGATCGCCTTTTCGACGGCGCCCATGTCGGCCAGCGCCAGTTCGGTCTGGATGACTTCGATGTCGTCCAGCGGGCTGACCTTGCCGGCCACGTGGATCACGTTGTCGTCTTCGAAGCAGCGCACCACGTTGACGATGGCGTCGGTTTCGCGAATGTGCGACAGGAACTGGTTGCCCAGACCCTCGCCTTTCGAGGCACCAGCCACCAGGCCGGCGATGTCGACGAACTCGACGATGGCGTTGACCATACGCTCCGGCTTGACGATGTCGGCCAGCGCCTGCATGCGCGGGTCCGGCACCTCGACCACGCCGACGTTCGGTTCGATGGTGCAGAACGGGTAGTTCTCAGCCGGGATGCCGGCCTTGGTCAGGGCGTTGAACAGGGTGGACTTGCCGACGTTGGGCAAGCCGACGATGCCGCATTTCAGACTCATAGGAATTCTTTCTGGTTCGATGGACGCAAGGGCGTATACGCGACCGCCCCGAAACCCCACATTGTAACCGCGGTCAGCCTGGCGTGCCCGAAAAACGCCACAAGCCCATGACCCGGCAACAACGCGAAATTTCTGTCGAGAATCTTTACACCGCGGCTGCCTACAGTTAGCCAGCTTCAGGAAAAGACTTTTAATTTCAAGACGATAGCCAAGCGGGAACAATAATTGCTTGAAGGAATTAAAACCTGTTTCAACAACCAATCCCTTTACATCCATGAAAAAAATTCTTTCCGTTTTCCTTCTCGGCGCTTGCCTGTTCGCAGCCACGGCACAGGCGATGGTCGTGCGCGGCACCGGTACGGCCGCATTGGTCGGGCATGACCTGACCGATCCGGAAAACGATGGCAGCGCCGATGCGAACGTCGGCTACAACGCCACCTTCCGCGCGTCGTTCCAGGCCGATTTCGCCGGCGAGTCCGCGTTCAGCGTGTTCGACAACCGCGTCGGCGGCAACACAGACAAATGGTGCTGCGCGACCAACGGCTGGGTGGAAGCCGACTTCGGCGCCCAGCGTTATGTCCTGACCAGCTTCACCGCGGCGTCGGCGAATGACGTTCCCGGCCGCGATTCGGACATCTGGCGCATCCTGGGTTCGAACGACGGCGTCAACTACACCACCATCTTCGAATACAACAAGGATGGCACCAGCCCATGGCAGCAGCGCCTGCAGGTCAACCAGTACTTCGCCGGCAGCGATTACCTGACGCCGACCGCCTACAGTATCTTCCGCTACCAATCGCTGTCGACGGTCACGCCGAGCGACGGTCACCAGCTGAGCGAACTGGAATTCTTCGGCACCAAGGCCGTGCCGGAACCCGGCAGCCTGGCGCTGCTGGTCCTGGGTGTCGCTGTGCTGTGCCTCAACCGCCGCAAGCTGGGCCGCTGATTCAAATCGGCCGGACCCGCTCCGGGTCCGGCCGTGCCACGAAGGCCACAAATTCATCGCGCAACCTCTCCCCCTCTTCCATCGCCTGGCGCCACGCCAGGATGCGCGCGTCGTGGTTCAAGCCATAAAACTTGAAATCGCTGCGGTCGATCAGTTTTCCGCGCGGCAGGCTGCCCAGGAAGGCCGGGCTCGGCGCCACGATCAGCACGTTGTCCAGCCAGCCGCGATTCGGTCCGCGCGCCGCGCGCCGCCACGGCAGCGCCTTGTCCAGCCAGCCCGGTACGATGTGCTCGCTGAAATGCGGGTACAGCACGATCGATGCCGGTTCCTGCTGCGCCAGCCGCGCGTACGGCAGCGCCAGGTTGTAGTCGATGATCCCGCCATCCCAGTAGTGGCCGGGCGGCGCGCCGGCGATGTCGCGCACCGGTTTCATCAGCATCGGCAGTGTGCCGGACGCCAGCAGGCCGCTGGCCAGGTTCTCGGCCGTCAGCGCTGCAAAGTGCGTCGAAAACGTGTCGAAACGCTCGCGCAGCCAGGGCGCATCGGCGCGGCGGTCGCCGATCACCACGCGGTCCATCAGCTGTGCCAGACGGTCGCGCGATGCCAGGTTGTGCAGTGCCGCTGCCGCAAAGCCGCGCATCTCGGCATACTTGCGGCCGTGCTCGGCCGCTTTGTCATGGCCGGACGCGGCCAGGCCGCGCTTGCCGCGCACCGTGATCAGGTGCAGGCGGTAATCCGGATGGCTGACGATGTCGTCCTCGTGGCCGCGCACGAATTCACGCAATAGACCCTGCACCACTTCGTCGATCTGCGCCTGCGAGGGCTTGGTACTGGTGTAGCGCTGGCCGCTGTACAGCTCGCCCAGGCGCTCGAAGGCGCGCACCGGATCGCGCTGGCAGGCGGCCGCCATGCGCCAGGCGCCGATCGAGGAGCCGATCAGCAGGCGTTCGCGCCGCGCACGCGGGAACCACTCGCCGAACAACCACTGGTCGAGCGCGCGGAAGATCAGGCCCTTGGGACCGCCGGCCGCGGCCGGCACCACGGCGATGTCCTGGGGGCGCAAGCCGTGCGCGCGGATCTGGGCCATGGCCAGCGGCCCGGCGTGGAAGGTCAATGCACTCATCCGGAAATTATCGCAGGAAGGCCATGACCGCGCCGGTCACATGCATATGTTGACCAGGTGGCGCAATAAAGTTACATTGTGACAATAAGTGAGTATTTTCAGTATCGGAATCGCATAGACTCGATTGTCAATCGCAAAGGAGCCCCCATGGCCACGCAAGCGCTGTTCGATATCGGTAATGTCTTTCTGGAACCCTCTTCCACGTTCGCCCGCCTGAAGGCGAAGACGCATGCCTGGCTGCCCCTGCTGCTGCTGATCGTGCTGAGCGTGGGCGTCATGGTCTGGTGGATCTCGACCGTCGATTTCCCGTGGCTGGTCGACCGCATGGCGTCGGCGCAAACCAAGCCGGAAGTGCAGGCGGCGATGCGTCACATGACGCAAAAATCGATGATGCTGACCACGGTGATCGGCGGCGTCATCGGTTCGCTGATCGTGTATGCCTTCAGCGGCTTGTATTACCTGATCGCGGGCAAGGTGCTCGGCAGCAGCATCGGCTACGGCAAATGGTTCGGCTTCTCGGTGTGGACCAGCGTGCCGAGCCTGCTCAGCGTACCGCTGACGGCAGTCCAGATCATCAGTTCGCGCGGTCACGTCGTGGCCGAGGACTTGAACATGGTGTCGCTGAACTACCTGTTGCTGCACCTGCCGGCCTCGCATCCGTGGGCGGGCTTTGCCAACGGCGTCAACCTGACCAGCCTGTGGTGCATTTTCCTGGCGGTGATCGGCCTGAAAGCCTGGACCGGCCGCTCGACCGGCACCTGCCTGACGGTCGCCCTGCTGCCTTATGTGCTCATCTACGGCCTGTGGGCCGCCAAGATCGCCCTGCTGGGATAAGCAATGAAGAAGAAACTGATGGGCGCCGCCGTCGTGGTGGCTTTCCTGGCGATCCCGGTGGCGATCAAGTTTTCGGGCAAGACGGCGCAGCACGAGGCCGAGCTGGCGCAGGTTCAAAAGCTCGAGATCCACCCGTCGATCCTGGCCACCGGCAACCTGGTATTCCGCCAGGAGGTGCAGCTGTCGGCCGAGGTCATCGGCAAGGTGGCCGCCGTGCTGGTCAAGGAAGGCGACAAGGTGGCGCGCGGCCAGACCCTGCTGCGGCTCGATCCGACCGTGTACGTGGCCGAGGTGGCGCAGCAGGAAGCCAACCGCCGCAACGCCGCGATCGCGATCGAACGGGCCCAGATCAACCTGGCCAACCAGGAGCGCGGCCTGGAGCGCACCGGCCAGCTGTACAAGGCCAAGTACATCGACATCTCGAAGTACGACGACGCCGTGCACCAGGTCGACCTGGCCAAGGTCGAGCTGCGCGCCAGCCGCGAGACGCTCGAGCAGGCAGCGGCGCTGCTGTCGCAGTCGCGCGAGCACCTGGCCAAGACCGAGGTGCGGGCGCCGATCGACGGCACCGTGACCGCGGTGCCGATCAAGATCGGCGAGACGGCGGTGGCCAGCGCCACCGGCATCGCCGGCTCGTCGCTGATGACGATCGCCGACGTCGGTTCCATCATGGCCGAGGTCAACGTCGACGAAGCCGACGTCGCCCGGGTCGCGGTCGGCCAGCAGGCCAAGGTGTTCCCGGCCGCCTTTCCCGACCAGCCGCTGAGCGGCCGCGTCGAGAGCGTCGCCATGGCACCCAAGAATGCGCTGCCGGGCGCCCAGAGCCAGGGCCGCAGCTACGTGGTCAAGCTGCGCCTCGACGATCCGAAGCTGGCGCTGCGCTCGGGCATGACCTGCCGCGTCGAGATCGTGGTCGGCAACAGCGCGCCCAGGCCGGCGGTGCCGATCCAGGCGGTGCTGAACGAGGAAATCGCCGAGACGGGGAAAGACCGGGAGCGTGTAAAAAACGTCAGTTACGTGTACGTGGTCCAGGACGGCAAGGTCAAGAAGACGACCGTGGAGCTGGGCCTGTCCGACGACGCCAACCAGGAAGTGACCAAGGGGCTGGCGCCCGGCCAGACCATCGCGGTGGGGCCGGCGCGGCTGCTGCGCGAACTGCACGACGGCGACCTGGTGACGGCCAAGAAGGCGGCCGACGTCAAGACCGCGGAGGCGTCGCGGTGATCCGCCTGCAAGCCGTCCGGAAGGAGTACCAGATGGGCGACCAGACGGTCCACGCGCTGCAGGGCGTCGACCTGCACATCCGGCGCAACGAGCTGGTCGCCTTCATCGGCGCCTCCGGGTCCGGCAAGTCGACCATGATGAACATCGTCGGTTGCCTCGACCGCCCCAGCAGCGGCGAATACTGGCTCAACGGCCGCGAAGTAGCGACCATGAGCAGCGACGAGCTGGCCCTGGTGCGCAACCAGGAGATCGGCTTCATCTTCCAGAGTTTTCATTTGCTGCCGCGCGCCAGTGCGCTCGACAACGTGGCGCAGCCGCTGATCTACCGCGGCATCAAGCTGCGCGAGCGCCTGGCGCTGGCCGAGCAAGCGCTGGCGAAGGTCGGTCTCGGCACGCGCCTGCACCACCGGCCCAACGAACTCTCCGGCGGCCAGCGCCAGCGGGTGGCGATCGCGCGCGCGCTGGTCGGCAAGCCGTCGATCCTGCTGGCCGACGAACCGACCGGCAACCTCGACTCCACCACCAGCCTCGAAATCCTGGAGCTGATCAAGGAAGTGCATGCGGGCGGACAGACCGTCGTGATGGTGACCCACGAACCCGAGATCGCCGAGCAGTGCCAGCGCATCGTGCGCCTGCGCGACGGCGTGATCATGTCGGATACGGGCACGGCATCGCCTCCGGCGTCAGGGAGTGCGGCATGAACCTGTTCCTGGAAAGCGTGCGCTCGGCACTGGCCTCGATCCGGGCGCACCGCCTGCGCAGTTTTCTGACCTCGCTCGGCATCATCATCGGGGTGGCTTCGGTGATCACGGTGATTTCCCTCATCCAGGGCTTGTCCAAGAGCGTCAGCGACCAGTTCATGGGACTCGGCGGCAACGGCCTGACGGTCCAGCCGCACAACGAGTTCAAGGAGGTCATGCGCGGCAAGATCAACTTCCTGCGCTTCGAGGACGTCGAGCAGTTGCGCCTGCGCGTCGACGAGATCCGCGACCTCAGCCCGGTCTTCGTCCCCGGCATGTCCGAAGTGCGCTTCACCGGCCAGTCTACGGTGGCGCAGGTGACCGCCACCACCGCCAGCTACCAGGAAGTCAACCAGCGTTATGCGCGCCTGGGCCGCTTCATCAGCCCTTCCGACGATGCCGGCGCGCGCCGCGTGGCCGTGATCGGCGAAAAGCTGATCGAGGACCTGCACCTGCCGGCCAACCCGGTCGGGCAATTCATCCTGTATGCCAACGAGTGGTTCAAGATCGTCGGCGTGATGGAAAAGCGCGGCGAGGTGTTCGGCATGTCGCAGGACAGCGTGCTGATCATTCCTTACAAGACCGGCCAAAGCATCATCGGCAACAATACGCGCCCGCAGCTACGGATCACGGTGGCGGTACGCGACCTGTCCCGGCTCGACGCCACGCGCAGCCGCATGCGCGCGGTAATGCGCCAGGCGCACCGCCTGAAACCGGACGAGCGCGACGATTTCGAGATCGAATCGGCCGACCAGGTCGCAAAAACCTTCGACAAGATCAGCAGCACGGTGACGCTGGTGATGGGCGGCGTGGTCAGCATCGCGCTGCTGGTGGGCGGCATCGGCATCATGAACATCATGCTGGTGTCGGTGAAGGAGCGCACGCGCGAGATCGGGATCTGTAAGGCGATCGGCGCGCGCAGCCGCGACATCCTGCTGCAGTTCCTGATCGAGGCGGTGACGCTGTCGCTGCTGGGCGGGCTGATCGGGCTGGTGATCGGCTACGGGCTCGGCGTGGCGATCGCGGCCATGATCCCGGACTTTCCGCCGGCCGTGGTGCCGTGGTGGGCGGTGGCCTTGTCCGTGCTGTTCTCGGGTTCGGTGGGCGTGGTGTTCGGGGTGGTGCCGGCCAGCCAGGCGGCGCGGCTCGATCCGATCGAGGCCCTACGCTACGAGTAGCGGGTGTTTGTCCAGCAGGGCACGCTTGCGCTGGCTCAAGGGTGGGGACTTGAGCCAACGTAACATGATCCGGTCGCTTGTCCTGATGCGTCCGGAGCCTGCATGCTTTATAGATATTTCGCAATGCTATTGTTCAGTGTCCTGCTCTTCTGCGGGCCGGCGCTGGCGCACGAGGCCATCCGCGACACCGGCACCGATCCCGCGGTCGTGATCGACCGCCATATCCAGCATTACGTGGTCGAGCCCAGCGGCGCCTATCTGCTCACCGTCGACGCCGCAAAGACCATCGTCGAACAGCGTGCCGTGCAGGAGCACGGCCAGTACTACATCAGCTACAACAAGACGCTCGACGACGTCGTCGCCATCGATGCCTATACGCTGAAGCCCGACGGGCGGCGGGTGCCGCTGCGGCCGGACCAGATCAAGGACCAGCAGGAAGCCGCGTCCTCCGACGCCCCCATGTTCCAGGACACGCGCCTGAAAATCGTGGTCTTTCCCGAGGTGGCGGCGGGCGACCAGCTGGTGGTCAGGTACACTGTCCGGCGCAACACGCCGCTGTTTCCCGGCCATTTCGAAGACCTGTCGTCGTCGCCGTTCTACCTGAATAAAAACTTCGTGCTGGTCTACGACATGCCGGCTTCGATGCCGCTGCACGCGGACGCCGTCGGCTTCGTGCCGGTGCCGCTGTCGCCGCGCGACGTTGTCCCGGCGGGACACCGGCGCTACCAGTGGCGCTACGCCGGCGGCGGCAACCAGCGCCTGGAAGCGGATGCGGTCAGCTATCTCGACTACGGCAAGCGGCTGGCCGTGTCGACGTTTACCGACTATGCCGCCTTTGCGCGCGCCTTCCGCGCCAACACTGCCCCCGGGACCGGCAGCGCCACGGCGTCCTCCCCCGCCATCGCCACGCTGGCACGCCAGCTCACGGCCGGCCTGCCGGATGCGCGTGCGCGGGCGCTGGCGCTGTCCGACTGGGTGCGCCGCAACATCCGCTACGTCGGCGTCTACATCGGCCCCGGCGGCGTGGTCGCGCATCCGGCCGCCACCGTGCTCGACAACCGCTACGGCGACTGCAAGGACCACGCCGCCCTGCTGGAAGCGATGCTGGCGGCGGTCGGCATCGGCAGCACCGGCGCGCTGGTCAACAGCGGCAACGCCTACCAGCTGCCGGACACGCCGACGCTGGGCGTGTTCAACCACATGATCACCTACGTGCCCAGCCTCGACCTCTACCTCGATCCGACGGCGGAGTCGACGATGGCCGGCTACCTGCCCGCGGGCATCCTCGGCAAGCCGGCGCTGCTGCTGGCGAGCGGCGGCTTCGCCATGACGCCGATCCTGCAGCCGGCGCGCAGCCGTACCACCACCTGGTTCGACATCGGGCGCGACGGCCGCAGCCGCTTCAAGGTCAGCAAGACCGCCAGCGGCGCCAGCGCCGAACCCTGGCGCAAGACGGTGCGCGAGACCCGCCTGGCCGAGCGCGACCAGTTCGTGCGGCGCATGCTGCAGGGCCTCGGCCAGAAGGGACAAGGCGTGTTCGACGCCGGCAAGGTGGATAGTCCGGGCAAGGATGGTAGCGACGAATACAGCCTGTCCCTGTCCGGCAGTAGCGAGCATTTCCTCGACCTGCCGGGACCGAGCGCGCTGGCCACCACCTACGATGTCTGGGGCGGCCTGGGCGAAGCCGTGTTCACGCTGGGCCAGGAAAAGGAGCGCTACCAGGCCTTCGTCTGCCCCGCCATCGACGCCGAGGACGAAACCGGCTTTCGCCTGCCGAAGGGCGTGCGCGTGCTGGCGCTGCCGAAACCGACCAGCCTGATGAATGGCGGCATCCATTACCAGTCGAGCTATGCGCGCCAGGGCAGCGCGATCGTGGTCAAGCGCCGCTTCACCTTCCGCCACGGCCGCGCCACCTGCACACCGGACGACTACCGCGCCATGCAGCCGGCGCTGGAACGCATCATGCGCGATCTGCGCAGCCAGGTCGTGGTCAGCGGGCGCTGAGCTTGTCTTGCCCGGCGTCGGCGCGCAGACGGGCCACCGCCTCGTCGCTCAGCTCGAAGCGCAGGTCGACGCGGTCGCGCCCGGAGCGATAGCCGCCCGGCCAGCGCGCGATCTCGACGAAGCCGCAGCGCTGGAAGAAGCCGGCCGTGTGCGGGTGGGTGTCGACCGTCACGTAGCGTGGCCTCCCTGGCCGGCCTTTGCGGCCGGCCATGTGCAGCAGCCGGTAGTGCAGCAGCGCGCGGCCGATACCGGTACCGTGGCGGTCGGCGCGCACCAGGCCGAACACCAGGGTGCCGAGGTTGTAGAAATCGGAAAGCTCGTAGCCGCCGAACGCGACTACCTGGTCGCCTTCGACGGCGACGAACAGCGGCCCGTCCGGCTCGTCGAGGGCCGAGCGCAGCCAGGCTTCCTCGGATGCCGGGAAGTGGTCGGGCACGTTGGTGCGAAAGGCGGCGAGGACCGCCTTGCGGTCTTCCGGGCGATAGCGCCTGATACGTATCTTCATGTTTTTACAAGGAAAAAATAAATTCGAAATCATTAGGTGAATCGGTGCGAGACCTGTATATTCCATCTCGCACTACATCAAGTCGTCGTTACCGTTGGTCTCCTTCCTGTCTCGCCTTCACGGCATTCCTGTTCGATTCTCCGCTGTTTCTATCTTGGTCGCATGTGCGTTCCCGGGCATCGCTTTGCTGCCCGTGCTTTCAACACTCATATAAGAGGTATCAAATGGCTACTCAAACCGGCACCGTGAAATGGTTCAACGATTCCAAGGGCTTCGGCTTCATCGCCCCTGACGCAGGCGGCGACGACCTGTTCGCGCACTTCAAGGACATCCAGTCGGACGGCTTCAAGAGCCTGGCCGAAAACCAGCGCGTATCGTTCGAACGCTCGCCGAGCCCGAAGGGCGAAAAGGCGAGCAACATTCGCGCAATCTAAATAAAGCGTTTAACAAAACCTTCAGGGCAAGGGATGCGGCCCGCCGACGCAGCGTCGAAGACAGTACGCTAGTACGGCGAGACGATGCAACGCAGCCATGGAGGTTCTTGTTAGGCGCTTTAACAGGCTTGCTTGATTGGCGGCCGCACCACGCAGATAGCATGGGCGCTCCGCACTGACAGGCAGACCCTCGAAAAACCCGCTTCGGCGGGTTTTTTGTCGTTGGCACGCGGTGCTCTTTCGCGTGATCAGGCACACAACGAATCGTGCTCCTTGTTCACTTGTCCATTGACCGTTACATTACGGCCATGGGAGCCGACGAAACCATTATCGTGGAAGACGCCGTGCAGGTGCTGGCCATGGTCGGCGACCTGAGCATGGGGCTGGCGTCCGACCATTCGATCCGCACCGCGCGCCTGGCCTCCAAGCTGGCCGAGGAAAACGGCGACGCAGCCGATGCCTGCACCAGCACGCGCCTGGTGGCGCTGCTGCGCTGGTCGGGCAGCACGGCCACCGCCGGCGGCTTCGCCAGCCTGCTCGGGGACGACGTCGCCGGGCGCCATGCGATGATCACGCGCACCCTGCCCGGCAATCCCAACCTCACGCTGCCCAACGTGCTTCCCCTCGCCCAGATGCAGTGCGAGGTGGCGGGCGACATCGCGGTGCTGCTCGGCCTGTCCGCCGATGTGGAGGACAGCCTGCGCCACCTGTTCGGCAGTCCGCAGCGCGGCGACATGCAGGATGTGATGTTCGCGCCGAACCTGCCGCGCTCGGTATTCTATGTGCGCCTGGCCGGCGACCTGGAAATGCTGGCGCCGGCCCACGGCACCGAAGGCGCCCTGCGCCTGGTCCAGGAGCGCGCCGGGGTCAAATATCCGGCCACGCTGGTCAACAAGCTGCTGCCGCATGCGCAGGCCTGGCTGGACGCCCTCGAAGAACCCTCGTGCGCCGCCAATTACGCGGGCCATGACCGCCTGGTCCCGCTGAGCATCGTCGCCGACGTGATCGAACTCAAGCTGCCCTGGCTGGCCGGTTACTCGCGCCGCGTGGCCGAACTGGCGCGCCGCAGCGCGGCGCTGGCAGGCATGCTGGCACTGGAAGAAAAACCCTTGCAACGTGCTGCCCTGCTGCATGGCATCGGCCGCGTGACCGTGCCGAACGCGGTATGGACGCGCAGCACTAAACTGGAAGCGGCCGACTGGGACAAGGTGCGGAAAGTACCGTTCTGGACCGCGCGCGCCGGCACCCAGGTTGCGGCGATCGCGTCGGATGCCACGCTCGGCTCGCTCATCTACGAGCGCCTGGACGGCAGCGGCTACTACCGCAAGCTGCGCGGCGACAGCCTCGGCATGCAGGAACGATTACTCGCGGCGGCCGCCGCCGTCACCGCCCTGTGCTCAGCGCGGCCCTGGCGCCATGCGCACGGCTTGCCGGCGGCGGCGACGCTGATGACGGCGCAGGCGGCGGCCGGACGTTTCGACCGCCATGCGGTGGCGGCCGTGATCGAAGCGGCGCGCGCGCTGGCGCCGAAGAACGGCCAGGTGCGGCCGCTACGGGATGGGCTGCTGTCGGAGCGCGAGATCGAGGTCTTGCGCCACGTCAGCCTGGGCGAGAGCAGCCGCGAAGCGGCGCGCGCCATGAAGATCAGTCCGGCGAGCGTGCGCGCGCACGTCGACACCATTTTCCAGAAACTGGAATCGCACTCGCGGCCGGCGATGACCTTGAAGGCGCTGGCACGCGGGTTGATTTAATCGGGATTGCCGCTGAACGCGTGGACGGGAAACCCGACTCGCCGTCCGCGTCCACCCTACGGGGCATCGGTATGCAACTGCATTGTTGCCGCATTCATCTTGCCCTCGCACACCATCGGAATGATGCGCAAGGCCTTGTCGATCGCTTCCTCGATCAGCGTCTGCTCTTCGCGCCGCGGGCGGTGCAGCACGAAATCGGCGACGGCCTGCTGCAAGCCGAGCGTGCGCGGGTGGCCGATGCCCAGCCGCAGGCGCCAGTAATCCTGGGTGCCGAGCGCCGAGGTGATGTCCTTCAGGCCGTTGTGCCCGCCCGACGAGCCGCCACGCTTGAGCTTGGCCGCGCCCGGCGGCAGGTCGAGTTCGTCGTGCACGACCAGGATTTCTTCCGGCGCCACCTTGAAGAAACGCGCCAGCGCGCCGACCGACTGGCCGGAGCGGTTCATGAAGGTCAGGGGCTCGAGCAGCCAGACGTCCTTGCCGCCGATCGAGGTCTTGGCGACCATTGCTTGAAAACGCGATTCGCGCTGCAGGTGGCAGCCGGGCAGCGAATTGGCGAGATTATCGACCAGCCAGAAGCCGGCGTTGTGGCGGGTTTGTTCGTATTCGGGGCCGGGGTTGCCGAGGCCGACGATCAGGCGGATATGCATAAATAAGCGTCAATGGAATCGTGAGGCTCGATTATCGCGGAAAACGGCGCCGGCAGGCAGCGGACAAGAACGATGAAAAAATAGATGAAGAATAAGAAAAAACCCGCCGCAACTTGCGTCGCGACGGGTTTTTCCAATGACTGCCCGCCGAAGCGGGTAGCCGTCGATGCGAGAATTACTCGGCAGCAGCAGCGTCGTCAGCCGAAACAGCACCGCGCGGGATCGACGAGGTGGCAACGGTCTGGTCGTCGCCGTGGGCGACGATGGTGACGCCTTCCGGCAGGGTCAGCTCGGACACGTGGATCGATGCACCGGTTTCCAGCTTGCTCAGGTCGACGGTGATGAATTCCGGCAGTTGGCCCGGCAGGCAGGACACTTCCAGTTCGTTCAGCACGTGCGAGATGATCGCGCCGCCCAGCTTGACAGCCGGCGAGACGTCAGCGTTGACGAAGTGCAGAGCGACCTTGGTGTGGATCGGCTGCGAAGCGTCGACGCGCTGGAAGTCCACGTGCAGGACCAGTTGCTTGTATGCGTGCATCTGGAAGTCACGCAGCAGGACTTGCTGGGTCTGACCTTCGATTTCCAGGTCCAGCACGGAACCGTGGAATGCTTCTTTCTTGAGAGCGTGCCAGAGGGCGTTGCCGTCGACGGCGATCAGTGCCGGGGCAGCGGCGCCACCGTAGATGATGCCCGGGGTCTGGCCAGCGTTACGCAGGCGGCGGCTCGCTCCGGTCCCCTGCTGTTCGCGGGTAAATGCGACTACTTTCATGTGAAACTCCAATGATGAAGGGTCCGAATGCTGGATGCGTCCAGCCCGTAACCCGGTTGTGGAGGCCCCCGCGACCAGGGGCTTCCGTGGAATGAGCACGCAATGACGCGCTCAAGAAAAAACGAAACTACATTAACGTCGCCCCTGCGGAGGCAGGGGCCCAAGTTCGTGGCAAAGCGCAAAACTTGGGCCCCTGCCTGCGCAGGGGCGACGTACTCAATCTATTCTTTAATCGACAAACAGCGAAATAACCGAATCGCCCTTGACGATACGCTTGAAGGTCTCGGCCAGCAGCGGTGCGCAGGTCAGTTGGCGGATCTTGCCGCAAGCCTGGGCAGCCGGGCTCAGCGGGATCGTGTCGGTCACGACCAGCTCGTCCAGCGGCGAATTGGAAATGCGGTCGATTGCCGGGCCGGACAGGACCGGGTGCGTGCAATAGGCCACGACTTTCTTGGCGCCACGTTCTTTCAGGACTTCGGCGGCCTTGGTCAGCGTGCCTGCGGTGTCGACCATGTCGTCCATGATCACGCAGTTGCGGCCTTCGACTTCACCGATGATGTTCATGACTTCCGACACGTTCGCCTTCGGGCGGCGCTTGTCGATGATCGCCAGGTCGCAGCCGAGGCGCTTGGCCAGCGCACGGGCGCGCACCACGCCGCCGACGTCCGGCGACACGACCAGCAGGTCGTCGTAGTTCTTGCGCTGCAGGTCGCCCAGCAGCAGCGGCGATGCGTAGATGTTGTCGACCGGGATATCGAAGAAGCCCTGGATCTGGTCGGCGTGCACGTCCATGATCAGGACCCGCTCGACGCCGGCTTCTTCCAGCATGTTGGCAACAACCTTGGCCGAGATCGCGACACGTGCCGAACGCGGGCGGCGGTCCTGGCGCGCATAACCGTAATATGGAATTGCCGCAGTGATACGTCCAGCCGAGGCGCGCTTGAGAGCGTCGACCATCAGGATGATTTCCATCAGGTTGTCATTGGTGGGCGCGCAGGTCGATTGCAGGACGAACACGTCCTTGCCGCGGACGTTCTCGTTGATCTCGACCATGACTTCACCGTCGGAGAATTTCGAGACGACGGCTTTGCCGAGAGGAATACCGAGGCTTTTTGCGACCCCTTCTGCTAGCGCCGGATTGGCATTGCCGGTAAAAACCATCAGGTTTTCGTAAGCCATGGGAGTCCCAGAGATGTAAGCGTTGAAAGAAACCTTGGGCCGCTCACCGAGAGGGATAAAGCGACACTACAAAAAAAATGGGCCGCTCGAGGCGGCTCCACTTTAGATTGCCTGCTGGAGCACGAGTCATCGACAGTCCAGGCAAAGAAACTTTGGCAGGGGAACAAGGATTCGAACCTTGGTATGCCGGAATCAAAATCCGGTGCCTTAACCAGCTTGGCGATTCCCCTACGCTGAAACTTTACTTCCTTATCGCTACCGCAACTTTATTTCGCTGCTGCATCGACAGGCAAGATTTTATTCTACAACTCGTTGATTTGCAAGAGCGATTTTAGCGGATGTTTCGTTAGCGACTTTGCTTTCCATGCTTTCCACTGGGGCGGCACTTTCTCAAGTACTGCTTCAGCTTCTTGCTCACTGGAAAACGCGCTGAATACGCACGCTCCGGAACCAGTCATCCTGGCCGCTCCGTAACCGCTCAACCATTCGATCGCCTGTGCTACCGGCGGGAACAATCTCGCTGCCACGTCTTGCAAATCATTTTTCCCGAAGGCAATCTGATCATGTAGATCATCATGTCGTCTGGAAAAGTCCGCTATTATGATGGGCTTCGTATTTCTTGTCAAATCTGGCGCCGTAAAAATTGCTGCAGTCGGTACCGACACGCCAGGCTCGACCACGACATACCAGCAATCCGGGCCGGGTACGGCTTGCAGCGCCTCCCCTACCCCTTCCGCAAACGCGGTTTCGCCGAACAGGAAAAAGGGAATGTCCGCGCCCAGCGGCAAGCCCAGGGCCATCAGTTCCGGCGTCGACAAGCCTGCCTGCCATAAATGGTTGGCCGCCATCAGCGCGGTGGCCGCATCCGATGAGCCGCCGCCGAGCCCGCCACCCATGGGCAGGCGTTTCTCGATGGCGACGTCGATGCCGGGCGGCAGGCTGCCGTGGCGGCGCCCATATTCCGCCTGTAGCGTGCGCAGCGCGCGCACGATCAGGTCCTGCTCTTCCGGCACGCCGGGCATGTCGGTCGTGCGGACGATGCGATCGTCGCTGCGCAGGTCGAAGTGCAGCGTGTCGCCGTGGTCGATCAGCTGAAATACCGATTGCAGCAGGTGGTAGCCGTCGGGACGGCGGCCGGTCACGTGCAGGAACAGGTTCAGCTTGGCCGGGGCCGGACAGTCGTGCAAGCGGGTACGCAATGAAACCTGTGCCATTCAAGCCGCCGGATCGATGACGATGGTCAGCGCCAGCTCGTCGCCCGTGGCGCTCGCGCTGCGCTCGGCGTTGATGCGGCGCGGCATCGGCACCGGCGTGCCATCCGGCGCCTTGCCGCCCTGCCACTCGGCAAAGCGCAGACGCCAGCCATCCTTGGTGACGACGCTGTCGTTGGCCGGCGACGCCGCAAACGGCTTGCCCTGGGCATCGGTGGCGTGGCCTTGCAGCCAGTCGCGCAAGCCGCTCACCGGCAGGGTCCAGCCCAGCGTCTGGGTGGTCAGGGTATCGATGTCGGCGGCGCTGCGCGTCTTGCCGTCGTTCAGCGTCAGCGTGGCGGCCTGGGGCGTGACATGGAGCACGGCCTGGGTCTGGCGCAGCGGTCCGAAGATTTCTACGTCGATGCTGCCCGGACGCTGGGTCCAGGTATAGGCACCGTTCAGGCGTTGCGGTTGCCCGTCCTTCTGGTAAGTCACCGCCAGTTTGCCGCTGAGGTCGATGGTATCGCGGTAGGCGGCCACCGAGACATTGGGCACCGGCAGGCTGGGGCCGGACGTGGCGCAGCCGGCCAGGATGGCGCTGAGCGCCAGGACAGGCAGCAAACGAAGGGAGGAATGGATCTGCATCTTGATATGAAAGGTTCTCAAAAATGAGAACCGGCGGACAAGGCCGCCGGTCCGTTCGGTTTAATTCAATATTATTTCAGATCGATACGCGCAGGCGGGTCAGCGTGCTCTTCAGGGCATCGTTGCGCGGGTCCTTGGCCTTGGCTTCGCGCCACAGCTTGCGGGCATCTTCCTGCTGGCCCATCTTCCACAGCACTTCGCCGAGGTGGACCGCGATTTCCGGATCGTTGCGCAGCGCATAGGCCTTGCGCAGATGGGCGGCGGCTTCGCTCAGGTTACCCATCCGATATTGCACCCAGCCCATGCTGTCCATGATGAAGGGATCGTTGGGCGCCATGCCGAGCGCTTTCTGGATCAATTCATGGGCTTCCTTGAGACGCACGTTGCGCTCCGCCAGCGAATAGCCGAGGGCGTTGTAGGCGTGCTGGTTGTCGGGCACCTTGGCAATCACCTGGCGCAGCGATTTTTCCATCACGTCGACCTTGCCGAGCTTTTCGGCCATCAGCGCGTAGTCGTACAGGAAATCCATGTTGTCCGGGAAGCGCTTGACGCCGTCCTGCATCAGCTTGAAGGCTTCCTGGTTCTTGCCGGCGTCGCGCAGGATCTGGGACTCGACCAGCACCACCTGCGCCTGCTCGGCCTTGTCGAGCGGCTGCAGCGTCGCCAGCTGCTTGCGCGCCCCGGCCAGGTCGCCGCCCTTGGCCAGCAGCTGGGCGCGGCGCAGGGCAACGCTGAGCTGGACTTTCGGGTCGTCGCTGTCGATGCGGTCGAGCCAGTCGGTGGCGGCCTTGATGTCGCCGCGTTCCTCGGCCAGCTGCGACAGGATCAGGAGCGCCTTGGTCGGATCGTTCTCCTGGTCCGGGGTCTTGTCGGTGACGTCGACGAAGCGCGTGAAGTAGCCCTCGGCGCCGCGCGCATCGTTCAGCTGCATCGACAGCACGCCCAGCGCATACAGGGTGGCGGGATCGTTCGGCCGCGACTTGTCGAGCACCAGGAATTCCTTGCGCGCGGCGTCGAATTGCTTGTTGTTGACCAGCAGGCGCGCATAGGCAGCGCGCACTTCGCGCGCCTCCGGGTGGGCCGCCAGGAAGTCCTGCAGGATCTTCGTGGTGCGGGCTTCGTCTTCGGTGACCTGGGCCAGGGTCAGGACCGCGATTTCGGAATCCGGCTTGATCCGGAGCGCGGCCTGCGCTTCGCGCACGGCATCCTCCTTGGCACCCTTGGCCAGTGCGGCCTGGGCCAGCACCACATGGGTTTCCATCATGTTGCCGTAGGGCGCGACCAGGCGCTGCAGCATGGCGATGGCGGCATCCTTGTCGCGCGCGCGCAGCACCAGCTGCTGCATCTGGAACATCACCAGACCGCGGGCGCCGGGCGTGGCCTCGGCCAGGCGCTGGGTCAGGAGTTTTTCTGCTTCGGCCAGGTTGTCGGACAGGATCACCAGCCCCAGATAGTACTGGTTCGCTTCATCGGAGCCTGGGGCGTAGTCGCGCCACAGGCGCACCGCGGCGAGGGCGTCGTCGGGTTGCTTGGCCGACAGCGCCATCTCGGCGGCCCGCTTTGCCAGGCGCGGATCCTTGGTCTGCTGCGCCAGGCTCATCATGGTGAGGTAGGGCCCCTGCCAGTCGCCGTTCTTGAACGCCATTTCGGCTTTCAGCAACTGCTGCATCATGGCGCTGGTCATTTGCACGTTCGGCAGCTTGTCCTCGCTCTGCTCGGCCGGCGGCACGGGCGTGCCAGCCTTGGCCTCGGCGGCGGCCAGCGGCTGGTCCGACGTGTCCTGGGGCGGCTGCTTGGGTGTTACAGCACAGGCCGACAACAATGCGGAGAGAGTTACAATGGCGAAAGCGTTTTTCAAGGCAAATCCCACGTCAAAAAGATTGTCCGATTCTACGCTGATCGCCTGCCGCGCGTACGAGACCGCAACACGTTTTTACATTCCTGTCATCTTTTCTTTCCATCGCTAATGCCTGAACTCCCGGAAGTCGAAGTCACCCGGCGCGGCGTCGCGCCGCACCTGGAAGACCGTATCGTCGAAGACGTCATCCTGCGCCGCGACGGCTTGCGCTGGCCCTTCCCGCCCGACCTGCCCGCCTTGCTGAAAGGACGGCGCATCCTGTCCACGGGCCGGCGCGGTAAATATCTTTTGATTAATTTCGAGCATGGCGTGCTGATCGTCCACCTCGGCATGTCCGGCCACCTGCGCGTGCTGTCCGAAGGCATCGAGTTGAAGAAGCACGACCATTTCGACCTGGTCGTCAGTGGCGGCCCGGAAGGCCGGCGCGTGCTGCGCCTGCACGACCCGCGCCGTTTCGGCGCCGTGCTGTGGCATGCCCACGACGATGGCGAACTCGAGCAGCACATCCTGCTGCGCGGCCTCGGGGTCGAACCCTTGATCGACGGTTTCGACGGTGCCCTGCTGTACCGCGAGACGCGCAAGCGCAACGCCCCGATCAAGCAGGTGTTATTAAGCGGCGACATCGTAGTCGGCGTCGGCAATATCTACGCCTGCGAAAGCCTGTTCCGGGCCGGCATCAGCCCCAAGACGGCGGCCTCGCGCATCAGCCGTGCGCGCTACGACAAGCTGGCCGGGGCGATCCGCGACATCCTGGCCGCCGCCATCGTGCAGGGCGGCAGCACCTTGCGTGACTTTATTGCGGTAAATGGTCAATCTGGATATTTCCAGCAGACATATTTCGTCTATGATCGTGCAGGAGTGCCTTGCCGCAACTGCGGAACGCCGATACGCCAGATCAAGCAGGGCCAGCGCTCCACCTTCTACTGCGCCGTTTGCCAGCGCTAAGGCCTGTCGAGACAAAACCACGGTCAACGATCATGCAAGATCTACAACAATATAGTGCGTGGCGCGAACGCGTCGCCACGGCGCTGGAACAGTACCGCAGCTGGGTGCAGGCGGCCGAGCTGCTGGATGCCGAGGCCGGCCAGCGCCTGGCGCGCGCGCTGGCGCGGGTGCGCGACGACCGCCTGTCGGTCGCCTTCGTGGCCGAGTTCTCGCGCGGCAAATCCGAGCTGATCAATGCGATCTTCTTTGCCGACTACGGCCAGCGCATCGTGCCGTCCAGTCCGGGCCGCACCACTATGTGCCCGACCGAGCTGGCCTGGGACCCTGCCCTGCCGCCGTGCATCCGCCTGCTGCCGATCGAGACCCGCGCCGCGCACCTGGCCACCGGAGACTATCGCGACGACCCGGCCGCCTGGACCGTGCTGCCGCTCGACCTCGATGCGCCCGAACGCATGATCGACACTTTCAAGCAGGTCAGCCTGACGCGCCGCGTGAACAAGGACGAGGCGTCCGGCTTCGGCCTGTACGACGCCGAGGATCCCGACCTGGCGGCGACCGTGGGCGACGACGGCCTGGTCGAGATCCCGCAGTGGCGCCACGCGCTCATTAACTTCCCGCACCCGCTGCTGAAGCAGGGCCTGGTGATCCTCGACACACCCGGCCTGAACGCCATCGGCACCGAGCCGGAACTGACGCTGAACCTGATCCCGAATGCGCACGCGGTGCTGTTCGTGCTGGGCGCCGAGACCGGCGTGACCAAAAGCGATATCGAGGTCTGGCGCACCCACATCGGGGCCGGCCCGGGAAGGCTGGTGGTGCTGAACAAGATCGACGCCATGTGGGACGAGCTCAAGTCGCCGCAGGAGAACGACGCCGCGATCGCGCACCAGCAGGCCAGCGTGGCCCAGCTGCTGGGCGTGGCCGACACCCAGGTATTCCCGGTCTCGGCCCAGAAAGCCCTGGTCGGCAAGATCAACGGCGACATGGCGCTGTTCGGGAAAAGCCGCCTCGGCCGCCTCGAGACCGCGCTGTTC
This sequence comes from Massilia phyllosphaerae, assembly GCF_034659755.1. Lineage (NCBI taxonomy): Bacteria > Pseudomonadati > Pseudomonadota > Betaproteobacteria > Burkholderiales > Oxalobacteraceae > Massilia > Massilia phyllosphaerae. The sequence continues at coordinate 281,844 of NZ_JAXSQX010000008.1, forward strand.
GACGAGTTGGTACCGGCGCGCCAGGACATCCTGCGCAGCCAGCTGCGCCAGGACATGGACCTGCTGCTGGCCGGCCAGCAGGCGCTGCTCGGCACCCGCATCCGTGACCTGGTCGAGCAGCGCCAGGAACTGCAAAGCCTGCGCGGCAAGAACCAGGGCGTGATCACCCACATGATGCGCCGCGTCGAGATGGAAAAGAAGGAATTCGACGCCAGCCTGTTCAAGCTGCAGGGTACGCGCGCCGTGTTCACGACCCTGTCGATGGAGCTGTACAGCAGCATCGGCATGGACGTGGTGCAGGGCCAGGTCGACGCCGTGCGCGCCGCCATGCAGGCCGCGCGCTTCGGCACCGGCACCCGGCCGCCGGTGCGCGCCTTCTTCGAGGCGGTGCGCGCCAACCTGGACGCGTCGAGCGCCAAGATCGGCGAGATCAACGCCATGATGGATTCGATGTACCGAAAATTCTCGGCCGAACACGGCCTGAGCATGGCGGTGCCGATGCAGCTGTCGCTGCAGCGTTATCGCGAAGAGATCGACGCCATCGAAGCCATCTACATGAAACAGTTCGGCACGGCGACGCTGCTGATCACCAGCCGCGGCACGCTGCTCGATCGCTTCTTCGACTCGATCGCCTCGCGCGTGCGCCAGAGCTTCCGCGCGGCGAATGCCGACGTCGAAGCCTGGCTGAAGGTGATCATGGCGCCGCTGGAAGCGCAGATCCGCCAGCACCGCGAGCAGCTGCGCGGGCGCCAGACCTCAATCCAGCGCATCCTCGAAGCCACCGACACCCTGGAACAGAAGATCGCCGCCTTCGAAGCCGCCCAGCAGGACCTCGAGAAGGTCAAGGGCCGGCTCGCCGGGCTGTCCGGCGCCGTCACGCGCGCGCTGGACGCCGACCTCCCCCAACTGGAAGCTGCATGAAACGCCTCACCGAATTCGAACTCTCAGAACTTGAAGACCCGAGCTTTTCGCGCGCCGTCGTCGACTGGCAGAAGCAGCACGGGCGCCACGCCCTGCCCTGGCAGAACACGCGCGACGCCTACCGCATCTGGCTGTCCGAGATCATGCTGCAGCAGACCCAGGTCACCGCGGTGCTCGGCTATTACGCGCGCTTCCTGGAGCGCTTCCCGACCGTCGTCGCGCTGGCCGAGGCGCCGCTGGAAGACGTGATGGCGCACTGGAGCGGCCTCGGTTACTACACCCGCGCGCGCAACCTGCACGCCTGCGCCAAGCGCGTGGTCGAGCAGTACGGCGGCGTGTTCCCGTCCGATCCGGCGCTGCTGGCCGAGCTGCCCGGCATCGGCCGCTCGACCGCCGCCGCCATCTCCGCGTTCTCCAGCGGCACGCGCGCCGCGATCCTGGACGGTAACGTCAAGCGCGTGTTTGCGCGCGTGTTCGGCGTCGACCAGTATCCGGGCCTGAAACCGGTCGAAGACGCGCTGTGGCGCCGCGCCGAAGCGCTGACCCCGGCGGATGGCGGCATCGAAGCCTACACGCAAGGCTTGATGGACCTGGGCGCCACGCTGTGCACGCGTTCGCGCCCCGACTGCGAGCGTTGCCCGCTGCAGGCGCGGTGCGTGGCCTATGCCACCGGCCGCACTGCCGAACTGCCGGTGCGCAAACCGAAAAAGGACACGCCGGAAAAGCGCGCGCTGATGCTGGCCGTGGTCGAGGGTGGACAGGTGCTGCTGCAGCAGCGGCCGGCATCCGGCATCTGGGGCGGCCTGCTGTCGCTGCCGGAATTCGACGGCCACGTCGGCGTCGACGAGGCCGAGGATGCCGACGTGGCGGTGCTGGCGAATGCCGCCGGCGAGTTCGGGACGGTCGACGAGGTGGAACCGCTACTGCCGCTGGTGCATGGTTTTACCCATTACAAGCTGCATATCCAGCCGTTCCGGGTGGGCTTGGCCAAGCGGGCCGGGACACCGGCCGGGCATGTGTGGTGGGACCTGGCGAATATCGATGCCGCGCCCTTGCCGGCGCCGGTGAAGAAACTGCTGGGGCAGCTGGCGGCGCCGACGCTGTTCGGCTGAGCGGCGATGGCACGCGCCGACCGCTTGCTCGCGCTGCTGCAGGCGCTGCGCCGGCACCGCTATCCGGTCACCGGCGAGGCGCTCGCCGCCCAGCTGTCGGTCAGCCTGCGCACGCTGTACCGCGACATCGCCACCCTGCGTGGGCAAGGTGCCCATATCGAAGGGGAAGCCGGACTGGGTTATGTGCTCAAGCCGGGCTTTTTGCTGCCGCCCCTGATGTTCACCCAGGAAGAGATCGAGGCGCTGGTGCTGGGCGGGCGCTGGGTTGCGCAGCACGGCGATGCGGTGCTCGGCGCCGCTGCGCGTGAGGCCGTCGACAAGATCGCCGCCGTCCTGCCGGAAGCGCTCCGGCGCAATCTCGACGGCACCGGCCTGCTGGTGGCCCGCCCAAGTACGGATGCGCCCGCGGGTCCGGACATGGGGCCGATCCGCATCGCCATCCGGGACGAATGCAAGCTGGTGCTGGACTACCGCGACGCCGGCGGTGCCACCTCGCAGCGCACGGTCTGGCCCGTCGCGATCGGCTTCTTCGAACAGACCCGCATCCTGGTCGCCTGGTGCGAGCTGCGCCAGGCTTTCCGTCATTTTCGCCTCGACCGCATTGCGGCACTGGAAGTGAGCGCCGCACGCTACCCGCGCCATCGCCAGGCCCTGCTGCAGGCATGGCATGCCAGCGAAGGCATTCCCGCACAGTGACATGGCAACGCAGGCTGCTGACAGAAACTGACAGTGCCCGCCCCTACACTGGCCGCTCTGTCAACCACTGAAGGAGCATGCCATGTTAAGCCCGCAATACACCATCCTCTACGTCGCCGATCCCGCCGCCAGCGCGCGCCTGTATGCCGGCCTGCTTGGCGCCGAAGCGATGGAGGTCATGCCGACCTTTTCCCTGTTCGCCCTGGAAAATGGCCGCATGCTCGGCCTGTGGGCGCGCGACAGCGTCCGGCCGGACGGCGACCTCAAAGGCAGCGCCAACGAACTCGCCTTCCGCGTGACGGATACCGCGCAGGTCGACGCCCTGCACGCCGACTGGCGCGCACGCGGCCTTGCGATCCTGCAGGCGCCGGTCACGCTGGACTTCGGCTATACCTTCACCGCAGCCGATCCGGACGGGCATCGACTGCGCGTGTTTGCGCGCAGCGAATGAGCGATTACAGCTCGTCGAGCGAGAAGATCCGCTTGTGCTCGCGGATCGCATAGCGGTCCGTCATCCCCGCGATGTAATCCGCGATCTTGCGCGCCTGCTTGTGCGTGTCGCCGCCGGCCACCTGGTAATCGAAGGGCAGCAGCACCGGGTCCGTCATGAAGGCCTCGAACAGCTCACGCACGATGCGGCTGGCTTTGACACGCATGCGGTTCACCTTGTAGTGGCGGTACAGGTTGGCGTACAGGAAGCGCTTCAGGGCCGTGGTCTCGGCGCGCATGCTTGCCGAAAAACGGATCAGCGGCGGCGCCGTGCGCACGTCGTCGATGCTGTGCGGATTGGTTTCCTTGATCAGGCGGCACGATTCCTCCACCAGGTCGGCCGTCATCGCCGTGATCATCAGGCGGATCGTCTCGTACAGCTCGCGCCGGCCCGGCAGGCCCGGGTACTGCTGCACCACCTGGCGGTGCAGGCGCGCGAACAGCTCGACCTCTTCCATCTGCTTCATGGTGAGCAAGCCGGAACGCAGGCCGTCGTCGATGTCGTGGTTGTTGTAGGCGATTTCGTCGGCCAGGTTGGTCAGCTGGGCTTCCAGGCTGGGCTGGGTCTTGTCCAGGAAGCGCTGGCCCAAGTCTCCCAGCTGGCGCGCATTCGTCAGCGAGCAGTGCTTCAGGATGCCCTCGCGCGTCTCGAACGTCAGGTTCAGCCCGTCGAAGGCGCCATAGTGCTCTTCCAGGTGATCGACCACGCGCAGGCTTTGCAGGTTGTGCTCGAAGCCGCCGTACTCCTTCATGCATTCGTTCAGCACGTCCTGGCCGACGTGGCCGAACGGCGTGTGGCCGAGGTCGTGCGACAGCGCGGTGGCTTCGACCAGGTCTTCGTTCAGGCGCAGGCTGCGCGCCAGCGTGCGCGCGATCTGGGCCACCTCGATCGAGTGGGTCAGGCGGGTGCGGAACAGGTCGCCCTCGTGATTCAGGAATACCTGGGTCTTGTATTCCAGCCGGCGGAAGGCGGTCGAATGGATGATGCGGTCGCGGTCGCGCTGGAATTCGCTGCGCGAGCCGGCGGCCGGCTCCGGATGGCGACGCCCGCGGCTCTTCGAGGAGTGCGCCGCATAGGGCGCCAGGTGGGCGTCGAAATCGATCATGCCGCCGGCCTTTCCACGGTGGCGGCCAGCGTCGCTTCCAGCTGCTCGCGCGGGGCGCCGGTGATGCTCGGGCTGCCCAGGGGTTTCAGCAGGATGAACTTGATCGCCCCGCCCTCGTTCTTCTTGTCGACTTCCATCAGCTCGATCCAGCGGTCCAGGCCGAGGTCGGGCGCCACCGTCGGCAGGCGCGCCGCCCGGGTCAGCCCGCGCAGGCGCTCGACGCTGGCGCCGTCGATCAGGCCCATGCGGTGCGACAGGTCGGCCGCCATCACCATGCCGCAGCCGACCGCTTCGCCGTGCAGCCAGGCGCCATAGCCGAGGCCGTTCTCGATCGCGTGGCCGAAGGTGTGGCCGAAGTTCAGCACCGCGCGCAGGCCGCCTTCGCGCTCGTCGCGTTTGACCACGTCGGCCTTGATCTCGCACGAGCGCAGGATCGCGTGCGCCAGCGCGTCGTGGTCGCACGCGACCAGCTTGCCGATGTTCTGCTCGATCCAGTCGAAGAAGCCGGCATCGAGGATGGCGCCGTGCTTGATGACTTCGGCCAGGCCGGCCGACAGTTCGCGGTCGGGCAAGGTGTCGAGCGTCGCGGTATCGGCGATCACGGCGCGCGGCTGGTAAAAGGCGCCGATCATGTTTTTACCGAGGGGGTGGTTGATGCCGGTCTTGCCGCCGACCGAGGAATCCACCTGCGCCAGCAGCGTGGTCGGGATCTGCACGAAGGGCACGCCGCGCATGTAGCTGGCCGCCGCGTAGCCGGTCAGGTCGCCGATCACGCCGCCGCCGAGCGCCACCAGCGTGGTCTTGCGGTCGCACTTGTTGGCCAGCAGCGCGTCGAACACCAGGTTCAGGCTCTCCCAGTTTTTGTATTCTTCGCCGTCCGGCAGGATGATGGTCACCACCTCGCGCCCGCTGGCGCGCAGCGGTGCCGCGACTTTGTCGAGGTAGAGCGGCGCCACCGTCGTGTTGGTGACGATCGCCACCTTGCCGCTGCCGCTGATATGGCGCGTCAGCAGCGCGCCGTCGTCGAGCAAGCCGCGGCCGATCACGATCGGATAGCTGCGCTCGCCCAGTTCGACGTCAAGTGAAATACATGCCTGTTCATTCATATTAATTCTTGCCTTGCGCGCGCGTGCCGTTTCCAGCTGCGCGATCTGGTCGATGATGGTCTGGACCATCGATTGTACGTTAGGGCGGCCGGTATCGATGGTCAGGTCGGCAATCTCGCGGTAGAGCGGCTCACGCTGGGCCGTCAGGTCTTCCAGTTTCTTGCGCGGGTCGGCGGTCTGCAGCAGCGGGCGGTTCTTGTCGTGCGAGGTGCGCTGCAGGATGCTGCTCACGCTGGCGCGCAGGTAGACCACGGTGCCGCGCTCGGCCAGCAGCGCACGGCTGGCCGGATTCAGCACGGCGCCGCCGCCGGTGGCCAGCACGATGCCGCGCTGCGCGGTCAGGTCGCGGATCACGTCGGCTTCGCGCCGGCGGAAGCTGGGCTCGCCCTCGATTTCGAAGATCCACGGGATCGTGGCGCCGGTGCGCGCTTCGATCTCGTGGTCGGAGTCGATGAAGGCCATGTTCAGGCGCCGCGCCAGCAGGCGACCGATGGTGGTCTTGCCGGCACCCATCAAACCGACGAGGAAGATGTTGTTGTTCTTGCAGTCAGGCACTATTTCGATCGCTCAAAATGCAGACGGCCAGGATAACCTGGCCGCCGCGTGTCATTCAGTCAACCTTATTTTAAGGGCAGGTGAACGACAGTTTAAACGGAATACTGGTCACTGCGCCGGATGGCGTAGTGACGCTTACGTTGAAAGAGGCCTGCGTCGCGTTCTTGCAGTCGGTCGGCTGGGTACTGGCGATGCGGAACGTGTGGATCGAACCCTGGTTGCCGGCGATGCTGGCGCCAGTGGCGTCATCGGCGCCGCCGGCGTTGTGGGGCGCGATGTTCGGCACGGTGGCCGGCGAGACCCCCGCCGCGTTACCGTTCAGCATGCTCGTGATCTCGACACGCGAACCGGCCGGCATCGGATTCTGGTTGACGTCGCTGATCTGCAACTGGAACGAGCGGGTCTCTCCGGAGCCGACGTGGCCCAGGTCGACTTCTGCGCCCGACAGTTTGCTGCCGTTCATATAGAAGACGGCCGTGCTGCCGCTCAGGAACACCGCGGTCCTGGCGGCCAGGGTCTGGCTGCCGTCCGTGGTACTGGCGCAGATGGTCGCCATGCCCGCGCGGGTAATGTCCGGCATGGCGGCGTTGCAGGCGGTTTTCGGCAGGCCGGGCGTCGGAGTGCGCGGTTCCTGGGCGCGGAAGTCGACCGTGCAGCTGCCGTTGACGGTGTTGCAGCCGCCCGAGCTGGAGGTACCGACGGCGCCGACGTTGGTCTGGAACACGATCGGGGTACCGTCCGGAACCAGGTTGCCGTTGGCATCGCCCAGGCTGACCGTGATGTGGGCGGCCGGCGTGGTGCCCGAGGTATTGATGGTCAGGCCTTCCACGTTGAAGGTGTCGGTGCCGATCGAGAACGCGCTCTGCACCGGCAGGCCGTTGGTGACGACGATCGAGTCCGACAGGGTCGAGATGTCGGTCGGGTTGGCGGCAGTGGCGGTGCCCGGCAGGGTCGCCAGCACGCGGAACGAGGTCGGGGTCGTGCCCGAGTTGACGGTGGTGCTCACGCTGCCCGTGGCATCGGTGGTGTCGCTGGCCTTGTTGACGGTGACCAGGTTGGTCGAGGGCGTGAAGTTGACCTGCTTGCCGGCCAGCGGCGCGCCGGTGTTGTCGACCACCTTATAGACCAGCGTTGCCGTCTCGGTGCGGCCGTTGCCGCCCTGGCCGCGGATCACGATCGCCTGGTTGACCGGGGCCGCGCTGACGAACTGCACCGAGGCGGCGGCCGGCGCCGCGATGTCGAGGGTGGTGGTCACCGACTTCGCGACGCTGTCGGAGGAGGCGGTGACGATGTCGGTGTTGGCGCACCCCTTGTCGCGGTACACGGTCGAGGCGGTGCCGCCATTGGTGGCGACCGTGCTCGACACCGTCGCCTTGCCGGCCGTGATGCAGGCCGAGCTGAAGTTCACGTTGACTTGCTGGTCGGTGTACTTGGTCGAGCCGGAAAGCAGGTCGACCGACAGCACGGTGGTGCCGTAGGCTTGCAGCTTGGGTTCCTTGGCGCTCAAGGTGCCGAAGGTCAGCGCGGTGGCACCCACCGCATAGTTGCCGGTGCCGGTGACGATGGCGTCGGCTACGGTGGTGCTGGCGGTGACGGCGGCAGCGCCGCCGGCGGCCAGGCTTGCCGCGCGCATGGTCACGGTGGCCACGCCATTGGCGTCGGTCAGGGCGGTACCCGCGCTCGGCGAGAACGTGGCCAGTTTATTATCGGTTGCGAAGGTGACGATCGCGTTCTGGACTGGCTTCTTGTCCTTGTCCAGCACCGTCGCCTTGACCGTCAGCGGGGTGGCGCCGGTCAGGTTGTTACTGCTGGCACCGGTGCTGGTGGCGAAGGCCACGGCAACGGTTGGCGCGGTGACAGGGACCGTGGTACCGGTGCCGCCAGTACCGGTGCTGCCGCCGCCGGCGCCGCCGGTGACGGCGCCCGGGTTGCCGCCGCCACCGCCGCAGGCGGAAAGCAGCATGGCGGCCAGCAGGGCGGCAACTTGGAGTCCGCGGCCTGCGTTCACATTCTGATGGTTTTTCATCTCAGTCATTTGTTGTTGGTTGTTCTTACGATGGAGCGCCACGCCGTCCCGGCATCAGCGCCCGCCCTGCACCCGTTCGGCGACGATGCGCGGCGTGATGAAGACCAGCAGTTCGGTCTTGGTCGTCGCCCGCGAATTCGTCTTGAACAGGTTCCCCACGACGGGAATATTGCCCAGCACCGGCACCTGGGTGGTGTCGTTGGTTTCGCTCTGCTGGTAGATACCGCCCAGCACCACGGTGCCGCCGTTTTCCACCATCACCTTGGTCTTCACGTGCTGGGTGTTGATGGCCGGGCCGGCGGTGGTGTTCTCGCCGCGCGAATCCTTGGCCACGTCGACATCCAGCACCACGTTGCCGTCCGGGGTCACCTGCGGCGTGACTTCCAGGCGCAGGCTGGCCTTGCGGAAGGCGATCGAGGTCGCGCCGCTGCTGGTGGCCTGCTGGTACGGCAGTTCGACGCCCTGCTCGATCACGGCCGGGATGTTGTCCTCGGTGACCACGCGCGGGCTGGAAATGATCTTGCCCTTGCCGTCGGCTTCCAGCGCCGACAGCTCCAGGTTCAGGAAGCGGTTGGCGGCCGAGGAGAACAGCGAGAACGCGATCGTGCTCGGCGATGCGCCGTTGATGCCGGCGGCCGGCAGGTTGACCAGGGTGCTGTTGGTGGTGGCGTCGGCGGCCGCGGTCTGGCCGGTGACGCTGGTCACGCCGGCCAGGTTGCCGCCGATCGCCACGCGCTGGTTGCCGCTGATCTGGTAGCCGGGATCGCCGCCGCGGACGCCGCGCAGGTCGGTGAAACCGAGCTTGGCGCCGAGGTTGCGCGAGAAGCCGTCGTTGGCTTCGACCAGGCGCGCCTCGACCAGCACCTGCTTGGTGGCGACGTCGACCTTCTGGATCAGCTTGCGGATATCCTCCAGGCGCGCCGCGATGTCGGTCACGAACAGCTGGTTGGTGCGCGGGTCGATGATGGCGCTGCCGCGCTTGGACAGCACGCGGTTGTTGCCGCCGCCGCTGCTGGCACCCGATGCATCCAGCCCGAACACGGCGCGGAAGGCTTCGGCCTTCTGGTAGTTCAGCTGGAAGATCTCGGAGCGCAGCGGTTCGAGATCGGAGATCTGCGCCTTCTGCTCGAGCTCGATCTTTTCCTTGGACAGCAGTTCTTCCTTGGGCGCGATCCACAGCACGGTGCCGTTCTTGCGCATGTCCAGGCCCTTGGCCTGCAGCACCACGTCGAGCGCCTGGTCCCACGGCACGTCCTTCAGGCGCAGCGTCAGGTTGCCGCTGACAGAGTCGCTGGTGATGATGTTCAGGCCCGAGATGTCGGCGATCGCCTGCAGCGCCGCGCGCACTTCGACGTTCTGGAAGTTGAACGACAGCTTTTCGCCGCGGTAGCCCTGGGCGCCGTTGCCGCCCGGGCGGTTCGGGTCTTCCTTGACCGGCTTGACGTCGATCACGAGCTGGGTGTCGCTCTGGTAGACGCTCTGTTCCCAGGCGCCTTGGGCGTCGATGGTCATGCGCACGTTGTCGCCTTGCGGCGTGGTGGTGATGCGCGACACCGGGGTGCCGAAGTCGCTGACGTCGAGGCGGCGCCGCAGCGTGGCCGGCACGCCGGTCTTCAGGAAGTCGACCAGGATCTGGTTGCCGGCCTGGCGCACGTCGACCGCGACCTGGCCGTTGGGCAGGTCGACCACGACCCGGCCTTCGCCGTTGCTGCCGCGGCGGAAGTCGAGGTCGCGCAGGGTCGGGGAAGAGGAACGTGTGCCCGGGGCCCCGGCCGGCGCCGCGGCCACCGGCGTGGCTTGTGCCAACCCGCCCGAACCTTCGACGGTGACGATCACCGCCTTGCCGTCGATCGCGGCGGCATAGTTCAGGGTGCGCTTCAGGTTCAGCACCAGGCGCGTGCGATCGCCGGCCTGCACCACGTTCACGCCGCGCACGTCGCCCAGGTTGATGTCCTGGGCATTCTTGCCGGTGGCATTCGCGGTGGCGCCGAAGTCGAGCGCGATGCGCGCCGCATTGGTGATCGAAAAGCCGATCGGCAGCTTGGTGGGGGCTTCCTTCATCCCCACCCGGATCACGACGTTGCTGCCCTGCGGGCTGGCGCTGATCGATTCGATCGCGTTGCTCTGTGCGTACGCGGTACCGGCGGCGAACATCAGGCTGCCCAGGAAGGCGCACACCATTACTTTAAAACGGGTCATTTTCCTGTCTCCTTGCTTTGCAGCTCCAGCTTCGCCATGCGCTCGACCCACTCGCCGGCGGCATCCTGCACGACTTCACGGATATCGATGGCGCCATCGCTCACGCGGGTAACGACGCCGAAATTCTGGCCGACGCGCTGGCCGGCCCGGATCTGGTACAACGAACGGTCGATCTGCAGCAGCGCATAGCGGGCGCCGCCCTTTTCCATCGTCCCGACCATGACCATGGTATCCAGGGGGAATGTTTCGAGGAGTTCGCGCGGGCGCGCCGTATCCGGCTTGTTCGGGTTGTCCGAGACCGCCGCGGCCTTGGCCAGCTCGCCCAGCAGCTTGGTCTGGCTGAACGGGTCGAGCGCCTCCCTGGCGCCGTAGGCGTAGGGAAGGAAGGTCTTCGGTTCGGCCAGCGGCTTGACGGTCGGATGGGTCTCGCGCTGGACCTGCGCCATCCAGTCGCGCACTTCGCGCACGTCGCTGTCGCCGCAGCCGGCCAGCAGCACGGCGCTCAGGGCGCCGGCGATCATGGGGGAATACCGGGTCATGCTTCGCCTTCCTTCTTGGCTGCGCCCTTCTTTTTCGCCTTGCGCGCCTTGGCCTGGGCGTCGAGCTCTTCCTGGTCGAGGTAGCGGAAGGTCTTGGCTACCGCTTCCAGCGACAGCGTGCCTTCCTTCTCGGTGCCGAGCGCCAGGTTGTTCAGCGTGACGATGCGCGACATCTTGGCCATGTCGGCCGCGAATTCGCCGATCTCGTGGTAGCCGCCGGTGACCTTGATGTCGATCGGCAGCTCGGCATAGTAATCCTTGACCACGACCGAGCCCGGCTTGAACAGCTCGAACTGCAGGCCGCGGCCGATGCCGGCCTGGTTGATGTCGGACAGCAGGGCATCCATGTCGGCCTTGCTCGGCAACTGCTTCTCGAGGCGCTCGACGTAGCGGTTGACCTGCTGCTGCTGGGCTTCCAGCGCGTCCAGGTTGATCGCCTGCCCCATCTTGAGGCGGTAGGCGTCGCGCAGCGTGGTTTCCTCGGCCGCCAGGCTGTCCTGCTGTTCGAACTGGCCGCTCCAGTAAAAGAAGTAGCCGAGGCCGAGCACGGCCACCATCACGCCGGCCGCGCACAAGAGGCGCGGCGCCAGCGGCCACAGGCCCGGATGGCGGCCCTGCAAGCCCTCGAACTGGGCCGACAGGTCGGCGAATGATTGTTTCAGGTCAATGTTCATGAGTGTGCTCCGGCGCTTGCCGCGGCCGCCGTGGTAGCGGCGGCCGGCTTGGCGGCGCCGCCCTTGTCGTCGTCCGTGCTGCGCGCACGCTTGATTGCCACGCCCAGCAGGAATTCGACGACCCGGCGCCCGCTCTTGCTCTGGGCCAGCGGCACCGCCTTCACTTCGCTCAGCTCGGGGCGCTCCAGCCAGGGCGAATTGCCGGACAGGTTGCGCAGCAGTTCGGCCACCCGTTCCTGCGATTGCGCATAGCCGCTCAGCACCACCTTCTGGCCGTCCTGCTTGAAACTCTTCAGGTAGACGCCGTCCGGCATCTGGCGCACCAGTTCGTCGAGCAGGTAGACCGGCTGGTTGCGGTCGCCCTGCAAGTCCTCGACCGCCTGCTGGCGCGCCTTGAGCGCCTCGATCTCGGATTTCAGGCTGGCGATCTTGCTGATCTTCTTGTCGAGTTCCGCATTCGCTTCCTTCAGCACCGTGTTGCGTTCGTTCTGGGTGGCGATGCGGCTGGCGTTGTAGGCGCCGATCAGCAGCACCAGCGCGGCGCCGGCCAGCGCGCCGAGCGCCATCAGGGCCACGAAGGCTTGCTGCTTCTGCTTGCGTTTGGCTTCCCGGTGGGGAAGCAGGTTAATCCGGATCATCAGCCAAACCTCCGCAGGGCCAGTCCACAGGCGACCAGGTAGGCCGGCGCCTCGTTGCGCAGCTGCTGTTCGCGCACCGACGGGCCGAGCTGCATGCCCCTGAACGGCGCCACCACGGCACTCGGAATGCGGGTGCGGCTGGCGATGATCTCGAGCAGGCCCGGCACCAGCGCGCAGCCGCCGGCCAGGTAGATCTGGTCGATGCGGGTGTATGGGGTCGAGGTGAAGAAGAACTGGATCGCGCGCGTGACTTCGAGGGCCGCGTTTTCCAGGAACGGGGCCAGCAGGTCGGCGGCGTAATTGTCGGGCAAGTCGCCGGCCTTCTTGCGCGCTTCCGCTTCCTCGAACGACAGGCCGTAGGCGCGCACCACGTCCTGGGTCAGCTGGATGCCGCCGAAGGGCTGCTCGCGCTCGTAGACGGTGTCGCCATTCTGCAGCACCGAGATGTGGGTGGATTGGGCGCCGATCTGGAACAGGGCCACGATCTGGTCCGGCCCGCTACCCGCCATGCCTTCGATGGCGCGGTGCACGGCGGCGCGCGCCGCGTACGACTCGATGTCCATCACGGTGGCGCTCAAGCCGGCGGCTTCGGCGATCGCGACGCGGTCCTCGACCTTTTCGCGGCGCGCCGCGGCCAGCATGACTTCCATATCCTCGACCGAGTTAGCGGCCGGGCCGATCACGTCGAAGTCGAGGCTTACCTCGTCCAGCGCAAACGGGATATACTGGCTCGCCTCCGACTCGACCTGCACTTCGAGCTGGTCTTCCGGCAAGCCGGCGGGCAGGATGATTTTCTTGGTGATGACGGCGGCCGGCGGCATGCCGAGCGCGACGTGGCGGACCTTGGTGCCGCTTTTCTTCCAGACGCGCAGGACCGCATCCGACACCGATTCGATGTTTTCGATGTTACCGTCGACGACGGCGCCACGCGGCAGCGGCTCGGAAGCGTAACGCTCCAGGCGCAGCACACCCTTGCCGGCGTCGGCCAACTCCACCAGGCGCACGCCGGACGTGCTGATGTCGAGCCCGACCAATGGCGGGCTGGACTGTCCGAACAAGGAACCTAGACTGATCACGAACGTACTCCCTTTTGCTGCTGCTATGCGTTCTAACGTAGAACGGCTGTGGAAAACCCCGGCTGCCGAGGTTTGCTTTTGAACACCCGCGAAGGGGAAATCGTTGAATAACCTGATGGTTGGAGCGGGGTAGTCAGGCACTGCCTCAAATCGTAGCAACACTAGTGACTGGCGACAAGAAATTTCTACATGGGAACATAGTGCAACGAAGCATGAAAACGACACTTGGTTTTCATGCTTGATCGATCGATATTGCAAGCCTTTTCACACCTGTTGTGCTCTTGTCCAGTCGTGTTTCCAGACCGGCACTGACTTATAATGAATCTGATCCATATAGCGAACCCTACCTCCGCATGAAAGCTTCTCCAACCGGGGCGTCCGCTCCGCCGCCGCATGATCGGCACCCGTCCAAGCGGCACTCGCCCAAGCGCATCCTGTTCACCCTGCTGGCCGGACTGGCCGGCCTCGCCGTGTGCGGCGTGCTGGTGGTGGTGTTTGCGCTGGCCATGGCCTATCCGAACCTGCCCGCGCTCGACACCCTGACCGACTACCGTCCGAAGATGCCGCTGCGCATTTTTACCGCCGATAACGTCCTGATCGGCGAATTCGGCGAGGAACGCCGCACCCTGGTCCACTTCAAGGACATCCCGGACGTCATGAAGAAGGCCGTGCTGGCGATCGAGGACACCGGCTTCTACGAGCACGGCGGCGTCGACTACCTGGGCATCGTGCGCGCGGCCGTGCACAACGCCACCGGCGGCGCGCGCCAGGGCGCCTCCACCATCACCCAGCAGGTGGCGCGCAACTTCTTCCTGTCGAGCGAACAGACCCTCAAGCGCAAGGCCTACGAGGCGCTGCTGGCCTGGAAGATCGAGAAGAACCTGACCAAGGACCAGATCCTCGAGGTCTACATGAACCAGATCTACCTGGGCCAGCGCGCCTTCGGCTTCTCGTCGGCGGCCCAGATTTATTTTGGCAAGGACCTGAAGGACATCACGGTGGCGGAAGCGGCGATGCTGGCCGGCCTGCCGAAGGCGCCCTCGGCCTACAACCCGGTGGTCAATCCGAAGCGCGCGCGCATGCGCCAGCAGTACATCCTGCAGCGCATGCACGACCTGCGCTACATCACCGACGCCCAGTACGCCGAAGCCAAGGATGAACAACTCAAGATCAAGACCGACAGCACCGCCTTCGGCGTGCATGCCGAATACGTGGCCGAAATGGCGCGCCAGCTGGTCTACGAACAGTTCAAGGAAGACACCTATACGCGCGGCCTGAACGTGTTCACCACCATCACCAAGGCCGACCAGGATGCCGCCTACCTGGCGCTGCGCCGCGGCGTGATGGACTACGAGCGCCGCCATACCTACCGCGGCCCGGAAAAATACATCGAGATCCCGAAAACGAAGGCCGACGCCGACGAAGCCATCGAAGCCGAGCTGGCCGAGCACCCGGATTCGGACGACATCGTCGCCGCCATCGTGCTGCAGGCGGCGCCGAGCGGCGTCACCGCGGTGCTGGCCTCGGGCGAGGAAATCAAGATGAGCGGTCCTGGCCTGGCGTTTGCCCGCGAATGGTTGTCGCCCAAGGCCGCCACCACCCGCAGCTTGCGCCGCGGCGCCGTGATCCGCGTCAGCCAGGACGGCGGCTCGTCCTGGAGCATCACGCAATTGCCGGAAGTGGAATCGGCCTTCGTCGCGGTCGATCCGTCCGACGGCCAGATCCGCGCGCTGGTGGGCGGCTTCGACTACAACCGCAGCAAGTTCAACCACGTCACGCAGGCCTGGCGCCAGCCCGGTTCCTCGTTCAAGCCGTTCATTTATTCGGCCTCGCTGGAACGCGGCTTCTCGCCGGCCACCCTGATCAACGACGCCCCGATTTCCTTCGACGCCGGCTCGACCGGCGGCCAGGCCTGGGAGCCGAAGAACTACGACGCCAAGTACGAAGGCCCGATGACCATGCGGCGCGGCCTGACCAAGTCGAAGAACATGATCTCGATCCGCATCCTGAACAAGATCGGCGCCCGCTACGGCCAGGAATATGCGACCCGCTTCGGCTTCGACGCCGACAAGAACCCGCCCTACCTGACGCTGGCGCTGGGGGCGGGCGCGACCACGCCGCTGCAGATGTCGGGCGCCTATTCCGTGTTCGCCAACGGCGGCTACCGCATCAGCCCTTACCTGATTTCCAAGGTGACCGATGCCGACGGCAAGGTGCTGTCGGAAGCGCGTCCGGAACGCGCCGGCGTCGAAGCCAACCGCGTGATCGACGAGCGCAACGCCTACCTGATGGACAGCATGCTGCGCGACGTGGCGCGCTACGGCACCGCGGCCAAGGCCCAGGCGACCCTCAAGCGCCCCGACATCGGCGGCAAGACCGGCACCACCAACGATTCGATGGATGCCTGGTTCGCCGGCTACACGCCGCACCTGGTCGGCATCGCCTGGATGGGCTACGACCAGCCGCGCAACCTCGGCAACAAGGAAACCGGCGGCGGCCTGGCGCTGCCGATCTGGATCGGCTTCATGCAGAAGGCGCTGAAAGGCGTGCCGGTCGAGGAACGCACCGTGCCGGGCGGGCTGGTGCAGTACGGCGACGAGTACTACTACGCCGAAAATCCGCCGGGCACGGGCGTGCAGTCGCTGGACGTGGGTACGCCGTCGCCGCAGGGCGAGCAAAAGACGCGCGACGCCGTGCGCAACGAGCTGTTCTAAGCTGAACGCCGCGTTGCGCGTAGGGTGGACGGCTCTGCCGTCCACGCGTTCAAATTACGTTTGCCCTACTCGGCGCCGTATGGGTCCGCGATGGCGCATCGGTCAACAATCACCGCGTGGACGGGAAAACCGTCCACCCTACGAATCTCACCCGGTCTCAGGCCAGCTTGACCGGCGCCCCGCCCTGCTGGGTGGCGAAGTCCGACAGCGCCGTGAAGAATTCGCTGTCGTCGCGCGTGTTGCGCCATTCGTCGCCGACGCGCTTGTAATGGAAGCCGCCGGCGCGCGCCGCGATCCACATCTCCTGCAGCGGCGCCTGGCTGTTGACGATGATTTTCGACCCATTGTCGACGAACTCGATTTCGAGCACGTTGCCATTACGCTTGCATTCGACGTCGACGACATCCTGCTCGAACAGGCGGTCGAACGCTTGCTCGATCCGGTCCAGGGTGGACTCGGCGAGGTCCAAAAATTCGGTTTCGGTCATGCTACACTCCAAGGTCTGCTAATCAAACCGTGATTCTAATCGTGAAGTCCTCATTTGCGCTGCCTGCCGCTCTGGCAACCCTGCTGACGCTGTCCGCCTGCGGCCAGACCGGTCCGCTGTACATGCCCAAGCCGCCCAAGCACAAGGGTGCCGCGCCCGCCGGTCCGGCCGCACCGGCGCCGGCGCCGGCCACCATCGCCGTGCCACCGGCACCGGCCGCGGGCACCGCCGTGCCGGCCGCCGAGTCGAACGCCAACAACACTCAGGCCACGATGCCGCCGTCTTCCGTTCCCGCTTCCCAATAAGTCCCCCATCGCCATGTCGCATTTCTCGTACCAGAACGGCGTCCTGCACGCCGAAAGCGTTGCCCTGTCCGATATCGCCACCCGGTTCGGCACCCCGGCCTACGTCTACTCCAAAGCCCAGCTGCTGGACAACTTCACCGGCTATACCGCCCCGGCCAAGGGCCGCGACGCGCTGGTCTGCTATGCGATGAAGGCCAATTCGAACCTGGCCATCCTCGACCTGCTGGCACGCGAAGGCGCCGGCTTCGACATCGTCTCGGGCGGCGAACTGCTGCGTGTGATCGCCGCCGGCGGCGACCCGGGCAAGGTGATCTTCTCGGGCGTGGGCAAGACCGTACAGGAAATCGAGCTGGCGCTGGAAAAGGGCATCCTGTGCTTCAACGTCGAATCGATCCCCGAACTGGACCGCATCAACGAGGTCGCCGGCCGCCTCGGCAAGCGCGCGCCGGTATCGCTGCGCGTGAATCCGAACGTCGATGCGAAAACCCACCCGTACATCGCGACCGGCCTGAAGGCCAGCAAGTTCGGCGTCGCCTTCTCGGATGCGCTGGCCACCTACCGCAGCGCCGCCGCCCTGCCGCACCTGGACGTGGTCGGCATCGATTGCCACATCGGCTCGCAGCTGCTGGACGATGCGCCGCTGCTGGAGGCGCTGGATAAACTGATCGAGCTGATCGACACCCTGGCCCTGGAAGGCATCCATCTGCACCACCTCGACGTCGGCGGCGGCCTGGGCATCGACTACGGCAGCGCCGACGGCCAGCCGGTGCCGATCGGCGACTACGTCAGCCGCGTGTTCGCGCGCGTGGACGCCTGGCGCGCCGCAAAATACGACGGCAAGCCGATCAAGGTGATCTTCGAGCCGGGCCGCTCGATCGTCGGCAATGCCGGCGTGCTCTTGATGTCGGTCGAGTTCCTGAAGCCGGGCGAGGAAAAGAACTTCTGCGTGGTGGACGCCGCCATGAACGACATGGCCCGTCCGGCCATGTACCAGGCCTGGATGGACGTCAAGCCGGTAGTGCCGCGCGCAGGCGACGCCCCGGTCTACGACCTGGTCGGTCCGGTGTGCGAATCGGGCGACTGGCTGGCGCGCGACCGCGCCCTCGCCGTGCAGCCGGGCGACGTGCTGGCGATGATGGCGGCCGGCGCCTACGGCTTTACCATGTCCTCGAACTACAACACGCGCGGCCGCGCCGCCGAGCTGCTGGTCGACGGCGACAAGGTGCACCTGATCCGCCGCCGCGAGACCCCGGCGGAGCTGTTTGCGCTGGAAATGCTGGTCAAATAAAACGCCGCTGAAGTCCCCTTCGCGCTTGCGTGAATGATAATATTTCCGGAAAGATACTCCGGAGGTTGTTCATGCAAGCGCACTATCCTGCCGATTCGCCCACCCTGCCGGTACCGGCATCGCCGCGCACCGGCGCCCGCCGCATCGTGCTGGGCCTGCTGCAAGGCCTGTTTCTCTTCCTCCTGTACCGCGCCGCCCGTGAACACGTGTGGCCGGCCACCTCGCCGCTGCTGTTCGCACCCATGCTGCTGGCCGGGCTGTACGTGCCGCTGATCGCGATCTCGGGACTGGGCCAGATGGACCGGCGCCGGCTCGCGCTGTGGGTCGGCAGCGCCGCCGTGCTGCTGGCCGGCCTGGCCTGCTACGGTGCCTGGCGCGTGGCCGACCTGGCGCTGTGGCACGAAGCCGCGCCGGGGCAGCCCGGCCCGCACCGTAACGCCATGCCCTCGCCGGCCCTGCTGTTCTATGGTGCCGCAGACCTGTTCATCGCCCATGCGCTGGTCCTGGCCGCGGTGCGCGACGGACGCCGCATCGCCACCTATGCCACCCACTTCGACATCGCCTGGAAGCTCGGCGTCCAGATCGCCTTCAGCATGCTGTTCACCGGCGTGACCTGGCTGGTGCTGCTGCTCGGGGCCCAGCTGTTCGAGCTGGTGAAGCTGCATTTCCTGAGCCGGACGATGCGCGAAGCCTGGTTCGGCATTCCGGTTACCGCCTTCGCATTCGCCTGCGCGATGCACCTGACCGACGTGCGTCCGGCCATCGTGCGCGGCATCCGCGGGCTGCTGCTGGTGCTGATGTCATGGCTGCTGCCGGTGGCGGTGCTGCTGATCGGCGGTTTCCTGGCGACGCTGCCCTTCACCGGCCTGGCGCCGCTGTGGAGCACGAAACACGCGGCCTCGGTGCTGCTGTTCGCAGCGGCGGCCATCGTGGTGCTGATCAACGCCGCCTGGCAGCAAGGCGGGGACGGCAGCGATGTCGCAAGCGTGGTGCGGATGGCGGCGCGCATCGCCGCACTGCTGCTGGCGCCGCTGGTCTTGATCGCCGTCTATGCGCTATTCCTGCGCGTGCGCGACTACGGCTGGACCGGCGACCGCGTCAGCGCCGCCGCCTGCATGCTGGTGGCCGGCTGCTACGCCGCCGGTTATTTTTATGCGGGCCTGCGGCCGGGCTGGCTGCCCGCGCTAGCGCGTGTCAACATCGGCACCGCCTTCGCGGTCATCGGCTTGCTGCTGGCGCTTTTCTCGCCGCTGCTCGACCCGGCGCGGATCTCGGTGAACAGCCAAGTGGCGCGGCTGGCGTCCGGCCAGGCGAAGGCGGATAGCTTCGACTTCGCCTTCCTGCGCTTCGACGGCGAACGCTTCGGACGCGCCGCGCTGGACCGGCTGGAACGTGCGCCGGGCCTGCCCGACGCCGCATTGGTGCGACAGCAGATCGCCGTCGTGCGCAAGATGGCGGGCAACTGGGATGACAGGCGGCTGCAGCCTGCAGCCGACCTCGCCGCCAACCTGCATATTCATCCCAGCGGCACGCGCCTGCCGGCAGCCTTCCTGAAAACCGACTGGGCATCGAAGGACGAGCTGTACCTGTACCCGGAATGCCTGTACCGCGCGGACCGGGTTTGCGACGTCTTCCTGCTGGACATGAACAACGACGGCAAGCCTGAAGTGCTGCTGTTAGAGGCCCCTGAACCGCAGGCTAGGAGCCGCCGCACCCAGGATGGCAACCTGGTGCTGGCCGAAGACCCGCAAGGCCGCTGGGCGGCCTATGCGACACTGTCGATGCCGAATCTGGCCTGCAAGGAGGTGCGTGAAAACCTTGCCGCCGGCAAGGTCGGAATATTGCCGCCGGTGCTGGCGGACATCGGCATCGGTGGCGAGCGGGGACGCCTGCACCTGGTCGATTCAGGCATCCACTGCCCTAACCAGGGCGCGGATTAATCCCGCCCGCGCGAGCGGTCTTCCGGCCAGGCCTGCGACGCGCAGGCCGCGGCCTGCTCGGACCAGCGTCCGTCGAGGTCGAGGCAGCGGTCGACCGCCAGGGAATAGCGGCCGCGCGAGCCGGCCAGCACCAGCACCAGCACCAGGACCACCAGCAGCAGGATCGCTCCAATTGGCTTCATCACGTCAGGACCTCGCCGAAGACGTGGCGGCCTGGCGGGTGCGGTTCCAGCTCCAGAACACCCGCAGGCCGAGCAGCATGGCCACCACGCAGCCCCAGACGATCGGCTGCTCGAAATTGTGCTTGCCCGCCTTCATCCACCAGTAGTGCAGGATCGCCAGCGGCGCGATGGCGTAGATCAGCTTGTGCAGGCGCGCCCAGTTGCGCCCCAAACGCTTGATCATGGCCTGGGTGCTGGTCGCCGCCAGCGGGACCAGGAGCACGAAGGCGATGAAGCCGACCGTGATGAAGGGACGCTTGAGCACGTCGCGCCACATCGCCGCCAGGTCGAAGAAATGGTCGAACCACAAAAAGGCCAGGAAGTGCAGGAAGGCGTAGAAGAAGGTGTACAAACCCAGCATGCGCCGCAGGCGCACCAGCCAGTTCCAGCCCGTAAAGCGGCGCAGCGGCGTCACGGCGAGCGTGGCGCACAGCAGGTACAGGGCCCAGTCGCCGCTGCCGTGGGTGATGAATTCGACCGGGTCGACCGGCACCTGCATGGCAACCAGCGCGGCGATGCGCAGGAAAGGCAGCAGCGCCAGCACGAAGACCAGCGCCTTGATTGCCTTCAGTTGCTTGGGTGTCGGATTGAAAGCCGCCATGAATGAATGCTTTTAATAGAACTTCTTGAGATCCATGCCAGTGTACAGCGAGGCGACCTCGCTGTAGCCATTGAACATCAGGGTCTTGCGCTTGGGCGTGAACAGGCCGCCTTCGCCGATGCGGCGCTCGGTCGCCTGTGACCAGCGCGGATGGTCGACGTTCGGATTCACGTTCGAATAAAAACCGTATTCGTTGGCGGCGATGCCGTTCCAGGCGGTCTTCGGCTGGTCTTTCACGAAACGGATGCGGACGATCGACTTGGCCGACTTGAAGCCGTACTTCCAGGGCACGACGAGGCGCACCGGGGCGCCGTTCTGGTTGGGCAGCACCTGGCCGTACATGCCGACCGTGAGCAGGGTCAGGGGATGCATGGCTTCGTCCATGCGCAAGCCTTCGACGTAGGGCCAGTCGAGCACGCGGCTTTTGACGCCGGGCATCTGGGTGCGGTCGGCCAGGGTGACGAATTCGACGTACTTGGCGTTGCCTGTCGGCTCGACCTGCTTGATCAGGTTGGACAGCGAATAGCCGACCCAGGGGATCACCATCGACCAGCCTTCGACGCAGCGCAGGCGGTACACGCGCTCTTCCAGCGGCGCCAGCTTGGTCAGGCGGTCGATGTCGATCGTCATCGGCTTCTTGACTTCGCCGTCGATCTGCACCATCCACGGCCGCGTGCGCAGCGTGTGCGCATTCTCGGCCGGATCGGATTTGTCGGTGCCGAACTCGTAGTAATTGTTGTAGTGGGTGGCGTCGTTGAACGAGGTCTGGTTTTCGTTCGTCGAGAAGCCGGCGTTGCGCGTGGCGGCCAGCCTGGGCAGGGCCGCGCCCTGGGCAAACGCTTCGCGATTGGCCATTTCCCACAGCGAAGAGCCGACCACCGCGGTGGCCGCCACGCGCGCCAGGAAGGCGCGCCGCTCTTCGTACACCGCTTGCGGCGTGATTTCAGATGAGAACGGCAACTCGATGCCGTTAGGATTACGTTTGATCAACATGGCGATTCCTGCCTGTGCTAAATGACGCGTTTCGCGTCCGACATGTCAACCTTACACTATCCGACACGACTAGGCCGGTCCGGTACACATTCCTTACAGTTTGCCGTACGAGTGCAGGCCGGACAGGAACATGTTCACGCCGAGGAAAGCGAAGGTCGTCACCAGCAGGCCGACCAGCGCCCACCATGCCGCCGGGCGCCCGCGCAGGCCGGACATGAGGCGCATGTGCAGCCAGGCCGCGTAGTTGAGCCAGACGATCAGCGCCCAGGTTTCCTTCGGATCCCACGACCAGTAGCCGCCCCAGGCCTCGGCCGCCCACAGCGCACCCAGGATGGTGGCCACCGTGAAGAAGGCGAAGCCGACCGAGATCGACTTGTACATGACGTCGTCCAGCACTTCCAGCGACGGCAGGCGGTCGGCGAGAATACCGTGCGACTTCAGCAGGTAGGCCGAGCCGACCATGGCCGCCAGCGCGAAGGTGCCGTAGCCGATGAAGTTGGCCGGCACGTGGATCTTCATCCACCAGCTCTGCAGCGCCGGCACCAGCGGCTGGATCTCGGCGGCGTCGCGCGCCACCGTGTACCACAGCAGGAAGCCGACCGCGGCCGAGACCACCAGCAGCACGAACGGTCCCAGTTGACGGGTGGCGTAGCGCTGTTCGTAGTACAGGTAGAACAGCGCGGTGATCATCGAGAACAGGATGAACACTTCATACAGGTTCGACACCGGGATGTGGCCGACGTCGGCGCCGACCAGGTAGGATTCGTACCAGCGCACCATCATGCCGGTGAAGCCGAGCACCACCGCGGCCCAGCACAGCTTGGAGCCGACGCTGCCGCCGAAAGGCGAGCGCGCCACCAGCCCGATCCAGTAGAACACGGTCGAGAACACGAACAAGGCGCTCATCCACAGGATCGCGGACTGGCTCGACAGCATGTACTTGAGGAAGAATTTCTGGTTGGCGGCGTCCAGCGACCCGCCGTACAGCGACACCGCCCACAGCGCCAGCACGGCGATCAGCGGCATCAGCCAACGCACCGGCTTCCAGCCCCAGCCCAGCAGCGCGAAGGTCGGCGCGGCCAGCACCAGGATCGCCTGTTCGTAGACGTCCATGAAGTGGCCGAAGCGCTGCAGCGCGAACAGGCTGGCGGCCAGCAGGCCGGCGCCGAACAGCCAGTCGAGCGCCGTCAGGCGCCTGAAAAAGCCTTGCGGGCGGGCGTATTTTTCCGCCTTGAGGGCCGCGCTTGCTTGCGATGCGGGTGACATATCCATTCTCTTCTCCACTTACGCCGATTGCGGTAGGACTGTTTTCAAATCGTCGAACTCGCGCTCGAAATCGAGCGTCTTGCGCTGGGTGCTCATCGCCATCATGGCATGGGCGCCGCCCTGGTCGTCGCCCCGCACCCAGACCCAGATGCGGCGCTCGCGGATGTAGAACATCGCAAAGATGCCCAGCACCAGCAGCAGGCAGCCGAGGTAGACGACTTTCTTGCCCGGCGAGCGCGTCACCTGCAGCCCGGACGCTTTCACCTCGGTGAATTCGTCGAGCGCCAGGTAGACCGGCGCGCCATAGAAAAAGCTGTCCGACAGCGCGTTGGTCGCCAGCTGCAGGAAGCGGCCGTGGGCTTCGGTCGGCTCGGCCGGCGCCTCGCCGGCAAGTGCCCGCGCCGCCTGCCACAGTTCCCACAGGGCGCCGTTGAGCATCTTCATGAACACATTGGCGGCCTTTTCCTGCTCGGCCTTCGGGATGCGTTCCAGGAACTTCGACACGCCCATAAAGCCACCCTCGCCCTGCCCCTCGTCGCCGGCGAACAGGCCCAGGGTCTTGGCCGCCGATTCCTGCAGCTGGGCCGCCAGGGCGGCATTCGCATTCGGCTGGGGCAGCGCGCGCTGCGCATAGCGGCGCGCCGCTTCCTGGCGCAGCGCCGGATCGGCCAGCGCGGCGCGCAGGCGCATCCATTCGCGTACGCCGTGCTGGTCGTCGGCCGGAATGCGCAGGTAGCTGAAGGCGTCGGACGGATTGTTGCGCACGCCGGCCAGGTAGACTTGCGCGCCCTCCAGCGTCACCGGCTGCATGTAGTTCAGGAATTCGCGCGCCTGGCCGGTCTTGTCGCGCAGCTTGTATTGCACGCTGGGGCCGACATTCTTCAGGTCCTTGTTGTTGGCGTTCTTGGCGGCCGAGCCCGAGTGCTGCGACAGCGCCTGGGCAAACTGCTGGTCGAAGGATTGCGTCTTGCTGACCTTGCGCAGGTCGCCCTCGGTATTCATGTTCTCGACGTTGAACGGACGGAAGCCGGACCACTCGACCGTGTACTCGCCGCCGGCACCCTTGAGGCTGGTCGCACTGTTGACTTCGCCTTCGATGGCGAAAGTGGCGTCGCCGGTGCCGGTCATCGGGTAGCCGGTGAGTTTCAGCTTGCTGCCGCCGTCGTCGACGCCGGACTGGTAGACCGCCACGCCGCGGTAGATCAGCGGCTCGTTGACGCGGATCTTGGCCGGGAAGGTCTTGCCGGTCTCGTGGTCGCGGATCGTGACTTCGCTCGAAAACAGCTTGGGCATGCCGGTCGAATAAAAGTCGATGATGAACTTGTTCAGCGTGATCGTGAACGGCAGGTCCTGCAGCAGGATGCCGTCGGCGCGCGGGATCATGACGGTATTGCTGGACTTGCCTTCGGCGATCTGGGTGGTGCCGCGGAAGCTGGGATTGCCCAGGCCGAGCCGGTTGCGCGTCGTCAGTTCGCCACTGATATAGGGCGTCTTGCCGAAGAACCATTCCTGGAAGCGGATCGGGAGGTTCGAATCGAGCAGGCCGCCAAGCAGGATCACGATGATCGCCGTGTGCGCAAAGATGTAGCCGAACTTGTTGCCGGCGCCCTTCTTGGCCGCCACCAGCACGCCGCCGCCTTTATCGACCAGTTTGACGCGGTAGCCGGCATTGCCGAGGCGCTGGGCGGTCTGGGTGGCCAGCGGCACCGCGGCCAGGGCGGACGTCCATTCCGTCTTGTGGTGGAAATTGCGCAACGATTCTTCGCGCACGCTCTCACGCCAGCTGCGCATGTCGCGCAGCATGCGCGGCGCATTGCGCGTCACGCACAGCGCCGTCGAGACGATCAATACCGCCAGGATCAGCAGGAACCACCAGGCCGAGTACACGCTGTACAGGCCAATCCTGTCGAACACCGTGGCCCAGAACGGGCCGAACTGGTTGATGTAGTCGGGCGTGGGCTGGTCCTGCTTCATGACGGTGCCGATGATGGCGGCGATCGCGATCATCATCAGCAGGGTGATGGCAAAACGCATCGACGACACCAGTTCGACCGCCTCGGCCAGGCCGCGGCGCCGCGTTTTCAATTCAATTCCGGTGGTGCTCATCGGTAGCTGCTTCTTTCAGTTGCGACATACTGGCGCGAGGATACAGTAAAAAGGGCAGCCTGCCAGTATGCAGCTGCCCTTTTCCACCGGCCCTTCCGAGGCGAGCGCCTACTTCAACCCGGCGATATAGTCGGCTACCGCCTTCATTTCCTCGTCCGACATGCGCTTGGACAGTGCGACCATCTGCACGCTGTTGTTGCGTGCGCCGGTCTTGAACGCCTGCAGCTGGGCCACGGTGTAGTCCTGGTGCTGGCCGGCCAGGCGCGGGTACTGGATCGGGATGCCGGCACCGGTGGCGCCGTGGCAGCTGGCGCAGGCGGCCACGCCGCGCTCGGCGATGCCGCCGCGGTAGATCTTGCGGCCCATGTCCAGGGTGTCCTTGTGGCGCGCCGCACCGGCCTTCGGCTGCTGGGTGGCGAGCCAGGCGGCGATGTTCTTCTTCTCGTCCTCGGATAGCATCTTGGCGTAGGTCGTCATGACCGGCTGGTTGCGGTTGGGCGTGGTGAAGTCGACCAGCTGCTTGTGGAGGTAGTTTTCGCTCTGGCCGGACAGCTTGGGGTTGGCGACGATGGTCGAGTTGCCGCCGGCGCCGTGGCAGGACACGCAGGCCGGCAGGCCGCGCGCGTTGTCGCCGCTATCGTAGAGGGAGCCGCCCTTGGCAGGGTCGACTTTGGGGACGGCCGCCGGGGCATGGGCTGCGTCCGCCGCCAAGGCGTTGGCGGCGAAGAGGGTCAACAAGGAGGTCACGAATGCCGCGCGCGCGGCCGGTAAGAACACACGATTCATTCAAGCACCCTGAAAAAGTCAAATCTATGAAGAACTTGCAGTTACAGTGCGGCGGCCATGCTCGTGCCCCGGGCGCGCAGCGCCAGGTAACTCCCTATTGTACAATAGCTTGCTTTCCAGACCGCTTTTTTAGTTGTCTTTTCAGCTTCATTTTCGTTTCCTCCGCTCATTTCGATTGCCCCCATGTCCAAACTCTGGCAAGCCCGCTTCTTCACGACCGTCAACCAGCTGCGGGATCTTCCCAAGACGCAGGTGCCGGAAATCGCCTTCGCCGGCCGGTCCAATGCGGGCAAATCGACGGCGATCAACATCCTGACCAACCAGAAGGGCCTGGCCTTCGCGTCCAAGACGCCGGGCCGCACCCAGCACATCAACTTCTTCTCGATCGGCGGCGCCCATGTGGCGATGCACCGCAAGGATGCAACCCGCGTCGAGGAAATCCAGGCGCTGCTGGTCGACCTGCCGGGCTATGGCTACGCCGAAGTGTCCGGCGACGCCAAGCTGCACTGGCAAAAGCTGCTGGGCGACTACGTGCAGCGGCGCGACCAGCTGGCCGCGCTGGTCCTGATCATGGATGCGCGCCGCCCGTTCACCGACCTGGACGTGCAGATGCTGGAATGGTTCGCCCCGACCGGCAAGCCGATCCATTGCATCTTGACCAAGGTGGATAAACTGAACCGCAACGAGTCGGTCAACGTGCTGCGCCAGGCCAGGCAGATCCTCGACAGCTACGTCGACGAGGACGGCGAAGGCTTCCCGTTCACGGTGCAGCTGTTCTCGGCGCTCAAGCGCGTGGGCATCGACGAAGCGAACGACAAGATCATCGAACTGCTCGGCCTAGACAAAGAAGAGGAAGCCGGGCAGGAGAACACCGGAGACGACACCGCGGCCCCGGGACCGGACGACGACCAGTCCGGCCAGGCCGATTGACCATCCACAAGGACATCTCATGCCGATCATTACCCCCAACGCCTACCCCGCTGTCCGCATGCGCCGCATGCGCCGCGACCCCTTCTCGCGCGCCCTGATGCGCGAAAACACCGTCACCGCGTCCGACCTGATCTACCCGGTCTTCATCCTCGACGGCCAGAACCAGCGCCAGCAAGTGGCCTCGATGCCGGGCGTGGAACGCGTCTCCGTCGATTTGCTGCTGAAAGTGGCCGAGGAAGCCGTCAGCCTGGGCATCCCGGTGCTGGCCCTGTTCCCGGTCATCGACGCGGCGCTGAAGACCTATGACGGTGTCGAAGCCACCAATCCGGAAGGCCTGATCCCGCGCGCCGTCAAGGCGCTCAAGCGCGAATTCCCGCAGCTCGGCCTGATGACCGACGTCGCGCTCGACCCCTACACCACCCACGGCCAGGACGGCTTGCCGGACGAGAACGGCTACATCGTCAACGAAAAGACGATCGACATGCTGATCCGCCAGGCGATGGCCCAGGCCGAAGCCGGCGTCGACATCGTGGCGCCGTCGGACATGATGGACGGCCGCATCGGCGCAATCCGCGTGGCGCTGGAAGAGCAGAACCTGATCCACACCCGCATCATGGCTTATTCCGCCAAGTACGCCTCGGCCTACTACGGCCCGTTCCGCGACGCGGTCGGCTCCGCCGCCAACCTGGGCAAGGCCGACAAGAACACCTACCAGATGGACCCGGCCAACACCGACGAAGCCCTGCGCGAAGTGGCGCTGGACATCGCCGAAGGCGCCGACATGGTCATGGTCAAGCCCGGCATGCCTTACCTGGACGTGGTACGCCGCGTCAAAGACGAGTTCAAGGTGCCGACCTTCGCCTACCAGGTCAGCGGCGAGTACGCGATGCTGCAGGCGGCTTTCCAGAACGGCTGGCTGGACAAGGACAAGATCATCATGGAGACCATGATGTCGTTCAAGCGGGCTGGGGCGGATGGGGTGCTGACCTACTTTGCGCTGGATGTGGCGCGGCGGTTGAAGGCTGGGGCCTGATCCCGGTTTTGTTCAGCTAATAAAAAACCGCGCTTGGGGCGCGGTTTTTTTATGCGTTATCGGTATGCAGCAAACTTGGATTCCCGCCTGCGCGGGAATGACGTGCAGAAGTCGTTGGCCGAAGAACCGTCATCCCCGCGCAGGCGGGGATCCAAGTGGACTTTTACCCACCCCGACGTGGCGGCTTGTACTCCGGGAACATCTCCTTGAACAGGAAATCCATCAATTCCTGCGTATCCTGCGGCCGCGCCGACAAGGTCACCACCCGGTTCAGGCGATGCGAATCCCACTCGAAGTCGCCGGTCTTTTCCTTGCGGATCAGCTCGATCATCTTCTTGACGATCGCGGTCTCGATATCCGGATCGCCGCCGCGCTCGACCGTCACGGCGGTCAGCCAGCGGCGCTTGAAGTTAGGGTTCCAGCCGCGGAACTTGACGTCGGCGCTGTTGAAGGTCTTGTTGCTGACGCTGAACACGCCGCCGGTTTCGTTCGGGTCCTGGCCGCCGCGGCCGTTGATGGCGCCGATGTTGGCGAGCGCGTTGCGCATGCCCTTGGCCGACTGGCTTTCCTCGGTCGAGTCGCTCTGGCTCGGTGCGCCGCGCGCCTTGCGCTTGGCGTCGATGTAGGCCTGCATGTCGGTGACTTCCGGCTCGACCTTGGCCACTTCCTTCGGTGGCGGCGGGGTGTCCTCGACCGGCTTTTCCTTCGGCAGCGTGATCGTGTTCGGCAAGCGCTTGACCTGGGTCACGCGCGGCGGCGTTGCCCGGGTCGGGGCAGCCGGCTTGGCGGCCTTGGGCGCTGCCTCGGCCTTCGGTTTGGTGGTCGGCTTGGTGGGCGCCAGCGGCGGCAGCCAGACGATGGCTTCGCCAGACTTGGCGGCGGCATGCTGCGGCTTGACCTTGGGCTGGAAATACCAGATCGCGACCAGCAGCACGTGCACCGCGATGGCGACGATCAGGCCGTAGCGGCGGTTGCCGTCCTGCTCGCCGTAAGCGATCACCTTCCGTCCGGGCAGGGGTTGGCCGCAATGTGCGCAGACATCGCTGTCGTCCAATGGGCTGTGGGAATGGTCACGCAAGATCGTCGAAATTTTAGGGAAAACGGCAAATAGGGGCAGTCCAGTGCGGCAGTCTAACCTGTTTGACTTCCCGGCGCACGCTTGTTGGACCTTTGCCAACAGCTTACAAGCTGATGAAATTGATGGTTGTTACAACATGTATCAGGGACCCGCGGTCCCTGAACCATGCACCAGATACCCATTATAGGGTGACTGCGACGGCGCAACCCAACATGGCGGGAATGTAATGCAAGGGCGCAGGGTGCGCCCCGCATGGCTCAGGCCGCCTTGTTCAGCACCATCGTCGGCGCCACATGGTGCGCCGCTTCGTCCACCACGGCGTCCGTCATCGGCCCGTTGCCGCTGTAGCGATCCAGATACAGGTAGATCACCGGGGTGATATACAGCGTGATCACCTGCGAGAAGATCAGGCCGCCGCACACCGCCAGGCCCAGCGGCTGGCGCAGTTCGGCACCGGCACCGAGGCCGAGGGCGATCGGCAGCGCGCCCATCAGCGCGGCCAGCGTCGTCATCATGATCGGACGGAAGCGCAGGATGCACGCCTCGCGGATCGCCTGCTCCGGGGTCATGCCGGCGTTGCGCTGGGCGTCAAGGGCAAAGTCGATCATCATGATCGCGTTCTTTTTCACGATACCGATCAGCATCAGGATGCCGATCATGGCGATCATCGTCAGGTCCATGTTGAACAGGCGCAGCGTCAGCAGCGCACCCACCGCCGCCGACGGCAGGCCCGCCAGGATGGTCAGCGGGTGGATGAAGCTTTCGTACAGCACGCCCAGCAGCACGTAGATCACGCCCACCGCCGCGATGATCAAAATCAACTGGCTCGACTGCGAATCCTGGAACACCGCGGCGTCGCCGCCGTATTTGGTGATGATCGAGGCCGGCAGCTTCATGTCGCGTCCCATCTGCTCGATCGCCGCGGTCGCTTCGCCCAGCGGCGCATCCGGCGCCAGGTTGAAGGACAGCGTGATCGCCTGCAGCTGGCCCTGGTGGTTGACCGCGATCGGACCGACCGTGCGCTTGACCTTCGCCAGGCTGGACAACTGCACCAGGCGGCCATCCTTGCTGCGCACCGACAGGCGCGACAGCGCATCCTCGAACTGGCGGTCTTCGTTGGCGGTTTCCAGGATCACGTAATAGCTGGCCGCGCTCGAATAGATGGTCGAGACCTGGCGCTCGCCGAAGGCGGCGTACAGCGCGGTGCGCACGTCGCCCAGCGACACGCCGAGCGAGTTGGCCTTGTCGCGGTCGATGTCGAGCGTGGCCTGCAAGCCCTTTTCCTGGGTGTCGCTGGTGACGTCGCGGAACAGCGGGTTGTTGCGCATGCGCTCCATGAACGCGTTCGACCAGCTGCCGATGTCCGCGCCCGACACGCTCTGCAGCGTGTACTGGTAGCGGCTCTTGCTCTGGCGGCCGCCCAGTTGCAGGTTCTGCACCGGCGCCATGTAGACGTTGATGCCGGCAACTTGTCGCGTGGACTTGCGCAGGCGCTCCAGCACTTGCGGCATCTTGTCGCGCTGCTCGCGCGCCTTGAGCACCACGAACATGCGCCCGCCGTTGCCGCCGCCGGAGAACGCGGTCACGTCCTGCACCGCCGGATCGGCCTGGATCGTGGCCGCCACCCGCGCCTGCAAGGCCATCATGGCCGACGACGAGATGTCTTCCGCCGCTTCGGTGCTCACGCGCAGCTGGCCGATGTCTTCCTCAGGGAAGAAACCTTTCGGAATCGTGGTGTACATCACGGCCGTCAGCGCGAAGGTGCCGAGCGCGATCATCAGCACGATGAAGCGGTACTTCAAGGCGATGTCGAGCGTCTTTTCGTAGCCGTTGCGCACCGCGGTGAAGCCGGCTTCGAAGTGGCGGCCGATGAAGCTTTTCTCTTCGGCATGATCATGGCCATGTGCGGGGAGCAGGCGCGACGCCAGCATCGGCACCAGCGTCAGCGACACCACCGCCGACACCAGGATCGCCAGGCCGACGATCACCGCGAATTCGTGGAACAGCAGGCCGATCACGCCCGGCATGAAGAAGATCGGGATGAACACGGCGATCAGCGAGATCGAGATCGAGATGATGGTGAACCCCATCTCGCGCGAGCCTTCGAGCGCGGCGCGCATCGGCTTCTTGCCCATCTCGATGTGGCGCACGATGTTTTCCAGCACCACGATGGCGTCGTCGACCACCAGGCCCACGGCCAGCGTGATGCCGAGCAGCGAGATGTTGTCCAGGCTGTAGCCGAGCCAGTACAGCAGCGACAAGGCGCCGAGCAGCGAAATCGGCATCGTGACGGCCGGGATGAAGGTGGCCGAGGCGCGGTGCAGGAACAGGAAGATCACCATCACCACCAGGCCGACGGTCAGCGCCAGCGTGAAATTCACGTCGTGCAGCGCTTCGCGGATCGAGACCGAGCGGTCGTTGACCAGGTTGATCTTGATCGAGCTGGGGAGCTGCGATTCGAAGCGCGGCAGCAGGTGGCGCACGTGGTCGACCACGGCGACGGTGTTGGCGTCCGGCTGGCGCTGCACCAGCAGCACGATGGCGCGCTCGCCGTTGTAGGCGCCGTAGGCCTTGGTGGACTGGTAGCTGTCCTCGACCTCGGCCACGTCCTTCAGGCGCACCGGCTGGCCGTCGCGGGTGGCGACGATCAGTTCGCGGAAGTCGGCCGCCTTCATCATCTGCGGCGGGCCCTGGATGGTCAGCGTCTGCTGCGGACCGTCGAGGATGCCGAGCGCCGAATTCGAGTTGGCCGAGCGCAGCGCCGTCGCCAGCTCGTCCATCGTCAGGTTGCGCGCGTTCATCAGGTCGGTCTTGGCGCGCACGCGCACGGCGAATTTCTTGCCGCCGTTGACCTGCACCTGGGCCACGCCCGGCAGCGTCGAAATCGCCGGCGACACCAGGTTCTCGGCGTAGTCGTTCAATTCCGACAGGTTCATCGACGGCGAGCTCATGGTCATGAACAGCACCGGGGCGTCGGCCGGATTCACCTTGCGGTAGGACGGCAGGTCGGTCATTTCCTGCGGCAGCTGGCGCTGGGCCGCCAGCAGCGCGGCCTGGACGTCGACCGCGGCCGCGTTGATGTCGATCGTGGTGTCGAATTCCAGCGTCAGCGAGGTATTGCCCTGGGTGCTGGTCGAGGTGATCAGGTTGATGCCGGGGATGGTCGAGAACTGCTTTTCGAGCGGCAGCGCCACCGACGACGCCATGGTCTCCGGGCTGGCGCCGGACAGGTTGGCGTTGACGTTGATGACCGGCGTGTTATAGCTGGGCAGCGCGGCGACCGGGATATGCGAATAGGCCAGGATGCCGACCAGGATCAGGCTGATCGACAGCAGCACCACCATGATCGGCCGGCGGATGCACAGTTCGGACAAATTCATCGCGTTCAGCCTTTATGTGCGCCGGCTTCGGCGGTCAGCGTGTGTCCATCCTTGCCGTCCTTGCCGCTCTTGCCATTGGCGCCGCCCTTGTCCAGCTCGGACGCGAGGCGCACCTTGCCGCCCGGGCGCACGTTCTGCTTGCCCTCGGTGATGATGGTCTCGCTGCCGCTCAAGCCGCTGACGGCGGCGTCCACGCCGAAGCCGTAGATGCGCTCCACCGGCACCTGCCTGGCCGAGCGGTCCTTGTCCAGCACGTACACGAAGGTGCCCTGGGCGCTGGTGATGATGGCGCTCTGCGGCACCACCACGGCATCCTTGATGGTCTGCACCGTGACCTTGGTGTTGACGTACTGGCCCGGCCACAGGGTGGTCTCGCGGTTGTCGAATTCGGCCTTGACCTTGATGGTGCCGGCGGTCGGGTCGACCGTGTTGTCGACGAAGCTCAGCACGCCGCTCACTGGGGCCAGGCCGGCGCCAGGCAGGGCCTGCACCTCGACCTTGCCGCGCTTCTGCGCCGCCAGCAGCGCCGGCAGGCTCGATTCCGGCAGGGTGAAGGCGACGTTGATCGGATCCAGCTGGGTGACCGTGGTCAGCGAGGTCGTCGGCTGCACCAGGCTGCCCGGATAGACGCCGATGCCGCCGACGCGGCCCGACATCGGCGCGCGGATCGCGGTGTAGCTGGTGCTGACGCCGGCCGCGCGCGCGGCCGCGATGTCGGCCTGCAGCGTGGCGCGCGCCTGATCCACTTGGGCACGCAGGGTGTCGACCGCGCTCTGCGAGAAGAACTTCTGCGCCAGCAGGTCCTGGCTGCGTTTGTATTGGCGTTCGAGATCGGCCAGCGAGGCGCGGTCGCGCTCGACCTGGGCTTGCGCCTTGTCCTGGTTGGCGCGGTCGGCGCGGTCGTCCAGCGAGAACATCAGCTCGCCCTGCTTCACGAACTGGCCTTCCCTGATGTGGACCGTGCGGATGGTGGCGGTGGTCTGCGGATGCAGGTCGACGGTGCGGATCGGGGTGACGGTGCCGTTGGCGACCTGCAGCACCGGCACGTCCTGGCGTTGCGGCGCTACCACGTTGACCACGGCCGGCGGCTGTGCCCCGCCGCCTTTTTCACCATGCGCGCCCGGCCCGCCTGCATTGCCCGCGCCTTCGGCATGGGCGGCGTCGCCATGGTTGACGTACCACAGGCCGGCGCCGGCGGCGACGACCACGGCGGCGATGACGCCGAGATTCTTGTTCTTCATTCCACTCCCTGTGCCACCTTGCCGGCGGCTTCGTTTTTATAGGTATTCAGCGGCTCAAAGCCAGCGATTGTCGCACGCTGGCATGACAGCGGGGTGTCATCATTTGCCAGGGTAGTACTCGGGCAGCATCAGTGTCGCTTCCAAGCCACCTTCGGGGTGGTTGACCAGGCGGATGCTGCCGCCGTGCTGCTCGGCGATGTTGCGTGCGATCGTCAGGCCCAGGCCGGTGCCGCCCGACTCGCGCGAACGCGAGGTCTCGACGCGGTAGAACGGGTCGAACACCCGTCCCAGTTCGGTGGCGGGAATGCCGGGGCCGGCGTCGCGCACGCGGATGCGCGCGGCGCCGTTGATGCGGTCGACCGTCACCTTGGCCGCGTGGCCGTATTTGACGGCGTTGTCGATCAGGTTGACCAGGCAGCGGCGCAGGTCGAGCGGACGGCCCAGCAGCGCCATGCCGGCATGGCCGACCAGGTCCACGCGCTGGCTGGCGTCGACGGCGTCGGCACACACGGAATCGAGCAGCGAGTCGAGGTCGAGCATCTGCATGGTCTCGCTGGTGTCCATGCTGCGCGCCAGGTCGAGGCCTTCCTTGACCATCGCCTGCATGGCCGACAGGTCGCCGATCAGGCGTTCCTGCAACTCCGGCTCCGAGACCTTTTCCAGGCGCAGGCGCATCCTGGTCAGGGGCGTCTGCAGGTCGTGGGTGATCGCGGCCAGCATCTGGGTGCGCTGGAAGATGTACTGGCGGATGCGCGCCTGCATCGCGTTGAAGGCGGCGCTGGCC
Source organism: Massilia phyllosphaerae (assembly GCF_034659755.1). Taxonomy (NCBI): domain Bacteria; kingdom Pseudomonadati; phylum Pseudomonadota; class Betaproteobacteria; order Burkholderiales; family Oxalobacteraceae; genus Massilia; species Massilia phyllosphaerae. The sequence goes on from NZ_JAXSQX010000008.1 coordinate 316,134, forward strand.
TGGCGGATCTCGTCGGCGCCGGTCAGGTCCAGCGGCGGGTGGTTGATGTCGTTGCCGAGGTCTTTCGCGGCCTGGGCCAGCTGCTTCAGCGGACGGGTGGTCATGCCCGCCACGACATAGGCCAGGGCACCGATGCTGGCCAGGAACAGCGCGATGGTCCAGGTGTAGTCGGTGCGTTCCGGCGAGGTGGCGTAGCGCGGCGGCAGCACCGACAGCAGCAGTTCGCTGCGGTCGCGCAGGCGCACGGCCACGCTTTCGCAGGTGCCGTGCCACTTCATGCGCAGCAGGCCGAATACCACCGGCTGGTCGAGCGCGGTATCGCAGGCGCTGGGACGCGCGGCCACCGAGCGCAACTGGTAGGCGGGGCCCAGCCGGGCGGCCAGCGCATGCGTGAATTCGGTCTGGGACGGCGCCAGCGTCGGCGGCGGCGCGCCGCCGATGATTTCGGTCAGCTCGACCCCGGGCCGGTTGGCGACTTCGAGATAGGCGGTGCGCGCCGATTGCGGCACGATCTCGGTGGCCATGATCAGCTGTTCGGCGCGGTCGAGCCAGTGCAGTTCGCGGTACTCGTCGATCACGCGCTGGCGCTCGGCGTCCGCCAGCAGCTGGGTCAGCGCCGCGGTAATCAGGATCCCCAGCAACAGCGTGCCGAATACGCGGCCCGTCATCGAGCCGAGGAAGGCTCTCACGCAGCGGGCTCCACGCTCACCTGGCCGGCCAGCACGTAGCCGCCGTTGCGCACGGTCTTGATAATCTGCGGCATGCGCGCGTCCTCGCCCAGCTTCTGGCGCAGGCGGCTGATCTGGATGTCGATCGAGCGGTCGAACGGATCGGCGTCGCGGCCCTGGGTCAGGTTCAGCAGCTGGTCGCGGTTGAGCACGCGGTTCGGGTGCTCCAGGAACACGCGCAGCAGGCGGAATTCGGCGCCCGACAGCATGATCACCACGCCCTGCGGATTGACCAGGTGGCGCGCGGTCAGGTCCAGGGTCCAGCCCGAGAATTTCATCTGCTGCACGTTTTCCGTCTGCGAGTTCGGCGGCATCGCGTGACTGCGGCGCAGCACGCTGCGGATGCGCGCCAGCAGTTCGCGCGGCTCGAAGGGCTTCGGCAGGTAGTCGTCGGCGCCCATCTCGAGGCCGAGGATGCGGTCGAGCGGTTCGTTGCGCGCGGTGAGCATGATCACCGGCAGGGTCGAGTGCGCGCGCAGCTTGCGGCACAGCGTCAGGCCGTCGTCGCCCGGCAGGTTGAGGTCGAGCACGATCAGGTCGGGGCGCGACTCGTCGAGCATTTTCCACATGGCGTTGCCGTCGCCGGCAGCGAGCGCGCGGTAGCCGTTCGCTTCCAGGTAGTCGGCCAGCAGCGACCGGATATCGCGGTCATCGTCGACGATCAGAATGGTAGATTGCGTATCCATGGCGTCATTATCCTGACTTCGTGCACCCCTGAACAGCCACTTTGTATCGGCGTGTATATGGATGCATAGGCGAAACAAATTGATACAAAGAGTGGGACAGCGGACACGCCCGGCTTACATCTGCCACCGATGATAGGTCCATGCCGCGAGCCTTTTCGCGGCGGGCCGCGGCGGCCCGATCGCCGCCCTCACCTACTAGGGACAAACAAAATGACTACCTTTCGCAAAAACCTCCTGAGCGCACTGGCTGTACTGTCGATGGGTACGGCCGCCCTGGGGGCCCATGCCCAGACCCAGGCCCCCGACGGCGCCAACCAGGGCCGCTATGGCCACGCCGTCAGCCAGGAACAACGTGCCGCGTTCAAGGCCAAGCGGGCCGAGTTCCAGGCCAAGCGCGTGGCGCAACTGCACGACGAGCTGAAGATCACGCCGGCGCAGGAAAACGCCTGGAACGCCTTCGTCGCCTCGATGAAACCGCAGGCGCGTGGGGCACGTCCGGACCGCGCTGCACAGGCCGGCCTCAGCGCCCCGCAGCGCCTGGCGCAGCACATCGAACGCCAGAAGCAGCGCACCGCCATGATGGAGCAGCGCCTGGGCGCCGTGAACAGCTTCTATGCCGTGCTGACGCCGGAACAGAAGAAGACCTTCGACGACAAGGCGGCGCGCCTGCAGGGCCATGGCGGCAAGCATGGCGGCCGCGGCGGCTGGCAGCATCGCGGCGACGCTGCCGCCGATAGCGCACGCGGTTGACCGGTTGCGCCGGCATGGCGGCATCGTGAACGAAACATAAATGGAAGAAAGGGAGGCCGCGGCCTCCCTTTTTTTCGTTGCTGTAGTTGTCGTTCCCTGCGTTTGCAGTTGTTACTGAAGTTTGCCGAGCGAACCGAGGAACTTGTTGGTGTCCTGGTAGCCGATCACACGGCTGTCCGCGATTTCGCGGCCCTGGCGGTCGAACAGGATGATCCCCGGCGGCCCGAACAGCCCGAAGCGCTTGAGCAGCGCACGGTCGGCGGCATCGTTGGCGGTGACGTCGACCTGCAGCAGCAAGGTATTGGCCAGGCGCGCTTTCACGGCAGGATCGACGAAGGTCAGCTTTTCCATCTCCTTGCACGACACGCACCAGTCCGCATAGAAGTCCAGCATCGCGGTTTTGCCACCGGTCTGGGCCAGCGCGGCATCGAGCTGCTCGACGGTCTTGATGCGGGTGAAGGCAAGCGGCTGCAGCGGCACCGCGCCGCGCGTGAGGTGGGCCAGCGGCGCCAGCGGATCGCGCCCGCCACTGGCGATGCCGACCAGCTGGGTCGCGCCCAGCACGGCACATGCGGTGCCCAGGGCCATCGCGGCCCAGTGCCCCTTGCCCTTCAAAAGATAAAAGCCGTAGCCGAGCAGCAGCGCGGCCCACAGCACCATCTGCGCCAACGCCGGCAGCACCGGCGTCACCATCCACAGGGCCATCGCCAGCATCAGCACGCCGAAGAAGCGCTTCACCGATTCCATCCACATGCCGGCGCGCGGCAGCAGCGAACCGGCCGACACGCCGACCAGCAGCAGCGGAATGCTCATCCCGGCCGCCATCGCGAACAGCGCTGCGCCGCCGATCAGGACGTCGCGGGTCTGGCTGATGTACACCAGTGCGCCGGCCAGCGGCGCGGCCACGCAGGGACCGACGATCAGGGCCGAGATCGCGCCCATGACGAACACGCCGGCCAGCTTGCCGCCGGACTGGCGGCCGGAGGCGCTGGCCAGGCGCGACTGCAGGCTGGCAGGTACCTGCAGCTGGTAGACATTGAACATCGACAGGGCCATCACCACGATCAGCAACGCGAAGGCGGACAGCACCCAGGGATTCTGCAGCGCCGCCGACAAGCCCTCGCCGACCAGGCCGGCGGCCACGCCGAGCGCGGTGTAGACGATGGCCATGCCGAGCGAATAGGCGACCGACAGGATGAAGCCGCGCGCTTTTTTGACCTGCTTACCCTCGCCGACGATGATCGACGACAGGATCGGCACCATCGGCAGCACGCAGGGGGTGAAGGCCAGGCCCAGGCCGAGCAGCACGAAGGCCGGCACGATGGCGAGCAGGCGGCCGCCCTGCAGCAGGCTGGCGATGCCGGACAGCTCGGACGGGGCTGCAGGCGTCGCCGCTACCGCTGACGGTGCCGAAGCCCCGGTCGCCGCGCCAGCCGCAGCAGCCGGCGGCTGGCCGGCCGGAATGTCGACCTGCGGCGCGGCCTGGCCCGGCAGCGAGAACTGCGGCGCGTTGCCGAGACCGCTGCCCTGCCCGACCGGCAGGCCGGGTTGCGCAGCAGCCGCCCCGCCGCCAGCCACCAGCTGGATCGATGCATCCTGCGGCGGATAGCACAGGCCCTTGTCGGCGCAGCCCTGGCCGGTGGCATTCAGCGTGAACGGCCCGTTGCCCTCGACCGGGATGCGGATCTCGACACCCTTGTGATAGGTCTCGACGTTCTTGTTGAAGGTCTCGTCGAACTTGATCTTGCCCGCCGGGACCTGGGGCGCGCCCAGCTGGGCACCGGTGGCCGTGAACTTGAAGCGCTCGCGGTACATGTAGTAGCCGTCGGCGATCGCGTAGTTCACGACGACAGTGTGGGCGTCGAGCATGCGCGCAGAGAACTGGAAAGCCTGTTCGGGCGGCAGGAAATCGTCGTCGGCACGGGCGGGCGCGGCCAGCAGTGCAGCCCAGGACAACAGCAAGGCGAATATAAATCGGGACATGGATGGCTTATCAGGATTCTGCGCAGCGGAAATGGTACACCGCTCGCGCATGCGACGCATGGAGGCGAAAAAAAACCAGGCACGCGGCCTGGTTCCTCTGATGCTACCGGTCGATTACTCGGCGGTCGGTGCGTTTTCGTCGACGCCGACTTCCGGACGGTCGGTCAGTTCGACGTAGGCCATCGGTGCATTGTCGCCAACGCGGAAGCCCATCTTCAGGATACGGGTGTAGCCGCCGTTACGGTTCGCGAAGCGCGGGCCGATGTCAGCGAACAGCTTCTGGACGATTTCGCGGTCGCGCAGACGGGCGAAGGCCAGGCGCTTGTTGGCCAGGGTGTCTTTTTTGCCCAGGGTGATGATCGGCTCGACGACTTTACGCAGTTCCTTGGCTTTCGGAACGGTGGTCTTGATCGCTTCGTGACGCAGCAGCGAAACGGTCATGTTGCGCAGCATTGCCAGACGGTGGGACGAAGTACGATTCAGTTTACGGAGGCCGTGACGGTGACGCATGGTAATTCCTTTAAAGATTGAGTTTAAGTCCAGCTCTTCGATCGCAACGCATTACGCCGCGCGGGCCGGTTAATGGCTAACGCCGAAACAACATGTTTTGGCGGTACTACAAAAAACAGCTAGCGTATCGGGGTCCCGAGAAACCGTAGCGAGCAGGGCTCAGTTTGAGTCAAGAAGCGCAGCCGTACATCCGGTACGGCCGGTCCGCCGTGGCGGAGCATCGCAGACTCAAAATGTGCCCGCGCAGTAGGTTTATCGGGAACCCCTCACGTATTACTTCTCGAGGCCTGCCGGCGGCCAGTTCTCGAGCTTCATGCCGAGGGTCAGACCGCGGGAAGCCAGGACTTCCTTGATCTCGTTCAGCGACTTGCGGCCCAGGTTCGGCGTCTTCAGCAGCTCGTTTTCCGAACGCTGGATCAGGTCGCCGATGTAGTAGATGTTCTCGGCCTTCAGGCAGTTTGCCGAACGGACGGTCAGTTCCAGGTCGTCCACCGGACGCAGCAGGATCGGATCGACCAGCGGTGCGCGCGACGGCGCTTCCGCGGCGGCTTCGGTGCCTTCCAGGGCGGCGAACACGTTCAGCTGGTCGACCAGCACGCGGGCCGACTGGCGGATCGCCTCTTCCGGGGTGATGACGCCGTTGGTCTCGATGTTGATGATCAGCTTGTCCAGGTCAGTACGCTGTTCGACACGGGCCGATTCCACGGCGTAGGACACGCGGCGCACCGGCGAGAACGATGCATCCAGGATGATGCGGCCAATGGTCTTGTTGGTGTCTTCCGACAGGCGACGGACGTTACCCGGCACGTAGCCGCGGCCTTTTTCGACCTTGATCTGCATGTCCAGCTTGCCGCCGGCGGTCAGGTGGGCGATCACGTGCTCCGGATTGATCAGTTCCACGTCATGCGGCAGATCGATGTCGGAAGCCAGGACCGGGCCTTCGCCGTCCTTTTTGAGGGTCAGCGTCACGGAGTCACGATTGTGCACCTTGAACACGACGCCCTTCAGGTTCAGCAGCAGATCGACCACGTCTTCCTGCACGCCGTCCAGCGACGAGTACTCGTGCACGACGCCGGCGATCGTCACTTCGGTCGGCGCGTAGCCGATCATCGACGACAGCAGGACGCGGCGCAGCGCGTTACCCAGCGTGTGACCATAACCACGTTCGAACGGCTCCATCACGACTTTCGCGTGGCCGGCGCCGAGAGCTTCGACGTCGATGATACGTGGCTTCAACAAACTATTTTGCATGGGTGTCCTCTTCAATACCCTCGGCTCGTTACACCGATAAGGCTGATGGCATCAGTGAAAACGCCTGCTTCTTTGAGCAGGCGGTGAAACGAATTCGGTGTGGACGGATAAACCGTCGTTCCCGCGAAGGCGGAGTGGATGCCAATGGCATCAACTCCCCCAAGTTTTCGCGCTAACACTGCGCAGCCAAACTTGGATCCCCGCCTTCGCGGGGAAGACGATAAGGTACGGCCGGGCCGTCCCTTATCGTCGTTTACCGCATCAACGCGAGTACAGTTCGACGATCAGCGCTTCGTTGACGTCAGCAGCGATCTCGTTACGCTCCGGGAACGAACGGAAGGTGCCTTCCATCTTCTTGGCGTCGACCGAGACCCAGCTCGGCATGCCGACTTGTTCGGCCAGCGACAGGGCTTCCAGGATACGGGTCTGCTTCTTGGCCTTTTCGCGCACGGCGACGACGTCACCGGCCTTGACCTGGTACGAAGCGATGTTCACGACCTGGCCATTGACGGTGAAGGCCTTGTGGCTCACCAGCTGGCGCGCTTCGGCGCGGGTCGAGCCGAAGCCCATGCGGTAAGCGACGTTGTCGAGACGCGCTTCCAGCAGCTTCAGCAGGGTTTCGCCGGTGTTGCCCTTGCGGCGCGACGCTTCGGCGAAGTAGCGGCGGAACTGACGCTCCAGCACGCCGTAGATGCGCTTGACCTTCTGCTTTTCGCGCAGCTGGTTGCCGTAGTCCGAGGTACGGGCGCCCGACTTCACGCCGTGTTGACCCGGCTTGACGTCCAGCTTGCACTTCGAATCGAGCGAGCGGCGTGCGCTCTTCAGGAACAGGTCGGTGCCTTCACGGCGAGCCAGTTTTGCTTTTGGTCCGATATAACGTGCCACGTTGTACTTCCTTTATTTGAATGATCACGCCCCGGATGCGGATGGAATCCCGCAACAGGCGCTAGTCCGATTCTGCATGAGACCGGACGTGGCTTACAAAAAGCCCCCAATCGTGACGATCGGAGGCGACAATAGCCGGGCAGTATAACCCAATTACGGGTTAACTGCACCGGCGATCATTGACCACAATGGTGCGGTCAAAGCGCGTGGTATCCACACAACAGGCGGGCGAGCCCGCCCATCGATTAGATACGACGACGTTTCGGCGGACGGCAACCGTTGTGCGGTACCGGCGTCACGTCCTGGATCTCGGTGATCTTGATGCCCAGGTTGTTCAGCGCGCGCACAGCCGATTCACGGCCAGGGCCCGGGCCCTTGATGCGCACTTCCAGGTTCTTCACGCCGTATTCCTGAGCGACCTTGCCAGCAGCTTCAGCTGCGACCTGCGCCGCAAACGGGGTCGACTTACGCGAGCCCTTGAAGCCGGCGCCGCCGGAAGTTGCCCACGACAGGGCATTGCCCTGGCGATCGGTGATCGTGATGATGGTGTTGTTGAACGATGCGTGGACGTGTGCGATGCCTTCGGCGACGTTCTTTTTGACTTTCTTGCGGATGCGGGCTGCAGCCGCCGAGCTTTGTTGCTTAGCCATGGTCGGTTCCTAGATTATTTCTTCAGCGATTGAGCGGCCTTGCGCGGGCCCTTGCGGGTACGTGCATTGGTACGGGTACGCTGACCGCGGACCGGCAGGCCCTTGCGGTGACGCATGCCACGGTAGCAGCCCAGGTCCATCAAACGCTTGATGTTCATGGACAGCTCACGGCGCAGATCGCCTTCGACGGTGAACTTGCCGACTGCGTCACGCAGCTTTTCCAGTTCGTTGTCGTCCAGGTCCTTGACCTTCTTGTTGGTTGCAACACCAGTGGTTTCGCAGATCTTTTGCGAGCGGGTGCGACCGATACCGTAGATTGCCGTCAGGCCGATCACGGTGTGCTGATGATTGGGGACGTTGACCCCTGCAATACGTGCCATTCGATATTCCTCGTATTAACCTTGACGCTGCTTGTGACGCGGCTCGACGCAGATCACACGGACCACGCCCTTGCGCTTGATGATCTTGCAGTTGCGGCAGATCCGCTTGACTGAAGCATTAACTTTCATTTTGCACTCTCTTCCAGATTCAGATACTTAAATGTTTTACTTGGTGCGGAACACGATGCGGGCCCGGGACAGGTCGTACGGCGTCAACTCCACCGTCACCTTGTCGCCTGGGAGAATGCGGATGTAATTCATCCGCATTTTACCCGAGATGTGTCCCAATACCACGTGCCCGTTTTCCAGCTTCACGCGAAACGTCGCGTTCGGGAGATTCTCGAGAATCTCCCCTTGCATTTGGATGACGTCGTCTTTTGCCATTCGGTCTATACACTCCTGGGCGCTCGCCGCTTAACGCGACGGGATGCCGCCCTTGAAATTAGCCTTGCGCAGCAGCGATTCATATTGCTGCGACATGACGTAGTTCTGCACTTGCGCCATGAAATCCATCGTGACGACCACGATGATCAGGAGCGAAGTACCGCCGAAGTAGAAAGGTACTTTCCACTGGCTCTGCATGAACTCCGGCAGCAGGCACACTGCCGTGATATAGACCGCACCGGCCAGGGTCAGGCGCATCAGGATCTTGTCGATGTAGCGCGCAGTCTGCTCGCCCGGACGGATGCCCGGAACGAATGCGCCGCTCTTCTTCAAGTTGTCCGCCGTTTCCTTGCTGTTGAATACCAGCGCCGTATAGAAGAAGCAGAAGAACACGATCGCCACCGCATACAGCAACGCATGGATCGGTTCGCCGGCTGTCAGCGACGCGGCCAGGTCCTTCAGGAAGCCGATGAACGGATTCGAAGTGTCCTTGCCACGGGTGAACCAGTCGACGATCGTGGCCGGGAACAGGATGATCGACGAAGCGAAGATGGGCGGAATGACGCCGGCCATGTTCAACTTCAGCGGCAGGTGGCTGGTTTGGCCACCGTAGATCTTGTTACCGACCTGGCGTTTCGCGTAATTCACCAGGATCTTGCGCTGGCCGCGTTCTACGAACACGACCGCGTAGGTCACGAGGGCCACCAGAATCACGATGAAGATTGCGGCGAAGCTGCTGATCGAACCGTTCGACACCAGGGTGAACAGGCTACCCAGTGCGTTCGGCAGACCGGCTGCGATACCGGCAAAAATGATGATCGAGATACCGTTGCCAAGACCACGTTCGGTGATCTGCTCGCCCAGCCACATGAGGAACATGGTGCCGGTCAGCAGCGTCACGACGGTCACGAAGCGGAAAGCGATGCCCGGGTCGATCACGAGGCCCTGCTGGGCCTCGAGGGCGACCGCGATGCCGAACGCCTGGAACAGAGCCAGCAGCACCGTGAAGTAACGGGTGTACTGGGTGATCTTGCGGCGACCGGCCTCGCCTTCTTTCTTCAGTGCCTCCATCTGCGGCGAGACGATCGACACCAGCTGCATGATGATCGAAGCCGAAATGTAAGGCGTGATGCCAAGAGCGAACACGGCAAAGCGGGACAGTGCGCCACCCGAGAACATGTTGAACATGCCCAGGATGCCGCCCTCGTTCTGCTTGAACAGCTGGGCCATGGCGACCGGGTCAATCCCGGGGACCGGGATATGAGCACCGATACGGTACACGACCAACGCGCCAAGCAAGAACCACAGCCGGCCCCAGGGGAAACCGGATGCTGCACTTTTACCAAGTTGTGAATTAGTCGCCAATTTTTGCTCCGATCAGGCAGCGGCCGCTTTAGGCGACCGAACCGCCAGCTGCTTCGATCGCGGCTTTCGCGCCAGCGGTCGCCTTGATACCCTTGAGGTTCACCGCTTTGGTGATCTCGCCGGACAGGATGACACGCACGTCGCGAGCGACCACCGGCAGCACGCCGGCTTGCTTGAGCACCAGGATGTCGACATCGCCGACGGCCAGGGCGTTCAGGTCCGACAGGCGGACTTCAGCCTTGAACGTAGCGTTCAGCGACTTGAAGCCACGCTTCGGCAGGCGGCGCTGCAGCGGCATCTGACCGCCTTCGAAACCGACCTTGTGGAAACCGCCCGAACGCGACTTCTGACCTTTGTGACCACGGCCGGCAGTCTTGCCCAGGCCGGAGCCGATACCGCGACCGACGCGGCGCTTCGCATGCTTGGCGCCGTCTGCAGGTTGAATGGTATTGAGTTGCATAGATTTTCTCCGTTGACCAAGCCGCGGCTTAGTCGACAACTTTGACGAGGTAGTTGACCTTGTTGATCATACCGCGGACCGACGGGGTGTCTTGCAGCTCGGAAACCGAGTTGACGCGACGCAGACCCAGACCACGCACGGTGGCGCGGTGATCCTGACGGGTACCGATCAGGCCTTTGACCAGCTTGACTTTGATGGTGTTTGCCATGGTAATTCCCCTTAACCCAGGATCTCTTCGACCGACTTGCCGCGCTTGGCAGCGATGTCAGCCGGGGTGCTCATTTTCGCCAGACCGTCGAGGGTAGCGCGAACCAGGTTGTACGGGTTCGACGAACCGGTCGACTTGGCGACCACGTCGGTCACGCCCATCACTTCGAAGATAGCGCGCATTGCGCCACCGGCGATCACGCCGGTACCCGGCTTGGCCGGGGCCATCAGGACGCGCGAGGCGCCGTGGCGGCCGGTAACGGTGTGCTGCAGGGTACCGTTCTTGAGGGGCACCTTGATCAGGTTGCGGCGGGCTTCTTCCATCGCTTTTTGCACGCCGACCGGAACTTCCTTCGACTTGCCTTTGCCCATGCCGATGCGGCCATCGCCGTCACCGACAACGGTCAGCGCTGCAAAACCCATGATACGACCACCCTTGACCACTTTGGTCACGCGGTTGATCGCGATCATTTTTTCGCGCATGCCATCATCCGGCTTGTCGCTTGCCATTTTCGCTTGCATTTTTGCCATGACGATTCTTCCTTAGAACTTCAGACCGGCTTCGCGGGCAGCTTCTGCCAGCGCTTTGACACGGCCGTGGTAACGGAAACCCGAACGGTCGAAAGCGACCTCGGTGATCCCTGCTTGCAGTGCTTTTTCTGCGACGCGCTTGCCAACCAGGGCAGCGGCGGCAGCGTTGCCGCCTGCGCCGGTCTTGCCAGCCAGTTCGGCGCGCACGTCTGCTTCCAGCGTCGAAGCCGAAACCAGGACCTTCGCATCCGGGCTGATCAGGTTCGCATAGATGTGCAGGTTGGTGCGGTGAATCGACAGGCGATTCACGCCCAGCTGGGCGATCTTGATGCGGGTTTGGCGTCCGCGACGCAGACGCGATTGTTTCTTGTCCATGTCAGCTCCGATTATTTCTTCTTGGTTTCTTTAAGCTTCACCACTTCGTCCGAATAACGGACACCCTTGCCTTTGTAAGGCTCAGGCGAGCGGTAAGCGCGCACTTCCGCGGCGACCTGGCCGACCTTTTGACGATCGATACCCTTGATCAGGATCTCGGTCGGGGTCGGGGTGGTTGCGGTGACGCCTTCCGGCATCGCGTGCAGAACCGGGTGCGAGAAGCCCAGCGACAGGTTCAGGGCGTTGCCCTGCACTGCTGCCTTGTAGCCCACGCCGACCAGGTTCAGCTTGCGCTCGAAGCCCTTGGTCACGCCGGTCACCATGTTGTTGACCAGAGCACGCAGGGTGCCCGACATCGCGTTCGATTCGCGGGAATCGTCGATGACGTCGAACGACAGCGTGCCGTTGTTGTTTTCTACTTTGACCAGGCCGTTCAGCGGCTGGGTCAGGGTGCCCAGCGGGCCCTTGACGGTGATCGACGACGCGTTGATCGCGACATCGGTACCGGCCGGGACGGCGATTGGCATCTTAGCTACTCGAGACATCGTCTACTCCTTAAGCCACGTAGCAAATCACTTCGCCACCGACACCGGTTGCGCGTGCTTTGCGGTCGGTCATCACGCCCTGCGGGGTCGAGATGATTGCCACGCCCAGGCCGTTCATGACCTGAGGGATTTCATCCTTGCCCTTGTAGATGCGCAGGCCAGGACGGGAGACGCGCTCGATGCGCTCGATGACCGGACGGCCGGTGTAATACTTCAAACCGATTTGCAGTTCCGACTTGCCACCTTCGGTGGACACGGCGAAATCTTCGATGTAACCCTCGTCCTTCAGGACGTTGGCGATCGCAACTTTCACTTTCGACGACGGCATCGACACGTTGGTCTTTTGCACGCCCTGTGCGTTACGAATGCGGGTCAGCATATCGGCGATAGGATCGCTCATACTCATTGCTTGTTCTCCTATTACCAGCTAGCTTTGGTCATACCCGGGATTTCGCCTTTCATGGCGAATTCGCGGATCTTGGTACGGGCCAGACCGAATTTACGGAAAGTGCCACGCGGACGGCCGGTCATTGCGCAACGGTTGCGCTGACGGGTCGGGGCCGAGTTACGCGGCAGGGCCTGCAGTTTCAGGCGGGCTTCGTAACGCTCTTCTTCGGTCTTCGACTGGTCGTCGATGATTGCTTTCAGAGCGGCACGCTTTGCGGCGAATTTCTCCACCAGGTCTGCACGCTTCTGTTCGCGGTTAATCAGTGCAAGTTTTGCCATGCTCTTAGTTCCTGAACGGGAATTTGAAGGCGGCGAGCAGCGCTTTGGCTTCTTCGTCGGTCTTGGCGGTGGTGGTGATCGAGATGTTCATGCCACGCAGCGCATCGATCTTGTCGTAATCGATTTCCGGGAAGATGATCTGCTCTTTGACGCCGATGTTGTAGTTGCCGCGACCGTCGAACGATTTGCCGCTGACACCGCGGAAGTCACGCACGCGCGGCAGAGCCACGGTGATGAAACGGTCCAGGAATTCGTACATACGGTTGCCGCGCAGGGTCACCATCGTGCCGATCGGGTAGCCTTCGCGGATCTTGAAACCTGCGATTGCCTTGCGAGCCTTGGTCACGACCGGCTTCTGGCCGGCGATCTTGGTCAGGTCGCCGGTAGCGTGCTCGATGATCTTCTTGTCGGCGACTGCTTCCGACAGACCCATGTTCAGGGTGATCTTGGTCAGGCGCGGAACTTCCATCACCGATTTGTAACCGAATTTCTCGGTCAGCTCGGCGACGACTTTGTCTTTATACAGTTGTTGGAGACGGGCCATTTCTTATTACCCTTTCACTACTTCGCCGTTCGACTTGAAGACGCGGACTTTTTTGCCATCCACATCTTTGTAGCCAACGCGATCTGCCTTGCCGGTCGCTGCATTGAACAGCGCGACGTTCGACACGTGAATCGGCATGGTCTTGTCGACGATACCACCAGTGACACCAGTCATCGGGTTCGGCTTGACGGCCTTCTTGGCCACATTCACGCCTTCGACGATAACGTGTTCAGCATCAACGCGTTGCTGGACGACGCCGCGCTTGCCTTTGTCTTTACCGGCCAGAACGATGACTTCGTCGTTTTTACGAATCTTAGACATTACGACTCCCTTACAGAACTTCAGGTGCCAGGGACACGATCTTCATGAACTTTTCGGTACGCAGTTCGCGCGTTACCGGTCCGAAGATACGGGTGCCGATCGGCTCCAGCTTGGCGTTCAGCAGAACGGCGGCATTGCCGTCGAACTTCACCAGGGAACCGTCTTGGCGGCGCACACCCTTGGCGGTACGCACAACCACGGCATTGTAGATTTCACCTTTCTTGACGCGGCCGCGCGGAGCGGCTTGCTTCACGGTGACCTTGATCACGTCGCCAATGCTGGCGTAACGGCGCTTGGAGCCGCCCAATACCTTGATGCACAGAACTTCTTTTGCACCGGTATTGTCGGCCACTTCGAGCCGGCTTTCGGTTTGAATCATGATATTTTCTTTCCCAACTTAAGCCGTAGTAATCCCCACGGAAACCGTGGGCCTGCGGTCAGTCTTGGTCCCGCCGCACCGCCCCTGCTGGAGCAATACGTTTGGGTGATTGGACTTTCCAATGTACTTCATTTGCAGGCCGCAGCAATCGCGGAGACCAACTGCGGCGACACATGAACGAAGCCCGCTAGTATCTCAGATACCAGCGGGCGTCGCAAGACAAATTTTAGTGCTTACAGTACTTGTGCGACTTGCACAACACGCGTCAGCGTCCAAGCTTTGGTCTTCGAGATCGGACGACCTTCCGCGATCTCGACCGTGTCACCGATCTTGGCCTGGTTGGTCTCGTCGTGCGCGTGGTACTTGTTCGAGCGCACGATGATCTTGCCGTACAGCGGGTGCTTGACGTGACGTTCGATCAGCACGGTCACCGTCTTGTCCATTTTGTCGGACACGACTTTGCCGACCAGCGTACGCTTCAGCGCCGTTTTAGTGGTGTCGTTCATTTGGCTTCCTTCTGGTTCATCACGGTCTTCACACGCGCGATATCGCGGCGCACCTTCTTGAGCTGCGCGGTGTTGGTCAGTTGCTGGGTCGCGACTTGCATACGCAGACCGAACTGGGCCTTCAGCAGTTCGCTCAGCTCTTTCTTCAGAGCTTCCTGGTCCTTGCCGCGGAGTTCTGTTGCTTTCATTCTTAACTCCTGTTATTGGCCGACTTGACGCACGACGAAGGTCGTGGCCAGCGGCAGTTTGGCGGCAGCCAGGCGGAATGCTTCGCGCGCCAGTTCTTCAGCGACGCCGTCCATCTCGTACAGGACTTTGCCCGGCTGGATTTCAGCGACGTAGTACTCCGGGTTACCCTTACCGTTACCCATACGGACTTCGGCCGGCTTGTTCGAGATCGGCTTGTCCGGGAAGATACGGATCCAGATACGGCCGCCACGCTTGATGTGACGGGTCATGGCACGACGGGCAGCTTCGATCTGGCGTGCGGTGATACGGCCGCGGGCAACTGCCTTCAGACCGAATTCACCGAACGACACTGCGGTGCCGCGGGTGTGCGAAATGCCGGTGTTACGGCCTTTCTGCTCTTTACGATACTTTCTGCGGGATGGCTGCAGCATGCTTATTCTCCTGCTTTCTCAGCTGCCGGCTTGGCAGCAGCGCGGCGACCGGCTGGAGCGGTACCTGGTTTGGCGCCTGGACGCGGACGGCCGCCCGGCTTGCCATCATCGCGGCGCGGGCCGCGTGGCTTCTTCTCGTCGGCCGGGACGTCGATCACAGGAGCTTCGCCCGTTGCCGAACGGTCGCCCTTGTAGACCCACACCTTGACGCCGATGATGCCGTAGGTGGTCGATGCTTCGCTGGTGCCGTAGTCGATATCGGCGCGCAGGGTGTGCAGCGGCACACGGCCTTCGCGGTACCATTCGGTACGTGCGATTTCGATGCCGTTCAGGCGGCCCGACGACATGATCTTGATGCCGACGGCGCCCAGGCGCATGGCGTTCTGCATCGCGCGCTTCATGGCGCGGCGGAACATGATGCGCTTTTCCAGCTGCTGCGAGATCGAATCGGCGATCAGCTGCGAGTCGATTTCCGGCTTGCGGATCTCTTCGATATTGACGTGCACCGGCACGCCCATGATCTTGGTCAGCGACGACTTCAGGACTTCGATGTCTTCGCCTTTTTTACCGATGACCACGCCCGGACGCGACGAGTAGATCGTGAAGCGCGCGTTCTTGGCAGGACGCTCGATGACGATGCGGCCGACCGAGGCGTTCTTCAGCTTCTTCTTCAGGAAGACGCGTGCTTCCAGGTCTTCCTTCAGCATGTCGGCGAAGTTGCCGTTGCCAGCGTACCAGCGCGATGCCCAGTTACGGGTGACCGCCAGGCGGAAGCCGGTTGGGTGGATTTTCTGACCCATCGTATGCCCCTTAGTTACCGACAGTCACGTAGACGTGACAGGATTGTTTCGAAATGCGATCACCGCGGCCTTTGGCGCGAGCCGTAAAGCGCTTCAGGATCGGGCCCTTTTCGACATAGATCTGAACCACTTTCAGTTCGTCGATGTCGGCACCATCGTTGTGCTCGGCGTTCGCGATTGCGGACTCCAGCACTTTCTTGATGATGGTCGCGCCTTTTTTCGGGCTGAATTGCAGGATGTTCAGCGCAGCGTCGACTTTCTTGCCGCGGATCAGGTCCGCAACCAGGCGGCCCTTCTGCTCCGACAGGCGCACGCCTTTGAGGATAGCTTTAGTTTCCATTATTTCTTCGCCTTCTTGTCAGCGGCGTGGCCCTTGAACGTGCGGGTCAGGGCGAATTCGCCCAGCTTGTGACCAACCATGTTCTCGGAGACGTACACCGGCACGTGCACCTTGCCGTTGTGGACAGCGATCGTCAGACCGATGAAGTCCGGGGTGATCGTCGAGCGGCGCGACCAGGTTTTGACTGGCTTCTTGTCTTTGTTCGCTTGCGCGGCTTCGACTTTTTTCACCAGGTGGGCGTCAATGAACGGCCCTTTTTTCAATGAACGAGTCATGTCTTATCCTTATTTCTTGCCGCGGCGCGAAACGATCATCGAAGACGTGCGCTTGTTCGAACGCGTCTTCTTGCCCTTCGTCTGCTGGCCCCATGGGGAGACCGGGTGACGACCCGCAGCCGTACGACCTTCACCACCACCGTGCGGGTGGTCGATCGGGTTCATGACCACACCGCGAACGGTCGGGCGGACGCCGCGCCAACGCATTGCACCGGCTTTACCGATCTTGCGCAGGCTGTGTTCTGCATTGCCGACTTCGCCGATAGTGGCGCGGCACTCGATGTGCACGCGACGCACTTCACCCGAACGCAGGCGGACCTGGGCGTAGGTGCCTTCGCGTGCCATCAGCACGACGCCGGCGCCAGCGGTACGCGCCATCTGCGCGCCCTTACCCGGCAGCATCTCGACGCAGTGCATCACGGTACCAACCGGGATGTTGCGGATCGGCAGGCAGTTGCCCGACTTGATCGCAGCTTCCGAGCCGTTCATGACGCTGTCGCCGACAGCCATGCCTTTGGTGGCGATGATGTACTGGCGCTCGCCGTCCGCGTAGCACAGCAGAGCGATGTGCGCGGTACGGTTCGGGTCGTATTCGATACGCTCGACCTTGGCCGGAATACCGTCCTTGTTGCGTTTGAAGTCAACGATACGGTAGTGTTGCTTGTGACCACCGCCGATGTGGCGGGTGGTGATGTGGCCGTTGTTGTTACGGCCAGCAGTCTTCGATTTCTTCTCAACCAGGGCTGCGAACGGACGACCTTTGTACAGGTCGCTGTTCACAACCTTCACCATGCCGCGGCGGCCTGGGGAGGTTGGCTTCATCTTAACGAGTGCCATTATTGAGCCTCCTCGACAAAGTTAATTTCCTGACCCGGCTTCAGGGCCACGAAAGCGCGCTTGGTGTGGTTGCGGCGACCGGTGAAACGGCCCGAACGCTTGACTTTGCCTTCGCGGTTCACGGTCTGCACCGATTCCACTTCGACTTTGAACAGCAGTTCGACGGCAGCTTTGATTTCCGGCTTGGTCGCGTCAGGCAGGACCTTGAACACGATCTGTTCGTTCTTTTCCGCGACGAAGGTCGCCTTTTCGGAAATGACCGGAGCCAGCAGCACCTTCATCAGGCGCTCTTCGCTGAATTTGATTGCGGCGCTCATGCGTACATCTCCTCGATCTTGGCCAGAGCAGCTTTGGTGACCAGGACTTTCTTGTAGAACACCAGCGACATCGGGTCGGCGTGCTTCGGCTCGACAACCAGCACGTTCGGCAGGTTGCGCGATGCCAGCAGCAGGTTTTCGTCGATGGTGTCGGTGATCACCAGGACCGATTCCAGGCCCATGCTCTGCAGCTTCTGCGACAGCAGCTTGGTCTTCGGGGCTTCGATCGACAGGTTTTCGACGACGCTCAGGCGCTCTTCGCGGGCCAGCTGCGACAGGATCGAGCACATGCCGGCGCGGAACATCTTCTTGTTCACTTTGTGGGTGAAGTTCTCGTCAGGCGAGTTCGGGAAGATGCGACCACCGCCACGCCACAGCGGCGACGACGACATACCGGCACGGGCGCGGCCGGTACCTTTCTGGCGCCAAGGCTTCTTGGTCGTGTGGGAGACTTCTTCACGATCCTTCTGCTTGCGGTTGCCGCTGCGCGCGTTGGCGGCGTAGGCGACCACGATCTGGTGGATCAGTGCTTCGTTGTAATCGCGACCGAAGACTTCATCGGTGGCGTTCACGTTCGAGCCGGCTTGGCCTTGCTCGTTCAGGAGCTTCAGTTCCATCTTTTACGCTCCTTTCTTTGCTTTGACCTTGACGGCCGGCTTGACAACCACTTGGCCGTTCTTGGCGCCAGGAACGGCACCCTTGACCAGCAGCAGTTGACGCTCGGCGTCGATACGGGCGATTTCCAGGTTCTGGGTGGTGACGGTTTCGTCGCCCATGTGACCGGTCATGCGCTTACCAGGGAACACGCGACCCGGATCCTGCGCCATACCGATGGAGCCAGGAACGTTGTGCGAACGCGAGTTACCGTGGGTTTGGCGGCCCGAAGCAAAGTTGTGACGCTTGATGGTACCGGCGTAGCCTTTACCGATCGAGGTGCCTTGCACGTCGATTTTCTGGCCGACTTCGAACAGGGATACATTGACTGCGTCGCCAGCCTTGAAACCAGCGGCTTGCTCGGCGTCGATGCGGAATTCCTTCAGCAGCGTACCGGCTTCGACACCAGCTTTGGCGTAGTGACCCGCACTGGCCTTGTTCACGCGGGAAGCGCGACGTTGACCGAATACGACCTGAACAGCGGAATAACCGTCGGTTTCAGGAGTTTTGATTTGCGCAACACGGTTGTTCGACACGTCCAGCACGGTGACCGGGATCGAATCCCCGTCATCCGTGAAGATGCGCATCATGCCAACCTTGCGACCGAGAAGGCCCAGGCTCATTTTTTCTCCAATTCCCACCTGCGATTGGGCGGGGATAGTTGAACTACAAAACGCATGGGCAAAAAAAGACATGCCCATACCGAAGCCGGCTAGTATAGCGCCCGCATCGGAAGGACGCAACAGGAGAATGCGAAGAGTTGACGCGGCCTGTTGCGTTTCACGCTGTGTTCTTGGAGAGAAAAGAAATCTGACCTGGCTGGTCAGCACAGAAAAGGCACACTGCTGCGCCTTTTCTCTACAGGCGCTCGTGAAGCTGAGACCTGCGCTATGAAGAAATTCTGGTGGGCGGTGCAGGATTCGAACCTGCGACCCCTTGGATGTCGACCAAGTATTCTAACCAGCTGAACTAACCGCCCGGGGAGCCGCATTATACGAGCAACAATCCGGAAAGCGCAATACCCGGATGCAAAATCTTGTGCGCTGCACGAGACCGTTACAATTGACCGCTCGTTAAGCAGTACGTTGGAAAGGATGAATGCATGGATCTGGTGTTTTTCAATAACACGACGCTGGCGTGGCTGACGGCGCTCGGCGTCGCCGCCGCGGTGATGCTCGCGCTCTACGTGACCAAGAAAGTGGTGGTGCACCACCTGCGCCGGCTGGCCGCGCGCACCGAGACCCGGCTCGACGACATCGCCGTCGAAACCCTGGATGCGACACGGCTGTTCGTGATCGTCGTGATGGGCCTGTTCGCCGGCAGCAAGCTGCTGGTCTTGCCCGAGTACGTGCACCAGCTGGTGACGCGGGTCGCCATCGTGAGCGGCCTGCTCCAGGCGGCGCTGTGGGGCAACCGCGCCCTGCGTGCCTGGCTGACCGAGTATTACCGCAACCGCTCGGACGAACCCGGCCGCGCAACCTCGGCGGCGGCCGTCAGCTTCATTGCGCGCATGGTGCTGTGGATCGTGATCCTGCTGATGATCCTGGATAACCTGGGCGTCAACATCACCACCCTGGTCGCCTCGCTCGGCATCGGCGGCGTGGCCGTCGCACTGGCGGTGCAGAACATCCTGGGCGACCTGTTCGCGTCCCTGTCGATCGTGCTGGACAAACCCTTCGTGATCGGCGACTTCGTGATCGTCGACAAATACCTGGGCACGGTCGAATACGTGGGCCTCAAGACCACGCGCATCCGCAGCCTCGGCGGCGAGGAACTGATCTTCGCCAACGGCGATTTATTGAAAAGCCGGCTCCAGAACATGACGCGCATGCAGCGGCGCCGCATCGTGTTCTCGATCAGCGTGACCTACGACACCCCGCGCGACAAGTTGGCGGCGATCCCGCCGATGCTGACCGAAATCGTCAAGGCACAGCAGACCGTGACCTTCGACCGCGCCCACTTCCAGGGCATCGGGCCGTCGTCGATGAATTTCGAGGTCGTCTACTGGGTCGAATCGCCGGACTACAACCGCTTCATGGACATCCAGCAGGAAGTCCTGCTGCAGATCGTCGACGGCCTGGCGGCGCGCGACATCCGCCTCGCCTACCCCACCCAGGTGCTGCACACGCCGGACCTGCGCAGCGCGGCCGAAGGGGCGGCCGCAGCCACTGCAGCGCAGCGCAATGCCGCTCCGGTGGATGCCCACGGCAGTGTGCTGCCGGCGCGCCGCGCCTGATCGGCGCCCGCGTTACGGCAGCGGGCCGGTCGAAGCGCGCACCACTAGCGTGCTGCTCAGCGCGGTGGCGCGCAGCGGCGTGTGCAGGCCCTTGATGCGGTCGATCAGCTGCTCGATCGCCAGGCTCGCCATCTCGCGCTTGGGCGGCGCCACCGTCGTCAGCGGCGGGTTGGTGTAGCCGGCACCGTCGATGTCGTCGTAGCCGATCATCGACAGTTCTTCCGGAATGCTCACCCCGGCGCGCCCGGCCGCACACAGGGCGCCGAGGGCCATCAGGTCGCTGGTGACGAACACCGCGCTGGGCGGATGCGGCTGGCCCAGCAGGCGGGCAAACGCGGCGTGGCCGCCGGCACTGGTGAATTCGTCGTGCACGATGCGCCCGGGCGGCACCGGCAGGCCGGCCTCCCCCATCGCGCGCAGGTAGCCGGCCACGCGCTCGCGCGCACGCGGCAGGTCGGGCGGGCCGGACACGCAGCCGATCGCACGGTGCCCGAGGCCGATCAGGTGGCGCGTGGCCTGGTAGGCGCCCTCCTCCTGCCCGGCCAGCACCAGGTCCGCCTCCAGGCGCGGCAGCGCACGCTCGAGCTGGACGATCGGCACCGCTTCGTGGCGCAGCATCAAGTCGCGCTCGTCGTCGGCGCCGCTGGCGACCAGGACCAGGCCGTCGATGCGCTTTCCCATCAGCAGGCGCAAATAGGCCGCCTGCTTGCGGGCGCCGCCATGGGCGTTACACAAGATCATGTTGTAGCCGCGCTGGAAGGCGGCTTCCTCGATCCATCGGATCAGCTCGGCAAAATAAGGATTCGAACTGTTGGGCACCAGCACGCCGATGGTGTTGGTCTTGTCGTTCTTGAGGCTGCGCGCGACGGCGCTCGGGATGTAGCGCAGCTCGTCGATCACGCCCTGCACCCGCTGGCGCACGTCGCTGCTGACGACGCGCGTGTTGTTGATGACGTGCGACACCGTCGAGATCGAAACCCCGGCAAGCTGTGCGACCTGCTTCATTGTGGTCATCGCGATCTCCCCAATACGCGATCGGATCTGTTTTATTGTTGCCGTTCGCTGCACACTGCGCGGACGAGGCGATCGGGCTGGTCGACGTACAGGAATACGCAAGCCATGCCGGTCCGCTCCACGCCGAGGTGAGTCAGGCGCACGTGGCTGTCCGGTGTCAACATGAGGGCTGTGTTCGGCTTGTCAAGAGGTGTAGCCGTCAGCGTACGGTGGCGCTCGATGCCTTCGCGGCGGCACCAGATGTGCGCGTCGACATCGATGCGCCGGCAATCGGCAATGGCCGCCAGCGGGATCGTGCCGCCCGTACGGACGCCGACGTGCAGCTCGAGCCCGTCCGCGGTCAGCACGTGACAGCCGCGGCCGATATGCCAGCGATCGCCCAGTACCCAGACCAGGGTCGACAGCACGCCGATCGCCAGCAGTGCGTGCAGTACGTGCACCTTGTGCGGATCGACCAGGGTCGGCGGCAGCAGCGGCAACAGCGCCGCATCCAGCGGCAATTCGAACAGGGCCGCCATCAGCGCGATGGCGATGCCGGTGCGGTAAGCGCCGCGTTCGAGATAGGTGAAGGCCTGGCCTGCGGGCAGCAGCCACTTGAGCAGCAGCATGCCCAGCAGGATCAGCCACGCGCGCTTGGCCATGTCGCGCCAGGTGCGCGTGCGCAAGCGCTCGGCCAGCTGGGCAACCTGGTGGAAGGCGGCGGCGGTCATGGCGGTCCTTGTGACGGTTTCCCGAAGCAGGCGCTACGGTATTAACATTTTGTCACAGAACTGTTTAGTGCGTGCAGCTAAATGGCGACACGAGGGCCGTCGGAATGAAAACGGGGCCGGCCCGCAAAGCGGTACCGGCCCCATGGTCATGACGGCCAGCGGCCGGCATGACGGAATTTTGGCGAGCGTATTACTGCAGCTTGATTTCGACGTCGACGCCAGCCGGCAGGTCCAGCTTCATCAGTGCGTCAACGGTCTTGTCGGTCGGGTCCACGATGTCCATCAGACGCTGGTGCGTACGGATTTCGAACTGGTCGCGCGAGGTCTTGTTGACGTGCGGGGAACGCAGGATGTCGAAGCGCTGGATGCGGGTCGGCAGCGGAACCGGGCCCTTGACGACTGCGCCGGTGCGCTTGGCGGTGTCGACGATTTCCAGAGCGGACTGGTCGATCAGTTTGTAGTCGAACGCTTTCAGGCGGATACGGATTTTCTGATTCGGAGCGGACATGCTATTTCCTTAAAAAAGAACGAACCGGCTTATCGCCGGCAATCATGTAAAGGTGATGCGGGTACTGCAGGAGGGACGGCAGTATAACACCGTTTTCCTTCCGATTGCTTCTGCTGCTGTCACAAAAAAGGGACAGAACCGAAGTTCTGCCCCTCTTTCATTACCTGTCCGATAAGTTACCGGACAGGCTGATCGTAGCGATTAGGCCAGGATCTTGGCGACCACGCCGGCGCCGACGGTACGGCCGCCTTCGCGGATTGCGAAGCGCAGACCTTCTTCCATCGCGATCGGAGCGATCAGCTTGACGGTGATCGACACGTTGTCGCCTGGCATGACCATTTCCTTGTCTGCCGGCAGTTCGATCGAACCGGTCACGTCAGTCGTACGGAAGTAGAACTGCGGACGGTAGTTGTTGAAGAACGGGGTGTGACGGCCGCCTTCGTCTTTCGACAGAACGTAGATCTCGCCGGTGAAGTGGTTGTGCGGCTTGATCGAGCCCGGCTTGGCCAGAACCTGGCCACGCTGGACGTCTTCACGCTTGGTGCCGCGCAGCAGCAGGCCGACGTTGTCGCCAGCTTGACCCTGGTCCAGCAGCTTGCGGAACATTTCCACGCCGGTGCAGGTGGTCTTCACGGTGTCGATGATACCGACGATTTCGATCTCCTCGCCGACCTTGATGATGCCGCGCTCGACACGACCGGTCACCACGGTACCGCGGCCCGAGATCGAGAACACGTCTTCCACCGGCATCAGGAAGGCGCCGTCAACGGCACGTTCCGGGGTCGGGATGTAGCTGTCCAGGGCTTCGGCCAGGCGCTCGATGCATGCTTCGCCCATTTCGCCCGGCTGGCCTTCCAGCGCCATACGTGCCGAACCTTTGATGATCGGCAGGTCGTCGCCAGGGAACTCGTACTTCGACAGCAGTTCGCGGACTTCCATTTCGACCAGTTCCAGCAGTTCTGCGTCGTCGACCAGGTCGCACTTATTCAGGAACACGATGATGTACGGAACGCCAACCTGACGCGCCAGCAGGATGTGCTCGCGGGTCTGCGGCATCGGGCCGTCAGCGGCCGAGCACACCAGGATCGCGCCGTCCATCTGGGCGGCACCGGTGATCATGTTCTTGATGTAGTCGGCGTGGCCTGGGCAGTCGACGTGCGCGTAGTGACGGTTCGCGGTTTCGTACTCGACGTGCGCGGTGTTGATGGTGATGCCGCGTGCTTTTTCTTCCGGAGCCGCGTCGATCTGGTCGTAGGCCTTGGCTTCGCCGCCGAATTTCTTCGACAGAACGGTTGCGATTGCAGCCGTCAGGGTGGTTTTGCCGTGGTCAACGTGACCGATGGTGCCGACGTTGACGTGCGGCTTGGTCCGTTCGAATTTACCTTTTGCCATTT
>NZ_JAXSQX010000009.1:0-157302 GCF_034659755.1 Massilia phyllosphaerae
CGCCCAGCCGGTGCCCACGCCGGCTCCGGCAAGCGCGGCCCCGGCCATGACCTCGGCCCGCGCCGCCATCAATGCCGCGCTGGAAGCGGCGCGCGCCGCCGCGCGGTCGCCGGGCCAGCCCAAGCGTACGCCGGCGGGTCCGCCGGATGCGGCCGCCGCCGCAGCGCAGCCGTCCGCGCCGCCCGCAGCGCCGCCGGCCCCCGCGGCACCGGTCCGTCCCGCTGCGCCGGCCGCTGCGGCGCCCTGGGACAGCACCCCGGGCGCCGGCGCCCGTCCGCAGCCGGACAGCCGCGCTGTCGAGAACCGCCCGATGCAGCCGCAGGCCATGGGCCGAGCGCCGCAGCCGCAAAGCCAGCACCCCGGCCAGTCTCAGGGCCACTACCAGGGCCAGCCGCAGGCACAGGCCCCGGGTAATGCCCAGGCGTATGCGCGCGCCGGCGAACAGGCCGTGGCCGACGACGACGTGCCGTCCTGGGTCACCGAATTTTCCGACGACAGCGCCGTGGCCGCTGCCGCGCCGGCCGAGGCGCCCGCCGCCGTCAGCCCGCCGGTGCGCAACGCGGCCCCGGCCAGGGCGCCGCACGCCTACGTGGTCACGCCGGTGCCGGCGATCGGCTGGGACGGCAACTGGCCGGCGCTGGCTGCCGGCCTGCAGCTGCGCGGCGTGTCGCAGCAGCTGGCGCTGCAGACCGAACTGATCGAATGCGTGGCGGAAGCCGGGTCCGCTACCTTCCGCCTGCGCGTGCCGGTCGATACCCTGCGCGCCAGCGGCAACAGCGAGAAACTGTGCGCGGCCCTGCAGGAATGTTTCCCGGCGGTGCGCGTGAACCTCGATACCGAGATCGGCCCGGTCTGGTACACCGCCAGCGCCGAAGCCAAGGCAAGGCGCGAACGGCTGCAGCAGGAAGCCGAAGCCGCGGTCGAAGCCGACCCGTTCGTGCAGGACATGGCACGCACCTTCGACGCCTTCGTGGTGCCGGGTTCGGTGCGTCCGATCGCGACCTGAGCGGCCTGGCCGCACAAACTTTTCAACCATCCGTTTTTTGGAGAACACACCATGATGAAGAACCAGCTCGCAGGCATGATGAAGCAGGTCCAGTCCATGCAGGACAACATGAAGAAGGCGCAAGAGGAGCTGGCCCTCATCGAAGTCGAGGGTCAGTCGGGCGCAGGCCTGGTCAAGGTCGTCATGACCTGCAAGAACGACGTCAAGCGCGTCACCATCGACCCGTCGCTGCTGGGCGACGACCGCGACATGCTGGAAGACCTGGTCACGGCCGCGTTCAACGACGCCATCCGCAAGGCCGAGGCGACCACCCAGGAAAAGATGAGCGGCCTGACCGCCGGCCTGCCGATCCCGCCCGGCTTCAAGATGCCGTTCTGAGTCCGGAGCGCCTGTGTCCAAATCGCTCGACTTCCTGACCGAGGCCCTGCGCCGCCTGCCGGGCGTCGGACCGAAGTCGGCGCAGCGCATGGCTTTCCACCTGCTGCAGCATGACCGCGAAGGCGCGGCCATGCTGTCGCGCGCGCTGTACCAGGCGGTGGAGGCGGTCCACCACTGCGCGATGTGCAATACCTTCTCGGAAACCGAGGTATGCGAACTGTGTGCGGACGAGAACCGCGACCGCGCGCTGCTGTGCGTGGTCGAGACGCCGGCCGACCAGATCATGATCGAGCAGACCCTGACCTTCAAGGGCCTGTATTTCATCCTGATGGGCCGGCTGTCGCCGCTGGACGGCATCGGTCCCAAGGACTTGCACCTCGAAAAACTGGTGGGCCGCGCCACCGATGGCGAGGTCAAGGAAGTGGTGCTCGCCACCAATTTCACTAACGAGGGCGAAGCGACCGCCCACTATATCAGCGAGATGCTCAAGGCGCGAGGGCTGAAGGTCAGCCGCCTGGCGCGCGGCGTACCGGTTGGCGGCGAACTCGAGTACGTGGACGCCGGCACCATCGCGCGCGCCATGCTCGATAGGCGCAGTGCATAATGGGTCACCCACATGAGACCGCTTCGAGCATGTTGATGCGGTCCTGTTGAAGTGGCTGTTCCGGTTGATAGTGCGCAAACTGTGGACCAGTTCCACTGCTATCGTGGGTTTTATCGTGACCGGAACCCAGCATGCATCTTGTCGACATCACCATGTTCTACGCGGCGGAGGGCGGGGGCGTCAGCACCTACCTGAACGCCAAGGCACACTGGCTGGCGCGCCGCCGCCGTACCCAGAGCACCGTCCTGCGGCACACCATCATGAGTCCCAACGTCGACACCTGCGACGATGGCGACGCTGCTCTGATCCGCATTCCCGCGGCCGGCTTGCCCGGCTTCCATGGCTACCGCATGCCGCTGTCGGTGTCGGCACCGGCGCGCCTGCTGGCGTCGGCGCGGCCGGACCTGGTCGAAGCCGGCGATGCCGGCCATTGCGCCTGGGCCGCACTGCGCATGCGCAAGGAGTACGACATCCCGGCCGTGGCCTTCTATCACTCCGACCTGCCCAGCCTGGTGCAGCCGCGCCTGGGGCGCTGGATCGCGCGCGGCACTTGCCGCTATCTCGCCAACCTCTACCGCCAGTTCGACCTGGTGCTGGCGCCCAGCCGCGTGATGGTGCAGCAGCTGGAATCGATCGGCGTGCATGGCGCGGTGCAGCAGCCGCTCGGCATCGACAGCGCCATCTTTCACCCCGAGCGGCGCGACACCACGCTGCGCGCGCAACTGGGCCTCGATCCGGACTGCCGCCTGCTGGTCTATGCCGGCCGCTTCACGCCGGAAAAAAAGCTCGATGTGCTGGTCGAGGCGGTCGGCAAGCTGGGCGCCCCCTACCACCTGCTGCTGGTCGGTGGCGGCGACGCGCTGCCCGAAGCGGTCGCGCCCGCGTCATGGATCACCCACATCCCGTTCAAGCGCGACCAGCGCGCGCTGGCGCGCCTGCTGGCCAGTGCCGACCTGCTGGTGCATCCGGGCGACGCCGAGACCTTCGGCCTGATCATCCTCGAAGCGATGGCTTGCGGGCTGCCGGTGGTGGCCGTCAACGGCGGCGGCGTGGCCGAGTTGGTCGACGCCGAGACCGGCATCCTGGCGCAGCCCAACAGCGCGGACAGCCTGGCCAGCGCCATCGAAGCGATCTACGAAGGCGACATGGCCGCCATGGGCCAGGCGGCGCGGCGCAAGGCGGCCGGGCATTACGACTGGAATGCGATCCTGCCGCAGGTGCTGGGACGCTATGACTTGTTGCTGGCCGGTCACCGTTTGGCGGCATTTTCCGGAGGGCGCGTCTGTGTCACGGATTGAACCCTTGCCGACGCCGACGTCGGCGCAGGCACAGCAGCCATCCCTGCTGTGCGTATCGATCCACGATGTCGCGCCGGCCACCTGGCCCGACTGCCTGCGCCTGGTGGAGGCGATCCGCGCGGTCGCCGACATTCCGCTGACCTGGCTAGTGGTGCCGCACTACCACTTCCGGCCCGAGCGGTCGGCGCAGATGGAAGCCTGCCTCGATGCCAGCCTGGCGCGCGGCGACGAGCTGTGCCTGCACGGCTACAGCCATCTCGACACCGAAGCAAATGGCGGCGGTTTGCGCGCACGTTTCCTGCGCAATGTGTACACGCAGCGCGAAGGGGAATTTGCGGCGCTCGACGAAGCCGAGGCGCGGCGCCGTCTCGAACTCGGCATGGCCTGGTTTGCCGAGCGCGGCTGGACCCCGCAGGGCTTCGTGCCGCCGGCCTGGCTGCTGGGGGAGGGATCATGGCGCGCACTACGCGCCTCCGGCCTGGTCTACACGACCACCTTCAGCCATTTCCATTGTCTGGAAAGCGGCAAGGCCGTGCTGTCGCCGTCGGTGGTGTATGCGGCGCGCAACCGCAGCGGCCGCATCTTGTCGCCGCGCGTGGCCGATGCCACCGCGGCCATGCTGGCGCACAAACCCCTTGTGCGCTTTAGCCTGCATCCGCCGGATGCGCGCTACCCGGAGCTGGTGCGGCACATCCAGCAGGTACTGGAGCGCCTGCTGGCGTCACGCGAGGCGGTGACCAAGCTGGACTGCGCACACCGCCTTGATGGCATATCAGGTGCAGCGGAGGCTGCCGATGCAGGCCTTACCAGCCACCCCAGAAGCCACCCCGCCAGCGGCCCGGATAGTACCCGCCAGGACCATACGGTCCATAACGCTGCACTTCGTCCTTTGTGCTGAGGTTGACGATGCAGTTGCGCCAGGGATCGGACCCAGCAGCATAACCAAGCCGTGAACATGCCGGTCCATAGACGGCCATCATCTGTTCGGCCTCGGCCTGCTTTTGTGCGGCGCGTTCCTGCGGCGTCGCGCAGCCGGTGAGTACCAGGGCGGGCAGCGCTACCAGTAGCGGACTCAAGTATCGTATTAATGGACGCATAGAAACCTCCCTGGACAGGAATCGGAACACACATGCTGGTGTGTTTTCATGTGTTCAGCGTATGCCAGTGGAGGCAGGTTCGCAAGTCGGCGCCGGCCTCGACGTTACGCGGGAATTTACCGACACGGCATATCGGCTGCGCTAATATGGTTTTTCTGGCAATTTTCTGGGAAAATGCCGGTTTTTCCGATTGGGGAGGGGCCGATGCCACACCTGGGACGCGGACGCGGATGGGCGCGCTGGAGCCGGCGCCTTTTGTTACTGTTGCTGGCTCTGCTGGTACTGGCCTTGCTCGGCGCCTGGCTGATCCTGCGCGCCAGCCTACCGCAGCTCGAGGGCACGCACCATGCGCCGCTGCTGTCGGCGCCGGTCACGGTGGCGCGCGATGGCGATGGCGTGCCCCTGATCAGCGGCGCCAATCGCCTCGACCTGGCATATGCCACCGGTTTCGTCCATGGCCAGGAGCGCTTCTTCCAGATGGACCTGCTGCGCCGCAGCGCTGCCGGCGAACTGGCCGAACTGTTCGGGCCGCGCGCGTTGCCGCTCGACCGCGCGCACCGGCTGCACCGCTTCCGTGCCCGCGCCGCCGCCGCATTGCAGCGCATGACGCCGGCTGAACGCGGCTTCGTCGAACGCTACGTGGCCGGCGTCAACGCCGGGCTGGACACCCTCGGCGCGCGGCCCTTTGAATACCTGTTGAATGGCGCCGCGCCGCGGCCGTGGACGGCGGCCGATTCGCTGCTGGTGGTGTGGGCGATGTACCTCGATTTGCAGGGCAACCAGCCTTCGCGCGAACTGGCGCGCGGCTGGCTGGCGCAGCATCTCGATCCGGCCCAGCGCGCCTTCCTTCTGCCAGAAGGCAGCCGCTGGGATGCGCCGCTCGACGCGCCGGCACTGGCGCTGGCAACGGTCCCGATCCCGGCGACGGCGCCGGCCTGGTGGGGCCGCAAGGATGCGGTGCCGGCGCGCCAGGTGGCCGGCATCGGCTTCACCGACGCGGTCGGCAGCAACAATTACGCACTGGCCGGGTCGCGCACCGCGAGCGGGGCGGCGATCGTGTCGGACGACATGCATCTCGGCCTGCAACTGCCCAACATCTGGTACCGGCTGGCGCTGCGCTTCCCGGACGAAGGCGGCGTGCCGCGGCGCCTGGTCGGGGTCAGCCTGCCGGGCGCGCCGCCGCTGGTCATCGTCGGCAGCAATGGCCGGGTCGCCTGGGCCTTCACCAACAGCTATGCCGACACGCTCGACCTGGTGCGGCTTCAAAAAGACCCTGCGCACGCCGGCCAGGTGCGTACGCCTTCCGGCTGGGAGGCGCCGGCCGAGCACGTGGAGACCATCCTGGTCAAGGGCCAGGCCGCCGAGCGCCTGGTGGTGCGCGAGACCAGCCTGGGGCCGATCCGCGAGGCCGGCGGCGCACTGTATGCGGTGCACTGGGTGGCGCATTCGCCCGACGCGCTGAACCTGAACCACCTGCGGCTGGAGCGCGCGGCCACGCTGGACGAGGCGCTGGATGCGGCGGCGGCGGACGGCATCCCGGCCCAGAACATCGTCATCGGCGATGCGCGCGGCAACATCGGCTGGACCGTCGCCGGGGCGCTGCCGCGCCGTGCGCAGGGCGGCACGGTCGTCTCGTTCCCGCTGGCGGCCGAGGGCGCGGTGCCGACCTGGGACGGTTTCCTGGCTCCTGGCGAGCATCCGCGCGTGGTGAATCCGCCCGGCGGCCAGCTGGTGACCGCCAACAGCCGCCAGCTGGACGGACCCGCGGCTGCGGTGCTGGGCGACGCCGGTTTTGATCTCGGCGCGCGCACGCGCCAGTTGCGCGACCACCTGGCGCAACTGGGACCCAGGACCGACGTCGCGGCGGCATTCGGCGCCGTCCTCGACGACCGCGCGCTGTACGTGGCCGAGTGGCGCCGGCGCGCGCTGGCCGCCCTCGACGACGCGGCCGTGGCTGGCCATCCACAGCGCCTCGCATTCAGGCGCCTGCTGCAGACCAGCTGGGATGGCCGCGCCAGTGTCGGATCGGTCGGCTACCGCCTGGCGCAGCAGTTCCGCTGGTCGCTGCACGACCTGCTGTTCGCCGGCGTCAATGCCGAGATGAAGACGCTCGACCCCAAGGCGACCATGCTGGCGGCGACCACGCGCTGGTCCGACGTGGTGGCGCGCCTGCTCGACGAGCGGCCGGCGGCCTGGCTACCGGACGGCTACGCCAGCTGGCACGCCGTGGAGCTGGCCGCCGTCGACCGCACGATCATGGAGGTGACGAGCGGCGGCGTGCCGCTGGCGCAGGCGACCTGGGGCCGCAAGAACACGGCCGCGATCGCGCATCCGTTCACGATGGCGCTGCCTTTCCTGGCGCGCTGGCTGGGCGCGCCGCCTGACGCGCTGCCGGGCGACGCCAACATGCCGCGCGTGGCCGGGCCGCGCTTCGGGCAATCGGAGCGGCTGACGGTGTCGCCGGGCAGGGAGGAAGAGGGCTTGTTCGACATGCCCGGGGGGCAGAGCGGGCATCCGCTGTCGCCGTTCTTCCTGAAGGGGCACGAGGACTGGGTGCAGGGGAAGGCGAAGCCTTTGTTGCCGGGGAAAACGGTGTATACCTTGACGTTTTCGCGGTAGTTGCCGTCGCCCCTGCCTCCGCAGGGACGACGTTGTATTAGTGCGCGTTCATTCATTGTGTGCCGAACCGGCTACTTCGCCCCCAAAGGCACCCACAACGTCTGCAGCATCCCGCTCACCGTCTCCGCCGGCGCCGGCCGCCCCAGATAGAACCCCTGCACCAGGTCGCAGCCATACTCTTCCAGCATGCCGAGCTGCTCCCCGGTCTCGACCCCTTCCGCCACCACCACCATCTTCAGGCCGTGCGCCATCGCGATGATGGCGCGCGTGATCGCCGCGTTCTCGGAATCCTGCGGCAGGCCGCTGATGAAGCTGCGGTCGATCTTCAGCGCGCGCACGTCGAAACGTTTTAGATAGTTCATCGACGAGTAGCCGATGCCGAAGTCGTCGATCGACAGGTGGACGCCGATGCCGCGCAGTTGCTCGAGCGTGGACAGGGTGGCCTTGGCGTCGTCCATCAGCGTGCCCTCGGTCAGTTCGAGTTCCAGCAGGCGTGGATCGAGGCCGGTGTCCTGCAGGGCCGAGAGCACGATCTGGCTCAGGTTCTCGTCCTTGAACTGCTTGGCCGACAGGTTCACCGCCATGCGCACCGGACGGCGCGCCAGCTTCTGCCAGTGGCGCGCCTGGATGCAGGCGGTGCGCAGCACCCACTCGCCGATCGGCACGATCAGGCCGGTCTCTTCGGCCAGCGGAATGAACTCGGTGGGCGAGACGATGCCGCGCTCGGCGTGGCGCCAGCGCACCAGTGCCTCGACGCCGACGATCTCGTTCGAGCGCACGTCGAGCTGCGGCTGGTACAGCAGGTACAGCTCGTCGTTCTGCAGCGCGCGGCGCAGGCCGACTTCCAGCTTCACGTGGCTCATGATCTGCATCGTCAGCGACGACGAGTACAGCTTGGCGTTGTTCTTGCCGCAGTTCTTGGCGTGGTACATCGCGGTGTCGGCGAACTTCAGCAGCGAGGTGCAATCGTCGCCGTCTTCCGGGAACAGCGAGATGCCGATGCTGGCGGTGACGAAGATCTCGTTGCCTTCGATGAGGAAAGGCCGCCGCATCGCATCTTTCACGCGGTGGGCCACGTTCAGCGCATGCTCGACGCGTTCCAGGTCCGGGATCAGGATCGTGAATTCGTCACCGCCCAGGCGCGCCAGATTCGTGCCCTCGGTGCTGCCGGTGCTGTTGAGCGGCGCCGCACGCGTGACCAGTTCGGCGCGCGACAGCAGGTCGCTCGGGCGGATGGTCTCGCGCAGGCGCTCGGACACCTGCTGCAGCAACTGGTCGCCGACGTTGTGGCCGAGCGTGTCGTTGATGCGCTTGAAGGCGTCCAGGTCCATGAACAGCACGGCGAACTTCTTGTTGCCGATCTTGGAGCGCTGCAGTTCGCGTTCCAGCATTTCGAGGAAGGCCTGGCGGTTCGGGATACCGGTCAGGCTGTCGCAATAGGCCAGGCGCCGGATCTGTTCTTCGGCGCGCTTGCGCTCGCTGATGTCGCGCACCAGGCCCAGGACTTCCGAGGAGCCGGTCGCCACCAGGCGCGCCTCGAAGTGCTGGGCTTCGCCGAAGCGGATCAGTTCATACTCGACCGAACGCACCTGCTGCACCCGCAGCGCGAGCTCGACCTGTTCCAGCATGCGCTCGGCGATCTCGGGCGGCAGCACCTCGGCGACATGCTTGCCGACGCAGTCGTCGACCGGATAAGCATTCAGATATGCATGCGCCTGCTGTCCGCGGCTGGCACGGCCGGGGTGGTCGCGGCCCGGCTCATAGTCGAGGTAGATGCCCTCGCGCGACATGCGGAAGAAAGTGTCGGGGATCGCCGCCAGCACCGCGCGGTTCTGGGCGTCGGCGATGCGCAGGCGCACGATGGCGTCGCTGGCGCGCAGCACGTACAACACGCGGTGTCCCAGGATCGGCCAGTTGATCGGCTTCGACACGAAGTCGGTGGCGCCGGCTTCGTAGGCGTTGGTGACCGCCTCCAGGTCGTCGCCGCCGGTGACCATCACGATCGGCACGCTGACGCCGTTGGCCGCGTCGCGGATCGCGCGGCAGGCCGCGAAGCCGTCCATGTGCGGCATTTCGACGTCCATCAGGATTAGGTCGGGCGAGCGCTCGCGCGCCAGCTGGACCGCCTGGGCGCCGTCTTCGGCTTCGATGGCGTCGAGTCCCACGCTGTCGAGCATCTCGACCATCAGCAGGCGCATCACCGGGTCGTCGTCGGCGACCAGCACGACCGCGGGCTTGCTGGCGCGCTTGGTGGCATTATGGGCTGGCATGTCAGGTTTCCTTCTCAAGCATCGCGGTGAGGGAGTTGCGGACGGCCTGGAACTCGTGCTCCATGTCGGTGAGGATGGCGCCGGCGCCTTCGGTAGTGTCGGTGCGGCCCAGTTGTTCCATCGCCTTGCACAGCGCGGCCAGGGCCTCGGCGCCGACGTTGGCGCTGGCCGACTTCAGCGTGTGCGCGATGCGGCGCACGTTGCCGGTATCGAAGCCGTCGATGGCGTGGCGCAGCGTGCTCAGTTGCTGTGGGGTGTCGTCGACGTAGGCCGCGATCACCTTCTGCACCAGGGCGTCGCCGCGCTCGCGCGACAGCATGCGGATCTTGTCGAGCGCGGCGCGGTTGACCACGTCGCGCTGGATCACTTCGACCGACGCCGAAGGCAGGCGCGGCGGCGCGTCGCCATGGTGGACCGTGGCTGCCAGCGGCAGCGCGATCCAGCGTCCGATCACCGCGGCCAGCTCCTGCTGGGTGAAGGGCTTGGACAGGTAATCGTCCATGCCGGCGGCGAGGCAGGCTTCGCGGTCGCCCTGCAGCGCGTTGGCGGTGATGGCGATGATCGGCAGCACCCGTCCGCGTCCGGCCTCGCGTTCTTCGCGCCGGATCGCGGCGGTGGCGGCAAAGCCGTCCATCACCGGCATCTGGCAATCCATCAGGACCGCATCGTATTCGCCCGCGCCTGTGCCTTCGCCGCCGCGGGCGCGCATCGCCTGCAGCGCATGCACCGCCTCGGCGCCGTTGCCGACGCAATCGACGCGCAGGTCCAGGCTTTCCAGCATCGCCTTCGCGACTTCGATGTTGACCGGGTTGTCCTCGGCCAGCAGTACATGGCGGGCACGCCGCGCGCCGGCGCCGCCGTTGCCGTTGTTGCCGTCGCGCCCTAGCGGCTGCGGTGGCGTGAAGCGCAGCGCCGGCGCCACCTGGCCGCGCGGGCGGGTCGCCAGGCAGGCGAACAGGTCGGCCGCGCGCGCCGGCTTGATCAGCTGGTAGGCCACGCCGGCCTCGCGCCGCTGCACTGGATCGGCGGCCAGCTTCTCGGGCGACAGCAGGATCAGGCGAGTGGCCCGGGTAGCCGGGTCGGCCTTGATGCCTGCCGCCAGCAGCAGGCCGCTGCTGTGTTCCAGCTCCATGTCGAGCACCGCGGCATCGTAGGGGCGCCCCAGCCGCGCCGCCTCGTGCAGGCGCGCCAAGGCGTCGTCGCTGCCGGCGGCGCCATCGCATTCGACACGCCAGGCCGCCAGGTGGGCCTGCAGACCGACGCGGCTGGTCTCGCGTTCGTCGACCACCAGCACGCGCAAGCCGTCGATGGTGTGCTGGTGGTCGCCAGGCGCATCCGGATCGACGCGGCGCTTGTCGAAGGCGACCGTGAACCAGAACACCGAGCCGCGGCTTTCCAGGCCTTGTATCAGCGCATTCTCGACGCCGATCGCGCCGCCCATCAGTTCCACCAGCTGTTTCGAGATCGCCAGGCCCAGCCCGGTGCCGCCGTACTTGCGGGTGGTCGAATCGTCGGCCTGCGAAAAGGCTTCGAAGATGCGCCCGCGCGCCTCGTGCGAAATGCCGATGCCGGTGTCGTGCACTTCGAAGCGCAGCATCACGGCCTGGCTGTCTTCGCTGGCGACGCGGACCTTGGCCAGGATGCGCCCGTCGTTGGTGAACTTGATCGCGTTGCCGAGCAGGTTGGCCATGATCTGGCGCAGCCGGTTCGGATCGCCGCAGATCGCCACCGGGATGTCGTTGGCGATCTCGAAGTGCAGGCTGATGCGCTTGGCTTCGGCCTGCGGGGTATAGACGGTATGGATGTCGTCGAGCAGGTCCCACAGGTTGAAATTGATGTATTCGACGGTCAGCTTGCCGGCCTCGATCTTGGAAAAGTCGAGGATGTCGTTGATGATCACCAGCAGGTGCTCGCCAGACTGCTTCACCAGGCGCGTGTAGTTGCGCTGGGTCTCGGTCAGTTCGGTCCCGAGCAGCATTTCCGTCATGCCCAGCACGCCGTTCATCGGGGTACGGATTTCATGGCTCATGGTGGCCAGGAAGGCGCTCTTGGCGCGGCTGGCCGCCTCGGCCGCGTTCTTGGCCCGTTCCAGCTGCTCGGTGCGCACCGAGACCTGCCGTTCCAGCTCGTCGCGGTGGTGGGTCAGCGCGGCGCCGCGGCCCTCGACCTGGGCCAGCATGGTGTTGAAGCTGTCGATCAGCGTGCCCAGTTCGTCGGTGCGGGCGTGGGCGATCCGCAGCGTGTAGTTCTGGCTGGCCGCGACCTTCTGCGCGGTGTTGATCAGTTTGCCGATCGGGTCGGCGATGCCGCGCCGCACCCGCCGCGCCTGCATCAGCGCGGTGAGCAGGGCGGCGCCCATCGCCACCGCCATCACGCCGAGCGCGCGCAGCAGGTCGAGCCACATCGGCAGCTGGTCGGCTTCGATCATCACGACGCCGGCCGGCGCCGCATCGGGCGCGCCGGAGGCGCCGCCGACCGCGCGGTAGGTGCGCATCGCGCGCAGCCAGGGCAGGCTGCCATCCGCATTCGCCTGTTCCAGTGCGGCCGGGTCGAGGCCGTCCAGCGCGGGCGGCTCCTTGGCCAGGTAGTTGAATACCGAGGCCGACGCGCCCTTGCGCTGCGGCGCGCGCCATGATGCGAACACCTGGCCCTTGCGGTCGTACAGCACCGCCGCGCCGACGTTGCCCTGCACCTGCAGCCCCGCCAGCACCTGGCCGGCCAGGCGGCGGTCGTTGAAGGACAGCGCATCGACGCTGTTGGCGGCGACCACGCCGGCCAGCGCCGACAGCTGCATCGTTTCGGCCCGGCGGTGCGCCAGCACCGAGGTCACGGCAAAGGCGAGATAAGCGACCAGCAGCGCACTGGCCGCAGCCAGCAGGCACATGTTCGTCAACTTCTGGTTGAGGCTGGAACGCTCGAATTTCGGCATGGCTCGCACGGATCGACTTCGGCTGCGCTGTTCGGCTGCAATACGAGTCCGTCGGGCACGGGCTCACCATGCGAGAGGGCAAGTTCCCGCAAGAAATGACTATAGGTGAGGGCTATGGCGCTGCTTTTGCGTTATCGCAAAAGCAAAAGGAAAGGGACGCCGCGGCGTCCCTTTCGTTCTAGATTGGAGCGTCTCACAAAGCCCCCAGGGCAAGGCGCATCGTCGAAGACAGTACGCTAGTACGGCGAGACGATGCAACGCCGCCCTGGAGGCTTTGTGTCGCGCGACTAGCAGCAGCCGCCGCTGCGGGCACTGCCGTATCGCGCCTCCTGCCGCTCGCGGAAGAATTCCTCGTAGCTCATCATGGGTTCGCCCGGGTGGGTCTTTTCCATGTGCGCCACGTAGGTGTCGTATTCCGGCAGGCCGACCATCAGGCGCATGCTTTGCCCGAGGTAGCGGCCGGCCTGTGCGAGCGTGCTGAACATCACTGCACCTCGGCCACCGATGCCGCTGCCGGCGCCGGCACGTACGGCGTTTCCTTGACGCTCGGCTTGTTATCCCTGCGCGCCGCTGCGATCGTGCGCAGGCCGTAGAACACCACCGCCAGCACGACCAGCATGAAGAAGGCGCACAGGGTGGCGTCGAGGTAGTCGTTGAAGATGATGCGGCTCATCTGCTCGGGCGACTTGGCCGGGGCCAGCACCTGGCCACCGTCGAGCGCGGCCTGGAACTTCCGGGCGTGCGAGACGAAGCCGATCTTCACGTTCTCGTGGAAGATCTTCTGCCAGCCGGCGGTCAGGGTGCAGATCAGCAGCCAGATGGTCGGGACGATCGTGACCCAGGCGTACTTGCCGCGCTTCATCTTGAACAGCACGACGGTGCCCAGGGTCAGCGCGATACCGGCCAGCATCTGGTTGGCGATGCCGAACAGCGGCCAAAGGGTATTGATGCCGCCCAGCGGATCGACCACGCCCTGGTACAGGAAGTAGCCCCAGGCCGCGACGCACAGGCCGGTGGCGATCAGGTTGGCCGGCAGCGAGTCGGTGCGCTTGAACGACGGGGCGAAGGCGCCCAGCAGGTCCTGCAGCATGAAGCGGCCGGCGCGGGTGCCCGCGTCCACCGCGGTCAGAATGAACAGTGCCTCGAACAGGATCGCGAAGTGGTACCAGAAGGCCATCATGGCCTTGCCGCCGACCACGTTCGACAGGATGTGCGCCATGCCCACGGCCAGGGTCGGCGCGCCGCCGGCGCGCGAGATGATGGTGTTCTCGCCGACGTCCTTGGCCATCTGGGTGAGTGTTTCAGGCGTGATCACGAAGCCCATGTTGGAGACCGCCGTGGCCGCGCTTTGGGCGGTGGTGCCGAGCAGGGCGGCAGGGCTGTTCATCGCGAAGTAGACGCCCGGATCGATGGTCGAGGCGGCCACCAGCGCCATGATGGCGACGAAGGACTCCATCAGCATGCCGCCGTAGCCGATGAAGCGGGCGTGCCGTTCGTTCTCGATCATCTTCGGGGTGGTGCCCGACGAGATCAGCGCGTGGAAGCCGGACACGGCGCCGCAGGCGATGGTGATGAACAGGAAGGGGAACAGCGAGCCGGCCCAGGCCGGGCCGGTACCGTCGATGAACTTGGTCACGGACGGCATCTGCAGGTGCGGCGCGACGAACACGATGCCCAGCGCCAGCGCCGCGATGGTGCCGATCTTCAGGAAGGTCGACAGGTAGTCGCGCGGCGCCAGCAGCAGCCACACCGGAATCACGGAAGCGACGAAGCCGTAGCCGATCAGCATCCAGGTCAGCTGGGTGCCGGTGAAAGTGAACATCGGACCCCAGGTCGGCGAATCGTGCACCCACTGGCCGCTGATAATGGCAAGCATCAGCAGCACGAAACCGATCAGCGACACTTCACCAATGCGGCCGACGCGGATGTAGCGCGAGTACACGCCCATGAACAGCGCGATCGGGATGGTGGCCATCACGGTGAACGAACCCCACGGCGAACCGGTGAGCGCCTTCACGACGATCAGCGCCAGCACGGCCAGGATGATCACCATGATCATGAAGGTGCCGAACAGCGCGATCACGCCGGGAATTTCGCCCATCTCGGACTTGATCAGGTCGCCCAGCGAGCGGCCGTCGCGGCGCATCGACATGAACAGCACGATGAAGTCCTGCACCGCGCCGGCGAACACGACGCCGGCCAGGATCCACAGCATGCCCGGCAGGTAGCCCATCTGCGCAGCGAGGACCGGTCCCACGAGCGGTCCCGCCCCGGCGATGGCCGCGAAGTGGTGGCCGAACAGCACGTAGCGGTTGGTCGGCACGTAGTCCAGGCCGTCGTTATATTTGTAGGCGGGGGTCTGGCGCCGCGCATCGAGGCCGAACACCTTGTCGGCGATGTACAGGCTGTAGAAGCGGTAGGCGATCAGGTAGACGCAGACCGCGGCCACCACGATCCAGACCGCGTTGATGGACTCGCCGCGGTTCAGCGCGACGAAAGC
This sequence comes from Massilia phyllosphaerae, assembly GCF_034659755.1. Taxonomy (NCBI): domain Bacteria; kingdom Pseudomonadati; phylum Pseudomonadota; class Betaproteobacteria; order Burkholderiales; family Oxalobacteraceae; genus Massilia; species Massilia phyllosphaerae. The sequence goes on from NZ_JAXSQX010000009.1 coordinate 14,702, forward strand.
GAGCGACCCGGCGCCCGCGAGCGAAAGCGCAGCCCAACCGAGCTGGCTCTTGAGACTTTTCATTGTGACTCCTCCGTAGACTTTTCTGCGTTGACCGACGATTAATCGGCTGTACGGACATGCGAGGTCCGCTTACATTTTTTGCAGCATCCGGTCAGTATCTTGCACCGACCCCCGACCGGCAAGCGCATGATTACTGAGTCCCCTACGTAGCATTACGTAGCACCGGGGAGCCGCGCGCCCGAAAGCCGCCGGGCGCGCCTGCCTGATCGGTCGTACAATTTCATGTTACGACGAAAACAGCAGGAATAGCGCGCACGGCATGAAGTTGAGACAGAAGGTGATTTTCCTGGCGATCGCACCGCTGATCGTGGCCCTGTGCGCGATCGCCCTGTTCGTGCGCCAGCAGGCGGTCACGCTCGCGCACGACCAGCGCGCCGCCATCCAGCAGGCCTACATGGACAGCCGCCAGGCCGAGCTCAGGCACTACGTGGAACTGGCGTCGCACGCGATCGCGCACCTGAGCGCGTCCGGGCGCAGCGACCCGGCCACGCTGGAACAGGCCAAGCGCACGCTGCAGTCGCTCGGCTTCGGCGACGACGGCTATTTCTTCGTCTACGACATGCAGGGCCGCAACCTGATGCATCCGCGCCAGCCGGAACTGGTCGGGCGCGACCTGTGGAACCTGCGCGACCAGTACGGCACGCCGACGATCCAGAACCTGGTGAAGGTGGCACGCCAGGGTGGCGGCCTGGTGCGCTACAACTGGGTCAAGCCGACCACCGGGAAATCGGTACCCAAGCTCGGCTACGTGGTGCCGATCGCGCACTGGGGCTGGATCGTGGGCAGCGGCCTGTACCTGGACGACGTGCAGGCCGCGCTCGACAAGGTCGACGCGCGCCAGTCGCGCAATATCGAGACCACGCTGTGGTGGATCGCCGGCGTGGCGATCCTGTCGGCGCTGGCGGTCGGCGCGGCCGGGCTGGCGCTGAACGCCAGCGAATCGCGCGTGGCCGACGCCAAGCTGAGGGCGCTGGCCCAGCGCGTGGTCGACGGCCAGGAACAGGAGCGCGCACGCCTGTCGCGCGACCTGCACGACGGCATCAGCCAGTGGCTGGTGTCGATCAAGCTGCAGATCGAGGCAGGCATCATCCGCATGAAGGGCAACGCCGAGCAGCAGCAGAAGGCGCATGCCAGCTTCGAGCGCACCGCCGAGGAATTGAACAAGGTGCTGGGCGAGGTGCGTCGCATCTCGCACGGGCTGCGTCCGGCGCTGCTCGACGACCTCGGGCTGGCGGCGGCACTGGGCCACCTGGCCGAGGAGTTCGAGGAACACAGCGGGATGCCGGTCGCATTCAGCGCCGACGGCGCGCTGGACGGCCTGCCGACGCCGGTGTCGACCGTCCTGTTCCGCATTGCCCAGGAGGCCCTGACCAACATCGAACGCCACGCCGGCGCCCACCGCATCGAACTGCGGCTGGAGCGCACGCGCAGCCGCGCCTCGGCGTGGTACGAGCCCGACCTGGTGCGGCTCACGGTCGCCGACGACGGCGCCGGCTTCGATGCCCAAGGCGTGGAAACCCACCCGCAGCGCGGCATCGGCTTGCGCAACATGGCCGAGCGGCTGGATGCGGTCGGCGGCACGCTCGGCATCTCGTCGACGGCGGCGGGCACGACGCTGTGTGCCAGCGTCGAACTGGCGCAGTGAGCAGAAACCGATGGAGAACCTGATGAATACAATGACCGACCCGGCCCATGCGCTGGTACACATCATGCTGGTCGACGACCACCCGCTGGTGCGCGACGGCCTGCGCGCGCGCCTGGAGGCGGTGCCGCACTTCCGGGTGGTGGCCGAGGCCGATTCCGGCAGCGAAGCCCTGGGCCTGGCCGACGTGGGCGGCATCGACCTGGTGCTGATGGACATCACCATGCGCGACGGCAGCGGCATCGACGCCACCGCCCGCCTCAGCGCGCACCATCCCGGCATCGCGGTGCTGATGTTGTCGATGCACGACAAGCTCGAATACGTGACCCAGGCGATGCAGGCCGGCGCCCGCGGCTACGTGCTGAAGGACGCGCCCGGCAAGGACATCGTGCTGGCGATCGACACCGTGATGGCGGGCGGCATTTACTACAGCGCGGCCCTGGCGCGCCAGTTGGCGCGTCCGGCAGGCCAGTCCAGGGACAACGCGCTGGCCCAGGACAGCCAGCTCACCACGCGCGAACAAGAAGTGCTGCAGCACATCGCCAACGGCGAGTCGAACAAGCAGATCGCGCGCGAACTCGACCTGTCGGTGCGCACGGTCGAGACGCACCGCCTGAACATCAAGCGCAAGCTGGGCATCGAAGGGCAGGCCGAATTGATCAAGTTCGCGGTCCAGCACGTCCATTTCGGCAGTGGCGGCAGCTGAAAACGCTTATGCCACAGAAATAGCCATATGGCATCTAATTAGTTGCTTTTCGATAATCACTGCTCTATATTAGATGCATAAATATGCATTGCCGCTCGCGCGCTTGACTCATGGTTCCAACCCAAGCCCCGTTGGTAGAAGTACGCCCGGTCGCCAACGCCCAGAACGAGTGGGTCGCGCTGCTGCTCGGCGGCAGCGCTGGCCAGGCCATCGATGCGGCCACCCTGCAGTCGCTGTTCGGCACACCGGATTTGCTGGCCGCGGTGGCCCCGCTCGACTGCATCCTGCTGCTGGATGACGCCGGCGCGCTGGCACCATCCATCCTCGACCTGCTGCCGACCGGCCGCGTGCTGCTGGCAGTAGGCGCCGCCGCGCTGGCGCAGGAGGGCGCGGCGCGCCGGCTGACCGTCCTGCAGGAGGCCGGCTACCGGATCCTGGTCGACGGCGAGCCCGGTCCCGGCTCGGCGGCGGCCTTGCGTACGGTCGCGCGCGATTGTGCGGCCGGCGTGCCGCCGCCGTCGTCCCTGTCCGCCCTGTTCGGCCCGCACCTGGCCAGGAACGTGGACAGCCGGGCATGCTTGCAGGCGTGCGAGAACGCCGGCTTCGGCTGGTTCCAGGGCGACTATCCGCTCGACCCGCCACCCGCCGGCAGCGAAGACGGTGGTTCGCGCAAGCGCCTCCTCACCCTGCTGGCCCTGCTGGCGCGCGATGCCGATTCGCGCGAGCTGGAGCGTCAGCTGAAGCGGGACCCGGCACTTTCCTACCACCTGCTGAAACTGGTGAACTCGGCCGCGTTCTCGTGCGGTACCGAGATCACCAGCTTCGGCCAGGCCATCGCACGCCTCGGCCGGCGCCAGCTGCAGCGCTGGCTGCAACTGCTGCTGTACGCCCGCACCGGCGCCGACGGTCCGCCCAGCCTGCTGCTGCCGCTGGCGGCCCTGCGCGGCGCGCTGCTCGAGGCGCTGTGCAAGCAGGACGGCGGCGAGCGCGAAGCCCAGGACCAGGCCTTCATGGCCGGCGTGTTTTCGCTGCTGGACCGCCTTCTCCGGATGCCGATGGCCGCGGTCGTGGCCGACCTGCCGCTGCCTGGCGAGGTCGAAGCCGCACTGCTGCGGGGCGAAGGCCGGCTCGGGCAGCGCCTGCGGCTGGCGGCCGCCGGCCACCCGGAGCCGGCGCTGCTGGCCGCGGCCGGCGTCGATGCTGCTGGCTGGTGGCAGGCCCAGCTCCATGCCCATCACTGGGCGATCCAGGTGGTGCGCAATGTCTGAGCTGCACCTCACCGAACCGGCACCGCTCGACCTGGCCGCCAGCAGCGCCGCCGTCTGCGACGCCGTGCTCAAGCTGCGCGGCGCGCCCCTGCATGCGGCGCTGGGGCGCATCGCCGCGGCGCTGCTCGCCAGCCCCGAGGGTAGCTTCGACACAGGGCCAGGCCAGGCGTCCGCTCCGGAAGCGGGCACACTCGGGCAAGACGTGGTCGCCGGCGCCGAGCGCTTCGGCCGCTACCGGGTGACAGGCCGCAGCTACGACGCGGACGACCGGCGCCAGCTCGACAGCCTGGCCGGCCTCACCGCCACGCTGCTGCAGGTGCACGCGCTGGCGCAGCGCACGACCCATGCCTACGCCCAGGTCGAAGCCCAGCTCGCGCACCAGTCGCAGATCCTCGACCAGATCCACGAATCGGTGCTGACTACCGACCTCATGGGCTACATCACCAGCTGGAACCGCGGCGCCGAGCAGCTGTTCGGCTACAGCGCGCTGGAAGCGGTCGGCCGCCACATTCTGTTCCTGTACGCCGATGAAGACCCGCATCATCCACCGGAGGACATCCCGGATGCCTTCGCCGAGCAGGGCGGCCGCATGATGGAGGTACGGCGCCGAAAGAAGTCCGGTGAGGTCTTCTGGGCCAGCCTGTCGCTGTCGCCGCTGCGAGACCTCGAAGACCACCCGATCGGCCTGATCGCCTACCTGACCGACATCACCGAGCGCAAGCAGGCCGAAGAACGCCTGCACCACCTGGCCTACTACCAGGAACTCACCGGCCTGCCCAACCGCACCCTGTTCGGCCGCCTAGTCGAGCAGGCACTCGCCGTCACCCAGCGCAACGACGCCATCGCCTGCGTGCTGTACATCGACCTGAACCGCTTCAAGCTGATCAACGGCACCCTCGGCCGCCGCGTCGGCGACGAACTGCTGCGCCGGGTGGCCGAGCGTTTCCGCGGCGTGCTGCGCGACGAAGACGTGGTGGCGCACCTGTCCGGCGACGAATTCGCGGTCGGCCTGTTCGACATCCGCCAGCACTTCGAAGCCACCACGGTCGCGCAAAAGCTGCAGGCCTGCCTGGCGGCGCCGCTGACGGTCGGCGAGCACGAACTGCGCGTCGGCGCCAGCGTCGGCATCGCGGTCTACCCGCAGGACGGCCAGGATGCCGAAACCCTGCTGCGCATGGCCGACATCGCCATGCAGCGGGCCAAGGAAAAGGCCGAAAACCCCGACCACAGCATCGCGTTCTACCGCATGGACATGAACGAAGGCATGCAGCAGCGCATGCAGATCGAATCCGGCCTGCGCCACGCCCTCGGCCACGGCGAACTGGTGCTGCACTACCAGCCGAAATTCGAGATCGGCAGCAGCCGCCTGGTCGGCGCCGAAGCGCTGGTGCGCTGGCGCCACCCCCAGCGCGGCATGGTGCCGCCCGGCGACTTCATCCCGCTGGCCGAAAGTACCGGCCTGATCGTGCAGCTCGGCGAATGGGTGCTGGAACGCGCCTGCGCCCAGGCCGCGGTCTGGCAGGGCGCCGGCCTGCCGCCGTTCCGCCTGGCCGTCAATGTCTCGGCGCGCGAATTCACGGCGTCCCTGCCGGGCCGCGTGGCCGACACGCTGGCGCGCTACCGGCTGGATCCGTCCTGGCTCGAACTCGAGATCACCGAAAGCACGCTGATGCACGACATCGACGACGTGATCGCCATCATGGACCGCATCAACGCCCTCGGCGTGGCGCTGTCGCTGGACGACTTCGGCACCGGCTACTCGTCGCTCAGCTATCTGAAGCGCTTCCCGATCGACACCCTCAAGATCGATCGCTCGTTCACCAACGGCCTACCGGCGGATAGCAACGACTGCGCGATCGCCAGCACCATCATCAGCATGGGGCGCAGGCTGGGGCACCGGGTGATTGCGGAAGGGGTGGAGACCCTGGAGCAGCTTGCATTCCTGAGCGAAGCGGGATGCGACGAGGTGCAGGGCTACCTGTATGCGAAGCCGCTGCCGGCCTATGAATTCGAGACCGGCTTGCGCGAGAACTGGTTGCTTACGACAGGGTAGGTTTTTTGCTCAGCAGCGCGGCTGGCCTTGGGGGCGCTTGTTTATGTATAATGCCGGTTCCCCAAGGAAGCGTGGCCGAGTGGTTGAAGGCAGCAGTCTTGAAAACTGCCGACGGGGGAACCCGTTCGTGAGTTCGAATCTCACCGCTTCCGCCAAGCATACTGAACAAGAGCCCCACAAGTTGGGGCTTTTTTTCGTCTTCTCATAGGAGAAAAGTCAAAATCGGTGTCCAGTGACGTCCACTAGAATCTACCCACATCCACGCACGAGGGGTGGGTAGGAATATGGGTCGTTTCAAGAGTGAAAATCTTGGCGGAGACCGCACCGAAAGGTGGGTAGACACCGATGAGCTACACGATCAACAAGCTTTCCGCGATCAAGGTCCGCAGCGTGACCCGGCCCGGCATGTACGGCGACGGCGCCGGGCTATGGCTGCAGGTGTCGAAGAGCGGCGCCAAAAGCTGGATCTTCCGCTACGACTTTTGCGGCCGGCGCCGCGAGATGGGGCTCGGTTCCTGCCACACCGTCGACCTGGCGCTGGCGCGCGAAAAGGCGAAGCAATACCGCCTCGTGCTGCTGGAAAAGCGCGATCCGATCGAGGAGCGTGACAAGGCCAGGGCGGAGTATGTGCACCAGCAGGCCAAGCGCGTCACCTTCGATGAATGCGCCTCAGCTTACATCGCGGCGCACCGCGGCAGCTGGAAGAGCGCCAAGCATGCGGCGCAGTGGGAGACCACGATTGCGGCATACGTCAGCCCCATCATCGGCGCGCTGCCGGTGGCCGATGTGGACACGGCCCTCGTCGTCAAGGTGCTGAGGCCGATCTGGACTACGAAGACCGAAACCGCCACGCGTCTGCGCGGACGCATCGAGTCCATCCTCGACTGGGCCACTACACACAAATTTCGTCGCGACGAAAATCCGGCGCGCTGGCGTGGGCACTTGGAGAACCTGCTCGCCAACCCGAACAAGATCGCACCGGTGAAGAATCATCCGGCGCTGCCCTGGCGTGAAATCGGTGGGTTCATGACGGAACTGCGCAAGAGGGAGGGCGTGTCGGCGCGGGCGATCGAGTTCGCCATTCTGACGGCGTGCCGATCGGGCGAGGTCCGCGGGGCGCGCTGGTCCGAGATCGACCTGGACGCAAAGCTGTGGACGATCCCCGCCGAGCGGATGAAGGCTGGGAAGGAGCATCGGGTTCCTCTGTCTACCGGCGCCGTGGCCATTCTAGCTGCGATAGAGCAGCGTGGCGGCTTTGTCTTTCCCGGCCGGGACAAGGAGACGCTTTTATCCGATATGAGCCTCACGAGCGTTTTGCGGCGCATGGGAAGGACGGACATCACGGTCCACGGCTTCCGTTCGACCTTCCGTGACTGGTGCTCGGAGTACGGCAAGAATTCGTTTTCGCGCGAGGTCTGCGAACATGCGCTTGCGCATGGCTTGCCGGACAAGGTCGAGGCGGCGTATCGGCGCGGCGACCTGCTCGATAAGCGGGTGGTGCTGATGCAGGCATGGGCTGACTATTGTGGCGGGATGGAGTAGGGAGCCTGCTCTGTTCAGGCATTGGCAATGCGGCGTTTAGTCCATACAATCACCGCATGAATTGCGGCGATTACACATATATCTGGCAGGCTCCGGACTGGCCGAATTGGCGCTATGACCTGGCGGCGCTGGCGTCGCCGCTTGCGCAGGTCAGTCAGCGTCAGGGCCTGCTGCTCGGCAGGCTTGCCGACATCGGGCTGGGCCTGCGCGACCAGGCCAGTCTGGCCGCATTGACCGACGACGTGATCAAGACGAGCGAAATCGAGGGCGAGCATCTGAATGTCGCCTCGGTCCGTTCATCCATCGCACGGCGCCTGGGCGTTGACATCGGTTCGCTGGCGCCGGTGGACCGTCACGTTGAGGGCGTGGTCGAGATGGTGCTCGACGCTACCATCAACAGCGCATCGCCGTTGACACAGGAACGCCTATTCGGCTGGCATGCGGCGCTGTTCCCGACCGGCTACTCTGGCCTGAGCAAGATCAGCACCGGCACATGGCGCGACGATGCGCACGGTCCGATGCAAGTTGTGTCCGGGCCCATGGGACGGCAGCGCGTCCACTACGAGGCCCCGCCGGCGCAGCGCCTGACTGGCGAAATGGAGGGCTTCCTTGCATGGGTCAACGCACCGGTCCAGGCCGAGCCGGCACTGATTCGCGCCGGGCTGGGGCATCTCTGGTTCGTGACCCTGCACCCATTCGATGATGGGAATGGCCGTATCGCGCGGGCCATCGGCGATCTGTTGTTGGCACGCGCCGATGGCAGTCCGCAGCGCTTCTACAGCCTGTCGGCGCAGATCCAGCGTGAGCGTAAGGCGTATTACGACATCCTCGAGCGCACCCAAAAGGCCGACATGGAAGTGAGCGAATGGCTGCTGTGGTTCCTCCAGATGCTCGGCGAAGCTGTGGACCTCGCCCACCATGCGCTCGATGCCGTGTTAGAGAAGGCCCACTTCTGGCAGCGGGTTTCGGGCCTGGCGCTCAACGAGCGGCAAGTCAAGATCATCAATCGCCTGCTCGATGGCTTCGAGGGCAAGCTCACCAGCAGCAAGTGGGCGGCAATCGCGAAATCATCTACCGATACCGCGCTACGCGATATCAACGAGTTGGTCGAACTTGGCATCCTGCAGCGGTCTGGTGCTGGAGGGCGCAGCACCAGCTATGACCTGGTGCGAGGGCCAGCGTCTCCGCTGCCCTGAGTATTGTCACAAGTTGGGGCGGATTGATGCCGGTGCCAGCTATGTTGGCGGCGTCTAAATTTCATCATGACGAAATCGCGGAGTTCGTCATGACGAACTTTTTTCTTCACGTGCTGCGCTACGAATCAGGCCGACTGGCACGGATGCACTGGACTGCCCACTGTTCGACTTCACATCTGATCCAGGCCGACGACCTGCCCTGCAGCTTCACGGGTTTCGGGAAATTTCCTTTCTTAATCGCCTCGTAGATGCTGCTGCGCGATCTGCCGCAGATGGCAAGCACTTCCTTTAACCTGATAAATTGCACGCCTGGACGATTACTCGATGCACGGCGTTCGACAGCCACATTAAGAGCTTGTTGATCCATGGATGCCTCCAAGACGAAGGTGAATGAAACATCGTGGGCACGTTAGGCGGTAGTTCAGGTACCGAAACGTTCTCATACCTACAAGGCTCCTAACGGACATAGGTCGCGGGGTACCCACAATGCCAAACCAGTTTGAGATCACGTGGCTGCTGAGACATTGCGCCAGCACCTATGCACGCTTCATAGCAGAAGACTCGAACGCGTTGAAGACGGTTTATTCGTTCTGGTTTTTGAGGCAGGATAGACTAGCGTCTCGCATTGTTAATCTCTGCGAGATTCACAATGGTCCTCGTCCCTTTGGGACTGCGGGCAAGCGGCCTTACGCGCCTGACAAATCTTACTACTTGCTGTTGGAGCAACACGCCCGTACACTGACACTCAAGGAAGGGCCGCTGTCGGGCTAGGAGCAGTCTTTGAAGAGTTCGACCGAGCATCAGCCTAAGGCTGATCTCAAACGTTTGACATTATTCTATAAATTCGGCAACTGCCGAAAGTCGACGGCGAATCTGGGGCCATTAACGTCGGCCGTCTACTGTATGCCATGCACGAACTAGAGCTGTACATTTGATCTTCAGCTTTGGCTGCCGCCAGACCCTTTTGCTTCAGGCGATTGTCCTCAAACGACTGCGCCTAAAGCGCCTAAAGCGTGGCCAACTGCGGATGGTTTGAAAAGTCTTCCTTCGCTGTCCTAAGTAGGCTGCTAAAGTTAATATTTCTGCCTCCACCGCCCTGTTTCAGCGTGCGAAGCGCTGCATGCCATGCAGCGTGCCCACTGGAATGGAACTGGAGACGGGACAGATCACCACCGGCGCGGCTCCACATTTCCTGATCCCGCGGCCCGAACGGGTATAGCTCGGCCAGTATCCCTTCTAACACTGACCAAGGATCTTCCTGTTGCGTTGCGGGCTTAGCCTCGGAGCAGTACGGCGATTTTTTCCCACCTTGGCTCAGCGCGACAGCGAAGTTCACCTCAAGGTCGTCTGCCTTAAAAATTGGGTGTTGGTCATCTGGCACGAGCTTAGGCACCTCCTCGGCGATATAGTTAAACAAGTCAAAGACCTTAATGAAGCCGCTGACGTTCTTGTCGGCAGCTCCGCGCAGACCTGCCAGCAGTACGGTTGTGAAAACGCTGTTCCTCGCGCCAATAAATACGGCTGATTCTTCGTCAGCGCGACACGACGCCATCAGAGCGCGTCCGCTCCCGGCAGCCAGCTTCGCAAATGCGTTTCGGGTATAGCCAGACTTGAATTCATGGTCTTTGCCATCGGTTAAGCTCTTCGAGATTGCAGCGCCTCCGGCATGACAGGCATCGATGAAGACCAACAACCGCTTCGCCTTGATCTTTGCAAGTGCCACAGCTAACTCATCCGAGCTAATGGTTGTGTTTTCAATGTCAGTGAGGTCGCTATCCACCGTCACCAAGACGCTATCCTCATTACCTGGGCTGCCCACGATAGCACCGTGGCCGGAGAAGAAAACGCAGACAGTGTCATCAGGGATCGCCCGAGCAGCCAGTTCATCAAGACCCTTCAAAACAGCAGCCCGAGTAGCGTTTGCGTCCAAGAGAGTGACGACGTTAGCCGGGGCATAGGCACAGTAATTCGGCGATGAGAGCGTCGCGGCGACATCGTTCACGTCGTTCAGGATCGCAGCAGGCAAGCTGGATATTTGCTGATAGTTCGCGACACCGATAAGGAGGGCGCGGCCTTGCGGGTATCTAGTTGGATTCATGTTTCAACGATGAGTATGTGGGAGCGTCAACGCCAGCCAACGATGTCCGGGTCGCTGGCATACAGGTGTAATTTTTCGTTTAAAGGAAAATCCTCGCACATCATAGTAAGGAGCTGACGCGCAGTCGGACGGGCGCCACAACGGATTGAATTCAATACGGTATGCCAACGTGTCGCCCCATTTTGAGACGTTCCCGGCAGATCGGAATTTCTACCTCCGGCACGTGACCAGAGCTCGTCGCTATCTGGACCGCTTGGATAAAGTTCCTGAGCCTCTTTCTCGAATGCGTTCCACTTCTCTGCAGCGCTTGGCTTCGAAATTCCTAACGTCCAACGCGTATACAAGCTGAGTAGGTCCGCGCACAGCCGTAGCCCTGGCATGAGATCTGAGCGCTGGCCGGCGAGCCGGTCCGAAAGATATTTGGCGGCTCGCTCCCAACGGCGGGACGCTACAAGCACTCCCAGTTGCTCAGAATCCGATCGACAAAGAATCTGGACGTTCCTCAAAAGGTTGTTCAACCATGTGATGAGCACCTCTTCGCGAAATGACGGGAGGGCGCTAACAATTGCTAGACGTGCACTAACACTCACGGATGACTTTTCAAGTCTCGTCTGCAAGCTCGAACTCGATAGGATTGCGAGTTCAAGTGCAGTTTCAGGGGGAGCCATTACCACGCCCTTCGCAGCGACGTCTAGCCAACCGATTGCGGTTGCCTGCAGGTAGTGGTCAAGCTGTAGAGCGGGCAGAAGTGGCCAAAGCCGCGCCCGATCCGGGGCGGCAGTTAGGTCAGCCAAAGGTGTCTGTGATAGCGCCTCCAGCAGCCCGGTATCAACAGGCCGTCCTTCAGTGAGTTGAGCTAAAACGGTGTCGCGCACACCGATGATGTTATCTGGTGCGCGCCACAGCGAAGAATTCTTGCGAATAGCAGCGCCCCAAACCTTTTGCTCTGTAATATCGTCGCCACGAATGTTTAACAGAATCTCACGGTGGGCAACTGCTAGGTCTGCACACAAGCTAACCAAGCGCAAGTCTTTATGCGCAAGTGTGCATTCCAAGATCTGGTCAGGGCTAGCGTACCGAAGGGCCGACCGCAAGCCGGCGCTGTAGTCTGAATCCTTGTCTACCTTGAGTTGCTGAGCAGTGGCATCGAGCGGAGGCAGAGTTGAAGCCAGTACGGCCCCATAAGCAGTCAGCCAACGCTTCTTCAACAGTGGCGATAGCAGAGCGGCCGGGGTGGTGACGTGAAGATTTTTGGGCACCTCCTTCGCCAGCCATCGTTCAACTGCAGCGTCAGGCGGTAGGATGCCTACGACTACAGAAAACGCGGCATGACTTCGCTCGGCCCACCTCCAAATAGCCTCAAATATGGCGGGTTTGTCTCGACGAGCTGCGGCTGATAAGCCGGCTATCACTGCAGCGCGCCACGGCGGCAATGCGATATCCTCATCAATCGAAGCCGTGATCATCGCAATCAAGTCGCTATCGTCTGTTGGTACAAATCCAAGGTTGCTGATGGTGAGCTCAACGGCCGACCAAAGCGAGCGCGTGTAGGCAAAACCGGAAAGCGTCAAATTCCTCATCAACAGTAGCTGCTTGCAGCCTGCGCCTGGGATCAATGCTATGAACCGCCCCATGAGCTTTTCTTTAATGCCGACTGCGAGCTGTGGCTGATTCGAGACGCTTTCTGCCAAGCGAATGGCAGCCAGCAGGTCATCGAAGCTTTCGCCGTCAAAGATGAGTGTGTGCAGCCGTTCGAGCTTGCTCAGTTCCCTAAGCGTATTGACCTCGAGGCCAAGGCCCTCGGCAAGAGCGAGAATCGGCTGTACGTCGCGCTGACCGGAAAGAATCCTTGCCGCTTCAGATTCCGGCATCTGGTTGTCTCGGTCGACGATTCGGTGCTTCGTCCAGCGAGCTTGGAGCTGCTCAGGAGTGCATACCAGCGCTGGCGTCGGTTGCTCTACAACGTCATTCGGACCAAAGCTCAACCTGAATGCGAAATTTCGTCTTACGGCCGGCCAGAGGTTCTTCCACAATGAATCGACGAGATGCTCGAATTGCTCGACGCCTAGTCGTACAACTGGAGCTAGTCCTTGGGCTACCAACCCGTTAGCAGTTCCAATCAAGTCAGCGGCAGGCGCGTTGGTGCTACTAGCTGTGTCCAGCTCAAGCTCAAGCATCGCTACCGAACTCGGGCAGTCTGTGACCGAAGGCGCCAGCAACCCAAACAACGCTTCCAGGCTTTTAGCCTCGCATATTTCGTCTAAGCTAACGAGTAGTGCGTGAGTCAGCACCATACCGCCACGCGACGCCCTCGGATCTAGGAATGTGCGAGCGAGAATGTAAGTGTCGTCGATAGGAAAACCGCGAACGAACGGGGACCAAGCTTGGACACCTGGTGGCACTGCATCGGGCAGATCGAGCTTTGATGCGATGGCAACGGCTACAGGCGCATTTGAACTCGATACAATGAGTCCATGACCGCGGCCTGATACCTCGCCATAGACGGCCTGCTCGACTCGCACTCTCTTAGGTCCCATTTGCCATCACGCGTTGAATTGGCAGGGTGATGTCATTGCTTTTCAAGCCATCGGGTAGCACGATGTAGCCAAACTCTTCGGGGCCGCGGATTGCGTACTCCTGATCCGCATCCGTCTTGCTGAGTGCGCGTTCGAGCGCCGACAGACCCATGACGGTGGGTGAGACCCAGTTGCTGCGCACGAATGACCAAAGCATCGGCAATCGAGATGCAAGGAGGTCAGCCGGCAGCTCTGTCGTTTCAAGCTCATCCCAGCAGCTCAGCAAGATGGTCAAGCGAGGCTTGCGAAGCGGGCTGTCCAAATGAAACTGCGCCAGATAGAGCAGCATTTGAAGGAGCTCAACTGCCCTTGCTTGATCTGAGGGCTCATGTACGATTCTCTCCCCCGCAGGCTCTGCTGCAGCAAATGACTGTAGCGGGCGCGAAAACAAATCGTCCTCGGACCGAAGCGAATGTAGTCTTATGAGCAAGACCCAGTCCGTGGCTTCAAGCACGCGCTCACGCCAAGCGGCTGGAATTCGTCGCTGCGTAACAAGGTTGCGGACTTGTTCGCCGCCGTAGTCAGGCCAGACCAGATCGGCATAGCGCCCAGCTTCGTCCGTAATGGGCCAGACGCTCTCGACGTAGGTATTCGCCGGTGTGTGATCGGTCGACTTTCCTTCAGTCAGGCAGCTCAGGGCTGTAGTAAACGCCTCTAAGTTTGTTGCAGCGCCAGACATCTTAAGTGCACACGATTTGACCATGAGCCGCTTCAAAAACTGGGCTCCATAATGCGTTTTCCCGACGTTCGACTCACCGACCAACAAAATGGTGTGTTGAGCAGCCACCGACTATCTCCTACCGAATCGAAAAAGCGGGTCGTGACTAGACGCCCCTAATGTGGGCAGATCGACCCCGGCGCGCTTGGTGGAAAGAATCCAGCCAAATAGCTCGCGAAAGCCTTCTGCGGCATCGCAGTCCCCACGCGGGTACACACTAACTGTGAACTCAGGGACGGTTGATGAGACCGACGCCACCGCTTTTCTAATCTGAGCTTCCATGGCTGGCGCCACGTCTACGTCCCCCTTCGTCCACACGAGAGCCAGGCGCCGTCCACGGGTCTCAGCCACTGCACGCTGAGCAAGTAGCTGAAACTCGTTTCGAGCGGTCCCCATCTTGGGGCCGGAAAGTGCCTGACGGTCAGCAATCAGCAGCGTAACGTCGGCGTGCCGGGCAATCCAACGGGCCCCCTCCGCGTCGGGTGCTTGTTCGTTGATCGCCCACTTCTGAAACCACTCTCCGGGTGCATCGGCAAAAAGAATGTCGCGCAGCGCCCCATCCTTTCGGCGAAAGGCAAGGTGAAGCATGCCAGGTGCTCGGGCCGCTCCACTAGGTGTGTGGGACGGAAACCTTGGGGACTGCGCCGGCTTCCAGCGCAAAGAGTTTGCCACTGCCTCCCAACCTGCCAGCGTGTATGAGTTGCTGAAAAAATTGGCGTCAGTAGTCAGTGTCCCCCGACCCATCAGCAGGTAGAACGCACCGAGGATAGTCGTCTTCCCAGCGCTTTCCGCGCCGATGATACCGACAGTGATGGGTTTAGCCCTGCCGGTTACGAAGTTTAGGTCAGACTCTCCCATCGCCAAGCCGCTCCATGGGAGCAGTATATGACCGGCGTCAGATAAAGTGGCTAGCGCGTTTCCGCTAACGCGCTTCCATTCTGGACATAGATCGAGTCTGATATGGCCCAGTGTGCACGTGGTGTCGTCGTCAGCAAAACAGTTGGGTTGGGGGCATCGGTCCATGAGTGTTTCACTTCTTCCTGGACCGTTTGGTTGAGCTTTCGTTGGTGGAGCGTGCGGCCTGGAGTTCACGGAACAGGTGAGTCCCCCACTCGGACGGGGTCATCTTGGTGGAAGCGTCCAAGCCACTAAGCGCACGCAGGGTTGTCTCTTTGCCTGAGCCTAAGTCTTGAGGGTGTCCAATCAACGACAACAGCGGGCCTCGACCAGCAGGTGCAGGCGCGTACTGAGCAGCCAATGTGCGGAAAGGCTGCATGAAAGTGGTCGTCCTTGCGTCGCGCACAAGACTGGCGACGTCACGCTCGACATTGCCTTCGTCACCTTCTTTAACTGGAAGACAGCGAATGGCTTCCCGCAGGAAGGTCGGCACGCTCGCTGGTGAATACGTTGGCACCTGTTCATGTAAGTCGAGCGCCATCAAAGCGGATGCCTCAAACGGCGGGAGATCAAGGTAGCTTGCATGAGCGCTTGGAGAATACATCGCTTCCTTCCACCACAGCAGGTTTGTGCGACGCTGCAGACCTGCCGTCGCGCCGCTGAAGCTAGCTAATGTGTTATCAACGTGAGCGGAGACGGCCTTCGCCAGCGCAGACAACGGACCCGAGAGGTCAACTGGAACTGGAGCAATCTCCTCCGCCATCCCATCCAACGCCTCTGCAATGATGACGCTCATCTTATCTGCAAAGACGTTCGACCACTGCTGGGGATTGCTTTGAGGCTGATGCTGATTCGGGTTGTTTGGTCCCCAAGGCCCGGCGGCGGAATAGATTTTCGCCTGCAGCTCCTTCCGATCGACAGTCGGTGCATCATAGTGCGCAGACACTGGGGATGGTGGTGTATAACGCAGCGGATCGACCGTTACCATCTCCGGCGTAGCCCACTCTGCCTCGGCGCGCACATCGACCTTCGTCTCAACTTCGCTGACCGCTTCGCGCCAAACCTCAGCCTCATCGGACGTTTCGGCATAGGCTAGGGCATTGCGTGCCGTATTGACAAAGGCGACGGCAATCGCATCGTCCGCACGAGCCGCCTGCACGGTGGCGTCAAGTAGAATTGCCCGCAAGATGGCGACAGGCCGCCCGCTGAAGGCGTTTGCCACCGTTTCCCATTGTTTTCGGAGGGCGGTCATTGCCTCCTCTACGGTAGGGTCGGTAGCTGCAACGTGAGGATCGACCGCTACCATCGTAAAGCTAGCCGTCTTGGAGGGCGCTTTTCGGAGGGCAGCTGCCAAGTCTTTTGCAGTGGACCGAAGCTTGCCGAGTTTGATGTCATCGCCTTTGAGGTCTATCGCTCCAATCTCAAGGAACCTCAGCAGAAATTCTTGTTCCATCTCTTGGCCTTCCGATTTTGTTGTGATGTCGCAAGATGAGCCTAGGTTCGACATTGGGAACCGCTCGGCTCATTCCAGATCATGAGCCTCGTTTCTGCGAAGTTAATGAGCAGATTATACATGCGCCAATTTCCAACCTGCATCTACTTTCTGAGAAAGCATCCAGTGCACGGGAGAGTTCAGTGGTCGCTTTCGATCGCCTTTAGGCAGTGGATTAGCTGATGATTGCATGATGCGTAACACACGGCAGAAGAAGATGGCTGCACTCCAATTCGATACTGGGTACAGCGCGATGAGCTTCAAACGAAATCTGTAGTAGCCATCTCCACACCAGTTACAGAAGGCCTCTCGCGCATCGTGGAGGTAAGACAGTTCACCGTCTCCTGTGAAATCTTGAGTGCAAGCAAGCGCTGAAGCTCGTCTACTCGCGATCGCCGGTTCCAGCGCGGCACTGGAGGGCGATCCTCCTCCGAATCGGAACAAAGTCGTTGGGATCGGAACCTGCCTGCTGTAAATTTACGATATTATTAAGAAAGTCTTGTGTTTAATACTGCAGGATTTAGGCTCCCGTTGTCCATGGAATTGTCCAGCTAGTATGGCTCAGTTCAACGCAGCGCTTTTTACCGATGTTTATCGTTTGATACCTTATGCCAACTGTTACCCCGGATTTATACTGTATTGCGTCAGAATGCATGACTCGGCCTGAGTGGATCCAGAGCACTGGCTACAGTATTGCCGCGCTAGTCGCCATTTTCACTATCTTTAGCTATTTCTATACACAAAAGAAGCAGCGCGCTTTGGATATCGTGAAATTTTCCCTCGACCAGCATAGGCGCCTCTTCGACGACGAGGAACTATTCGAGATATTAAACCTCATCGATGCCCCGGAGGGCGAGCAAAGTATTCTGGCAAACCCTTCCATGGGCAACAAAAAACGGAAGCTGATCACGTTCTTCGAAGAGATGGTACTTCTCGTGCGGGCAGGCTACATGTCGGAGGATTTCGCCCTATACATGTTTGGATACTATGCCCTCCAAGCTCGGCAGAACACGTACTTTATGAGCGGCATCAGCACAGACTACGCTGACTTCGGGATTTTCTTTGACTTCGCCGAACGCTATAACGAACGGCAGGGCGTCATCAAGGTGAAGAAGGTCAGCATCATTCCCTAGCAGGCGCATTAGACCATGCACGCGATGCCCTTGGCCTGGCCACTCCGTTTCCGAATCAAGTCGATTAGGCCACTATGTCACTTTTTACCAGAGTCCTTCGTACGCTGCATCGCCGCTTTTCCAAGCGGTTGCTCAAAGTCCCAGAGTGGCGGCAGGAGCTAGAGGCGGCGCTGGCGGGGGCATATTCTGCGTATTGCTCTGGCTCGATGAGGACGAATACCGAGGCGAGTTTGTTTCTCACGTCATGGATGGGAGGCAAGGACGATCCGCTGTTTGCAGCAAAATTGGTCGTCGACGTACTGATGAGTGAGGTGAAGGCAGGCCCGCCCAATCATGCATATCGGCAGCGATGCCGCTTTTGCGCCCGGATGGTCGCGGCAATCCACGGCGAAGCCGAAGAAGTGCATGAACATCCCGCTTATGCTGCAGCCATCTATTCGCTCAACTGTGGGCACCCCTACCTGTTCAAGGAAATACTGGTCAGATTACTGCTAAGTTGCTATGGCCGCGCGGTAGCGAACAAAGCCGATCTTTTTTCACAGCTCGCAGTGGCATTCGACCTCCTGGAGCACCCTAAGCGCGCTGAAGCGCTGTTGCGACATGTTCAGACGATGGCACGTACTGGCGCAGTCCGGCCCATCACAGCCGATTTTGCATTGCGCTTGCTAGCTGTGGTGTGCGCCCTGCAAACCAAGATCGCGACAGTTTTTCTCCTGAATGCCGAGGCCGAACCGCGCGCCCAAACAGTTTATGGTTTGTCGTCGCTCCAGGTGGATATTGCCTGGACATTGGCGATTTGCCGAACTGCGATGGTCGCCATGACCTCCCCCCCGCGGCTCTTCGCAGTTTCGGTGGAAGCATTGAAACACATCGCGAAACGACGCCCGGCTACCGACGATCTTATCGACATCGATATGCTGATGCATGGACTCGATCGAAGTCGGTATCCCGGCCTCGCTGCATTATCAAGCATGACGGTACTTCGCATCATGCGGGAGGCACCACCACTAGGCCTCGACGACGAATCGCTGGCGATGACCTTCGTGAATGCGGGCAATGCCGTCTTGGGAAATGTAGATCTGGCAGCGGAGTGGAATCTGTGGGCGCGCCAGTATTTCGAGGAACTGATCAAGTTGGTCGACTGCGGCGAGATCCGAACGAGCCCGGACGTCCAGTATCAGGTAGCCCAGGCTCATGCCGGTATCGGCTATTCGTACTCCAATCTCGCCAGGACGGCTGGGCATGACGAACGAACGGACCTGTATTCGAATGCCAAGCGGCACCTCGATCATGCTATTGGATTGCTTCAGCAGCTCCGCCGTGACCGATGGATCGAAGCGCGCGTCTGGGCCGTCGCCGGGCGGGTTGAAGCAGCTTGCGGCCGTATGCACGACATGCATTGGCGCTTTGCCGCTGCTTTGCTGGCAGGCGCGACGCATTATCAACTCAATGTCGAAAACCTCGTCCACTTCTTCAGCCCGGATGAAGATACGAGGCTAAAGTACAGCGAAGTCTTGGCGGACATAGGTGATACCAATACCGCTATCCTGTTAGCAAAGGCAGCAGTCCGCGGGATCCATCATTACGCGGCCCCATCGGAGGCAATTGAGGACCTTGCATCGGAGGAAGCTAGGGACCTTGCTTCAGCATACATTGGCACACGGACCCTGGCGCATAGAACCTTGATTAACGAACTTAGTGAAGTCGGGCGGTATAACGAGGGCGAACTGGCGTATGACCTGTTAAAGGAGAACGAGTACAACGAGTTCACCCGGCGCTCCGGTGCCGAGGCGGTCGTCGCCCAGCATGTCGCGCTCACACCCTTCGAACTGGACGCAATCCGACAATCGGGGCTTGGCGCAGCCGTCCTTGACGTAAAGTGCCTCGATCGCAGAGATGCCATAGTCAATCGACTCGCTGACATATTTTCGGGGCTGAATGGAACCATACAGGGGATGATCGACAGCAGGCGCTTTTCCGAGGCACAGCCCCCTGCAAGGGACGGCATCGATCCGGCGAAGAATCTCGGAAAGACCGACGCGATCCTCCGCTTCATTGCCTCCGGATCGGCACTGTCGATCTCCTTGTCGACCTATTACGAGAAGAAACAACTCGTGGTGCCCATCGATATACGCGCGCTGGGATTGCTGATCTTCGAATTTAGGCAACAATGCCGCTCGTCTTCATCGGACCTTCCATCCGTACATGCACTTGGGCAGAAGCTGTACCACATCCTGTTTGATCCTATCGAAGACGCCATCGGTAAGGAAATCGCGCACCTGTACATCGAGAGTGACCGGCTCCTTGCCAGCATTCCGTTCGCCGCTCTTCACGACGGCCACGGATACTTGGTCCAGCGCTTCTCGCTTGCCTACCTGAACAGGGTTGCGCTATATGGGGATGCAGCGACGAGTGTGGGCAACGCCGAGCATGCCGCCATTTTCGCTTGCACCAATCTGCTTGGCGAGGAGCTACCAGGGGCTGCCCGGGAGGCGGAAATTATCTCTAGGCAATTGAGCATGCGGCCAGCGATGGAACTCGACTGTTATATCGACCAGCAGTGCACGGTTGAGGGCTTCCTTCGCGAGATCGTCAGGCCTCGTGGCGGACGCGGCTTGGTTCATTTGGCAACGCATGCCAGCTTCGACCCTTCGAGCGATGCGTCCTCAAGTCTCGCCTTCTTGGACAAGGAATTAAGCATCCGTACGCTCAGGACATTGCTTGAGGAATCGGGTTGCGATACCGGCCTGTTCGTGCTCTCCGCCTGCGGCACGGCCCGCCAGGACATTGACGTCGAGGGCTTTAGCTCGGTTTTGCTGCGGTCCGGGGTTCGGACCGTCCTCTCCACGCTGTGGGAGACGTTCGACGCATCCGCACCAGCATTCTTCCGCCGCTTTTACGCCGACGTTGGGAACTCGCCTTCTGCCGGTACTACTGCTTTGGCGGCAAGAGAGGCGCAGTTAGCACTGCTGACACCTAGCGGCGACTGCAAAGCAGAGTTCATTCACCCTGCTCATTGGGCTCCCTATATAGTTGCTACGGCGCGGATTTCTTAGACGTCGATGACGAAGGCGATGTACACGAAGCCTTATCAGGTCGAGACGTCGGACCGTAGGCAGAAGAAGAACCCATTTCGCTACCGCGCCAGCCTGTACGACTATCAGGTTTGTCAGCTTAAACCATTGAGCTGCCCCAATACGTCAATCCGTAAAATCGATCGCACCCAAAGAACCTGCACGCGACATGGCACGCGCCGTTGGCAAGACCGAGGCTTATTGTCAATCTCGCCGGGAACCGAAGAAAGTCGAAATTCTACTTGCCCATCTAAAACGCATCTTGAAGGTTGGCCGATTACGCCTGCGCGGGCCGAGCGATGTACGCAACGAGTTTCTATTGGCCGCCGTGGCGCAAAATCTTCGGCTAATGGCCAAAAGACTGACCAAGGAGCTACGAATTTGAATCTGGCGCCCGACCGAACGAGCTAAACGATGCCCCATCGAGCCTTAGTTCCTGTAAAGTTACCTCATCAGTGCTGCTCGGCGGCTGTGTTGCTCAAGAATTTTTCAACGAAATAGGTCGATAGCGGGCGCCTGCGGACAGGTCGATCCCGCATCCATACTATCGCGGGCCGTAAAAATTAGCCTAAATAGCCCAGTGGGCACCCCGGTGGGTAGCCACAAAAACATGTCTCCGTTTTCATAGACAAACTACTGCTGACACCGCTTCCGCCAAGAACAATAAAAAAGCCCCATTCGATGGGGCTTTTTTTCTTCCACGCCGCTAGGAAACTGGAAGTTGTGCGGGTTGCGTCTGCAAGATTGGTACGTGCCTGGCAGGCTGTCCGATGAAGAACGGCACCCATCGTACGATGGCGAAATACACAGGCAGGCATGCGGCGATCTCGATACAGGCGACGACCGTGGAAACGAAGAGATCGGTATCGCTGATTTTCGACGCGTACCACGTCACCATCGAAAATGCCCGGCTGGGAAGCAGCCAGAACAACGCATGGACCGGAAAGATGACGATCGATGCTTGACCCAGCAATTTGATGAACTTGATGTGACCAAGCCGGTTGGCTATACCGGCCGTCAAGGCGATGCCTGCGAAAGCACCCACATAAAACCACCACGGATTCCCGAAGCTTCTGCCGTTCATGTCGACCCGACCATTCGTGGCGACTGCGGCGACGAAAACCACGGCCACCATCAGGCCCGCACTCCATTGCAGTGTCCTGGGCCAGGCGCCCGGTTTGATGTTGAGGCCCTGAACGTAGTAGCCGGTCGTGAAGAAGACCAGCGCGACCAACGCCACGTCAAGGTTCCACACCATCGACGTAAAGTGCGGAAACACATAACCATGTGCGATCAAGGCGCCAGACAAGACGCAGGCAAGTTGTGCGCCTTTGGATTGCACTCTCGAGGTAAGCGCAGCGAAAGCCAGCCGAACCAGCACAAGACAGGTAAAAAACCAGAGTGGAACGTTGTAGCGCATTTGTCCATCCGGACCGGCGACGCCGTACACCTTCTGCTGCAGCTGGCCGGTCCATGAACCTTTTTCCGGTAGGTTGCTCCCGGTAGCCATGAAAAGGGCAATCGAAACAAGGCTGAAAAAAAGATAGGGAACAAGAAGGCCTTTCAGGCCGCGCACGAATTTTGGCCCTGCTCCGGCAGACCATGGCGTTGCCGTAAGACCGGACAGGAAAAAGAAGAGAGGCATGTGAAATGCCCAGATCGCCGTTGCAGCGCCCGCCGCAGATGGGAATGCGTGCCCGAGCACGACAAGGAAATGCCCAAGCCTTTGGCGGCATCGATCCATTCAATTCGTCTCATTATGAACCATCCGCGTCTGTTAAATATCCCTATGCTATTACAAAAGTTGCAAAATATATACAAAATTTGTTACTATGCAATATAGATAGTATAGGTATCACAACAGTATGTATGGCACCAGAAATGAATGACCGGGACTCAGCGAATTCTGCACAAACTTTTTCTTTAGAAATTACCCGTCCAGTTCTGATATATTAGAAATGCCGATCTGATATATCATTCCCAAAGCGTTATGTCGCGATTCGGATCGGCTTTTGAACAAGAAAAGAGAACCGAGGTAGACACATGCGTAAACTCCTTGCGACAGCCAGCCTGTCCGCATCCGCCATCCTGCTCGCCGCCTGCGGCGGCAGCGACAATCCATCGACGAATCAGCCCGGCACTGGCGCAACTGCACCGGTCACCAACCCGGTCGCCACCTACCTGCCGGCCCAGGGTGAGCAAGCTGCCTACGTCGACACCCGCCTGCAACTCACTTTCGACGCACCACCCGTGCTCGCCACCAGCGGCACCTTCAAGGTCTATAAGGCGGCCGACAACACCCTGGTCGACACCATCGATGTCGGCAGCACGATCGTGAGCGCCGGCGGCGAAAACCAGCAGGTGCTGCCATATGCGAACACCGAGATCGACCAGATCGGCAAGAACGTCGCCAACCTGACCCAATGGCGCTACGTGTACTACCAGCCGGTGACGATCGCCGGCAACACCGCCACGATCAAGCTGCACGATGGCGTGCTGGCCTACGGCACCGATTACTACGTGACGATGGACCCGGGCACGCTGGCGGGCCGCTCGAACGGCGCGCCGCTGACCGCGATCACCGGCGCCAAGGCCTGGACCTTCCACACCAAGAGCGCGCCGGCTTCGAAGACGGCGGTCACCGTCGACGACAACGGCAGCGCCGACTTCCGCAGCGTGCAGGGCGCGCTGGACTGGATCATGGCCAACGGCTGCGTCAGCTGCGCGAATGCGGCGGATGCCAAGACGATCACGATCAAGAATGGCGACTACGACGAGCTGCTGTTCATCCGCAACGTGAACAACCTGACGATCGCCGGCGAAAGCCGCGCCGGCGTGGTCGTCCACCACGAGAATTTCGAGTCCTATAACCCCAGCACCGGCGGCAGCAAGACCTCGGCCCAGACCACGCTGTCCACCGTGCAGGGCGCCACCCGCCGTGCGCTCGGCGGCGGCCGCGCGGTGCTGCTGGTGGAAAACGCCGACCTGCTCAAGCTCAGCAACTTCACGCTGAAGAACACCCACGTCAAGCAGACCATTTTCAACAACCAGGCCGAGACGATCTATTTCAACAGCGCCACGCTGAACGGCAGCCGCTTCGTCGCGACCTATATGAATTTCCTCAGCGCCCAGGACACGGTCCAGACCAAGGGTTGGGCCTGGTACTACCAGTCGTACATCGCCGGCGACGTTGATTTCATCTGGGGTTCGCCATTCGCGGCGCTGTTCGAAGAGAGCGAACTGCACACCGTCTACGATCCGACCGGGGCCGCGCTCGGTCCTTACTCGGGCGGCTACCTGTTCCAGGCGCGCGACGCCTACGGTTATCCGGGCTTCGTGGTGCTGAACAGCACCCTGAGCGCGGACTCGAACGTGCCCGCCGGCAGCGCCTACCTCGGCCGCTCGGGTGGGCTGACGGTCGCCAACGGCTACTGCAATACGCTGTATACGGGCGGCAGCTTCGGCAATCCGAACCTCGGCTGCGACAACATCGCCTTCGTCGGCAACAGGATCGGCCCGCACATCGCCAGCGCCGGCTGGTTCACCCAGCCGGCCAACTCGCCACTGCCGGACCCGTCGACGCCGAGCGCCGCCGCCGGATGGCGCGAGAGCGGCAGCATGGACCTGAACGGCAAGCCGCTTGATGTGACAGGACGCAGCGGCTATGCCAGCACTGCGGCGGACCTGAGCGGGGTGAGTGCGCGCGGCAAGATCTTCGCCGCCTGGAACAACGGCGCGGGCTGGGTACCAGCGCCCTGAGAGAAGCATTGAGCGAGAAACGCCCGGCATCAACCGGGCGTTTTTTTGGTAGTGCCCCGCATGGATGGAGCGTTTGCAGCCGACACCTATATGAAATAACTTGAGGCAGCCTTAAACTGACATAAAAACAACAAAATCACCGTTTGTGGCAAAACAGTGTCACTACGTTACGTAATGATGTAACAAATTGTGTATCCCAACAATCAATAGAACATCCGGCTACGTCCCGCAACGTGGCGTTATCCACCATGGGTTAGACAAATAATATGTGACCGGACAGTCAGCAATGCCCCTTCTCGTTACAGTTCCTTACGGATTGAGCCTACGAGTGAATAAAGTCGCAATGTTAAGGTCTATTCATGCAACGCAGATAGACGTTGCCTGCCAAGTCACTATACGAAGAGGAACACCACATGAAAAAGCTGATCATCGCAGTCGCTGCAACCGTCGCCGCCGCAGGCGCAGCCCAGGCACAAACCACCCTGATGGATGCCAACACCTACTCGCCGCGTCCTTACGTCGGCGTCGCCGTCTCCGGCGCCAAGAACCAGGCCGCCGACGAGTGGAAAGCCAGCCCGAAGGTCTTCGCCGGCTATGACATCACCCAGAACTGGGGCGTCGAAGCTGGTTACACCCACCACGGCAGCGAAGACTACAACACCACCCGCAACGCGACCCCGGTCCGTGCATCGGTGAAGGGTTCGGATTCCTACCTCGCCGCCAAGTACACCGTGCCGGTCAACGAGCGCGTGTCGGCCTACGGTAAGCTGGGCGCATCGTACAGCGAGCGCAAGAACGACCTGGGCGGCCTGGGCCGCATCAACGACCGTGACACCGGCGTGTACGGCGGTATCGGCGTGCAGTACGCCGTGAACCAGAACGTCTCGGTGGTCGGCGAATACGAGCGCTACGGCAAGGACAAGGCCACTGGCTCGAAGGCCGATGCCCTGAACGTGGGCCTGAAGTACGGCTTCTAAGCCACCGCTTCACCCCCATCCAGGCCGGCGCTTCCACCGTGAAGCGCCGGCTTTTTTTTGTGCGGCCCCTGGTCTTACCAGGGCCGCCACAAGTCCTGGGTGCGCAAGCGCTCGCGCGCTTGGGCCAGCGCCGCGCGTTCGCGCAACTGTTCGCTCGCGGCCTTGGCTTGCTCGAACACCGGACCCCACATCGGATGGCCGCCTTCGCCGCGGCCCAGTGCGAAGTCGGGGTCGAGGGCGAGCGCCGTGTCGAAGGCGAGGCGGCAGTCGGGCAGGTCTTGCGTGACGCAATGACTGAAGGCGATGTATTTCAGGGCTTCCACCCGCATCGGAGCGGGCGCGCTGCGGATCTCGGGTTCGCTCAGCCTGGCGATGGCGTCCTCGAAATCGCCGTTGTCGTACAGCCGGATGCCGTCCACCATGGCGGCGGCGGCCTTGCGCATCCGGTCCTGTTCGGGTTCCTGATCCTGCGGAGCCGCCTGTGCGGACCAGCGCTGCGCCCATTCGTCGGCGCCGGGCGCGCCGGCTTCGGTAGCGGGGCGGACGCCGCCGCGCGCGGCCGTAATGGAATTCGCCATGCCGGCACAGCCGGCGAGCGACAGCGGCAACAGCAGGCAGGCAAGGAGGGTGCGATGTCGTGTCATGACCAGTGGGCCACCCGTGGGTGCGCAACGTAACTCGGCTTATGCAGATGAGTCCGGTTTATCGTTTTTCAAGATAAGATTGCAACCTGAAGTTACATGGCGGACTATTGCCCTGGCCGCTGTCGTGATACGATCAGCGCTGTCGATCGATCATTCCGCCCGCCTGTATCGGATTCCGCTACCATGTCCGAAGTTTCCCAACTGCTCAGCACGATCAAGCGCCAGCTCAAGCTACAGGGCAAGACCTACTGCGACGTCGCCGCGGCGCTGCACTTGTCCGAAGCCAGCGTCAAGCGCCTGCTGACCTCGGAAACGCTGGGCGTCGACCGCCTGGTCGAGATCGGCAACCTGCTCGGCTTCACCCTGGCCGAGCTGACCCAGGAAGCGGCGCTCAGCGAAAGCCGGCTGCGCACGCTGGCGCCGGCCCAGGAGAAAGAGCTGGTGTCGGATACCAAGCTGTTGCTGGTCGCGGTATGCGCCTTGAATCACTGGACCCTGCGCGACATGCTGGCCGTGTACCGGCTGAGCGAAGCCGAGTGCCTGCAGAAGCTGCTGCACCTGGACCGCCTGCACCTGATCGCCCTGATGCCGGGCAACCGCATCCGCCTGAACGTGGCGCGCGATTTCGACTGGCTGCCGGATGGCCCGATCCGCCAGTTCTTCCGTACCCAGGGCCTCGACGATTTCCTCGGCAGCCGCTTCGACAAGGCCGACGAATCGCTGGCTTTCACCCACGGCATGCTGACCGAGGGCGCGCTCGCGCGCATGCAGGCCGAGCTGCGCCAACTGCGTACGCGTTTTGCCGAACTGCATGAGGAAAGCCTGGCCTCGCCGCTGCCCAAGCGCCGCGGCAGCGGCCTGCTGCTGGCATTGCGCGAGTGGGAGCCGGCCGGCTTCACGGCGCTGCGGCGCTAGTCGAACCGGCTGCCCGTCACAGCGACTGTTCCCACATCAGGCGCCAGGTCGTGTGGGGGCGGTACACGGTGCTGCGGGCGCGGTGGCCCTTGTCCACATCCGTATAGAGGCTGCGTTCGGTGTAGTCCTGGTGCAGCAGGTCGTTGGCCGACAGCCGCAGCCGGGCATGGCGGCCGCTCTTCCATACCGCATACAGGTCGAGCTGGCGCTTGGGCGAGCCGCTGCCGGCCAGCGTAAGGCTCTCGCGCGAGGCGTAGCGGCCGCGGTAGCTGGCGCTGGCGCCGAGGTCGAGCTTGGCGCCGGCCGCCACGTCGAGGCCGAGGTTGCCGGTCCAGGCCGGCTGGCCGTCGATGCGGTTGTCGGGGCCGGGCACCTGTTCCAGGCGCGACCAGTTGCGGGCCAGGTTGGCGCGGCCGGCAACCGCGCCGCGCGTGGCTTTGGCTTCGAACTCGAGGCCGCGCACGCGGGCGCGCCCAGCATTCACCGGCGTGACGATCCAGACGCCGCCGCTCTGGTACACCCGGTCGAGGGTGATGTCGCGGATCTGCTTGTCGAAGGCGCTGATGCCGAGCATGCTGTCTTTGCTGAAGTAGCGTTCCCAGGCCAGGTCGAGGTTCAGTGCCAGTTCCGGCCGCAGGTTGGGGTTGCCCTGCTGGTCGGGGTTGTTGGCGCTGTTGTTGTTGTCGACCGTGTAGCGGCGCGGCATCAGCTGGGTGATCTCCGGCGCCTTGTAGCTGCGTCCGACGGCCAGGCGCAACTGGTCGCTGCGTCCTTGCGCATCGGGCTGCAGCTTGTATAGCGTCTGCAGGATCGGGCTCCACACGCCGGCACCGACGTCCACCGACACGGCGGCATTGCCGCCACCACGCGTGTGCAGCGTTTCCCGGCGCAGGCCCAGGTAGGCCGACCATGCCGCATTGAGGTCCCACTCGTCCTGGATGAACAGGGCGGCGCGCCGCACCGTGGCCCGGTAGCTTTCGTCGGTGGCCAGCAGTCCGGTCCCGGCGGCATCGTACTGGTGTTCGCGCCGGTATTCGCTGCGGCGCTTCTGGCTGAAGTCCCAGCCGGCGGCCAGCGCATGGCCGCCACCGAAAGGACGGCGCCAGCTGCCGTTGAACAGAAGCTGGCGCTCCACCGGACCGGACGCCACCTGGTGGGTCTCCAGCAGCGCGCCGCCGCCATCCATGCCGCGATACAGGAAATCCGCTTCGCTGCGCGTATAGGACCCGATCAGCTTGGTGCTCAAGCTGGCGTCGCCGTCCAGGCGCCGGGTCCAGGCGCCGTCGAGGTAGGCCTTCAGCGGCTGGGTGCGATAGCGCGAGGTGGCGCGCTGGAACTCGGCCGGGGTGCCGATCTCGGTTGTCTGCTGCTGCGCCGCCAGATTGTCGATGCGGCGGGCGCGGATGAAGGTCTGCGAACTGAAGGTGTCGGCGGGGCTTGCCTTCCAGTTCAGGCGCGGCGCCAGTTCCAGCATGTCTTCGCGCTGGCGGTCGCTCCAGGCAGTACGCCGCAGCAGCGCCGGCGCATTGCCTTCCTCGAGGTCGGCCGCGCTGACCGGGTTGACGTTGCGCCTGAGGGTGGCGATCACGGTCCAGTCGAGGGCGCCGGCCTTGCCGTTATGCTGGGCCACGACGCTCGGCGCCGCGTAGCCGCCGACCACGCTGCTGCCGGCCTTGATTTCGTCGCGTCCGCCGCCGGCCTTGCGCAGGATGATGTTGATGGCGCCGGCGACCGCCTGGCCGCTGGTCTCGGCGGTGGCGACGCGCTGGATCTCGACCCGTTCGACCAGGTCGGGGCTGATCGATTCCAGCGCGAAGCCGGACGGCGCCGGCACGCCGCCCAGCAGGATCACGACGTAGCCGCTGCCCATGCCGCGCATGCGGATCGCCGGCGCCCGGCCGGGCACGGCGTCGACGGTGATGCCGGGCTGGCGCTTGAGCACCTCGGACAGGCTGCTGTCGCCCTGGCGCAGCAGTTCCTCGCGTCCGATGACGATGGCGGTGGTGGTCGACTGGCGCCGCAGGTCGGTGGCGCCGGCGCTGACCCTCACTTGCTGCATCACCTGCTGCATGGCGGGCGCTGCCTGCTGTTCTTGTGGCTGTGGCGGCGCCTGCTGTGCCAGGCTCGGGGCGTGGACGCACACGCCCAGCAGCAGCGCAGCGGCGCCGCGGGTTCGAATCGGTCGCATCTCGGGTCCGGCTTTCCAGGTCAGGAAGACGGGCGCCGGCGGCGCCCGTTCGATCGCTGGATTATGCGAGGGCGGTGTCAAGCTTTCCAGCAGGCTGGGATGAATGCCCCCAGGAGCGGGATGAGTGCGCGCGCTGAGTGCGCGCGATCCATGCGCGCGCCGGTAGCGCCGCTCAGCGCGCCGCTTGCGCCTTGGATTGCTGGACGTCGATGCGGTAATCCCAAGGCGCCAGCGTTTGCGCGGCGCCGCCCGCCAGGGTGTAGCGCTGCGATTGGCCGGACACGTTCACCGTCACCTGCACCGCATTCCCGGGCAGGGCGCGGCGGAAGGCGAACACCTTGTCGTTGCCGGTCGCCAGTACCTGCGGCTCGGCGCCGTACTGGCCGTTCCACAGCGCCCGGTTGCCGTGCTTGAGCGCGAGCAGGTCGGTGTAGAAGGGGGCATAGGCATACGTCTTCCACGCGATCGGGTCTTTCTCGAAGAAGGCGATACGCTTGTCGAGCCCGGCTTCCTGGCCGCCGTAGATCAGCGGCATGCCGGGCAGCGTGGCGGCCAGCACCGCCATCGCCTTGAAGGCCGGGCCGTACAGTTCGACGTCGCTGCCGGACCAGGAATTCTCGTCGTGGTTGCTGGTGAAGCGCATGCGGTAGGCGCCCGGCGGGAAGGCTTTCGGCGGTTTCGCCAGGAACGCCTGCAGCGTGCGCGCATCGGCCTTGCCCTTGGCGATCTCCTTGAAGATATCCTTGGTGTCCCAGCCGTAGGTCATGTCGAAGGCATGCTCGTGCAGTTCCGGCTTGTCGGCCTCGGCCAGCATGAACACCGGCTTGACGCGGTCGAGCGTGGTGCGCACCTCGTTCCAGAACGGCGTCGGCACCTTGCCGGCCACGTCGCAGCGGAAGCCGTCGATATCGGCCTCGCGCACCCAGAACAGCATGGCATCGCTCATGCCTTTCCACAGCGCCTTGTTGGTCCAGTCGAGGCCGGTCACGTCGGTCCAGTACTCGGGCTCGGCGCCGTCGGTATAGGTGACCGGGAAGATCTCGCCCTTCTCGTTCTTCAGGTACCAGTCCTTGTGCTGGACGGTCCACGGATTGTCGAAGGCGGTGTGGTTGGCGACCCAGTCGATGATCACGCGCATGCCAAGGCCATGCGCCTGCTTGACCAGGCTGCGCAAGTCATCCAGCGTGCCGAATTCCGGATTGACGGCGGTGTAGTCGCGCACTGCATAGTAGCTGCCCAGGCTGCCCTTGCGGTTCTTCTCGCCGATCGGCTGCACCGGCATCAGCCACAGGATGTCGACGCCCATCTTCTTGAGACGGGGCAGGTGCTTGGCGAAAGCGTTGAAGCTGCCTTCCGGCGTGTACTGGCGAATGTTGACTTCGTAGATGTTGGCGTTGCGCGACCATTCCACATGGTTCATGGGCGTAGCGGCAGGAGCTGCTGCCAGTACTGGGACAGCTGTCATGCCTGCAAGCAAACTCAGTACTAATGTAGTCAAGGTACGTTTCATGTGTCTCTCCACTCGTTTTATTGTGTAGTTTAATTACTTTATCGACCATGCGATTGTAGACTGGAACGTGCCCCTTCACCAGCCTTGAAAATCGCGTCAGAATCTGCTGACAATACGTCGAGCGGAATTTGCTCTTGGTTTGTGCGATATTGGACAGATAAGCCCGCCCACAAGCGGATAAGGTAAAGGCGTAGAAAGGGAATACGCCATGAACAAGGTCTGGATCGCGTGCATCGTGCTTGGTGGCAGCACGACATGCTCAT
This sequence comes from Massilia phyllosphaerae, assembly GCF_034659755.1. Taxonomy (NCBI): domain Bacteria; kingdom Pseudomonadati; phylum Pseudomonadota; class Betaproteobacteria; order Burkholderiales; family Oxalobacteraceae; genus Massilia; species Massilia phyllosphaerae. The sequence goes on from NZ_JAXSQX010000009.1 coordinate 45,416, forward strand.
ACGCACAAGACACCACGCAGAACGCCGCTGCCTCGGACGGTTCCGTCCGTCATGAGTCAGCGGGCGGACACAATATTGCCGTGTACAGCGGTGTACCGGAGCGCGCCCGTGGAGCGAACGCTGGCGCCGACTGGACCACGCCGGTGCGCCGCAGCTATGGTCGCGGCAGCCAGTCCGGCGCGGCGATGGGCGAGGGCATGGTGCTGGGCCGCCAGTACAACCTGGAATACCTGACCCGGGCCGATGTCGCCGATCCCTTCCATACCGGCACCGCCGGCAAGGCCAGCAACCTGGTGAACCCGAGCGGTACCCCGGTCGAGAGCAGTGTGCGCTATTACACCACCCAGATCGACCACATCTCGACCGGTGGTTCCTGGACCGTCGACACCCTCGGCAGCAATGCGACGGCCGACCGTGCCTGGGGCATGACGGTCGGCGCCGACTTCGGTCCGCTGTCGCTGCGGGCGGCGCACCAGAACCGCCACGTGGCCCAGGTCCAGTTGTACAACCTGACCGGCAGCAATATGGATGCGAAGAATTCGATCCTCGCGGCCAACCTGCGCACGCGCTGGGGCACGGCCTATGCCGCCTACGCCGCCAACCGCGGCTGGGGCGGCTCGCCGCTGTACAACCCGGACAATCCCTACGGCGCCGGCGTCGCCAGCACCTCGTCGACCAACAGCCGCGATACCATCGCCGGTATCGCGGTGCCGATGACGCGTTCGACGACCTTCCTGGCGTCCTACATCCACAAGAACGACCGCGACCTGGCCAACCGCGACGCTAACCAGTTCGCGCTCGGCGCCAGTTACGTGGTCTCGCGCAAGACCGACTTTTATGCGGCGGTCTCGCACACCGTGAACACCAACAGCACCGGCATCCTGATCGGCGGCGCGGCCCGGCCCAGCGGCAGTTCGGCAGTCAACGTCGGCATGCGCCACGCATTCTAGCGCCGTTAAGACAAGCCCCATGGCGGCGTTGCATTCGTCTCGCCGTACCAGCGTACTGTCTTCGCGGTCCATCGCTGCGGCGATGCGCCTTGCCCTGGAGCTTGTCTTGGCGGTTCACATGACAGCCTGCGCTGCGCCGCAAAATTGCAAAAGCAGGTAGGCTGTTACCATGTTTTCACAGGATTGAATTGGAGGTTTTATGACTGGCACGAGCACCCTTGATCCGGATAACTTCCCGGAAGCACCAGACCGCAGTCTCGGCAAAGGCCACGGCGTCGATTCGCTCGGCCCCAGCGATATTTCCGACTCGGGCAGCGACGTCGTCGGCGGCCCCGGCTTTGCCGCCGCACTCGACGACGACCAGACGCTTGACCTGGACACCGGCACCACCTCGGACAACGAGGCCAGCTATGCCCACGACAGCGCCGGCGCGGACGTTGGCGATCCCAACATGGAGTCCGATAGCGACTTCGGCGGTACCGGTGAACGCGCCGCCGCCGGCCGCGACATTTTGGCCCGCGACGGTGCCGATATCGGCACCGACCACATCGAATCGATTCCCGACCTGCCGCTGACCGACGAGGACGTCGACTTCCTCGGCAGCGAACCGCCGAAAGGGCCGGCGCCGGGTAAATAAATCTGGGGCGTACTAAAACAAAGGCTGGTCAGCGCAAGCTGCCCAGCCTTTTTTACCTGGAGTACCAGCATTGTAGGGTAGGGACCCTGTGCCCACGCGGATGCCGGCATGATGCAAGCGTTCGCGTGGGCACAGGGTGCCCACCCTACAAAAACCGTTTATATCATTTCCGAACTTGCCTCAAGCCTGCCACAGGCGCCGCGCCGGCTTGCGCGTCAGCGCCCAGGCCGCCAGCAGCGCACCGCCCACCAGCAAGGTCTTGGTCGCGGTCGACTTCATCTGGAAGGCCGTATACGGGCTGGACTCGGTGATCTTCTTGCCCAGGTCGGCACGCTGGCGCAGTTCGCGGCGCGCATCCGGTTCGTGCAGGGCGTCGCGCCGTGCCGGCGCGCTCGGCCGGTCGGTTTGCTGCTGCTTGAACACCGCGGCGCGCATGAAGCGGTCAATCGTGCGCGGCAGGATCTGGCTCAGCACCGAGGCCAGCTTGGCCTGGCCGCCGACGAACAGGTCGCGCTCCGGCACCTCGGCCGCGTGCAGGATGGTGCGCGCGGCCAGCTCCGGCGAGTACAGTGGTGACGGCAGGGTCGGCTCGTTTTCCATGTAGTTCTTGGCGTGCATCGGGAATGGCGTGGCGATGGCGGCCGGTTTGATCAAGGTCACGGAAATCGGCGCCTTGTCCTTTTCCAGTTCCATGCGCAGCGATTCGGTGAACGCCTTCACCGCATGTTTCGAGGCCGCATACGTGCCCTGCAGCGGTAGCGAGCGGTCCGAAACTTCGCTGCCGACGTTGATCAGGGCGCCGCCGCCATGGGTCTTGAGCAGCTTCACCGCTTCCAGCGAGCCATTGACCACGCCCCAGAGATTGGTCTGCATCAGGCGCTGCATGTCTTCCAGCGACACTTGCTCCAGCGTGCCGAAGGTGCCGACGCCGGCGTTGTTGATCCACGTGTCGACCCGGCCGAAACGCTCGACCGCGGCGCGGCCGATCTTTGCCACCTCGTCCTGCACGCCGACGTCGGCCGCGACTGTCGCCACCTCGGCGCCGCGCTGGCGCATCTCGTGCGCCAGGGTGTCCAGGGCATCGCCCTCGCGCGCGACCAGTACCAGTTTCGCGCCGGCCTCGGCCGCCATGCGCGCCGTTGCCAGGCCGATGCCGCTGGTGGCGCCGGTAATCACGATCACTTGTTCATTCAGTTTCTTGAGCTTGGTTGCCATGGTATGTTCCTTTCTTAACCGAATGCCTTGCGCAGCGCCGGGCGGCGTGCCAGGGTCCAGGCCGCGAACAGCGCACCCAGGCCCAGCAGGGCAGGCGCGATCTTGTGCGAACGGAGGGTGACAGCGGTGTAGGCGCTGCTCTCGGCGACGTGGTTCGACATGCCCTGGCGCTGGCGCAGCTCGTTGCGCGTATCGGGTTCGTACAGGGCGTCGCGCCGGTTGGGCGAGCTCGGGAGATCGGATTGCTGCTGCTTGAACATCGAGGCGTTCATGAACTTGTCCATCACGCGCGGCGTCGCGAAGCTGCTCGACGAGATGGCCTTGGCGGCGCCGCCGACGAAGACATCGCGCTTCGGCTGCTGGGCGGCGTACAGGATGGCGTTGGCGACGACTTCCGGCGCGTAGATCGGCGCCGGCAGCGCCGGTTCCTTGTCCATGTAATTGCGCGCATGGACGGCGAACATGGTGTCGATGGCGGCCGGCTTGATCAGGGTCAGCGACAGCGGTGCCTTTTCCTTTTCGAGTTCCATGCGCAGCGCATCGGTAAAGGCTTTCACGGCATGCTTGGAGGCGGCATACATGCCCTGCAGCGGGACCGAACGCTCGGACAGTTCGCTGCCGAGGTTGATGATGGCGCCGCCGCCGCGTGTCTTCATGTGCTTGACCGCTTCCAGCGAGCCGTGCACGACGCCCCAGTAGTTGGTCTGGAACAGGCGCTGCATGTCTTCCACCGGCACGTCTTCGTTGCGGCCGAAGATCGAGATGCCGGCATTGTTGACCCAGGTGTCGATGCGGCCGAAGCGCTCCATCGCGGCCTCGCCGATGCGTTCGACGTCGGCCGGCACGCCGACGTCGGCGGTCACGGTGCAGACTTGCGACCCTTTGCGGCGCAGCTCGCTGGCCAGGGTGTCGAGGGCATCGCCGTTGCGCGCCGCCAGCACCAGTTTTGCGCCCTGGTCGGCGGCCATGCGGGCGGTGGTGAGGCCGATGCCGCTGGTGGCACCGGTAATCACCATCACTTGTTCGTCGATCTTGCGTAGTTGCACTGCCATGACTTGCTCCTTCAGAGATGTTGGAGAAGAGTTGTCGCACCGCATAAAAGCACGCGACAACGCGAGGTTATGAATACGACAATCGTGCTCATCCCCGAGATTTCAAGTCATTTTTTCAAGAGATTGTTCAAAACAGGCCAGGGCGTCGTTGTAGCGCCTCGCCGTGCAAAGGCACTGTCTTCGGCGCCACGCATAGCCCCGGCCTGTTTTGAACAATCTCTGGTCAGGCACTATGCAAATAGTGTGGGGCGCGAGCTTTTTCAAGCTGGCGCCCCACAAGGGTGTATCTAAATTATTGGCAAGAACTTATTTGCTGCCCGGCTGGTAGATCTGGTCGAACACGCCGCCATCCGCGAAATGGGTCTTCTGCACCTTGGTCCAGTCGCCACCGACATCCTTGATCGTGAACAGTTTCACGGCCGGGAACTGGGCCGCGTACTGCTTGGCATAGGGCTGCACTACCGGACGATAGTAATGCTTGGCGGCGATCTGCTGGCCTTCGGCGCTGTACAGGTATTGCAGGTAGGCTTCGGCGACCTTGCGCGTGCCGCGCTTGTCGACGACCTTGTCGACCACCGCCACCGGCGGTTCGGCCAGGATGCTGACCGAAGGCGCCACGACTTCGAACTTGTCCGGGCCGAGTTCCTTGACGGCCAGCAGGGCTTCGTTTTCCCAGGCGATCAGCACGTCGCCGATGCCGCGCTCGACGAAGGTGGTGGTGGCGCCGCGGGCGCCGGAATCCAGCACCGGCACGTTCTTGTACAGCTTGGCCAGGTAATCCTTGGCCTTGGCGTCGTTGCCGCCGGGCTGGCGCAGCGCATAGCCGTAGGCGGCCAGGTGGTTCCAGCGGGCGCCGCCGGACGTCTTGGGATTCGGGGTGATGACGGAGACGCCCGGCTTGATCAGGTCGGCCCAGTCCTTGATGCCTTTCGGATTGCCTTTGCGGACCAGGAACACGATGGTCGAGGCATAGGGCGTGCTGTTCTGCGCCAGGCGGCTTTGCCAGTTGTGCGCGATAAGGCCGCGTTCGCTGATAGCATCGATGTCGTAGGCCAGTGCCAAGGTGACAACATCGGCCGACAGGCCGTCGATCACCGAGCGCGCCTGCTTGCCGGAGCCGCCGTGCGATTGCTTGATGGTGACGTTGTCGCCGGTCTTCGCCTTGTACTGCTTGGCGAAGGCCTGGTTGAAGTCCTGGTACAGCTCGCGCGTCGGGTCGTAGGAGACGTTGAGCAGGGTGTAGTCGGCGGCGTAGGCGGCCGATTGCGCCAAGAAAAGACCGGTTGCGAGGACGGCTGCGATTTTTTTATGGAACATCGTTTTCTTTCGGACGGATCAGGAACCGCTAGGGTAGGTCGCTGATGAGCGAAAGAAAACGAATTAAAACGATGATCCTTATGCGGATTTCAGTGGGCCTTGGACAGCACGACGAGCCAGCGCGCGAACAGCAGCACTTCGACGTGGCCCGGCTCGATGCCGGTGTCGCACTCGATAAGCGGGTTGACCGGGTAGAAACGCTTGCGGAAGTCGCGCGTCACCCGGATTTCGCGGCGGCCGAAGCGGGCCAGGAAAGGTGTTGGGGTGGTGTGCAGTCCGAAGGAGCTATTCAGCGTGGTCATGACGATCCCTTTTTCGAGTAGTGTTGGTCAAGTGAGTAAAGAATAACACAAACACTGTATAAATCCACAGTTACTGTATAAAAAACCAGTGTGCATAAAGCACGTTGTTTTTTCGCAAAGGAAAGATTTAGCTTGCCATCAAACAATTTAATCAAACGCTTTTTGGCCGCGCGCCTATCGCCGGAAGGCCAGTTCGGTCTGCACCTGACGGTCGGCCTGGTGCTCATCGTGCTGGCGGGCATTGCCTTCGGCGAGATCGCCGAAGACGTGGTCGAGGGCGACACCATCACCGTCATCGACGTCCAGCTGGCGCACTGGTTCCGTGCGCATGCCACCGAAGGCTTCACGCGCGCCATGCTGTTCGTCACGCACTGGAACGGCATCGTCGGCACGGGCGTCATGACGGCGCTGCTGGCGTGCTGGTTCGCCTGGCGCAAGGCGTATTACTGGCTGATCGTGGTGCTGGCCACCGTGCCCGGCGGCATGCTGCTGAACGTGGTGCTGAAGCACATTTTCCGGCGCCAGCGCCCCAGCCTCGACAATCCGCTGCTGACCCTGAGCACCTACAGCTTCCCCAGCGGGCATACGGTGGCCGCCACCCTGTTCTACGGCGTACTGGCCTGCTACCTGGTGCGCCGCAACCCGCAGTGGCCGCGGCGCGTGCTGATCGTCGGCGCCGCCTGCGCGATGGTGATGCTGGTGGCGCTGTCGCGCATGTACCTGGGTGTGCACTACCTGTCCGACGTGATGGCCGCCAGCATGGAAGGCGCGCTCTGGCTGGCGGTATGCGTTACCGCCGTGTCGACGCTGCACCGGCGCCGCAAGGTGCGCGGACGCCCTTCCTGGAGCGAAAGAAGGGACCCGATATGAAGCCCGTACAAGTGATCGTGAACGCCGGCGCCGGTACCGGCCATGACGACGACCGTGCCGGCGAACTGCGGCGCAAGCTGCGCGATGCCGGCCTGGATGCCGAGCTGACCCTGGCCGCCGGCGGCGGAGAACTGATCGCGGCTGCCCGCCGGGCGCGCGAGGGCGGGGCGGAACTGGTGGTGGCCGGCGGCGGCGACGGCAGCATGAACGCGGTGGCCTCGCAGATCGTGGGGACCGGCGCGGCCGCCAATATCCGCTTCGGCGTGCTGCCGATGGGCACGCTGAACCACTTCGCCAAGGACCTCGGCATCCCGCTCGACCTCGACGCCGCCATCGGCAACCTGGTCACCGGGGTGCCGGTCAGCGTCGACGTCGGCGAAGTGAACGGCCGCATCTTCCTCAACAATTCGGGCCTCGGCCTGTACCCGGACATCGTGCGCGACCGCGAGAAGCAGCAGAGCCGCCTGGGGCGCGGCAAATGGCCGGCCGCGCTATGGGCCAGCCTGGCCGCGCTGCGCCGCTATCCCTTCCTGTCGCTCCGGCTCGCGGTGAAGGGCGAGGACGGCGGGGGTGAACGTCTAGCAAGACGCACCCCTTTCGTCTTCATCGGTAATAATGCCTACACGATGCAGGGCCTGTCGATCGGCGCGCGCGAGCGCCTCGACGCCGGGACCCTTAGCCTGTACGTGGCCCAGCACCCCACGCGTTTCGGCCTGCTGCGTTTCGCGTTCGACGCGCTGCGCGGCCGGCTGGGCGAAGAGCGCGATTTCGACGTGCTGCACGCAGCGGCGTTCGAGCTCGACACCCACCGCAAGCGCCTGCACGTGGCGACCGACGGCGAGGTCACGGTGATGACCGCGCCGCTGCACTACCGCAGCCTGCCGGGGGCACTCAGGGTGCTGGTGCCGCCGACCAAGAAACCATAAATAAAACAGACAAGGAAACCCAATGCGAACACTCGTCCACCTGTCCGACCTCCATTTCGGCCGCGTCGATCCGGCCCTGCTCGACCCGCTGCGCAACCTGGTCCGCCAAGTCGCGCCCGACGTCGTGGTGATCTCGGGCGACCTGACCCAGCGCGCCAAGAGCGAGGAATTCGAAGCGGCGCGCGCTTACCTGGACACCCTGCCGGGGCCGCAGATCGTGGTGCCGGGCAACCACGACATCTCGCTGTACAACGTCTTCCGCCGTTTCGTGCAGCCGCTCGACCGCTACAAGCGCTACATCACCGATGACCTGGATCCGGTCTACATCGACGACGAAATCGCGGTGCTGGGGGTGAACACGGCGCGCTCGCTGACCGTCAAGGACGGGCGCCTGAACAAGGAACAAGTCGAGAAGATCCGCGCCACCCTGGCCGACCTCGACCCCAAGATCACGCGCGTGGTGGTGACCCACCATCCCTTCGACCTGCCGCCGGGCGCGGAGGAAAGCGACCTGGTCGACCGCGCCAACATGGCGATGGAGGCGTTCTCGCAGGTCGGGGTCGACCTGCTGATGGCCGGGCACCTGCACACCAGCCACGCCGCCAACACCTCGGCCCGCTACAAGATCAGCGAGTACGCGGCACTGGTGGTGCAAGCCGGCACCGCGACGTCCACGCGCGGACGCGGCGAGGTCAATTCCTTCAACGTGATCCGGATCGATGCCGACCGGATCGAGGTCGACCGCATGGGCTGGGACACGGTGCATTCCCAGTTCCAGCTGCTGCACACCGAAAAATTCCTGCGCAGCGGGAACGTGTGGACCGAAGCCGTCGACGGCATGATGGCCGCCGGCATTTAAGTCAGATCCACGTATTTAAATCCAATAACCGGCCAGGCTGGCCGCCCACTCGCGGATCCGGTCGCCCCACGGCCGGTGCCGCCAGCCCTCCAGCGTCACTTCCTTGCTGTCGCGCAGGTCTTCGTTGAACGCGCTCTCCATGGCGCCGCCGAAGGCCGGGTCGACCACGACCACGTTCAGCTCGTAGTTGTGGATGAAGCTGCGGCGGTCGATGTTCGACGAGCCGATGGTCGACCACGCGCCGTCGATCACCGCCGTCTTCGCATGCAGCACCGCGATTTGCAGCTCGAAGATCTTGACGCCGCCGGCAAGCAGCTGGTCGTAGAAGGCCTGGCCGGCGTAGCGGATCATGCCGTGGTCGGACACGCCCGGCAGCACCAGCTTGACGTCGACCCCGCGTTTGGCGGCAGCCACCAGCGCATCGACGATCTGCTGGTCGGGCACGAAATAGGCCGAGGTGATGTGGACCGACTTCTTCGATTCGGCGATCGCCACCATCAGCGATTTGTAGATCTCGAAATCGCCGTCCGGGTTGGTGGCCAGCACGCGCAGGATCTTGTCACCGACCGGCGCCAGGGGCGGGAAGTAGTCGGCCTTGGTCAGCTCGCTGCCGGCCTGCTCGAGCCACAGGTTGACGAAGGAATACTGCAGCGCCGCCACCGCCGGCCCCTCGATCTTGACGTGGGTATCGCGCCAGCCGACCTTGTCGCCGTCGACCTTGGCTTTCTTGTATTTGGACCGGAACAGCGAGCTGTTGGCATAGGTGCTGCTGATGTTGATGCCGCCGGTGAAGGCGGTGCGGCCATCGACGATCATCAGCTTGCGGTGGTCGCGGTTGTTGACTTCCCACTTGCCCTTGGCCTTGGCCGGGTTGACCGGATTGAAGATCACCACGCGGATGCCGGCCGCGCGCATGCGGTCGAAGAAGGCCGGCTTGACTGCCAGCACGCCGACCGCGTCGACCATCACGTTCACTTGCACGCCGTCGTGCTGCTTCTGGATCAAGACGTCGGCGAACTGCGTGCCGATCTCGTCCTCGTCGAAGATATACGATTCGAGGTTGATGTTGCTGGTGGCGTTGCGCGCCGCGTCCATCATTTCGCGCATCGTGGCCGGGCCGTCGAACAGCAGGCTGACCCGGTTGCCGGCGATCAGCGGCACGCCGGTGGCCTGTTCCTCGGCCGCGGCCAGCGCCTGGAGGTCGGTGCCGGCGTTGGCCCAGCGCTTCGACGTCAGCAGGGACGCCTGCTTCAGCGGCAGCGTACCGCGTGCGGTCTCGATGGTCGGCGCCGGCTTGGCCGGCGTGATCGGCTCGACGTCCGGCAGCGACTTGCAGGACGCCAGCGCGCACATCAGGGCGAGCACTGCCAGCCAGGGCGGCAGCGCGAAAGCGGAGCGTTGACGCGGGCGCAGCAAGTCGGTGAGTTTCATTTGAATCCTCGGTGGTGTGCCGGTTCGGCGATGCTGTCGGCATCGCGCGGACCGATGAAGAAATCGAGCGGCGCCGTACGCACGCGCCTTCCCAGCGCGCGCAGCAGGCGGATGCCGTGGTGGAAGCGGACCTTGCGGGCGCGCAGCGCGACCCACAGGGCCAGCCCGAAGCTGACCGTCAGGTTGACCAGGCCGATCAGGGCGATGCCGAGCACGGTGATGGCTACCTTATGGAGGTCGACCTGCTGGTCGAGACCGACGAAGCCGATCGCGAAATTGGCCGACGAGAAGGTCACGTGGCGGATGTCGAGCGGCAGGCCGAGCAGGAAGCCGACCGTGGCCGTCACGCCCATCAGCACGCCGAACACCAGGTTACCCATCAGGCCGCCCAGATTGTTCTCGAGGTAGCGCGAGAAGCGCAGCGAGCGGTCCTGGCCGAGCAGGCGCCGCAGCCAGCGCAGCTGCTGCACACGCTGGCTCATGCGCGTGTACAGCGCCTTGTTGTCGTAGTAGCCGGACACCAGACCGGACACGAACAGCCAGACCCCGGCGATCGCCGCATGCAGCAGCGCCAGCGATTGCCACGGATGGCTGTCGTCGATCAGGTGGTGCGCCTTTTCCGGCGACACCAGGTGCTGGCCGAACACGTACCACCAGCCGTAGGCCAGGGCGAAGGCGGTCGGGATCGTGGTCACCAGGTTGCCCAGCACCGCCACGATCTGGGTGCGGAACACCTTGGTCACCAGCGACGCCATCGATTCGACGTCGACCTGGCGCCGCGCGCTGCCGTGCTGCGCGGTCTCGTGCAGGGCGGCGGCGATGCGCGCCGCGGTCATGGCCGGCTGCTTGGTGGCGATGGTGAAGTGCAGCACGTGCACCAGCATGAAGCCGAAGGCGTAGTTGACGCTGTACAGCAGGGCTTCGATCAGCGGCGCCCGGTGCTGGTAGGAGATCAGGATCTTGATGATCGCCATGCAGCCGACGATCAGGCCGGCGCCGGCCGCTTGCCGGAACATGCCGCGTAGCTCGGTGCGGCGTTCGGCGACATAATGCTCGCCGGTGCGGCTGGCATTCTCGGTGACGTTGCGCGCCAGCAGGTCGACGTTGTCGCGCAGCAGGCCGCGCACCCGGTACTTGGTGTTGTGGGCTTCGGCCAGTTCCTCGGCCATGGCGACCGCGGCCGCGCGGCGCTGCGACACCGGCGCCACCGGTCCGCCCGAGGCCGAAAGCGCCGCCGCGGCTTCGCGCGCCAGTGCTTCGACGTCGACCGTCGGCGGCGGCGGCAGCGCGCCGCTGGTGTCGACCAGGTACAGCAGCTTGCGCATGCGGTCGATGCTTTGCGTGAGCGCGACCAGCAGGTAGGTCAGGGCCACGGTGGTGCCGGACGCCATCGCGCTGCGGCGGATCTTGAGCACCACGTCCTCGCACTGGTCGAGCATCACCAGCAGGTGGCGCGCGTCTTCCATCACGGTGGCGTCGCCGGCCATCAGGCGCGCGTAGCCGTCGAGGTAATGGTTGGTCTCGATGTTCTGCATCAGGAAGGGCGAGTCGACTTCCTCGATTTCCATGTGGGCATGGATCAGGCGCGGCTCCAGGCCCAGCGCGCAGATGCGGCAGGACAGGGTACGCACCGCGTCCAGCAGGCCGCGCAGCGTGACCTGGCGTGCGCGGTCCGGCGCGGCGTCGCTGGGCGGCGGCGCCTCGGAGATGACGTCGAACAATTCGAGCCAGTCGGCGGTCGGCACCGCACGGATCCACTTGTAGTCGTCTTCGCGGCACAGCACGCGGTCGAGGGTGTCGGAGAGATATTTTTCGTCCAGCGCCGGCGGCAGGATGCGGTAGGCGATGCGTTTTTTCAGTTCGGTGAAGAAGCCGTCGTTCGACAGGATCCCGACGTCCGAATACAGGCTGGTATGGCGGCGCGTTTCGAGCAGCGTGGTGATGTAGCGCCGCAGCGCCCATGCCTGTTCCGCATTGCCCTTGAGCAGCTGGGTGAGGGTGCGTACCTGGGCGCGCGCATAGTCGTAGTTGCGCGGGTTGTGCGGCCGCAGCTTGTCGACCAGGTCGACCAGGAGGTCGATCTGGTCGCTGTGCGGATCGAGGCGTTCGAGAATGGCTAGCATGACTTCCGATATACAACTTGAAGATGCCAGTGTAACCGTGGTCAGGCGCAGGCGCTGTGCGGCACCGAACCCAGCGCTCGGCGGCTGGCGTATACTCATGCATTCAGTCACCACCCGGGAAGCACATGTATCTCACTTACTACAATGGAGAATGGACCGAAGGAAATACGCCGCTGGTGGGCGCGATGGACCACAGCGTCTGGCTCGGCTCGTCGGTATTCGACGGCGCGCGGGCGCTGCACGGCCGCCTGCCGGACTTGCGTCCGCACCTGCAGCGCGTGATCGACTCGGCCGACAAGCTGGGTATGCGCTGCCCGCTGTCGGTGGACCAGATGGAAGCGCTGGTGCGCGAGGGCGTGGCGAAGTTCCCGCCGGATGCCGAACTGTATATCCGTCCGCTGGTGTTCGCCTCGGAAGGCTTCCTGATCCCGGTGCCCGATAAGGCCTCCTTCGTGCTGACCCTGTTCGACGCGCCGCTGCCGCCTTTCACCGGCTTCTCGAGCTGCCTGTCGACGCTGCGCCGCCCGGACAATTCGATGGCCCCGACCGACGCCAAGGCCTCGGCCCTGTACGCCAACACCTCGCGCGCGCTGCGCGAAGCCAAGGCGCGCGGCTTCGACAATGCGATCCTGCTGGATGCGGCCGGCAAGGTGACCGAGTTCGCTTCCTCGAATCTGTTCCTGGTGACGGCCGACGGCGTCGTGGTGACCCCGGCCCTGAACGGCACTTTCCTGGCCGGCATCACACGCGCGCGCGTGATCGCGCTGCTGGCGGCAGAGGGCGTGCAGGTGCAGGAACGGTCGGTGCAAGTGGAAGAGCTGGCGACGGCGCGCGAGATCTTCAGCACCGGTAACTACGGGAAGGTGACGCCGTGCACGCGTTTCGAAGCGCACGAGATGGCGGCGGGGCCGGTGGCGCAGCGGGCGCGGGAGCTGTATCTGGCTTTTACAGAAACCACTTGAAGTAGAACGACCGCCGCATAAAACGTCGTCGTCCCTGCGCAGGCAGGGGCCCAAGTTTGTACGCGTTTCGATAACGCCAGCAACTTGAGCCCCTGCCTGCGCAGGGGCGACGTGCGTATTGCGGCGCAGTGAAGAGCACTCGCCGCCCGCTTACCTTCCTTTCGGCGTGCCCATCGGCTTCACCCCACCGCAATCTGCCCCCACCCAGCGCCCGGTCACATCCATGTCCACCGTCCCGCTGCGCTCCTCGCTGGTGATCTGCACGCGCCCGCGGTAGCTGGTATCGCTCTCCATGCTGATCTCGCCTTCACCGCGCGCACGCGGCTTGGTGCAGTTGAACGCGACCTTGAAACGGTTGCCCGACAAGGGCGTCACGTTCTGGCTGCATTCGCCGCCCTGGACCGGGAAAGTCTTGCGGTCGATCATCTCGCGCGTCATGCACACCGACGAGTGGATGTTGCCGCCTTCACCAAGCTGCAGCTGGACGCCGTTGCGGTTCATCATTTGCTGGAGCGACTGGCGCTGCTCGGGCGACATGTTGGCCAGCTGCTTCTGCATCTCGCTCATGGCCGACTGGATCTGCGGGTCGGACGAGCTGACCCGGTTGTTCAATTCCCACAGGCCGGGTTTCATGTTCAGGGTCTGGGCCGCGCCGGCCGCGGAAGGAAGGGCGGCGCCGGCGCAAGCCAGCAGGGCGAGGAGGGACAAGCTGCGTTTCATGGTGTTCCTGTTGTCGGACAATAAGTCATGTTCCCAGCATACACCGTGCTCATGAAAAAAGCCGCCCGGCTGACGCGGGGCGGCTCGACCATCTGGGTTCAGTCGGTGATTACTTGAACTTGTAGGAGGCGCTCAGGCGGAAGTAGCGGCCCATGCCGTTGTGCAGTTGGGTGTTAAAGCCGGTAACCGATTCACGCGGATCGTACGGTGCCTTGGTGTCGAACAGGTTGCGCACGTTGGCCGCCAGCGTCCAGTTCTTGAAACCGGTATACGAATAGCTGGCGCCGAAGGTCAGCCATTCGTCGACGTTGCAGTCGCCGTTGGTTTCCAGGTAGTTCGGCAGGCCGCCCAGCGACACGTTGGCCGGCAAGGTGCCGGTGTTGGTGCCGTAGTGGCAGAACGGCGCCGGGTAGGTGACGGCGCTGTCGTAGCGGCGCTGCAGCGAGACCGACGACACGTAGTCGGCCGTCAGGGTCACGTTGTGGTCGCCGCGGCTCCAGGTCGAGGCCAGGTTGAAGCGGTGACGCGGCATGTCGCCGACCGAGGTGGCCCAGTCGTACAGGCCGCCGTTGGTGCCGGTCAGGTCGTGCGAGATTTCGCCCGGACGCTCGACGCGCTTGAAGCGCAGCATGTAGGTGTAGTTGGCGCGCGTCGTGATGCGGCCCGACTCGCCCAGGTTCATGCGGTATGCGGCTTCGAAGTCGATGCCCGAGGTGTCGGTGCTGCCCTGGTTGATGAAGGTGCGATTGATCGCCAGCAACTGGCCCGAGTTCGGGATCACGTTACCGTTCGCATCGACCAGGTTGTTGTTGTCACGCACGGCCAGGCCCGGGTACTGCTCCGGGTGCTGGACCACGGTGCCGGCTGACAGCAGGACGGTCTCGTTCTTCTTGACGATGCGGTACCAGTCGACCAGCAGGTCGAGGTTGCGGGTCGGGTTGATGATCGCGCCGAACGAGTAGCTGCGCGAGGTCTCGTTCTTCAGCGCCGGGTTCGGGGTCGAGATCGACGACACGCTTCGCTTGCAATCCAGCAGGTCGGCGCCCGCCACCGGGACGATGCCGTCCGGGCAGCGCAGCACGTCGGTGAAGTTGTTGTTGAACGACTGCACGCCGCCCGGCGACACCTGCGACAGCGCCGGTGCGCGGAAGCCCTTGGCGAAGCTGCCGCGGAAGGTGACCTTGTCGGTGGCGGCCCACTTGGCGCCGACTTTCGGCACGAAGCTCTTGGCGTTCGGGTACTTGTCGTAGCGGCCGGCGAAGTCCATCTCGAAGGTCTTAGTCCACGGGGTGCGCATTTCGACGAAGGCCGACTTGACGTTGCGCTGGCCTTCCAGCACCGAGTTCGACAGGCCGATGATGTTGCCCTTGGCCAGTTCCGGGTCCGAGGTCAGGCCCAGTTTTTCCTGGCGGATCTCGGCGCCGAAGGCCAGGCCGATCTCGCCGCCGGCCAGTTTGCCGAACGAGGTCGAGGCCTTGGCGTCGAGCTGGGTGACTTGCGAGTAGCCGGTATTCTCGACGTCGCGCACGGCGTTCGGGTCGGCGATGGTGGCGGCGATGGTGCGGCGCTCGGTCACGATGCGGTTGATCACCGGGAAGTACAGGTAGCCGTGGCCCAGGTCGTTGCGCTCGGCGCGGTTGTACAGCAGGCCGGTTTCCCAATCCCAGCTACCGGTGGTGCCCTTCAGGCCGGTCAGGAAACGGTAAGTCTTGTTGACGGCCTCGGAGCTGGCGTCGGTGCCTACGAAGCGGAAGGCGGCAGCGGCGCTGTAGCCGGTGTACGGATTGTCCGGGTGGCCCGACGGCAGCAGGAGCTGGTAGCTGGTCGGCAGGCCGTTGACGCGGAACACGGTGGTCGCGCTGGTCGAGTTGATCGACTTCGGCGCGCCGCTGTATTCGCGTTCCACGCGCGAGAAGCCGATCTCGGTGAACGAGTTGACGTTATCGCTCAGCTTGACAGTGATCTTCGACAGCAGGTTGACGTCGGTGCCCTTCGACTGCGCTTCGTTGTACTCGTTGAGGTCGAAGTTGCAGAAGGTGCGGCCGGTCAGCATCGAGGTGGTGCCCGGGTTGACGGCGATACCGTTCGCCTTGCTGCCGGTGACCAGGTTGCCGGCACAGCCGGCGGTGCTGTTGCTGATGAACGGGCCAGCGGCGGCGCTCGTCGAGAAGGCCGCGCCCGGCTTCGACTGGCGGAAGATGAACGGGTTGCCCGAGACATAGCTGCTGTACTCGTTCAGGCGGTAATTGATGCGGGCGTACTCGTCCTGCTCGATGTCGCGCACGTCCTTGATGCCGGTGCGGCCGCGCTGCGACACGTCGAAGCTGATCAGGGCGTTGAAGCGGTTCTTCTCGAGGTCGCCGAAGCCGATCACGCCGTTGACGTTGTTGCGGTTGAATTCGCCGTTGTCGTTGGCCGAGGTCGAGGCCGAGACTTCGGCGCCCTGGTAGTCGTCCTTGGTGATGAAGTTGATCACGCCGGCGATCGCGTCCGAGCCGTAAACGGCCGAGGCACCATCCTTGAACACTTCGACGCGGGCGATGGCCGATACCGGGATGCTGTTCAGGTCATAGATGGTCGACTTGCCGTTGTTGGGGTCGGCGTAGGCGGCAGCGGCGATGCGGCGGCCGTTCAGCAGGACCAGGGTCGACGAGGTGCCGAGGCCACGCAGCGACGCGGTCGATGCGCCTTTAGAAAAGCCGCCGTCGTCGCGGATGTCGTTGGCGGTGCCCGAGCCCATGGCCGGGATATTGCGCAGCAGCTCGGCGACGGTGTTGGCGCCGGTGGCAGCGATTTCCTTCGCATTCAGCACGCTGATCGGCGACGAATCTTCCTTGTCGGCGCGCTTGATGTTGGAACCGGTCACGTAGACCTTCTGCATCGGCTCCTGGGCCTGCGCGAGGACGGTGGCGGGTGAAGCAAGGGTAAGGGCAACAGCGATGACGCTGTACTTGACTGCGAATTGCTTGGTCAAAATCTCTCCAATCTGTGAAGCTTTGAAACCCTGGGCCGTCCATCGCTGGAAGGGCCGGGTCTGCCTGTTATGTCCCGGATGTCAAGACAGCCGAGGGCAAGCATGAAAACATTTTCGATAGGAAAATGTCAAAGCGGATTGTGATTTTGTATGAGTATTACAACGGGTATAAAAGGATGCGATAACGTCGATGCGTTACCGCGTTTTTATGTATATGTTTCCCTGGCGTAGGGCGTGAGCGATGTGAAGCAGGCATGGAATTGCGGGGACAGGCTTGCGGTCCCCGCCTGATCGCTGTCGATGTACAGCGGCCCGCGCTCGCATCGCGCGTATTTCACGCGGGCCCGTGTTCAGCCTTGCTGCTGCGGTTCGCTGACATAGATCTCGACCCGGCGGTTGCGGGCACGGCCGGCTGGATCGTCGTTGGACGCGATCGGTTCGCGCGCGGCGCGGCCTTCGACCGTGATGCGGTTGCTGGCGACGCCGCGCTGCGCAAGATAGCTGCGCGCGCTGGCGGCGCGGTCCAGCGACAGCGGCTGGTTGATGGCGTCGCCGCCGGTGCTGTCGGTATGGCCAATGATGGTGACGAAGGCGGCCGGGTTGTCGTTCAGCGTGGTGGCGAAGCGGTTGAGGATGGGACGGAAATTCGACTTGATGTCGGCGCGTCCGGTGTCGAACGAGATGTCGCTCGGGATCTGCAGCTTGAGGCGGTTGTCGGCGGTCTGCGAGACTTCGACGCCGGTGCCGCGGGTGGCTTGTTCCATGGCCTGGCGCTGCTGCTCCATGCGCTTGGACCAGACGTTGCCGACCACCGCGCCGGCAGCCGCGCCCAGCAGCGCGCCGCGTGAGGTACGGCCACCGCCGCCGCCGCCCGTGGTGGCGCCGAGCAGGGCGCCCAGTCCGGCACCGACGCCGGCGCCGGTTGCGGTGCCGCGCTGGGTGGCGTTCATGTCTGCGCAGCCGGAGGCGGCCACGGCGAAAGCGGTCGCGCACAGCGTCGACCGGATGAAAGTGATGTTCATCGTCGTTCTCCCAAAAAAAACATCCGTTTCGTGGTCACACTCTCGTTAGGGAGCCGTGATCGCGAAACGGATCGCAGGTAATGCGGGTCAGGCGGATGCCTGGCGTAATGAGTCGGGCTAGATGCCTCAGGCTAGATGCCTCGGCCACTGATCAGGCGCACCAGGATCATGATGACGGCGACGACCAGCAGGATGTGGATGAAACCACCGACGGTGTACGAAGTGACCAGACCGAGCAGCCACAGGATGATGAGAATGACGGCGATAGTGTAGAGCATGATAGTGTCCTCTTTTGATTGAACCGGCGCTGCGTGTGCCGTGAAATCAGTATCCGATCATTGCTGGCTACGCTCCGTTCGATGCCGTACATTACGCCAGATTTTTTTGTTCTTTTCGCAATCCCGGGATCCAGCCCATGAAGCCCATCAGGCCGACGCAACCGATGAGGCAAGTCAGCAGGCCGCCGCCGATCAGGAAGATGACATCCTGGGGCGCGAGCTCGCCGCCGGCCTGAGGCGCGCTTGCCAGGCCAAAACCCGTCAATAAAAGTCCCCAAAGGATGATACCGATCCATGCAAGGCTGTTCATGATGTGCTTCCTTTCCGTTGGTATCCGTCATTGTCTTTCGACGTGAAAGGATTCTTATATGCAATTAAAAACAGGTCCGTGCGCTGGCACACATTGCGAAAAAGAAAACGATTTGCCGCAAGGCAAATCGTTTTTCCAGGTGTTGGAGGCCGCTTCCCGCAACGCCGAAAGGGCCGGAATACGCCTATTCCAGAGGATGCATGACGGCTCAGGCCGCGCGCAGCGAACCCTTCACGATGCGCACGCGGTCGCCGTTGCGCCAGCGCGGGGCGCTCTGCTGGTGGAAGGTACGCAGGGTGCCGTCATCCAGGCGCACCCGGATCTCGAAGCTCTGGGTCGCCTTCATGTTGCCTTCGACCTGGTTGCCGACCACGGCGCCGCCGACTGCACCGGCAACCGTGGCCAGCTGCCGTCCGTGCCCGCCGCCGACCTGATTGCCGAGCAGGCCGCCCAGGATCGCGCCGCCGGCTGCGCCGACGCCGCTGGCGCGCGCACGCGTGCTGATGGTGCGCACCGACTCGACGTTGCCGCAGGTGCCACACCAGCGTGCGCCGGTATCGGCCTCGGCCGTGCGTACGGGCGTGGCCTCACGCACCGGTTCGGCGGGCGCTGACGGGTAGGCCGTGGCGGCGCCCGACACGGTCGCGCCCTGGCTGCCGCTGGCGCCGTACTGGACGCTGCCGGCAGGGTAGGCCGGCGCTGCCGGCGCGGCGGCCAGTGCCTGCACCGGCACGCCAGTTGCCGGCGCTAACGGCTGCGGCGGCATCGCTTGCGGGGCTGCCAGCGCCGGTGGCGGCGGGGCGTAGGCCGGCTGTGTCTCTTGCTGCAGGCCGGCCGTCAGCGCGGCGCGGTCGGTGTCGCTGAGCTGGTTGCGGCTGCTGCCTTTCGAGGCGGGCAACCAGCCCATGATGGCGGCGGTACCCACCGCGCAGAACAGGATCACCGCCAGGGCGGCGGCGATCAGGAGAGGGTGCTGGCGCGGCGTGGCCGGCCGTGGCTGGTGTGGGTTCATAAAGGTTCCTCAAAATATGGTGTTCAGTCCGGTTCCTCGATTGTCCTTGTCAACAACACCAGGTTCCGTGCGTCACCGTACATACTTCGCCCTGCACAGCCAGTACGCTGGTAACAAGTTGTTAGTTAACCTTAGTGCCTGGCGTATGTACTTGATTTTTAAAATGTTCTTGGTATTGATGCTGCGCCATTGCTGCCCAACCGTGAGGGTCCGATGAATTCTCCTGCTCCACCAGTGGTTGCCGAGCACAACGCCAATCTGCTGCTGGCCGCGCTCCCACTGGAGGAGCTGGACCGCATGCTGCCGGCGCTCGACCACGTCCAGGTGGAAGTCGGCGCCGTCCTGTGCGAACCGGGCGATCCGATTCGCCACATCTACTTTCCGCACGATTGCCTGATCTCGCTGATGGCCGTGGCTGAAGGGCGCATGACGCTCGAGGTCGGCCAAGTGGGGCGCGAAGGCATGCTCGGCGCCACTGTCGCGCTCGGCCACGACGTGACCCAGGTCCGCGCCGTGGTCCAGCGCGCCGGCAGCGCCAGCCGCATCGACGCTGCCCACCTGCGCGACGAATTCGCGCGCAATCCGTCGCTGCAGCGCGTGCTGTACCGCTATACCGATTCGCTGCTGGCCCAGGCGATCCAGATCGCTGTCTGCAGCCGTTACCACGTGCTCGAAGCACGGCTCGCGCGTTCGCTGCTGGTTACGCGCGACCGCCTGCACTCCGACCGCTTCCACCTGACCCATGAATTCCTGGCGCACGCGCTCGGGGTGCGCCGCGTCGGCGTCACCAAGGCCGCCAGCGCGCTGCAGCAGCACGGGCTGATCAACTACAGCCGCGGCAATATCGAGATCCTCGATCCCGCCGGCCTGGCGGCGGCGGCCTGCACCTGCTACGAAATCGTGCGCGAAGCCGGCGCCAGCATCGGTGCGCCGGCATTCGCCTGATCCCGCACATCCGTTTTTCCTGCCGTTGCCGGCGCTTGCTCACATAACAAAAACAAAAGCCCCATAACAAAAAGCCCCGCGTCTAGCGGGGCTTTTTGTAAATGTGGCTGGCAGGATATATGGCTGGCCGATCAGTGCGTGGTCTTGACCTGGTTGCCGATCACGCCGCCGACGGCTGCGCCACCCACGGTACCGACGGCGCTGCCACCGGTCAGGACGCCACCGATCACGGCGCCGGCGCCAGCGCCGACAGCGGTGTTCTTGTCATTTTGCGACATGCCGGCGCAGCCGGTCAGGCCGAATGCGACGGTGGCGATCGAAGCGGTAGCGATGATGTGTTTGATGGCTTTCATGATGTTCTCCTTTGATGAGGTTTTACTGCTTATTTGAGACGCAGGTCGTTCTTGACCGACTTGACGCCCTTCACGGTACGGGCCACCGATGCGGCGGTCGCCACATCGTTGGCCTGGCCGACGAAGCCGCTCAGCTGGACTACGCCCTGATAGGTTTCGACGTTGATCTCGGTCGATTTCAGGCGCGAATCCGCGAGGATGGCGGCCTTGACGTTGGTCGTCAGGCTGGCGTCGTCGATGTACTGGCCAACGCTTTCACGCTTGCCGCCGTCGCTGGCGCAGCCGGTCACCATGCCAAGCAGGAGGGCGGTTGCCAGGGTCGCGGTGGTACCGAAATGCTTCATGATGGAGTCCTTGAATTATTGTTTATGCGAGTTATTGTTCGTTCTTGCGGAGGCAGCGACGGGACATTCCCGCCGCACCACCATGACTGCAGAATAGTGCTCTTTTGACTACCGCTCTGTACGTCAAATAACACTCGGACGCACGGCAAGCCTGCTGCGCGTTGCGCTGACGGTCTGCGATGCTCACCGTACCTCCGTACAGTTGCGCTTCGCGACCGCCAGCGCTGCTGCTCGCTACGGTTTGCCGAGCGCATGTCCAACATGTCAGCGCTTGGCCGTCTTGCCCGGCGGCGGCGCTTCCGGCTTGGCACGCGCCTTGGCCAGCAGCGAGGAGCACGGGCTGTCGTGGCCTGGTCCAGTGTTGATCAGCGGCAGCAGGGCGGCGGCCGGTGCCGCGATCACTGCGAGCGCGGCCGCGGCGCCACCCTTGAGCGCCAGCACCTTCTTGTCGAGCGACAGGTCAGGCTTCTTGAAGGTGCCTTTGACGTAGAACGGCGTACGCAGGGTGAACAGGCGCAGTCCCTTGGTCTCGGGTTTCACGCGCAGGTTCATCTGCTCGTTGTTCAGGTTGACCCAGCCGTCGATGTCGACGATTGCTTCCTCGGTGTCGAGCACGAAGGTGCGCGTCTGCGCCACGCCGTTGGTCACGGCGAGGTCCGAGGCCAGGCAGTTCAGCTGCACCTGCTTGTCGCCGAACAGCTTGGTGATGATGACGTTGCCGACGTTCAGGCCGGCCTCTTCGAGCAGCAGCTTGCTGACCACGCCCTGGCTCACCAGGCCCTTCACTTCGCCGTTCGACTTGGCCAGCATCTCGGCGACGGAATCGCCGGTCGCGCTGAGCTTGGTCTCGGCATAGATGTCGCCGGCCGTGGCCTGCTGGATCTTCTCGACCGCCGGGAACAGCTGCTTGATCTTGATCTGGCGCGCGGTGGCGTCGAGCGTGGCCTTGATGGCGTCGCCCTTGGCGTTGCCGCCGCTGCTGCCGTCGAGCTTGATATGCGAGGTCACGCTGCCGCCGGCGAAATTGAAGTTCAGCGGGTTCAGGGTCAGCACCCCGTTGTTCATCACCAGGTGGGTGTTGAGCTTGCTGAGCGGCAGGTTGGCGGTCTTGATGATGCGGTCCGCCGAGAACTTGACGTCGGCGTCCAGCGCCTTCCATTTTTCAGTGTGGAATTTCTCGACCGGTAGCGCCTTGCCTTCCGGCTGGACGTCGGCCACGCCGCGCTTCTTCTTGTCGGCGTTGGAGTCGGCGCCGACCAGCGGACCCAGGTCCTCGAAGCGCAGCTGGTGCGACACCACGGTGGCGGTCAGCTTGTTGCGCGGTTTCTGGGCCGCGAAGCTGAGGGTGCCGCCGATGTCGGACTGGCCGACCTTGCCCTTGAACTTGTCGTAGGTCCAGCGGCTCTTGCCTTCCTCGCCGATCGAGCCGGTCAGGTGGCCCTCGGTCGAGAATGCCGGGGTCTCCGGCAGCACCACGCCGGTGAGGGCGTACAGGCGCGCCATGCTGGGGCCGGCCAGCTTCAGGTTGAGGTCGAGACCGGACAGCTTGGCCGGGCGCGTGACCGTGCCTTCCAGCGCGACGCGATAGGGGCCGCCATGCATGTCGGCCTGGACCGGGAAGGGCGCGTCCTGGTCCTGCAGCGACAGCACCGCGCCGGCCTTGCCGCCACCGCCGACCGGAACGTCGTTATAGGTGCCGCGCAGCTTCCAGCCGATGCCGTAGGTCGGATCGTTGTTCAGGGTATCGATGTCGGCCGTGACGTCGGCCTTGGTTATCGCATCCAGCACGTGGACCTGGCCACGCGACAGCACCAGGCGCTCGAGGTCGAGCTTCCACTTCGATTCCTTCTCTTCATGCTTGTAGACCCAGTTGTAGTGGGTTGCATCGGTGCGCAGCAGCTCGACACGCGGGCCGTCGAAGCGCAGCACCGGGATGTTGATGGTGTGCTTCAGGAGGGCAAATGGATTGAGGGAAAACGAAAACTGGCGCACGCTGGCCATGTCGCGCTGCGGCAGGCCGGCCGGGTTGCCGACGTGGACGTCATTGGCATACAGGTGCGGCCAGGGGATGTAGTCGCGCCAGGTGCGCTGGTTCGGGATGATGCTCTCCGACGGCCGCTCCCAGTGCACGGTCAGGTCGCCGACGATGGCGAAGGGGCGGTCGATGGCTTCGCTAACCTTGGCGTTGAGCCAGGGCTTGGCGCGGTTCCAGTCGAAGGTGAGCAGGATGATGATGGCGATGATCGGCAGGGCGATCAGGATACCGACGATGCTGAGGGTGATCTTCAGCGGGCGCGACATGTGTCTGGCCGGCTTGGTCTGCTGGTCTGTCATGGCTGTCCTCTATACGAGATGTTAGCCGCAGATTAACGTAAAGGTTTATCCGTCAATGTGCGGTGGCACACCGTGAGAGGGGGAACTGCTGGGTAAGCGGTGGGCAATGTGCGCCAGCGAACCGAAAGCGTCTATTAATAGGGTTATAACGTTACCAACACAGAAAGCTTGAACAGGAGGACATGATGCCAAAACAATCGATGAATCCGCTGCAGGTGCTGCTGCGGGTCGGCGCTGCCGCCGCCGTATTGTCGCTGGCTGCCTGCGCCAGCGAGGAAAGGACCCCGGCCACGGCCGCTGTCGCGGTGTCGCACAACGCCGTCGACAACGCGGTCTCGGCCGGCGCGCCGGAACTGGCGCCGCAGGAAATCAACGCGGCGCGCGACAAGATGATGCGTGCCAACCAGGCGCTGGCCGCCAAGGATTACAAGCTGGCACGCGAGCTGGCGGTGCAGGCCCAGGCCGACGCCAAGCTGGCCCAGAGCAAGGCCGCCTCGGCCAAGGCCACGGCCGCCGCCGACGCACTCAACCAGGACTTGCGCGTGCTGCGCCAGGAAGTCGACCGCGCCAATTCGCAATAAGAAAAACAGCACCGATAGAAAGGGATAGCACATGAAAGCGCATTTCACGAAGTCGCTGATGCTCGCCGGCAGCGTATTCCTCGCCGCCTGCAGCTCGGTGCCGACCACTACGCCCACCCTGGACGAGGCGCGCGCCGACTTCGTCGCCGCCAACAACAACCCGCAGGTGTCGAGCTACGCGCCGAACGAATTCCGCCAGGCCACCGACGCGCTCGACCGCGCCAACCAGGCCGCCGCCAAGCGCGAGAGCCTGGACACCATCGACCGCCTGGCCTACGTGGCCAAGCAGCGCATCGCCACCGCCCAGGAAGTGGCGAAGGCCAAGACCGCCGAAGCCGAGATCGCCAACGCCAGCCGCGAACGCGATCGCGTACAGCTGGAAGCCCGCACCGCCGAGGCCGAACGTGCCAAGCGCGACGCCGCTGCTGCCCAGGCCCAACTTGCCACCGCCCAGGCCCAGGCCGCCGATGCCCAGGCACAGGCCCAGGCGGCGCAGCAGCAGGCCGCCCAGCTGGCCGAGCGTTCGGCCCGCCTGGAAGCCATCCTGGTCGAGCTGCATGCCCAGAAGACCGACCGCGGCATGGTCGTGACCATCGGCGACGTCCTGTTCGGCACCGACCGTGCCGAACTGAATGCGAACGGCGTCGCCACGGTGCGCAAATTGGCCGAGGTCATGGCGCAGAACCCGGACCGCACGGTCCTGGTCGAAGGATTTACCGACAGCACCGGCGGCTCGGCCCATAACAAGGACCTGTCCGAGCGCCGCGCGGCGTCCGTGGCGCAGGCCCTGACCGGCCTGGGCGTGCCGCGCGAACGCGTGGCCACGCGCGGCTACGGCGAGGCCTACCCGGTCGCCGCCAACGACACGGCGGGCAACCGCCAGCTCAACCGCCGCGTGGAAATCGTGCTGTCGAACCAAGGCGCGGCGATTCCGCCGCGCGCAGCGCAACGTTGAACTGCGCGCTGAACCGCGCGCTGAACCGTCTTAACCCAAGCAAAAGAAATAAGGAAGAGTCATCATGAACGAAACGAATTCCAACCTCGGCCACGGCTTCGACGTCGCTGAGATCCGCCGTGCCGCCGCCAACCTCGAAGACGGCGCGGTCACCGACGGCTACGCCGCCGACCGCGAGGCCGTGATCTCGATGCTGAACGCCGCGCTTGCCACCGAACTGCTGTGCGTGCTGCGCTACAAGCGCCACTACTTCACCGTCAGCGGCCCGAACACCGGCCACATCAAGGCCGAGTTCCTCGAGCACGCCCAGCAGGAGCAGGACCACGCCGACCGTATCGCCGAGCGCATCGTCCAGCTGAACGGTTCGCCGAACTTCAACCCGGCCACGCTGACCCAGCGCAGCCACGCCGAATACGACGATTCCGACGACGTGCAAGCAATGATCCGCGCCGACCTGATCGCCGAGCGCGTCGCCATCGAATCCTATCGCCAGATGATCCAGGCGATCGGCGACAAGGACCCGACCACCAAGCTGATGCTGACGGAAATCCTTGCCACCGAAGAAGAGCACGCGGACGACATGAGCGACCTGCTGGCCTGAACCAGAATCGATTACAAACCACCCACCAACAACAGGAGTAGAACATGCTGAACAATATCCGCGCCACTGCCAACGAAGCCGCCGTCAACAGCAAGCTGGACGATGCCAACACCGACGTGAAAGCCCTGGTCAAGGACGCGCAGTCGCTCCTGACCGCCGCCGCTGCCCTGACCGGCACCAAGGCCGACGATCTGCGCGAGCGCGGCATGGCGCTGCTGGATTCCGCGCTGGGCAAGGCTGGCAAGTACCAGGATCAAGCCGTCGTCAAGAGCAAGGAACTGGCGAAGACAGCCGATGTCTATGTCAAGGATAACCCGTGGCGTACCGTCGCCGTGGCGGCCGGTGTCGGCCTGCTGGTCGGCGTTGCATTAGGACGTAAATAATAGCGGACGGGGGCAGCAGCCATGGATAACCAAGAAAACGTCGTGCACAGCCCCGGCCTGCTGGGTGGCATCACCGCGCTGGCCAAGAACGTGGTGGGGCTGTTGGTCTCGCGTGCGGAACTGGCCGCGCTCGAAATGGCCGAGGTGCGCAACCACCTGATCGAACTGGTCGCCATCTTCGCGGTGGCGGTCATGGCGACCTGGTTCGCGCTGGCCTACGGCACTGCGACGATCGTGGCGCTGGCCTGGGACGAAATGGGCTGGAAGATCCTGCTGGTCATGTTCATCGTGTTCGTCGTCCTGACCGCCGTGCTGGTCATGAAGGGGATCTCGATGCTGAAACAGGGCAAGCTGACTTTCCCGGAAACCATGAAGGAACTGCGGAACGACCGCGACATGTTGCTGTAAAGCGCTGATGTAAAAGGAGAGTGTTCCCATGCAAGCAAAAGACTACCACGTCAGCCCCGGCCACAACGGTTCTCCCGAAGAGCGCAAGCGCGCGTTGCTGCGCGACGGCGAGTTCTACCGCGCGGGCGTGGCCCACGCGCGTGCCCAGATCACGCATTCGGCCCGTCCGGAAGTGATGTTCCACTCAGTGCTGGACCACGCGACCTGGGTGCTGCGTACCCGCGCCGATGCGCTGCTGAAGCCGACCGGCACCAGTGTGTCGGTGCTGGCGCCGTACGCGCTGACCGCGATCAGCTTCATCCGCAAGCGCAAGCTCGGCAAGCAGGCACTCGGCGCCGGCCTGCTGGTTGGCGCGATCGGATGGTATTTGCAGCGCAAACGCGCGCAGCAAGTGTCATACTGAGGTATGCTGATCCCGTAGCGCGCACTTTGCAGCTTCTTTCCGGCTGCAGGGTACGCGCAGCCGCCGGGCCGATGCGTCGGTCCGGCGCCGCAGTTTATGGCAAGGCATGACACGCACGACAAGGTGTGGGGCCATGCCGCAATGCATATGGTGGGGCTTGAGCGGCGCCGCAATCTCCGATTGGGCGCCGTCTTTTTGTCTGCCGCTTGCGTGCCCGGGCGCCCGTGCGCTTACCGCACGCCGGGTTCGGCGGTCGCCGGCGTGGTCGTCACGCTGGTGGTGCTGGTGTCGCCGACGGTGGTGGTCCTGGTCGTCGTCACGCTGCCCATGCCACCCGCGGCCTGTACCTGGGCCGGTGCCGCCTTCATGTCTTCCTGCCGGGTCTGGCGCGCCTTCTGCAGGCAGGCACTGCGCTCGTTCGCCGGTCCCCTGGCGCAGGCGCGCTTCGCTTCGTCGTAGGCCGCGCCGATTTCCTTCTGTAATGTTTTCAAGCCTGCCTGGCGACCTTCGCTTTCCGCCTTGGCGGCGTCGTTTTGCGCGTGGGCGGCGCCGCTCAGTGCGAGGGCGCAGGCCAGTGCCAGGCTACACAAGGTCGGGATCGATGTGCGCATCGTGCCTCCTTCACATTTCCGTTTGCTCATGAAAAAGCCGGCGCAGGCGCCGGCGGGTAGGATTGCGCTTCGTTAGCGGCTCAGTAGCGACTCAGTACCGGTAAACGCGGCCGTCGACGATGCGCACGCGGTTGCCTTCGCGCAGGTCATACACGCTGTCCTGGGTCACGTCGCGGTACTCGCCATTGTCCAGGCGGACCCTGACCAGATACATCTGCTGGCCTTCGGCATTGCGGTTGGCTTCGACCCGGTTGCCGATCACGGCCCCGGCCACGCCGCCGGCCACGGTGGCCGCGGTACGGCCGCCGCCACTGCCGACCTGGTTGCCCGCCAGCGCACCGACCACGCCGCCGAGGAGGGCACCGCCGCCTCCGGTGCGACCGTCGCCGCTGCTCACCTGGATCGATTCGATCGTGCCGTAGCCTGCCGATGCCGTGTTGTCGTAGCCGTGGCGGTAGCCGTCGTTGCTGCCGTAGTAGGGTTGCGGATTACTGCTGGCGCAGCCGCCGAGGATCGCGCTGGCCGCGACGAGTGCGACCAAGGTATGAGGTGCTTTCATGACTTGTTCTCCTGGCAAAAATGTCAGTTCAGCTTAAGCACTCGTCGCACCAGGGTCTGTGCGATGGCTAACCGTGTCTTTATACGCTAGGGCTATAGACTTTTATCAGCTTCTAGTGGGATTCGGATGCATGTGTACGGCACCGAACAGAAAGCTTCCTTACGGCAGAGTAAAACGTCATCAAGGACTGAAAAGAACGAAAACAGGAGTCGTGATGCGAACACCCCATATGATCTTGCTGCTGGCCGCCGCCCTGTTGTGGGCGGCCGGGCATGCGCGTGCGGCCACCCCCGAGGCCAAGCTGGCTTACCAGCAGGCACGCGATGCCGCCGGCGCCTCCTACAAGAATGCGCGTGCCCGCTGCGATGCGATCACCGGCAATCCCAAGGACATCTGCGTCGCCGAGGCCAAGGCCCAGCGCGTACAGGCCGAGGAATCCGCCCGCGCCCGCTATGAAGACACGCTGAAGGCCTTTACCCGCGCCCGCGTGCGCATCGCCGCGGCCAATTACCAGCGCGACCAGGCACGCTGCGCCGGCATGACCGGCAACGACAAGGATGTCTGCAAGGCCCAGGCCAAGGTCACGCTGGTCGCGGCCGAAGCCGACGCCCGCGCCGACCAGAAGACCATCGAGGCGCGCAACGATGCGCGCGCCGACAAGCTTAGCGCGGCCTACCGCGTCGAGATGGAGAAATGCGATGCCTTTGCCGGTGCCGCCAAGGACCAGTGCGTCTCGGCAGCCCGGACGGCATTCAACAGGTAACGAGGAATCGTTTCAACGAAGGGCGGATCGCTCCGCCACCCGCTCACCAGAGCTCAACCAGCAACACATCATCAACAACAAGGAGTCCACCATGAACATGACCAAACGCGTCGCTACCGCCATCTTCACCGCTACCGTTGCCTTCACCATCGTCGGCTGCTCGTCGACCGGCACCCGCGAATCGACCGGCGAATACGTCGACGACTCCGTCGTCACCGGTAAAGTCAAGGCCGCGATCTTCAACGAGCCGAGCCTGAAGGCAACCGAGATCAACGTCGAGACCTACAAGGGCGACGTCCAGCTGTCGGGCTTCGTGGCTCAGGCGCAAGATGCACAGAAAGCCGCTGAAGTCGCACGTGGCATCAAGGGCGTGAACTCGGTCAAGAACGACATCCGCGTCAAGTAAGCAGTCTACAATGCCGGTCGATCCGGCATTTTTATCAGGCAGGACATATGCAGCTCGCCAAACCAGGCCCGGTATCTTCCGAGGCAACCGAGCCGGCGGACCCGGCGACGACCGCCGCGGAACCCGAGCCGGAGGCGGCTGCACGCGCCGCCGGCCTGTTGTCGCCGGCGGGTGCGCCCACCGGCGAAGCGCTGGGCGCCCAGCATGGCGGGCTGCGCCTGCCGATGCACGTCAATGCGCGTGGGCTGTCGCTCGGCATCATCGCCACGGTGGCCTTCGTCTACGCCCTGCAATGGGCCAAGAATTTCTTCGTGCCGCTGTTACTCGGCATTTTCATCGCTTACACGCTCAGTCCGGTCGTGCGCTGGCTCGAGCGCTGGCACATCAAGCGCGCCATCGGCGCCACCCTGGTCACCGGCCTGATCCTGGCCGGGCTGGCGCTCACCGTGCAGCGCGTACAGGGCGAAATATTCAATATCGTCGACGAACTGCCGGCCCTGACGCACAAGGTGACCAAGCTGATCACCCAAGCCTCGGACGGCACCCCGTCGACCATCCAGCAGATGCAGGCCGCGGCGGCCGAGATCGAGCAGGCGGCGTCGAACTCCGGCGCCGATGCGCGCCGTGCGGCGCAGCAGCGGCGCGCGGTGGCAGCGGCCGCCCAGCAGGCGGCCAGTGCCGGCTCGAGCAACTTCCGTATCATGGACTGGCTGCTGGCCGGTTCGGTCGGCCTCGCCAGCTTCCTTTCGCAGGCGACCATGGTGATCTTCCTGGTGTTCTTCCTGCTGCTGGCCGGTAATACCTTCAAGCGTAAGCTCGTCAAGCTGACCGGCCCCTCGCTGACCAAGAAAAAAGTCACCGTGCACATCCTCGAGGACATCAACACCTCGATCCAGAACTATATGTTCATGCTGCTGGTCACCAACGTGCTGCTGGCGCTGTTCATGTGGGTGGCGCTGCGCCTGATCGGTCTCGAGAATGCCGGCGCCTGGGCCATCTTTGCCGGCGTCGCCCACGTGATGCCGTATTTCGGCCCGCTGCTGATCACCACCGCCACCGGCCTGGTCGCCTTCCTGCAGTTCGAGTCGGTGCGCATGGTAATCCTGGTGGCCGGCGCCTCGATGGCGATCGCCACCCTGGTCGGCATGGTGGTTGCCACCTGGATGACCGGCAAGATCGCCAAGATGAACCCGGCGGCCGTCTTTGTCAGTCTGCTGTTCTGGGGCTGGCTATGGGGCATGTGGGGCCTGCTGCTCGGCGTGCCGATGGTCATGGTGATCAAGGTCGTCGCCGAGCGCGTGGAAGGGATGGAAGTGGTGGCGGAGCTGCTCGGCGAATAGCGTTGCCATTTACCGTCAGGTTAGCGTGCGGCACAGCAAGCCCATCCCGACCGCGCCCATGGCGGTGAACAGGACGGCAATGCATTCGGCCTGGGTGGAATGCACGCCGTAGAGCGCGAACCTGACGTTGATCCGGATCTGCTCGATCACCGGATCTGCTCGATCAACAGACGCTCCATGCCGGCCAGCAGCAGACAGCCTGAGAACAGCCGGCCTGTCACGGATGCCTGCGCAGCGCCCACAGCACGCCAAAGTAGGACAGGGCCATCGCCGATTCGTAGACCGGGGTCGGATAGACGCCGGGGGTAGCGATCAGCTCACAGGCCGCCGAATACGCTCGGTCCCGAGCGGCTGGAGATCAGCACCAGCGGATCGCGCCAGAACAGGTCGCCGTTTTCCAGGACATGGAACAGGCGCGCCCCGCCGATGCCCGCGCACAGCACGACCATCGTTACATCGCCGACCAGCGTATGCGGGGCATGTTCGACCGCGATGCGCCGTCTCTCGCCGTCTTTCGCGAAGCGCCTGGCCATGCCGATGCGCCCCTCGGCGTGCAGCCGGCGTAATTCGCGGTCGCAAGCAGGCTGCGGCAGTCAAGGTCGCCAGAGCGACCAGAGGGCGAAGGTGGCGAAGGGCAGGGGCAGGCGCACCCTGGTCAGGAAATAGACGACGTTGCCCAGGTAAGGAAATGACGTGCTTTTCCTCGATTGAATAAAAAAACTCCGCGAAGGTGGCTTTCACCGTTCGCGGAGTGCTCGCCGTCAGGCGCTGCGGTCAATGCGTATGGCTGACTGCCACGCCGAGCCGCCGGTCCTGGCCGGTGTTACCGCGGCGGTCGCGCGAGCCCGGGCTGCGGCGTTCGCGGATGCGGCGTTCCGGGCGGCCGTCGGGCAGGGTGGCCATCGCCGCGGACGTGTGGCGGTCTTTCTTGCTCAGGCTGCCCATCTGGAGCGCGTACTGGCGTGCGAATTCTGCGCCGAGGAAGAAGATTTGTGCTGAGTAATATACCCACAGCAGCAGCGCAATCAGCGAGCCGGCCGCGCCGAAGCTGTCGGCGGTGCCGCTGTTACCGATATACAGTCCAATTCCGAATTTGCCCAGCGTAAACATGACGGCGGTGCCGAGCGCGCCGATGGTCACGTCGTGCCACGACAGGTGGATGCGCGGCAGCAGCTTGTAGATGGCGCCGAACATGGTGGCGATGACGAGGAAGCCGAATGCCCATGCCACCCAGCCGAGGATGACGGTGGTGGAGTGCCAGATCCCGCCCAGGTATTTTTCGACCAGGGTCAGTGCGGCGGAAACGACGAGCGAGGTCATCAGGAGCAGGCCCAGGGTCAGGATCAGGCCGAACGAGAGCAGGCGCGTGCGCACCGTGTCCCACCAGCTGGCATCCTTGGGCGGCGGCACGCCCCAGATTTCATCCAGGCTGTCCTTCAATTCCGAAAAGGCGCTGGTCGCGCCGACCACCAGCAGGACCGAGGCGAGGATGGTCGCGAACAGGCCGCTGTCCTTGTTTTGGGCGCCGGCCAGGATCGCCTGGATGGTAGTGGCCCCTTGCGGGCCGACCAAGCCGCGCAATTCGTTAAGTAACTGCCCTTGAGCAGCTTCGCGACCGTAAAAAAAGCCGGCCACGGCGATCACCAGCACCAGGATCGGTGCCAGCGAGAACAGCGAATAGAATGCCAGGGCTGCGCCCTTGCTGGCCGCGCGATGGTCTATCCACTCCGTGATGGCGCAGCGCATCACATGGATGAGCTTGCGCATGTACGGCATAAAGTTTTTTACTTCCATAGCGCATCTCCAAAAGACGAACGCGCCCGAAGGCGCGTTCTCGGGCCTACGCCCACTCGACTGGCGCCCGGGAGGGCGCCGTCAATTCAAGCCAGCAATTACTGCACGCGGCGTTCGATGGTGATCTGCTCGACTTCCACGCGGCGGTTCGGTGCCAGGCAGGCGATCAGGTCCGACTTCTTCTTCTGCTTGCAATCGGTCACGATCGGGTTGGCCTTGCCTTTGCCCGAAGCGCGCAGACGGCTGCCGTCGATGCCCTTGGCGACCAGGTAGTCACGCACGGCGTTGGCGCGGCGCTCCGACAGCTTCTGGTTGTACTTGTCCGAACCCAGGCGGTCGGTGTAGCCGGTGACGTCGACGTTGCTGATCGAGGTGTCGGCCTGCAGGGCAGCGGCGATCTCGTCCAGTTGCGGTGCCGGGGTGATCACGGTGGCGCTGTCAAAACCGAAGGTCTTGTTGGCGTCCAGGGTGACTTTCTCGAAACGTGCCGGCGGCGGCGGCGGCGGAGCGACCGGTTCCGGCTGAGCGACCGGCGGCGGGGCTTCGACGACCGGGGTCGGGGCTGCGACCGGGACCGGCTGCGGTGCCGGGCTCAGGGCGTAGTTCAGGCTGACCGAAGCGTACTTGGTCAGGGACTTGTTGAAGCCGTACTTGTCGTCGTCACGCAGGTTCGATTTCACAGCGCGCACGTCGGCTTGCAGCGCGAGGCGGTCGTTGATGCCGACCTGGAAGCCCAGGCCTGCAGTCGCGTATGGCGACCAGCCCGAAGCGCGGCGCAGCGGGGTGCTCATGTGGTCACGTTGACCACCGACGCCCAGCAGCAGGAACGGGCGGAAGTTCTGGCGCGACAGCATCAGCAGGGAGTCGATACCGACCAGGGTCTGGCGGTAGTCGTTGCCGTTATCCTTGGCACGGGCGTGGGTTGCGCCGATCTGGATGTCCCACAGCGGGTGCACAGGCTTACCGAATTTCAACCCGCCGCCCCAGTCCTTGTCATCGACGCCGAAATCCGCGTCCGGCTTGATACCGACGACGGTCGGTGCAATGTACCACGACGGATTGATGACTTCTTGTGCCAGCGTGGAACCGGCCGAGCAGAGGATGGCGGCAGCCAGAGCGATCTTCTTCATGTTATTCACAGGTAACTCCCATAAGTTGTAAAGGTACTGACATCGCATGCCTTGCAGTGATGTTGATGTCAAGCTTACAAGTCGTTCCTCGTTGAGGTCCGTGCGCTAGCGCACCTAGGAACGGCTGGTGTGGAAATTTTACAACGTGAGCGGTTACAAACTGTCGAGTGAGTGTTTCCGAATGTTACGGAATTAAGTGTTTTTGTCCATATTTGCAGTCAGATATTGCTCCATATGTAAGCAATCTGCCTATATAGAGCCTACATAAGCGTGCAAGATGTCATAAAACCGACATGTTTGCCCATTCACAATTTTTTTTGAGCGCCAACAAAATATTTGGTCCGCATGTTGTTTTCTTGTCGTTTCAATCGTGCGAAGGTGTGCTGGCCAGGTGTTCGGGCATAGTGGAGAGCGTTAGCTCAGCCATTTCCTACTCGTTCGGAATTTTCCGGCAATGTTGGATGGCGCACAGACCAGGCGTGATGACACAGGCAATCTTGTATCCAGTTAAGCGGAACCGCCGTGTTGTCATTAGGTCATAAGACAGACGATGGGCCCGCAGCCTCACCAGAACACTGTCTTTTATACGGAGCAAACCAATATGCATGCAGCGACTCACCACAATGCGGTGCAAGGCGATCTCAACGCAGTGCACACGTCCAGCAACTCTGCACTGATCGAACGTGTCCCGCCGCAACCGACCGAACGCTCCCCGATTTCGCTGGCGCCGATCGAACGTGTGCGGTCGACTTCCGCTACCCAGCGCCGTATCGAGAACATGCAGAAGCTGATTGGCGAGCTGCAAACCCATGAAATGCTGGCCGACGAAATCGCCTGGTTCCTGAAGTTCTCGCCGTCGGGTGCCCGTAAGTACATCCGCGACCTGCGCGAAGCCGGCGTGATCGAGCTGGCCCGCTATATCGAAGGCACCGCCACCTACCTGGGCAAGGCCGTGTACCGCATCTCGCCGGATCCGGACCGCGTCAAGACCTTCCTGGGTGCGATCTGCCAGCCGAAACGCGAAGGCGCATCGCCGCGCAAGGAACGTCCGGGCCTGCGCGAGCAGAGCATGGCTGGCACCGGCCGCCACTTCCACATCCTGGCCGACGACACTCACTACGCGATCCGCGTGAACCGCAGCCCGGTCACCCGTGACCCGCTGGTCGCCGCACTGTTCGGCCCGGCCCCGGGCCAGACCGTCGCCAAATAAGCTTGCTTGGCAGGAGCGCAGGCCGCTCCTGAGCGCAGTTCTCCCATAAGCGCCACCCTGCTTCGTGCAGGGTGGCGTTTTTTTTCATTGAAAACCTGGCAATGGCGCGCATATGCAGGCGAACGCGGCATCTTGTCCGCCCATCCAGGAGAGAAAATGTTACCGACTGCCGCTTCATTGCAAGGAAAACCTGTTCCACAAGTCACGTTCAAGACGCGCAGCGGCGGCCAGTCGCGCGATATCACCAGCGACGAGCTGTTCAAGGGCAAGACGGTGGTGGTGTTCGCCCTGCCGGGCGCCTATACGCCGACCTGTTCGTCGGCTCACCTGCCGCGCTATAACGAACTGGCGCCAGCCCTGCGCGGCCACGGCATCGACGATATCATCTGCATCTCGGTCAACGACGCCTTCGTGATGGACGAATGGCGGCGTGGGCAGGAAGCGGAGCACGTCACCATGATCCCCGATGGCAATGGCGAATTCACCGCCGGCATGGGCATGCTGGTCGACAAGCGCGCGCTCGGCCTGGGCCAGCGCTCCTGGCGCTATTCGATGCTGGTGCGCGACGGCGTCGTCGACACCATGTTCATCGAGGCCCAGGACGAGAACGACCAGGAAGCCGATCCGTTCGAGGTATCCGACGCCGACACCATGCTGCGCCACATCGCGCCCGATGCCAGTGCGCCGGAACCGGTGGTGATGTTTTCCAAGCCGGGCTGCCCGTTCTGCGCGCGCGCCAAGGCGGTGCTGAAGGCGCGCGGCATCGACTTCACCGACATCTCCCAGGACAGCAAGATCACGACCAGCGTGCTGCGCGCCGTGTCCGGCGGCACCACCTGGCCCCAGGTATTCGAGGGCGGGCGCCTGATCGGCGGCGCCGACGAGGTGGTGGCCCATTTCGGGCCGGCGCCGGTGGTGCAGCCCGAGGCCGAGGCTGCAGCCAGTGCCGGCGGCGGGGCATGATGGAAGACGCACTGGTTCCCACGCTGCTGGCCCTGGCGCTGCTGGGGGTCTGGCTGACGCCGCGCTGGCGCCTGCGGCGGGCGCTGGCGCGTCCGCTTACGCCGGCCCAGCTCGCCATCATCGAGCACAACGTGGCGCAATACCGCGGCATGGCGGCGGCCCGCCGCAGCGAGCTGCAAGACCTGGTCAAGCGCTTCCTGCATCACAAGACTTTCGTCGGCTGCGCCGGACTCGAGGTCACCGAAGAGATGCGGGTGACGATCGCGGCCCAGGCCTGCTTGCTGCTGCTGGGGCGGCCCGGCAAGGTGTACCCCGGCCTGCATTCGGTGCTGGTGTATCCGGGCGCCTTCCTGGTGCCGCGCAACGAAGTCGACGCCGCCGGCGTGGTTACCGAGACGCGCCAGGACCTGCTGGGCGAATCCTGGGGCGACGGCCGCGTGATCCTGTCGTGGGAACACGTGCGCCGCGCCGGCCACGAGGCCGAGGGCACGCACAACGTGGTGCTGCACGAATTTGCGCACCAGCTCGACAGCGAGTCGGGCAGCACCAACGGCGCACCCTTCCTCGGCAGCGCCGAACGCTACCGCAGCTGGTCGGAAACGCTGGGGCGCGACTTCGCGCTGCTACGGCGCGACACTGCCTGGGGCTACCGCGACGTGCTCGATCCGTATGGCGCGACCAACCCGGCCGAGTTCTTCGCGGTGGCGACCGAAACCTTTTTCGAATTGCCGCACGCGCTGGCAACACGCCATCCCGAACTGTATGCCGAGTTCCAGGCCTACTTCCGGGTCGATCCGCGCGAGTGGCTGGCGGCGCCACCGCGGCTTGAACCCGAGCCCTGGGGCGTGGTCTATGGACAATGGCAGTAGCAGCGGCGTGACTCGACGTACGCCGCCGTGGCGGCACCGGCTGCGTGCGTTCGCGTACAGAACGGTCGAGCTGGCACGCGCATGCTGGGCGTGTCCGCGCGCCGACTGTGGCGTGCACCACCGTCGACGGAGGAACCATGTCCAATATCATTGCAGGTCATTTCCAGCTCCAGGATGAGGTCGAGACCGCGCGCCGTGCGCTGGTCGATGCCGGCTTCGCCAGCGAGCGCATCAGCGGTTTCTACCTGAGCCAGCCGGGCCAGCACGACATGACGCCGATCGGCGGCGACCACCTGCACTCGCCGGGCGCCAAGGAATCGCCCGAAGGCGTGGTGCAGGGCGCAGGTGCCGGGGCCGCCGTGGGGGCGGTGGCCGGTGCCGCCACGGCCCCGATCACCGGTCCGCTCGGCGCCGTGGTCGGTGGCCTGGTCGGCGCCCACGTCGGCTCGCTGTTTAGCTTTTCCAAGATGAAGGATGCCGGCGAAAAAGAAGAGGGCGGCCGCGCGCCGGTCGAGAACCGTCCGGCCGGGATGCTGGTCGCGGTGGCCTTCGACGATGCGGGCCGGGAACAGGAGGCGGTCGCGCTGCTGCGGCGCCTGGGCGCCCACCACATCGAGCGCGCGCAGGGGAATATCGTGGATGGCGACTGGGCCGATTTCGATCCGTCGAGCATTCCGGATATCATTCGCTGAATCAATTTATTTTGCTACTCGCTCATGCCATCGCTGGCAAGCGGGTTCATCCCATTGCCGGTTTGATCCTGATCAAAGTCCGGCGCTGACGCCGTCCTAGACTCGTCGTTTCATGCCGCGCATCCAGCGCAGCTGACACGATAAGACAGGAGACGATCATGGACAACCGGGTGGCGTTGGTGACTGGAGGAATGGGCGGATTGGGCACGGCGATCTGCCGGCGGCTGCATGCGGATGGCTTTCGGGTGGCCACGACTTTTTCGCCCGGCAATACGACGCCGGACGCCTGGCTGTCAGCCCAGCGCGACGAAGGCTACCGTTTTTCCGCCTACAAAGTCGACGTCGGCGATTACGCCGACTGCGAATGGATGGTGCAGAAGCTGCTGGCCGAGTTCGGGCGCCTGGATGTGCTGGTGAATAACGCCGGCATCACGCGCGACCGTAGCCTGCGCAAGATGGACCACGAAGACTGGCAGGCCGTGCTGCGCGCCAACCTCGACAGCGTGTTCAACATGAGCAAGCAGGCGATCGAGCCGATGATGGCGCAGCGCTGGGGCCGCATCGTGAACATTTCGTCGGTCAATGGCCAGCAGGGCGCCTTTGGCCAATGCAATTACTCCGCGGCCAAGGCTGCGATGCACGGTTTCACCAAGGCGCTGGCACTCGAGATGGCGCGCCACGGCGTCACCGTCAACACCGTCTCGCCCGGCTACCTGCGCACCAAAATGGTCGAGGCGGTCCCGGCCGAGGTCATGAGCGGCAAGATCCTGCCGCAGATCCCGATGGGGAGGCTGGGCGAACCGGACGAGGTGGCGGCATTGATCGCTTACCTGGTGTCAGAGGACGCCGGCTTCATGACCGGGGCCAACCTGGCGATCAACGGTGGGCAGCACATGTACTAATATAAGTAGCGCCTGAGACAGCTTCCAGGGCAAGGCGCAGCGTCGAAGACAGTACATTAGTACGTCGAGACGCTGCAACGCCGCCATGGCGGCTGTATCGGGCGCTCAGCGTTTTTCGGCGCGCGTCTGGCAGGCGATGCACAGGCGGGCTTCGGGCCGCGCCAGCAGGCGCGATACGCCGATCGGCTGGCCGCATTCCTCGCACATGCCGTAACTGCCATCCTCGAACTTGGCCAGCGCGTGGCGCAGCACCTGTACCTGGGCGGTGTGCTGGCCGGCCGCTTCCAGCGTCAGGTCGTTGAGCAGGCGCGCGGTGGCGCGGTCGAGCGGCGACGCTTCCACCTCCGACACCGGCAGGCCGCTTTCGCGCGCCGCCGGTTCCCCGACCCGCACCAGCGCATCCAGGCGCTGCGCCAGCATCGAGCGCAGCAGGCCGAGCTGCTCCTCGGTCAACGTGTCCATGGTGATGCCTCCCGGCGCTGGTCCGATTGCGCGACCAGTGTAGCGCACCGCGCGGCGCGGCCCAAGCGCCATGCGGAGCGCGAGGGCCGGCCGGTTCAGGCGTCGGAGGCGGGGGTGTTGGCGTCTGCCGCCGGCTTTGCCGACGAGCTTGCCGATGCGGCGGGATTGTGGAGGGCGATCGTGTCGAGCTGGAGCTTGAGCGCGCCGACCGCAGCCAGGATCGGCATGACCTGGCCGCTGGCCGCGGCCGCCGCCAGGCCGAGCAAACGGGCGACCAGGGTGATGCCGTCGCTGATGCGCGTGATCTGCTGGATTTTTGCGGCGGCATCGATGGTGAGCTGCACCAGCTTCTGCTGCGACTGGCCCAGCGACGACACGATGCAGGCGGCCGCATCCGCATACAGGCGGTTGGCGCGCTGGCGCAGTTCGATCTCGGCGTCGAGCAGGGCGCGCGCCACCGCCTGCTCGGCCTCGGGCACCTCGCCGCCGCCATGGCGCCGGATGTCGGCCATCACGCGCGCGTGGATGCTGTCGGCGCAGGCGGACAGCTTGTCGGCCAGCTCCTCGACCTGTTTCGCGGTGGCCAGCGCCTCAGCCGGCACCGGCGGCTTTGATGCGGGTGCCGCGGCAGGGGGTGGAGCGGCGGGGCTTGCAGCGGCCGCGGCGCCGGCGGCACCGGGCTGGCGGGGGGGGGATTCGTTTGCCATGCTATCTCCTTGCCTCGTAAAGGCTCAATCCGACAGGGCGTCGCGCAGCGCCACCAGGTCGCGGCCGTAGGTGGCCAGCAGCTTGCGCATCTCGTCACCCGTCAGGTTGTTCAGATTCTCGCGCATGCGCTGGTGGCCCTGGGCGACCTTGGTCAAGCCCTGCAGGGCCAGGTCGTAGCGTTTGTCGACCAGCTTGTATTCGGTGGCCTTGTTCAGGTAGTGGACCTTGGCCAGCGTCACCAGCATGCGGTCCTGGTTCTTGGCCGAAAACGGGATCTCGACGTCGAAGATGCCGAGCACGGTCTTCTTCTCGTTGTCGTTGGTCTTGGCGTACAGCCGGGTCAGGGTGATCATCGCTTCCAGCAGCGCCTGCACGTCGCCATCGCCGTCGCGGACCATGGTCGCCACGCTGCGGTTCTGGTAGCCGGACGCGATCACGCGCGTCAGCAGCCGCGTCAAGCCGGTGTAGGCGGCGATGTGGCGCCCCTGCAAGCCGGACTCGGCATTGGCCTTGAGGCCGGTGCCGAGGTCGTCGAGCTGCGTCGAGAGGTCGTAGCGCGCTTCGCCGGCGAGCAGGCTCAGGGTCTGCATGTAGAGCACCAGGCTTTTCTGGATACTGACGAAGTCGTCGTAGACGGCACGCCGGCGCGCATCGTTTTCCTTGGCGATGCGGTCGGCGGCCGGCGACAGGTAGGGCTGTTCGCGCTGGTAGGTGTCGCGGTAGCGGCGCGACAGTTCGCCATAGCCGCCGATGCGGGCCGAGGCATCGGCGAACTGGCGCACCTCGTACAGGCTGACCGGGCCGCTGGTGGGGGTGGCGCAACTGGCCAGCAGCAGGCTGGCGGCCAGGGCGAGGAGGGCGGGAAGCGAAAGAAAGCGGCGCAGGTTCATGGGTCCTTTCTGGACGGCAAAAGGCCGTGCCCGAAACGTCCCATTCTTCCAAAAGTTTTACCTAGAGATATTGCCCGCTATCAAGTCAGCGCACGGTGTCGCGCCATCCCAGGCCGGCGACGGTATCGCCCTGCGGAATGTATTCGCAACCGACCCAGCCGTCATAGCCGATCTCGTCGAGCACCCGGAACAGGTAGGGGAAGTTGATCTCGCCGGTGCCCGGTTCGTGGCGTCCCGGCACGTCGGCCAGCTGGATGTGGCGGATCAGCGGCAGGCGTTCGCGCAACGTGTTGGCAAGTTCGCCTTCCATGCGCTGCATGTGATAGATGTCGTATTGCAGGAACAGGTTGTCGACGCCGGCATCGCGGATCACCTCGGCTGCCTGGGCGGTGCCGGTCAGGAAGTAGCCGGGGATGTCGCGGGTGTTGATCGGCTCGATCAGGACGTCGATGCCGTGCGGCGCCATCTTGGCGGCGGCGAAGCGCAGGTTGTCGACGAAGGTGGCGTGGGCGCGTTCCGGCGCCACCGCCGGGTGCAGCCGGCCGGACAGGCAATGCAGGCGCTTGACCCCGAGGTCGGGCGCATATTCGAGCGCCAGCTCGACGCTGTCCTGGAATTCGTTGATGCGGCGCGGATCGCAGGCGAAGCCGCGCTCGCCCGCGGCCCAGTCGCCGGCCGGGAAATTGAACAGCGCCAGCTCCAGGTTGTAGCGTTGCAGGCGGCCGGCGATCTGTTCCGGCTCGAAGGCGTAGGGAAACAGGAATTCGACCGCGTCGAAGCCGGCCGCGCGCGCGGCGGCGAAGCGGTCGAGGAAACCGAGCTCGTTGAACATCAGGCTCAGATTGGCGGCGAAGCGTGGCATGACAGGGCTTTCTCGGGTTGGACAGCCCGCCATGCTAAACGATCCGGCGCAACTTAGCCCACGAGATCGGCCTCGTGGTTATTACTGCGACACGCCGGCCAGCTGGGCCATCAGCGACGAGGCCGCCTCGATCCGGTCGCGCCCGGGACCGACGAGGGCGTTGCGGCTGACGTTGTCGACCACGACGGTCGCATTGGTCACCAGTTCGCTGCCGGTCGGCGTGATCAGCGCATAGCCGACACGGGCGTCGCGCGGATCGCTCTGGCGCGTGACCAGGCCGATCTTTTCCAGCGGCAGCAGGGAGCGGGTGACGCCGGAGGCGGTCAGCCCCAGTTTTTCAGCCAGGTCGACCCGGCGCAGGCGGCCGCCGGGGGCGCGGTGCAGTTGCAGCAGCAGTTGGTAGTCGGAAAAGCTGATGCCGTGGTGGCTGCCGAGTGCGCTGTCGAGGCGACGCGACAGGGTGGCCCAGGCGCGCGAGAGGCGCAGGCAGAATTCGGTGGTGAGGGTGTCGGTGGACATGGCAGGCTCCTTTTGTGGATTGGTACTTGATTTGTCAAGTATAGGCATGGCTTTAATTATGCGCAAGTACTTGAGTGATCAAATATATAGTGCCATGTCGGGGGCGGTTGACATGCGCCGGCGGTGTGAGCACCGACACAATAAAAACGTCGTCCCTGCGAAGGCAGGGACCCAAGTTGCACGCATATCGTGAGTGCTTGCAGAACTTGGGTCCCCCGCCTGCGCAGGGACGACGTGCTGGGGCCGACTACGATAAACGCTGTCAGTCAGCGCTTATCGCCACCCCAAAAAATCAACGCTCGCCGCTACCCGAGCGTGCCGACGCCGGGCGCGGACCGCGGTTCTGCGGACGGCCGCCGTTGCCGCCGCCATTGCCGCCATTGCCGCCACGGTTACCCGGCTGGCCGCCACGGCCGCCGCCGCCGCCGTTGCCGGCCGGGCTACCGCTGCGCCCGCCCGACGGGGCGCCGGCCGCGCTGCGCGGCTTGTTGCCGCCGTTGCCCGCACCATTACCGCCGCCGTGTGCGCGGCCGCCACCGTTGCCGCCCGGACGGCCGCCACGGCCGGTGTGGCCCGGCGCGCCGCTGCGCAGCTGGATCGGCTGTGCCTTGGCGGTCGGATCCGGCTCGAAGCCCGGGATCACTTCACGCGGCAGGGTCTGCTTGATCAGCTTTTCGATGTCCTTGAGCATCTGGTGCTCGTCGACGCAGACCAGCGACACGGCTTCGCCGGTGGCGCCGGCACGGCCGGTACGGCCGATGCGGTGGACGTAGTCTTCCGGGACGTTCGGCAGGTCGTAGTTGACCACGTGCGGCAGCTGGTCGATGTCGATGCCGCGTGCCGCGATGTCGGTGGCGATCAGCGCCGTCAGGCTGCCGTCCTTGAACTCGGCCAGCGCCTTGGTGCGCGCCGACTGGCTCTTGTTGCCGTGGATCGCCATCGCGCCGATACCGTCCTTGGCGAGCTGCTCGACCAGCTTGTTGGCGCCGTGCTTGGTGCGGGTGAACACCAGCACCTGCTTCCAGTCGTTGGTCTTGATCAGGTGCGCCAGCATCGGGTGCTTCTTGTCGCGGTCGACCGGGTGGATGGTCTGGGCGATCACTTCCACGGTCGAGTTGCGGCGGGCCACTTCGATCAGCGCCGGATTGTCCAGCAGCTTGTCGGCCAGGGCCTTGATCTCGTCCGAGAAGGTGGCCGAGAACAGCAGGTTCTGGCGCTTCGGCGGCAGCACGGCCAGCACTTTCTTGATGTCGTGGATGAAGCCCATGTCGAGCATGCGGTCGGCTTCGTCCAGCACCAGGATCTCGACCTTGTCGAGTTTGACGGTGCCCTGGCCGACGTGGTCGAGCAGGCGGCCCGGGGTGGCGACCAGGATGTCGATGCCGTTCGCCAGCAGCTTGATCTGCGGGTGGATGCCGACGCCGCCGAAGATCACGGCCGAATTCAAGTTGGTGTACTTGGCATAGGTGCGGATGTTTTCCTCGACCTGGGCCGCGAGTTCGCGGGTCGGGGCCAGCACCAATGCGCGGATCGCGCGTTTGGAAGTTTTATTGGTCAGCGCCGCGCCCACCTTGTCGGTCGACAGGCGGTGCAGCACGGGCAGCGTAAAACCGGCGGTCTTGCCGGTGCCGGTCTGCGCGCCGGCGAGCAGGTCGCCGCCCTTGATGACGGCGGGGATGGCCTGGGCCTGGATCGGCGTCGGCGCGGTATAGCCTGCTTCAGTAACGGCGCGCACGATGGCGTCGGTAAGACCGAGAGTATTGAATGACATAGTTTTCTGGTAGGGATCGGCGCGTCGCCCGTTGTTGACCTGGGCGCCAGTCCAGCCGATCGGATTACACAAGCAGGGCGGCCGGTACTGGTGCCGGGACGCCGAGACGCGGCTCAATGAAGCCACGTAGCATTATATTTTAAAAATGTTTCGCTATGGAAATTTAGCGCAGCCCGTGCCGATCAGGGCAGGGCCGGTGGAAGCGGGAGGCGCGGCACCTCATGGGGGCCGGAAGCGACAGGGCTGGGCAGCGGTCATGCACGCATCAGCGCGTGCAGACCGCTACCGGGTGATCCAGACTTACACAGACTCTATTTTACGCGAAAGACCGGATGTGCGTTTTTATGCGAACGGTTTCAGCAGGGCCACCATGTTGGCGAACACCTTCGGACCGGCGGCGATGATGTCGCCCTTGTGCAGGTAATCCGATTCGCCGCTGAATTCACCGACGATGCCGCCTGCCTCGGTCACCAGCAGCGAGCCGGCGGCGATGTCCCAGACCTTCAGGCCTTTTTCGAAAAAGCCGTCGGTGCGGCCGGCGGCCAGGTTGGCCAGTTCCAGCGCGGCCGAACCGCTCGAGCGCACGCCGTGGCAGCGCGAGGCGACCACTTCGTACATGCGCAGGTACTCGGCCAGCGCGCGCGGGTCGGCACCGTGGCCGGAACCGATCAGGGCCTTGTTGATGCGGTCCGGATTGCGCACGCGGATGCGCTTTTCGTTGAGGTAGGCGCCGGCGCCCTTGGTGGCGGTGAACAGGTCGTTGCGGACCGGGTCGTACACCAGCGCGTTGGTGATCACGCCGCGCTGCTGCAGCGCGATCGAGATGCAGAAGTTGGGGTAGCCGTGGAGGAAGTTGGTGGTGCCGTCGATCGGATCGATGATCCAGACGTTTTCGCTCTCGTCGTTCAGGTTCTTGGAAGCGCCGCTTTCCTCGGCGAGGATGGCGTGATCCGGGTAGGCTTTCAGCAGGGCTTCCACGATCACCTGCTCTGCCAGCTGGTCGATATTCGTGACGAAGTCGTTGTGGTTCTTTTCGCTGACCGTAATGCGGTCGAGGTCGAAGGAGGCGCGGTTGATCTCGCTTGCAGCGCGGCGGGCGGCCTTGATGGCCGTGTTGAGCATTGGGTGCATAGGGCTTCCGTGAAAAATGCTGACGCCCACGGCGAACAGGCGCAGTGAACGTGACGAACGATGAGAATGACAAAGAGCAAAGCGGTGCCGAAACCGTTAAAATCGCGAGCCGGATCGACAAGACCCTGGCCCGATTTCAACTGCTCGTCACCGCGCGATAGCGCTATTTTAAATGAACCCGACCGAAACTGACACATCTCTTTTCCGACGCCTGCGCTTCGTGCTGGTGGAAACCAGCCGCGCGGGCAACGTCGGCTCGGTGGCGCGCGCCATGAAGACCATGGGATTTTCCGACCTGGTGCTGGTGACGCCGCGCTGCGAGGCGCCGCTGCGGGATGCGGAAGCGGTTGCCTTTGCCAGCGGCGCCATCGACGTGCTGGAAGGGGCGCGCATCGTCGGCAGCGTGGCCGAGGCACTGGAAGGCTGCAATTTCGCGGCGGCGGTGTCGGCGCGCCTGCGCGAGTTCTCGCCGCCGGTGTGGTCGCCGCGCGACTTCTCCAGCCATGTCGCCGACGGGGCCGAACTGCGCCCGGCGCTGATCCTCGGCAACGAGCGCTTCGGCTTGCCGAACGAGATCGTCGAGGGCTGCAACGTGCTGATCAACATCCCGGCGAACCCCAACTATTCGTCGCTCAACCTGTCGCAGGCGGCCCAGGTGCTGGCCTACGAGTGCCGTCTGGCCGCCCAAGGTGAAAATCGGACCCAGACCGGCGTCGGCTTCCACGGCGAAGCCGCCAGCCTGGCCCAGATCGAAGGCATGTATGCCCACCTCGAAGAAGCGCTGGTGGCGATCGGCTTCCTCGACCCGGCCAACCCGAAAAAGCTGATGCCGCGCCTGAAGCGCCTGTTTGCCCGCACCGGGCTCGAAACCGAGGAAGTCAACATCCTGCGCGGCATCGCCCGCCACATGCAGGGCCGGCGCGCACCCTGATTCGGGGTCAGAGCAGAAATTCGGGGTCAGAGCACTTTGCTGTGCAAGTTCACGTAGTAGCGCGGCAAAGAAGATTCGCCGCCACGCTCATCCATGTACACCCCACGCGAGGTTTGCGTCAAAATGACATCGCTTGTTTGCCGCCGGGCGCCGGCCAGTTTTTGCTCTGACCCCGAAT
The DNA here is from genome assembly GCF_034659755.1 of Massilia phyllosphaerae. Lineage (NCBI taxonomy): Bacteria > Pseudomonadati > Pseudomonadota > Betaproteobacteria > Burkholderiales > Oxalobacteraceae > Massilia > Massilia phyllosphaerae. Next base: position 90,374 of record NZ_JAXSQX010000009.1, read on the forward strand.
TGGCAGAGATTGCGCTCTGACCCCGAATTTTCAGGAGATAGCAGGATGAGCGTGCGCTGGATGACCCGGATCCTCCTGCTGGCACAGGCCGCGGCTGCATTGCTGATCGGATGGTGCCTGCAGCGCTGGGCTGGGCTCACGGCGGGATGGGCGATCTTCGCCGGGGTCGCCGCCGTGGTCGCGCTGCGCCTGCTGATTAACATGAACAATTTTTTGCTGGCGGCCTGCTTTGCCAGCCCGACCCCGGCCGCGTTCCGGCTCGGCCCGGCGGCGCGCCTGCGCCTGCTGGCCGAAGAGTTCTGCGCCAGCATGCTGACCACCTCGTGGCGCATGCCGCGCGCCGTGGCCGGCATGCGCATCCATCCGGACAGCGTCAATGTGCCAGTGCTGCTGGTGCACGGCTACGGCTGCAACAGCGGCTACTGGGTGCGCCTGCTGCCGCTGCTGGACGCCGAACGCATCAGCCACGCCACGGTCGACCTGGAACCGATCGGCGGCGACATCGACGCCTACGCGGCCCAGGTACAGCGGGCGGTCGAGCAATTGTGCGCGGCCAGCGGCCAAGGCCAGGTGGCCATCGTCGGCCACAGCATGGGCGGGCTGGTGGCACGCGCCTGGATGCGCGCCTGCGGCACGGCGCAGGTGGCGCGCGTCATCACGCTCGGCACGCCGCACCACGGCACCGCGCTGGCCGGCTTCGGTCCGGGCGCCAACGCCAGGCAGATGCGCTGGTCGCGAACAGATGGCGCCTCGGCCTGGCTGCAGCGCCTCGGCGCTGGCGAAGACCCGGCCACGCGCGCGCTGCTCACTTCGCTCTACAGCCACCACGACAACATCGTCGCCCCGCAGCTGTCCAGCGTGCTGCCGGGGGCGCGCCACGTCGCATTCGGCGGCGTCGGCCATGTGGCGCTAGGCGGCAACCGGCGCGTGCTGGCCGAGGTCATGCGCGAGTTGAGTGCGCTGAATGTCGCGGTGGCCCGGTTGCGCGCGCAATGATATGCTTGCGACTGAATCCAACCATGCCGCCTTCCATGCAACAAAAAGCCCCACGCCGAACGCGCGAACGCATCCTCGAGCTGTCGCTGCGGCTGTTCAACGAGTTCGGCGAGCCGAACATCACGACCACCGTGATCGCCGAAGAGATGAATATCTCGCCGGGGAACCTGTATTACCACTTCCGTAACAAGGACGACATCGTCAATTCGATCTTTGCCCAGTTCGAGGCCGAGATCGAGCGCATCCTGACCGTGCCGGCCGGGCGCCGCTCGAACATGCAGGACGTCTGGTTCTACCTGCACCACATGTTCGAGCTGATCTGGCGCTACCGCTTCTTCTACCGCGACCTGAACGACCTGCTGTCGCGCAACCGCAAGCTGGAACTGCGCTTCAAGGCGATCCTGGCCCACAAGATCAAGGTCGCGCGCCAGCTGTGCGAAGACCTGCGCAGCGAAGGCTCGCTGGAAGCCGGCGACGCCGAGATCGGCGCCATGGCCACCAACATGGTGGTGGTGGCGACCTATTGGCTGTCCTACGAATACGTGCGCAACCCAAGAAAATACAGCGAGCAGCAGGCGATCGCCGATGCCCTGGCGCGCGGCTGCTACCAGGTGCTGTCGATGGTCGGCCCCTACCTGCGCGGCGAGACCCGCGCGCTGTTCCAGCGCCTGTCCGACGATTACCTCAAGAAGCTGCCGCCGGAAGCCCTGCATGCCGACGCCGGCGCGGCCAACTAGAAAGCCTCCATGAAATCCATCGCTGTCTACTGCGGCGCCTCTCCCGGCGCCGATCCTGTCTATGCCGACGCCGCGCGCAGCCTGGCGCGCGTACTGGTCGAACACAATATCGCGCTGGTCTACGGCGGCGGCAAGGTCGGCCTGATGGGCGTGATCGCCGACGAAGTGCTGCGCCTTGGCGGCGAAGCCAGCGGCGTTATTCCAAAAGCTTTGGTCGAGCGCGAAGTCGGCCACGCCGGCCTGACGCGCCTGTTCGTGGTCAAGGACATGCACGAGCGCAAAGCCATGATGTCCGACCTGGCCGACGGCTTCATCGCCATGCCGGGCGGGATGGGCACGCTGGAAGAACTGTTCGAGATGGTGACCTGGGCCCAGCTCGGGATCCACGCCAAGCCGATCGGCCTGCTGAACGTCGACGGCTTCTACGACGGCCTGGCGCGTTTTGTCGAGCACATGGTGGGGCAGGGCTTCGTGCGCCCGGCCCACGCCGAGCTGCTGACGCTGGACGCCAGCCCGGATGCGCTGGTGCAGCGCCTGATGCAGCGCGCGGTCCCCGGCACCGCCGCCGGCTGATGCCGCCGCCGCGGCGTCCGTCTGCGGCCATCGTGTTTGCGCAATCATCCAAATGGCGCCGGCACTGCGGCGGAACGCTCGGGCGCGCCCGGCGCCCGTCAACTACCCACGATTCATGAAATCGATTTCGCGATGGGCCGGTTTTGCGGCCCGCCGGCAACGCTCGCGAAGACGATTGATCGGCGCTGGAATAACATACTCCTAACATTTTTGAGCGCGCTATCATCAGTAGCGCGGCAGTTTCCACGTTGATCGTTCGGCGAACGGTCGCCGGGCGCTGGCGTCCAGGCCCGGCTGGCCGAAAACAGGAGCGTGCCGACACGCCTGAACGAACGCGCCCGAAGGCGTGCACAGTGGAGACAAACACGATGATCAACAAGCGCCGCAACGACTTGCTGAAGCTGCTCGCCGACCGCCAGTCGGCCACCGTCCACCAGCTGGTGGAAACCCTGGACGCCTCGCCGTCGACGATCCGGCGCGACATCAGCTGGCTGGCCGCGCGTCACCTGCTGTCGCGCACCCGCGGCGGCGCGCGCACCCTGCAGCAGAAAAAACGCCTGGGCAGCATCGCCGGCGACAGCTTCGAGCAGAACGTGCGCTGCAACGCCGAGCGCAAGCTGGCCATCGCGCGCCGCGCCGCCGCCATGTGCGGCGATGGCGAGACCGTCATCATCAACGGCGGCAGCACGACCTTCATGATGGCCGACTTCCTGGCCGGTAAGAGCCTGAAGATCATAACCAATTCCTTCATGATGGCCGAGCACCTGCTGCGCACCAGCCAGAACGAAGTCGTGATCCCGGGCGGGCGGATCTACCGCGACCAGAACGTGATCCTGTCGCCCTTCGACAACGACGCCACCGGCGACCAATATGCATCGAAGATGTTCATGAGCGTGTACGGCCTGTCGATGCTGGGCCTGGTCGAGTCGGATCCGATGCTGATCCGCGCCGAGAAGCGCCTGATCGGCCAGGCCGAAAAGCTGATCGTGATGGTCGACAGCTCGAAGTTCGCGCGCCGCGCCGGCCTCATCCTGTGCAGCCTGAAACAGGTGCACACCGTGGTCACAGACAGCGGCGTCAGCGACCTGTCGGTGCAGTGGCTGGAGCAGGCCGGGATCGAGGTGATCGTGGTGCCCCCGGCCGATGCCGCGCTTCAGGGCAAGGGCTGCAAGCCTTCGCTGCGGACCACCCAGGTCCCGTCCTGAGGAAAGCCCGGCGCCGCCCCGGCCGGCGCGCCGTCCCAGCCGCCGGCCATCATCGCCACCGCCGCCAGCAGCGCGCCGTTGCCCGGCAGGTAGACCGGCAGCTCGGTGTTCGGGTTGTGCCCGGCCGCGGTGTAGGCGTTGTTGGGGCCATCGGTCTTGAGCAGCACGTCGACCGCTTCGCGCCCCATGCCGAGGCGGGCCGCGGTCATCGCGATCATCGGATAGTCCCAGCCCCAGATCTTGGTGTTCCAGTCCCAGCGCGCCAGCACCGCCTCCAGCGTGCGGCGCATGGTCGCGCGGTCGACGCCGACGCCGGGCAGCTGGCCCAGCGCCATCAGGAAGGAGGGGTGGTCGTGGCGGCTGGCCGGGTTGTCCCAGGTGTCGGGGATCGATTCGATGGCGACGTACCTGCCGTCCTTGACGGGCAGCGCCGACAGCTGCTTGCGCTGCGCGTCCCAGATAGGGTTCGGTGCCAGTCCGAGGCGCCGGCGCCAGCGCTGCGCGATCTCGAGCCCGGTCGACCAGTAACTCAGTTCGTAGGCCGGGTTCATGCTGGCCGCCGGATCGTGGATCTCCTGGGCGATCCACAGCGGCGGGCCGAGCACCCAGCGCGATCCTGCCGCGTCCCAATGCAGCATCGACGACATTGCGTTGGCGCTGGCGAACACCAGTTCGCGGTAGCGCGCCAAGGTGGCGCGCGTGGGCGCCTGGCGGTACAGCAATTCCGCCAGGTGGATAGTGTGTGGCTGGTTCCACACGATCAGCGGATTGCCGCCCGGGCTTTCGCGTCCGCCGGGACCGGTCATCTTGGGCCAGCGCGCGCCGTCGAGTCCGCGCGCGCGGGCGATCACGCGCGCGGCCGGCAGCGTGTCCTGGAACCAGCGCAGCGCGTTTTCCAGGTACGCGGGACGGCCCCACAGCGCGAAGTGCGCGGTGTGCCACCAGATCATCTCGGTGTGGTGCTTGCCGTACCAGGTGGACGTCGTCAGGCCGCTTTCCTGCGGCGGTAAAAAGGCATGCGCGGTGCCGCCGAACTGGATCGCGGTCAGGTACTGGGACAGCACCACGCGCCGCTCGAGTTCCTGCGCGCGCGGATCGCTACTGCCGCTGAAGTCGACGGCGCCGCCGCTTTGCCAGAAAGCCCGCCAGTGGGCCGCGCTGTGCCCGATCACCGCTTGCGCTGAAGCGGATTGCGCGGCCTGCTTCCGCGCCGCGCCGTACGACAGCGTGAATTCGAGCACCGCCCCGGCCGCCGGCTTGAGCTGGAACACGTGCGGCGCCGGGGCCGTGACCGTCAGCGGCATGCCGGCCCGCAGCGCCGCGGCGTAGCGGGCGCCGTCGCGCACGTGTTCCAGCACCAGCGTGCGGGCATCCTGCGTGACGACCGTGGTGGTGTGCGAGGCCGGTTGCGACCAGTCGAGCGGCGGATTCTGCTTGATGCCGCCGACATACCCGCGCGGCAGCGCCAGGCGCAGCGCCAGCGCGCCGCTGGCCAGCAGCGGCGATTCGACCCGCACCGCCAGCGTGTCGTGCGCCGGGCTGGCGGCCGTGGTCACGGCGACCGGCTGGCCGTCGATGGTGTAGCGGCTGGTCAGGACGCCGCGCCACAGGTCCAGGGTCTGGTCGATGTCCTTGATGTCGCCCGGCGCCAGCGGCGTGCCGTCCGGATGGGTGTAGGCGAGGCCCAGCTGCCCGAGCGGCTGCGGGTGCGGATTCTCGCGCAGCCAGTTCGCCGCCGGCACGTCGAGCCGGGTCGGATAGTTGACGGTGCGGCCGTGCGCCGTGTAGGGCTGCTCGGTGTCGGCCAGCGTGTAGCCCTGCGGATTCGCATCTTCGTGCCAGGACCAGCGCGCCTGGGTCTCGAGGCCGATACCGTGGCTGCGGTAGTGGTCGGGGAAGGTCTGCAGGCCGGTGACGTCTGCCGTGAAGCAGAACTGGCCGTTGCCGACGCTGAGCGGCGCCCAGGGATCGATCGCCTTCAGGTGCGGCGCATGGCGCGCGACCAGCGCCTGGCGGTCGATGCGCCGGGCGGGCGGCTCGGACGCATGGGCCGCCATCGGCAGCAGGGCCGCGAGAGCGGACGCAAACAGCAGGGCAGGAGGCAGGCGCGGCATCGGCGTTTCCATGATTGATTGTTGTACGCAAGCAATCATAACGCGGCCCTGCGATACGGATTTCGACATTGCGATCACGTTTTTGACCACATCTCGTTTTGGTCATCCCGGTGAGCGCTCGCCGATTGACCGGTTTTCACGCACCTGCCTACCATCGATTTGATGGAGACGAAGCCCCTAATAAAAGGATCGCACAATGAAAACCAATCATCGCAAGCACTCTGGAGCGCGCAGCCGAGCCAGGCGCGCAGGCTCGCTGTCGGCCATGCTGATCGCGGCCAACCTCGGCTGCCAGGCCAGCGCGCAGACTGCGGCACCGCCGCCCGACCTTGCCACTGCCACCACCGATGCGCCGGCCGCCGACACCAGGCCGGCCGTGACGGGCGAACAGAACAAGGTCGTCGTCACCGGCACCCGCCTGATCAACCGCGGTTTCCTGGCGCCGACCCCAGTCACCACGGTCGACCAGCAGGAACTGCAGCTGAGCGGCACCCAGAACCTCGAAGTCATGCTGTCGGACACGCCGCAATTCACGGCCAACCAGTTGAGCAGCCCGACCGCCAACACCGTGCAGCCGGGCCAGCCCTCGGGCACCTCGACGCTCAACCTGCGCAACCTGGGACCGACCCGTAACCTGGTGCTGGTCAACGGCCGCCGCTTCGCCATCACCGGTCCCGACTTCACGACCGACATCAACACGATTCCCTCGGCGCTGGTCAAGCGCGTCGAAACCGTCACCGGCGGGTCGTCCGCGGTGTACGGCTCGGATGCGATCTCCGGCGTGGTCAACTTCATCCTGCGCGACAATTTCGAAGGCGTGGAAATCAACGCCCAGCACACGGCCGACCAGCCGACCCGCACCCCGACCAACAGCCTCGACCTGACGGTGGGCGGGAATTTCGGCGGCGGCAAGGGCAACGTCGTGTTCTCGCTGAACTACATGAACCGCGAAGGCTTCACCCGGGGCGAGCGCGGCGGCTGGGCGCTGCCTTCGCTGGGCGACGGCTGCGTCACCGCGGATTCCTGGTCGGCCACCGGTCCCGGCACGCCGCTGACGGTGCCGTCCGGCCAGACCTGCCAGGGCGCCGGCGGCCGGCCCGGCCTCATCTACAGCGGCTCCTCGAACGTGCCGAACGGGCGCATCGGTAACCTGCCGCTGGTCGGCTCCGCCGCCAGCAACCCGGCCCTGAACGCGGCCCTGATCGCGGCCGGCCTGCAGGGCATGGGCACGCTCGGCGCCGTGTTCGACCCCACCGGCAAGACCGTCCGCCCCTACGTGGCGCCCGGCGACGCCTACGACCTCGGCCCGCTGTCGTACATGGTCACGCCGCAGAAGCGCTGGATGAGCAATGCATTCGCCCACTACGATTTCCATGAACGCGCCATCGGCTACATGGAGGCGCACTTCAGCAGCAACACGGCCAACGTCCAGATCGGACCGACCAGCGCCAGCGGCAACTTCCTGTTCAACACCAACAACCCCTACCTGAGCGCGCCGATGAAGGAAGTGCTGCGCCAGCTCGACCTGCGCGAGAGCGGCACCACGCGCGTCACCAACGGCACCTCGTCGATCACCACGGTGCCTGGCGACGGCCTGGCGGTGCTGAACTACAACCGCCGCTTCTCGGACCTCGGCGGGCGCGTGGCCGACACCGACCACCAGGTGTACCGCATCGCCCTCGGCCTGCGCGGCACGCTGCCGGACGTCTCCGGCAGCTACCTGCGCGACCTGCGCTACGACGTCTACGCCACCCGTGCGCGCACCAAGGAGACCCAGGACCAGGGCGGCTCGATTTCGCTCAGCCGCTTCCAGAATGCGATCCTGTCGCAGAACGGCGCGGCGCCGGTGCTGAACCCGTTCGGCCAGAACCTGACCCAGGCGTCGGGCAACGCCATCGCGGTGTCCTCGAAATCGACCATCCTGGCCGAGCAGAACGTGGCCGCCGCCAACCTCACCGGCCAGTTGATGGAGCTGCCGGCCGGCGCGGTCGACTTCTCGACGGGGCTGGAGCGCCGCTATTCCTATAGCGAGTACAACCCGGACGTGTTCCTGGCCTCGGGCGACGTCTCGGGCTGGAACGCGGCGCGCGCCACGCGCGGCTCGACCACCGTCAAGGAAATCTTCGGCGAGGTGCGCGTGCCGCTGCTGGCCGACCAACCCTTCGCCAAGAGCCTGAGCGTCAGCGGCGCCTTCCGCCGTTCCGACTACGACATCGCCTCGGTCGGCAAGGTCTGGACCAGTTCGATCGGCTCGGAATGGGCACCGGTGCGCTCGCTGACCTTCCGCGCCCAGAAGCAGAAGTCGATCCGCGCGCCCAATGTCGGCGAGCTGTTCGGCGGGCAGGGCACCAACGGCCCAAGCGCCACCGACCCGTGCTCGAACCGTGCCCCGCTGGCCCAGCAGACCGCCGCCGTGCGCGCGCTGTGCGAGGCCACCGGTGTGCCGGCCGGCCGCGTGTTCGACGCCTCGGTCCAGCCGACCAATTTCATCACCCAGGTCGTCGGCGGCAACCCGGCACTGCACGCCGAAGACTCGCACACCACCACCGTTGGCGTGGTGTACATGCCGACCGCCGTGCGCGGCCTGCAGATGAGCGCCGACTTCTACCGGATCACCGTCAACGATGCCATCTCGACCCTCGGCGGCGGCGGCGTGCAATCGGTGCTCAACCTGTGCTACAACACGATCCAGAACGCGGCCAGCGTGTACTGCCGCGCCATCAACCGCGACCCGATCACCGGCCAGATCGCGGCCCCGACCTATGTGACCACGACCGCCGCCAACATCGGCGGCATCCTCACGCGCGGTGTCGACCTCGCGGCCCATTACGGCTTCCGCACCAGCCAGGGCTGGGCCGGTCGCGGCTATGGCTCCGACATGCAGTGGAACCTCGACACCAACTGGACCTTCACCGACGAGCTGACCTTCACGCCGATCCAGGAACTGCCGGACCTGAAGAACCGTTGCGTCGGCACCTGGGGCGCCACCTGCGGCCAGCCGGTGCCGCGCTGGAAGGGCACGGCGCGCGTCAGCATGAAGACCGGCCCGCTGCTGCTGTCGGCGCGCGCCCGCTACACCGGCGGCGTCACGGTCGACACCTATGCGCTGGCCGCCAACCCGCCGGCGCTGGACAGCCTGACCAATCCCAAGATCAAGGGCTACACCTACCTCGACCTGACCGCCGGCTACGAATTCAACCGCACGGTGAACCTGCTGGGCGGCGTGCGCAACGTGCTGGACAAGGACCCGCCCATCCTCGGCTCCTCGCAGCTGCCGTCGAATAACACGGTGCCGGCAACCTACGACACGCTCGGCAGGTCCTTCTTCGTCACCCTCAACGTCAAGCTGTGATGAAGAGGCCGACGATGGATGTGGATGCGCCGGCAAACCCGCGCCGGCGCCGGCTGGGCATGGTACTGGGCGCCGCGACCGCTGCGGTACTCACCGCACCGTGGCCGCGGCCCGTGGCGGCGGCAGCGGATTGCGGCCCGGGTCCCGGCTGGGCCGATGCGCTGCGGCGCGACCTCGATGCGATGGCGCAGGATTTGACGCGCAGCCTGCGTCCCTGGCCGGTACCATCACGGGTGTTCCGGCCCGAGGACTACGGGCGCCAACCCGGCATCCTCGCCACCGGCGCGATCCAGCGCGCCGTCGATGCCTGTGCGGCCGCCGGCGGCGGCGTGGTGCGACTGGCCGGCGGCGACTACGTCAGCGGCACGATCGACCTGCGTTCCGGGGTGATGCTGGAAATCGGGGAGGGCGCGCGCCTGCTGGCCAGCACCGATCTCAAGGACTACCCCGAGCGGCGTGCGCGCCGGCCCACGGTCATGGACAGCAACATGGGCATGCACCAGTCGCTGATCTTTGCCGAAGGCTGCGAGCGGGTCGGCATCCGCGGCAAGGGCACGATCGACGGGCGCGGCACCCATGACAACTTCCCGGGCGAGGAAACCATCGGCGCCACGCCGGGCCGGCCCTTCCTGATCCGCATGCTCGACTGCCGCCAGGTCGTGATCCAGGATGTGCGGATGCGCGATTCGCCGTGCTGGATGCAGAACTACCTGAACTGCGAGGACTTGCTGGTCGAGCGCATCCACGTTGAGAACCAGGCCAACCACAACAACGATGGCCTCGACATCGACGGCTGCCGCCGCGTCATCGTGCGCGATTGCTTCATCAGCGCCGAAGACGACGCCCTGTGCTTCAAGGGCGCCGGCGGACGGCCGATGGAGCAGGTGCTGGTCGAGCGCTGCCGCCTGTACAGCACCTGCAATGCGCTGAAGTTCGGCACCGATTCGCAGGGCGACTTCCGCAACGTGCTGGTGCGCCACGTCGAGGTGGGCGGACCGTCGAAAGAGATGCGCGCGCTGAAGCGGCGCAAGGCCGACGGCGGCATCTCCTGGGAGTCGGTGGACGGCAACACGATCGAGCGCGTGCTGGTGCACGACGCCCATATCGTGCGCGCCGAGAGCCCGCTGTTCCTGCGCCTGGGCGACCGCGGCCGCGTCATGCCCGGCCAGCCGCGGCCGCCGGCCGGGCGCCTGCGCCGGCTGGTGTTCGACCGCGTCAAAGGCGACGACAATGGCGTGCGCGGTTCCTTCTTCACCGGCCTGCCGGAACGCCCGATCGAGGACGTGCTGCTGCGCGACGTCGACGTGGCGATGGATGCCGCCATCACGCCGGCGGCGCGTGCCGACGCCATCCCGGAAGCGCGCGCCGACTACCCGGACCCGCACATGTTCTCGGCGGTGATGCCGGCCTACGGCCTGTGGACGCGCGACGTGCGCGGCCTGAGCCTGGCGCGGGTGCGCTTCCGCAGTCCGGGCGGCGACCCGCGCCCGATGCTGCTGCCGCTGCGCACCACGACAAACGATCCTTCCCGCCCATGCAAAGAATGAAGACCCTCTCGGCACTGCTGGGTGCCTGCCTGCTCGCCGGCGCGTTCTCGCACGCCGCCCAGGGCGGGGCCGTCCAGGCCGCCGCCGGCTACCGCAACCCGATCCTGTACGCCGACTATTCGGACCCGGACGTGATCCGCGTCGGCAAGGATTACTGGCTGGTCGCCTCCAGCTTCCACTTCGCGCCCGGCATCCCGGTATTGCACTCGACCGACCTGGTGCACTGGCGCATCGCCGGGCACGTGCTGCCGCGCCTGCCGTTCCACCCCGCCTACGACATGGTGCCGCCCTACAGCCTGACCGACGCCATCTCGAAGCCGGTCGGCAGCGGCCAGCGCTACGCCGGCGGCGTGTGGGCGCCGTCGATCCGCCATCACGGCGGCCGCTTCTACGTGTACTGGGCCACGCCCGACGAGGGCATCTTCATGAGCAGCGCGCTTGACCCCGCCGGTCCGTGGAGCGCGCCGGTCGCGGTGCTGCCCGGCGCCGGCTACGAAGACCCGTGTCCGTTCTGGGACGACGACGGCAAGGCGTACCTGGTCCATTCGAAGGTCGGCGCCGGCCCGCTGGTGCTGCATGCGATGAGCGCGGACGGCACCCGCGTGCTCGACGCCGGCAAGACCATCGTCGAGGACAAGGTCAACCTGCCGGTGCTGGAAGGGCCGAAGCTGTACAAGCGCAACGGCTATTACTACATCTTCGCGCCGATCGGCGGCGTGAGCACCGGGCCGCAGGCGGTGCTGCGCGCGCGCCGGCTGGACGGGCCCTGGGAGCAGCGCAAGGTGCTGTTGCCGGGGAACGGGCTGGATGGGCCGCACCAGGGCGGCTGGGTCGAGACGCCGTCCGGCCAGGGCTGGTTCGTCCACTTCGACAGCACCGGCGCCTTTGGCCGTATCGGCCACCTGCAGCCGCTGGTGTGGCGCGACGACTGGCCGGTGATCGGCGCACCGGCAGACGATGGCACTGCGGGGCTGCCGGTGGCCGGCGGGGCCATGCCCGATACCGGCGCCGCACCGTCGAGCGAGCGCCTGCAGGACAGCGACGAATTCTCGAGCGGGCGGCTCGGCTTGCAGTGGTCCTGGAACCACAATCCGGACGACGCGCGCTGGAGCCTGGCGCAGCGGCCCGGCTACCTGCGCCTCGAAGCCGGCCAGGCACGCTACCTGGTCGGGGCGCGCAACGTGCTGACCCAGGTGCTGCAGGGGCCGGCCTCGCAGGTCACGGCGCGCCTCGAACTCGGCGGACTCGGCGAGCAGCAGCGCGCCGGACTGGCGCTGTTCGGCGTCAAGGTGCCCTGGATCGGCATCGTCCGCGAGGGCCAGGCGAATTTCCTCGCCTGGGCCAATGCCGGTGAAGAAACCCGTGTGGCGCGCGTCGAGGGCAAGGCGATCCTGTTGCGCGCCACGGTGAGCGCCGCCCAAGACGTCCAGTTCGCCTGGGCGCCCGACGCTTCGGCAGAGCGCCGCGCGCACTTTGTCGACGTCGGTCCGGCGATCCCGCTGGCGCCTTTTTCATGGTGGAAGGGCAGCCGGCCGGCCCTGTTCACTTATATCAAGGCGGAAACCGATGCGCCGAAAAGCGCGGAGGCCGGGCATCGCATCGAGCAGAACTACGTCGACGTCGACTGGGTGCGGGTGGCACAGCCGCGCTAGTCGGCCACCACCCGGTCGCGCCCGGCGGACTTGGCGCGGTACAGCGCCTTGTCCGCGCGATTGATGGTGTCAGCAAACGACTCGCCGGCGGCGCGCACGCACAGGCCGCCCGAGAAAGCGATGCGCAGCCCGTCCAGGCCGGCCACGGCGAGCGCGGCGACGTCGAGGCGGATACGTTCCAGCAGCGCCGCCGCCTGCTCGGCGCCGGTGTCCGGCAGAAGCAGCAGGAATTCCTCGCCGCCCCAGCGGGCCACCACGTCGCCGTCGCGCAGGCCGTCGCGCAGCGCGGCCGCGAAGCTGCGCAGCACGGCGTCGCCGGCGGCATGGCCGTGGCGGTCGTTGATCTGCTTGAAGTGGTCGATGTCGAGCAGGGCGATGCAGGTGCCGGCGCCGCCGGCGGCGGGCTGGCGCCGTTCCTCGGCCGCCAGCACCTCGTTCATGTGGCGGCGGTTGGCCAGCGCGGTCAGTTCGTCGACGGTGGCCAGCTTGCGGATGGTGTCGAGCGCTGTTGCCAGCTCCTCGCGCTGGCGCGTCAGGCGCGCGCGCAGCTTGGTCATCTCGCCGGTGAGGAAGGTCACCGCCAGCGAGCAGGCCGCCATGATCGCGAAGGTCACGCCTTCCACCGCCGGCGGATAATGCAGCGGATCGTGGGCCTGGTGCCACCACATGGTGAGGCCCATGCCGGACAGGCCGGCGAAGGCCAGCGCCAGGGTCTGGCGCGGGCGCAGCGCGAAGGTGCAGAATACGACCACCACCATCAGACCCATCAGCGTGGTGCCGCGCAGCGGGCCGGCGATCGAATACGCCCACATGTTGCAGCCGATGCCGAACAGGCCCTGCGCCACCGCCAGCGTGGTGGGTTTCAGGCCGAGCACGCCGCTGGCGCGCACCAGCAGGTAGAAGGCGGCGATGCCGCCGCCGGTGTACAGCGCCAGCGCATCGACCGCCTGCGATGCGGCGGCGATCCGCTGGTTGTAGAACAGGAAAAGGAAAAAGCCATACAGCACGGCCGTCGCCGCCCAGTACTGCAGCATCCGGTGCAGCTTGGGATCCGCCCCGAACAGCAGGCGCGCAATCGTGAAGCGGGTCTGTGTCGTGGGGCGCATGGCGTTCATGCTACCAGTTTTGCGGGCGGCGGGCTTGGCCTGGGCAGGCCCCCCGGCTGGTCATGCAGCAGCGCGGCGATGCGCTGCGCCGGTACCGGTGGACTGAACAGGTAGCCCTGCATCTCGTCGCACTCGTGGGCGCGCAGGAAGTCGCGCTGTTCCTCGGTCTCGACGCCCTCGGCGATCACCCGCAGGTCGAGGCGGTGGCCGAGCGAGATCACGGCCAGCGCGATCGCCTGGTCGTCCGGGCTGTCGGCCAGGTCGCGCACGAAGGACTTGTCGATCTTGAGGGTGCTGATCGGGAACGACTTCAGCGCCGACAGGCTCGAATAGCCGGTGCCGAAGTCGTCGATCGACAGCGACACGCCCATCGCCTTGAGTTCTTCCATGCGGCCGAGGGCGCCGTTCAGGTCGCGCATCAGCAGGCTCTCGGTGACTTCCAGTTCGAGCGCGCCGGGCGGCAGTCCGGATGCCTGCAGCGCCGCGGCGACGCGTCCGACCAGGTGCTTTTCCTCGAACTGGCGCGCCGAGACGTTGACCGACACGGTAAAGGATTCCATACCGTCCTGCAGCCAGGCTTGCGCCTGCCGGCACGCGGTGCGCAGCACCCATTCGCCCATGGCGACGATCAGGCCCGACTCCTCGGCCAGGCCGATGAAGCGCGCCGGCGAGACGATGCCATGCTCCGGATGGTGCCAGCGGATCAGCGCCTCGACCCCGAACAGGCGGCCGCTGCGCAGGTCGATCTTTGGCTGGTATAGCAGGTGGAAGCCGTTGCCGTCCGGGCTGCCCTGGCCTGCGGCCTCGGCCGCCAGCGTGGCGTCAAGCGCCTGGCGCAGGCCTTCCATCAGCACCAGCTTTTCCTCGAGGCTGGCGTTCATCTCGCGCGTATAGAACTGGAAGTTGTTCTTGCCCAGGTCCTTGGCGCGGTACATCGCGGCATCGGCATTCATCATCAGGGTCTTGGGGTCGGCGCCGTCGCGCGGGTACATCACCACCCCCATGCTGCAGCCGACCTGCACCGCCTGGCCGTCGACCAGCACCGGCGCGCCGACCGCGTCGCGGATAGTTTCCAGCAGCGGGTTCAGGGCTTGCGCGCTGTCGCTCACGTCGGGCAACAGGATCACGAACTCGTCGCCGCCCAGGCGGCCCAGCGTGTCGCCGCCGCGCAGGCAGCCCGACATGCGCGCCGCGATCGCCTGCAGCAGCGCGTCGCCGGCGTTGTGGCCGAGGCCGTCGTTGACCAGCTTGAAACCGTCCAGGTCGACGAAGGCCAGTGCCAGGCAGCCGCCTTCCTCGCGCGCCTTGCGCATCGCCTCTTCCAGACGGTCGCGGATCAGGGTGCGGTTGGGCAGGCCGGTCAGCTCGTCATGGTGGGCCAGGTGGCGGATCCGGTCTTCGGTCAGCTTGCGCTCGGTGATGTCGCGCACCGTGGCCACCACGCCGTTCTCGACCTGCACCACCTGGCGCTGCAGCCAGCGGCCGGTGGCCGGCGGCGTTACCGCCTGCCATTCGCCCTCGGCCACGCCGCCGTGCACGGCCACGCGCGCCAGCTCGTCGAAGATGCCGTTGCCCAGGTACGACGGCATCAGCTCCGACAGGCAGCGGCCGCTCATCACGTTCCTGGCGTAGCCGGTCAGCGCCTCGCCCGGGCGGTTGGTTTCCTCGACCGTGAAGTCGCTCACGGCGCCGTCCGCGCCGTAGACGCAGCGCAGCACGAAGATCGCGTCCAGGCTGGCCTCGGAGGCGGCCGCATAGGTCTCGTGGGCTTGCCGTTCGCGCCGGCGCGCCTTGGCCAGCTGCCACGACCAGGCGCTGACCAGGCCGGCCAGCACTACCAGCAACAGGCTGCCGGCCAACGCCGCTGTGAGGTAATTGGCGCGGCGCTGCTCGAATTCGGCCATCTGTTCGGCCCCGGACAGGCCGACCACCGCCGCCAGCGGGAAGCCGTGCAGGCGGCGCACGCTGAGCCAGCGCGCCACGCCGTCGGGCATCGTCACGTCGGCGCCTCTGGCGTCTGCCTCGATGGCGTCGACGTTGATCGTCCGGCCCCAGGACAGGCGTTCGCCGACGCGCTGCGCGCGCGTGACGCCGTCGCTGCCGACCAGCGCCAGCAGGCCTTGCTCGCCCTGGCGCGAGCGTTCGTAGGCACTGGTGAAATAGGCCGGGTCGACGTCGACGATGGCGATGCCGCCGAAGCCGCCGCCGGCAGCCTCGATGCGGCGCGTGAAACGCAGGTGCGGTTCTTCCGGCGTGCCCCCGGTGCGGCTGACGAAGGGCTGGGCGCCGCCGTCGCGGTGCACGGTGAACCAGGGCTCGTGCGCGACCTCGTGCAGCGGGCGGTCCGGATTGCTGGCGACGATGCGGCCGTCGCGGTCGGCGATCGCCACCGCGAACACCAGGCCGGGCGGCAGCAGGCCCTGGCGGCGCAGCGCCGGCAGCGCCCCGGCGGGACCGTCCACCTGCACCGCGTACTTGATCACCTTCAGGGTCTGGTCGATCGCGTTCAGGTTGCGCGCCACCTGGGCTTCGTAGGTCTCGACCAGTTCATGCACGGCGTCGCGCGCGGTGTTTTCCGCGGTGCTGCGTTCGGCGTCGATGAAGTGGAAGGTCGAGATCCAGATCGCGGCCAGCGGCAGCAGGGCAAACAGCGGCAGCACGAAATGGGTCTCGAGCAGGCGCCCGAACCAGGAGCGGGCACGCATCATTGCACCACCAGCACGGCGCGCACGCTCGGGTCGAGCGCGGCGCGGTCGATGTAGCCGATGGTGTCGGCCCTGTCGGCCACGCAGCGCCGCACCGCGATGCTGTCGGGCGCTTCGAGCGGCGGCTGGCCGCGCCCGGTGAACACCATTTTCGACCACCAGGCCTTGAGCAGCGCCGGAGTTTTATTGGTGATGCGCAGGTAGAACTCGTCGCGCAGCGGGGTGCCGAGGCGCTGGTCGAGCGGCGCCGCTTCGGTGCCGTCCGGGAAGCGCGCGCTCTGGCCGAGGAAGATCGCCGCCACCTGGTCGGCGCGCAGCGTCGTCAACGCGCTTTTGGCGGACACGATCACCACCAGCTCGGCGGCTGAGGCGGGCGCGTTCGCGCCGCACACCAGGGCCGGCAGCAGGAGCGCGGCGGCGGCGGCGTGACGGAATAGCTTGATGAGGCGCATGTCAGTACACGAAGTCGAGGGCGACGCTGGCGACATGGGTCGTGCGACCGGACACGAAGTCGGGCGTCGGGTTGATCAGGGTGCCGCGTGAACCGCGGCGCGGCGTGACGCGGTCGTACTGCAGCTTGAGGGCCATGTTGGTGCGCAGGTCCCAGCGTACGCCGGCGCTGCTCGAGGTCTGTTCGGGGATGGTGCCCAGTATCCCGTTGAGGAGCTGGTTCAGGGCCGCGCCGCGGGCCGCCAGCGCGGGCGGCAAACCGGCCAGCGGCAGGCCCGGGTCGCTGGTGGCGCTGGCGGCGTGCACGCGCGACCAGGTGAGGTATGGGGTAAAGTTGTCCTGGCGCCAGCCGGCGCTGGCATACATGCTGCGGGTCGCGCCCAGCAGCGAGTGGGTGAGCGTGCGGCTGGCTTCGGCCATCGCGAACCAGCGGCCGGGATCGTAGTTGACGCCGAGGCTGGCGACGGTGAAGCGCTTGTGGTCGATCGCATAGGCGCGCGTGATCGCGGCGCCGGCCGTGCCGAAGGCGTCGAAGGCTTGGAACAGTTCACCTGCGATGTCGGTCGTGGCTTCGGTGTCGATCACGCTGGCGCGCACGCTGAGCGCGCCCCAGTCGCTGGTATGGGCCAGGCCGGTAATGTGGCGGCCATAGGCGCGCCGCGGCTTGCCAAGGCCGATGTCGGCGTAACCGTAGAACACTTGCGACACGTTGCGCAGCGGCCCCAGGCTCCAGCTGTAGTTGATGTCGGCACCGTCGCCGCTGGTGAACGGCATCGAGCCGTAGGCTTCCACCGGCGGGCGCACCCACGGGTAGATGTAGCCGACCTTGCGGTATTCGGCCGCCAGGAACATCGGCAGCGCCATGCGGCCCACGCGCAGCGCCAGTTCCGGGGTCACCTGGTATTTGATGTTGGCCCATTCCACGCGCGGGCGGTAGCTGTTGTCCAGGTCCTGTTCGCTGACCACCTGCAGGACCGCCGACCAGCGCTTGCTCAGCGCCAGGTCGAGCTGCAGGCCGAGGCGGGTGTCGACGTCGGGGCTCCAGCGCCCGCTGGCGCCGGCACCGTTCTTCTTCAGTACCGACGAGGTGAAGTCGGCGTGGCTGGCGCTGGAATGGACCAGGCCGACCGTGCCGAAGCCGGATACCGACAAGGACGGCGACAAGGACGGGGAAACACCGGACGGCGCGCCCGCGCCATCCTCGGCATGGGCGGCGCCACCGGTCATCAGGCCGAGCGCGAGCCCGGTAAAGGTCAGGAAGTGACGACGAAATGGCTGCTGCATGTGCTGGTTTCTACGTAGGCCCTGCCTCTTCGCGGCCAGCATGGTTCATGGATGGCCGGAACGGAGTGCGCATTGGCGGCCTGCTGGGACAGGGCAGGCCGGGCGCACGAGTGTGCGCGACCCTTGACTGTAAACGTAGCCTACAGGAAAGTCGAGGATTTCGGATGACTGTTATGCAATTTGTAAAATATTGTTGCGTATAGGTAACTATATCGGTGTCTGACGCCGGGCGGTTATGATGCTGGCCTGTCCACGCCAACCGGAATGCGAATTGATACTGAAGACCGGCCTGCTGTTCATCCTGACCGCCATCGCCGAAATCCTCGGCTGTTTTTTGCCCTACCTGTGGTTGCGCAAGGGCGGCCCGGCATGGCTGCTGGTGCCGGCCGCGGCCAGCCTGGCGCTGTTCGTCTGGCTGCTGACGCTGCACCCGGCGGCCAGCGGACGCGTGTATGCGGCCTACGGCGGGGTGTACGTGGCCACCGCGCTGGGCTGGCTGCGGTTCGTCGACAGCGTCGCGCTGACCACGCGCGACTGGGCGGGGGCGGCGGTGGCCCTGTGCGGCATGGCGATCATCGTGTCGGGCTGGGGCCGCAGCGGCTGAGCGCCATGAACATCCCCCGCGGCGCCGATTGCAGGTATCATTGCGCCAGCATTCAATCACGTCAGCTCAACCACTAACCGCCAACCACCCCGATGCGCCGCTGGGTCCTCATTCTCCTGCTGCTGGTCTATCCATTCCAGGTTGCCCTGGCGATGGCGGACAAGTGCTGCGTGACGACCGCCGCCGGCGTGACCCACCACGTGGCGCAGACGGTGACGATGCTGGACGACGGCTGGGCTGCCGTGCCGGAACCAGTGTTCCTGGCCGACGACGACGGCCCCTCGATGGCCGACCCGCATTGTCCGGCCTGCATGTTCGGCCACATCCTGACGTTGCCTTCCGAGGCCGGCGTGATCCCGGTCCGGCCGCATCATGGGCCGGCCGTCGCCGCCGTCCCGTCCTTGCGCGACTCGCTGTCCGCGGCGCGTCCCGAACGTCCCAAATGGCCTGCCGCCGCCACTGAGTAGCGCGCAGGTTTTTCCTTTTTCCGCGAGCCGCGAGGCCCGCGCCCGCCTGCGCGCCTGAACGACATCGTTATCAGGAGCAGATCATGGACCCTCGATCCATGCGGCCGGCGCGCATGCCTGCCGCATTTCTTTTCGCATTTCTTTTTGCATTACCTGGTGCAAGCACTGCACAGCCCGCACCCACGGTAGCCCTTGCTGCGCCGCTGACGCTGGCGGACGCGATCCGGCGCGCCCTCGAGCAGCCGGCCGTACGCGCCGCCGGCCACGAGGTGGCGGCCAGCGACGCCGCCGTCGGCCAGGCCGGCAAGATTCCCAACCCGGTACTTTCCTGGCTGCGCGAAGGCCAGCAGGCCGGCGCCCCAAGCACCACCGTGCAGATCAGCCAGCCGATCGAGCTGGGCGGCAAGCGCCAGGCCCGCATTGCGCTGGCGCGCAGCGAGGCCGATGTCGCGCGCAGCGAGCTGGCGCTGCGCCGGCGTGCCATCCGCGCCGACGTCATTGCCGCCTGGTACACGGTGCTGGTGGCGCAGGACAGCCAGGCGCTGGCCCAGGAACTGGCCGGACTGGCGCAGCGCAGCGTCGACGTGGTCGCCCGGCGGGTCGCGGCCGGCAAGGTGTCGCCGATCGACGAGACCCGGGCCCGCCTCGGCGCGGTCGATGCCGCCACCGAACTGACCCGCGCCCGGGCCGAACTGGACGTCGCCCGCGCCCGGCTGGGCGCACTGGTCGGCGCCGCGCCGCCGTCCACCGCGTTGGATGGCGCCGCCGATGCGCTGCCCGCACCGCCGCCGCGGCCGGCCTTGCAGGCGCGCGTGCCTGGCAGCGGCGCGGTGGTGCGCGCCCGCGGCCAGCTGGCGGCGCAGGAAGCGCAGGCCGGGGTCGAGCGCGCGGCGCGGGTGCCCGACCTGACGATCACGCTCGGCAGCCAACGCGAGGATGAGCCGGAACTGCGCACGGCCGGGCGCAGGCAGGCGGTGTTCGGCGTATCGGTGCCGCTGCCGCTGTTCGACCGCAACGATGGCCGCCTGGCGGCAGCGCTGCGCCGTACCGACAAGGCGCGCGACGAGCTGGCCGCCGCCGAGCGCGCGGCCGGCGCCGACCTCGACGCCGCCTGGACCCGCTACGCCGCCGCCCGCGACGAAGCCACCTTGCTGCAGCGCGACGCCATCCCCCACGCCTACAGTGCCTGGACGCTGACGCTGCGCGGCTTCGAAGCCGGCAAGTTCGGCTTCCTTGACGTGCTCGACGCCCAGCGCACCTGGTTCCAGGCGCGCGTGCGCCGGGCCGGCGCGCTGCTGGCGGCCTGGAACGCCTATGCCGACATCGAGCGCCTGGCCGGCGCCGACGACCCATCCGAATGAGAACGAACATGACGAATAAACAGAAATGGACGATCGCGCTGATGTGCGCGGTCGCCGCCGTGCTGGCCGCCCTGATGCTGTGGCGCCAACCGGCAGCACCCGCCGGCGCAGGCCACGACGCCCATCAGGATTCCCACGGCCACGACGATCGCCACCCTTCGGAGGGCGGCCCGCCCGCCGACGCCGGCGCCGATGCCGACGACCGCGTGGTCGCGATGAGCGACGCCCAGGTCAAGGCCAACGGCATCGCCATCGACAGCGCGCGCCCGGCGCTGATCGGCGAACGCCTGCACCTGCCTGCCCGGATCGCGGCGAATGCCGAGCGCACCGTGGCGCTGGCGGCGCCGGCCCAGGGCATCGTGCAATCGGTGGCGGTATCGGTCGGCAGCGCGGTGCGCAAGGGCCAGGCCCTGGCCGTGATCCGCAGTCCGGCGGTGGCGCAGTGGCGCGCCGAACTCGTGGCCGCGCGCCAGCGCCAGGCCTTGGCACGCACGACCTACGAGCGCGAGAAAAGCCTGTGGGAACAGCGCATCTCGGCGCGCCAGGACCTCGACGCCGCCGACGCCGCGCTGAAGGAAGCCGGGATCGCCGTGCAGGCCGCGCGCCAGCGGCTCGATGCCCTGGGTATCGACGCCGCCCGCGATGGCATATCGAGCGCGCTGACGGTGCGCGCGCCGCTGGACGGCGTGGTGGTCGACAAGCCGGCGGTGGCCGGCCAGGCCGTCGACGACAGCAAGCCGCTGTTGACGATCGCCGATTTGTCGCAGGTGTGGGTCGAAGCGGCGGTGCCGGCGGGCAGCCTGGGCCAGGTCGGCACCGGCATGGCGGCCCAGGTCAGCATCGGCACCCGGCCGCAGCCGATCGAGGGCAAGGTCGACCTGGTCGCCCCGGTGCTGGGCGAAACCTCGCGCATGGCCACGGCGCGCATCGTGCTGGCGAACCCCCAGGGTGCGCTGCGGCCCGGCATGCTGGCCAGCGTCGACCTGCTGGGACCGGCGTCGACCGTGGCGGTGACGGTGTCCAGCGATGCGGTCCAGACCGTCCACGAGCGCCCGGTGGTGTTCGTGCGCACCACGGGCGGTTTCCGCGCCCAGGCCGTCACCCTGGGCCGCACCGACGGCAAGCGCACCGAAATCATCAACGGCCTGGCGGCCGGCATCCCGTATGCCACCGCCGGCAGCTTCCTGCTCAAGGCCGATCTCGGCAAGGGCGAAGCCGAACACGAGGATTGAGCGAGCGACCATGTTCCAGAAACTCATCGAATTCGCCATCGCCCGGCGCTGGCTGGTGCTGTTCGCCGTGGCCTGCCTGGGCGGCCTCGGCGTGTATAACTACGGGCGCCTGCCGATCGACGCCGTGCCCGACATCACCAACGTGCAGGTGCAGATCAACACCGCCGCCCCCGGCTACTCGCCGCTCGAAGCCGAGCAGCGCATCACCTTCCCGATCGAGAGCGTGATGAACGGCCTGCCGCGGCTGGAGGGCACGCGCTCGCTGTCGAAGTACGGGCTGTCCCAGGTGACGGTGGTGTTCAAGGACGGCACCGACATCTATTTCGCGCGCCAGCTGGTGAACGAGCGTCTGCAGGAGGCGCGCGCGCGCCTGCCGGACGGCGTCGAACCGGGGCTGGGCCCGACCGCCACTGGCCTGGGCGAGATCTTCTACTGGACCGTCGAAGCGAAGGAGGGCGCGCGCAAGCCGGACGGCAAGCCGTACACCCCGGCTGACCTGCGCGAGATCCAGGACTGGATCGTCGCGCCCCAGCTGCGCGGCGTGCCCGGTGTGACAGAGGTGAACACCATCGGCGGCCACCTCAAGGAATACCAGGTGGCGCCCGACATGGACAAGCTGGCGGCGCACGGCCTGTCGCTGGGCGCGCTGCACGACGCCCTCGAGCGCAACAACACCAACGCCGGCGCCGGCTACATCGAGCGCGGCGGCGAGCAGTTCGTGGTGCGCGCGCCGGGCCAGGTGCAATCGCTCGACCAGATCCGCGACATCGTGCTGGCGCTGGCCGACGGCATGCCGCTGCGGGTGCGCGACGTCGCCGCGGTCGAGCCGGGGCGCGCGCTGCGTACCGGTGCCGCCACCGAGAACGGGCGCGAAGTGGTGCTGGGCGCGGTGTTCATGCTGATCGGCGAGAACAGCCGCGCCGTGGCCGAGGCTGCACGCCTGAAACTGGCGCAGGTGAACCGTTCGCTGCCGGCCGGGGTGCAGGCGCTGCCGGTGTACGACCGCTCGGTGCTCGTCAACAAGGCCATCGCCACGGTGCGCGGCAACCTGCTCGAAGGGGCGGTGCTGGTGATTGCGATCCTGTTCCTTTTCCTCGGCAACCTGCGCGCGGCGCTGGTGACGGCGCTGGTGATTCCGCTGTCGATGCTGATGGTGTTCACGGGCATGGTGCAGGCCGGGGTCAGCGCCAACCTGATGAGCCTGGGCGCGCTCGACTTCGGCATCATCGTCGACGGCGCCGTGGTGATCGTCGAGAACTGTATCCGGCGTTTGGGCGCGGCCCAGGCCCGGCACGGACGGCTGTTGACGCGAGAGGAGCGCTTTGCCGAAGTTGCCGCGGCGGCGGCCGAGGCGCGTCGTCCGCTGCTGTTCGGCCAGCTGATCATCATCACCGTCTACCTGCCGATCTTTGCCCTGTCCGGGGTCGAGGGCCGGATGTTCCACCCGATGGCGATCACGGTGGTGATGGCGCTGGCGGCGGCGATGCTGCTGTCGGTGACCTTCGTGCCGGCGGCGGTGGCGCTGTGCGTGCGCGGGAAAGTGGCCGAGCACGAGAACCGGCTGGTGCACGGCGCACGCCGCCTCTACCTGCCGCTGCTGGACCGAGTGCTGCGCAACCGCCCGGTGGCGCTCGCCTTTGCGGTGCTGGCCGTGCTGCTGTCCGGGATGCTGGCGACGCGCCTGGGCATCGAGTTCGCCCCCAACCTGGACGAGGGCGACCTCGCCGTGCTGACCATGCGCATCCCGGGTACCAGCCTGCAGCAGTCGGTGGCGATGCAGCAGCACCTGGAAAGCGCGCTGTTGCAGCAGTTCCCGGAAATCGAGCGCATGTTCGCGCGCATCGGCACGGCCGAGGTGGCGACCGATCCGATGCCGCCGAACGCCGCCGACAGCTACATCATCCTGCGTCCCGAGCGCGACTGGCCGGCGCCGCGCAAGAGCCATGCCGAGCTGGTTGCCGCCATCACGGAAGCAGCGGGGCGCATCCCGGGCAACAACTACGAGTTCTCGCAGCCGATCCAGCTGCGCTTCAACGAACTGATTTCCGGCGTGCGCAGCGACGTCGCCGTCAAGGTGTTCGGCGACGATCCGGCGGCGATGGCGGCTACCGCGCAGCAGGTGGCGCGGGTGCTGAACGAGGTGCCGGGCGCCACCGAAGTCAAGGTCGAGCAGGTCGAAGGCTTGCCGGCGCTGACGCTGAGGGTGGACCGCGCCCGGGCCGCGCGCTACGGCTTGAACGTGGCCGACGTCCAGGATACCTTCGGCGCGCTGGTCGGCGGCCGCGATGCCGGCACCGTGTTCGAGGGCGACCGCCGCTTCGCGCTCACGATCCGGCTTGGGGAAGGTCAGCGCAACGACATCGACGTCCTGCGCCGCATGCCGGTTGCGCTGCCGGCAGTGGCGGGGCGACCGGCGGCCAGCATCCCGCTGTCGGAGATTGCCACTCTCGATTTCGTGCCCGAGGCGAACCAGATCAGCCGTGAGAACGGCAAGCGCCGCATCGTCGTCAGTGCCAACGTGCGCGGGCGCGATCTCGGTTCCTTCGTCGGCGACGTGCAGGCGCGGCTGGCGCACGTGAAGCTGCCGCCGGGCACCTGGCTGGGCCTGGGCGGGCAGTTCGAGAACCTGCAGACCGCCAGCCGGCGCCTGGCGCTGGTGATCCCGGCGGCACTGGCGCTGGTGTTCGCGCTGCTCTATTTGATGTTCAACAGCGTCAAGGACGGCCTGCTGGTCTTCAGCGGCATCCCGTTCGCGATGAGCGGCGGCGTGCTGGCGCTGTGGCTGCGCGGCCTGCCGCTGTCGATCTCGGCGGCGATCGGCTTCATCGCGTTGTCCGGGGTGGCGGTGCTGAACGGCCTGGTGATGATCTCTTTTGTCCGCGCGCTGCGCGAGCAGGGCATGGGGCCGGAGCAGGCGATGCGCGAAGGGGCGCAGGTGCGCCTGCGGGCGGTGCTGATGACGGCGCTGGTTGCCTCGCTCGGCTTCCTGCCGATGGCGCTGGCGACCAGCACCGGGGCCGAGGTGCAGCGGCCGCTGGCGACGGTGGTGATCGGCGGGATTCTGTCGTCGACGGCGCTGACCCTACTTATTTTGCCCGCGTTGTACGCATGGGCGCACCGGAAGGAAACTAAGAGCGCCTAACAGAAGCCTTCATGACAGCGTTGCGGCGTCTCGCCGTACTAGCGTACTGTCTTCGACGCCGCGCCTTGCCCTGAAGGCTTTGTTAGACGCTCTAAGCCCACAGCCTGTCCCCACCCAGCTCGAGCTGGGTGAGGTACAGGCGCACGTCGAATTCGAGCTGGTGGTAGTCCGGCTCCATCCAGCAGCAGAGCTTATAGAAAGCCTTGTCGTGTTCCTTTTCCTTCAGGTGCGCCAGCTCGTGCACGGCGATCATGCGCAGGAATGCGGGCGGGGCGTCGCGGAACACGGTACCGATGCGGATCTCGCGCTTGGCTTTCAATTTACCGCCCTGGACGCGCGAGATCTGCGTGTGCAGGCCGAGCGCCTGCTGCACGATGGCGATCTTGCTGTCGTATTCGACCTTGGTCACCGGATCGGCGTTGCGCAGGTATTCGTCCTTCAGGTCCTGCACGTAGCCGTACAAGGCCTTGTCGGTGCGGATGGCGTGGGCGTCCGGGTAGCGCTGGCGCAGGTGATCGGCCAGGCGGTCGTCGTCGATCAGCCGGCGGACCTGGACCAGCAGGTGCTCGGGATAGGCGCCGAGGTATTTCAGGTGGGCGGGGGAGGACACGGACGGAGAATGCGGATAAAAGCGCACTCTAGCACAAGGTGGCGAAGGTGTTGGCGTCCAGGATGCGATGGGAAGACCGCGCCCGGTGACGAGCGGCGCGGACGATCCCGGTTCAGATGATCAAGATGATGCGGATGATGGATAAGGACAACGGGGCTGCTGGTCGATGCTTGCCTTATTCCTCCTTGCTGTTGCCCTGGCGGTTGCCGGGCTTGGCCGCTGCTGCGGCGCGGTTGGCCGATTGCCGGCTTTCCCCGCCCTTGCGGCCGATGTCGGCCATGTGGGCGCGGTTGCGGCTGACCACTTCCCCGCCTTTCTGGCCGGCGCGGCGCGCCTCTTCCGAGTCGAACTCGTGCGCCGTACCCTTCTGGTGGGCGGCTTGGCCACCCTTGCTGGCGATTTGACGCTGCTGGTTCTGGTCCATCGCTGCGAAACCGCGCTTGGCAGGCTGGCTTTTCTGCTCGCTGCCGCCCGAGCCTGCAGCGCTCTTGCCGCCGTCCTTGCTTGTCGCCATATCGATCTCCTTGTGCCTGTCGGTGAACAATCAAACCCGAGCGTCATGGATGCGCTCGTGCGTTTAGAGAGGCAGGGGATGCGATAGTTCCGCCGGCTTGGGGGCGGCGCACCAAAAAACGGCAGGGACAGCGCCACGATCCGGAAGTGCTCTATTGGCAATACGTGCGACAATGTCCAGCCCGACATTTTGCTTGCCCTAACGGGCTCTTCTCATGGCGTATCCTGAATATATCCTGACCTTGTCCTGCCTCGATCAGCGCGGCATCGTGCTGCGGGTCTCGGGCTTTTTGGCCGAACATGGCTGTAACATCATCGATTCCGACCAGTTCGGCGACGCCGAATCGAAGCTGTTCTTCATGCGCGTGCACTTCGCGCTGGAAGACGCGAGCGTGAGCGATGCCGCGCTGCGCGCCGGCTTCGACGCCCTGTGCGCGAACCTGGATGCCAAGGGCGAGCTGCACGACACCGCACGCAAGCCGCGTGTGATGCTGATGGTGTCGAAGATCGGCCACTGCCTGAACGACCTGCTGTTCCGCTACCGCAGCGGCCTGCTGCCGGTGGAGATTCCGGCGATCGTTTCCAACCACATGGAGTTCTACCAGCTCGCGGCCAGTTACAATATCCCTTTCCACCACTTGCCGCTCGAGGCCGGTGCCAGCGAATCGGCCAAGCGTGCCCAGGAAGCGCGCGTGATCGAACTGCTCGACACCCACCGCATCGACCTGGTCGTGCTGGCGCGCTACATGCAGATCCTGTCGCCGGAACTGTGTCAGGCACTGAAGGGAAGGGCAATCAACATCCACCATTCCTTCCTGCCCAGCTTCAAGGGAGCGCGTCCGTATGCCCAGGCCCACAAGCGCGGCGTGAAGCTGATCGGCGCCACCGCCCACTTCGTCACCGGCGACCTGGACGAGGGCCCGATCATCGAGCAGGACGTCGAGCGGGTCGACCACGCGATGAGCGTGGATGAGCTGACGGCGATCGGACGCGACGTCGAGAGCGTCGTGCTGGCACGCGCGGTCAAGTGGTTCGTGGAACACCGCATCCTGCTGAACGGCGACAAGACCGTCGTGTTCAGCTGAACCCCAATATATAGAAAGCAGCTAGCACCCGATGGCCCTGAAAGCAACGATCTACAAGGCAGACCTGAACATTGCGGACATGGACCGCAACTACTACCAGGAGCACGCGCTCACCATCGCGCGCCATCCTTCGGAAACCGACGAGCGCGTGATGATCCGCCTGCTCGCCTTTGCCTTGCACGCCGACCCGGCGCTCACCTTCGGCAAGGACCTGTTCGACGTCGAGGAACCGGCCCTGTGGCTGAAGGACCTGACCGGCGCCATCGACACCTGGATCGAAGTCGGCCAGCCCGACGAACGCCGCCTGATGAAGGCCAGCGGCCAGTCCAACCAGGTGATCGTGTACAGCTACAGCGCTACCAGCCACATCTGGTTCAAGCAGCTCGCCAGCAAGATCGAGCGCGCCAGAAAGATCACCATCATCAACATCCTGCCCGAGACCAGCGCCGCCCTCGAGCGCCTGTGCAGCCGCAACATGCAGCTGCAGTGCACGATCCAGGACGGGCAGGTGTGGATCACCGACGGCACCGAGACCGTGCAGGTGGAGCGCGAGACGCTGACGGCGCCGCGCTGATTACAGCCCAGCCGCTATAATCGCCGCGTGCACGCTGAGGTTTTTGTTAGCTTATGAACGTCGCCCCCGCGAAGGCGGGGGCCAAGTTGCTGGCACTACCGATATGCGGGCAAAACTTGGATTCCCGCCTGCGCGGGAAGTCGTTTCCGGCAGTGCCGGGAACGACGCTATTCGACTACTCACCAGGTAACGCCATGTTCAAACGCATCGCCCTGCTGGCCACCGCCGGCCTGCTGTCCACCGCCGCCTTGGCCCAATCCCAGGTCCAGGTAAGTGACCCATGGATCCGCGCCACTGTCCCGGCCCAGAAGGCCACCGGCGCCTTCATGCAGCTGAAAGCCGCCAAGGCGGCGCGCCTGCTGGCCGCCAGCAGCCCGGCCGCCGGCCGCGTCGAGATCCACCAGATGGAAATGCAGGGCCAGACCATGCGCATGCATGCGGTCGACGGCATCGACCTGCCGGCCGGCCAGGCCGTCAACCTGGCGTCCGGCGGCTACCACATCATGCTGCTCGACCTGAAGCGCCAATTGAAGGAAGGCGAGCAGGTGCCGATGACGCTGACGGTGCAGGGCGCCGACGGCAAGCGCGACAGCGTCAACCTGACCGTGCCGGTCAAGCCGCTGGCCTACAGCGCACAAGGCGGCCACTGAGCGCGCATTGAGCCGCCACCGGGCCGCCACCGGGCGGCCCAAGCGTCAGCGCGGGTCGCCGCCGGCACGGTGCACGCCGCCCGAGCCCGCGACCGACTTGCGCACGCGCGGGTCGCCGTAGTACTCGACGTCGCCCGAACCGGCGACCGACACGTTCAGCTCGTTGCGCGCCCACACCTTGGCGTCGCCCGAACCGGCGATGTTCACCTTGACGTCGTCGCTGCGCACGCGCGCCAGGTCGACGTCGCCCGAGCCGGCGATCGACAGCGACAGGCTGCGCACGCTGCCCTCGTCGACCCGCAGGTCGCCGCTGCCGCTGACGTTGGCGCGCAGGTCGGCGCCTTCCGCCTTGCGCACATTGACGTCGCCCGAACCGCCGATGGCGATCTGCATGCGGTCGCCGCGCACCGCGTCGGCGTCGATGTCGCCGGAGCCGGACACCGACAGCCGCTCGATTTCGCGCGCCTGGACGATGAACTTCAGGTTGCGCGTCTTCGGCATCATGTGGCCCTTGGCGCGGATTTTCAGCGTGCCGTCTTCCACCACGGTCTCGATCAGCGGCAGCAGGTTGGCGTCGGTCTCGACCGTGATGCCTTCGCGGCTGCCGCTGCGGATCTCGACCTTGCCCGGCAGCGACAGCGCGACGCCGCTGAAAGCCCCCAGCTCGCGCGCCTGGCGCTGCACGTTGCCGTTACCCTGCACCTGTTCTCCCTTGCTCCAGTCCCAGTCGCGGGCCTGGATGGCAGGGAGGGCAAAAGCGGCACCGAGGGCGAGGACGCAGGCGGCGGCGAGCAGGCGGCAGTTCGGGCGGGTCGTGTTCATCTTGTTATCTCCGTGAAAAGTGGCTGGACGTTTGCATCCTAGGCAAACGGCCCGGTGCATGCGCGGACTTTGCGACGAAGTGCGCAATTGCCACACCAGAGTGCCGCCGGCTGGAGCGAACGGTACGCCGTCCAGTATGATACGAGCCTTCCGATTTACCCTTGATGGATTAGAGAACAGACATGGCAGCCGAAGAAGTGACATTCGACCAGGTGGCAAAAGCGGCAAGCGGGCTGCGGGACGCGGGCGAGGCGGTGACGCTAGACGCGGTGCGCGCGGCACTCGACGCCGACGGCGTGCAGGCGACGGCGGGCGCCGTCTACAAGCACCTGGCCGACTGGCGCGCGGCGCATGTGCCGGCCCCGTCAGCCCCCGCGGCGGAACTGCCGCCGGCACTGCTGGCGGGCCTGGCCGACTGGGCGCGCCAGTTCGCGCACGAGGCCGGCGCCGCCGACCGCGAAGCGCTGGCCCGCGCCGGCGACGACATGCAGTCCCTGATCGACGCCGGCGACGAACTGGAAGCCGCGCGCGCCGAACTCAGCGGCCAGGTGGCGGCGGCGTCGGCCGAACGCGACGACATGCTGGCCCAGCTGGCCGACCGCGACGAAACGATCGAGCGCCTGACGGCCGAGCTGAGCAACGCCAAGCAGGTGGCGATGGATGCGCTGGTCGGCAAGGCCAAGGACCAGCTGGCGATCGAAGGCAAGGACGCCCAGCTGGCCGACCTGCGTGCCCAGATCGAACGCAACGTGACGGCCGCTGCGGCGCTGTCCGATGCGCGCCTGGCGGCCGAGATGGAACTGGTCGGCGCGGCGACCGCGCGCGACAGCCTGGCGGCGGAACTCAGGGATGTGCGGGCGCAGCTGGATGTGCTGCGCAACCGGCGCTGAGCTTGCCGCGGCATCAAGCTTACCTGTAGCTAGCATTCGATGGCCGTCGTCCCTGCCTTCGGGAACGACGTTCGGTTGTCAATTTGCCACAGCGGTATCGAAAAAATATCTTTCCAAGTGGAACTTTGTGTTGGCGCTGGTTTTATAATTAATGCATCGCCTGTTTCAGCCCTTGCATGATGGAATATCACCAGTCCTCGCAGATTCCCACCCTGTCGTACGTCGAAAACGAAGACCATCCGGTGTTCGGCACCCTGGTCGAGCAGATCCTGCATCTGCTGAATTCGAAGCTGGTATTTTCCGACGTCATCATCCACCAGAACAGTCCCTTGATGCTGCGCCAGCCGAAGGGGCTGGTGGCGGTGACCGATTCGCCGATCACCCGCGAAGAACTGGAAGAATTCTTCGACGTCATCGAGCCGAACTGGGCCGAGCGCATCGCCGACCGCGCCTTCGACCGCTCGATCGACCTGCACACGGCGCGTATCCGCGCCAACTGCTTCAGCTTCCAGGGAAAGAAGCGCCTCGGCTGCGTGATCCGTCGTTTCCCGAAGGAGCCGCTAGGGCTGCATGAGCTCGGCCTGCATGCCGACGAACTCGAATTCGCGCGCCTGACCAGCGGCCTGGTCCTGATCATCGGCGACACCTGCCAGGGCAAGTCGACCACGATCGCGTCGATGCTCGACGAGATCAACAAGCGGCGCTCGGGCCACATCATCACCATCGAAGACCCGGTCGAGACCCTGATCCCGCAGCGCAAGTGCATCATCACCCAGCGCGAGGTCGGCCTCGACGGCGACGTCGAGAGCTATTACCTCGGTGCGCTGGATGCCTTGCGCGAACGGCCCGACGTGATCGTGATCGGCGAGATCCGCGACGCCCAGACCGCCCAGGAAGCGCTGGCCCTGGCCGAGTCCGGCCCGCTGGTGCTGGCCACGCTGCACGCGCGCTCGACCGAGCTCGGCCTGCAAAAGATGCTGCGCCTGCTGGGCAATTCCGACGCCCAGGGCCAGGCGCTGGCGCATGCGCTGCGCGGCGTGCTGTGCCAGGCGCTGCTGCCGTCGAAGCAGGGCAACCGGTATCACCTCGCGACGGAATGCCTGAGCCTGAATCCGGCGGTGGCGGCGATGATCGAGCAGGGCGACCTGGGCGCCATCCGCACCCACATGAACGCCGGCCATGCGCCCGGCTGCCATACGATGAACAGCGTGCTGGAAGCGCTGCTGGCGGCGCACAAGGTGGGCGTCGACGATGCGCGCGCGGCCACCACGGATCGGATTGGATTCGCTGAAATGGTGTGAGGGAAATAGCCCTCAGGTAGCCCTTAAAGGTACTCTTCACGGTGCTTTCCCACTTTTCTTGATGCCTTCGCGCTGGCGCAATACCGGCGCTTGTCGCGTGCCTCAACATCTGCCGGGTGTGCGCCAGAACACGGCACCGTTCGCGCATGCCTTCAAGAAAAGGAGATGCGTGCAATGTGCGGAATCAGTGGGATTGTCAACAAGAACGCCTCGGCCGTGAGTCCCGGCGCGATCAAGGGCATCAACGATCTGATCGCCCACCGCGGCCCGGACGACGAAGGTTTTTTCCTTGGCGGGCACTTCGCACTCGGGCACCGGCGCCTGTCGATCCTCGACCTGTCGCCGGACGGGCACCAGCCGATGCACTACCAGGACAGGTACGTCATCACCTTCAACGGCGAGATCTACAATTACCTCGAG
This sequence comes from Massilia phyllosphaerae, assembly GCF_034659755.1. Classification (NCBI taxonomy): domain Bacteria; kingdom Pseudomonadati; phylum Pseudomonadota; class Betaproteobacteria; order Burkholderiales; family Oxalobacteraceae; genus Massilia; species Massilia phyllosphaerae. The sequence continues at coordinate 121,766 of NZ_JAXSQX010000009.1, forward strand.
ATCCGCGAAGAATTGCTGCAGGACGGCTACCGCTTCGTGTCGAAGACCGACACCGAAGTCATCCTTTGCGCCTACGACAAATGGGGGCCGGCCTGTGTCGAGCGCTTCAACGGCATGTGGGGCTTCTGCCTGTACGACCGTGAAAAGCAGGTCCTGTTCTGCAGCCGCGATCGCTTCGGCGTGAAGCCCTTCTATTACGCGGATACGCCGCAGAAATTCATCTTCGGTTCCGAAATCAAGCAGGTGCTGGCCGGCCGCGGCGGCCCTGCCGTGGCCAACATGGGCGCGGTACGCGACTTCCTGATCGAAGGCTATTCCGACCACACGCACGAAACCTTCTTCGAAGGCGTGGTCGCGCTGCCGGCCGGCCATAACCTGGTGTATTCGCTGGCGAACCACAGCGCCGAGCTGTCGCGCTATTACACGCTGGCCGCGCCACCCGAGGTCGAAGCGCTCGACGAACCCTCGGCCATCGCACGCTTCCGTGCAGAACTGAAGCGCTCGATCGGCTACCGGCTGCGCTCGGACGTCAAGGTCGGCACCTGCCTCAGCGGCGGGCTGGACAGCTCCAGCATCGCCAGCCTGTCGGCCGCGCTGTACCACGAAGCCAGCCCCGACCGCTTCCAGGCGATCCACGCCAACAGCGGCATCGACGAGATTGACGAAAGCGCCTACGCGCGCGAAGTCGCCAAGGCCGGCGGGATCGACCTGTTCGTCATCGAGCCCAGTGCCGACGAATTCATTCGGGCCATCGACGAGGTCGTGTACTGCCAGGAAGAGCCGTTTGCCGCGCCGTCGATCTTCATGCAGTATTTCGTGTTCAAGAAGGCAAAGGAAATCGGCTGCAAGGTGATGCTGGACGGGCAGGGCGGCGACGAGACCCTGCTCGGCTACGAACGCTACTACGCGGCCTACCTGCATTCGCTGCCCTGGCGCGACGCCATCGGCGAACTGTTCGTGATGCGCAATCACTCCAAGCTGTCGCTATCCGAACTGCTCGGCAACTTCATGTATTTTTCGATCTCGCGCCTGCGCATCTGGCGCCTGCGCCGCAAGTTCGCCTACATCAAGCCCGAATACCTGCTGCAGTTCCCGAACATCCGCAAGCTGAGCAAGGGCTACCGCGACATCCGCGCCATGCAGAAGCTGGAAATCGAAAGCTTCCAGCTGCCGCACCTGCTGCGCTACGAAGACCGCAATTCGATGCGCCACTCGATCGAGGCGCGCCTGCCTTTCCTCGACTACAAGCTGGTCGAAGCCGCCTTCGGCATGAACAACCATTTCAAGATCAAGGACGGCTGGACCAAGCACGTGCTGCGGGTCGCGATGGAAGGCCTGGTGCCGAAGAATATCCTGTGGCGCAAGGTCAAGCTGGGTTTCGAAGCGCCGGCGGACGCCTGGATCAAGGCGGCCAGCGCCAGCATGCGAGCGACCATCGGCGGCTCCGCCATCGTGGCCGGCATGTGCAAGGAAGCACTCAACTTCGACAAGATCGACAAGGTGACCTTCTGGAAGCTCTACAGCATCGCCAAATGGGAAGCCGTGTATTCGGTGCATGCGTCCAGGATCCCGGACGAAGTCCGCGCCGCCAGGCCGGCGCAGAGCGGAGCGTTTGCGCACCGTACCCCGACCGCGCCCTCGGCGGTGCAGGTGCGCAGCGGCCGGTTCGATTGACGCGGCCATGCAGTTGGTGCCGCTGCCGGTTGCTGTCCGCGCCGGCGCCGGCACCCTCGCTCGCGCCGGCTGGCACCGTCAGTCCAGCGGCACCGCGCGATAGCGGTTGACCTGCGCCGCCGTCACTTCGGGCGCGGCATTGCCCCAGCTGGCGCGGACGTAACTGATCACCGCGGCGGCTTCGGTATCGTTCAGCACCAGGCTGAAGGGCGGCATGCCGTAGGGCCGTGGGTTGCCCGCGGTCGACGGCGGAAAGCCGCCGCTGAGCACGATGCGGATCGCGTTGACCGGCTCCGCCATCGTCAGCGCGCGGTTGCCGGCCAGCGGTGGATAGATATTGCCGTTGCCGCGGCCGTTGGCGCCGTGGCAGTCGGCGCAGTGTGTCTCGTACAACTGGCCGCCGAGCTTCATCGCCGCTTCGTTCGGCGGCGCGGCCGGGGCCGCCTCTTCGCGGTCCGCGGGTAGCGATTTCAGGTACACCGCAATGGCGCGCAGGTCGGGTTCGGACAGGTGCTGCAGGCTTTGCTGGACCACTTCGGCCATCGGCCCGAACACGGCACCCTGGGGCGAGACCCCGGTGCGCAGCAGCTGCACGATGTGCGGCACTTCCCACTCCCCCAGTCCCGCTTCGCTGCCCGACGTCAGCGATGGCGCGTACCAGCCGCTGACCGGGATCAGTCCGCCGGACAGGCCACCGCCGCTGCCGCCCAGCAGGTTGCGCGTGCTGTGGCAGGCGCTGCAATGGCCCAGGCCTTCGACCAGGTAGGCCCCGCGGTTCCACGCCGCCGGCCGGGCCTGGTCGACAGGCTGGACGCCGGGGCGGAAGTACAGCAGGCGCCAGCCAGCCAGGGCCAGCTGGCTATCGTACGGAAAACGCAGCGCGTGCGGCCGGTTCGGCTGGCGCACCGGGGGCAGGCTGCGCAGCCAGGCGAACAGGGCATCCGCATCATCGCGCGTGACCCGGGTGGTGTGGGTGTAGGGAAAGGCAGGATACAGCAGGCGCCCGTCGCGGCCGATGCCATTGTGCAGCGCGTTCCAGAAATCGTCGGCGCTCCAGGCACCGAGGCCGGTGGCTTGATCCGGTGTCAGGTTGGGGCCGTACAGGCGGCCGAACGGGGTGTCGAGCGCGCGGCCACCGGCATAGGCCGCGCCGCCGCGCGCGGTATGGCAGCCGATGCAGTCGCCGGCGCGCGCCAGGTAGGCGCCGCGGGCGATGTTGTCAGGCGTAGGTGCCCAGGCCTGGGGCGAGCGCGCCGGAATGAATTCGGCGCGCGGCCAGGCAGCCACGGCCCAGGCGGCCAGGGCCAGCAGCAGCGCCAGCAGCACGATGCCCAGCCGTGCGAAGATGCGCCTCATCGCGCCTGCTCGCGCGCCTGGGTGGACGCAGCCTGCTGCGCGCTGCCGCAGGCCAGCGGCAAGGGCTGCGGACCGGCCGCTTGCGGGGCCGGGTCCGCCGGCTGCGGTTCGCTCGCCAGCCAGGCCGAGACCGCGGCGACGTCGGCCAGCGACAGGCGCGTTGCGATCGTCCCCATGCAGTCGGGCGCGTGGGCACGGCGGCTGCCGTTGCGCCAGGCCCCGAACTGGGCGTTGATGTAGTCGCGCGGCAGCCCGAGCAGGCCGGGAATGGCGGGCAGAGTGCCGGTCAGGCGATGGCCGTGGCAGGCGATGCAGGCCGGCACCTTCAGCGCGGTGTCGCCCTGCTTCACCAGGTGGTGGCCGCGCGCCAGTTCGGCCGTCGGCAAGCCGGCGCGGTCGAGCGGTGCGGCCGCCAGGTGCTGCGCCGCGAAGTAGTCGGCGATCTCGCGCAGGTAATCGTCGGACAGCGGCGTGACCATCCAGGTCATCAGCGGATACTGGCGCCGGCCTTCGCGGAAGTTGAGCAACTGGTGATACAGGTAGCCGGCGGGCTTACCGGCGATGCGCGGGAAATAACGGGGTTCGTCACGCGGCGGCGGCTTGCCGGGGTCGCCGTGGCACGAGGTGCAGGCCACGAGGCGCTGGGCCAGCGTATCCGGTACCGGAGCTGATACGGGAGCAGGTGCGTGGGCAGATGCGGACGTCGGCTGACCCGCAGCCGTCGCGGCCGGTAATAGGCTTGGGCTCAGGCAATACAGCAGGACGATCGGCGCACATCGAAACGCAGCCCGCATGGCGACTCCCGGAATGGCGGAGTTCGCATCATACTTTGTTTTGTTGCAATGTGGTCAATGCGCGTCCTGGAAACTGCGCAGGTAGGCCAGCAGCGCCTGCATCTCGTGGTCATTGCCGATGCCCCAGAAGCGCATCCTGGTGCCGGGCATCGCCTGGTCCGGATTGGCCAGGAAGTGGGCCAGCGTCTGCTCGTCCCAGACGATGCCGGATGCCTTCATGGCGGGCGAATAGGCGAAGTCGGCGGTGGACCCGGCACGGCGTCCGAACAGGCCGTTCAACTGCGGGCCGAAGCCGCCGCGGGCATTGGCACCGACCTGATGGCAGGAGGCGCATTGGCGGAACACGGCGGCACCGTCGACTGGCTTGTCGGCGCGCGAGCAGCCTTGCACTGCGGTCAGGAGTACGAACAAGGGAAGCAGAGGGTAGACAAGGAAGTGCGGCGCTTTCATCCCGCCAGTATAAAACGGGGTGGAAAGTCCGTTAGCTAGTTTGGAGCGGCCGATAAAACGCTGTTGTTGTCCTGGAGGTAACAGAGGCGTACACGGATCCGTTCGGCGACGCCTCTGGAATAAGCCAGTTGGAACTATCCGCTTAGCGGGCGCGCGACGCGCGGCGGCGGCGCGCCAGCAGACGCTCAAGTTCGAGCCTCTGTTCCATCGTTTCCTGAATGAGAATCTCGGCGGACCGGGAATCGCCGATGATGAATTTCCATAATGCCTGCAGCCGTTTCATAATCGCCCGATGTGGTTCACAACAAAAGTCGCGATCTTATTTCCTTTAGGCATTACGAATCGGTGCGTCAACGCACATTAAGATGATAGTAAGAAATATTTGTTCGTCATTGTTGTCCTCACGCCCGGTGGGCACGGTCTTGGATTCAACTAGTGAACGCAACACGCCAAGACAAACAGAGGAGTGGAACAGCAATGAGCGCTACAACGCAGCGGGATCGAGCGGTGGGCTTGGCAAAGTCGCGCCCGGCTGAAGCACTTAAGCAAGCTCGTCAGATTGACGACCCATGGTTTCGCGCACAGGCGTTGACTTGGGTTGCACGATTTGCAGACATTGATGTCATCAGAATCTCGGCGGAAGCAGCGAGAGCTGCGGCTGAAGGTCGCGACAAGTATCAACAGTGTGCAGTCTGCGCATGGGAAATTGTTGCGCTTGCTGAACGAGAGTACCAATCCGAAGCCAGCAAACGTCTTCGCGAAGCCCTGAACCTCGCCAAACACGTGGAGCCTGTCGCTTCTCGAGGCGAAGCGCTTTTTCTCCTTCTGCAGGCCGGCGCAAGGATCGCTCCTGACGATGCGGAAGACGTGTACGACATGCTGAAGAACTTATGCGGCGCAGAGGGACATTGGCGGTGTCAACGTGCAGTACGGAAAGCAGCGAAGATAATGTCTGGGGAATTGCAACCTCGCCCATTCTTTTGGTGACGCAAGACTGTGTGCGTTCGAGCGCAACGTACGCAATAGCGCGGTTGCTGCTTATCGTGACCGTTCGTGACTTTCCCGCTCAGTCAACCTGTTATGCTGTGTTGAACGGCCAGTCCGGCCTTGTGACTGGAATGGCTGGGATCGCTTTTATGGTTGCCGCGCTGGCCTATCGCGCGAAAAAGGCGGAATTTTAGGTCAGGAAGTGCCTTATCACATCTCCAGTTCGGCTCGCAAGTGAACTCAGCCGGACGACCGCAATCGGCCAGAAGCAGACTTATCAAACAAGGAAAATATGCTGCATCACCTGTCTATAGCCGTTTCTGATCTCGACCGAGCCTCTGCTTTCTACGACGCGGTTTTAAAACCATTGGGGTATGCCCAAGTCTTTGCTGACGACGAGGCTGTGGGCTACGGGTATGAAGGTGGTGGCGATAAACTGTGCCTGAAACTTGCAAAGCACGTGATGATTCCTGGAGAAGGCTTTCACTTGGCCTTCACCGCCACGGAGCCTAATCAAGTGCACGAATTCCATGCCGCTGCGCTGCGCCACGGTGGACGGTGCAATGGCGCACCAGGGCCTCGGCCAGAATATGGCGATAGCTACTATGCAGCCTTCGTCTTTGATCCCGAGGGGTATCGGATTGAAGCGGTCATCAACTGAACTGCCTAATAGCCGTATCGCGAATGACCGCAATGGGTCGGGCGCTGCCGTACACTGGATGGCCGAGTTCGGCCAGAAGTAGAGGTTCATCCTGGCATTCCGATGGCGTCGATCGTACTAGATAATTTCATCAAGCAAATAGAAAGAAGATTTATGATCGACAGCGTCTTGTTGGCTCGTGCGCTTTTTTCTTGCTGTGTTCTTGTGGCCGTAACTGGAGGCGTGGCCAGTTTTCTTCTGCTCCCCGGGAAGAGACGCTTTTTCAAACTCTTCTATTCGCATCCAAAAACTGACTTCACTGGCATAGGGTGGCAGCTTCGACAAGCATCGCTATTCTTCACTTATCTGGCCTTCGCAATCGCTGTCATTTTTTGGATTCTGAAAAAATGAGCGACCTTGACGCCAGTGTGCATCCGCTTTGGGGCGAAAGTGGACGCTACCGTAAGGCTGCTAACGGCCAGAATCAGACGTTCATGCAAACCGCAACGACAAGGAAAGATCATGCGTGACGAGGACATCGTGCGGGCGAATTTCTGGAACGAGTCGACAGGGAACTGCGATTGCTGCGGTAAGCAATCGAAGACTATCTGGGGGGATTTAACGGACTCTTATGGAGCGAAGGCTGTCTATTTTGTGCAGTGGACAGTTGACGAGCCAGGCCATATGCCGAATTTCGACATGGTCATTGGGCCATGGGGAGATGGAACTTCCCCAGCTGACCGTGTGTTGGTTTCCTTGTTATACCAGCCTCGTTCAGGTGGTGAAGCGTTCATGCTGGCTGACGGCAAAGGACGGCGTGCGGATGACCGCAGCCTTTGTGACCGAGCACTTGAGCGAGCGGATGTGATCGGTACCACGTTAGCAAATCAAGTGTTTTCGCTAGTCGATTCGCTCTGGCTGACAGAACCACGGATAGAAGGAGTTCGGGCTTTGGACAACCTCGCCCATCCAAGCAGTTGAGCGTCGGCTTCGAGTCGGAAGCGGACTTGGCCTTATGTCCGCAATCGGCGCAATTTCTTATAATACTTCGCTGAAGATTTATGAAAACGAAATGGTTAGTCCAAACAAACGTACTTGGCGACTCACCAACGAAGGATCAGCTTCGCGAAGCTTGCAACGCTGAGGGGCTGGAGTTCATCGGGTTTGCTCATCCACCGGGAAGCCGATGTGAGCCAAGCATCGCGGTCGAACATGCCAAGGGACCAATTGTTTTCCACGCGCGATCATCGGCGCTTCTTGGCGCGTTAGGCACAATTTGGTCATCAGGTGTATTTTTTTCGCCTGAGAGTTTTTGCCATGAGGCATATGCTGCTCACTATGGGAGCGATTACATTAACCATCAGGCTATAGTCGTTTCGTGGGATGAGCTTGTGGGCACCCGCGGAACACGCGATGAGCATCTGTTCATAAAACCAGTTGACGACTACAAAGGGTTCACCGGGCAGTCCCTCAGCGCGCGTTCGCTCGCATCTTATTTTGAGCAACTGTGCAGCCGAAATCCGCAGATCACACGTGCCACGGAGGTGGTTGTCGGGCCTGCCATCGAAGTCGACGCTGAGTGGCGTTTCTTCATTGTCGGCAATGAAGTAGTTAGTGCGAGCATGTACCGTCCGGTTGGCGATCCAAGTGTACCTAAGCCAGTTGTGGACTTTGCTCAAGCGCTGGCCCGCGGTTGGTCCCCAGCACAGGTATATGTTTTGGACATTGGCAAAGCGAATGGGCGCCTAAGCGTTATAGAATGCAATTGCTTCAACGCAAGCCGGTTCTATTGCGCCGACATCAGACGCGTCGTCAATGCAGTTTCAGAATTTCAACAAAAACAGTATTTTATAGGCTGACGCTTCGGCTAAGCTTGGCAAGGATGAATCGATCGGACAACTGCCATATCTTAACGAGTATTTCAATAGCGCCGTTTCAAAGTTTCAGCTTGCAGGGGGCAGGATCATAGAGTGAAGCAAACCGAGGTCTGTTCCGAACCTGTCGAGGAACATCTGCTGCATGAAGAAATTTCGCCATCATGCGTATTTTGCGAAGCCAAAGGTCGTACAGACCTATCGCTTCCCATTCGTCTGTCTTTCCTGCCGCAAGTCGTTCAAGTTTCCTGCGGCTTTACGTGAGCGTCACTGTCCGCAATGTGCAGGGCCGATGGTCATGTTGAGTCGGAAGTTCTCGGCGCCGAAATGCAAGAATCTGGCGCAATGGGCAAAGGTTCGATTCCTCATCGAACATGGATTTCGTTTTTACCCTGTTTTCGATCCTTGCGCAGGCGGCATGCTCACCGCCATGTATCCTGACACGCTGGAACAGGCGAGGTGGTTTGTGCAGCGCTATGCTTCTCAGCGGGCACGACAATGAGCCGATCTCCCGTCCCCAACCGTCGATCTTCATACGGATAAGGGCAATACAATTGCCGGCAAGCGGCCAGGAGCAGGCGTTCGTCAAGCGTCACGGACAGTGCGAATACAGTTCACCTATCGCCAGATTGATGACTCCAAAAAATTCCAATAGTTTGTTTGTCGCGGCACTTCGCTCGCGATTTCCAGAAGAAGCAGCCCTGACTGATCATTGGCTTAGGGAAAGGGGATGGGAACCCAACGATGACAATACAGCGCTCAACTGGGTCGAAGCGTTCGCTGACAGGACCACCGAAGCCGTCAAGCGCAGGGATGCTGAAGCGGTCCAGGCACAAACGGACTTTATCGCTGCCGCCTATCGTGCCGAACCCGGTGCATTGCGTACCATTGTCGATGTCTCGTACGCCGAAAACCTGATGTGGGATGCCAGCGCCTTTGACAAACAGTGGGCCTGGAAATATATTGCGGCAGAAATCCAGCAACTTTTTGCCGAGATATGGGGCGACCCCACCAGCGGTCAGGACTAATGGTTCGAAGCGGACATAAACGACCTCTATAGCGTGCGCAACTACGTCAACGATGTCGCCTGCGCCCTGTCAGTCTTTCGGCAGCGTGGCCCGGACAACTGCCGGCGCCGCCGGCTGCGCCCGCCAGTGACGGTAGATGCGCAGCGCCACGTGGGCATCGTCCGCCGCGTACAGGATCTGCTTGTCGCTCAGGCGCGGCAGCGACCAGTTGGTGGTGGTGATCTTGCGCGACTTCTGCAGGCGCTGGCCGAAGAAGCGCTCGACCGCGGTCTTCGCGCCCCAGGCATTGCGCTCGCCGCGGCGCAGGGCAGTGGAGAGGTCGAGCACGTTGCGGGTGTCGATGCCGAGCTTGGCGCGCAGGCGGCGCAGGTCGTCGCCGAGGCCGAAGCCAACTTTCAGGATCGTTTCCGATTCCAGTATGGCGCGCAATACCGGCACGATGTGCGCGCAGGACGGCTCCGGCTCGCCGTTCGCCGGCGCACGCACGCCGGCAATCTGGAACAGCCAGGCGTGCTCGTCGGTCGCCAACTGCACCAGGTGCGGGCCGGTCGAGACCTCGCCTTTCTGGAAGGTCGGCTTCGATTCGGTATCGAAGCCGACCGTGTCGGACGCCGCCAGCGCCGCCAGGGCGGCGTCGGCATCGGCGCGCGTGCGCACCAGGCGCACGTCAGCGAGCTGCAGGCCTTGGTAGGGTGGCAGCGCGTCGTCCAGGGCTTCGCTCATGGGCGCGATTGTCCTGACTGGTTTAGCGGCGCGAGAATTTCGACGCCAGCTGTTCCAGCTTTTCCTGGCGCTTGCGGTCGGCTTCTTCCTTGACGGCCAGTTCGCGTTCGGCCTTCTTGCGCTCGGCTTCTTTCTTGAAGCGTTCCTGCAGCAGTTCCTTGGCGTGCTGGCGGTGGGTGTCGGTGACTTCGGCGCCCGGATTGCCGTCGAGGTCGTAACGCACGGTGGCCTTTTCCATCGCGCGCAGGTAGCGCATCGAGCCGGTATGGATGCCGAGCGCGGCGCGCATGGTCTTGCGGTTCAGGCCGGGCATCTTGGCCAGCACCTGCTTGTCGATGCCGATCGCGAGCGGCAGGCACTCGCGGAAGGCCTTGAACTGTTGCTGCAACTGCTTCAGCAGGGCGCGCGGGGTTTGCGCTTCGGCGGCCGGTGCGTCGGCGGCCGGTGCCTCGGCGCCCGGCTGCGGGGCGGACCCGGCGTCGAGCTGCGGTGCGGAAGTGCCGGTATCAGTGGCACCGGTATCGGACGTCGGGGTAGGGGACGTACCGGTTGCTGCGTTTTCGGTGGCCTCGTTGGACTCGGCGACAGGACTCATCGTATTCATTGACTTCATGGTAAGAACAAGAAGCGGAAGGATAGCATGGCCGGCGCTCCGTTGTGCCGCTCAGCCGTGTCATAGAAGGTTTTTTAGCGGAAATGACCACCATTTCTCATCCAGCGAACGGGCACGGGGCCGGGAAATCGTGTATGATCCGCCCCTTTGCTTGCGTCGGACTTGCGCCGACGCAGACTGGCCGGGGGGGCGAAGAGCGGGCAGGGGAAGTATGCGAAATTCTTATATCCCTTATCGGATATATTAATTGGCAAGTAAACTTTCTCGCATGCATAATGTGCCTGTCTCCTCTATTCTCCTCTGGAAAATAGATTTCAAGCCCGTCGCCTGACGGGCTTTTTTTCGTTCTGACATGCTAGACCGCGATCTCGACATCACCACGTTCCGCCCCAGCCCACCGGCCCTGTCCGGCGCCGCCCTTTTGCGCGCCGAAGGCGGACCGGCCGGTGCGATGCCGCGGGGTGCTTGATTTTCGGCCTAATCGCCCTTAGGTAGGGCCATCCCGTTATCCCTTCCCAAGGCCCGCGTTGCGGGCCCGGTGGATTATTGACTTCGCAGGCGCGCACTTCGCCTCGACTGGAGAAAGTTTTATGAAAAACACCGCCAAGACCTTGACACTGACAGCGAAGAAAGCGCCGGCGAAAAGCACGGCCCAGCTGTCCGTGCCGAAAACCGCGACCTCCTACTTCCTCGAAACGGAAGTGGCGGCCGGCGCGCCGGCGGCCAAGGTGACGGTGGTTAAAACGCGTTCGCGCCTGGCGTCGCTGAAGGCGGCCCAGGCCGAGCAGGCGAACGAGGCAGCGCAAGCGGCGCAACTCGAGCCGGAACAATTCGACCAGGCCGCGGCGGCAGGTGCCGAAGCGGCCGACGCGGTCGCGCCGGTGCTGGCCGCAACCGAATCCAGCCTGCCTGCCGACGAAGTCGACACCGTGGCCGACCCGGTCGCCGCGCCGGCCCCGGCCGCATCGATCCCGGCCCCGGCCGCCGCAGCCGCCGCCCCGGAAGTCACCCAGATCGTGACCCCGCACGCGGCCGTGGCCGCCGACGCCTCCGACCCGATCCCGACGCCGACGGCACCCGCCGCGCCGCCGGTGATCGTGCGCAAGCGCGTGTCGAAGCTGGCTGCCCTGAAGCCGGCCGAGCCGGCATCGGCGTCGGTACCTGAGCCGGTCGCACCGGTCGTGGAAGCCGCACCGGCCGCCGCCGAGGCGCCGGCCGCGCGCGTGATCCGTACCCGCACCGCGCGCCGCGTCGAGCCGGGCACCGCCGCCGCATCGAGCGCCCCGACCGGCACCGTCAGCACCACCACCGATGCCGCCGCCCTGGCCGCGATCGACACTTCCGGCTACACGCTGCCGGGCGTGAAGGTACCGGGCCGCCGCGGCCGCAAGCCGAGCGAGTTCACGCCGGAGAACGACGAGATCGCGGCGCTGAACGCGGTCGAGCGCGCCGAACTGAAGGCAGCCTCCAAGCTGCGCGAGCGCAAGGCCAAGGGTATCTCGGGCATCCTCGGTGCCGAGCAGGGTTTCTCCGGCGAAGAGCTGGAAAAGCGCCGCACCCAGCTGAAGAACCTGATCAACATGGGCAAGGAGCGCGGCTACCTGACCCATGCGGAGATCAACGACCACCTGCCGGAAAACATCATCGATCCGGAAGCGATCGAAGGCATCATCGCGACCTTCAACGACATGGGCATCGCCGTCTATGAGCGCGCCCCGGAAGCCGAAATGATGCTGCTGTCGGACGCCGTCGTCACGCCGACCAGCGAAGACGAAGTCGAGGCCGCCGCTGCGACCGCGTTGTCGACCGTCGATTCCGACTTCGGCCGCACCACCGACCCGGTCCGCATGTACATGCGTGAGATGGGCGCGGTGTCGCTGCTGACGCGCGAGGGCGAGATCGCGATCGCCAAGCGTATCGAGGAAGGCCTGAAGGACATGGTGCAGGCGATCTCGGCCTGCCCGGTGACGATTTCGGAAATCATCGCGCTGTCGCACAAGATCGCCAGCGACGAGCTGAAGATCGACGACGTGGTCGACGGTTTCGTCGACCTGAACGAAGGTTCTTCGGCCCCGGCCGCGCCGGCCGCTGCGGCCTCGTCGTCCGATGACGAGGAAGAAGACGAGGTCGAGGAAGAAGAAGAGGAAGAGGGCGAGTCGGGCGGCAGCGCCGCCGCCGGCTATTCGGCCGAACAGCTGGCTGCGCTGCGCAAGAGCGCGCTGGACAAGTTCTCGACCATCGAAAAGCACTTCGACAAGATGGGCCATGCGTTCAAGACCCACGGCTACGGTTCGCTGCAGTACCTGGCGGCCCAGGACGTGATCACGACCGAACTGCTCGGCATCCGCTTCACCGCGAAGATCGTGGAAAAGCTGTGCGACACGCTGCGCGGCCAGATGGACGAAGTGCGTTCGATCGAACGCGCCGTGCTGGACATCTGCGTGAACCGCTGCGGCATGCCGCGCGCCCACTTCATCAAGGTGTTCCCGGGCAATGAGACCGACCTCGAGTGGGTGCAGCGCGAAGTCGACTGCGCGTATCCGTACAGCGCCGTGCTGTCGCGTAACGCGCCGGCGATCATGGAACTGCAGCGCCGCATGATCGACCTGCAGGCACGCGTCGCGCTGCCGCTGGCCGACCTGCGCAAGATCAACAAGCAGATGGCTGCCGGCGAAAAGCGTGCGCGCACGGCGAAGCGCGAAATGACGGTCGCCAACCTGCGCCTGGTGATCTCGATCGCCAAGAAGTACATCAACCGCGGCCTGCAATTCCTCGACCTGATCCAGGAAGGCAACATCGGCCTGCTGAAGGCCGTGGACAAGTTCGAGTACCGCCGTGGTTACAAGTTCTCGACCTATGCGACCTGGTGGATCCGCCAGGCGATCACGCGTTCGATCGCCGACATGGCCCGCACCATCCGCGTGCCGGTGCACATGATCGAGACGATCAACAAGATGAACCGCATCTCGCGCCAGATCATGCAGGAAACCGGCACCGAGCCGGACATGGCGACGCTGGCAGCAAAGATGGAGATGCCGGAATCGAAGGTGCGCGAGATCATGAAGATCGCGAAAGAGCCGATTTCGATGGAAACTCCGATGGGCGAGGACGGCGATTCGCAGCTGGGCGACTTCATCGAGGACAACGCGACCCTGGCGCCGCTGGAAGCCGCGATGCACGCCTCGATGCGCGGCGTGATCAAGGAAGTGCTGGACTCGCTGACCCCGCGCGAAGCCAAGGTGCTGCGCATGCGCTACGGCGTCGAAATGTCGAACGACCACACGCTGGAAGAAGTCGGCAAGCAGTTCGACGTGACCCGCGAGCGTATCCGCCAGATCGAAGCCAAGGCGATGAGCAAGCTGCGCCAGCCGTCGCGTTCGGACAAGCTGAAGACCTTCCTGCAGAATCAGTAAGCGCTGCGCAGCAAGGCTTCGCACCACGTAAAAAATCCCCGGTCCGTCCGGGGATTTTTTTTTGGCCATTTCATTGCACCCGTGATCTTTGGAGAGAATCGCGCAATACGTGTTTCTACGTAATTGTCGTGCAATTGCAAAGGAGAATTGTTTCTAGCATGTATCTTCTTTTGTTGCCTCCTATTCGCAGATAGAATTTCGCACTTTCCTTGTCATAGAGCATCACATGTCTGACGATCAAAAATCCTCGTCGCGCCGACGCCTGATCAAGAGTCTGGTATTCGTGCCGATGGCAGCAGGTGCCGCCGGTGCAATCCATGGCGGTTTGACGACGGCGGGTGCCGCGGCCACCGTGGCTCCTGAAGGCAAGCCCGACGCATATACCCCGAAATATTTCACGCCCGACGAATGGCGCTTCCTCGGCGCCGCCGTCGACCGCTTGATCCCGCACGACGAGCATGGTCCGGGCGCGATCGAACTGGGCGTGCTCGAGTTCCTCGACCGCCACATGCAGACCCCGTACGCGGCGGGCAGCATCTGGTACCTGCAGGGTCCGTACTTCGAGGCGGCACCGGAATTCGGTTACCAGGGCAAGCTGCCGCTGAAGGACATCCTGCGCGTCGGCATCCGTGCCTTCGACAAGCACGCCGTCAACAATTTCGGCGGCAAGAAGTTCGCCGACCTCGACCACAAGCAGCAGGAAGCGCTGCTCAAGGACGCCGAGGGCGGCAAGCTGAAGTTCGACGACATCTCGTCCAAGATCTTCTTCGCCAACCTGCTGGCCGAGGTGCGTAACGGCTACTTCGCCGACCCTATCCATGGCGGCAACAAGGGCATGGGTGCGTGGAAGATGATCGGTTACCCAGGCATGCGCGCCGACTACCTCGACTGGGTCGAGGTGCGCGACAAACCGTATCCGATGGGGCCGGTGGACCTGAGCGGACGTCGAGGCTAAAGGCAAGGAATCAAAGAAAATGGCAATCGTAAAAACTAAAGTGGATGCCGTGATCGTCGGCGCCGGCTGGACCGGCGCGATCATGGCCAAGGAACTCACCGACCAGGGCTTGACCGTGGTCTGCCTGGAACGCGGCCCGGACCGCGACACCGTGCCCGACTTCGCCTACCCGCGCGTGGTCGACGAACTCGAAGGTTCGGTGCACCGCAAGTACCTGCAATCGCTGTCGCAGGAAACCCTGACCATCCGCCACGGCGTCAACGACACCGCGGTCCCGTACCGCCAGATGGGCTCGTTCAAGCCGGGTACCGGCGTCGGCGGCGCCGGCAGCCACTGGTCGGGCGCGCACTTCCGCCCGCTGCCGGAAGACTTCACCGCACGCAGCAGCCTGGAACAGCGCTTCGGCAAGAAGTTCATCCCGGCCAACATGACGATCCAGGATTTCCCGGTCACCTACGAGGAACTGGAAGCTTCGCTCGACCACTTCGAATACGTGTGCGGCACCTCGGGCAAGGCCGGCAACATCAAGGGCCAGATCATCGAAGGCGGCAACCCCTTCGAAGGCGCGCGCACGCGCGACTACCCGCTGGGTCCGAACCCGAACTACCTTGGCTCCGAACTGTTCTACAAGGCCGCCAAGGAAATGGGCTACCACGCCTATCCAATCCCGGCTTCGAACGCTTCCGCTCCCTACATCAACCCCTACGGCTGCCAGATGGGCCCGTGCAATGCCTGCGGCTTCTGCTCGGACTACGGCTGCCTGAACTATTCCAAGGCCAGCCCGAACGCCAACATCTGGCCGGTGGTCCGTGGACGCAAGAACTTCGAGATGCGCACCCACGCCCAGGTCATGAAGGTGAACCTGGACGCCGACAAGAAAAAGGCGACCGGCGTCACCTACCTGGACGCCCAGGGCCGCGAAACCGAGCAGCCGGCGGACATCGTCCTGCTGTGCGCATTCTCGTACATGAACGTGCACCTGATGCTGCTGTCGGAAATCGGCACCCCGTACGATCCGGTGACCAAGACCGGCACCATCGGCCGCAACTACTCGTACCAGAACCTGAACCGCGTCCAGCTGTTCTTCGACGAGAGCGTACAGGCCAACCCCTTCATCGGCATCGGCGGCGCCGGCGCCACCTTCGACGACCTGAACGGCAAGCAGAACGACCCGACCAAGTCCGGCTTCATCGGCGGCGGCATCGTGTGGGCGCGCCAGCCGGGTTCCGGTCCGGTGCGCGGCATCTCGACCGCGCCGGGCGTGCCGAACTGGGGCAGCGGCTGGAAGAAGGGTGTCAAGGAAGCCTTCCGCCATTCGTTCTACTACGAAGTGCAGGGTTCCTGCATGTCCTACGACGACGCCTACCTGAGCCTGGACCCGAACTACAAGGACGGTTTCGGCCGTCCGATGCTGCGCATGACCTTCGACTGGCACGACAACGAGATCAAGGCCTCGCAATTCCTGGTGGACAAGGCCCAGGAGATGAGCAAGGTCCTGAACCCGATGGCGATGAAGGGCGATGCCAAGAAGGACGGCACGCACTACAACATCACCCAGTACCAGTCGACCCACACCTGTGGCGGCGCCATCATGGGCAAGGATCCGAAGACCTCGGCCCTGAACAAGTACCTGCAATCGTGGGACGTCTCCAACGTGTTCGCGCCGGGCGCCAACGCCTTCCCGCAGAACAACGGCTACAACCCGACCGGCCTGGTCGGCGGCCTGGCCTACTGGTGCGCCAAGGCGATCCGCGAGCAGTACCTGAAAAACCCGGGCCCGCTGGTGCAGGCGTAAGCGCGCACTAAGCGCACAAGGACACGACAAGAATGACAATGAGCTCCAAGAAGAAAGCCCTGCTCGCCGTGGTCGCGGTAGGCGTGATCGCGGTTGCCGGTGCCTTCGCGTATGCGACGGCGCCGAGCCAGACGCGCGCGATTCCCGAGGCCGCAGCACCGGCCGGCCTGAACGATCCGGCCCTGATCGAGGCCGGCCGCTACGTGGCGGTGGCCTCCGACTGTATCGCCTGCCACACGGCGCCAAGCGGCAAGCAGTTCGCCGGCGGCCGCGCGATCGCTTCGCCGATCGGCAACATGTACTCGACCAACATCACGCCGGACAAGACCACCGGCATCGGTGCCTACAGCCTGAACGAGTTCGACCGCGCCGTACGCCACGGCATCCGCCAGGACGGCACCTCGCTGTACCCGGCCATGCCGTACCCGTCGTACGCGAAGATGAGCGACCAGGACGTGCGCGCCCTGTACGCCTACTTCATGCACGGCGTCGAGCCGGTCAAGGCCGACAACCACGCCAACGACATCACCTGGCCACTGTCGATCCGCTGGCCGATGGCGATCTGGCGCAAGACCTTCGCGCCGGCCGACATGGCCCCGCTGAACCTGACCAAGTACCAGAGCGAGCAGCTGGCGCGCGGTGCCTACCTGGTGCAGGGCGCCGGCCACTGCGGCAGCTGCCACACCCCGCGTGCGGCAACGATGCAGGAACAGGGCCTGGACGAGTCGAGCAAGGCCTACCTGGCCGGCGGTCCGCTGATCGACGGCTGGCTGGCCGCCAACCTGCGCGGCGACAAGGTCGACGGCCTCGGGTCGTGGTCCGAGCAGGACATCGTCGACACGCTGAAGACCGGCCGCAACAAGACCACCGCGGTGGTCGGCGGTCCGATGAACGACGTGGTCGCGCACAGCATGCAGCACATGAGCGACACCGACCTGCACGCGATCGCGGCCTACCTGAAGTCGCTGCCGGCCAGCGGCACTGCCAAGGCGACCTTCACGGCCAGCGACGACACGGCGAAAGCCCTGCGCGCCGGCCATGACGACACCCGCGGCGCCCAGCTCTACCTGGACAACTGCGCGGCCTGCCACCGTACCGACGGCAAGTCGAACGCCATCACCTTCCCGGCACTGCCGGGCAACCCGACGGTGCTGGCCGACGACCCGGCTTCGCTGATCCGCCTGGTGCTGGCCGGCAGCCGCCTGCCGTCGACCAAGGAGCGTCCGTCGGACCTGGCGATGCCGGGCTTCGCATGGCGCCTGTCGGATGACGAGACCGCGCAGCTGGTGACCTTCGTGCGCCAGAGCTGGGGAAACCACGCGCCGGCCGCCACGGCGTCGGAAGTGGCCAAGGTGCGCAAGGAGCTGCAGAAGGATGGTGGACTGTCGGCCGATAAGGGCGACACCCACTAAATAAAAAAGGCGAGGCCGAGAGGTCTCGCCTTTTTTCTTGCATGCGAAGCGAATTGGCATCGCGGCGCGGACTGGTGGATACTGGCGCTTTCCACTCCACTCCCTACCCAGATGCCAGTTTCGCGCCTTTCCCTGTTTTCCCTGGCTGTGCTGTCCAGCCTGAGCCTGTCGGGTGCCGCCCATGCCGCCGATGACGACACGATCGTCACCGACCGCCCCGGCGTCGCCGAATCGAGCAAGGTGGTCGGCAAGGGCCGCGTCCAGCTCGAAACCAGCGTCGCCTGGGAGCGCCAGCGCGACGAGGCGCTGCACAGCCGTACCTTGACCACGCCGAGCCTGCTGCGCGTCGGCCTCGGCGACACGCTCGAGCTGCGCATCGAGACCGATGGCCGCACGATCGAACACGACGCCGATCCGGCAAGCGGCGCGCATGCGATTGCGGCCGGCTGGGCCGACACCGAACTCGGCCTGAAGTGGCATGTGGCCGACCAGCAGGGCAGCCATCCCTCGCTGGGCTGGCTGCTGCATGCCGCGCTGCCGAGCGGCAGCCACGACTTCAAGGGGCATGGGGTGCGGCCGACGCTGCGCCTGTCGGCCGAATGGGAGTTGCCGGGCGATTATGCGCTGGGCCTGATGCCGGGTGTCGGCAGCGATTCGGACGACAACGCCAGCCGCTACGGCTACGGCGTGTTCGCGCTCAACCTGGGCAAGGATTTCGGCGACCATGCGCACGGCTTCGTCGAACTGGCGGCGCCGCAGATCACCCACGCGTCGCATGGCGGCACCCAGATGCTGTTCGATACCGGCATGAGTTATATCGTGAACCGCAACTGCCAAGTCGACTTTGCCGTCACCCATGGCCTGAACCACCGCACGCCGGACCTCGGCCTCGCCTTCGGCCTGTCGCTGCGCATGTAATCCTGCCCGGCAGGCGGGGCGCCTTGCACGCCCCGCCTGTTTGCTGCATCAACCGGTATTGCGCAAGCCCGCCGCCACGCCGTTGATCGACAGGTGGATGCCGCGATGGACCCGCTCATCGATCTTGTCCGGATCGCCGGCCGCCGCGCGGTGGCGCTGAATCAGTTCCACCTGCAGGTGGTTCAGCGGATCGAGGTAGGCGAAGCGGTTCTGGATCGAGCGGGCCAGCAGCGGGTTGCCGACCAGGCGTTCGTCGTTGCCTGTGACGTCTTCCAGGCAGCGCAGGGTCTGGTTGTACTCGTCCGAGATGCGCGCGAAGATGCGCTCGCGCAGTGCGACGTCCGGCACCAGTTCCGCATAGCGCGAGGCGATCGCGAGGTCGGTCTTGGCCAGCACCATGTCCATGTTGGAAAGCAGGGCGGCGAAGAACGGCCACTCCTTCGCCATGGCGCGCAGCAGGGCCAGGCGTTCCTCGCGCGTGCCTTCGCCGCCATCGTCGCCGAGCCAGCCCGAGACCGCGGCGCCGAAACCGAACCAGCCCGGCAGCAGCAGGCGGCATTGGCCCCACGAGAAGCCCCACGGAATCGCGCGCAGGTCTTCGATGCGGCGGGTCGACTTGCGCGAGGCCGGGCGCGAACCGAGGTTCAGTTCGGCGATCTCGGCGATCGGGGTGGCGGCGAAGAAGTAGTCGGTGAAGCCCGGGGTCTCGTACACCAGGTTGCGGTAGGCTTTATAGGCGCGCTGCGACAACTCGGCCATCACGCCTTCGAAGCGCTGGAACTGCTCGACCTGCGCTGCGTCCTCGCCATGCGGCATCAGGCTGGCTTCCAGCGTGGCCGCGACCAGCAGCTCGAGGTTGCGGCGCCCGATTTCCGGGTTCGAGAATTTCGAGGAGATGATCTCGCCCTGTTCGGTCAGGCGGATCTGGCCGTTGACGGTACCCGGCGGCTGCGCCAGGATCGCGTCGTAGGTCGGGCCGCCGCCGCGGCCGACGGTGCCGCCGCGGCCGTGGAACAGGCGCAGCTTGACCTTGGCGTCGGCGAACACCTGCACCAGTTTCAGTTCGGCCTGGTACAGCTCCCAGGTCGAGGTCAGGATGCCGCCATCCTTGTTCGAATCCGAATAGCCCAGCATGACTTCCTGCAGGCGGCCCTGGCCTTCGATCAGCGTGGCCACCAGCGGCAGTGCCATCCACTCGGCCATGATGCCGGCGGCGCGCTGCAGGTCGGGAATGGTCTCGAACAGCGGGATCACCATCACGTCGTGGCGGCCTTCGCGCGGGTGCAGCAGGCCGGTTTCCTTCTGCAGCAGCAGCACTTCGAGCAGGTCGGACACGGTCTCGGTGTGCGAGATGATGTAGTTGCGGATCGCGCGCGCGCCGTAGCGCTGGCGGATCTCGCGCGCGGCGCGCAGCACGCCCAGTTCGGACTCGGCTTCGTCGGAGTAGGTCTCGTAGGGCGTGTACAGCAGGCGCGGCTGGGCCAGCTCGTCGAGCAGCAGTTTCACCTTGGCCGCTTCGTCGAGCGCGGCATAGTCGGCCTGCACGCCCGCGCGCGCGAACAGCTCGGCCAGCACGCGCTCGTGCACGTCCGAACTCTGGCGCATGTCGAGCGAGGCCAGATGGAAACCGAAGATCAGCGCCGCGCGCATCAGGCCCTGCAGGCGCGGCTTGACCAGGATCGCGCCGAAGTGCGTTTCCAGCGACTCGGCCACGACCTGCAGCTCGGCGTGGAATTCCTGCGGATCGCGGTAGGGCTCGGCGTGGCCGACTTCCTTGCGCAGGATGTTGGAGGCGCCCAGTTCGCGCGCGGTGGAGGCCAGGCGCGCGTAGATGCCGATCAGGGCGCGCCGGTAGGGCTCGTCCTTGCGGTGCGGCGAATGGTCGGGCGAGGCGTCGGCCAAGGCCTGCAGGTGCTGGCTGGCCGGGACGAGGAGGGTCGAGGGCGACAGTTCGGCGCCCAGCGCATGCACTTCGTCGAGATAGAAATCGAAGGCGGTGGTGGCCTGGCGCACCAGTGCGCGCTGCATGGTGGCGGCGTTGACGTTCGGATTGCCGTCGCGGTCGCCGCCGATCCAGCTGCCCATCTGCATGAAGGCCGCATCGTGCAGGGTGGCCGGGTCGCTGCCGAAATGCTCGGCCAGCTCGTCGCCGATGTCGTCGTACAGGGCCGGCAGTTCGCGCAGGAAGGTCATGCGGTAGTAGGACAGGGCATTCTCGATCTCGTCGGCCACGGTCAGCTTTTCGTAGCGCAGCATGCGCGTCTGCCACAGCGTGGCGATGCGCGCCTGCAGCAGCTGCAGGTTGCGCTTGGCTTCCTTCGGCGTCTGCGGCAGGTCACGTTCGGCCAGCAGGCGCGCGATGTCGTGCTCGGCGTCGAGGATGCTCTTGCGCTGGACTTCGGTCGGGTGGGCGGTCAGCACCGGCGAGATCAGCGCGTCGCGCATGAAGGTCTCGACGGTCTCGCGGCCGACGCCGGCATCCTTGATGCGCTCCAGCGCGAACGCCACCGTCGACGCATGCGGCTGGGCGCCGCGCAGCATGTGGGCGCGGCGGCGGCGGATGTGGTGCTGGTCTTCGGCGATGTTGGCCAGGTGCGAGAAATAGGAAAACGCGCGCACCACCGAGTTGGCCTGCTCGCGCGACAGCTTGTGCAGCAGCGTGGTGAGTTCGGCGCCGGCCTGCGGGTCGTCCCAGCGGCGGAAGCGCACGGCGGTCTGGCGCACGGTCTCGACCACGTTGAAGACTTCCTCGCCTTCCTGGGCGCGCACGACGTCGCCGAGCAGGCGGCCGAGCAAGCGGATGTCCTCCTTCAGCGGTTCGTCCTTGTCGGCGCCAGCCTGGGCCGCGGTGTGTTGGGTTGCTTCCAGATCAAGTGCAGCAGGTTTGTCCATTATCGAGCACAGTTTTAGATTGTTCGGAACAGCGGATGGGCAACTTAAAGTACAAGGGTCGCATGCTAAAATTTGTGATCTCAAGCAGGCGCCCGCCGGCGCTGGCCGGTCCGGCCACAACGACAGTGAAAGAATCCGTTTTGAACTCTACGATGACGCAGCGCGCTTCGGCAAAATTACCAGCGAAACTCATTATCGCATCGCGTGAAAGCCGCCTGGCCATGTGGCAGGCCACGCACGTGCGCGACCGCCTCGCGGCATTATATCCGCAGTGTCAGATCGACATCCTCGGCATGACCACCCGCGGCGACCAGATCCTGGACAAGACCCTGTCCAAGGTCGGTGGCAAGGGCTTGTTCGTCAAGGAACTCGAAGTCGCGCTGGCCGAAGGCCGTGCCGACCTGGCCGTACACTCGCTCAAGGACGTGCCGATGGACTTGCCGGACGGCTTCCTGCTGTCCACCGTGCTCGAGCGCGAAGACCCGCGCGACGCCTTCGTTTGCAACGACTACGACAGCCTGGCCACGCTGCCGGCCGGCAGCATCGTCGGCACCAGCAGCCTGCGTCGCCAATCCCTGATCGCGGCGCGCTACCCGCAACTGGTGATCAAGCCGCTGCGCGGCAACCTCGACACCCGCCTGGGCAAGCTCGACCGTGGCGAGTACGCCGCCATCATCCTGGCCGCCGCCGGCCTCAAGCGCCTCGGCCTGGAGCGCCGCATCCGCGCCTATCTCTCGCCCGAAGACAGCCTGCCGGCCGCCGGCCAGGGTGCAATGGCGATCGAGATCGTCGCCGCCGAACGCAGCGACGGCGTCGACCTGGCCGCGTTGCTGTCGCCGCTGAACCACGAGGCGACCCTGCATGCGGTCATGGCCGAGCGCAAGGTCTCGAAGATGTTCGGCGCCAGCTGCCAGATCCCGCTGGCGGCGCACGCGACCATCGACGGCACGGAATTGCACCTGCGCGCCATGGTGGCCACGCCGGACGGGCGCCGCAACGCCTTTGCCGAGGCGTCCGGTCCGGCGGCGCTGCCGGAAGCGCTGGGCGAACAGGTGGCGCGCCTGCTCGAGCAGCAGGATGCCGCCAGTATCCTGGCCGAGTGCCGCCTCGACGCGGCAGCTGCCGGCGATGCCTGAGGTGGCGACCGGCGCCGGGGGCGATGCCGGCGTGCCGGCCGCGCCGGCTTTGTCCACTTTGTCCGCCACGCCGCCATCGGCGGGCCGGGCGGTCGTGATCACCCGGCCGCGGCGCCAGGCCGAGGGGCTGGCCGCCGCCGTGGGGGCGCTCGGGCGCCGGCCGGTCATCCTGCCGCTGCTCGATATCGAACCCGTCGACGACCAGCAGGGACTGGCGCAGCGCCTGGCCTGCCTTGATGCGTACGCGCTGGTGGCCTTCGTCTCGCCCAACGCGGTCGACGCCGCCTTTGCCCACATTGCGCGCTGGCCCGACGGCGTGGCGATCGCGGTGGTGGGCGAGGGCAGCCGCGCGGCCCTGGTGCGGCATGGCGTCGACGACGGCCGGGTAGCGATCCACTGCCCGCGCGATCCGGCGCGCAGCGATTCCGAACACCTGCTGCAGGCGCTCGACCTGGCGGTGCTGGCCGGCCGCCGCGTGCTGGTGGTGCGCGGCGACGGTGGCCGCGAACTGCTGCCCGACGCCTTGCGCGCGGCCGGCTGCACGGTCGAGACCTTGACCGCCTACCGGCGCGCGCTGCCGCGCCTGGACGCGGCGCTAACGGCAGCGCTGGCGGAACTGCTGGCCACGCCGAACGACTGGATCGTGACCAGTTCGGAAGCGCTGCGCGGCTTGGTCGCCATGGTCTCGGCCTTTGGCGATCCGGAAAGTGTGGCAAGATTGCAACGCCAGCACCTGATCGTGCCCCACGCCAGAATCGCGGAAACCGCACGGGCACTGGGTTTCGGCGCGGTGACGCTCACCGGCTCGGGCGACGAGCGTTTGCTTGCCGCGTTACAATCATGAGCATGAACGAATTGCCGAATAATCCAGAGAAACCGAACATGGGCGCCCCGTTGGCGCCGGAGACGTATCCAGCGCCGGCCCCTGCCGCGGCATCGTCGGCCGGCCCGGCCGTCGAACCGCGCGTGCCCGAGGCGCCGTCCGGCCTGGGCGGTCTGCTGAACAAGCCGCAGAACCTGGCCATCGTGGCGCTGGCGGTGCTGCTGGCGCTGCAGACCTGGTCGACCCATTCCCGTTTCAACAAGCTGCGCGAAGAGGTCGCGCGCACGCTGCAGAAGGACAACGCCTCGAACGCCGAGACCGCGCAGCTGGTGCGCGACACCCAGGAAACCGCCAAGGAACTGCAGGTCAAGGTGGGCGTGCTGGAAAGCCGCCAGAGCGAATCCCAGAGCCAGCAAGCGGCGCTGCAACAGATGTACCAGGACATCTCGAAGAACCGCGACGAATGGGCGCTGTCCGAGATCGAGCAGGTGCTGTCCACCGCCAGCCAGCAGCTGCAGCTGGCCGGCAACGTGCAGGGCGCGCTGATCGCGCTGCAGAATGCCGACCGCTCGCTGTCGCGCTCGGACAAGCCGCAATTCATCACCATCCGCCGCGCCATCGCGCGCGACATCGAGAAGCTCAAGGCGCTGCCCTCGGTCGACCAGGCCGGCATCGCGCTACGCCTGGATAACGTGATCGGCCAGATCGACAACCTGCCGCTGCTGGCCGACGAAAAGCCGGCCGAGCCGCAGGCGCCGCGCCGGGTGGCGGCGGCCCATGGCGCCGCCGGCGCCGGCAAGCCCGCCGGCGCGGCCGCGCCGGTGCCGCAGGAACTGGGCCTGGGCCAGCGCGTGACCGAGACCTGGCGCAACTGGAGCCAGGAGATGTGGGACGACATCCGCCAGCTGATCCGGGTGCGCACCGTGGCCACGCCGGAAGCGCTGATGCTGTCGCCGAGCGAATCGTATTTCGTGCGCGAAAACCTCAAGCTGCGCCTGCTGAACGCGCGCCTGGCACTGCTGTCGCGCAACGAGGGCACCTTCCGCGACGACATCGGCACTGCCCAGGAGATGCTGGTCAAGTACTTCGACGCGCGCGCCCGCTCGACCATCGCCGCGCAGTCGATGCTGCGCCAGGTGCAGGCCAACAACGTGTCGATCGACGTGCCGGACCTGTCGGAGAGCCTGAACGCCGTGCGCAATTACAAATCCAAGTCCTGAGTCCCGACGATGCGCTTACTCCTCTGGTTAGTCGCCCTGATGGCCGCGGCGATCGGCATCGCCGTGACCGCGCGCTTCAACCCCGGCAACGTGGTGTTCTTCTACCCGCCGCACCGGATCGATTTGTCGCTCAACCTGTTCGTGGTGCTGGCGGTGCTGCTGTTCCTGCTGGTCTACGGCCTGGTGCGGGCGGTACGCGCCACCCTCGGCATGCCGAAGCAGGTGGCGGCCTACCGTTTCCGCAAGCGCGAGCGTGAAGCCAACCGCGGCCTGCGCGACGCCCTGAAAGCCCTGTTCGAAGGCCGCTTCGGCCATGCCGAGAAGGCCGCGATGCAGGCAGCCGAGCTGCCCGAGAATGCCGGCCTGGCGGCCCTGATCGGCGCCCGCGCCGCCCACCGCATGCGCGAACCGGCGCGGCGCGACGCCTGGCTGGCCGGCATCGCGCACTACACCAATCTCAAGACCGCGCGCCTGATGACGGTCACCGAGCTGCTGGTCGACGAGCACAAGCCGGAAGCCGCGCTGGAAGCGGTAGCGGAACTGAACGCCAGCGGCCAGCGCCACATCCACGCGCTGCAGTGGGCGATGAAGGCCAACCAGCAGGCGCGCAACTGGCCCGAAGTGCTGCGCCTGGTGCGTACCCTCGACAAGCGCAACGCCTTGCATCCGGCCCTCTCAAGCCGCCTGCGCGAGATGGCCTACGAGTCGCTGCTGTCCGAAGGCGGCATGGATGCCGAATCGATCCGCCGCCTGTGGGCCGGCGTACCCGCCGCCGATCGCCTGCAGCCGGCGATCGCGGCGCGCGCGGCCGCCGCCTTCAATGCGCGCGGCCTGCACGACGAGGCGCGCCTGATCGTCGAGGACGCCCTCAAGGCCGGCTGGGACGAGCGCGTGGTGCGTGCCTACCGCGACGCCGCCGGCCCGGAAGGCTCGCCCACGCTGCTGGCCCAGATCGAAAAATGCGAAGCCTGGCTGCGCGCCCACCCGAACGACGCCGAGCTGGCGCTGACCCTCGGCTCGCTGTGCCTGCGCCAGAAACTGTGGGGCAAGGCCCAGCGCTACCTGGAAGGCGCGCTGTCGGATGCGGTCGACACCGCGCTGGTGCGCGAGACCCATCTGAAGCTGGCCCAGCTGCACGAGGCGCTGGGACAGCAGGAGGAGGCGAACCGCCATTACCGCCTGTGCGCACTGGCAGACCTGGTGTGAGCTGCCGTCCGGCAAAAGTACCGTCCTGCCGCGGCCGGCGCGGCTGGCGGGCTTGTGCGGCGCACAAGCCTGGTGCGATTCGCTATAATGCCCCCTTTATTGTTTTCCCAGCAACCGACTCCCAGTAAACAAGGACTAGCATGAGCCTGAATAACGTCAACGCCGGCCGCGATGTGCCGAACGATTTCAACGTCGTCATCGAAATCCCGATGAATGCCGATCCGGTCAAGTATGAAGTGGACAAGGAATCGGGCGCGATCTTCGTCGACCGCTTCATGGGCACCGCCATGCACTACCCGTGCAACTACGGCTACATCCCGGACACCGTCGCCGACGACGGCGACCCGTGCGACGTGCTGGTCATCACCCCGTTCGCCCTGATCCCGGGCGTGGTGGTGCGCTGCCGCGTGCTGGGCGTGCTGAAGATGACCGACGAAGCCGGCGGCGATTCGAAGATCCTGGCCGTGCCGGTCGAAAAACTGCTGCCGCTGTACAGCAACCTGCAGAAGGTCGACGACGTTCCGGAACTGACCCTGCGCCAGATCCAGCACTTCTTCGAACACTACAAGGACCTGGAAAAAGGCAAGTGGGTCAAGGTCGAAGGCTGGGAAGGCCCGGAAGCCGCCAAGCAGGAAATCCTGAACGGCGTCGCCGCTTTCAACAAGTCGAAGCAGTAATTTGCACTGCGCGCAGCCGTAACGCGCGCCTGGAAGGGCCGGCTCCTTGTGGGGACCGGCCCTTTTGCTTTGTTGGCCCTGTATTACCTTTCTTTGATTACCTGCGATCACCAGCCGCTCGTTACCAGCCTATATCCTGCAGCAGCGGATAAGTCAGGTCGCGCGGCGGCGTCACCTCGTGGGTCAGGTCGTCGTTGATGAAGGGTTCCATCAGCTGATTCGGCTTGGCTTCGGTGGTGTAGTGCGATACCGACGAGCCCGGCGAGTAGATGCTCGGCGTGTACAGCAGGATACGGCCGCGGGCGTCGGTGCCGGCCAGGCGGGTCGTGTTCAGGCCGAGGCTGGCCACCACACCGGACGCGGTGCGCGAGCGCCGCTGCAGCGCCGCCTTGAGGGTCGCGCCGTCCGGCTGCGTGACCCGCACCGACGGGATCGCGATCGACGGATCGCTGCCGCTCATCCCGGCCACGTCGCCCGGCTGGTTGTCGGCCACCACCATCCCGATCGCACCGGCGGCCTGCACGGTGGCAGCCTTGGTGACGAAGTCGCAGCTGCCGCGGTCGACCAGCGCGACGTTGCCGCGCACCGCCAGCGCATTGGCCGCGCTCAGCGGCGTACACGCCAGGCCGGTGCCGTTGGCCTGGTCGACCACAGGCATCAGCTGGCCGCGCACCGGCGGGTTCGCCAGCGGCGGCCCGAACGAGGCGTCGCCGACCTGGTAATCGCCGGCCGCATTGCCGGCGGCGCTGCCCGAGACCGCGAGGTTCGAGGACGGATCGAGCACCTGCGGCACGTTACGGGTCACGACCGGACCGTTCCAGGACAGGCCGCGCCAGGTCACGGCCGAGGCGGCGCGCTGGGCCGCGGTCAGTTCGACCCAGGTGCGGTTCAGGCGGTTGTCCAGCAGGTAGTAATCCCAGATCGACGGCAGGTTCTCGATCTGCTCGCCGGTTTCCTCGTCGGTGAAGGACTGGAAGCCGAGGCCGTGCGCGAACTCGTGCAGCAGTACCGTCACCAGGTCGATGCCGTCGCCGACATTGCGGTCCAGCCCGAGGTAGAAGCCGCCGCCGGGCAGGCAATCGGGAAACAGCCCGAGCCGCGAGTTGAAGCGCGCCCGGATATGCGGCTGGCCCGGCGTGGCGATGTCGGTGCCGGCCAGCTTGCTGCCCAGTGCGCTCGGATACCAGGTGTTGGCGCGCGGCGCGTTCGTGAAATCGGAAAAGATCTCGGTGGCGCCGGCCGAGCCCAGCACCGCGCTGCTGGCGGTGCAGGACAGCGGTTCGAAGGACGCGCCGATGCGGATCGGCACGCTGCTGATGAGGGTGGCGCCCCACAGGTCGGCCGCGCGCTGGAAGGCGATCAGGCGCTGCTGGCCCAGCGTGGTGCCGGTGTTGCCGCCGACCGGCGTGGCCCGGGTGGTGTCGTTGAAGCCCACGCCCGGCTCGTTCAGGTTGATGATCACGATGGTGGCGGCGGCATGCGCGCTCGAGGCGCCGACGGCGAGGGCGCCGCAGGCCAGCGCCAGCGCCACGCCGACGCCGGCCGCGGTGTTGGCAAGGCGCTGCAGGCGCGACGGTGCGCCGGATTTGCCGGGTTCGCCGGCCGGTGCGGCGCAGGATGGATCAGCGGGTTTCATGGACATGCTCCTCGTGGGCGTCGGTGGCAGGGACGGCACCGCCCAGGGCAGCTTCGGCAGCGGCGGCGCCGTGCACGCATTCGCTGGACAGCTTGCCGTCGGCACCGCGCGTGACCACGTCGTAAACCATGGTGCGGTCGCCGAGACGTACGCCGCGCGTGCCGTCGCGGCGCGGGGCCAGGGCCTGGTGCTGTTGCGGCCTGCCGGCAGCCAGGGCGGCCGGTGCTGGGGTGCGGCCTTGCAGTGCCTTCAGCTCGTCCGGCGTGGGGGCGCGCATCTTGCCGGTCTGGGCATCGCGCACGACGACCATGCCTTCCTGGCTGTGCGGGCTTGCCGGCTGCGCCTGCTGCTGTGCCTTGGCCTGCAGCGAGAACGCAGCGAGCGCGCACAAGGTGGCCATGGCGCTGGCGTTCAGGATTCTTTGCTTGGACATGACGGTTCCCCTTCTACGATTGCAGCCGGCGGCGCGCCAGGCCCAGGCCGCCGAGGCCCATGGCCAGCAGCATCCAGGTCGCCGGTTCCGGCACCGCCGTCACCACGCTGACCGAATCCAGGCCGACATAGCCCGAGAGCTCGGCGGGCCCGGCGTAGCGGAAGGCAAAGCGGCCCGGGCCCTCGAGCGCGAGGCTGGTGTCGAACAGCGCCCACTCGGTCGGGTAGCCGCCGGTGTTGCCGATGGTGGTGATCAGCGTATTGAAGTCCGCCGGATTGCTGCTGTCGCCGTAGGCAAAGCGTACTTCCAGCAGCTCGCTGAAGCCAGGATCCGCGGCGTGGCGCGTATAAAAACTGATGTCGGTGAGGCCGGACAGGGTGAGGGAGGGGGTGATCAGCCAGTTGTCGATGTTGCCGCTGCCGCCGGCGGCGCTGAGGAAGTTGACGCCGGCATAGGAATCGGCCGCGCCCGCCTGCGCCGGGAAGATACCAGCATTGCCCTGGAACCAGGCGTTGCCAACCGGGGCGCTATTGTTTACCTGCGTCCATCCGGTCAGGCCGCCGATGTTCTCGAAGCCTTCGTTCAGGACCTGTACGCGCGACGTCTGCGCTGCCGCGGAGCCGATTGCCGCCAGCGACAGTGCCACTGCCGCACACAAGGTTTTCGCATGTTTCATTGGAAAGCCCTTTCAAGGAAGCCAGTAGGATGGTGGACTGCTCGCGCTGGCTCATCGACGAGACCATTGATGGGCTAATCTTATGAGTTGAACGACAACAAACCTTGATCTTTAGCTAATGGCTGGGCTGGACAAACGACGTATCGTCTGGCGGGACTTGCGGGGGCGTGGGACGGATCGTGGCAGCGCCCGCTCGGACGCTGCACGTGAAGGAGACAGGAAGGTGCCTGCTGGAAGGATCAGCGCTGGGGCGCAAGGAAGCGGCGCAGGCGCAGCTTGCCGACGATCCCGATCGGGAAGAAATAGATCGACAGGATGAACAGCACCCCCAGCCACAGCATCCAGCGGTCCGGATGCAGCGCCGCCGCCAGCAGCGGCGTGCCGGCGAGCGCATCCGAGGCTTGTCCCATCAGCGTCTTGAGGTAGTTCTGCGCCAGGATGAACAGCGTGGCGCCGACCACCGCGCCGTACATGGTGCCCATGCCGCCGATCACGACGATCAGCAGGATGTCGGTCATCACCTCGAAACCAAGCGAGGTCTTGGGGCCGACGTAGCGCAGCCACAGGGCCATCAGGGCGCCAGCCAGCGCCGCCACCAGCGCCGCCAGCACGTTGGCCCAGACCCGGTAGACCACGGTGCGGTAGCCGAGCGCTTCGGCGCGGAATTCGTTCTCGCGGATCGCCTGCAGCACCCGCCCGAACGGCGAATTGACCAGCCGCAGCAAGAACAGGAACAGCAGCACGCAGCCGAAGAACACGATGTAGTAAGTGATGACCTTGCCGTCGATGGCGCGGCCGAGCACATCGTTTTCAAATAGCGTGAAGCCGGGCGTGAGCAGTTCCGGCACGCCGAAGGTGCGGCCATCCTCGCCGCCGGTGAAATCGGACAACTGCGAAGCCAGCACCGCGAACGAGGACGCCACCGCCAGCGTGATCATGGCGTAGAAGATCGCCCGCACGCGCAGCGCGAACAGGCCGATCACCAGCGCCAGCGCCACCGTCAGCAGCAGCGCCAGCGCCAGCCCGCCCAAGGCCACGCCCCAGGTCGGCTCGTCGACGCGCGCCAGGGCAATGCCGATGCCGTAGGCACCGATCCCGTAGAACATGGTGTGGGCGAACGAGACGATGCCGGTATAGCCCAGCAGCAGGTCGTAGGATGCCACCAGCACGATGTAGATGCAGATGGTGGCCGCGGTGTTGAGCGGACGCGCGCCGCTGAACAGGAAGGGCGCCAGCAGCAGCCCGAGCACGATGGCGACCAGCACGGCGGCCAGCAGGCGGCTGCGCGGCAGGTCGTTGGAAAGGAATTTGACCAGCATCTCAGCTCCGCGATTTGGAATACAGGCCGGCCGGGCGCCACAGCAGGATGGCGATCATCAGGATGATGTTCGACACCAGCGCGACCTTGGGTGCCAGGAAGCCGGCGTAGTTGCCGGCCAGCGCCATCAGCAGCGCGCCGATGAAGCAGCCGCCGACGGACCCCAGTCCGCCGATGATGATGACGATAAAGATCATCACGGTGATGTCGGCGCCCATCGAGGCCGACAGGGTTTCCTTGTACAGTCCCCACATCACGCCGCCCAGGCCGGCCAGCGCCGACCCCGCCGCGAACACGGCGACGAACAGGCGGCGGATCCGGTAGCCGAGCGCCTCGACCATGTCGCCGTTCTCGACGCCGGCGCGGATCAGGAGGCCGATGCGGGTCCGGTTGAGCGTGAGGAACATCGCTGCGAACACCACCACCCCGACCACGACCGCCACCAGCCGGTATTTCTCGATGGCGGCATCGCCCAGGAACAGGGCGCCGTGCAGGGCTGCCGGCAGGGGGAGCGGCAATTGCTCAGCGCCCCAGATCACGTTAATCAATTGTTCCGAGACGATCATGCCGCCCATCGTGATCAGGATCTGCTTCAGGTGCTGGCCATACACCGGCATGATCAGCACGCGCTCGAAGACCAAACCGAGTAGAAATGTGACGCCCATCGCCAGCAGCACGGCCAGGCCGAGCGCGCCGAGGTTGGCTGCCAGCGAATCGGCTTCCAGCCAGTTGCGCATCGGCAGCAGCACCAGCGTGGCGCTGAAGGCGCCGACCGAGACGAAGGCGCCATGGCCGAAGTTCAGCACGTTCATCAGGCCGAACACCAGGGTCAGGCCGCTGGCCATGATAAAGATCATCATGCCCATTGCCAGCCCGGCCACGGTCAGCGTGATCCAGGTCGGGAAGCTGACGAAGGGCAGGACGGCCAGCATCAGCAGCGGCACCAGCAGCAGCGGCGCGATGTCGCGCCGGGCCGCCGGCAGGGGCGTCTCGGCCTGCAGGGCCGGGGCGGCCTGGGGGAGCGGGAGTGGAGCGGTCACGGTAGTCGGTTTCATGTCATTGGTGGGAGTCGAGCGACAGGCCCAGCAGCCGCTGCTGGAGTGCCTCGTCGCCGGCCAGGTCGTGCATCAGGCCGGCATGCACGACGCGGCCGTCGTCCATCACGCTCACGCTGTCGCCCAGGCTCCTGACGAAGTTGAAGTTCTGCTCGACCAGCAGGATCGTGGTGCGGGTATCCTTCAGCTCGCGGAAGGCCGCCATCAGGCTCTGGACGATGGCCGGCGCCAGGCCCTTGGTCGGCTCGTCGACCAGCAGCAGCTGGCGCGGTTCCACGATCGCGCGCGCGATCGCGACCATTTGCTTCTGCCCGCCCGACAGATTGCCGGCCGGGGTGTTCCAGAAGCGCTTCAGGGCCGGGAAGAAGGCGCAGATCCAGTCGACCCGCGCCGCGTCCAGCGGGCCCGTGCGCGCCGCCAGGTAGAGGTTCTCACGTACCGTCAGTTCCGAGAACACCGCCATGCTTTCCGGGACATAGGCGATGCCGGCGCGCGCGATGTCGGGCGTCGTCATCTTGCTGATGTCGCGGCCGTCGAACATGATCGATCCGCGGCTGGCCTTCCACAGGCCCATGATGGTGCGCAGCGTGGTGGTCTTGCCGGCGCCGTTGCGGCCCAGCAGCACCGCCAGGCCGCCGCGCGGCACCACCAGGTCCACGCCCTGCAGGATATGGTACTGGCCGATGTGGGTGTGGACGCCGGACAGGGTCAGGATCGAGTCGGCGGCCGGCGCCGCGTTCACGTCACGCAGGTTCGGGTGTGCCAAGATAGGCCTCCTGTACGATCTGCGACTGCATCACGGTGGCCGGTTCGCCGTCCGCCACCAGGGTGCCGTTGTGCAGCACGACGATGCGGTCGGCCAGCGCGCGCACCACGTCCATCTTGTGCTCGACCAGCAGCACGGTGCGCCGGCGCTCGGCTTTCACCTGGTGGATCAGGTCGAGCACCACCGGCACCTCGTCCACGCTCATGCCGGCGGTCGGTTCGTCGAACATCATGATCTCGGGTTCCAGCGCCAGCAGGATCGCGACTTCGAGCTTGCGCTGGTCGCCGTGCGACAGCGTGCCGACCCAGGCGTTGCGCTTGCCCGCCATCGCCACCCGCTCGAGGTAGTGTTCGGCGCGCGCGATCACGTCGCGGTGCCCGGACCACAGCGACAGCATCGACAGGCCGATGCCGGCCCGGCTCTGCACCGCCAGCCGCACGTTTTCCAGCACCGTCAAGTGCGGGAACAGGTTGGTCAGCTGGAACGCCCGGCCGATGCCCAGGCGGGTGCGGCGCGCCGGTCCGGAGCCGGTGATGTCCTGGCCGCGCAGGAACACGCGGCCTGACGTGGCCTGCAGCTGGCCCGACACCAGGTTGAAATAGGTGGTCTTGCCGGCCCCGTTCGGACCCACGATCACGGTCAGCGTACCGGGATAAAAATCGGCCGATACCGCATTCACCGCGACGTGGCCGCCGAAGCGGATGCTCAGGTCGCGCGTGGACAGCGAAGGCTGCCCTGGCTTGCTCGACGGCGTGTCCATGTCAGCGCTTGTTCTTGACCGGCAGCGGCATGTCGGCAACCGGAATCTCGCGCACCAGTTCCAGCAAGTCCCACTCGTTCTTCTGGTCTTTCTTGATGCGGAAGTGGTACATCGTCTGCAACGCCTGGTGATCTTCCTTGCGGAAGCTCATAGTGCCTTTCGGGGTCTCGAAGCTCATGCCTTCCATCGCCGCCGCCATCTGGTCGCCGTTGGCGTTCGGGACTTTCTGCAGCGCCGCGACCACGGCGCCGGCCGCCGCCATGCCGCCGGCGGTGAACATGTCGGGCGGCATCTTGTAGCGCTTGATGTGCTCGGCGACCAGCCAGTCGTTCATCTTGTTTTTCGGGAAGCCGTAGTAATAGAAGATGGTACCTTCGGTGCCGGCGTAGGCCTTCCAGGTCTTCATGACGGGCAGGATGTTGCCGCCGGGAGCGACCGCGATGCCATAGCGCTCCGGCTTCATGTTGGCGACCTTGGTCAGCGGATTCGGGCCGGCCCACACGATCTGCAGCACGCGCGGCTGCGGCTTGTCCTTCAGGGCGTCGAAGATGCGCTGGGTCGGCGCCGTGAAGTCGGTGGAGGCGGCCGGCGCGTATTCCTCGTGCACGACGACGGCCTTGCTGCCGGTGGCGGCCAGCGCTTCCTTGGCGGCCTTGACGGCGTCGCGCCCGAATGCATAGTCCTGGGTCAGGAAGCCGACGCTGCCTTGCTTGAAGGTGGAGGCGGCCGCCAGGGCATCCTGCATCGAGCTGCGCGCGGTGCGGAAGATGTACTTGTTCCACTTGCTGCCGGTGATCTCGTCGGCCACGGCCGGTTCGACGATCAACACCTTCTTGTATTCCTTGGCCACCGGCAGCATCGCCAGCGCCGAGCCGGACGAGGTGGTGCCGACCGCGATGTCGACCTTGTCGTCGCCATAGGCTTCCGCCAGCAGCGTGCGCCCGAGGTCGGGCTTGCCCTGGTCGTCCTTGACGATCACCTTGATCTTGCGGCCGTTGATTTCCATTTTGCCGCCGGTAAGGTACTCCAGGCCCATCATGAAGCCGGTCTCGGTTTCCTTGGCATAGGCTTCGAGGGCGCCGGTCTTGCCGGCGATGAGGGCGACCTTCAGGTCCGGCGCGGCGCAGGCGCTACCGGCGGACAGGGCGGCGGCGAAGGCAGCCAGGAAGGCTGCCGGCATCGATTTAATACGGGTCATGCTGGTCTCCTTGTTTCTGATTTTTTTTGCTCATGGCACGCTGGCCAGGAAGCGTTCGATCGCCTGCAGCGCCGGCGCTTCGGTCAGCATCGGCGCATGTCCGACGTTCGGCACCTCGACATACTGCATCAACGGCGCCGCATGCCGCATCCAGTCGGCCTGCCTGGTTTCCAGGAGGTCGGACAGGGCGCCGCGCACCAGCAGCACCGGGCGCTCGCGCGCCAGGCGCCGGAACGCCATGCGCGAGGCCAGCGAGGTGGTTCTGAGTCTACCGGTTTGCAGCGCAATGGCAATGTTCGGATCGTAGCGCGGCGCCAGCCGGCCGCTGGCATCGGGTTCGAAGGCGCGCCGCGCCCACTTGTCCCATTCCTGTTCCTGGTAGTCGGGGAAGGCGCAGGCGTTGATGTCCCTGACGTAGCAGGCCGCATCGTGCCACGAGGCCGGCGCGACGGCCTTGCCGGTGTAGCCGGCGATGCGCGCCAGACCGCGTTCCGACAGGACCGGGCCGACGTCGTTCAGGACCGCCGCCGCGATCAGGCCGATGTGGCGCGCCGCCAGCGCGATCGTGATCAGGCCGCCCATCGAGGTGCCGACGAAGACGGCACGCGCGATGCCGAGGTCGGCCATCAGCTTGACCACGTCGTCCGCATACACCTGCGGGGTGTAGTTCGACGGATCGGGGTCGCGCTCGGAGTGGCCGCGGCCGCGCACGTCGAGCGCCAGCACGCGCCGGCCCAGCGCCGCGATGGCCGGGGCGAATTCGTCGAAGTCGGCCGAATTGCGCGTCAGGCCGTGGATGCAAATGACGGGGAGGCGGGCCGCGACAGGCTGCGCCTGCATCTGCCCCATCGCTGCCACGGGCGCGGTGCCTCCGCCCGCCGGGTAGTCACGGGCATACAGCGCCAGGCCGTCGGCACTGGTGTAACGGATCGGTATGAAATTAGGCACGCTCAAACAATCCTTCGATGGCGGCCCTGCGTGCAAGGCCACCGGTTCAAATCTCGGGCACACAGGGTCCCGCCCCGTGCCCCACGGCACCCGGCGGGACGCCGCTTCAAGGCCGGGGCTTGAGAAGCGGTACTCGACCGTCGCCGGCACCGTGCGCGGGG
>NZ_JAXSQX010000009.1:157312-183190 GCF_034659755.1 Massilia phyllosphaerae
GGTATGAAATTAGGCACGCTCAAACAATCCTTCGATGGCGGCCCTGCGTGCAAGGCCACCGGTTCAAATCTCGGGCACCGGGCGGGACGCCGCTTCATGGCCGGGGCTTCAGAAGCGGTACTCGACCGTCGCCTGCACCGTGCGCGGGGCGCCGTAGAAGGCGGTCAGCGTGCCTTCGTTGCCCAGCGTCGGGAACAGGTAGCCGGCGGTCTTGTAGTGCTTGTCGTTCAGGTTCTTGCCGTGCAGGCCGGCGCGGATCTTGCCGTCGGCGCGGGTCCAGACCATGCTGGCGTCGTACAGGTAATACGATTCCTGGTCGAGGATCGAGACGGTCTCGAACTGGTTGGTGGCGCCGCGGTAGGAAGCGCTGCCGATCAGCGCCAGCCGGCCGCCCACGCCGCCGACCGGCAGCGGAATGTCGTAGGTGGCGCGCAGGTTGGCCGAGTTGCGCGGGGGTGTTTTGGAACACGCGCTGGTTGGCCACGTTGACGCCGGCCACGATGTATTCGTCGTACTTGGCGTCAATGTAGCTGTACATGCCGGCCAGCGAGAAATTCGGGGTCAGGTGCGCCACCGCTTCGAATTCAAAGCCCTTGATCTTGGCCTTGCCGGCGTTGGTGGTCAGGCCGGCGAAGCTGTCGTCGCGGCCGTCGCCGTTGGTGTCGATCGCCACAGAACCGGGGATCTGCACGTCCTTGTAGTCGCTGTAGAACAGGGCGGTGTTGGTGGTGATGCGGCCGCCGTTGAACGAGGACTTCAGGCCCAGCTCCGCGGTGCCGATGGTTTCGGGACGGTAGCCGGCGCGGGCTTGCGCCTGCGTGATGCGGGTGCCGACCACGTTCAGGCGCGGGTCGAAGCCGCCGCCCTTGAAGCCTTTCGAGTAGGACGCGTAGACGTTCTGGTCAGGGGTCGCCTTGTAATTCAGGGCGATGCGCGGGGTGAATTTCTTGTCCTCGCGGGAGAGCCCCGGCAGATCGGTGTCGGTGCGGAACAGGATGGCGCCCGGGTTACCCATTTGCGGCGTGCCGCCCAGGCCGAAGTAGATCTGGCGGAAGATGTCGGCTTCGCGCTTGTCGACGGTGTAGCGGCCGCCCAGCGACAGCTGCAGCGTGTCGGTCAGGTTATAGCTGCCGTCGGCATACACGGCCCAGGCCTTGGTGTCGATGTCGCCGCTGGTGAAGGTGCTGGTGGGCACGAGGCCGGCCAGGATGGTATCGAACTTGTTGTAGGCGTTGGCGTCGATGTAGTAGACGCCGGCCACGCCCTGGATCTTGGGACCGGTGTAGGTCAGGTTGAATTCCTGGCTGAACTGCTTGTTGGTGTACAGCGCCGGCACTTCCATGTCGACCACGGGAAGGGAATCGAAGTCGATCGGCGCGTACGACTTGTCCTGGCGCTGGGCGGTGATCGACTTGAAGGTCAGCTCCGGGGTGACGTTCCATTCGACCGTGGCCGACACGCCGTGCTGGCGCACTTGCTGCTCGTGCCCGAGCGCCGTCATCATCTCGGCCTGGGTGTCGTAGACGTTGGACAGGATCGGGGCACCGCTGGTGCGGCCGACGATCAGGCGGTGGCCATTCTTGGGATGCGAATCGTCCTGGGTCAGGTCGGCGGCCACACGCACGAACAGGTCCGGGGTCGGCGTCCATTCGGCCGACACGCGCGCCGCCGCCAGGTCCTTGTCGTAGTTGGGCGCGCCGTTGAACAGGTTGCGGCCGTAGCCATCGTGCTTGAATTTGGCGATGGTGCCGCCGACGCGCAGCGTGTCGCTGAGCGGGGTGCTGGCGGTGAGGACGCCGTCGCGTTCCTTGTAGTTGCCAAGCGTGCCTTTCAGGCGCACGTCGGTCTGCGGCGCCAGCCTGCGGGTGACGTACTTGACGGCGCCGCCGATGGTGTTGCGGCCGTACAGCGTGCCCTGCGGGCCGCGCAGCACTTCGATGCGCTCGACGTCGTAGATGTCGGCCACCGCGCCTTGCGGGCGGGCCAGGTAGATGTCGTCGAGGTAGATGCCGACGCCGGATTCGAAGCCGGCCAGCGGGTCGGCCTGGCCGACGCCGCGGATGAAGGCGGTCAGCGTGGAATTGGTGGCGCGCGAGGCCTTCAGGGTGGTGTTCGGCAGCGTGGTGGTGAGCGCGACCACGTCCGGGATGCCCTGCTTGGACAGCTGGTCGGCGGTGTACGCCGTGACCGACACCGGCACGTCCTGCAGGGTTTCCTGGCGGCGGCGTGCGGTGACGACCACTTTCTCGACATTGCCTTCAGGGGCGGGGACGGCACCACCGGTATCCTGGGCATGGACCGTACCGGCGGCGGCGCCGGACAGGGCGAGCAGGGCAGCCGCGGAATGGCTCAGCAGGTGCTGCCGGGTTGCGCGCATGGGCAACCGCGCTTTTTTCTTGCAAACACGCATGGACGTCTCCTGATTTTGTTGTGGTGTCATGCTTTTTTTTCGCACGCACCGCAGTGTGACTCGGATGGGATTGGTTGAATAGACAACAGCGCGCCCACCGGGTGTGCAAATTTGCACAGCCATATA
The DNA here is from genome assembly GCF_034659755.1 of Massilia phyllosphaerae. Taxonomy (NCBI): domain Bacteria; kingdom Pseudomonadati; phylum Pseudomonadota; class Betaproteobacteria; order Burkholderiales; family Oxalobacteraceae; genus Massilia; species Massilia phyllosphaerae. The sequence goes on from NZ_JAXSQX010000009.1 coordinate 159,849, forward strand.
CACCGCCCGGGGGCACGCGGGAAAGGGCACTGTCGAGCTCGCTTGTGTGGTTTTTGTGCACGCACAAATAGCAGCACCAAAACCTTGCAGCAGGAATGTGCACTAGTGCACAATGTGTCATCTTGATAAGGAACAACCTGTCATGAACAGCCTGCCCGAGTGGACTGACCTGCGTTTTTTCCTGGAACTGGCACGCGCCGGCACGCTGTCGGGCGCGTCGCGCCGGATCGAGGTCGAGCACACCACGGTGGCGCGCCGCATCGACCGCCTCGAACACCAGCTCGGCAACACCCTGTTCGACCGCTCGCGCGAAGGCTACGAACTGACTGAAATGGGGCGCGCGCTGCTGCCGCACGCCGAGGCGATGGAAGGGGCGGCGCTGGCGGCGGCCGAGCAGCTCGGCGGGGCCGAGGTCGCGGCCCACGGGGTGGTGCGCCTGGGCGTGCCCGAAGTGTTCGGCGTGCGCGTGGTGGCGCCACTGCTGGTCAAGCTGTTCGAAGACCATCCCGACCTGTCGATCGACCTGCTGGCGCTGCCGCGCTTCGCCAACCTGGCCAACCGCGAGGCCGACCTCGGCGTCATGCTCGATCCGCCATCCACCGGGCGCTACATGGTCACGCGGCTGGCCTCGTTCCGCTTCTACCTGTACGCCGCGCCGGCCTACCTGGCAAAACACCCGAAGATCGAAACGCACGCCGACCTCGAGCGCCACGATTTCGTCGATTACGTGCAGGACCGCCTGGCCAGCCGCGAACTGTCCTACCTGAACGAACTCGGCTTCACGCCGCGGCGGCGCCTGTGCTGTTCCGGCATGACCGCCCAGATCGAGGCGGCGGCGATCGGCATGGGCCTGATGATGGCGCCGCCTTATGCGGTGATGGACGACGAGCGCCTGGTACAGGTGCTGCCGGGCTTCTATGCCGAACGCTCGTTCTGGCTGGCCGCGCCGGCCGACCTGTACCGGCTGCGCCGCGTGAAAGTGGTATGGGACCTGCTGCGCGAGCTGGCCGACAACAATCCGAAACTGTGGTGGCACAAGGCCGATATGGAAAGAACTGCACTGGAAAGGACTGCATGACCCTGATGATCCGACGCTACGAACCCCGCGACGCGGACGGCGCCAATGCCGTCGCACGCGCTGCTTTTGCGCAGTACGAAGCGCACTACGACGACTGGCCAACCTTCATCGAGCGTATCGGCCGGCTGGGCGACCTGGCGCATGAGGGCGACCTGTTGGTAGCCGAGCAGGGCGACGCCATCGTCGGCGCCGTGCTGCACGTGCCGCCGGGAGGGCCGCGCAGCGCGATCTTCCCGCCCGAGTGGTCGGTGGTGCGCATGCTGGTGGTGGCGCCCGAGGCGAGGGGGCAGGGTACCGGGCGTCGGCTGATGGCGGCCTGCCTGCGCTGCGCGCGCACCGCCGGCGCGCCGGCAGTGGTGCTGCATACCAGCCCGGTGATGGCGACGGCGCTGCGCATGTATGAGGCGATCGGCTTCGTGCGCGACCGCGACATCCCGCCGATCCAGGGCATGGCGTACGGCCGCTACATGCTGCCGGCATCACGCATCGCCCAGGCCCTGGCCACACTCGAAGCGCCGAGGGACTGACGGCCCGGCTACAATGCCGGCATGCCCAGTAAAACGCCCATCTTCCCCGGCCCGCGCACCGCGCGCGGCCTCGTGCTCGCTGTCCTGCTGTCCAACGCCGACCAGGCCGGCGCCGAACCCCTGCGCGGCCGCGTCACGCTGGCGGCCATCGTCCGCGCGCTGAAGCGCAAGTACCACTGGCCGATCGAGACCACCAGCTTTCCGTCGAATGCGCCCGATGGCCGCGCTACCTGGGCCACGGTCTACAGCCTGCCGGAAGCAGTGATCGCCAAGGCGATGGATGCGCGCGGGCGCGACTGGCTGCGCAGCAGCCTGGGCGACAGGCCCATGCCCTGAACACCGGCCCCGCATCGGGAAAAGCTGCATAATCATCCACGTCATCCGCTACCAGCCATCGGACAGGAAAGGAACATCGTGGATCTCAAGCTCACCAACAAACTCGCACTGGTCACCGGCAGCACCGCCGGCATCGGCCGTGCCATCGTCGAAGCGCTGGCACGCGAAGGCGCGCGTGTGATCGTGAACGGGCGCACCCGGGCGGCGGTCGATACGGCGATCACGGACATCAAAGCGTCCACTGGTGCGGATGTACTCGGCTTCGCCGGCGATCTCGGCACCGCCGCCGCCGAGGAACTCGGGCGCCAGTATCCGGATGTCGAGATCCTGGGCAACAACCTCGGCATTTTCGAAGCGAAGCCGTTCGAGGACATCCCCGACGAAGACTGGATGCGCTTTTTCGAAGTGAACGTGCTGGGCGGCGTACGCCTGGCGCGCCTGTACCTGCCATCGATGCGGCAGCGCAACTGGGGCCGCATCATTTTCATTTCGAGCGAAAGCGCAATGCAGATCCCGACCGAAATGATCCACTACGGCACCACCAAGACCGCCCAGCTCGCGGTGTCGCGCGGCCTTGCCGAAGCGGTGGCGGGCACCGGCATCACGGTCAACAGCATTCTTCCAGGACCCACCAAGTCGCGCGGCGTCAGGGACCTGGTCGAATCGATGGGCAAGGCGCAAGGCATGTCGTTCGAGCAGAGCGAAAAGGAATTCTTCGAGAAGGCACGTCCGACCTCGCTCATCAAGCGCTTTGCCGCGCCGGAAGAAGTCGCTTCGCTGGTGGCCTACGTCGCCAGCCCGCTGGCGTCCGCCACCACTGGCGCGGCCCTGCGTGCGGATGGAGGCGTGGTCAAAAGCGTGGTTTGATTACCTGGCGGATCGGCTGCAGCCGTTTGCTCCCGAGGCGCGTTGGGTCAGCGGTCAAATACGTAACATTGCAATCATCATCTTTTGACATTCTCACCAATTGTCACACCGAGCGCGGCACCTGTTGTAAAAAATTGACTTCATCCAATATTAATTGATACAAGGAAACACGACACTTATACTTGCCGCAGTTTGATAACTCGCATAAGGCAGTTAAATGTCACGGCGTCTCCTCCCGCCGCTCGGTGTCGCCCTCGCAGCCGCGATCGCACCGGCGGCCCTGGCCCAGCAAGTGCCGCAGCCCCAACCCCCGGCTGCCACCGTACCCGACCAGCGCGACACCCTCGAATACCTCCGTCAACAGGAGCGTGAACGCAGCGTGCGCCAGCAGCAGGAGCAGGAGCCGGACGTGCGCCTGCAGCGGCCGGCGGCGGCCGATCCGGCCCGCTACACCGACGGCGAGCAGCCCTGTTTTCGACATCACCCGGGTGCTGCTTGCAGGAGCGGGCGCCGCGCAGTTCGAGTGGGCGCTGGCGGCAGTCGATCGCGAAGACAACGGCAAGGCCGACCCGATCGCCGGCCACTGCATCGGCATGGCGGGCATCAACCTGGCCATGCACCGTGTCCAGAACGCGATCCTGGCGCGCGGCTATGTGACGACGCGGGTACTGGCCGAGGCCCAGAACATCAAGTCCGGCACGCTGCAGCTGACCGTCGTACCGGGCCGCATCCGTGCCGTGCGCTTCGCCGAGGGTACCGACGGCCGCGCCACCAAGTGGAATGCGGTGCCAGCCGCCCCGGGCGACCTGCTCAACCTGCGCGATACCGAACAGGCACTCGAAAACTTCAAACGCGTGCCCACCGCCGATGCCGACATCAAGATCGCGCCGGCGGAAGGCCGTGATGCCCGTCCGGGCGAAAGCGACCTCGTGGTGCATTGGAAGCAGGGCTTCCCCTGGCGCCTGAGCCTGAGCGCCGACGACAGCGGCTCGCGTGCCACCGGCAAGCACCAAGGTACTGTCACACTGTCCTACGACCATTGGTGGACGTTGAACGACCTGTTCTACGTCAGTTTCAACCGCAACCTCGACCAGCCCGGGGCCGGCGGCGGCACCCACGGCCTCGTGGCCCACTATTCGATCCCGTTCGGCTATTGGCTGCTGAGCACCACGGGCAGCGACAGCAGCTATCGCCAGACCGTCGCTGGCCTGACCCGGGATTACGTCTACAGCGGCGAAAACCGCAATCGTGACATCAAGCTGGCGCGCCTGGTCTACCGCGACGCCTCGCGCAAGACCACGCTGTCGCTGCGCGGCTGGAGCCGCTCGTCGAAGAACTTCATCGACGACACCGAAGTGGAAGTCCAGCGCCGTCGCACCGCGGGCTGGGAGCGGGGCATCGGCCATCGCGAATTCTTCGGCGCCGCGACGCTCGACCTGAACCTGCAATACCGCCGCGGTACCGGGGCGGAGGGTGCCATGCGGGCGCCGGAAGAGGCATTCGGTGAAGGCAGCTCGCGCGCCGGACTGTGGCTGGGCGACGCGAACCTGAGCGCGCCCTTCAAGCTGGCCGGCCAGGGCCTGCGCTACAGCGCCACCTGGCGTGGCCAGACCAGCCATGCGCCGCTGCTGCCGCAAGACCGGTTCGCGATCGGCGGGCGTTACACCGTGCGTGGCTACGACGGCGAAACCAGTTTGCTGGCCGACCACGGCTGGCTGCTGCGCAACGAACTGGCGCTGGCGCCGGGCGGCTCGGCTCACGAGATTTACTTCGCCCTGGATCACGGCCGCGTCAGCGGACGCACCGCGCCGACGCTGGTGGCGCGCCATCTGACCGGCGCCGCCATCGGCCTGCGTGGCCAGCTGATGCGCCTGCAGTACGAGGTCTTCGCCGGGCGTCCGGTCGACAAGCCGGCCGACTTCCAGACCGCGCGCACGACCTACGGTTTCAACCTCGCCGCCAGTTACTGAGTTGTCCGCTTTTCCGCGGCGGTGAGCGTTCACCGCTGCCCATGATTCGCCCCTCCCAAACCCCGAGGCTCGCATGAACAAGCACCTGTACCGTATCGTCTTCAATAAACGCCGTGGCCAGCTGATGGTGGTGGCCGAAACCACCGGTTCGCAAGGCAAGAGCGCCGCCGGCGAGACCGGGCCGGCGGGCGGCGCGGGCGGTGCGGTCTGGGGCAAACGCTTGCCGCACGCCTCCTGGCGGCCGCTGTGCCTGGCCGTGCTGGCGGCATTCGGCCAGCTGGCGGCATTGCCGGTCCAGGCCCAGATCGTGGGCGACCCGTCGGCCCCGGGCGCACAGCGGCCGGCAGTGCTGTCAACCAGCAGCGGTGTGCCGCAAGTCGATATCGCGACCCCGAGCGCGGCCGGCGTCTCGCGCAACACCTACACCCAGTTCGACGTCGACAGCCGCGGTGCCATCCTCAACAACAGCCGCACCGATGTCCAGACCCAGCTCGGCGGCTGGGTCCACGGCAACGGCAACCTGGCCAACGGCGGCGCGCGCGTCATCCTCAACGAAGTCAATTCCAGCAACCCGAGCCTGCTCGGGGGCTACGTCGAGGTGGCCGGGCAGCGCGCAGAAGTCGTCATCGCCAACCCGGCCGGCCTGAAGGTCGACGGCGGCGGCTTCATCAACGCCAGCCGCGTCACGCTCACCACCGGCACCCCGCTCATGAATGGCGGCAGCCTCGAAGGCTATGCGGTCCGCCGCGGCGTGGTGACGATCGGCGGCAAGGGCCTGGACGCCTCGCAGGCCGACTACACGGCGATCCTGGCGCGCGCACTCGAGGTCAACGCCGGCATCTGGGCACGACAGCTGCGCGTCGTGACCGGCGCCAACCAGCTCGACGCCGCCCACAACGTGACCGGCGCCGTTGCCGCCGAGGGCCCGGGACTCACCTACGCGCTGGACGTGGCGGCGCTGGGCGGCATGTACGCCGGGAAGATCATGCTGGTCGGGACCGAAGCGGGCCTGGGTGTGCGCAACGCCGGCACCCTGGCCTCGACCGGCGGGCTGACGCTCGACGCGAACGGCTGGCTCTCCAACAGCGGCACGCTGCAGGCGGCAGACACGCTGGCGGTGGGCGCGGCGGGCAAGGTCGCCAACAGCGGGACCCTGCAGGCGACCGGACAGCTGACGCTCGCCACGGCTGGCGACATCGTCAACAGCGGCACCGTGCGCGCCGCCGCCGATGCGCAGGTCAACAGCAGCGGCAACATCGGCAACAGTGGCGCGATCAGCGCGGCCGGCAACCTGGGTCTGCATGCCGAAGGGACGCAGTCACGCATCGATACCGGTGCCGGTTCGCTGCTGGCGGCCGGCCTGCAGGCCGACGGTACCCTCGGCCCGGCGGGCGCCCTGGATGTACGCGCGACCGACGTCGTGGCCGTGCACGGCAGCGCGCTCGCAAGTGTTTCCAGCACGCTGGCGGGCAGGACGCTCGACATCGCCGGCGCAACGCTGCAAGCCGGCACGATGTCGCTGGCGGCGAGCGGTGGCGACCTGGACCTGACGGGCACGCACGTTACGGTGGCGGGGCAGCTCGACCTGAACGCGGCCGGTGCGCTGCGTACCGATGCCGCCAGCGTCGGCGCCGGCCAGCTCGCGCTCACGGCGGCCAGCCTGTCCAACGTCAGCGGCGCCATCGCACAGAGTGGCAGTGGCGACCTGGCGATCCGCCTGCCGGGTCGGATCGACAACACGCTCGGGCGCATCGCCACCAACAGCGGCAACCTGACGCTGGACGCGCAGGCGCTGGTCAATGCCGGCGGCACCGTCAGCCATGCAGGCGGCGGCCTGCTCGCCATCGAGGCCGGCCGCATCGACGGCCAGGGCGGTACCATCGTCTCGAACGGCAAGCTCGATCTTGCCGCCACCGCCTTCGACCACCGCGGCGCCAACACCAGCGCGGGGCAGCTTGCCATTCACGCCGATACGCTCGACAACAGCGGCGGCACGATCGCCCAGACAGGTAGCGGCGAGGCCGGCGTGACGCTGGGCGGGCGCCTGAACAACGCCGGGGGCGCGATCACCAGCGGCGGCAGCCTGGCGCTGTCGGCCGCAGCGCTCGACAACCGCCAGGGCCGCGTCAGCGCGGTGCTGGACGCCGGCCTGGCGCTGGCCGGCAGCGTCGACAACGGCGGCGGCACCCTGGCCGGCACCACGCTGGCGCTGCATGCCGGCGATGTGCGCAACAACGCCGGCACGATCCAGGCCGTCAATGGCGACGGCACGCTGGTCGTCGGCGCCCTCGACAACGGTAGCGGCAGCGTCGCCGCCGGCGGCAACCTGCGCATCGACGCCGCCAGCCTGGCCAACAGCGGCGCCCTGTACGCCGGCGCCAACCAGACGCTGGCAGTCAGCGGCGCCGTGACCGGCAATGGGATGATTGCCGCCCAGGGCGACACCACCATCACGGCAGCCAGCCTGGACGGCCGCACGGACAGCCTGCTCGGCGCGGGCCTGCATGCCGACGGCAGCGTGGCCGGCGGCGGCGCGCTTCGCGTTACCACCAGCGGTGCGCTGACGGTGCAGGGCCAGGTGCATGTGGGCGGCGCGGCCACGCTGTCCGGCACGGCGCTCGATCTGTCGAGCAGCCAGGTACGGGTGGGCGGCGCAGCCACGCTCTCCGGTGGGGCGGTCGACCTGTCGCGCAGCGCGCTACAGGTGGCCGGCGCAGCCACGGTTTCCGGCACGGCGCTCGACCTGTCCTACAGCCAGATGCAGGCCGCCGACATCGCGCTGGTGGCCAGCACCGGCAGCATCGACACCGGTGCGGCGCGGCTGACGACCGGCGGTACGCTGGCGGTCAGCAACGACGCGGCGTCGGGGCAGGGCTGGCGCAACGCCGGCGGCCAGGTCGTCGCCAGCCAACTGGCGCTGCAGGCCAACTTCCTCGACAACAGCGGTGGCAGCATCGCACAGGTGGGCGGCGCCGACGCCACCCTGCAGCTGACTGGGCCGGCATCGGTCCTGAACAACACCAACGGGCGGATCGTTGTCGCCGGCACCAATGCCAGCCTGCGCGCGGACACGATCCTGAACACGGCCGGCAAGCTCGAACACACCGGTGGCGGCAGCCTGGCTGTGCAAGCGGGACAGCTCGACAACACCGCAGGCCTGGTCCGCTCGGCGGGAAGCGTCACGCTGGGCGCCGGCACGGTTGCCAACCACGCCGGCGAATTGCGTGCCGGCGGCGACCTGCTGGCCCGGCTGGAGGGCAAGCTGGACACCGATGGCACGCTGTACGCAGGTCACAACCTGAGGCTCGATGTCGCCGGTACGTTGGAAAACGCCGGCTCGATCGCGGCGCAGGGCGACATCGCCATCGCCGCCAGCCGTGTGCACAGCAGCGGCCTGCTGGGCGCCGGCTTGGACGCGCACGGACAACTGACGGGCTCAGGATCACTGGCCATGAACGCGAGCGAGGCACTGGCGGCGACCGGCCAGAACGTGGCCGCCGGCAGCATGGCACTGCAAGGCAGTGCGCTCGACCTGGCCGGCAGCACGTCGACGGCCAGCAGCATCACGCTGGCAACCAGCGGCGGCGCCATCGATACGCACGGCGCCATCGTCCACGCTGCCGATACCCTGGCCGTGCACGGCGGCGACCTGCGCAATAGCGGCGGCCAGTTGAGCGCACGCACGCTCGGTATCGCCGTGGGCGCGTTCGACAACGCCGGCGGCGCCATCCTGCAGGCCGGGCAGGGCAGGCTCGACCTGCACGCCGCTGCGCTCGACAACAACGCCGGCCGCATCGCCGGCGACGGCACGCTGGCGATCCAGGCCGCTGACCTGAACAACACGGGCGGCAGCGTCGCCGGCGCCCAGGGCCTGGCCATCGCGGCGGTCGACGTCGCCAACCGCGGCGGCCAGATCCGCTCGGCAAGCGGCGGCGTCACGCTGGCGCTGCGCGACCTGTCCAACGACGGCGGCGCGGTCTTCGCCGGCACGGAGCTGACGACACACGCCCGCAACGTCGACAACGGCGGCAGCCTGTACGCGGCAGGGAAGCAGACCCTGGCTGCGAGCGGCAGCGTCGTCAACGGCGGCATCATTTCGGCCGGTGGCGATACCGCCATCACGGCAGCAAACCTGGCCAACAGCGACGGCACGCTGTACGCAGGCCGCACCCTGACGCTCGATGTCGCCGGCACGCTGGACAACGCCGGCTCGATCGCGGCGCAAGGCGAGGCAAGCATTGCAGCCGTCCGCGTGCACAGCAGCGGCCTGCTGGGCGCCGGCCTGGATGCGCAAGGTGCGCTGGCCGGTTCCGGCTCCCTCACCGTGACCGCTAGCGAGACACTGGCGGCAACCGGCCAGAACGTCGTCGCCGGCGGCATGGCCCTGCAGGGCAGCGCGCTCGATTTGGCCGGCAGTACCTCGACGGCAAGCAGCATTACGCTGGCAACCAGCGGCGGCGCCATCGATACGCACGGCGCCACTGTCTACGCAGCCGATACCCTGGCCGTGCACGGCGGCGACCTGCGCAACGGCGGCGGCCAGCTGAGCGCGCGCACACTCGGTATCGCCGTGGGCGCTCTCGACAACGCGGGCGGCGCCATCCTGCAGGCCGGACAGGGCAGGCTCGACCTGCACACCGCTGCGCTCGACAACAACGCCGGCCGCATCGCCGGCGATGGCATACTGGCCATCCAGGCCGCTGACCTGAACAACACGGGCGGCAGCGTCGCCGGCGCCCAGGGCCTCGCCATCGCGGCAACCGACGTCGCCAACCGCGGCGGCCAAATTCGCTCGGCAAGCGGCGACGTCACGCTGGCGCTGCGCGACCTGTCCAACGGCGGCGGCGCGGTCTTCGCCGGCGCGGGACTGACGACCAGCGCCCGCAACATCGACAACGGCGGCAGCCTGTACGCGGCAGAGAAGCAGACCCTGGTTGCGAGCGGCAGCGTCGTCAACGGCGGCATCATCTCGGCCGGTGGCGACACCGCCGTCACGGCGGCCAGCCTGACAAATAGTGATGGCACGCTGTATGCGGGTCACACCTTGACGCTCGGCGTCGGCGGCACGCTGGATAACGCCGGCTCGATCGCGGCGCAAGGCGACATCGCCATCGCCGCCGCCCGCGTGCACAGCAGCGGCCTGCTGGGCGCGGGCCTGGACGCGCAGGGACAACTGACGGGTTCTGGATCGCTGGCCGTGAACGCGAGCGACGAACTGGCGGCAACCGGCCAAAACGTCGCCGCCGGCAGCATGGCCCTGCAGGGCGGCGCGCTCGACCTGGCCGGCAGCACGTCCACGGCGAGCAGCATTGCGCTGGCAACCAGCGGCGGCGCCATCGATACGCACGGCGCCATCGTCCACGCTGCCGATACCCTGGCTGTGCACGGCGGCGACCTGCGCAACGGCGGCGGCCAGTTGAGCGCGCGCACACTCGATATCGCCGTGGGCGCGCTCGACAACGCCGGCGGCGCCATCCTGCAGGCCGGGCTGGGCAAGCTCGACCTGCACGCCGCTGCGCTCGACAACAGCGCTGGCCGCATCGCCGGCGACGGCACGCTGGCCATCCAGGCCGCTGACCTGAACAACACGGGCGGCAGCGTCGCCGGCGCCCAGGGCCTGGCCATCGCGGCGGCCGACGTCGCCAACCGCGGCGGCCAGATCCGCTCGGCAAGCGGCGGCGTCACGCTGGCGCTGCGCGACCTGTCCAACGACGGTGGCGCGGTCTTTGCCGGCGCGGAGCTGACGACACACGCCCGCAACGTCGACAACAGCGGCAGCCTGTACGCGGCAGGGAAGCAGACCCTGGTTGCGAGCGGTAGTGTCGTCAACGGCGGCATCATTTCGGCCGGTGGCGACACCGCCATCACGGCAGCGAGCCTGGCCAACAGCGACGGCACGCTGTACGCGGGCCGCACGCTGACGCTCGGTGTTGCCGGCACGCTGGAAAACGCCGGTTCGATCGCGGCGCAGGGCGACATCGCCATCGCCGCCAGCCGTGTGCACAGCAGCGGCCTGCTGGGTGCCGGCCTGGACGCGCAAGGCGCGCTGGCCGGCTCCGGCTCCCTGACTGTGAACGCGAGCGACGAACTGGCGGCAACCGGCCAGAACGTGGCCGCCGGCAGCATGGCCCTGCAGGGCAGTGCGCTCGACCTGGCCGGCAGTACCTCGACGGCAAGCAGCATCGCGCTGGCAACCAGCGGCGGCGCCATCGATACGCACGGCGCCATCGTCCACGCTGCCGATACCCTGGCCGTGCACGGCGGCGACCTGCGCAACGGCGGCGGCCAGTTGAGCGCGCGCGCACTCGATATCGCCGTGGGCGCGCTCGACAACGCCGGCGGCGCGATCCTGCAGGCCGGGCAGGGCAAGCTCGACCTGCACGCCGCTGCGCTCGACAACAGCGCTGGCCGCATCGCCGGCGACGGCACGCTGGCCATCCAGGCCGCTGACCTGAACAACGCGGGCGGTACCATCGCCGGCGCCCAGGGCCTGGCCATCGCGGCGGCCGACGTAGTCAACCGCGGCGGCCAGATCCGCTCGGCAAGCGGCGGCGTCACGCTGGCGCTGCGCGACCTGTCCAACGACGGCGGTGCGGTCTTTGCCGGTGCTGGCCTGACGACCAGTGCCCGCAACGTCGACAACAGCGGCAGCCTGTATGCGGCGGGGGCGCAGACCCTGGCCGCCAGCGGCAGCGTCGTCAACCGCGGCGTCATCGCGGCCGGTCGCGATACCACGATCACCGCGGCCAGCCTGGCCAACAGCCACGTGATGGGCGCCGGCCTGAGCGCCGACGGGGTACTCGCGGGCAGCGGCGCGCTGACGGTGAATACCAGCGGCGTGCTGCAATCGGACGGGCGCAACGTCGCCGCCGGCAACGCCAGCCTGGCGGGCGCCGCGCTCGACCTGGCCGGCAGCGACATCACGGCCGCCAACGTCGCGCTGTCGGCCACTGGCGGCGGCATCGATACCGGCGCCGCCCTGGTCAGCACGGCCGGTACGCTGAGCGCGGCCGCCACCGGGACGCTGGCCAATCACGGCGGTGTACTGAGCGCGGGCCAGCTCGACCTGCGGGCCGGCAACCTGGACAACACGTCCGGCACCATCCTGCAAACCGGCGGCGGCGACACCGCCATCCGCACCGGCCTGCTGGACAACACGGGCGGCCGCCTTGCCGTCAACAGCCGCAACCTGAGCCTGGATGCGGCCGCGCTGCGCAATGCCGGCGGCCGCCTCGAGCATGCCGGTGCCGGCACGCTTGACGTGCACGCCGGTCCGGTCGACAACCGTTCCGGACGCATCAGTTCGGCGGGCAGTGCGATCGTCGCCGCCACCGGTACCCTCGACAATACGAACGGCGTCGCCAGCGCGGCCGCTGGCTTGCGCTTGTCCGCCGGCGCCATCGACAACAGCGGCGGGCTGCTGCGCGCTTCGGCCGGGGCGCTGGCCGTCGATGGTGCAAGCCTGCTCAACGCCGATGGCGAATTGAGCGCGGGCGGCGACCTGCAGGTCAGCCTCGGCGGCGACCTGCGCAGCGACGGCTTGCTGTACGCCGGCGGTGCCCAGAGCCTGGCCATCGGCGGTACGCTGGCCAACGGCGGCGCCATTGCGTCGCTAGGCGACACCACGATCGTGGCCCGCAACGTGAACAGCAGCGGCCTGCTCGGCGCCGGTCTCGATGCGGACGGCAGGGTGAGCACGGGCGGCGCATTGCGCGTCAGCGCGGGTACCATCGCCGCCGCCGGCCAGAACGTCGCCGGCGGCGACCTGGTCTTCCAGGGCGGCGCGATCGACCTTTCGCACAGCGATACGGCCGGGGTCAACGTCACCCTGGACAGCGGCAGCGCCGAGCTCCTCACGCGCGGCGCCGCCGTCACGGCGAGCGCCGGGCTGACGCTGACGGCCGGCCACGCCGACAACAGCGGCGGCCGGCTGGACGGTGGCAGCGTGACGCTCGCCGCCAGCCGCCTCGACAACGCTGCCGGCATCATCCTCCAGCGCGGCAGCGGCGACATGCGCGTGGCCGCCGGTGCGCTCGACAATACGAGCGGGCAGGTGGCCGCACTGAGCGGCAGCCTGCTACTGAATGCCGGCAATGTCGGCAACCGCGATGGCTTGCTGCAGGCGGCCCGCGATCTCGCGCTCGACGGAGCCGACGTCGATAACACGGCCGGCGATCTGCGCGCCGCCGGGGGCAAGCTGACGCTGGCCATCCGCGACCTCCAGAACAATGGCGGCACCGTCTTCGCCGGAAACGACCTGACGGCGCACGCACGCGACATCGCCAACGGCGGCAGCATCTACGCCGGCGGCAACCAGGCCGTCACGGCCAGTGGCGCCTTGATCAGCAGCGGCGTCCTCGCGGCCCAGGGCAACACGACGGTCAGCGCCGCCAGCGTGGCCGCCAGCGGCTTGCTGGGCGCCGGCGTACGCGCCGACGGCAGCCTGGCGGTGGCCGGCGATCTGTCGGTGACGAGCAGCGGTGCCCTGCGCGCCGGCGGCACCAACCTGGCTGCCGGCGATGCCGCCTTCAGCGCCGGCACGCTCGACCTGGCGGGCAGCGAAACCAGCGGCAGCGCCATTCGACTGGACGCGAACGCCGGCCAGGTCGATACCAGCCGCGCGCTGGTGGCGACAACCGGCACCCTCGCCATCGATGCCCATGCGGGTGGGCTGGTCAACACCGGCGGCGCCCTCAGCGCCGGCCAGCTCGACCTGCGGGCATCCGGCATCCACAACGCCGGCGGCACCATCCTGCAGACCGGCAGCGGCGACACCGTCATCGATACCACCGCACTGGACAACCGCGGCGGACGCCTCGCAGTCAACAGCGGCAACCTGCACATCGGTGCGGCTTCGCTGGACAACGCGGGCGGCCGCATCGAACATGCGGGCAGCGGCACACTGGCGATCGACGCCGGTACCCTGGCCAATGGCGGCGGCCGCATCATCTCGAGCGGCGCGGCGGACGTCGGCGCCGCCGCCAGCTTCGACAACCTCAACGGCGTGCTTGCCGCCGCCACCGACCTGCACCTCAGGGGTGGCGCCATCGCCAACGGGGGCGGCCTGCTGCAGGCCAAGACCGGCGCGTTGACGCTGGATGCGGCCAGCTTCGCCAACGGCGATGGCGAAACCAGCGCCGGCGGCGCCATGCGCCTGGAGACCAGTGGTGACCTGAGCAACGAAGGCCTGCTGTACGCCGGCGCAGCGCTCGGTCTGGACGTGGGCGGCGCGCTGCGCAGCACCGGGTCGATCGCAGCGCTGGGCGATGTCGACATCGGCGCCGGCAGCGTGCAGAGCAGCGGCCTGCTGGCGGCCGGCGTGGACGCTGCCGGCAGCTTCACGGCCGGCGGCAACCTGCACGTGACCAGTGCGCACGGCATCACGGCCAGCGGCCAGAACGTGGCTGCCGGCGACGCCTCCCTGCGCGCCGCGCGCATCGACCTGTCCGGGGGCGAGACGGCGGCTCGCAACATCACGCTCGAAGCGAGCGCAGACGGCATCGATACCGGTACGGGTGCACTGGTCAAGGCCGGCGGCACCCTTGCCATCAGCGCTGCCGGCGCGCTGCGCAACAGCGGCGGCATTCTCGACGCCGGCAAGATTACGCTCGGCGCGGCCAGCCTGGACAACCGCGCCGGCGACATCGTGCAACACGGGGCCGGCGACCTGCACCTGCAAATGGGCGCCGTGGACAACACGAACGGACGCATCGCCGCGGCCGCCGGCAGCCTGGACCTGTCGGCCACCACGCTGACCAACAGCGCCGGGGCATTACTGGCGGCGTCTAACGTGGCGCTGGCCGCCAGCGCGCTCGACAACACGGGCGGCGAGATCCGCGGCGCCGGCGGCAACGTGACGCTGGCGGCCGGCGCCATCGCCAACGGCAGCGGCGGCAGCGTCTACGCGGCCGGCAACCTGGACACCCACGCAGGCACGCTCGCCAACAGCGGCAGCCTGTACGCGGCCGGCAGCCAGACCTTGAGCGCCACCGGTAGCGTCGACAACGGCGGCATCATCGCGGCGCAGGGCGACACCACCGTCGTCGCCGCCAGCCTGTCCGGCAACGCGCGCGCGCTGCTGGGCGCGGGCATGCGCGCCGACGGCACGCTGCTGGCCAGCGGCAAATTGAGCGTCGAAACGCAAGGCCTGGCCCAGGCCCGCGGGCAAAACCTGGCCGGCGGCGACGTCGCCATCCGCGGCGGCGCCATCGACCTGGCCGGCGGCCAGACCGGCGGCGCCAACGTCAGCCTGAGCGCCACCGGGGGCGACGTCGTTACCGGCGGCGATGCCCAGGTCGCGACCACCGGCACCCTGGCCATCGCGGTCGCCGGCGCGCTGGTCAACACCGACGGCATCCTGAGCGCCGGCCGGCTGGCGCTGTCGGCCGGCAGTATCGACAACACCCGCGGCACGATCGCGCAGAGCGGCAGCGGCGATACCGCGCTGGCGGCCGGCACGCTGGACAACAGGGACGGCTGGATCGGCTTGAACAGCGCCAATCTGCGCATCGATACCACGACCCTGGACAATGCGGGCGGCACCATCCAGCACGCCGGCAGCGGCACGTTGACCGTCCGCGCGAACACCCTCGACAACGCGGGCGGTCGCATCAATTCGGCGGCGGCCGGGGACGTCGTCGCCACGGCGGCGCTGCACAACCAGGCCGGCGTCATCGCCGGCGGCAGCGGCTTGCGCGTCGGTGGCGGCGCGCTCGACAACGGCAATGGCCTGATGCGCGCGACCAGCGGCAGCTTGAGCGTCGACGCGGCCAGCCTGGCCAGCAGTGGCGAGGTGAGCGCGGGCGGCGACGTCCGCCTTGCCGTAAGCGGCGAGCTCGCCAACGACGGCCTGGTCTACGCCGGCGCCAACCAGACGCTCGCTGCCGGCGGCCTGCTGCACGGCGGCGGCTCGATCGCGGCGCTGGGCAACCTGGACGTGCATGCGGGCCGCATCGACAGCAATGGCCTGTTCGGTGCCGGCATGCGCGCCGACGGCAGCCTGGGCGGCAGCGGCAACCTGGCGCTCACCAGCGACGGCGTCCTGAAGGCCGGCGGCGACAAGCTGGCGGCGGGCGGCGTGACGCTGCGCGGTACCGGCATCGACTTGTCGCGCACCTACAGCGGCGACGCGGCGCGTGTGCTGACGGCGGGCGCCAGCATCATCGTGGATGCCGGCACCGGTACGCTCGACACGGGCGGCGCGGTGCTGAGCAGCGCCGGGGAACTGCGCCTGTCCGGCGCCGCCCTGGCCAACCGCCACGGCGAACTCGGCGGCATGCAGGTATCGCTGGCGGTATCGACACTGGACAACGCGGGCGGCGCCATCGTCCAGAACGGCAGCGGCGACATGGCGCTGACCGTGTCCGCGCTCGACAACAGCGGCGGGCGCATCACGGCAGCCAACGGCAGTCTCGGCCTGAGCGCATCCAGCATCGACAATACCCTGGGCATGCTGGCGGCCGCCGCCAACGTGCGCATCGACGGCGGCGCGGACCTCGTCAACGACGGCGGCAAGATCCAGGGCCTGGCAGGCGACGTGACCCTGCGCGTGCGCGACCTGCGCAACGACGGCGGCAGCGTCTTCGCCGGCCACAACCTGTCCACCACGGCGCGCGACGTCGACAATGGCGGCAGCCTGTTCGCGGCCGGCAGCCAGACCCTGGCCGCATCCGGCGCCGTCGACGGCGGCGGCGTGATCGCGGCCGGGGGCGACCTTACGGTGAACGCGGCCAGCCTGGACGCTGGCGCCGGCAGCCTGCTGGGGGCCGGCATCCGTGCCGACGGGTCGCTCGGCAGCGGCGGCAAGCTTGCGGTCACGACCGCGCAGACCCTGCGCGCCGGCGGCCAGCTGCTCGCCGGCGGCAATGCCGACTTGTCGGGTGCAGCGGTCAATCTGGCGGGCAGCCAGGCCCGCGCCGCCAACATGGCGCTGACGGCCGCCAGAGGCAATATCGACACCCGCGGCGCCACGCTCACCACCGGCACGTTGGCGCTGAGCGCCAGCCAGAACGCTGCGCAAACCTGGATTAACGTCGGCGGCGACGTCCAGGCCAACCAGTTGCAGGCGCAAGTGGCCAACCTGGCCAATGCGGCGGGCAGGATCGTCCAGCTTGGCAGCGGTGATGCGCTGCTGGACACCAGCGGCACCCTCGACAACAGCGGCGGCACGATCGCGGTCAATAGCCGCAACCTGACGCTGCGCGCCGGCACGCTGGCAAACGCGGGCGGCACCATCACCCACGCCGGCAAGGGCGCGCTCGCCATCGACGCCGGCCGTTTCGACGGCCACGACGGCAGCGTCACCGGCAACGGCAGCCTGTCGCTGCACGCCAGCGACATCGACCACCGCAACGGCGGCCTGTCGGCGCAGCAGGTGGCCATCAGCGCCGCCACGCTGGACAACGCCGGCGGCACGATCATCCAGCTCGGCACGGGCCAGGGCGGCATCACGATTGCCAACGCCCTGAACAACGCCGGCGGCCGCATCGGCAGCAACGGCAGCACCACCGTCGCCGCCGGCGCGCTCGACAACAGCGGGGGCGTGTTGCAGGCAGGCGGCACGGCCGACCTGAACCTGAACGTGGGCGGCAGGCTCGCCAACAGCGGCGGCTCGATCGCGGCCGGCGGCAACGGCGTGCTGTCGGCAGGCAGCATCGACAACCGCTACGGCAGCGCCACCGCGGCCGGCGCCATGACCCTCAACACCGGCGGCCAGCTGTCGAACACCGGCGGCACGCTGGCAGCAAGTGGCGACCTGGCCGCCACCGCCGCGAACCTGGACAACAGCGCCGGCAAACTGGTCTCGACCGGCGGCAACCTGACGCTGGGCAGCACGGGCACGACGACCAATAGCGGCGGCCAGATCCAGGCCGCGGGCACGGTCGCCATGACCAATGGCGGCCTGGCCAACGGCGCCGGCCTCGTCGCCGCACGCGACATCGACATCGACACCCGCGGCCAGGGCCTGGACAATGCCCGCGGCACCATCGCCGCGACCGGCGCCGCCAACCTGCAGAGCGGTGCGCTGAACAACGACGGCGGCCGGGTCCAGTCGGGCACCACCCTGGTCGTCGATACCCATGGCCAGTCGCTGGTCAACACCAATGCCGCCGCATACGGTACGATCAAGTCCGGCTACAGCGGCGGCATTACCGGCGGCACCGTCACCACGCTGTACACCGGCAACCTCGACAACTCGGCCGGCTTCCTGGCCGGCGGCGGCCAGCTGTCCGGCAGCACCGCCTACCTGACCAACACCGGCGGCGAGATTGCCGGCATGGGTGGCGTCAGCTTCACTGCCGGCGGCTTGAACAACCAGGGCGGCAGCATCCAGGCCGTCGGCGGTCTCGGTGTCGACGTTCGTGGCGGCACGATCGTGAATTACGCGGGCTTGCTGCGTGCCGGCCAGGTGCTGGCGCTGAACGCGGGCGCCATCGACAACCGCGCCACCCAAGGCGGCAACCAGGGTATCGAAGGCGGTGACCTGAGCCTGAACGCCACGGACCTGAACAACAGCGGCGGCGCGCTGCGCGCCAACAACAACCTCACCATCAGCAGCGCCGGCACCGCCGCCAACAGCGCCGGCCTGATGAGCGCCATGAACAGCCTGTCGATCCTGGACACGGGGACCGGCCGTGCCCTCGCCATCGATAACGCCGGCGGCACGCTGATCGGCGGGCAGATGACGGCGATCCGCGCGGCTTCGCTCGGCGGTGCCGGACGCGTGCTGTCGCAGCAGGACATGCACATCGACCTGGCGGGCGGCTACACGCTGGAAGCGGGAACGGAGCTGATCGGCAACCGCAACGTCACGCTGAGCCTGGGCGGCGGTTTGTCGAATGCGGGCAAGCTGCAGGCGGGCGGCATCCTGTCACTGAACGCGGCCAGCCTGGATAACGCCGCCAGCGGCGACATCAATGGCGGCAGCACCCGCATCAACGCCGGCTGGCTGACCAACCGCGGCGTCATCGACGGCATCTATACCGATATCGACACCAACACGCTGACCAACGTGGGCACCGGACGCATCTACGGCGACCGGATCGGCATCGGCGCCGGCAGCGTGGTCAACGACGTCGAGAACGGCGTGGCCGGCACCATCGCCGCGCGCGGCTACCTGGCACTGGGCGCGTCTACCATCAGCAACCGCGAGCATGCGCTGATCTTCAGCGGCGGCGACATGCGCATCGGCGGCAGCCTGGACGGCAACCGCGACGCCGTCGGCTGGATGGGGAGCCTGAGCAATGCGAGTGCGACGATCGAAGCCTTGGGGAACATGACGATCGGTGCAGCGCGCGCCGATGTCTTGAACAACCACTTCAGCGCAACGGCAGGGGAGTTCGGCCCGTCGGTCATGATCACCGAGTACTTTGTCGGCGACACGCCGTACAGCCCGGAAAGCGGTGCCCACCTCGAGATGGACACCAAGGTCTACAACCACTATGTGCTGGTGACGCCGACCGCCCGCTACACCGACTACGAAATCCACACGACTTACCGCAGCACCGCCTCGACCATCGTGCAGTCGTCGGCCCCGGGCGTGCTGGCTGCGGGCGCCAACCTGACCCTGGCCACGGACGCGGTGCTGAATCAGAACAGCCAGATCGTTGCCGGGCAGGCGCTCAACATCACCGCCGGCGCGCTGACCAACGAGTCCACCGCCAGCAAGACCGTGGTGCGCGAGCACGGGACCATCGACCATCGCGAATTTCACGGTGCATTGGATCTCAAGCCTGGTTATTTCGACACGCCCACCAACTGGACCACGTCTTGGGAAAATCCGGACGTCGTGATCGACAATGCCGGCGGCTTTACCTTCCAGCACACACCATCGAGCGCGCCGGCGGCAAAGGCGGGGATCGGCTTCACCGGCAGCACCAGCGCCGCCAGTGCGGCAGCAGTGAGCCAGTCGGCCCAGGTTGCGGTCGCCGGCCCGTCGGCGTCGACCGTTGCCGGCAGCGTCAATGGTCAGCAGGCGTCGGCGGCGACGGCCAGCAATGCCGCCGCCGGCAGCGCGCATCTCGGCGCCGCGGCCCAGACCGGTCCGCTGCAAGGGGTGACCCGTGAAGCCGCCGGCGCAGTCCTGGCCGGCACCCGGGACGTCGGCACGGTGGGCAGTGTCGGCGCGGTGGGCGGTATCGGCGCCGCCGGTCCGGTCGCCAATGCGAGCGGCGCCGCCATCGATGGGCACAGCGCGTCGATCGGCGCCATCGCCATCGGGACCAGGAAAAGCGCGGGTGAGACCGGCACCGTGGCGGGCGCCGGCGGCATCCGCAGCACGGCGGCGATCGACACCGCCGGCGGCATCGGCGCCGTCGGCCAGCCTGGGAGTGCGCCAACCAGGACCGCCATCGGCGACCGCAAGGAAGCCGGCCTGGCGTCCAGCGTCACCGGCGTGGCCGTGACGGGCAGCACAGGTGCGCTTGCTGCAGCCGTCAATGAATCGACTGTCGGCGTGACGGCACCATCGCTGCCGTCGACGCCGGTCCTTGGGGGGACGAACGGCACCGGTGCCATCCCTGCGACCGGCGCCGATGCGCATGTCGGCGTGACGGCACCGTCGCTGCCGTCGACGCCCTTCCTTCCAGGCACGAACGGCACCGGTGCGATCCCGGCGGCCGGCGCTGACGCCCATGTCGGCGTAACGGTACCGTCGCTGCCGTCCACGCCGGTCCTCGGCGGGGCCAACGGCGCCGGTGCGCCGCCTACGAGCGGCAACGACGCCAAGGTCAGCGTGACGGTACCGTCGTTACCGGCCGCGCCGGTCCTTGCGGGCACGGCTGGCGCCGGTGCGATTCCTGCAAGCGGCAATGCATCCGGCGGCAGCGTGACAGCACCGTCGTCACCATCCACCCCGGCCCCCACGGGTACGGGCGGAACCGGTGCTGCGCCGGCCCCCGCGACGCCCGCCAGCGGTCCGAAACCGGGCACGCCGACGCCGAACGTGCGCGACATCGTGCAAGTGCCGTTGGCCAGTCCCGGCGCCACTGCGGAAGTAGTCCGTACCAGCACCGAGGCCGCGGTCGTGCCGAATGCAAGCCTGTACCAGGTGACGCCGGCGCCGTCGGCGACCTACCTGGTGCAGACCGATCCGCGCTTCGCCGACTACCGCGCATGGACCAGCGCGGATTACCTCACCAGCAAAGTGCCGACCGACCCCACCGTGACGCAAAAACGCCTGGGCGACGGCTTCTACGAGCAGCAACTGGTGCGCGAGCAGATGACGGCGCTGACGGGCTACCGCTACAGCGGCGACTACACCAGCGACGAACAGCAATACCGCGGGCTGATGGATGCGGCCGCGTCGTTCGCGACGACCTGGAACCTGCGCCCGGGCGTGGCCCTGACGCCGGCCCAGATGGCCTCCCTGACCAGCGACATCGTGTGGCTGGTCGAACAGGAGGTGACGCTGGCCGACGGCAGCACCCAGAAAGTCCTGGTGCCACAAGTTTACGTGCGTGTGCGTGAAGGCGACCTCGACGGTTCCGGCGCATTGCTGTCGGGTAAGGAAGTGAACATCGCGCTGAGCGGCGACCTCACTAACAGCGGCACCATCGCCGGGCGCCAGGTCGTGAACATCTCGGCCGAGAACATCAACAACCTGAGCGGACGCATCCACGGCGACGACGTGACCCTGCAGGCGCGAAACGATCTCAACAACATCAGCGGCACGATCTCGGCCAATACCTCGCTGATCATCGATGCGGGACGCGACATCAACAGCGCGGCAGGCACGGCGAACATTGCACGCGACGGCTGGACCGAATCGCTGGCGGGCCGCGTGGCCGGACTCTACGTCACCGGCAACGCGAACGGCCAGGGCACTTTTCTGGCGACGGCCGGCGGCGACATCAACCTGTCCGGCAGCATCGTCAGCAACAACGCCGCGGCGGGCACCAGCGCCCTGATCGCCCAGCGCAACCTGAACCTGTCCGCGGCGAAGGACAGCGACCTGTCGGCCGACCGCCAGGTGCAGCTGAGCGCGGGCGGCACGATGGCGCTCAAGGCCGGTACCGACCTCAACATCCTTGCCGCCAGCAGTCAGGCCGGCACGCTGCAGCTGCGCGCCGGTAACGACATCAATAATATCGGCAACACCCTGTCGGCCGAAAATTCCCTGATCGCCTCGGCCGGCCGCGACATCAACCTGCGCACGACCACGACCTCGGTCAGCCTCGGGACGACGCGCTCCGGTACCGACAGCACCACCCTCGACAAGGTGACCGGCTTGTCGGTCACCGGCACAGGCGCGGGCAGCAGCTTGCTGGTCTCGGCAGGGCGCGACATCAACCTGGCGGCGGCCGACATCAGCAACGCCGGCATCGGCGGCAGCACGGCCCTCAGCGCGCTGCGCGACCTGAACCTGGGTACGGTCGGCATCGCCGCGCGCGACGATACGGTCAAGAACGCCAACAACTACCGCAAGGAGAGTTCGACGAGCGAGGTAGGCACGGTGATCAACGGCGCCGGCAGCGTCCTGCTCGACGCCGGCAATAACCTGACGGTGAGGGCAGGGCAGGTCGATGCCGGCACCGGCTTGAGCGTCAACGCCGGCAACAACATCGACATCACGACCGGCACCGCGACCTATTCGCTGGACCAGTCGAGCCAGACGTCGAAGAGCGGTTTCCTGTCGAAGAAGGTGACGACCACGCGCGACACGGTCGACGCGGTGACCTCGATCGCCAGCTCGCTGACGGGTGGTACGGTGTCGATGAAGGCGGGGAATGACCTGAACATTACCGGCTCGGCCGTGGTGGGCGACGACACCGTCAAGCTGGCCGCTGGCAAGGACATCAACATCGCGGCGGCCATCGACACCAACAGCGAGTGGAACCACGTCGAACAGAAGCAGAGCGGCCTGCTGAGCGGTGGCGGCGGCTTCGGCATCAGCTACGGCACGCGCACCACGACCACCGACCAGACCCGCGACGCCGTGACCCAGAGCGGCCAGGCCCGCAGCCTGGTCGGCTCGATCGGCGGCGACCTGACGCTCGACGCCGGCAACGCGATCAAGGTCAGCGGCACCGATATGTCGGCCGGCCGCGACATGGGCCTGGCGGCCAAGGACGTGACGATCGATGCCGGCAAGGACAAGATCGACACCAGGTTCAAGACGCGGGTGGAGCAGGACGCGATTTCATTGCGGGTAGGCGGCAGCGTCGTGAATGCGATCCAGTCGGTGCAGAGCGTGCAGCAGACGGTCCAGGCGACCGATAACAAGCGGGTGCAGGCGATGGCGGCGGCCACCGCGGCTCTGGCAGTCAAGGACGCGGCCGCGCAGGCGAAGGACGGTTTGAGCGTCAGTTTGAGCCTGACTGCCGGGCACTCGGAATCGGTGCAGACCACCACTATCAGCGAAATGCTGCACACCGGCAGCGCGCTCACGGCGGGGCGTGACATCAGCATCGTTGCGAAAGGCGGCGAGGGCAGTGGCAACATTAACGTCATCGCCAGCGACGTCAATGCCGGCCGCAACGTGACGCTGGCTGCGAACAATCAAGTCAATATGGTTGCGGCGCAGGACCTGGAGAGCCAGCACAGCGAGAGCAAGAGCATCAGTGC
>NZ_JAXSQX010000010.1:0-161557 GCF_034659755.1 Massilia phyllosphaerae
CGAAGATTTGGTCTCGATTCCGATTGGGCGGCCGATTGCCAACACCAAGATTTATATTTTGGATCGTCACCTACAGCCGGTTCCACTTGGTGTCACCGGCGAGATCTACGTCGGCGGGGCTGGTGTCGCTCGCGGCTACCTGAACCGACCGGATCTGACCGCCGAGCGCTTTATCGACCACCCGTTTGCCGATGAGGCGGGCGCACGGCTGTACAAGACCGGCGACCTGGGCCGCTATCTGACCGACGGCAATATCGAATACCTCGGCCGCAACGACTTCCAGGTCAAGATTCGCGGTTTCCGTATCGAACTGGGCGAGATCGAAGCGCGCCTTGCTGCTTGCGACGGCGTGCGCGAAGCGATCGTGATCGCGCGCGAAGACCAGCCTGGCGACAAGCGCCTGGTCGCCTATGTGGTTCCCCAGCCGGGCCGGGAAATCTCGGCGGCCGTTCTGCGCGCCGAGTTGGCCACGACACTGGCCGACTACATGTTGCCCGGTGCGTTCGTCAGCCTGGATACGCTGCCCTTGACGCCCAACGGCAAGCTCGACCGCAATGCATTGCCAACGCCGGACCAGGCCGCGATCGTCGTGCGCGCCTACGAGGCGCCGCAAGGACCAACCGAACAAGCGATTGCCGAAATCTGGCAGGACCTGCTCGGCATCGAACGGATTGGCCGCCACGACCACTTCTTCGAGCTGGGCGGCCACTCGCTCATGGCGGTGTTAGCGACCTCGCGCTTGCGCAACACAACTAAACTTGACATTCACGTACGTCAGGTATTTCTCACTCCCATATTGTCGGAACTTGCAAAAACAATCCATAACACGAAAACTTCGATCCTTATTCCGGTCCGTGAAACCGGTTCCAACGCGCCAATCTTCTTTATTCACCCTATTGGCGGCGAAGCCGACTATGCACGTGTAATTGAGCCTTATATCGACATCTCGTCTCCCATTTACGGTATTTCCGCTTATGGCATGGGCCCCGGTGAGACTCCTTTAGAATCGGTTGAGCTGATCGCAGAGAGATATTTTCAACTTATAAAAAGTGTAAATCGAGATGGCCCCTATATAGTCATTGGATATTCTTCCGGCGGAATACTTGCCTATGAAATAGCTCGACAAGCTCTCCGATCCGGCAGCAAAATAAAATTCCTTGGACTATTGGATACGGCTCACCGTGCTCCAACCGACTGCCACACAATCAACGAAACTCAAACACTTATCGATTGGCTTCGCAATGAGGCCCATGACATAGAACTAAAAGAAATCATCGCGCAAGATAATATTGAAAAAATGTTTGATATGTCTAAAGATATGGGATTAATAACGCGAGACGTTGACAATATAACTCTCAAACGATATCTCGGTGTCCGAACCGGTATGTCTAAAGCTTTATCCAAGTACAAATTAGAGAAGATCGCAATTCAAGTAAACTTGTTTTCAGCCATAGATGCAGAGGAAAAATCAAATATTATAAACTCCCATATTAAAAACTCTTGGACTCGATTATTAGCATCGAACCTAAATATTATTGACGTATGCGGAACTCACGATAGCATTATATCCTTGCCACATGTGCAGAACTTGGGAATTGAAATCTCCAAAGCAATAAGATCAGTGGATTAAAGCAACGCATATTTACGATAAGACCTTGAGCGATCGCTAACTGGCTCAGTACTTAGCGATCGCCATACCACATCCACCAATAAAATAAACTTCGCAAGTTATACCAAGCATTATTGAGAACGCTCTCTGATTAGAACGAATTCTCTCATCGGGCGCCAATCTAATAATGCAAAATATTTACATTTAATTATTTAATAAATTTATACTTATTTATTTTTCATGTGAGATAATTTTCGTGTGGAATTTGCAATCATGAAAGAATTAGACTATTATATGCAATCCTTTAAATATATGAACTTTTAATTTTAATTTTAATTTTAATTTTAGGCTGTAGGCTATGATCAAACACTATTATAGTGCAGACAAGATGTTCCCCAATCTTCGAAAAGATGAAAAAAATAACGTTAAAATGTTTTGTTTCCCATATGCGGGAGGGGGGGCGCAATGCTTTTCGTCATTTCAAACAAAGATCAAATCAGAAGTAGACGTTTACGTTGCTAGCTTACCAGGCCGGGGGGCTCGCTTTCAAACTCCACCATACACGTCAATAGAAAAATTTATTGAGGACGCTTATATTGAGTTGAAACCATTCTTAGATAAACCGTTCGTATTATTTGGACATAGCATGGGAGCTCTTCTTGCTTTCGAAGTAGCCAAATACATTATGGCGAACAACTTACCTCCTCCGCAGGCAATTTTTGTTTCCGGATGTTCTGCACCAAGTCAACGCAGATCAGGTCAAAATCTTCACAAGCTTGATAATGTAGAGCTGCGAAAGAAATTGAGCAATTATTCTGGGACTCCTCAGGAAGTCCTTGATCATGATGAGCTAATGGATTTGGTTCTTCCGGCGATAAGAGCTGACTTTCAGATGATTGAAAACTATACTTATAAAAAATGCAGCGAACTGAAGTCTCCAATTTATGTTTTGATTGGAGCGGATGATGAGCATGTTACTCATCTTGACGCGTTAGAATGGAGCAAGGAAACCACAAGCCAGTTCGATTTAAAAAAAATAAAAGGTGGGCATTTTTTTACAAACACTGCGGGAGACGAAGTTGCTGATTTTATAAATGAGAAGATCGCTCTTGTTCTTGAATAATCGTCGCAGCTCTAATGGAATTAGTATCCCAATAAAATAATAATATTCAGGACTGAATGGTTTACGACTCGAGCTTTACGCTCGCCTAAATTTGCCAGCATCGCGACGCCATCTGTTTGCTCGGTGTCGTCGCCTATCTGTTAGTGAAAGCACCAAATGCACGTGAGCGTGCTCTAAGGCGGAAAAGATTAGTGGGAGTAAGCGGCACTTCAAAGTCCACGCTGGCAAGACGCAATGGATGTGAACCTATAAATTCCAACCTCGCCGATTCGACCAGCGTTCCCTAGCTGATGCTTAATGGATTGCTCAAGTGCTGGCCATAGGAGATGCATCTGTTCGGGAATCCGGCTTACGAAACCGTACGTTGCTGGACAAGGTACGCCATCTCAATTTCGCTACCAAGGTCGTGTGTGGTCTGTAGGGCTAGGACGGTCTACAGTGCAACCAGTCAGGACCTAACCCTTTTACGGTTGATGCGCTATCACCACAAAATCCGTGAATCACGAACCGTGCCGCGATGTATCAAAGCGAGGATTTACATCGCGCTGGGCTTATTGCTATTGTACAAAATGCTTTCGATACGGTTTCAAACCGTATCTAAGTCCGCAAAAGCGTTACACAACAAGACTACCTTGCATTCGCAGTCGGCAATTAGTAATGGTATCTATCTAGATTGCGCCGACATTTTTTATTCTCATATAATGATTTATTTCAAGAATTATCAAGTCGTGTTTGCCATTTTAGCGCCAGTTTCAGCAGTTCAAGCGCAGGAAGTTGCAGAAAAAATCGGCGTACAAGGTGATGGCACCGCCCAAAATATACGGAAGGTAGAAATACGCGCGAATTCGGAAACATATATTGCGCGTCGTGACGACACGGCCGCGAAGATTATTGTTGGGCAAGAGGAGATAAACAAATACGGTGAGACGAATATCGTTGATGTACTTAAGCGAGTTCCAGGTATAACAGTCACCGGCGGAGAAATCCAAATGCGGGGCCTTGGTGCAGGTTATACCCAGATCTTGGTAGATGGGGAGCGAACATCGGCAGGTTTTTCACTTGACTCAATACCTCCAAGTATTATCGAAAGGGTAGAGATCTTGCGTTCGGCGACCGCCGAATTTTCGACTCAATCGATTGCCGGAACAATTAATATTGTATTGAAACGAAAAATAAAAAACAATCAAGACCAAATAAAATTAGACGCTCGGCGTGGGGCAGGTTGGACTGGGGGCTTTGGAACCATACAGCTATCCGACCGGTTTGAGAAATTTTCATACTTAATAATCTCAAATCTATTGCACGAGGGAAAAACTGATGAGATCGAATATTTGACCCAAACAATTCCCGTTGGTTTATTAAATGAGTATCACGAAAATTATCGCGTAATAAAGAATGTTAATACAGACTTCTTCAACATAGTACCCCGCTTAACTTGGAACTTAGAGAATGGCAACACGATTGCTTGGCAAAGTTTTTTAAATTTTGGCAAGACAAGTAGTATCGCTCAAACCAGAACCACCGGTCGGACTTCGCTATCATTGAGGAACAAGGAAATTGCAGATAATACTTACAAAAGAAACTTATCATTTCGCACCGAGGTAAATTGGACCAAAAAATTAGATAACGGCGGAGAATTTAATTCAAAAATAAGTGGATTATATGCTATGCCGTCTAACGATTACGCAGGCGCATACCTCCCTAATGGAGATTATAAAGATGCAAGCGAAGTAATAAAATCGAAATCGCGCGAAAAAAATATAGCCTCAATGGGCAAATTAAAGAAGCCACTGTTTAAGAATCATTCAATCGATATGGGTTGGGAATTACGTCACATCGAGCGAAAGAGTCAAGAGAACGATGTCATCAAAAATTCCTCCGTAAATTTATCGCTAAACAGCTACAATTCAGCAATTAATCAGACCTCAGTTTATCTGCAAGACGATTGGGAAGTACACGAAAATGCGGCCATCTACCTCGGCGCCCGATGGGAAGGAATAAACACTAGAGCGTTAGGAGCGAAGTTCGAAGAAATAGCGGTTCGCTCGGCTGTATTTAGCCCGATCTTTCAGACCCTGTGGAAGCCATTTGAAAGCAAGGATGATCAACTTCGCTTAGCTGTCACACGTACTTATAAAGCACCGACGTTAGAGGATATTATTCCTTTACATCAATTTGCTGTCCAGAATAATCAAAATACTCCAGATAGGGAAGGCAATCCACACCTCCGACCCGAACTGGCATTAGGAGTGGACACCTCGTATGAGCATTATTGGTCGAAAGACGCGATGTTTTCAGTGAGCGCTTCAACACGCAACATAAAAGATTATAGCCATAAAATACTATTAGAAAAAAATGGCCGTTGGGTTACGACCACTGAAAATATTGGCAGTGCGAGGACTTATAGCTTAGAGATTGAAAGTCGCTTTCCAATACTCAAAAATATTGGAAAAAAAATTCCTTTAGATATGCGCATAAGCGTTAATAAAAACTGGTCGAAAGTCGCCTCGATACCTTTTCCTGAAAATCGGGTGGCTGAGCAAGTTCCACTTTCTGCTAACCTTGGGGTCGACTATAAAGCAAATGCTTTTGCGACGGGCGCGAACTTCGTTTTCAAGAGTGTTAACTCATCACGCGTCTCGCTAACTCAAACTATTTATTCTGGCACAACTCGTGACATCAACGCCTATGCTTTGTGGAAATTGGATCCAAAGACGCAGTTCCGGACATCCGTGTCTACCTCGCTAAATCAGCGAGCAGTGACATCGAGCATTTATCAAGATGGAGTTGGCTCAAGCACAAGACAAACTTTAGGTTATCCAGAAAGGCCTACTGTACGTGCGGTGCTTGAAGTGAAGTTCTGAATGTAAAGCAATTTGGATTATCGAAGCGCATTGCTCTATTTTTCTACGCTTGCATGGACTTCTCCATTAAGGGTGACGCCATAGCCATTGAGTAACTTAGCCATTACCGCGAGATGTTGATTTTGTGAGAAAATATATGTTAGCCTACTGCGTGTACTTTGAGGGACAGTTAGATAGGATGAATCTTCTTTTCTCTATGGGTTATTTTGGTACTGTCAAGTTGTTGAACCGACGGGAAGAGTTGCATAATCCGGGCGAATTTGCCTCGGCCCGAGTAATAAAATATCGCGGATTACGCGTTCTTCGTTATATCGGTGACTTCGTTCCAAAGTAAAAATGCTTGAGTACGGACGTGCCTGTACTGTTGCGCCGATAGGCGGTTGCGCTGGCACTGGAAGATATTGTTGATCGGACCATGTGCCGAGAGAAAACGCTGCGCATGTCTTGGTGACTTGTAACGGCGCATCTGCTGTTCTCTCTGCCGTGTCGGTTGGTGCGACAGCTCGGCCCGATTGTTCAGCCCCTTGTGCTGGCGGTGCTCGACGCCCGGCATGACCTGAACCTTTGCCGCGGCATAGCTCTTCAGTTTGTCAGTGACGAGAACCTGTCGCGCATATCGCAAGGTCTTGAGTAGCTTACGAAAGAACCGTTTGGCTGCCTGGCGATTGCGTCGGCTCTGCACCAGGACGTCGAGCGCATGGCCGTTCTGATCGACAGCGCGCCAGAGGTAATGATGCTTGCCCTTGATCGTGAGCACGACCTCGTCAAGATGCCACTTGTCTCCACGCCGCTGCTGACGTCGGCGCAACTCAGCAGCGTATTGCTGGCCGAACCGCAGGGTCCATTGACGGATTGTCTCGTAAGTGACGATGACACCCCGACTGGCCATCAGGTCTTCGATGTCACGAAAGCTCAGCGAAAAGCGGAAGTAGAGCCACACCGCGTGGCTGATGATCTCGCGGGGGTAACGGAAGCCCCTATAGAGTTGAGTGTTTGCCATCTCGGAATTTTAGAGAAGCGTGACGGCCTCCGCCAAGTTGACATATATGGACGTCCGCAGTTTGCCAAGCAGTGAATGGTGACAGCGAGAAGGAAAGGTTGCGGCCATATATCCGGACTTTGTTGAGGCCGTCGCCTCTGTCCCTGATGGGATACGCTGGTTAAGACCTTATCAGTACCGCGCGCTCGAAGCGCATGTCAACTTGCAGGTTTGCTCAACCACGGTCTTACCTATTTTGCCATCACTTCGTTCCTACCTGTACAACCTGAGAGATTCTCCTATTTCAGCTGATCGCTAGTTCTGGCTTGCTGCGTGTACTCTACCGTGCCGGTTATGCGCTGGCTGGCGCGTAAACGGCACGGAACCGGCACGGAACCGTTGGTCACTACGGGTCAGCAGTGCCCATACGATCCGGGCATTTTTGTTCGCCAGGGCGACCGCGGCAATATTCTTGTTGCGCCGCTCCAGTAGTCGCCTGAGCCAGCCAGTTGCTGGCTTGTCTTGTGCATGTCGGATCACTGCTCGGGCTCCGTGGATCAGTAGTGTTCGAAGATACGTGTCGCCTCGCTTGCTGATGCCCAGCAAGACCGACTTGCCGCCGCTAGCGTGTTGCCTTGGCACCAGACCCAGCCATGCCGCCAGCTGCCGACTGTTCTTGAAGTTCTTCGCGTCATCGACTGATGCGACCAGGGCCGTAGCTGTAATCGGGCCAATCCCTGGTACTTCAGCCAGTTTGCGGCTCAGGTCCGAGTCGCGATGCCAATGTGTAATCGTAGCCTCCAGCTCGTCGACCTGCTTGTCCAGCTACTTCAAGTGCGCGTACAACCGCTGTAACAGTATCCGGAAACTGTCAGGCAATTCCGACTGTTCCATCAACTGCGGCACACGCCTCGCAATGTGCGCTATCCCTTGCGGAATCACAATGCCCAACTCGGCAAGCAGGCCGCGAATCTGGTTCGCCTGGGCAGTACGTGCCGTCACGAAACTCTGGCGCACACGGTGCACGGACAGGATGGCTTGCTGCTCGTCGGTCTTGATCGGTACAAAACGCATGCTGGGCCGGGTCACGGCCTCACAGATAGCTTCGGCATCGGCTGCGTCATTCTTGTTCGTCTTGACGTAGGGCTTGACGAACTGTGGCGCCATCAGCTTGACGACATGCCCTATGGCCTGGAGCTTGCGCGCCCAGTAGTGCGCACTGCCGCAGGCTTCCATGCCAATCAGGCACGGCGGCAAATTCACAAAGAATTCCAGTACCTTCGACCGCTCCAGCTTCTTGCGCAACACCGCGTTGCCCTGCGCATCCACCCCATGAACCTGGAACACCTGCTTTGCTAAATCCATGCCCACTGTCGTGATCTTCATGATGGTCGCTCCTTTCGATGACGAAGTGAAATCACTTCTCTTTCTGGCATTCGCATGCCATTTTGAAAGCGGACGTCCATCCCATTAGTACCAATGTGAAACCTCTACCTTCTTCTTCACGGTCATGGCTTTACCGGTTAATGGATACCTAGGTAACCGGAATGCCGACAACGAATCGCAGATGCACCTGCCTGTCGTGGTGCATAAGGCTTTTTCATACCGCTATCCTTGAAGCGGGAAAGCACTGGATATTTACACAGCCCTGGCACAATAGTGTTATCGTTACGACTTCATTGCTGTTAAGCATTAATCGCTAATTTAGTGGCTAACTGTTACCACTGTTACTGCACCCAACCCTCTTCGACCTTGCTCAGGAACCTAAATGTGGCATGACAACGAAACAAATGTTGACTACGTAAATTTTCGAATTGTTGCAAAAGCATGTGCTGAGCTCATCCGTAGTGCCGGCGAAGAACCTGTTTCCATAGGTATTTCGGGTGGGTGGGGCGTCGGCAAGTCGTCTCTGGTTCGCATGATTGAGTCAGAGTTCTCATTGGAGCGTGAGCGCTACGTCGTCGTCACGTTTAACCCATGGCTCTACCAAGGCTTTGAGGACGCAAGGACTGCTCTTCTGCAGATTGTCGGTGACGCAGTTCTAAAACATGCGAAAGAAAACACGCCTCTACTGAAAAAAAATAGACAATTTCAGGAAGCGCATCAACCTTTTACGCCTTGTCCAACTTGGCGGCGAAGTCGCCGCTACCGTAGTTACCGGGGTCCCCGTAGGACTAATTGGGAAGTCATTGACATCTCTCGTCAATGCGGTCGAAGACGAATCTATTTCCGATGGTCTGTCGGCAGCAAAAGAACTTCCCGCGTCTACAAAAGGGCTGCTAAATGAAGCTAAGCCTGTGTCGCTTCCTCATGAGATTCAAGCGCTACGGACATCTCTCGAAGAGCTACTCAAAGAGCTGAACATAACGCTCATTGTCTTCGTGGATGACCTAGACCGATGCTTGCCCGAGACGACAATCTCGACACTTGAGGCAATCCGACTGCTGCTTTTCCTCCGTCGCAGCGCATTTGTTCTCGCTGCGGACGACACGTTTATCCGCGGGGCTGTCCGTGTTCACTTTAAAGGAACAGGCATCAGTGATGACATGGCAACGAACTATTTCGACAAGCTCATCCAGATTCCGCTACAGGTCCCGCGGCTAGGGGCAAACGAGACGAAGGCCTACATTGCTCTCCTATTTTTGGAGAGGGCAAAGCGCGAAGAGCGGATAACCGCAGAGCACTTCAACGACGCGAAGCAGAAGGTCGAACAACGTCTTCGCGAAACGTGGAAAGACATGAATGTTGACTTAGCCTTCCTGGAGAGCCTAGCCCCAGGTGGCGAGTCAGAGCTAACTGCCCTCATGGGCCTGTCTGAACGGCTTGCACCGCTACTTCTGACCTCAAGTGCCGTTCAGTCAAATCCGCGCCTAATCAAACGGTTCCTCAACACTATCTTCTTGCGAAAGGCGCTCGCGACACCACAAGGAATCGATGTCGACGTCTCTGTGTTGGCCAAATGGCACTTGCTTGAACGATGCGATGTAGACCTGGCCAACGCTATTGGAGAGCAAGTCTCTTCTGTGAACGAAGGGCGAGTCGCGTTACTCAAGAAAGCGGAGGAAGAAGCTAAGGATGCCGACAGTCGGCTATCTGCTCCTTTCTCGGACAAACCGTTCGTTCGAGAGTGGCTGCAGCTTACTCCGTCCCTTGGTGATTACGACCTGCGCGCCCTACTGCACCTTAGTCGTGACAGTACGGTTCGTGATTACGGGACTGACGATCTCAGCGCAGAAGGGAAACAGCTGCGTGACAGCTTGGTTGCAGCGCGCGCTCAAAACGAAGCCCTCGACGAGAAGATTCGTGGCGCAGGTGAGAGGCAAGCAGCTCTTGCCATGGCACGGGCGTGGGAGCAAAAACGACCTAGTCGCACATGGCAAAAAGCCAATGAGCTACTCATCCTCACGGAAGTGAGCCGTATCTTCCCAAGCGCTGGCCCCCGCGCAGCCGCGCTCCTTGCTGAAGCTCCAACTGCACAGCTGGCACCAGCACTTGTGTATCAACTGAAGTCGTCGTCGTGGGCTACAGAATCTCTAAAAAAGTGGTTAGCGGACCCGAATACGCCGCCGCAAATCAAAAAAGTCATTGAGCAGGAGTGTCAATAATGGGTACCTCAACTTCAAGCGCCGGCGCCGGCGCCGGTAGCCCCTTTGACCCACCTTGGCTCGATAGTGCTGGTGCGGGAATCGATGACAGTAACTCTGACACTCAACTGCCTCCTGCCGGTGATGGAGCTCCTGAGAGTGACGCAGACAGCGACCCGAGCGACGAATCAAACGAGCAAACCTCTGACAGCGCTACTCCCACTTCTGATGTAGCTCCCAGCGGTCGATATAAGGAAGCAAGAACACAGATGGGACGCTTTATGCGTACTGGCGACCGCAGTGACGCTGCACGCGCCATAGGCAGCTTTGTGCGAAAGGGGCTTGGTGGAACCGCCAAAGCAGCCAGTCGTATGAGAATGAGTTCACAAGCTGCAGCTGCACTGGCTGGCTTCCTTACTCAAGTTCGGGAGGGAACTGACCCAACGATTAATGACTGGGTGGCCTCTGCTCGTACCCGCGGACTGTCTGCTCAAGACGCAGCACTTGAGGTCATCAGTCAGATTGTTCCAGCTGGAGGTAGCGTAGACGAAGAGTCCGCAAAGCACGCGATGAACCAAGCGATTATCCATCTGTATGAGGTTGACCCAACCACAGACATCTTTGCTCTAACGAACGAGCAAATCTCGGCCTTGATGGGATACACCCTTGCGTTCGACGTCTACAACCGAGTGCAGCTGGAACTTGGCAGGGTCTTCGAAAAACTTAAGTTCTCAGCGCAGGTAGTGCAAGACAGGCTGGCGCAAGTTCAAGACTACATCCTGGTTGTAGTGAGGGATGCGATGACGAAGGTCCGCAACTCAAGTCAGCCACGCTCTGTTCGCGATATCTCGGACCTGGCTCTTCGCAACGCATTAGAAATCTTCGGTGCCCAATGAAAATTCTATGCTCGTCTCTTGAATCACTACCCGCGTCAATCCCAGACAACGTCAAAGCGTTCACGTTCTTTGAACGCAGCACTGACCCTAAGGTTGGCGGGATTGGTAACGGTTGGGTACGGCAACTTGAGAACGCCGGCTTCTCCCCTTCAACCGCGACCTGGGATTTCGTACTTTTCGCCTTTGCTGTTTGCGCCGCCGATTTTGCAGTTGTACGAAAAACTGCAGCAGACGGATGGACACGTCAGCTCAAACTAGAGGTTACGCTTAACGACCCGACCCTTTGGAGTCGTGAGATACCAAAGCTCGAAAGCATGTTGAGAACGTTAACTGGCGACTTTTGGACCCTTCGTTTCACTGATGGCGGACCAACGCCTCCACGTGGCAACCGTGTGTTGTGTGACCGAGATTGCGTAGCACTTCTGTCAGGTGGACTAGATAGTCTCATCGGCGGTATCGATGCCACAGCTCAAGGCAAACGCCCTATCTTTGTTTCTCAGCTAGCACACGAAGATTCAGAACGACAAAGGGCATATGCTGAGATGTTAGGAGGCGGTAGTTGGCACCAGCAGTGGAGTCACCGGATTGACTTCAAGGGTCGCCGTGAGCCTTCGACTCGTGGCAGGTCAATGGCTTTTTATGCCTTGGCTGTACTGTCCGCTTCGCTCCTATCGGTCCCGCAACCAGAAATTATCGTGCCCGAGAATGGTTTCATCAGTGTGAATCCGCCGCTACTCCCTGGAAGGATGGCTAGCCTAAGCACCAGGACAACACACCCTCTCTTCATGAGACAACTGCAAGAGGTGCTTCCGCTACTTGGCGTGGACGTGCGACTCACAATGCCTTATCAATTCAAAACAAAGGGCGAGATGTTGGCCGAGTGTGCTGACCAAGATTTGCTGGCTGAGTACGCTTCAAACACCACGAGCTGCGGCCGTTTCAGAACTTACAACCGTACTCACTGTGGCCGATGCGTTCCGTGCATAGTGAGGAAAGCTGCATTCCTACGATGGGGTACAAATTCTGATAGGACTACCTACCGCTTCGGCAACGTGTCCAGTGCTGGAAAATCGAGCGCCGACGACCCAATGGCCGTAGCTGTAGCTGTACTCACTGCACGGAACGGCGGTATCGACAAACTGCTCGGCGCAACGCTCTCCTTTGCTTCGCCAACTGAACGCTCGAGCTACCGATATATGCTTGAAAGCGGCCTCGGTGAGCTTGCATCCCTTCTAGAAAGAGATGGCTTGCTATGATGGACTTTCATTGTCATCTTGACCTGTACCCTGACGCTCGGAGTGTTTATGCGGAAGCGAACCGGAGAATGGACTTCACATGGCTCGTGACAACGAGTCCACGCGCTTTCGCGGCCACGTCCAAGGTGCTTCCACCAACTGAAACCATTATCGTATCCCCAGGCTTGCACCCGGAGGTTGCTGCCCAAAAAGCTACTGAGCTTGAACTGCTGTTGCAGCAGATCAAGAACTCGATGGCAGTTGGTGAGGTTGGTATCGATGGTTCGGCTAGGTACCGTCAACATTTTGACCTGCAAAAACACATTTTCTCTGCTGTTGTCGAGCGCGCTCAGTCTCTGGGCGGAAGAGTGCTCAGTATTCACTCGCGAGCTGCAGCCAACGAGGTTTTGAGTGTTCTAGAGGAGTTTCCTGGGTTCGGAACGGCCGTGTTGCACTGGTTCACTGACTCGGCCTCCGTCCTACGTAAGGCCATCAGCATGGGCTGCTGGTTCAGCGTTGGGCCAGCTATGTTAACTTCTGCGAACGGTCGTAAGCTCGCAACCATGCTTCCGGTCGACCGAGTAGTACCTGAAAGCGATGGGCCCTTTGCGAAGACCGCGAGCGGTCCAATCATGCCTTGGGAAGCGGCAGGCGTTGCCGGTCAGCTCGGTGAGCTTTGGAGAATGCCACCAGGCGCTGCCAACGAACAGCTAGTGCGCAATGGACAAGCCCTACGGTCAAAGCTTGTCTCCAAGGCATAGTCGTGATGACGCAGCCACCTGGTTAGTCAAAGCGCTCTCATACCGCGGGTGCCTCATCACCTAGCGTGTAGCTTGGGCAGCAGAGAGTGCATCACATAGCCTGTGCTCCTTCTGGGTCTCCTTATCCCTGCCCTCCGCGGTCTTCCTCTTTATTCTTCTCCTCACCACCTCATTCCCTATCAAACGTGCTTCAACGTGTTGAGTTGCGCAACCTGGCTTGACATCAGGTATCATGCGGCAAACTTACTCAATTTATCATCGTGATAAACCATGTGCCTACACTATGGAGCCGAGCTCCGAGCACGATTCCCCCGCCCACTGAAAAAAGCCGCGTCATCCGCAAGGGGCCGCTCATCAACCTTACGGAACTGCAGAGGCTGATTAAAAGCAATGTCATCGACATCGAGAACGACCTGTGGGCAGCTACTCCCAAATGTCGTAAGGACATCACGGAGCACTACAGCTGGAAATATTCTCAGATTGCCCAGATGATTTGCGCCCTAAAGCCCGGGAAGGGGCCGAACGGCGACTACAAGAAATCCGAATGGTGCACGGTCGATGGGGGTGAGTTGTATCCTTGCGACGTATACCAATTGCCCTTAGACGAAGTACGCGGAGAGCGCAACCCGTCGTCTCAACTGGTCGTCTACCTGAAGTTCTCTCTGAACACCGAGGGAGAGGTAGTTTTAGTGCTGGTCTCTTGTCACCTTTGATAACAACGGAAAATATATGAAATCGAATACTTGCCGAGTGTGCAAAGAAGGAACTTTGCAGGAGTCGACCGTAGTTCGAACCTACCATCCAAACAACCAGAATGTGGAAGTACAGCTCCTGGAGTCTCGCTGCGAAAAGTGCGGAGCAGTGAGTGTCTCCGGTACTCAGCATTCAGAAAACTTGCGACGTTTGGCAGCTCGCAAAGAGTCTTACGGTGACCAGCTCATGGGGGAAGAATACATAGCCCTACGAAAGCGGTACGGCCTAACACAGAGACAAGCTTCCAAGATTTTTGGGAAAGGACTTATAGCGTTCTCTCGTTATGAGAACGAAGAGTCTTACCCCGACGCTTCGACCCGGCTTCTTATTGAGCTTGCTATCTCTCGACCAGAAATATTGAAGACACTTGCAGACAAAGCTGGGGTTGAGATTCCCCTTTGGAAGGAACGAGAGGAAGACCGAATGCAGGCAGAGGCTAAGCAAGAGGAAGATAGGATGCGGGCAGAGACTAAGCCAAGGGAAGATAGATTGCAGGCAGAGGCTAAGAAAGTGAGAGATAGGATGCAAGCAGAAGCTAAGGGCATTAACCCTCAACGAAATGATTTTGAATCCGTAATTATCGAGGCTAATGGCTTGCTAGATGACGTATGGTTTGGCACCCCTCCTTTACAAGGTGGACCAAATGCATACATGTATCGAGGCTTCACACCCGACTCCGTAATCCGCAAAAGGTCCTTACTTGGACGAATGGCCCCTACAATCGATACGGAATGGCTAAATTGCACAGAAGGATGGGCAATACTGAATCGCGCTTGGGACGCACATGTCGAGGCACAGCGCTACGTGTTTAACGACAATTTGTCCTCCCCGTTTGGTGACACAGATGCAGCTGGAGAATCAGCGATTGGTGACGCTGCAATTGGAGGAGTAGCTGCATGAAGACAAGCCCAGTTCAGATGCTACAACTCGTCTTCAACAAAATTAATGTTGAACACAATGTCGAGCACACACCGGAGAGCGCCCCAAACCCGCTGACAAGCGTGTTTACTTTTGACGGCGTACCAATCACTACCGAAGTTTCGACTGTTGGTGTCGATACAACGCATGAACATGGTCAACTCTACTTGGTTGCAATGCATTTCAACGTAGGGAACGAGCATAGCGAAGCTAAAAGCTCCAAAGTATATTTGCCATATACAATTGATATCGACGCTAAGGCTCTTGTATTGATTCTCCAAGGGGCAGAGAAGCTAGACACTCCTGAGAACCTAGCGACAGTGAACGGAGCCTCGCTCATTTGGTCGGCCTTACGTGACCAAGTCTTGACCCTAACCTCGCGTATGCCTGGCGGCCCTCTGATGCTTCCAACAGTGACTTTTCATGACCTAAGGGATAGCAATGGAAGCACTAGGAAGCAACCTAAAGCCATTAACAAGGGACGCCGAGGTAGCACTACTACGTAAGCTAAGTGGGTGTAGACAAAATCAAACTTGATAGGCGAGTCCATTGCTTTTGACCGATTGCCGCCCTTTGGCTGAGGCCGCGACCGACCTATTGTTGAAAAACTCGGCTAAGTTGAAGGCCGGACAAAAATCCTGTCAGCCTCGACTTGCCAGAACCGCCGCCATTCAACGAGCTCAAAGCGATTGGATATTTGAGACGACCCAAAACCGTTGCCGTTCGACTTTTTCACAATAGACCCATAGTGGACCTTGCCACTTACGCTTAGCTCATCGTATGAGCTACCGAAAGATCTGGTTCGTCTCGTTCATCAATCGCTCGCCTCGGGATGTTCCGGGATGATGATGTCGGTAACCGACGAGTCGGGTGGAATATTCTGGGCGCGTAGTGCGTTCTCGGCCAACGTCTGGAAAGTCGGTGCCGCTACGGTACCGCCCCAGTGCCCGGCGCCGATAGGATCATCGATCATGACGGCGATGAGGAAGCGGGGATTGGACATCGGCACGATGCCGACGAAGTTACCGACGTAGCGGCTCTGGGAATAGCGACCATCGATCACTTTTTGCGCGGTTCCAGTCTTACCGCCGACACGGTAGCCAGCAACCTGTGCTTGCGGCGCCGTGCCTTCCGGGCTCACCACCGATTCGAGCATGGTACGCATCTGGGCCGCGGCCTTGGGAGAAATGATCTGCTGGCCGACCGGCTTTTCGGTAGTTTTCTGGAAGGAAAGCGGAATGATATCGCCATTACGCGCAAAGATCAGCCAGCCGCGCGTAAGTTGCAGCAGCGACATCGAAATCCCGTGTCCGAACGACATATTGGCCTGCCCGATGATGCTCCACGATTTGTAGGGCCGCACGCGACCAGCAGCGGCACCCGGAAACCCGAAGCGCGGTGCCTGGCCAAAGCCAACCTTGGTGAACATCTCCCACATCTCTTGCGGCGTGAGCATCATTGCAATCTTGCTAGTACCGATGTTCGATGAATGCTGGATGATCTCGCCAACGTTGATGACACCGTGCGCACTAGTATCGTGGACTGGTTTGCCGCCCAACATAATGAGGCCCTTGCCTGTATCAAATTTCGTGGTCGGCGTAACCAAACCCTTATCCAGCGCCAGCGCCACCGTGAACGGTTTCAAGGTCGAACCCGGCTCGAATGTGTCGGTGATTACGCGGTTGCGTAGCTGTTCCCCGGTCAGGTGGGCGCGATTGTTGGGATCGTATGTCGGCCAGTTGGTCAGGGCGAGTACTTCGCCGGTGTGGACGTCGATCACCACGGCGGCGCCAGCCTTGGCATGGAATTTCTCGACCGCGTTCTTGATGCTGTTGAAGGCGATGTATTGCAGTTTGCTGTCGATCGACAGGGTGAGATCCTTGCCATCGTGTGGCTCGCGCTGCATGCCGACGTCTTCGACGATACGCCCTAATCGGTCTTTGATCACGCGGCGACTGCCCGGTTGGCCGGCGAGCACCTTTTGCTGCGCCAGCTCCATCGCTTCCTGACCCAGGTCCTCGACATTGGTGAAGCCGACCATGTGGGTCATCACTTCGCCCTGCGGGTAGAAGCGCTTGTATTCCTTGCGGGTGTCAATGCCGTCGATGTCGAGCTTCTCAATCTTGGCGATGACGTCCATCTCGACCTGGCGTTTCAGGTACACGTAGCTGCGGCTGGAGTTGATCTTTTTCAGCAACTCGGCTTCGGGCATCTTGAGCAGGCGCGCCAGTTCACGCAGCTTTTCCGGCGGCGTGCCCTTGATGTCTTCGGTAAAGGCCGAGACCGACTTCACCGGCAGCGACGACGCCAGCACCAGGCCGTTGCGGTCGAATATCTTGCCGCGCGTGGCCGGCAGTTCCTCGGTGCGCATGTAGCGGCTGGCGCCCTTCTTCTGCAGGAACTGGTTGTCTATCGCCTGCACCCACAGGGCGCGGCCGGCCAGCGCGGCGAAGGCCGCGAACAGCACGAACAGGACGACGCGCGAGCGCCAGTCCGGCAGGCGCACCGCCAGCACCGGGCTCTTGGAAAATGCGACGCCCTTGCCGGCAGCAACACGCGATTCTTTTACGTTTTTCATTTACTTCCCTATTAGATACTCAGTGTCCGGTTCTGGCCGGTTGCAGACGTATTGTAGCGTTCGCTTCCTACCCAAGGTGGACCTTGCTACACTATCGCGCGCGAGTTCAAAAAAGAAAGGTACTTGGAATTTTCAGATGCAAAGATATCTGGACCAGGACCCGTTTACGCTCGCATCAATTCATCATCTGCCCGATCTCGTTCGTTCACGTCGAAGAGTATTTGTCCATACCGCAGGTGCATGGAAGGGTTACCGATCGCCCCTGGGCAAGTCATGCCATATTCGATTGCTTCTCTTACAGTCGTTGTATATCCACCCAAATACGTAGAATCAGCAATTACTGCCAAGACCCATGTAGCTGCTTCCCAGTCGTTCTTAGGATCAGGAATCAGAAGCCATGCTTTGTTGTACTCTGCAATCGCATCTTCAAACCTCTGTGCGTTTGCCAAGTCGTTTCCCTGAGCACAATGGACCTTGATCTTCTGATGTAATTCTTCGTCGAGTTGCAGTTCGTTGTCCATCGCTTCCCTTACCGTGGCTGCTGTCTGCTGGTTGATCAGCAAAGTTGATTGTCTGCTTGTGGCCTATTGTGTTGAAAAAGCCGAACGGCAACGGTTTTGGGTCGTCTCAAATATCCAATCGCTTTGAGATCGCTGAATGGCGGCGGTTCTGGCAAGTCGAGGCTGACAGGATTTTTGTCCGGCCTTCAACTTAGCCGAGTTTTTCTACACAATAGACCGAAAGCGGAAGTTCGATTAGTGTACGGCATAGATTGCTATTTTTGCAACAAACGTGCCTAGCCGAGCAATTTTTTCAGTTTATGTGTTACATAGTTTTCACTAACTTGGCGCAGCTTTCATGTTCTGTGTCACCCGACATCTTGTTGACCCGGTGCTGGCCGGCGCCAGGCCTGTTCAGCCCAAGCCCGGCATCCACTGCATGGCACCAGACGTAGGGGGCATTGCCCCGGCCGACAGCGCCAGGCGCTGCCTTTCCCACCAGGCCAGGTAGATCTCGTGATCGGGTGCAATGAAGCTCATGTTGCGCTCGGCCAGGCTGCCGTTGATGAACAGTTCCGTGAAGACCGTGGCGGCACAGAGCATCGGTATGGGCGCTGGCGGCCGCACGGGTTCCTTGATGAAGCTGAAGCACGCATCCCATAAATGCTGAAAGCGCTCCGCCGTGATCGTCCGCCCGCTGCGCCACTTCGGCAGGTTGCTGGCCAGCTTGTCTTGGCCCGCAATATCCAGCCACCGCGCCATCGCCGCAGCCGGCGGCATAGCCCTTGGCCATTTCCGTACAGGGCTTTCACAAGCTACACGCAAACAAGCGATCGCGTCCAGGAGCCGCCGAGTAGGGTAGTGGTAGATATCTCGCGTCTTCGGAGCCGAGGTCTTTCCTTCCAGGTCGGACCCGCAGATTGAAACGAGGGAGAAGCGAGGCGAATACTGGCGTCGGCTCCAGTCCAGGAAAATGCGCGGCGCAAAATTCGAAGTCCAGCGTCGCCAGCAGCTGGAACTGCAGGTTCAGCACGAGAACGCGGCCGGGCACATCGAGCCCATCCCAGGACACCGCTTCACGCAGCTGGAGCCGCATCTCGTCGGCACTGATGCCGTCCTGCGGAATCGCCAGGTGCTCGTCACGAAGCCATTCCACGTCGAGCACGGCTTGCGCTGCGCTGCGGACGTCGCCAGCCTGCCGGTGTATGGCCACCGCCTGTTCAAGCAGGTCCATCTGCCCGGCCAGGTGTACAGTGGCGGGATACTGGTCGCAGGCGCTTTGCAGCGAGAAGGCCATGCCGCTGACGAAGCCAGGCGTTGCGTCCAGGCCGGCGACGTAGGCATCCCGCTCAGCGCCAGGCCAGTCCTTATTCTTCAGGTTCTCGCGCAAAATCTCGAGACCTTGCAGACGAATCTGTTCGAGCACCACCGGGTCGGGCGTTGTGCTTTTGCTGAGCCAGTTGCGCACGGTCCTGTCGCCGACGCTCTTGGCCGCGACCTCGGCCACCATGCCGGCGACGGTGCGATCGTGCATGCGTTGGAGGACCTTGAGCGAGAGCGTGCTGATCATTCGGCTATCGAATTTGAAAAGAGGCAAGCATATCGCATGGCCGGTCGCGTGCACTCCGAAGCCGGCCATGCTCCACTCACGCGGTCTTGCGCGAACCCTGGCGCTGGCCAGCTGGTGCGCCGGCGCCGCCCTCGGCCGCGCGCTTATCGGCAACGCTTTGAAGCCGCGCCACATAGTCGCTCTGCCGGCCACCGTTGTTGGGTGCCGTGCTGCTTTGCATCCGGCAAACTGCTTCCTGGGTAATTGGGCTCTTGGGTGCTGTCTTGGAATGCTTTGTCATGGGTTTCTCTTGGTGATGTAGGCCGGTCAAGCGCCGGCGACACCCACATTCTATGCGAGCTGGGCACCGCCGTTATGCCGTGAACCGGAAAGGTAAAGCCCCGAACTGGTGGAAATGCAATTAACGGTCGGTGCAGGGATGTACCGTGCTACCTGTTCCGTTCACCCTACGTTGCATTGCTGCCCTGGTGCCGGCCGCCGCCTTCGGATCTTGTCTTGCCAGCTGCTGCTCGCCCGCCAGCACCACTGAAATTCAATTAACAGTCGGATCACGAGAAGTAGGGTAGTGGTCGCCTCACCGGCCGCCGTCCCGCTGGCCGCCGCTCGCCGGGGACCTGGGTTATGCCCCTTCATGGATTGTCCGAATCGGGATTGGGGGGATCCTATGCCTTGGGGAAAA
This sequence comes from Massilia phyllosphaerae, assembly GCF_034659755.1. Lineage (NCBI taxonomy): Bacteria > Pseudomonadati > Pseudomonadota > Betaproteobacteria > Burkholderiales > Oxalobacteraceae > Massilia > Massilia phyllosphaerae. Next base: position 20,050 of record NZ_JAXSQX010000010.1, read on the forward strand.
CATGGATTGTGGAGAACCAGGTTTTATTCAATTCATGATCCGCGCAAGTCCTCGGGCCTGGCGCGGCGGGCCTTTTGGATTGTCAGGCACAAGGGGGTTGTAGGAGACCAAGGTCCGGGAGGATCGAGGCTTGGCAGGGACCAGGGTCTGCGGCGGATCGGAACTGCCTGTCTAGCATAATTATCCGACCGTTAATTGCAATTCCAATAGCGGTGGCGCTGGCAGGATACAGCCAGAAGAGGGGACGTGCTTCGCACGTCCGGGAAAGAGAGGGGCGCGGGTTTGTTCGGCGCAGGAGGAATGGTACGGATTTCGAATAGGCGTGGTTGCAACAGCGCAAGCTTTATTTGTGTCGTATCATCGGCACACGATGAAACAAACGGCCGCCTGCCCTTTCACACCATGAGCAAGCTTCTCCAGACCATCAGCGACCACGTACTCGAATCCCTCGGTAACCCGGTGCGCCTGCGCCGCTTCCTGGGGCACCGCCCGGACTTCAAGGCCCAACTGCTGGCGCCGGAGAACAACATCGACATGGCGCGCGTGCCGAAGTGGCAGCGCATCAACGAGATCGGCGCCGCCGGCCGCCGCAACGCCCGCCTGGAGCTCATGGGCTGGCGCAACCAAGGCAACCACTAACGCAGCTTCACCGCGTCCTGCCCAACGCTGGCCAACCTGGTGCGCCACAGCGTCTTCGACGCCTGGTCGTTCGACCTGCAGGACCTGCATGGCTTCGCCGCGTCGAAGTCGAAGCTTGAACCTTCAGCTCGATGGATGAAATGGTACGCACCAATGCGCGCGAGATGATCGGCAACATTTCAGCCGAAGGCCTGCGCAAGAACCTGGCGCACGACGAGATCCGCCTGCTGCGCAAGAACCCGACCGACTGGGTCCAGGTGCACCAGTGGGACCAGCGCATGTTCGTGGTCAACGACGGCGGCTCGCACCACCTGGCGGCGGCCAAGTACATCGCCGCGCGCATCGACGCGCCAGTGCCGGTGCAGGCGTTGCTGCACTACTACTCGGTCAACGAGGACGCCGTGGCGCTGCTGCGCACCGAGTACGAGATCTACCTAGTCAGCGACAAGCCCGAGCTGGCTAACGCCTTCTTCAATGCGATGCAGTCCTATGGCGCCACCTGACTCTGGCACGCGCTGCCCCAGTTGTATGAGCAGGCAAAGGCCATCTTCCTGCCGCGCGAGGAGTCACAGGCCATGCGCGTGTCCCAGTCCTTCCGCGAAGCCGGTTTCGCCGACCTCGGCCACCACCTCGCGGATGTGGCGCGCAGCGGCACCCCTGAAGTCATCCTGCGGCGCCTGCACATGCAGGAACCGTTGATCGTGGATTCGAGTGACGACGACGAGACCGACAGCAGCGCCCCGCGAGGCTGATCCTGCTGTCGCCGGCGACCGTGGTTACGTCGGCAAGCAGTGATTCAGGCGATGGAGCAGCGCGCGGCCGCGTGCCAGCTCCACCAGGGTCTGCCCGGTGAGGATGAAAATCCTGTCGAAGACCGTGAAGGGATCGCTGGCCAGCAGATGCTCCTGCAGGAGCGCGAGGGCATGCTGGCGCTCTAGGGCAAGCGCCTGCCAGTTGTCATAAATGGCGAGCCACTGCTCGCCATAGGTCGTGTAGCCGGGTTTCTGGGCGCTGGCCACCTTCGTTGCGATAAAGTGCGCCATCGTCTCGGCCCAGCCACGTTCCACCGAATCGCCCTCCATCGGCGGAGGGAACCTGTTCGCCTCGATTTCTTCCAGCAGCTGCTTCTTCGACTTTCTGGGCTCGCCGGCGGCTGCCGGGCTGATGAAGTGGAAGCTGCGGTCGAGTTTGGCGCGCAGCGTCCTTTCATGCGCCGCATTCTCCGGAACCGCCTCGGTATGTTCAATGCCGATCGTCCGGTCGCCCAGCTGCAGCGAAAAGTCCGGGCACTCGTCCTTCGCGAGCTGCAGGGGGAAGTCGTCTGGGTGCCAAGGGATACTGCCCAGCAGGCGGACAATCGAGTAGATCTCGACCGGTCCTTTCCGCGGCGCCGGGGGCGGAGGCACCTCCACGTTCAGGCGGGGCAGGCGGGCGTGCAGTTCTTCGAATGTACGGGCAGTGAGCAGCATGGGCGAGGTCCATCGTCGGGGTGCCGACATGATAGGCCATCGCAGACGATACTACGAAGCCCTCAAGGCGTGACCAGGCGCACGCTGGCTGGCGCCGCGGACCGGAATGTTGAGCCTTCCCTTGGGAGACCTGGCCGGCGCTACATACAATGGCCATACCAACAAACAAAAGCCGAAAGAGGAGCAGCTGATGGACACTCGCTATATCGACGCCGAGCGTAAGCTGGCAGCAGCGCTGGACTGGACGGACGCGGTGTACTCGGGCGCAGTCGGCGAGACGTCCTGGCGCGCCGTGGGCCTGGCGCCTAGCGCACTTGAGCGCTCGTGCATTCCTGCATGGGCGCGCTCCAATGACGACTGTGTGGACCTCATGATTAAGCACGCCCGCTTCGTTCGCAAAGAGGTGACCACCGCCGGTGCGCCGGTGATGGTCGCTCGCTGGAGCGACAAGCGCGGCTTCGACGAGCGCATAGCGTTACCGATCTCCGAACACGCCAGCGAGGCCGCAGCCTTCCGCTACGCGGCCCTGATGGGTGTGACGACTAAGGTGGAAACGGTGAGCCGCGACCGCGAACTCGAAGCGATGGTGAGCGCCTGAGTGGTGCTGCCTGGATAAAAATGCGAACATATACCCTCGAACAGCTGGCCCATTTCACGGACAGCGGAATGGATCGCCGGTTTATGCTCGGGGCGATGGTTGCCTTGGGGATGGACGAAGCCGCCAGCTTTGCGCTCCGTTCCGCGGACGCCACTCGAGACGGCGACGTCGTCAGCCTATACTAGGTTTACGGTGGTGAGTACGGCGCCCAGATGGAGGCGCTCATCGACTGGCACTTGGCCCAGGTGCCCCAGAATCCGCCCGTAGTCATCGCCGCCGGCGAGGCGAGGTATGCGCTTGGCCAGCTGGCGTGGGTCCACGCGGTTGGGATGTTCCAGAGCGACATGGCGCGAGACATGCTCGCGCTGGGCATCAATGGTGGTGCCGCGCATGAGCTGACGCAAGCTGCGGTGGCCCACGGCACCGTCATCGGCGTTTGGAAGGCTTGCGTGCAGCGCCACGCTGTGGCGCTCGAGACCTACCTGGCCAAGTGCCTGGAATCCTACCGCGCCAGCTGGCCACACTTCCCAGGCGCCGACAAATCTAGCGCCGACGAGGCCGCTGAGGGACCGGTGCTTGGCGGCCAAGCGTTCTAGGCGCTGAATCTGGTCAGTGGGTGAGGGGTGGCGGAAAAAAATAAATTCCTTCTGCTACTCAAGTAATCGGTCTTTCGCGCTCTCCTGCAGGGCGACATCGACCGCTACGTTCCTACACTCAAGGAACACCCTCAACCCACAACCTGGAACTACTATGCGCTCTACCAAGTACTCGAACACCCCTTCTACTCGTAGCCAACTCGTTACGGCGGCCGTGGTGCTGCTGCTCTGCGTCGGCTTCACCTATTTCTTCAACCCCCAAGCGCCACTCTCTCCTGAGATGCAGCGCTTCATGACGCGGGTCGGCGGCATTCTGATTATGGGAGGCGGCGTCCTGGGCGCCTACGGCTTCCTCTGGTTCAAGAAGAACGTGAGCAACCGCCAGCTGGCCACAAATAACCTCCAGGCATACGCCGAGGCAGTACGCGTGCTTACGAACGCTGCCGAGAACACTCCCCTAATTACGCCAGTTCTGAAGCAGCTGGAAGCGGACATGGCCGACGCAGCCACCGCAGAGGCTCGAGCAACGAACTTCGAGGAGACAGTCGCCAACGTTGGCATCGGCGCACTGGCATTCGTCGTCGTCGGTACTATCCTGCAATTCTGGGCAGCCTAACCGGACAAGAGCCCTCTAGTCACGGCGGCTGGAGGGCTGTTTCTCGGTACCTGTCATAGGTCAGGTGGCCACCGGCCCGTGCTAGCCAGCGACAGCACCTTCGAATAGTGCCCCGAGCGGCTGCGTGAATGCGCGATCCCTAGAGCCCAGGAAAGCGTCGAAGAGCGTGAACTTGAGGTGCGTGCGCCTCAGCTCACGGGGCCAAGTCTAGTTCGCGACGTCCCACTGCTTGACGCGCGCCAGCTCGATTGGGCGCTGGCAGTTCCCAACAATCGCATTCTCGGCATGCACGGCCGAGATGTTTCTGCGCTGTTTGAAATCCGCCGCCGCTCCCTGCCAGCAAAAGGCGTAAGTTTGAGCGACCGAGAAGGTGGTCAGCGAATTTTCGATCATCATCATCGTCTTCTCGACCGTCGGCATTGGCAGGGCCCGGTCGTCAGCGCAGTGTCGCAAGTAGGCCAGGCACTCGTGGGCCGTTAGCTCGCGCGTCACGGCCGGTGCCTGCTCTCGCCATTCGGCTGGCCACGCTCCCGAGAGGCAGGCCTGCTCGATTGCACGGATCAGGGCCATGCTTGCCGCCGGCAGCTCCCAGTACAGGTCCTGCAGCACGTACCCGGTCATCCGCGGAGGAGACTGTTCTACCGTAAAAGCCGACGTGGGCGTCTCCCTGGATATCTTCACCAAGCCCGCGCGGAGAAGCCCGAAAAGGGGCTGCAACAGCTCTGGCGCGGGCGCAAACGGATGTTCGCTCATGCCGAAAGGCAGAAGCACCAGATCCTGCTCCGCGCCGCTGCTGGCTCTGTACAGCGCCAGCAGATACAGGGCCTGCTTCAAGTCGAGTTTTGCGGCTGTCGCCGGCGGCGCCTGCTCCGCGAACTCCTCGATCGCGTGGGCAATGATGACGCGCTTCCGGGCGCCCGAAGGGACAAGCATCAGCTGGTTGGCGCGCGCGGCCGCGTGCTGATGATTCCGAGCCAGACAGGCTTCGTACGCCGCCAGTGCTTAGTCGTTATGCGAGGTGAACTGGCAGGCCAGGCCGTAATCGAACCACACCGTCGACGTAGGGTCGGCGCCGGCCGCGCGGTACACGTCGACGACCATCTCCATCAACGCATGGAAGCGCTTGTAGAGTTTGTGCTTCAGCAGCGGCGTGCGCAGATAGGTCGCAGCGATCTCGTAGAGGTGGTCATGCAGGGAGTCTGCCTCGTCGCAAGCCGCAGCAAGGAAAGCACCGACCATGCTGGAGGCAAACTGGTCGACGACCAGCTCGTCGTCGTAGGGCTCTTCGTCGAACATCGAGTCGTCGTCGTAAGCCGACTAGGTGCCAGGCGCCTCGGTCACGCGCGCCACCTCGAAACGGCCGAAAGCGCGCCCCGCGTCTTCAAAGCTCTGTCGCGAAGTCAGAGGCGGGACGATTCTCCTGAGTCGCTACCTTTCGTATAAAGACCAGCGCAATTTCGGTACACTCATCGCGGTCTCGAAGGAAACGGCTGAAAGCGAGATGATGGTTAACGTCGAACACTACCAGACCAACGCCAAGGACGCGAACTTCCGCGATGTGAAGACTTTCCCGTTCGACGAGTTCGAACGAGCTGCGGCGCTGTACGAGTCCTATCTCGTCGAGCGTTTGGGTGTGCCACCCAAGCAAAGATGACGTGAGCGACCCGGATATGGCGACGCATGCATGCATATCATGGCCGGTAGCTCGTAGAGGCCAACTCAATCAGTCGATCCACAGCTGACTCGACAATATAAAATGTATTGTCGAGTTAGATCCGAAGGCGTTTATAGTAACCAAGCTATAGCTTTACACATGGTTTGAATTCTGATCAGGGTCCGATGGCAATACTTTCCGATTAGACTAACCTCATTAGCGTCGATAAGCCTATGCCTTATCCCTTCTCTCTCCCATTTGCTCTGCGTTTCAGCTGCTTTCGAGCTACCGCAAAACTAAATATGGCAGCTCCCCACAGTGTTAAAGTATCGGGTTCTGGCACTCTTGCTGGAGACGGGTTAATTTCTATCTTGGAAAGAGTGAAAGTTTGGAATCGGGTAGCAACACCATCTGGACCATAGATGCTGAAACTGCTAGAGGCGCTGTCGTACGCTGCAGGCACAAACGATGCAGTTGTATTAAAGGTGGCATTCGGGCCTATGAACGGTGTCACATAGCTATTAACGTAATGCGATACGCTGACGAACCTGCTTGCCGAGTCGCGACCGGAAGCTTGGAAGGAAAGTGTGTCAGCCCCTCGTCCAAGTTCTGACAGCCCTCCGAAGACGTGCGCCAACGAAATGACCGGAGCGTCGACACGATACGAATACTGTCGGTCGTTGATCATGATCCTGACGTTGAAGGGGACCGTGTCCGAAAGACTCTCGGAAAAATCGGATGTAATGATGTGGCGATTCGTTGTATCAAAGGTCGTTTCGAGAATAAAGTTAGCGCCGAGCAGGCTACTACCTGGCGCCCCGAAGAGGCCGATCCCATCCTCCCCAAAACTATATTCGGCCGTCTGCGCGATTAGGCCTGACGATCGAAAAGTCACAATCTCAGCGAATGCGTGGGACGTAAAAACTAATGAGACCACAGCTGTAGCGAATAGCCCGATACACTTCATATGGATTAGCCATTGTATTATTAAAATTGAAGCAATGGTACTCGGATAAGGTATGTTCGAGCAAGCAATAGTCTGCAGTAAAAATGGCGCGATTCGCCCTTGGGGACCAGGTCTGCATTGGCTCAGCTCAGATGATTAGGCCGTCTCGTCAGTCAATGCCGGCCATTTTTCTGGCTCTTAGCAGTAAAGAGTCATCACCGCCTCCGCCACGTCCGCTTGAATGTGGGGGTCAGGCACCAGGAGAGTATTTTCGTCGTCGTCTGCACTTTCTGTCAGGTAGCCCTGCGGCAAGCCCGGGGAGTCCAAAGCCGCCCAGTCACGCTTGATAAGTGCGTCAGCAATACGTTCGCGGTGCTCAAGGCGCCAAGGCGCGGGTGCTAGACGGTCGTCCTGCGTCCACCATGCCAGGTCGACCTCAATGCATAGTTCTGCCTCCTGCCAATACAGGTCGTACACTTCCGGCCGCACGGCCTCAATCCTAATCTGGATGCCCAATCGGTGGGTCGACACATGCACCCGGCGCGGATCCAGCTCATCCAAGCGCTCGATCAGCGCCCGCCGGAAGTCACGATGAAACTGGCCAAACAAGCGTATGCCTTCCATCTTGCGCCTTACGACCTTGCCGCGGTAAAAGCGGGCAACCGGTACGTAGTCTCGCGGGTGCACGGGCGCGACGCTCCCCTCAACATCCACGATGTCAGCCCTTTCCATCGCTAGGTGCCGCAAGCCATTCCAGACCCAGTCTGCATGGAACGCGTCCAACGCTGCCTTCCTGAAATCGTCACCGCTTCGTGCCAGCGCGAAGAACCTGCAAGCGCTCGCGCCGTAGAAATCAAGTTCCAGTGCTGGGCCTGACGTGTAATGGAAATAGTGAAGCTCTAACAGGTAAGCGTGAGCTTCGCGGCGCAGAACAATCTTCCTGCCGTCCGTCGTGTGCCATTTCAGCAGCGCGTCTATGGGGTCCAACGAGCCCGACGGCGGCCGGTCCACAACGTATCCTTCGTGGTCACCACCGATGGCAAGTTGGGCCGGTAAATGTCGCCGTGATTCCCCGGATGGCGTGACGCTTTCGTACAGCCAGTTGGGCGGCAACTGCCGTTCCACCTCCTCGCGTGTGGGAGGAAGCTGCAGGTCTTCGACGGTTGTGTCGAGGGCCTTCGCCAACTTGTGCGCCGTGGTCGGGGTCGTGCGCCCCGTGTTCTTTATGCGTTGGACGGTCTTTTCGCTCATGTTGTTGGCATAAGCCTTCGTCGGTCCGCCAGCCATGGCGATGCGATGGCGGACCTTTTGGGCATGCAGCTGAATAGTTTCCTTCGGCATTGTCTCGTTCCCGGCCTCTATCGTTCACCACGTGCTTTGCTGTTACGAGCTGCTGCGCTCGCTGCACGCGCGGCAAAATCTTCCTTTGACACCCGGCCGTTGTCTATCGTCGTGCGGCGCTGTATAGCCGATGCGCGTTCCTGTGTCATCGGGGTCTTCCCGACTGTTCCCTTACCCGCCTCGGTCTTGGTCTGCTTTTTCACGATCTCTCCATAGGTTGATTGCTAACGGGGAAACGATAAAGCAGCGTTGCTGTCCAGTCACGCCCTCAATTAGGACATATACGGACACGTCACGGGCGCCAGTAAGTCAACCCGTGAAAAGGACCGAGATTGGGCAAGCTGATCTGCTGCTGTGTAAACTATCTAGCCATCGATCAATCCTGCCGCGCTCAATAGATCCAAACAGACTTCAAGCGGCACACCACGTTCGACGAGAGGTTCCGCCCAGTGGTGCGGGCTAGATGGCGGGGTTCATCGACGAAAGGCTGTCCAGAGCGTCAAGGAGCAGTTCGCGATGCGCCGATCCTGCAAGCACAGCGTGTGCGTCGTCCAAGACTTCCCGCCACCGTGGCCAACGGGTACTCCAGCGCCGACGGGACCCGGAACTGCGGGCTCGCGCCGACAGCACCGGTTCGCCGTCGTAGCGAGTTTCAAACGAGGTCAGGAATGGTAGTGAGACATCACCGTGAGTCACATAGTACGGACCCCTCATGTGAGCGCCAGCTTCGTCCAAGAACCGTGCGCCTGCCAGGTAGTGCAAGTACAAGTTGATTGCCAGATGCTGGACTGCACGATCACGCAGTGGCAAGTTGAATCGTCGACGCAGAAAAGGATAGATCGTTTCAGCGGATAGTCTCGTTCCTACCTCAGCGTGGTGGATAAAGCGCTCGAAGATACTGGCCTGGAAGAGAAACGCCGGCACACGGAGCACTGTTTCAGGGTAAGATTGCCGAGATAAGAAGGCTGGCACCGCATCCTTGAGGCCAAGTTGCTTGCGGAGCCATGCTTCCTGCTGATCCGTAGGCCAGCCAGAAAAAGCGGTATCAATGTCGACCTTGGCGGCCTTCCTGGCCTTTTCGAGCTGGGCCAGCTTCGCCCGCTCCTGTCTTCGCCGCTCCAATTCGGCAAGGTAGGTGTCGTTGGCCGCGTCCACCCGGCCCTGCAGCTTGTGTTGCAGGTAGGCGAGATGCTGGTCGCTGCGCGGGTACACTAGCCACTCCTTGTAGTGCACGCTCTCGATGACGCGCGCCTTTACGGCGTCGAACCCTTCCAGCGGATCGAGGTCGGACAGGTCGATTTCCATCGCCGGTAATCCGAGCCGTTTGAGCTTGGTCCGCTTTTCCTCATCGACGCAATGGCGGAAAAACATTTCGACCAGGAGCTGTCGGTCGCCGCGGTAGCCGACGACATCCGGCCGGATCGTGTCGATGGTGACTTCCGCCACCGTCCGATCAAATCGGATGCGCCGTTGCGGTGACAGGACTTCGTACTCATGCAGCTCGCCGCCGTCCTGGGTCGCGGCTGAAATGTGGAAGCTGACCTCCGGGACCATCAGGGCGCCGCACTCGACGAGCACCTGCTTGGCGGCGGCGTGGGTTGCACTCTCGACGCACTGGTTGGAACCGGGTGCGTTCTGGTGAGCGAAGTGGCGGCGCCTCGACCCTTGCTTAAGGATCAGCCTTGCCCCACACCCTGGACAGTTGCAATGGCAGTCCAGCCCGCCGACAAGGGGATCAGTCGGCGCAATCAGGCGGTCGCCCTTGCGGGCGAAAGGCACCTTCAATCCTTTCTTGGACGTTTCGTTCATCGCCATCTCACACACGGTTTCCAATAACAACTGCTTTCTTTCGGCGCATCTGCTTGACAGCCTGCCCCCTGTATGGCGTACTACTGATAAAACACCCTAGCAAGTTACTCTTCCATACTTGCATTGCTAGCTAAAGCTGTTAGCGTCCGCAGCTCACAACAACACTTCAGCAGACTAATTAAGTTCTCTAAAAAGGAATATAGGATACCTTATGATGGACAACGTTGACTTTGATAATATCGCAATTGACATCAAAAGAATTCAGAATGCCCACAAAGACGCCGTGGAAGGTAGGGGTAGCGAAGATAAAGTCGATAGGTACCTGCGTGAGCTTGGCGAGGACCTTGGTAGTTATGTTTATATTGCTGAGGGACCAAATGAATTTAGCCTTGATCGGGAGCGGTTGGAAGAACTAAAAGCTTTTGGAGAACTAGGCGGCGATAGTAATAATCCGTCTCTAATGATCCCTAACCCAGTCAATAAATACCAGTCGCTGGAGGTAAAAATTATTTCACCTGAAGAGCAGTAAGCTTTGGTGAAAATTTGCGTTATCGGTTTAAGTTCAACCGATAACGCAAGCGTCTTCTACACAGCTCCGGTCAAAAATCGCTACTTCAGTGCGTAGATAAATGACATTGATTGAGGTCCCTGAACTTGTCTTCGACGGATGGCAGAAATGGACTTACCGCCCACGACCGTCTCGCGAACTCGATGTGCCATTAGATTTCGGCATTCTTGGCTTGTATCTTCTTGCAGAATCATCGGATAATCTTGCCGTTGAGCCCAGCCCTAGTCTCGAGAAACTACCGAAAAATGTCACTTATATCGGGATGTCAGCAAATGTTGATTGCCGACTTGAGCGGTCACACCGAGCAGTTCGGAAATATCGAGCGCAAAAAGGTGCTGACATGACTAAGCTTTGGTTCACGACTTGGCGATCTGAATGGACGAATTCTAGGCCTAAAGAAACACGCGCAATCGTTGCGAGAGCAACGTTGGCGTATTACGAGCGAGCCATGATCTTGTCGTATGTGAAAAGATATGGACGTCTGCCAGCTCTGAACCTGGTTTAAAGCCAGTTTAACCTGACCGTTTAATTGATGTGCGACGTTGCTTTACCATTGACTCCCGTGTGATCCTCTAGCTTAAGTTTTTTTAACAGCCTCGTTACCTACGCTGCTTCTTCGACGCTCGTAATACAACTCCGCCGCCTCGGCAATCCTCTTTTCCTTCGTCTTGACGTAGATGGACGTCGTCGCCGCGCTGGCATGGCCAAGCACGTCCTGCACGACGACGATCGGCATGTCGTCTTCGACGGCCAGCGTGCCGAATGTATGCCTGAAGGCATGCGGCGACGTGTGCTTGAGCTGGACCAGGGCCTCGGGCGTCAGCAGCGGCGCCTCTTGCGACGTGTGCTCGGCTACGTGCGCCTGCACGCGGTCCAGGGCGCCAGCGATCAGGTCGTACAGCGAATTGGCGCGATAGCCGTTCGCGCCGTGGTCCCGGTGCCGCGCCTGCGCCGCCGACGTGCCCGGCACCACCAGCGGCGCCAGCAGCGGCAAGTCCGCCGGCGTGCTGTCGAAGTCGAGCCCGCGATCGCGCCAGTGCGCGCGCAGCGCATCGATGGTGCGCCCGCTGACCGGCACCTTGCGGATCTTGTTGCGCTTGCCGAGCACCGTGAGCATCCATACCCCGCTTGCGTGCCGGCTCGCCTTGAGCTTGTCCTGACGCGCGCTGGCCGCCTCGGCGCGACGCAGGCCCGAGTCCCCCATCAGCAGGATGGCCGCCAGCGCCACCCGGTCCTGCTGGTTGTCGGGTTCCGCCGCGCGCAGGGTCAACACGTCGACGACCGTGTCCCAGGAATTCCTGCTAAGCGCACGGTCGACCTGCATGTGCTCGGCCTGCACGATCACCACCGGGTCTTTCACCGCAGTCCAGGGGTTGCCGGCCAGGTAGCGCACCTTGACCAGCCAGTCGAACATGCCGCGCAGGATGAGCACTGCCTGCTTCTGCGATCCGGTGCCCATCGGCTCCTCGGCGAACGGCCGCCAGCGCTTGCTGGTTTTGACGGTGCGCGGGCCGCGGAACTCCGGCGTCGGCGCCACCAGAAAGTGCTTGTAGCGCTCGCAGTCGTCGACTAGCAGCGACGACATGGGCTTGCACGCAACCAGTGCACACGCTCCAGCTCCTTGCGATAGGCCCGTTCCGTGTGGGCCTGGCCCTGGTAGCGCACGAGGTAGGCGTTGATCGCCTCGAGGTCGTTGCGCGCGGCGATGAAGCAAAACGCGGGCGAGCGGTTTGCGCCCTGCAGCCCGGACAGCCAGGCCGGCAGCTGGAAGGTGCCCAGTGGCGCCAGCGCGCGTTGGCGCGTCGGATCCAGCACCGGCAACAGGTCCAGGTCATGTGACGGGGCCGCGTGCGAACGTTCCTCGCCAACCTCGCCGAGCTGTTGCGGCCATTGGCGCAGCCATCGCACGATCGCCGCGCCGCGGCCGGCGCCCACGCGGGGCACCGAGCGCCACCACCCGGGTCCGCGCCGGTTGATCAGGTCGACCAGCTCGGCGAGCGTGCGCACGCCCTCGGCCTTGAACGCGCTCGCCGTCCTCGGACGGAACCATTGGGCCAGCGGCTGCGCCAGCGCCGGCACCGGACGTGGCATGTCCGCGGCCTTGATCAGGATGTCCAGCGCCTTGTCGGTAATGGCGCCACCCTGGCGCGCTCCCTTCAGGATCTCCGCAAAGGCTGGATTGTGCTCGATCGCGCGCTCGATCAGCGCATTGCGCATGTCGATCAGCCAGCGCTCCAGTCCTTCCGCGACTTGGGGGCTATCTTCTGTGAAGTAAAGGTCGGCGATGCGCTGGATTGGAATTTTAAGCACATAGGCGCGCAGCGCCGTGTAATCGGTGCGGTTGTAGGCAAGGTCGGGCAGCGCCACGTTGGTGTGCTGGGCCATTCCTACTCTCCCTGCGCTGGCGCGGCTGGGCCGTGCTCGTCTTCCTGGGGAAGGTCGGCCACGAACGATTCAACCACGAGCCGAAGGATCAGCCACCAGGCGTAGACGCCATACACACCGCTGCACAGGCTGTCATCTGCTATGCCGTGGGCAACCGCGTTGCGCAGGTTCGGCCCTTCTTGCTCGCACATGATCGCCCGGACCGTGAAGGTCAGGTTGTCGCCGAACACCTTTATCATCTGCGGCCGCTCGACCAAGTTCGACAAGCCGACCTCCATGTCCAGCCCGTTGACGTCGTGCGTGGTGGTGTGGGCGCCAGCGTCCCGCAGTGCGACCCGAACCATGTTTTCGAATTGCGGAATTAGGATGTGGATCGCCTGTACGTAATCGCCGCAGTAGCCGGCATGCAGTCCCTTGGCCACGACGTCGACCCGGTCGCGCGGCACGACACCGGCATTCGCGCACAGGTGCGCGAAGTCGAGCAAGGTCAGGTAGCACTCCAGCTGCATCGCCTCGAGCGCGGGCATGATCATGCCGTATGCGGTCATCCCCGCCACATTGACGCAGTTTTTGATGGCGAAAGCTCGCACCTGCGCCGCCTCAGCGCCTTCGCCGCTGTCGGCGCCGGCACGCCGCGCGATCGCGCGTCCGTCATCGGCTAGGGTTACCCCGCCGAACAGCCTCCCAACGAGGCTTTGCGCAACCAGCTTCCGGGCCTGCTGGAACAAGGTCTCACGGTTCGGAAAGTCATGCAGCGTGCAGAATCCGACCAATGCGCCCAGGGGCGTTTTTCCCTGCACCTGCTGAATGGCTTGCTGTCGGTAGTCCGTCAGATCGATTTGCCGGCTTTGGACGACGCGCATTTCGCCCAGTGCCAGGCGCCCGGCCGAGGCCAATTTGTCACGCAGCGCGGCGATGACTTCCTCCACCCTGTGCGTGGCACGGTGCGGGCCAGGCGCGTCGCGGTAGGCCTTGATAGCGCGGGTCAAGAATTCCTGGCGGCGATCGCGGATCCGCTGGCATCCGCCTGCGCCGCCAGGCTCGCGCCGATCATCACCAGCATGTCGGCCTGCCGATCGGGTAGCCGTGCGCGTCCATACCATTTTTCCGCTTCCTCAAAAAAAAAAGCCTTCCGCATCCGAATTCCGCCCCGCATCGAGCCGTTCGCGGCCCAGGTGTTCTAGCGCGCCGGCGATCATGGGGGCGTCGGCGCCGGCACGCTTCTCGTTGTAGAGCGGCCGCACATAGAACATCGGCTCGAAGGTGCCGGCGCCAAGCGCGCTATTGAACGCGGCGAGCAGCGCCACCTCGATCTCGTGGCTCCGGGTCCCGGCCCCACGGCCGAGGGAGATGGCGAGCTGCAGCGCGCGGTGCCACGCGGCCCGCCCGCTTAGGTGCCAGGTGGCGAAATCGATTGGGTGGCTGCGGTAGCCGTCAATGGCCGTGAGGGCGAAGGCGATGTCCTTGCGCCGGTCCTTGAGCCACACCAGGTCGGCCAGGCGGGCGCGCAGCAGCGGGATTGCACACCGCGTCGACCAGTTGCGCCAGCAGGTCGACATGCGCGCTGGTCAGGTCTTCGGGGAGCATGGTGCGCGTGCCGTCGGACCAGGTGGCCATGGGCAGGAATGGCGTCGGGCGCGTATCCGGCTCCAGCATCATGGAACTGATACCGGCCATGAAACGCAGGGCCCGCGCCCCTGGTCATGTCGGCGGCGGACTCGGCGTCGCGGGCGGCCTGTGCTAGGATGCTGTGCATGGCGCCGGGATCAGGCGTCGAATCGGCATCTAGTAGATCGTTCAGGCCGGCGGCCAGCACGATGTCCAGGGTGATGTCAAGCTGCTGAGGTTGCGGCGCGGGCGTGTCGGGCATGGCGGTGGGCGCTGGACACGATGGTCGTCCGACTGAGGCTGGTAAATGAAAGCACCATCCTAACCCTGTTTCACGGCCAAAACAAGCATAAACGCTTCGATGATAATAAGCGTTATCATCGAAAGGAAGCGACGTAAAAAACGGCCCGAAGGCCGAGAAGCGCTCGGAAGTAATTTTGTTAGGTTTTCGGAAGTAAATTTGCGAGATAAGCCGGTCGCATCTTTCTAACAAATTTACTTCAAGCCATCCTTGGTTTGTATTACGCTTAGCCACTCTCCTGTCGAGTCTGATTCGGCACTGATCCGTCCAAATTAGTACACGACGCAGCGAAGTACCAATTTTACTTCCGAAATTTGAAACGAAATTTGTGATTTGGGCGCCGCTTGCACGCGGGTTTTTCCTATGAGTCGCAATGGCTTCGATCTAACAGAATTACTTCCGAGAGCTATTAACAGTTATCGCTTGTGGAAACCGAGGCGTTCCAACGAGTGCGAAACGTCATAATTTTCAAGAGAAATTCTTGAGCGATCCGAGGATTGCACGACAGTTTTCTCCACCACAGTCTGGGCATACCCTTGAGCCACTGCCCCACCACCGTGAACCGACCGTTAATTGCAGTTTATTCGGGCCTGATCGATGGCGCTGACTTGGACTGGAGCCTTTCCGAAATTCGGAATAACGCGGCCGGCCAGCTGGCGCAGAATGTGCGGATTGCCAGCAGGTGCGGCGCAACCACGAGGAGAGAGCGATGAACAAGCAGACGAAGGCAGCGCCGAAGAGTGCTGCGGTGAAGACGCCCACGACGAAGGACGTTGTGAAAAGGGTGCAAGGCAGTACGGCGGCCGACAATGGCGGCGAGCAGAAAGACTGGGTGCGCCGTCTGCAAAGCACTGCTGACAAGCGCGCCAATGCGGAGACTGCGCCGCCGCCACCGGCGCCAAAGGGTGCCGCAAAGGCCCAGGGCAAGCCTGGCCAGCCGGCCGGCGAGAATGGACGCCCGAGCAGCGCGACGCGTTCGCGACCGCGATAAAGGCCTGCCCGGGGACGCTGAGCAGCTTCGCCCTGGGCTTACAAAACGGCGGTGACCATTTCCCCGCCTTCCTGGAGCTTTCGCGCGAGATCGACCTTCTGGAGCAGGCGCTTGCCGTCCATCGTCAGAACGAGGACATTCTGGGCTTTGTGCAGACCCTGCTCGGGGCGAAATGGCTGCAGGAGGAACACTTCATGAACCCGGACGCTGGCACCGACGCGGACACGATCCGGCGCCAGCTGCAGGCGGCCACCGCATGGGCTGACCTCGACCTGCCAGTGGCGGTGCTGGCGCTGCACACACAGCTCCAGCTCCTCGCAATACTCGACCTGGAGTTCTGCGCCGAATACCTGTCCAACATCGAGGCGACATCGATCTTCACGTGCCTGATGCCCCGCACGCATCCTCGGATTGATTTCGCAGTCCAGACTACCAGCCCCATTGTCCGTGACGCCTTCCACTACCCGTTTCGCCGCCTACTCGACGCGGCCGCATGCATGCGCGTCTTGCGTGAAAGCCCTGGCCGCAAGTGGCCATCCGCGGTGCCAGCCGCCAAAGACATGAAGCGATGGTTCGAGCTGGCCGGATGCGAGCACCTGGCCCGCAATTTATCGAAATGGCGCAGCGGGTACCCGTTCACGGCAGACGACTTCGAAGCCGTCTGGGAAGCGTGGTTCCATTTCCTCGACCCGAGCGAACGGCCGGCGGCACCGAAGCCGATGATGTACGCAGCTGCGATGTTCACCACCATTTTTGTCAGGGGCAGCCGTACCGGCCGTGACCTGCAGTTCCTGATTCCGGATCCAGCGATCTACCAGCATTGGTGGAATGCTCAGCGCAACGCGCTGACGAGCGGCCCGCGCCCGCTGCGCTTTGGTACCGTGAAGTGGGCGCCAGGCTTATTATGACGCGACCCAGCATGCCTCCGATCGACCCGGCCGCCCCACGCTACGGCGACACCATGCGCCCGCTCGACCTCGACAGCCTGGCGCTGGTCGACGAACACCGGCAAGACCCGGTGGTCCTGCGCTTCATCGAGCTCCTGGAGCGTACAGCTCGCGCCGAGAAGATCAGCAAGCCAGAAACCTAGACCGCCGACCAGCGCCTCGCCTACCAGTGCGACGACTGGAAATCGTTCTCCCGCCTTCATGGGTATTCCCGCCAGGAGATCGCGGATTTCGAGGAGTACCTCTCGCTGGCCGCCCAAGTCGATGTCAGGCACGGGCCTGACACAGCCAGCTCAATTTCCCACCTGGTGCAGACCCAGACCGAATTTCCCCGATCGCGCGGCTGTGTTGCGGTACCATGTTCCGATACAGCAACCGCGCCTCGCGCTCGTCAGCGACCGGCAGCCGCCGCAAGGATCTCCATGGCCCAGTTCAACCCAGTTTCGAAGCACCCCGCCCGCGCCCTCCAGGCATGGGTGATCCTCGTAGGCGCGGCGATGAACCGCCAGACGCTGACCTATGAGGGCTTGTCGGTGAAGATGTACAAGAAGAAGGCAGTGGGCGTGCTCGACAAGATCCTCGGGCACATCGCCTTCTACTGCATCGAGCAAGGTCTGCCTCCGTTGACGTCGATCGTCGTGGGCAAAGGCCGTAGCACACCAGGTCAGGACATTCCCCTGGACACGAAGGCGCTGGACGGCGCACGCGAGCGTGTCTACAGCTACGACTGGTACGACGAATACCCACCGACCGAGCAGGAACTTGCTGCGGCGATGAAGGCTGCTATGGCGCCGGCGGAGCTGGTGGCTGTACCCGACGCGCCGGCAAAACGCGCCAAGCGGTAGGGAAAGATTGACGCGGCCGGGGCCGTGATCGGCTCAATAGTCCTTGAGCCGAACGTAACCGGTGCGCACCAGGTACTGGAAAGTCATGGCCTCGTCTATACCCAGTGTCGCACCCCATTCGCAGATTCGGTATGGCGTGGCCGCGCGGGCACTGGGTTCTAGGGTCGACAGCTTGTACCAGCTTTTTGTCATTGTTTGCTGAGGGCTCATCGCCATTGCCATAACTGTAGGCTGATTGGCTGTGGGCCATTTGTCTTCGTCGACCCAACATACACACTCGGCCATCGCGTAGACCGGGAGTTCTTCCCCCGCCTGCAGACATCGAAGCGTTTCGTAGGCGGACAAATCCGCGATTCCAATCAGATAGTATGACTCGTGACGTGCGAGCAGGGCACCTTCATCGACCATCGTGTTCAGGTAATCGCGTACTGCCAGCGTCTCGCTCTCAGGATGGAAATCATCCGACTCGAATCGCTCCCGCATCCAGCTAACTGCGGTCTCTAAAGTCAGCAAGTACTTCCCTCGTGCGGCCCGTTTATGTATCAGGCCTGCGAAAAGGGCTGTTTGCCATACGTGAGGATCTGACACCCCGAAAACCCCCGGGCAACCGGTTGGCACGCTCAGCAAAGCCGGGAGATCCGCACCACCGAGCCAGCGACGGAGGATCTCGCGTTTTTCGGCCTCAAGTGCGTTTTTGAAGAGCGCTGTTTTGCGCTGCTGCTGCTCCTCTTTCTGAGTTTGCTCCGCGCGCTCCTCCCGGTTCCTGATCTGTTCCACCCGAAGGCGTGTCCGCTTCTGCTCGCGCTCCAATTCGCGCTCCCGCATCGCCGCTGTGTGACGTGCCAGTTGCCTAGCGACCTCCTCGACTTTGCGTGCCTGGCTTTCAGCCAACACAGGCGCCAACGACTGACGCAGCTCGTCCTCGACCGCCGAGACCGCAGGATGGAAGAGCCAGACGGTGACGCTACCATTCTCAAAAAGCAGCGAATTCAGGACGTCAAACGTAGCCTCACGTATCCCTGACAGGTCGACTTCGACCGCGGCAAGGGCGAGACTACGCAGTTTTTTCAACTTCTCTTCGTCGGTAAAATGGGTGACGGCGATCTCGATCGCGACCTTGCCAAGATCGGCGGCTTCAGCCAGCAGATCTGGACGGGTTGACCCAACGGCTTGCTCCAGCTGGACCTTCCCAAGCTCTCGGTAGGCGGCGGCGGCTAAGCTCTGGGACGCCCGGTGAAGGGATGAGAAAGCGTCGGACACCTCCACCGTCGCTGTGAGCTCTGGGAACAAAAATCCCTTCCGGTCGTAAATGAGCTGTTTGGCTGCCAGGTGAAGCGATGTTTCGGTACCGGACTCACACGCCGAGCCAGGCGCATGCGCGAAATGCGGCGCGCGCTTGCCGGATTCGCAATGCTTTGCATACAGAGGGAAGGAACAAGCCGGGCAGATGCACCCGCATTTCTTCCCGAGCGGTACCTGGCGCGGCTCGTACATGCGGCCGTCCTCGATCCTTCGGCCAAAAGGGATCCCCTCGCCAGCGTGCTGTTGGTTTGCGATCATGGAATGCAAGCAAAGTAATTCAGTTTTTCTAATGCAACCTTAACACCATCAAAATGGGTACGGAAGTCGCCGGTCGACCTTGGCGAGATGCCTGCCTTTTACACCCGCACGAAAGGTGGGTCACCTTGCTAACGGAGTGCCGTTGCCGCCTCTTGTCAGTGCGACTTTCTTTTGACCCTAAGGCCAAGGCAGCCTGTTCGAAAACGACCAGCGATGAACTAACCAACTTTGAGACGGCGGCTGATCAGTGCCTGTAATGCCTATAGAAGACTACACGTTCTGCAAACGTCTTCCTGATTACCACGACCCCGAGTACAAAAAATCCGATTGCCGCTGGCCAAGCCAAGAGCTGCACGATGCCTTTGGCCTTCCCCCATCGATACGGACACTTCCGTTAGGGGCATTTTAGATTTTCAAACTGTACCGGGCTGATGTAGCCGATAGTGGAATGACGCCGGCGTGGATTACCGACCTAGGCGGCTAGGGTTGGCGCTGGACAGGGGGCGCGGGTTGGGGCCATGCGCAGTCGATGACCCCTTGCGAGCGGTCCGTCACGTTCTTCATGTGTTTGCCACGTGTGATCAGTCGGAACGCATCGACGAGACGCGGATACTGTTTCATACCGATTTCCCAATGCGGATTAAAGCAGTGCAGGGCGTTGCCGAAGACCTCGACCACGTCCTCCTCGCTGTGGGAAAAGCCGGGGCCCGCCGCTGCAAGGTGTGCCAGGATGGCGGATTCGACTTGGATGCTGCCGAGGAAGTCGACAGCCGTACGATAACCGAAGATCCAGTTGCTGCTGCCGCTGAGCGCCTCCACCATTGCCGGATCATGGCCGCCGGCCAGGCATGAGCTCAACACGATCCCTTCGATTTTC
Source organism: Massilia phyllosphaerae (assembly GCF_034659755.1). Classification (NCBI taxonomy): domain Bacteria; kingdom Pseudomonadati; phylum Pseudomonadota; class Betaproteobacteria; order Burkholderiales; family Oxalobacteraceae; genus Massilia; species Massilia phyllosphaerae. Next base: position 39,800 of record NZ_JAXSQX010000010.1, read on the forward strand.
TTTTTTTTACGGGAGAAATCGGCGACCTTCTTCATGAGGGTCGTCGCATGGGCCGCTGCGACCTTGGCCTTCGATCCGTGTGCGCCGATATACAGAATGATCCTGGTTTCGGAAATGGTCGCGATGGCGTCCAACGCATGCCCGAAACTGTTGGCGTCGTAGAAGTTCAGCCGGTAGCTTTTTGCGTTGTCGGCCAGTCGGCAGACGCCTTCGAGAAAGGGGGCATTCGACGCCTGGCCCGGATTGTCGTCCAAGTCAAACCAGTGGGCTTCCAGGATCACGATGGCCAGACGTTCGGCCTCTTCCTGTTGCTTTTTGGCGGAAAACCGGATCAGACGTCCGAGGGCTCGCGAGCCGTCTTCGTCCGCGCGATAGTCCTCGAACTGGCGGAATGTTTTATCGTCGATGTCGATGCGATTCATGCTAGTGACCTTATGGATAGACGCCCGGAGGCGCAGGTGTCGTGCAGCGGGCGCCATTGGAACAGCGCCGTGGGTTGAGTGTTGGTGACCTGGACGTCGAGCATCTACCGCCGCTAGCGGGTGCCGAATGCTGGCGCGGCGTGTCTGCCGTCCGGCATCCTGCGTTCGGTGAGTCTAGGGATGCCGACGCGTCGCGCCGCAGCAGGTGGAACTGTCCCGGCGCGCACATTGGCATGTTACCAAAAATATTTCATATAGGAAACTAAAGCAGGATGCTGGTGGAACGCGGCCGCGGATCGACGTTGCACGGCGGTGACATCGCGCCGCCGAGATTCACGTGTGACGCGGTCCTGTTGGGATGTTGACGGGTTGCGACGGCAGCTGAGCGTCCTTGACGGGCCGATGCAGTTTATCCCTGGACGAGCGCGTGCTAGGCCACGGGCGGCGATCCCAACGCCACCTTGCTATCTGGGTACTGGGCCTAGGCACGCGCGGCTGGCGGCAAGGTTGCGGTTGCGCGAACTGGGCGCCGGTCAACCGCGCAGCGGCCGCCGATGACGCAGGCGTCTGGATGCGGCGCACCGCCGGCGCGCGACGGCCCAGCGCGTGCCGCATTCTCTCGGCAGGGTACAGATAACCTGGCCGGGACGTCCGATGAAGTGAACGTCGAACTGTTTATGAAGTGAAAGTGGAACTCGTCGGAGAGATGAAGCAAAAGTGAAACGCCATTCTGTGAACCTCGGGTCTCTCACCCCTGACCACCTAGGGCAATGAGCGCAAGCGGTGTTTCAGTGCGAGTCGTTCTCAAGGTCCTAGCACCGGTTTCGCTTATCCGTTATGCCGTCGGCATTGAGCCGAGCGGTGCCTTAAGCAGCTGGGTTTGGAGCCGGGCTTTCGCCTTTGCCTGGGAAAGTCCTTCCTTGCGGTATGCGCTGATCTCCGCCTTGCCGTACTGCCAGAGGAATTTGTCGATCTGGTAGTTCGAATACCGGTCCAATTCGAATCGTTGCCGGAATTGCCGGAAACGTGCATAGAAGTCAGCATAGTTGCACGGTACGCCGAACGTCACACGGTCGCCGGCCGCGTGCAGATAGCCGTTCATTACAATCCAAATGTAACTGTCGTAGATCGGCACGTCACGCTTGCTCTCGAAATGCATGTATTTGGACGCAAACGAGAGGTTCGTGCGCATCACCAACCCGCCGCGCTCTTTGCGGTCCCACTCGGCCGTCGCGATACGGTCTACCATATCGATGGGGGAGACCTGTATGCCCTTCTTGCTTTTGGCGAACGCCTTGAATTCGGCGTTGATCTTCTCCGCGACCGGCCGGATATATTGGATCGAGGTGTTGTAAATGGTGTTGAGGACCGCCACTTTGACCTGCACGTCATTCAGACAGGTGTTGTCTGGGAAAGTCGAAAAAAGGAGGTCGAGCTTGTCGTTGATGGCGGTGCCGCCTTCGGTAGTATGGCGTTTGTTCATCTTGTCGATCAGCGCCGGCGTGATTCTTTTTAGCATGCGAATTTCCCTTTCTTCCAGCCTGTGGACCGACAGCCCAACCAGTTTGTTTGTATTATTCACAAACAAAACGGTCCTGTATAGGATCTAAAAACCAGTGGCTGGGCCGCATTGTTAGGTTCGCAAAAATGGGCGCTACGTGCGCATGAAAGACTTGTTGTTGCGCAGCGGTGAGAGACGCGTAGCCGTGGTCAATGAACTTCGTTGACACATCGTACGCGATTGACTCCTCATCTATAGTGCCACGGCGAACTGCTTCGTTGAGGATTTCGTACTGGCGTCGAGCATGCTTGAAACGCTGTTTTCTGGCGTATGCAGGCATGACGACCGGGACGTCAAGATCGATTAAACCTCCTGCCAGCGCGCGAAGCTCATCGTACTTTTCCCAAACGCGTGCTGGCTCGCGCTCGCGCCATGAGGATTGTGTGGCGATAGGACCAAGGCCGTCGAGAATCAGGGGGCCAAGAATCAGCCCGTCGGGATGGCCTGTGCCGTCAAACACGTAATGGAGGAGCGCCGCATAGTCATTGTGATCCAACAGATGATCGATCCGTTCTGGCGCATGTTGACTGAAACTGAGGAGAGCATTTCCAACGTGTTCCGGTGGGAGCCCGATGAAATACGAATTTGGAAAAACAGGCAGTAGCGCTAGGCTTCGGTCACGCCTCGAGCGAATCAGATATGAAAACATAGCGCGAATGTCATGCTTGTACCCGTTCGAAAACAAGAACGACAACGTCTCGGGACTCGCGCTCAAGCTACAGCAACGCCCATATTCGGGTAGCGACGTGACGCTTTCATAAGTACCGTATTTGATGAGCGCCTCGACATAACGCACGTCCCGTAGTCCCATTGCGAGTCGCCACACGCTTTCCAGACCCGCGCGCATAAGGTGTAGTTCGCGTTTGGCGGCAAGGAGATGGACCAGGATCGCAAGGCGTTCATCCTTAATCGCTTGGACCACCAAGTCAAGCGCGACATGTCTGGGGGATCGATTCTCGAGATAGGCCAACACGGCGTGTTCGTCGCCGCGTGCAATATCGTCGAGGATGCGCTGGCCAACCTCACGCTTTTGCCAAGCCCGAATATGTACGCTGGATCGTGCTTCGGCCTTATCTGCACCACGCAGCAGAAGGGCATCCGCGAATGCATAGTGACGTGTGCTCACAGCATGCCATAACGCTGTGCCGCCGTCATACACCGCAGCGAGGTCCTCACCAAGCGACATCACGAGATCGATGACGTCTGGATGCGCGCCACATTGGGCAAGATGAATGAGCGCGGGCGTTGTCGTGTTGGTGCTGAGACTAGCACCGGACGATAAGGCCAGCCGGACGATCTCGTCGTCAAAGTGGTGCGAAGCTTTTATCCACTCGTCGACAATGTCCTGTGGAGACAATTCAGGACAGTCCGGCTCGTCATCCGGCTCGGCCACGGTGTCGGGTGGGGCCACCACGAACGCGAGCGGGGCGGACGGAACAAGATCGTCGCGTTCATCCCATTCGCTATCACTAAATGCGAATCCGCTCGTCGCCACATCGCCTGAACGCATGAATGCTTCGCATATCAGTAACATGTCTTCGACCCTGAGGTCCCGGCTTTCGCTGTAAAGGACTTTTGCGTCATCAGGGTGCGCCTTCGCAGCAATACCCACGTTCTTGCCTTCGTCGAACGTGACAAGTTGTAGCCATGCTCGGCTTTGCGGGTTGATCAGGTCGACGATTCCCACATACCCACCTCGAAGCATGCGATACGCTTCTACGAGGTGCTGCCTGCCGGGTTCCGCGATCCTGACGGTGTCGATCCCGTCCAAGTATTTAATTTGGAATGGTGTGAATTTGGGATTGATTAGTGCCGAGTATTGCTTTATCACGAGCTGATGTAGTAGAGACGAAGGGGAGTCTAGATGGAACCACCGCAATTTATTTAACGATCGCCAAACGACGGCGGTATCGAATCACGTTGCCTCTCGAAGTAAGCGATTCTTGGCACGAGTGTACCCGCCTGGCCCTCTGCTGGCTAGGTAACGGTGAGCGCCTTCCGCAATCCGTCGGCGAATTCAATGCATCGCTGTCGCCATGCTATCTACCCACCTTATCCGGCAAGTGCCGCACGAGATGGCACGGACGCCCGCACCCCATAGGGTCAGTCTGCGAAACGAAACGAAACGAAACGAAAGGAACCAGCAGCCACATGAACGAACGCGGTGACCTCATTCCGAAAAGTTGGTTCTGCATCGAGAATTCTGCCAGGTCCCCGCTCCAGCGCAGGCCCCGACCCAGCGAAATCGTCCCACTAGTTGGCCAAGGTTGCGTAAAAAAAGGTAGACCCCGAGAAGCGCATTGCTTTTGTCAATCGCGCCGCGCCCCGCCCGTCCATGTCGCCTCGACTGAAGGATCGATTGCCTGCCTGGCGTTCATAAAGATAGTGAGGTGTTTGGCGACGGGCTGCTTGTCGTGCTTCTCGTCTGAGACGGCAAGACTTAGCATTTTCCCGCTTCTACCCGGGTTGACGACGGCGGCTTTGCGGTGGCGTATGCGGTGCTGCACCCGAGTAGCAGTAGTCGCCACCCGAGGGCGGGACCTCAAGCCTGGGGTGACCGCGCATGGGCGGCACAGAGTCAGCCAGGAGCGCACTTCCCTGGAACTGCTGCCCCCGCGTTGGCAGGGAAGCCGAGCCCAACGGCAGTTTTCGGCTTCATCGTCAGCCGGAGGTGGTAAAACCGCCGGTACAAGCCGCGCGTCAACCGCGATAACCGATCGCCGCATCGAGCCAACAGAACGGGGGCGTCCGATGAAGTAAAAGTGAAACTTCTTATGAAGTAAAAGTGAAACTCGCCGGAGAAATGAAGTAAAAGTGGAACTTCTCCGCCGACTTAGCCCTCATGGTCGGAAAGCCAGGTGTGGTGTAGTCCTGAGCGTCATGGCGCGATTACCGCGGTGATGAAGAACCAGATCGACTGGATTCCGCTGGAGATGGGCGCGATCAGGCCGAGCCAGGGACGCACGCTGGCAGTTATGCAGGTATGCGGCGGCTCACAGTCCTTCAATGTGGTGAATACCCTGCGCCTGCTGGGACGCTGGATGCGTATGTTCACGATCCCGAACCAGTCCTCGGTGCCAATGGCCTACAAGAAGTTCGACGACGCTGGCCGCATGCGCCCGTCCGCCTACTATGACCGCGTGGTCGACGTGATGGAAGAGCTGTTCAAGATAACGCTGCTGATGCGTGTGCGGACGGACTACCTGACGAACCGGTACAGCGAACGTAATGAAAAAGCGCTGAAAGCCATCAACCGTCAGATCCAGAAAATATGAGGCGACTGCGGGAGGATGCGTATTTCGACGACAATTACCTGAAGTTCATCTGGGAGCGATAGCAGAGGTCGATACCGCGTAAGTCATCCTCTTTTCGATCTGGCTCGAGGTGCAGCGTCAACCATATTCATGGGCCTGGCCCGCAAGCTTGCGCCGCACCCGCCTGCTTGCCGTCGTGCGGCACAAAGCCAGGAAGCCCAGGAGTCTGGTCGACAGCACCTTGTTCCTGTGGTGAATGATGAAGAAGTTGCGCTTGAGGGCGGGCAGCGAGGTTCGTACCACTACCAGCCGACCGCTCGCGAGGAAATCCTCGACCACGAGCCGGGACAGGCAGGCCAGCCCCAGTCCATGCGCGGCCGCATGCTTGATCGCCTCCGCGTTGCTGAATTCGCCTGCCGAGCGCAAGCTGTGCAGGTGAGGGACGAGCGCCTGCTCGACCGCCTCACGGGTTCCCGAACCGGGTTCGCGTAGTAGCCAGCCGGCGTTGCGCAAGGCCTGCAAGGACACGGTCCCGTCGCTGGCGGCACCGTCGGTAAGCAGCGGGTGGCCGGCGGCGGCAACCACCACAAGGTCGTCTGCTATCCACGGTTCGACCTGTAGCTGCAGGTCATGACATGGCCCTTCCACCAAGCCGAGATCCAGCTCGAAATTCGCGACCGCCGTTGCGATGTCGGACGTATTTGCAATGGTGACGCGAGGCGGGCCCTGGGGCGACGCGGCGAATGCCTCCGCCAGTATCGCCGGCAACAGGTAGATGCCGATCGTCGTGCTGGCTCCGAGATGCAGGCCGAGGCCTGTCAAGCTGTTCTGCTCGGCGAACTGGCGTTCGATCGTCGTCGCTGCGTCCAGCATCTGGCGCGCCTGGGGCAGCAACAGGCGGCCGTTGTCGTTGATGAGCAGGCGCTTGCCGACCCGGTCGAACAGCTGGACGTCGAGCATCGCCTCGAGCTCGTTGAGGGCTGCACTGGTCGCGGATTGCGACAAGGCCACCTGGTGAGACGCTGCCGTGGTGCTGCCCGATCCTGCGATGGCGAGGAAGATCTGAAGCTGGCGAAGGGAGAGGCGCATCGTTGGCGGGCGTCGAGTTGTGCTGACGCCCAATTATATTGAAACCACGCCGCTTGCCAAAACGCTGCGCATTTCCCTATTGCTTCAGAACGAAATCGGCCAGCGCACGCAATTCCTCGGGCTTGAGCTGGGGGAAGGGCGGCATCGCCGCCTGTCCCCATTTGCCCGAACTGCCGCCATGGATGCTTTTTTCAAGGAGGGCTTGCGCTCCGGGATTGCCGCGGTATTTTGCGGCCACCTCATGGTAAGCCGGCCCGACGATCTTCTTGTCGATTGCATGGCAGGCCAGACAATTGTTGGAAGCGAGCAGCGCTTGCACGTCGGGATCCTTTCCCGCCGCCGGCTTCGTAGCGCCCGATGCCGACGCGAGCCTGAGTTCGGCTGGCAAATCGGCTTCCTTCGCGCTGCCATAGGTCACCGCGAGATAGGCGCCGATGACCTTGACGTCGTCATCGGCGAGCGGGGCGCCATACATGTGCTGCATCTTGCCGACTTCGCCGGTCCATTGGGTAAGCGTCATGCCTGGCGGCTGGTACTTGATGTAATCGGCGGAATGACAGGTAGCGCATTTCTGCGTGGCGATGACATAGCCGGGCAGGCGCGACGACTTGAGCTGCGCTGTCTCGGCAGGAAGCTTCAGTGTATGAACTTCGGCGTACGCCGGCGCGGCCATGCCTGCAACGAGCAGGAAAACAGGCAAGAAGGATTCGATTCGTTTCATGGGCGCGTCCTCAGGCGATGGTCACGGGGTAGGATTCGATCACATGGCGGCGATAGCCCCCCGGGTTCCAGGTCGGGTCCGCCGGCTGCACTTCGCCGGCACGGTTGGTGGCCCTTACCATCAGGACAGTCTGGCCGCGTGCGGCGAAGCTTACCGGCAGGCGCCACTCGCGGAACGAATAACGCCCGAGGTCGGCGCCGAGTTCCGCCGCCCGCCAGGTCTTGCCGCCATCGATCGAAACATCCACGGCCTTGATGCCCGCGCCGCCGTCGAAAGCGATACCCTTGAGCTGGACCGTACGGCCGGCGGGCAGCACGCCGCCGCTGGTGACGCTGGTGATAAAACTGCGCACCGGCAGGGTCGAGATCGGCCTGGTCCTGGACGGCGTGGTGCCGGGCGCCACGCACAGGCAGTCATTGTCTGGCACGCGATAGGCCGTCGTCATGAACAAGGCATCGTGGCCTTCGAAAGGCTTGTCGAGCACCTCGATTTCGGACAAGTGCTTGACCCAGTAAGTGCCGAAATAGCCGGGAACGATCAGCTTCAGAGGATAGCCGTTCAGGTAAGGGATGTCCTGGCCGTTCATGCTCCAGGCCAGGAGTACGTCGTGGCCAAGCGCGTGTTCGATGTCCAGCGTTTTCCTGAAATCGGAGGTCGACGGCAGCACAGGCTGGTCCAGGCCGTTGAACATCACCTGTCGTGCATTGGCGCCGACTCCGGCCTTTTCCAGCACTGTCTTGAGCGGCACCCCGACCCAGCGCGCATTGCCCATGGCGCCGTTTGCCAACTGGGCACCGAAGACGCGCGGCGACGAGAACCCGCGGCTGTTGCCGGAGCACTGGTTGACAGCCACGACTTCGACAGGCTCTCCCAGCGCCTTGAGTTCGGAAAGCGACAAGCTCAGGCTGCGCTTTACCGCACCCTTGACCTCGAGCCGGTAGGTCTCAGGATCGATCGACATCGGTAGGTTCGCCAGATGATAGCGCACGAAGAACGCGTCATTGGGCGTGATCGCCCCGTTGTTGAAGACCTCGAACGGTGTTTCGAGGTGCGGCGGACGGGTCGTGACGCGGATCAAGGGACGCTTTTGCGGATAACTGACCAGTTCGCGCGGGCCATCGGCAAACGAGACCCCTTCGTCCTTGGCGATGGCGGCAAGGCTGGCGCCCGGGGCGGCGGCCAACCCAGCGGCAATGAAGCCAGTGTGCCGAATGAAACGGCGGCGTCCCTCGAAGGGGCGCGCGCTACCGTGGGGACCTGCAGGTTTGGCGGTGTCGTCGCCTGATCTTCTTGTCATGGCTGTTGTCTCCTGTGATTGGCCGGGCGCCGGGTTCCCGGCGTGATGGTCAGCCTAATATACGTTGCATTATTATTTCTACAAAATTGCTGGATAAATTAAAAGTCGGAATTCAACCTGATATTTTTGTAAATTCCGTACCGGGGATGACAATTTACGGAGGTCAGTCCAGCAGATGCCGAATGGCGTCGCGCTCCTGCACCAATTCATCGACTGCCGCCTGCAGTTTTTCGCGCGCGAAGGTATTGATGTCCAGGCCACGGATACGATTTGCCTCGCGCCCGTCGCAGACGACCGGCACGCCGAAGAAGATGCCTTCCGGGATGCCATACCCGCCGTCCGACGGCAGCGCCATCGAGACCCAGCGCCCGCCGCTGCCCCTCACCCAATCGCGTACGTGGTCGATCGCGGCATTGGCCGCCGATGCGGCGGACGACTGGCCGCGCGCTTCGATGATGGCTGTGCCGCGCTGCGCCACCGTCGGGATGAAGACCTCACGGTTCCAGCGCGCGTCGCGCAGCGCGAACGAGGCGGATTGGCCGTCGACGAGGGCGAAGCGGTAGTCGGCGTACATGGTGGGCGAGTGGTTGCCCCAAACTATCAATTGCGAAATACTGTCGACACTCTTGTCCAGATGTAGCGCCAGCATGGCCTGGGCGCGGTTGTGGTCAAGCCGGATCATCGCGCTGAAGCAGGAAGAATCAAGGTCCGGCGCCGCGTGCATGGCGATTAGTGCATTCGTATTAGCGGGATTGCCGACGACAAGTACCTTGACGTCACGCTTGGCAACCGCGTTCAGGGCGCGTCCTTGCGTGGCGAAGATCCCTGCATTGGCGGCAAGCAAATCCTTGCGTTCCATACCTTTGCTGCGCGGCTGTGCGCCGACAAGAATGGCGATGTCGGCGTCGCGGAAGGCGACTTCCGGATTGTCGGTCACCAGGACTTCCTGCAGCAGTGGAAACGCGCAGTCTTGCAACTCCATGTCGATACCACGCATGGCGCCCACGGCATGTGGCAGGTCGAGCAACTGGAGAATGACAGGCTGATCGGGGCCGAGCAGGTCACCATTGGCGATACGGAAAAGCAAGGCATAGCCGATCTGGCCTGCGGCGCCGGTAACGGCAATGCGAGTCGGGGTTTTCATGTGCGCTCCAATAGTGTTGAGTGAAAGTTACAACCTCAGTTTATTGAGCCGGGGAATAGCTGTAAAACGAATAAAATAAGTATTATCAAGCTAAATATCAGCTTGATGTTCGTGCTGTCCGTCGTGTTTCATGAATTAGGCATTTCGATTTAAGCTACGGTTGCCAGCGCATGCTGCGCGCTATATGCAAAATTGGAGAGCCATGTCTTTCAGCGAAATCATCGCCACCTCGTCGGGCCTCAAGCCTTTAAGGCAATTGAGCAGTCCGATTGAAGCAATCAGGCAATTCACACCGAATTGGTTCGCCGTGACGATGGGCACCGGCATTCTCGCGCTCGCTCTCGCACAATTCCCTTATGCCGTTTTCGGGCTGCATCAGCTTGCCGAAGGCCTTTGGCTGCTCAACATCCTGCTGTTCGTCGTGTTCGCCGCGATGTACGGCGCGCGCTGGCTGTTGTTCTTCGACGAGGCAAAGCAAGTCTTCGGGCACGCGACGGTATCGATGTTCTTCGGCACCATCCCGATGGGTCTGGCGACGATCATCAACGGTTTCCTGGGGTTCGGCGTGGCGCGCTGGGGGCAGGCCGCGGTCGCGGTAGCGCAATGCCTGTGGTGGATCGACGTCGCCATGGCGCTGGCCTGCGGCGTACTGATTCCGTACCTGATGTTCACCCGCCAGCAACACAGCATCGACCAGATGACTGCGGTGTGGCTGCTGCCCGTGGTCGCAGCCGAAGTGGCGGCCGCCAGCGCAGGCCTGCTCGTGCCGCACCTGCAGGACAGCGCGGCGCGCTTCACGGTGCTCCTTACGGGTTATGTGCTCTGGGCTTATTCGGTGCCCGTTGCACTCAGCATCCTCGCGATCCTGCTGCTGCGCATGGCGCTGCACAAGCTGCCGCACGAAAGCATGGCGGCATCGAGCTGGCTGGCCCTGGGCCCGGTGGGTACAGGCTCCCTAGGCATGCTGGTGCTCGGTGCGGATGCGCCTGCGACGTTCGCCCTGTTCGGCATGGAAGAGGTCGGCCGGGTCGCATACGGCCTGGGGGTCGTGAGCGCACTGCTCCTGTGGGGGCTGGGCCTGTGGTGGATGCTGCTCGCGACACTGATCACCTGCCGCTATTTCCGGAGCGCGGTACCCTTCAACCTTGGCTGGTGGGGGTATACATTTCCGCTCGGCGTATTTGCCGTGACCACGCTGCGGCTTGCCAATGTATTCGATTCGCTGTTCTTCGACATCGCCGGCGCGCTGCTCGTAGCGGTGCTGGCCATGCTGTGGCTGGTGGTCGCGTGGCGCACGGCGAATGGCGCCTACCAGGGCAAGCTGTTCGTCTCGCCTTGTATTGCTTCGCTGCAGCGCCCGTGAGCTTAGGTGGTACGGCGCCAGGCGCCGGCAACCCCGCGCGCCTGCGCCAGCGTGTCCACGATCTGCCGCGCTACGTGAGGGCCGGCGCAGACAGCGAGCGGACTCGGATGTGGCATCGACAGCACCTGGATATCGGGCCGGCTGGCGCGGATGGACGCTTCGGCGCGCCTGGCCGTGCGTCCCGCGCACACCACGACGCGCAGCTCCGGCAAGAATCCGAGGACGTCGTCGAGCAGCGCGATGCCGGCGCGGATGTCGCCGGCGCGCAGCTGCATCGGTGGGCCATCGACCGGCGGCAGCCAGGGAACCGTGTTCCAGATCACCGTCTCTTCGCGCGCCACGCAGGCCTGCGCCAGGAAGAGCTTGAGGTTGCGCTGCGCCGGACCGGGATTGTCGCGCGACACGAAACGCGGCCGCATCGCCTGGCGCGCCGGCGCTTCCAGCAGGACCAGGATGCGGGCGAAGGTGCCGCCATCGCGCGGATCGAACCACGGCATCTCGCGCATGCCGCCGGCGTGGCTTTCGACCCAGCGGTTGAGCGCAGCCACTGGCGCGGTATGGCGTTCGCGGTAGCGGCGCGTAACTTCCTCCGGGTCGTCGAGATTGCGTTCCTGCGCTTGCCCGGTCATGGCAGGACGCGCGCCGTCATTTTTGCCATCCCCATTTGGTGAAAATCGCGCTGCCCTGCGGCGACTGCAGGAAATCGACGAACTGCTTCGCAGCCGGGTTGCCGCTGCCGTGCTCGGTCAGGGCGACGCCGGCATCGCGGTAGATCGCGTAATCCGGTTCGATCGACACGACGTCGGCGAGTTTGGGGTTGGAGACCTGCCAGATGTTCCAGATCAGCCATGCATCGATGTCGCTGCGGCTGGTCCAGGTGTCGCGCGCGATCGCGCTGTTGGCAGCATAGCTGGCGATGTTCGTGCGGATCTTGCGCACTGTATCGAGATTGCCTTTCCTACCCGCCATGTCCTCCCAAACGCCATTCTGGCCAGCCCCGTTGACGACCAGGATGCGCACGCCGGGTTTGACGAGGTCGGCGACGCCATGGATATGCTTCGGGTTGCCCGGACGAACCAGGATCGACAGCGGACGCAGGTAGAGCGGCGTGATGCTGGCTTCCTGGATGCGGCCGCCCATCGCAACGGTGAAGTCCGTCATCATGGTTTCCGAGCCGCTGTAGATCACGTCGGCATCCTGCTTCGCGCGTTCGATCCAGCCCGGTGTCGGGCCCGCCGTCACTGTCACCTTGATGCCGTGCTCCTGCTCGAAGGCGGCAGCCGCGTCCTTCATCGCCGGCGCGGGACCGCCGGGGCCGTACACCAGTACCGGCTGTGCGGCACAGGCGATGCCTGTCATGAGCGCGAACATCGCGCCTGCAGCGAGTCGGCGAGCGGTGTTATGACAGAGATATGATTTCATTGGATTTTTCCTTTTTTTAGTTGGCATAAATATAAGTCGGGAAGAGGGCGCTGTGCCTATACACCCAGCAACTTGATCAGAGCAAAGCTGACCACGCCCAATCCTGCGAGTGAGCCGATTACCACCGAGGCCACCTTGGCGCCGGCACGCAGTACGGCGCGGGCATCGACGCCCAGTCCGAGGGCCGCCATCGACATGATGGTCAGGAAGTTCGCCGCGTCGTGGGCAGGCGCCAGTGCAGCCTGCGGAATCCAGCCCATCGAACGCAGCACCAGAAGCAGCAGGAAACCGACGATGAACCACGGCACGAGGTGCGACAGCGCAGGGCGTGCCCGGCCGCTACCGCGTCCGAACATCGACAAGACCAGCACGACCGGACCTAGCATCAACACGCGCACCAGTTTCACCAGGGTGCCGATGTGGACGCTCGCGGCCGATACCGATGCGGTCGCCGCCAGCACTTGCGGCACCGCATAGACGGTCAAGCCGGCGAACACGCCATACTGCACCGGGGTGAACGACAGCAGTCCTACCAGCAGCGGCAGGCCCAATACGACGCCCACGCCAAGCACGGCGGTGAAGGCGATCGAGGCGGCGACGTCCTTGCCGTCGGCATCGATCACCGGCGCCACTGCAGCGATCGCGGAATTGCCGCAAATCGAATTGCCGCATGCGATGAGGATCGCCATCTTCTGCGGCAGGCCCGCGCTGCGCCCAATGAAATAGCTGAACACGATCGCAACCACGACCACCGCCGCGATACCGCCGATGAGGCCGAGGCCGTTGGCCAGCAGCGCACCGGCACTGACCGAAGCGCCCAGCAGCACGACCGCGATCTCGAGCAGCAGTTTGGCGCCGACATGGATGCCTGGATCGAAGCGCGGGTCGAGGCGGTGCAGGGTGCGGATACCGGTGCCGATGAGAATGGCCAGCACCAGGCTTTCGAGCCAAGCGCGGCCGAACACGTGGGTTTCGGCCACTTCGAGCAGATAGGCAGCTGCCGTCACCGCAGCACAAAGCAACAGGCCGGGAACGGCGGCGGACAAATTGTTCACTTGATTCTTCATTATTTTTCTCATATTCATATACGTCGATGTAATAAGTATCGCTGTACTGAATTGTTTGGTCTATTTTAAAATTACGAACATATCTTTCTAAAATATTGAACGATGACATTGGATCAGTTGCGTATATTCGTCGAGGTCGCCGAACGCCAGCACCTTACCCAGGCCGCCGCCGTTCTCTTCCTGACCCCTTCGGCGGTCAGCACTTCCATCAAGTCGCTGGAAGAGCGATACGGAACGGCGCTGTTTCACCGTGTCGGCCGGCGCATCGAAATCAGCGACGCGGGACGAATTTTTCTCGTCGAAGCACGCCGCGCGCTCGCGAGCGCCCAGGCAGCCGAGGCGGCGCTGGCCGATTTGGGCGAGCTCAGACGCGGGTCGCTAACGATCCACGCCAGCCAGACCATCGCCAGCTATTGGCTGCCGGCCTTGCTGGTACGCTTCCGCCAAGCATGGCCGGGAATCGATTTGCACATGGAAGCGGGCAATACCGAGAGCGTCGCCGAGGCCGTGCTGCAAGGCGGCGCCGATCTCGGTTTTGTGGAGGGAAACATAGAACCGACCGGCCTGGAGGAGGAGACTGTCGGCGAAGACAATATGGTGGTTGTGGTTGCGTCCGATCATCCCTGGGCCGACGGCAGGACGCTGACGGCCAGAGAACTGGAAGCTGGACAATGGATTTTGCGTGAAGCCGGTTCGGGCACGCGGTCCGCTTTGGAGACCGGACTCGCCGCGCTCGACGTGGCGGTCGTCAATCTGCAGATCGCACTCGAACTTCCCTCAAATGAGGCGGTGCGCAGTGCGGTCATGGCGGGACCGTTTGCCACCGCGATGTCGGAACTGGTCGTGGCGCCGCATGTGCAGGCCGGCTTGCTGGCACGGGCGCACTGCGCGCTCCCGGCGCGCAGCTTCTCGATGCTGCGCCACGCCCAGCGGCATCGCAGCCGCGCCGTCGCCGCCTTCGAAGACATGGTGCGGACCAGGAAGCGGCCGGATAACTAAGCCAAGAGGTCCAGCCGCAGCCTGTCGCGGTCGTCGCCAAGTGCGCGGCTGGCCAGCCAGACCACGCCGCCGGCGGCCAGTCCGCTGCTCCCGGCCAGCAGGAACAGCAACAGGATCTGGTATTCGACGGCGCCGAGCGGATCCATGCCGGCGAGGAGCTGGCCGGTCATGATCCCCGGCAGCGTGATGATACCCGCCGCGGACATCTGGTTGATGACCGGGATGAGGCCTTTACGCACCGCATCGCGCATCAGCGGCGCAAGCGCTGTGCGCAAGGATGCACCCAGGGCCAAACGGGCTTCGATCTGATTGCGCGACACAACCACGCCGCCGAGGAAAGCGTCGAGGGCCAGACTTGCCGAATTTAGCACGCTGCCCAGCACGATGCCCATCAACGGGATGGCATAGCGCGGGTCGTGCCAGGGCGTGGGGCGGATGGCCGTCATCAGGGCCAGCACCACCGTGGCCAGGCTCGACAGCGCTACCACTGCGCCCGCGATACGGTAGTTGCCCCAGCCGGCCAGGCGCTGCGTCGGCCTCGTTGCGACTTCGCGCGCGGCAGCGGCGATCATGAGGCAGGCGATGGCCAGCGTCAGCGCCGGCGCGTCGGAACGGAATACGATGCGCAGCACGAGGCCGACGAGCAGCAACTGCAGCACCATCCTCAGACTGGCGACAAGCAAGGGCCGATGCAGGCGCAGGCCGAAGGCGATCGAAACCGCCGCATCGAATACGACCAGACTGGCCGCGAGCGCCATGTCCGACGCCGACAGTGCAATCTGGCTCATGCCACCTCGAGCCGGCCGCTCGCCATACGCAGGCACCGCTGCCCGAGGCGCTCGGCCTGTTCTTCTGAATGCGTCACGACCAACACCGACGTGCCTCGTTCGAGTTCCGAACGCAGTAGGGCTTCGAGAGCTGCGGTCGAGGCGGCGTCGAGCGCCGAAGCGGGCTCGTCTAGCAGGAGGACACGGGGCCGGCAAGCCAGGGAACGGATGAGCGCGAGGCGCTGGCGTTCGCCGGTCGACAGCAGCTCCAGGTCGGTATCAAGCGCAGCGGCCCGCAGTTTCAGCGCATCGGCCAGTGCCTGCGCCCGCTTCTGCTCCGATGCCGGAAGGTGCGCGCGCGCGGTCGCGTCCCACCAGGCCGGCTCGGCTGCTTGATAGACTACCATCGAACGCCATGCCGGCGCCGTCCAGCTTGCGCGCTGTGCGCCGTCCAGCAGCACCGTGCCCTCGTTGGGAATCAGGTCCGCGATCATGCGCAGCAACACGCTCTTGCCGGAACCGGATTCACCGACGATGGCGATGCATTCGCCTCGCCCCAGGTCCAGGTCGACCGGGCCGGCATGTGCCGAGCATAGCGCACGCAGTGCAAGACGAACGGATGGATCGAAACGAGCAAGGGAATGGAAAGACATGGGCATGGAGTATAGCCGGGTGCGGCTGCCCATAGTGCCGTGTTAAGGTGGCAAGGTACATTACAAATGGGACATCGATGGAGTTTTCTTCCGTATTCGCAGTCGCCACCGGCGCTGCGCTGGGAGCGCTCGTGCGCTGGTGGACGAGCGTGGCTTTGAATTCGCTGTTTCCGGAGATTCCACCCGGTACTCTGCTTGTCAATCTGGTGGGCGCATACATCATCGGGGTGGCGATACCTTGGCTAACCGAAACGCCGTCACTCGCGCCCGAGATCCGGTTGTTCGTCGTCACCGGCTTCCTTGGCGGCTTGACGACCATGTCGAGTTTCGCCGGCGAGGCGGTGATCCTGCTGCGCGCCGGCCGCTTGGCCATGGCAGCCGGTGCAGTGCTGCTGCACGTTGCCGGTTCGCTTGTCATGTGCACGCTCGGCATGGGGACGGCCGCATTACTGATGCGCCGCTAACCGGCGCTTGCGTGCGTCGCCTTGCCCTCGGTTGCGAGCGGCAGCTCGCATCGCAACAGCACGGCCTGCACCGCGTGCAGTTGCGCATGGTGTTCGAAAAGGAACGCGCGAAGCGCTTCTTCAGTATCGACCAGTTCGACGCATTGCGGGTGGCGCCCTGCCGTTCCTTCCACGTGGGCGTGGGATGGCTTCTCACCCGGCAGGTAGCCGCTGCCGACATGGAACAGCAACGCCTGGCGGATGCCGGCGCGGCGTGCCTGCGTCAGCAGTTGGTGGGCGAGCTGCGGGGGACTGAGATGGTGCCACAGACGGGTGGCGCGGGCACGGGCCGACATCGGGATGTACAGGCGCAGGACGGCAAAATCGTTCATCGTGTGGCTCACTGTTCAGGACGCTGCGCTGCCGGCCTCGCGCGTTCGCGCGCACGGTAGGCATGGAGTTCGGACAGACGCAGGTCCTCGGGAAGCGCGCGCCGGTGCTTGGCCCGGCCGATGCGCTGGGCGCGGTAGATGCCGGTGTGCCCCGAGAACAGGTAGCTGACGACGCAGGCGAGCGCTGCGTACGGCGCGATCTCGCCGCCGAACAGTTCGATGGCCATGACGGTAGACGCCAGCGGCACGTTGGCGGCGCCGGCGAACACGGCGACGAAGCCGAGCGCGGCCAGTAGCGGGAAAGGCAGGTGCAGCAACGGCGCCAGGGCGTTGCCGAGCGTGGCGCCGATATAGAACAGCGGCGTCACTTCGCCGCCTTTGAAGCCACTGCCGAGTGAGACGACGGTAAACGCCAGTTTGCCGATCGAGTCTTCGAATCCCAGCGGCTGCTGGAACGCCTGGACGATGACCGGAATGCCGAGACCGATATAGCGCTGTGTCCCGCTCAGCCAGACCGCCAGGGCGACGATTGCGCCGCCCAGCAGGGGGCGTGCCGGACCGTACGGCACATGGCGCTTGGCCGTGTCGCTCAACGTGTGCGTCAGCGTCGCGAAGAGCATGCCTGCCATGCCGAACGCGATGCCGGCGACGACGACCGCAACCAGGCCGGTCGTACCGACAGCCGGTACCGCGCCGAGCACATAATGTGTGTGGTGGATACCCCACCATAGTCCCACGCGGTCGGCGACGATGGCGGCGACGATGCAGGGCAGGATCGCGTCGTAGCGCATGCGGCCGATCGCCAGTACTTCCAGGCCGAAGATCGCGCCCGCCACGGGCGTGCCGAACACGGATGAGAAGCCGGCGCTCATGCCGGCCATGACGAGTACCCGGCGTGTATCGCGGTCCAGACGCAACATGTGGGCGATTTGGTCGGCCAGCGTGGCGCCCATCTGCACCGCCGTGCCTTCGCGACCTACCGATGCGCCGAACAGGTGCGACAGCACGGTACCGCCAAGGACCAGCGGCGCCATCCGCAGCGGGATCGTTTTCTTCGGGTCGTGGATCTCGTCGATGATCAGGTTGTTGCCGGCCTCGACATCCTTTCCGAGGCGATGATAGATCCACCCCACGGCGAACCCGGCCAGGGGGAGCAGCCAGATGATCTGCGGTGACGCGACACGGATTTGGGTGACGCGCTCGAGTGCAAACAGGAAGAATGCGGACGCGGAGCCGGCGAGTGCGGCCGCGATGACGGAAAGCAGCAGCCACTTCGCCATGTAATGCAAAAGCTCGACTTGTTCGGGTGTGTGATCAGGTTTCATCGGTCCAGTGAGTGAGCCCAGCTGGTCCGGATCGAGGCATGCGCCTACCTTCCCGGCCCGGCCGGGAAAGGTAGGCATCATCAGCTCGGGATTGAGCGGTTACGGGAGGAATGCCATCTCCAATTAAAGTCAATCATAGCAAGGTTTGCTTGTTCCGCCAAATCATCGCGCGGCGTCCTGAGCGCAGGCGACGCCGAATTCGACCTTTTAACCTGCTGTAAAAACTTCGATCCACTCGTCTTCCCGCCATTTCCTTGTTTAAACGCCAATCAGGTGACCGGTTTCGTTAATGCGTTGGATGACGAACGAATCGTCCTCGAACGTGCATTCATTCACGCAGCAAGGCGTCTGCCGGAGTTGCCAATAATGACTGAGAGAAAGCCCAAGGCAATGCAACAACAGCACACGGTTGACGCTGTCGTGCCCGACCAGGACGACGGTCTGGCCGGCGTGTTTCAAAAGCACGAAATGGAGGACACTCATGACGCGTACCAACACCTGTGCGAGCGTCTCGCCGCCGGGTATCAAGGCCATGTCGGGTTTCGAAAACCACATCCGTGCCGGCCCGGGCCACAAGGACTCGACACGATCGTGCGTCAAACCTTGCCACTGGCCGTAGTCGATGTCGGCGAGCTCGCCGAGAACGCTTGCAGGCGCGCCGGTTGCGCGCTCGATCGCCGTGCCCGTATCGATGCAACGGGATAAATTGCTGGTGTAAATGGCATCCGGCTGCCAGCCACGCGCCACGCGCCGTCCCAGCGCCTCCGCTTGGCGCCGTCCGAGTTCGGAGAGCGGGAATTCGGCGCATCCACGAAATCGCGGCGGATCGATGCCATCGACGTGGCCATGACGAACGACGACGATGCGTGTAACCAGGCGCGTCATCGGGCTAAGCTGTTTTCAACCTACCCGCGCACGAACGCATCGCGGCCGGCGTAAGAGGCATCTCGACCCATCGCTTCTTCGATGCGCATCAGCTGGTTGTATTTTTCCACGCGCTCGCCGCGCGCAGGTGCCCCGGTCTTGAGGTGTCCTGTACCGAATCCGACCGTCATATCGGCAATGAAGCTGTCGACCGTTTCGCCGCTGCGATGGGAGACCATGGCGCCCCAACCGGCACGGTAGGCCAGTTCGACTGCGGCGCGCGTTTCGGTGAGGGTGCCGATCTGGTTCGGTTTGATCAAGACGGCATTGGCGACGTCTTCCTGAATTCCGCGTTCGATGCGTTTGACGTTGGTCACGAACAGATCGTCGCCAACCAGTTCGACCTTTTTGCCCAGCCGTTTGTTCATCATGCGCCAGCCGGCCCAGTCGTCCTCCGCCAATCCGTCTTCCAGCACGGCGATCGGATAGCGTTCGATCCATCCCTCGTACAGGTCGACCAGCCCGGCCGCATCGACCTTACGGCCCTCGCTGCGAAGGTGGTACAGGCCGTCCTCGTAAAAGCCGGACGACGCCGGATCGAGCGCCAGCACGATGTCGTCACCGGGTCGATAGCCTGCCTTTTCGATCGCTTCGAGGATTAATTCGACGGCCTCGGCGTTGCGCTTAAGGATAGGCGCGAAGCCGCCCTCATCCCCGACCGCCGTGTTGTAACCACGCTCCTTGAGGATGGTGCGCAGGCGATGGTAGATCTCGGCGCCGTAGCGTACGCCCTCGGCGAACGTGGGGGCGCCGACGGGGGCGATCATGAATTCCTGAAAATCGGTCGCTTGCCAATTGGCGTGTACCCCGCCGTTGAGGATGTTGAACATCGGTACCGGCATGCGTGGAGCGTGCGACGCGGACAGGGTACTGAACAAGGGCAAGCCCGCCGCCGCGGCGGCAGCGCGCGCCACAGCCAGACTCACGCCCAGAACGGCGTTCGCCCCCATCCTGCTTTTGTTCGGCGTACCGTCCAGCGCAATGAGAAGGGCATCGATGCCTTTCTGGTCGGTCGCGTCCTTGCCGGCAACGGCGGTGGCGATCTCGCCATTGACGTGGGCGACGGCATTCTTCACGCCCTTTCCGTCGTAGCGGCGCGGCTCGGCGTCACGCAGTTCGACGGCTTCATGAATGCCGGTCGAAGCGCCCGAAGGCACGGCGGCGCGACCGACGACGCCGCATACCAGGCGCACGTCGACTTCAACCGTCGGGTTGCCGCGCGAGTCGAGGATCTCGCGCGCATGGATGTCTTGAATGGCAGGATTCATAAGAATTTCCAGGGTGAAAGCCGGCATCGAACGCGTGCCCGGATAAGTTTGCGGTTACTCTATCCCAGTTCGTCCGGGGGTTGCGCGCGACCCGGCCGGGACGCAGCCGATCCGAGGAGTGAGGCGCCATGCACCGACTGATTTTGATCCGCCACGGCGAGTCCGCCTATAACGCCGATAACCGCTTCACGGGGTGGACCGATGTCGACCTCACGCCGCTCGGCATGGCGCAGGCGCGGGCGGTGGGCGCGACGCTGCGCGCGGCGGGCGTGGCGATCGACGTCGCGTTCACATCGATGCTCAAGCGCACCATCCGCTCGCAATGGATCATCTGCGAAGCAATGGACCGCATGTGGCTGCCGATTGTGCCGGACCCGCGCTTGAACGAACGCCATTACGGTGCCCTGACGGGGCTGAACAAGGCGACGGCCGAACGGGAATACGGCGCGGCGCAGGTCGCCGCCTGGCGCCGCTCGTTTGCCGTGGCGCCTCCGCCGATGGCGCTGCAAGATGCGCGCGCGTATGCGGATGATCCGCGTAACCGCGGTGCCCGGGCAGGCGAGATCGTGCTGAGCGAAAGTCTGGAAGATGTGGTTCGGCGCGTGCGGCCGTTTTGGGAAGAGCTGGCGGCGCCGGCGCTGCGCGAGCGACGGGGCGTCGTCATCCAGGCGCACGGCAACACCATCCGCGCGCTGATCAAGCATCTGGAAGGAATGAGCGACGACGACATCGCCACGCTCGACGTGCCGAACGCCACGCCGGTCGTCTACGAGTTCGACGCGGATATGCACGTGCGCCGTCGGTACGACATGCCGGCCGTGAGCGACGAAGGCCGGCACTCGCTGTTCTGATCGGGCCGGCGGCCGAGCCGTGTTTCTAGCGCACGCTTGCCAGGACGGCTTTGGCCGGGTCGGCCGGCGCATCGCCTTCCATCACCAGGATGCGGCTGGCGCCGGGATCCTTGGCCGACAGGGCGCTCGCAACCTCGCGCATCGGGCCGATGGCGGTGCCGTTTGCCATGCCCTTCGGATTGGTCTTGAAGCGCGCCACCGGCATCGCCTGACCGCTCGCGTATACCGAATACACGGTGTCCGGCTTCAGGGAAAACAACGACACCTCCAGCGCATCGGTCAGCCCCAGGTTGCGCGCCACCACGAAGCCGGTGGCGCCGCCGCCGGCCGGGCGCAGTGCGATGTTGACGGGCTCGGCGTTGGCGCGCGGCACCAGGTTGGTCGTGCCGGCGCCGGCCGGCACCGCGTGCGAGACGTAGACCAGCGCCTGCGGCGCCTGGCCCACCGGCGCGTGCGCCACCACCTTGTTGGCGGCGGTGTCGATGACGTCCACGCCGTCGCCGTTTTCCAGGCCGACGTAGACGCGGCTGTCGTCGTCGGAACGCCAGACGCCGTGCGGCAGGGCGCCGGTGGGAATGGTCGCCACCAGCGCCGGCGCGTCGCCGGTGCTGTACACCTTGACCACGTTCTCGCCGCCGACCGTCACATAGGCGCGCACGCCGGCCGGGGTGCGCGCGAACGCCAGGTGGTTCGTGATCAGGCCGGTGTCGATCACGCCCTTCACCGATTGCGTCGCGACGTCGATTCGGGTGACCTTGCCCACGTCCTTGTGCGTCATCCACACTTCCTTGAAGTCCGGCGAGAATTGCAGGAAGGGCGAGAACGGGCTGGTCACGGGGATGTGCTTGACGACCTGGTGCGATTTGACGTCGACGACATCGACCACCGGGTTGAAGCTCGAGACGACGAAGGCCAGCCTGCCGTCCGGGTGGAACATCACCATGCCAGGCCCGCCGGTGGTCTGGATGCGACGCGTTTCCTTGAAGGTGGCCGGGTCGATGACGGAAATATAGTCTTCGCCTCGCACCACCACCCAGACCTCGCGTCCGTCCGCCGTGAAGAAGCCTTCGTGCGGCGAGCGGCCGATGTAGGTGACGCCCTTGACCTTGTTCGTGGCGGTGTCGATGAAGGTGACGGAATTGGAACCGTTGGCGATCGCGATCAGCGTCTTGTGGTCCGGCGAGAAGCCCAGGCCGTGCACGTTGACCTCGCCCTTGTACAGCGGCGAGAGCACGTCCGGGCGCAGGTTGCCCAGACGGATCTGGCCCAGCAGGGTGTTGGTGGACGGGTCGATCACCGAGACCGTGTTGCTGTTCTGGTCGGCGGTGTAGACGCGGTCCTGGGCGCTTGGGAGGGCGTGGGCGGGGGTGAGGGCGCCGGCCAGTACGATGGCGAGTGCGGCGGCACGGATGGTGGTGCCGGCAAATTTAGTGCGTTGCATGGACTTCCTTATCGGTATGGGTGGTCGTGCCGGCGTCGTGGCGTTGCAGCCAGGCCCGCATGACATTGATTTCATTTTGTTGCTCAGCGATGATGCCTTGCGCCAGGTTGCGCAATTCCGGATCGGTGCCGTGCACCAGGATGGCCTTGGCCATGTCGATCGCGCCCTGGTGATGCGGGATCATCATCGTGACGAAGTCGTGGCCAGGGTCCCCGTTCATCGGCGCACGGCGCATGTCGTCGTCCATCACGGCCATGGCGTCGTCGGCCAGGGCCGCGTACGGCTTGGCGCTGCTGGCGACGAAGGCGGGCGGGGCGGCGCTTGCGATCGTGCTCGCATGCGCGTGCATGTGTGCGGGCATGAACGGCATGTCCTGGGCGGCGCAGGCGCCGGCCCACAGGCAGGCGGCAAGCAAATACATCGGTTTCAAACGGGTCCCTCCAGTTGTTCGTAGACGGCGGTCGCGACGCGCGCGAGTTCGCCCTTGTCGATGCCGGCCGACAGCGCATAGCCGAATTTGCCGTCGATCCAGTAAAACACGTTGACCGGGCCTTCCTTGGCGAACCGGAAGCCCGTGTCCTTGTTCTGCGCCTGCTCGGTCGAGACGTACAACGTCAGGCGCTGGCCGGCGCCGTCGTGGTACATGAATTGCGCCACCGGCCCGCTGGCGCCGGGCAGCAGGCGCCCCCCGATCAGTTCGTAGCCGAGCTTGCCGAGGTGCGGTGGATGGATTTTGCTGCCCAGGCGCTTGGACAGCCATGCCACCAGCTGGTCTTCCTGGTCGGCGCCGACTTCCACCGGGCGCCGCACGTCCGGGCTGTAGACCACGTGGGCGATGGCAGCCTGGTGTGCCAGGCCCGAGAATGCCGGCTGGGGGAAGGGCGCGCCCGCCTCGATCGACGCCAGACGATGATCGCGTTCGGCGGCGCCGCGCAGGCTCCAGCCGCCGCCGCCGCCGAGCAGCGCCAGCGCCAGGCCGGCGGCCAGCGCCTGCCAGGGCCAATGCCGTACGTCGCGCAGGCCGGGGCGGGCGCGCAGCGGCGCGGCCAGGCGCGCCGGCAGCGGTTCGTCGAGCACGGGGTCGAACAGCGCGTGCAGCGCGTCGTTCTGACCGATCCACGCCCGCACGCGCGCGGCGTCGTCCGGGCGCGCGGCCAAGTAGGCGTCGACCTCGGCACGCCGGGCCGGCGCCAGGCGACCGTCGGCGTAGGCGTGCAGATCGGCTTCGGTGATCGGTAGGATGCTCATTTCACGACTCTCAATGGAACGACGGGCGCGCGGCCGTCCATCAACGCGCGCAATTTCTCGCGCGCGCGAGACAGGCGCGACATCACGGTGCCGACCGGGACGCCGAGCAGGCGCGCCACGTCTTCGTAGCGCATGTCCTCGAGCCCGACCAGCAGCAGGATTTCGCGCTGCTCTTCGGGCAGCAGGCGCAGCGCGGCGTCCAGGTCGCGCAGTTCGAGGCCGGCGCTCACGTGTTCCTGCGCGGCCGGCAACGGCGTGTCGTCGTCCAGCGGTTCGGTGTCCAGGGCGCCGCGCCGGGCCTGGTCGACGCGCAGGTTGTGCATGATCGAGAACAGCCAGGCGCGCATATCGCTGCCGCGCCGCCAGCCGGACAGGGCGGTCCAGCCGCGTTCGACCGTATCCTGCACCAGGTCGTCGGCGGCGGCGCGATCGCCGACCAACGCACGGGCATAGCGCCGCAGGCGCGGCAGGCAGGCCAGCAGGTGGTCGGCGGGATCGTCCGGCACGAAGGACATCGGCGCGCCGGCTCAGTAGCCGCCGGCCGCCAGTTTAGGGTCGACCTGCCAGGTTTCGTTCACCAGCTTGCCGTCGCGGTAGGTCAGTACGTATCGCACCTTGACTTGGACCTTGGCGTCGAATTGCACGGCAGCCGTCACGGTAGCGCCTTTCGGATTAGCCGACTCGCTCGCGTTCAGGACGGTAACGCGCGCAGGGCCGGCGGCGGCATTGAATTTGTCCCATACCGCGCCGATGGATGCAGTCCCGTCGTAGCTGCCGTCGAGCGGCCCGCCCACCCAGATCAGCCGCGCGTTGTCGGCATAATCGCGCAGGATGGCAGCGCGGTCCGCGGCGCCGATTGCGGTGAAATGCGCTTGCGCGGCGTCCAGCGCCGGGCCGGCCATGGCATGTGCGGCGGTGCCTGTACAGGCGATTGCGAAGATGATGTGCTTGATGGTCATATGGGCTTCCAGTCAGAATATCGCTAAAAAAGGCCGCGAGAAACATGTTCTCGTATGGATAAACGAGTCCGGTCGTGTTTTTATTCCGTTCTCGCGCAACTTTTTTTCGTATATTGCCGATGCAGGCGTGGAACGAAGCAGCTTAGCTCACGCTCTGCGCTGGCGTGCGCCGATGCAGCGTCCGGCTGACGCGATAGCCGATAATTTCATCTTGATCCTCGTGCCGATCTGTTTACGATGCCGCTGCGATTAGGGACCTGCTCATAATCGATACCTTCATCACGGACAAGACCGGCATGCTCACCGTGGGCAGCCCAACGTCTCATTCGGGTATGGCTGCCCCCGATGGCAGCGCGCAGGACGTACCGCGCATCGCGGCCAGCGTTACCGGAATAGCGAGCATCCGCTGGCCCACGCGATCGTCGTCGCGACATGAAAACGTGGCTCGACGCTGTAAAAGCCGGCTCGCTTTGAATCATCCAGCGGCGATGGCGCGCGGATTTGTGGAAGACAGCTGTAAGGGCCGGCTATCCAGCGTGAATCAGCGACGACTACTCGGACGCTTCACATCTGTTCGCCGGGAGGCGACGTTGACGCTAGCCAAGCGGCGAGTACGACAAACGCCAGCAGTACGACAGCTTCTACCCAAAGAATACGCTTGGAACGCGCTGGGAACCAGGAGCGCTGCACGGTAGCGCACCACCCCGGCGCGCAACCCGAGGATGGCGCCCAGCGCCGCCGCCATCCCTACGGCCATCAGCCTGATCGGGCCGGATTGTGCGACGCTTATGTAGCTTCCGAACACGAGCAATGGAACTGCAAATATGCCTCCGCCGGCGCCTATGAGCGACAGGATCATGCCGACTGCCAGGCCGAGCGACAACGGAATCAACATAATGACGCCTCAGGCCGCGCGCAGCCTGGAATATTTATATAAATAAATAGATTGTTTGTGCTTGAAGAGGATGAGAACGACAGGAAGGCCATCGGACGGCGCCGTCAACCACCGCGCCGCTCGTGATCCCTAAGCCCGGCGCAATCAAGTGCTGATGCTCTGCATTCATTTCGTCCAAGTGCCTTGACACGAGCCGCGCTCCGTCGCCGGCAATGGAGATGTGGATGCCACGTCGAAAACGCGCCAGTTCCATGTCCTTACTAAGGCCGATCAGCGAAAGGCTGGGTGGATGAACGGGGAGGGGGCACTTCGGGCGTCATTCGGGACGAAGAATGACAGGTTATGCCGTAAAGCCTCTTTCGATCGGCTTTCAAGGGGGGGCCGGCTTGTCGAGTGAAAGTTGTCGCAGCTTTAGCCCGCATTACGGAAGAGTGACGAGACCGCGTAAGACAGGCGCCCCAAATATCTGACATTATAGAAGTAATGACATATGTAACATGCGATGCATCAGCATCTTAACGTATTCCTTAATATTATCCACTTCGAACTTGACACTCTCAAATCGACAATATTTTTGGTAATGTCGAGTTTGCTGCGTAGTCGTATGAGACATGGGTTGGACGCATTTCAGGTATCACGAACCGTCATTGGACAGTCCTTGTGCGATGCAGCATGATGCTTATGTCTCCTCTATCTTCCTCCAGGAAAATAGATTCAACCCGCCTCCCGGCGGGTATTTTTTTGCCCGTTTCTCTCCTGTCAGAAGAGCTCGGCGGCCAGTGTTCTTGATTCGCTTTGGCGCCAGGGTACTGGACTCCCATAATCCTAGCGAAAAGCCAGCGCTTGGCCAAGCCGAACTCAGTCGTTCACACATCAACGTCTGTTCATTGTCGGTCTCTCGACAATTTTTCGAAGCCGTCGGGTTTGCGCGGCCCGTCGTCTAGTTTTGCGGACAGAGGCCAGCCAGGGTGTATTGGCATGCCAGCATCGGGCCTCAGCGTTCGTCCTCGACAGCGATCGCCTGCGATGCCGTGACGTGTCACAGAAAACGTGCCGATTCTGGCCGCTGGTCTATTTACCTGCGGAACTTATCTTTGACCTGTCCAGAACATCGTCAACAAATCCGCCCAGCCGCTTGGCTCCGATGTTGACGTCACTTTGTCGCTGAGCTACGCCCGCTGCGCCAGCTGGCGTGCGTCCTAGTTCTGAACCATTCTATTTTATTGCCATTATGAAATCTATTTCCTTGGTTGGGCTGGCCCGTTCCTGTGAACAAACAATAAAGTTTGACACAAGACTTCCTATGATGCGAACGATTTCAGCACGCTGGGCTTGCGAATAAAGTTTGACACAAACGCCTGTCGAAGCTCCACAAGTCCTCAGTTCGCAACAATAAAGTTTGACACAACCTGCGACTTCCTCGGACCTATTCGACCGGCAGCTGTCGACCCATTGCGGACCTTCGCTGACAATCGAATTATTCCGGACAAATGCACTTCAATCTGCTAATTCGACAGTTTGTCGCATGGTCGCTTTGATCCGCGAGCACGAGTGTTACTTTTAACCATCGGAAGAAAGAGCTTTTAAGGATGCATCGATCCTCCGGTTTATGCTCACGCTACACATAATGGCGAAAACGAGCCTTCAATCCTTAATAGGCCTAGTAGCTGTGCCGACATCACTTCGAGGAATTACCATGAAACTTTTAATCGATTCTTTCGGTTTTGCATCCATCATAGCTTGCTGTTTCGCTCAAGCGCAGGCGCCGGCAAAGGCACCAGTATCTAGCGCAAGCATCACGACCGAGCAAGTTGAAGTAGGCGCCAAGCCATATTTCGTGCAGGTAGCAATTGGCGGCGCCGGCCATTACACCGTCATCTTTGAATCCGGCTTCGGGACCGACTTGCGCGCCTGGCGCAAGGTGGCGCCGGAAGTGGCGAAATCGGCGCGTACCGTCACCTATTCGCGGGCCGGCTACGGCGCCTCCGACGCGCGTCCAGAAACGCGTACTCTCTTGCAGAGCAGCGAAGAACTCGACCAACTGGTCGCCGCGACAAAGCTGAGCCCGCCATTCATCCTAGTCGGCCATTCGTATGGCGGCTTGCTGGCGCGTGCCTTCGCGGCGCGTCATCCAGATTGGATTGCTGGTATGGTGCTGGTCGATCCGTCCGATGAGCACTTCAATCCGGCGCTGCGCAAGCTCGATGCGGCGCGTGCCGCGTCCGACGATAAGCGATTCGCCGCCATCGTCCCGCCCAAATTCCAACCCGAGCTGCAACAATTGCAGCCAGTGCTCGACAGCGGCGTGTTCCCGGTGGCCGGCAAGCTGCCGGACGTGCCGGTGGTAGTACTAACCTCGGTGCAGCAAGCGGACAAACCCGAATTCTTCCTAGAGACAGGGCCGGCGGTAGCGGTCAAGCGCGAACTGCACGCGCAGTTTCTGCGTCAGTTCAGTGACGGGTCCCAAGTATTGACTTCGCAGAGCGGTCACAACATTCAGCTTGATGAGCCAGAGTTGGTAATCGCGGTCATCAATAAGGTGATGGCCGATGCCGACAAGGACTCCAAGCAAACACGTCATTGAAGATCATTTACAGATCCGCAACTGAACTATGCCAGAACCAGCCTGGGACGATTTTATCGTCGTGAATGAAGGCAGACTGCCGAGTGGGCAAGACCTTACTCGCTCGCCTGCATTTGGCCGATCTCGGCCGTTGGAACCATCATAGGATGTTGCCCATCTGGAAAAGTCACGTACTGTCACGACCGGCAGGAACCGACCCGAATCAAACGCTCACCGCGTATCGACTGAAGAAATGCTACCCATCTTCGATCTAAGAGCTGACCGCAGCGCTCGTGCCTCACCTTGTTTAGCAACGAAGGCAACTGCAAAAGGCACGAAGCATATTAGCAGGCCGCGCGGCTGCCAAATTGTCGTTGCAATGGCGATAACGACTCCAGCTAGCATGAAAACTGCCGATACGTTGGCCCAAATATTGCACAGTCTGGAATTTCCGTTAACAACGAGGAACTTGATTCCTTCCCTAATATTAACGAGTAATTGCGACAAGCGCCTCGGCAATTCAGTACCCACTCTACTACCTCAGCAGGCAACCCAAGAGCAAGCAAGGACCGCTACGAAAGCGCGATGCCTGCGTCGTCGCCCGCCGCTAATATCGTATCTAAAAGCAGCGCAGTGCAAGAATCGAATCGACGCTCCATATCAAGACTACAGGTGCTCGTCTACAATCGCATAAGCAAGTCGACGATGATACTCATGCGTCCCCAGCTGCCACACAGTAAAATTTTAGTCCTGCGTGCTAAAACGATCCTTATTATCGTTTCGGTTCTGAGGAGGGCTTGAGCAGTCCAAAAACGACCATCGCTTTCCGTTCCATACGATCAAGCCATGTTTGCGGAGCTCTTGCAACCGCTTACGAATTACTGATGAAACAGGTGTACGGCCACGCCAAGGGTCTTTAACACAATAACGTTCGGCAATTGTTTTGGACGGATTTGAGATTGTTGATAGCTTATCAACGGTGTCTAGGCCTGCCTTGATCTGGCGTATTAAGGCCTCATCGAGTTCATAAAATTCTGGTTCGAACATCATTCTTCGATAATTTTTCGATAATTTATGTTATCAAAAACATCGTTGTTGCACAATCGTCAGTTGCTGGTTGATTGCTGACATACCTTTGCCCCCTTGGCGCACCTTAACTGCTCACATTCAGTCTCTCTTGTTGTAATACGCTACAATTTTTATGGCTTTTGCCATCCTAATAGTTTGATCAAGTACTGCACTTGTAAACGGCACACTTATTGGTATATCAAGCTTCGGGTCATCTGTATCCGTAGCCATATCTCTTGGTGCTATGATCGGCAGCAGCGCCTGCGCCTTTCGAAGCTGCTCCGCAACCTTGCTTATATGGTTTCTACCTTTGTCTGTAAAGACCATACACACGTCGACGTGTATTGCCGTAAGAATTTCAGTAGCGTATTCATCATTACTCGCTAGTAGCGAAACGTGACCTATCTCAGCTACCATCTCTTGTATGGGCTGGCGAAAACTGGCTATCTCACAGAGAACTAAAACGCTTATAGACATGAGACTACTCAAACGAAGTCAATCCGTTGCATAGCAAAGCTTCGTTCCAACTAGAAATTTTAAAGCTGTTCGCTGCTTAACGCGGCAATCAATATAAATATTATAACGAAAATTTTAATTGGAATGAACGTCTGCTCTTGGCCGACAGCAGGTGGTCGAACAGCATAGCAGGTTGCCAGGACGCAAAGCTTGCAGACTGTCACGACCTTCCGCAATCGACCCATTGCGGACGGTCGAGGCACCTAGGGATAACGCATCTCTTCACTCTTCAGACTAGGAGAACTTCGATCCCTGGACGGCACTTTGCTCTTGCACGCGAAAATCCCTTTACATTGTTAGATGTTTAGCTAATAATCAATCATGACTTCAGTTTTCAAAGCACTTTCCGATCCGACGCGCCGGCAGGTGCTACAAATGCTTAAGGCCGGACCAATGGGCGCCGGCGCTTTGGCCGATTCCTTTGCTGTGTCAAAGCCGACGATGTCGGCGCACTTCTCCGTTTTGATCGCCGCAGACCTAATCGAAGCGGAGAAGAGCGGGCGTACGATCATCTACCGACTGAAGATGTCGGTGCTCGAAGAAGCACTAATGGGTTTCGCAGCAGCGTTCGGGCTGCAGCTTTCGTCCGAGACCCCGACCACAACGGCCCCTGGGCAAACAAAGGAGAAATCATGACCCTGCACCATCCGATTCGCCGCGCATTTTTAGTCGCTGCGGGCTACCTGTTGACAGCTGTGTTGCTCAATACACTCCGGCAGGGCGGCATTGTCAGTGCCGAGACGGCCATGCGCGTGATGGGCATCCTGATAGGCTCGACGGTGCTCCTTTCCGCGAACGTGCTTCCAAAGAAGTTGGTTCCCTTGGCGCGTGTGTCCTGCAATCCGGGACGTGAACAAACCCTGCGCCGTTTCGCCGCATGGACACTGGTACTGGGTGGCCTGGGTTTCGCGCTTGCATACGCGTTCGCGCCGATCGCGATCGCCAGCACGCTGGCCATCTGCCTGATGGCACCAGCCGTGATCGTTGTGGCAGGAAAATTAGCACACTGCCTCTGGATGAGCCGTAGCGTCGAACGCAGCCGCACTTAACACCATAGTTCGCCGGCTTGCTCTTTTTCAAGGTGAGCGTAGGTCCGGTTTTGGCCGGTTGCAGCCTTACCGGTACGACCGCAACCGACCCATAGCAGACGTTCGCATGCTCACTGGCCGTGCACATCGTATTCGCCATCTGACAATTCGCCGCGTTAAGCAGAGCACTTGACCGTTCGCCATGATTTTTGTTGCGCCCAGTCTGCAAAGTCAGCTGGATTTGTAGGATGAACTTTGCGGCTTGTGTAGGAGAAGGCCTTTCAAAGCAAGGAAATGTTCTTTTTACATCGCTACCCCTTACTGATAGTTCTACACTTTCTACTAACCAATTGCGCACTGTGCGTTCAATTGTGCGTGGCGCGCGGCCGTGCCGCTGGAGGGGTAATGAAAGCAGGCGCAGTGGTTCTGGTGGTGGATGACAACATGGATGCGGCAGACATGACTGCCGAATTGCTTCGGATGCATGGGATTTCTGTCGCAGTGGCCTACGGAGGTCCAGAGGGCTTTGACATGGCCATTAAAATCAAACCCGATGTTATCGTTTTAGACGTTGGTATGCCGGTGATGGACGGCTGCGCGGTGGCCGCAGCGCTACGCAAAGACGCCGCTTTCGTCAAAGTTAAGCTAGTGGCGCTAACGGCGTGGGGAGACGCCGAGTCTCGGGAGCGAACCCGAGTCGCGGGTTTTGACCTCCATCTGACAAAGCCTGCTTCTTGGGC
Organism: Massilia phyllosphaerae; assembly: GCF_034659755.1. Classification (NCBI taxonomy): domain Bacteria; kingdom Pseudomonadati; phylum Pseudomonadota; class Betaproteobacteria; order Burkholderiales; family Oxalobacteraceae; genus Massilia; species Massilia phyllosphaerae. The sequence continues at coordinate 71,220 of NZ_JAXSQX010000010.1, forward strand.
ATCCTTGTTGAGCGCAGTCCAGCCTCCATCGCTTAGCCTATAAATCGTTGGCGCCCTGTTTGCGTTGGAAGAACCGGTTGCTTTCGAGACGATTCCTTCGCGACGTTTGACTGTTTAGTTCAACATGCTCCGCCTTCTTTGCCCGCAAAAGCATGCACTCGGGATGAGCACATTCGTCGGTTTGACCCACGATCCAGAAGCCGCAGTTGCCATAGACTATCAAGGCGACGAAGACTGGGCGTCTCTGGCGTCTAGCGGGATGTCCATGGTGAACGTCGTGCCTCGTTCAGGGCTGCTGTCGATGGTGACGCTGCCTCCATGGGTGAGCGCCACTTTCTTCACAAAAGACAATCCAATCCCCCAGCCCGAGGGGCCGCCCGCGCGCTCTCGCCGCAAATGCTCGAACAAGCGTTCGATCTGCTCTTCGGGCACGCTGGCGCCAGTGTTGTGGACAGACAGCGAAACGCGCTCTTCCCATCGTGACACGTGAACTCCTATCGGCCCGCCATCGCCGTATTTGATCGCATTGGAAAGAAGGTTGTCGAGAGCGCGGCGCATCGAGTTGGCGCACCAAATGCCGCGAATCGATTCTCCGGTGACGGTGCAGCGCGCTTGTTTGGTTTCGTCGATTTGAGCGCACGCTTCACGGGCAAGGTCGAGCAGATCAAAAGATGACAGGCTCAACGGTAGCCGCTCGCCACCGCCGTAAGCGAGCGCGTCGAGCAGCTCGTCAAACATCGCGTTGAGCCGAGCGCCGTTGTCGATGATCTTGCGGGCAAGATAGCGTACCTTTTTTGGCATCTCTGGACTCGACAGCAACTGCGCCCGAAGCGACATGCCAGAAAGCGGATTGCGCATGTCGTGAGCCAGAGCGGCGGCCAGGCGGTCCCGCAGCAGCGCGTGAGCCGAAGTGAATTCGCTGAGCGAATCGAGCATGGCCAAATCGATCGAGCGGCGCATCGAATGCCACTCCGATGCCGAAAGCGCTACGTTCGCTCGCTCAGTCGCTTTGGCGATTGATTCTTCAAGAATCTGGTATTCCAAAACGATTTCAACCGGGCCAAACGAGCTCAGCCGGGCACGCTCGTCGCCATGAGTGCGCGCGACCGTGCTTCCGCTCGTCGCAGTTTCACGCGGACATTCCGGAGCGATCGCCTCAACCAAGTTGTCGTAAAAGGCTGGGAAGGTGTCGATTAGAATCGAGCGCGGCAACAAACTTGCCCCGTTGATCCGAGCGCGAGCCTCTTGTTCCCAAATATCGAGAACAACACTTCGAAGTAGCAGGAGTTTTTGAAACGACTCTCCGCCTCGGCGCGCATCAATGTTTTGATCGGTCGAAAGCGACATCGTCGTTCCCGCTGAGCTGGTTAGGTTGTGCCGTCGCCACACAAGCGAAGCGACCAAGAATTAATTTAAATATATGCTTTTTTATAAATTTACGCGAGTAGTTTTTGAGACGCGCTCGTCCCTAAAGAAAAATGCCGCAGAAGCGCCACCGGAGAGTTGGCAGAGGCTTTATTGCGCAAATCACGCCCGCCCTGCATAGAGCCGGCAGGTATCGAAGCCTGAACGGATGAAACCAGCTCCACAGAAGTACCGCACGACCAACTGGAAAACGTACAACAAAGCCTTCAAGGCACGCGGCTCGCTGCTCATCTGGCTTGATCCGACGATGAACTGGCACGGCCACCTAGTAAAGATGCGCGTACTGGCGGGTAGACAAGCACACCAAGCGCGAACGCGATATCGGTCGCCATCGGGATACCGACGCACCTTGGGTTACAGTCCCACCGTTGAAAACGAAGTGGATTAAAGCCGGTACTGCAATGCCGCCAGCTGCTGCCAACATCGGCAGCATGGGGTTGCGTAGTTCACCCTTGAGCCATTCAAACGTAGGTCGTTTTAACGTCCTCTTCTGGCCGATCTCGGCCTTTGGACCCAGCGTAGCATATTGCCGCAGTGAAAAATTCAGGAACAACTACGGCTGGCCGCAACCGACCCAAATCAGTCATTTCTCATTACTTCGTATTCAGAAGTCTAGCGCCAACAACGTTATTCGGATTTATTGATGACTGCTTCGATTCGATAGCCATCAGGATCGAAAACGAACGCGGCATAATACCCAGCCCCGTACTCAGGACGAGGCCCCGGCAACCCGTTGCACTGTCCTCCATGGACGAGTGCAGCCGCATGAAATTCGTGTATGTGTTCGGGCTCAGTCGCAGCAAACGCCAGATGAAACCCTTCGCCTGGAACCTGAACTCGATCCGCCAGTTTGAGGCATAGCTTATCGCCGCCACCTGCATAGCCGTAGCCGACAGCCTCGTCATCGGCAAAAACCTGCACGTATCCTAGAGGTGCGAGGACTGCGTCGTAGAAAGATGAAGCACGGTTCAGGTCAGAGACAGCGATAGACAAATGATGCAGCATATTTTTCTCACGTTGGATGGGGGTTATAGGCCCGCTCTTGGCCGAAACCAAAAGTTCGATTGTGACAGTGTACTTAAGTAGGACCACAGACGACACCTTCAGTCAGTCGCGGTTTGGTTATGATATTGACAGTGGAACTTCTTCGAGACGCGCGTGACCGAGTACCTGACCAGCGGTACGCTCAACTGGGATTGACTCCAGGACTGGTCTGACGTCGCGATCGCGCTGGGAAGGCCGGCCCTCTGCTAAACAGGGCCGGCTTTTTTGTTTTCAGCGCGCCAGCCCGTGCGCTAGGCGCTCTCCGTTGGCGAGCCCCCATGCCGCCACCGCCAGCACCTGCGCCGCTTGCACGAGGCTGGCGCGGTCGACATGGTCGAAACTGTCGACCTGGGTGTGCTGGGTATGGGTGCGGTAGTCGCGCTCGTCCTGCAGGGCCGGGAAGGCGGGCACGCCCTGCTCGGCGAATGGTTCGAAGTCGGATCCGCGGGACGGGCCATAGACGATGTCCAGCGGCCCTAGACTGGCGGCTGGCGCGACGGCGCGCGTCAGGGCCGCATACAAGGCATCGCTCTTCATGTCGGGAAAGCCGACCACGCGACCGGCGCCGGTATCCTGAACCAGCACAGCCTGAATGCGCGCCAACTCGTCGCGATGCGCGGCCACGTAGGCGCGGCTCCCCAACAGGCCTTGCTCCTCGCCCGAGAACAGCACCACGCGCAGGCCGCGTTTCGGGCGCAGGCCGAGCGCATGGTAGGCGCGCAGCACCTCCAGCATGGTGACAACGCCTGCGCCATTGTCGGTTGCGCCGGTGCCCAGGTCCCAGGAATCGAGGTGGGCGCCCAGCACGACCATCTCCCCTTCTTCGCCTTCGCCAGGGTAATCAGCTACCACGTTATAGGCCAGCACCGGATGCGCTGCGAAATGGCCGTCCAGCGCCATCTCGACCCGCGGCACGACCCCGCGCGCGAGCAGGCGCGCGAGCACGTTCGCATGCTCGCGCGTGACGATCGCCGTGCGCCGGTCGAACAGCGAATGCGGCCCGCCCCACATCTCGCGCAAGCCATTCTCCTTCTGCGCAACCAGAAGCACCCCGGCCAGCCGCGCGTCGTGCAGCGCGCGCGTGGCGGCCGCGAGATAGGCCGGCATGTCCTTGCCCTGTTCGGGCGTGGCCCTGGGCGCAGACTGGACCAGGACGATCTTGCCTTTCAGCGCAGGCAGCGCCGCCTTGAACTCGTCCAGCGTCTGCACGTCGAGCAGCGCCACCTCGGCCCGCACCAGTCCCGGCGTGCCCTCAGTCCAGGCTTTCTGCACGACGTCGAGCGCCATGCCGTTCGCGTTCAGCAAGCGCGCCCGCGCATCGGCGCGCCGCCATGGGCGCCCCATGTCGTAGGCTTCCAGGTGGACGTCGACAGCGCCATAGGCGCGCAGCCGCGCCATCGCCCATTGCTGCGCGCGCTGCAGCTGGGGCGAGCCGGTGAGCCGCCCACCGATGTCGTCGCACAGCTGCTCCAAGTTGGACATCGATTCGGCGTGCTGGCCAATCTCGTCGATCAGCCGGCTCTCGGGCGTAGCCGCCAGCGCCGCGCCGCACAGCACGCAGCCGGACAACAACGCCGGCAGGGCCAGGAAAATTCGTAGCATCGCGGCCTCCGTCAACGCCGCGGCATCGGCGGCAGGGCGGCGACGAATTGCGCCAACGTGCCCTTGTCGCGCGCGGCGATCGCCTCGTCCAGGCCCGCCGAGCGGATGTCGGGGTGCGTCGGCAGCATGTTTTCGTAGGCGCGCAGGATGCCTTCTAGCCCGGCGAGCGTCACGGCGTCGCGATCTTCGGGCGACTTGCGCGGGTCCTGGATGAGATGGCTCAGCTGGTAGGCGGCGGTGCTGACCTCGTGCTGGAATGCCATCACCCGTCGCAGCTCGCCCTTGGCCGCGCCGTTCATCAGCCAGAAGGCGGCCTTGTCGGGACCGAAGTTGTAGTCGGTGACGTCGTCCGACCATTTCTGGAACCAGCGCCCGTCGGGCGACGTCATCGTGGCGATCGGATCCTTGTCGGACGCGGCCGCGATCTGTCCAACGCGGGCTGCGTCTTGCGGGGTAGCCGGCGCGGAGTTGTTTTGCGCCATGGCTGGGAATGCTAGACTGAGGCTGACCAGGACAACGGCGTGGAAGCGCATCAGGAAACGTAGCAAGCTCATAAATTCTCCTTCTTTGTGTGGGTTCGAACGGGACGTTCACCACACGCTTGAGCAAGCGGCGTGCCATGTACTAAACCATTGATGCGCAGGGTGATTTCCATCGACAAACGCGGCATGAGGTGTGCGTCTCCGGACACCAGTGAACGGACTCGGACACGGCGATGCCACGACAAGCCCTCATCACCGCAACTATGCTCGTTCGCTCAACCCCCTACACTCGCCAGTACGCTGCTGCTCCAGACGCAATATATTCAGCATCATGTTGGCACCCGCCATGACGACATGGCGGTCTGCTCAACCGAATAAAGACGGCGGCGAGCTCAACGGCCTCTGTACCAACGGCTCGGGCTGTTGCATGCAATTGCGTGGCGGACCGCTCCGACCCATTGCGGAGGTTCACTATCGTAGTCTTAACCCGTTTGGATTGACTGCATCCTCATCGCGACGCGTCGGATAGTAGGCCTTCTTATGGTCGCACTCGTAGAAGAGGACCCCGTGAATGCTCATCGCTTGGCGCTTCGGCACGCAGCGCTTCCAAATTCCGGAGAACGCGGCGTCTAAAGTTTGCGACGGCTGCTTTTGGTAGACCTCATCGATAAATGCCACATCTGTGCCATCTGGGAAGATGAGCGCAAACTCCTCGTCAGTCGCCGCGAAGATGTCGTAGACCGCCTTTTCGGCCCCATCAAAAACCTGAATATTCTTGACTTAGCATTCCTGTTGAGCGGCCGCTCTTGGCCGAACCCAGCCGCTCAAGCCAGCATAGCATGTTGCCTCAGCGGAAAACTCTCGGACTATCACGACCGGCAGCAACCGACCCAAAGCAGCCGTCAACTAATCGGAGCCTAGCTGAACTAGGGATGCAAAAATAGGAGGATCGGCAGCCCTGACTAGGAGGCATGCTGTATAGTTGATCGTGTAAGCGTGATCCTACGTTCCAATAACCTATCCGCCTACCTTGGACATCTCCGTGAAAAACCGTCAACCGCAACTTGCCGATTACATACCAGAAGCTGTATATAGCTGCGACAGCGAAGGTCGCGTTGTCGACTTCAATCTTGCCGCCGTGACACTGTGGGGCCGGGAACCGAAACCGGGGGCCGAATACTGGTGCGGTTCGAAAGCGATGTACACGCTTGAAGGTGTCCACCTACCGCACGATCAATGCCCGATGGCAATAGCGATTCGCGAGCGTCGCGAAATTGGCCGTGTCGAGGCAATGGTCGAGCGCCCCGACGGCGAACGGCGGTATGTGCTAGCGCATCCACGCCTAGTTCGTAATGATGAAGGGAATATCACGGGAGCCGTGAATGTGGTCATTGATATCACTGAGCGCCGCACTGTCGAGGACCAGCTACGCCAGCATGATCTCCGAAAGGACGCATTCATTTCGACAGTGGCGCATGAACTGCGCAGCCCACTCTCGCCAATTATGTCGGCCGCTGAGATGATTGAAGCGACGGACAGTCCGGTCGCGATGAAACGCTTGGCCGGCGTCATTACGCGCCAAGCACGCATGTTGGGCCGGCTGGTTAACGATCTGTTCGACGCATCGCGTCTCACGCGCGGTGAATTGCCTCTGCATAAAATCTCTGTGCCTTTCGAACAGGTGCTGCAGGTGGCACTCGACACAGTGCGTCCATCTGTGGATGCGCGCCGCCAAGTGCTGACGACGACGGCATTGCCAGCTGGACTCCTGGTGGAATGCGACGACGTCCGCGTGGCCCAGTTGATCGCCAATGTGTTGGGCAACGCAAGTAAATATACTCAAGATGAGGGCACGATCGACGTTGACGTCTCGTTGGACGGCAATTCTGTGACGGTGCAAGTGAGGGACAACGGCATCGGCATCGCTGCCGAGCGCCTGACCGATATTTTCAAGCTGTATGCGCAAGTCGATCACGGTGATGCCAGGCGTCGCGGCGGCATGGGCGTTGGCCTCTCCCTAGCGCTCGACCTGGCAAGGAGCCATGGGGGTACCGTGCAAGCGTTTTCTGATGGTCCTGGCCACGGCAGCCGTTTTGAAATCGTGCTGCCGATCGTCGCGCCGGCTTCAACCTTGCACTGATTTAGGCAATGCCTAAGTGAATCTGTTGCCGGTTTCCGTTTTAATAGCCGAGATGGCGTAGGTGCCGCGTGACTTGGGCGTCAACTGGCCTGATACCCTCGTAACTGCACGGCGCTGCAGAGGTTGATTGGTGACGCGGTGGCGACCAAGCCGGGGCGCGATGTGAGGCCATGTCCTTGCGACCGATAAACCCATCGAGTTTTAGCCGCAAAGCTGCTGGCTCGCCTCCAGGCGGCTTGAATTTATATATCCACCGACCGCTCTTGGCCGAAGTCGGCCGGTCAAGCCAGCATAGCAGGTTGCCAAGGCGAAAAACTCGCGAAGTGTCACGACCGGCAGCAACCGACCCGAAGCGGACGCTCAACAAGCAGAACAGTTGTCCCTTTGGCCGTTAATCTGCCTGGTACACAAGCAGGTTTTGCAAACGATTTACTGTGCTTGCCACCTGCGAAAAATACCTTGTATCGAGCAACGATCTAAGGGATGTTACGTGTTTTTCGAAGTAAGTAAAGAGCCAATCCTATTGGCGAATATACTAATGTCGAAAGGTTTCGTCATCACTTCCATCCCTGGGGCCAGGCCGCCATTGCCGATGACGGCCGCATCTGCATATCCGGTAATAAATAACACCTTCAGGTCCTGGCGCCATATGCGTGACGCGTCCGCGACTTGACGGCCGTTCAGCCCGCCCGGAAGACCCACGTCGGTGATCAACAGATCGATATGCGTGTTCGAGCGCAGCACCTGCAGCCCGGTAGGGCCGTCCTGCGCAGTGAACACGCGATAGCCGGCGTCGCGCAACAGTTCTCCGATAAGTTCGCGCAGCGCAGGTTCGTCTTCGATGACCAGCACCGTCTCGCCGTGGCCGGATTCGAGGGGCACGTTTGCGATGGAGTCCTCCGCAGCGACCGTGCCGACGTAGCGCGGCAGGTAGAGCGACATCGTCGTTCCGATTCCCACCTCTGAGCGGACGCGTACCTGACCGCCCGACTGATGCACGAAGCCGTACACCATCGATAGGCCCAGGCCCGTGCCTTCCCCGAGTGGCTTGGTTGTATAGAACGGATCGAAGATGCGTTTTATCACCTCCGGCGGCATGCCTGAGCCTGTATCGGAAACGCTGAGCACGACATACTCGCCCGGTGACACGTTCGGCTCCAGATGATGTTCGTCGATGGATCTGTTGGCGCATACCAGCGTCAACTTGCCACCCGCCGGCATCATCGCATCGCGCGCGTTGATACACAGGTTGAGCAGTGCATTCTCGAGTTGCGATGCATCGATCCTGGTAGGCCAAAGATCCGGCGCGTCGACGATCTCCACTTGCACCATCGGGCCGACCGAACGGCGGACCAGTTCATCCATGTCGGCAACCAGACGATTGACGTTCGTCGGCTTTGGATCGAGCGTTTGCCGGCGCGAGAATGCCAGCAGCCGCTGCGTGAGCGCGGCAGCCCGGCGCACCGAGGATTCGCCAATGTCGATGTAACGCTCGAGTCCATTGAACTGGCCGCGCTGGAGTTTGAATTTCAGCACCTGCAAGCCGCCACTGATGGAAGCCAGCAAATTATTGAAGTCGTGCGCGAGGCCGCCGGTAAGCTGGCCGACCGCTTCCATTTTCTGACTCTGGCGCAGCTGTTCCTCGGCCTGTTCGAGACGGGTGCGTGCCTCTTTAGCTTCGGTGATGTCGCGCCCCGTGCCGAACACTTCACCGCCGCTCGGTGCCAGCGCCCATTGGACCCAGCGGTAGCTACCATCCTTGTGGATAAGCCGGTTCTCGAAAATAGGCGGCGACGCCTTGGCGGCGGCACGTAGGGCTTTGTCCGTCGCATTGATGTCATCGGGATGCACGAGCGATGTGGCATACAGGCCTGACAACTCGTCCGGGCTGTAACCGAGCAGGCTGGCCCAACTAGGGTTTGTCTCGCGATAGTGGCCATCCGGAGATAGGATCATCATCAGGTCGGGCGAAATCTTCCACATGCGGTTGCGTTCCGCAGTGCGTATTTCGACCGCATATTCGAGTTCGGCGTTCAGATTCTTGAGGCTGATTTCCGCGTACCGGCGCTCGGCCGCCTGACGCAGGCGGTCCGCAGCTTCGCGCACGAAGTCGATTTCTTTCGGACTCCAGAGCCGGGGTGAGGCAGTATTGACGTACAAGATGGCTACGGTCCTACCATGTTCCACGACAGGATGATTGATGAGCGATCCCACATGCAGTCGCTGTAGCGGCTCGGAATTATCCGCAGTCCGCCAATCGGTTACCACGTCTTCGATGACTACTGTTTTGCCGGTGCGCAATTCGTCCGCGTACTTGCCATAGTCGTCCAGATGATAGCTTCCGGCCAGCGATGGAAAGTCGGCGCGTGTCCAATCGTTCGGCACTTCAAACGTCTGATCGTCGTGGAAGACCCGGCCGTAGCCGACCCGATCCGCGTGCAATGTCGTGCCAATTACTTCGGCCGCGGCAAGCTGTAAGGCGTTCAGGTCCTCGACATTGCGCAAGTGGTCGCTTAGTTCGGCCAAGGCGATACGCAGCCGTTCAGCGTCCTTGACGACCAGTTCGGCCTGGCGCCGTTCAATGGCGCCCCGGGCGCGCTGCTCGACCTCGCGCATGAATGTGATGTCTTCGTCGCTCCACATGCGCTGGCTGGCTTCCGGCACCCGTTCGAAGTCGGCGACGACCACGCTATTGCCAACGCCCGCCACGCCTAGCGCACCGCCGATCGTTTCGGCCGCGACTGCCGACATGGCCTCGATCGTCTCTGAGGCAAGCAGGCGTTCGCCCAAGTCGTGCAGCGAAGACTTGCGCGCCTCGGCACGCACCCGGGCGGTGATTTCGATAAAGATAATGTAGAAGCGGTCCTTGTCGGCCGGGTAGATCCGACCTTCGTACCAGCGGCCCAGATTGCCGACCTGCCGGATAAACATCCCGGGTTTCTCGTTGTCGACGACCTCGGCCACCTGGTCGACCCAGCTTTGCTCAATGCCGGGAAAGAGATCGCGGATCGTGTGGCCGACCGCCGTGCGCGCCTCGATGCCGACTTGCCGTCCCCATGCGTCGTTCACATCGACGTAGCGCCAGTCGACGACATGTCCATCAGCGTCTCGTACGACCTGGCCGACGATGATGCCTTCGTCCAGCTTTTCAAACACGTCGCGCCAGCGGCCGTCGCTTGCCCTGAGCGCGAGTTCGGCTTCATGCGCGCGCGTCATGTCGCGTGAGATCACCAACAGCCGCTCCGGGCGCGCATCGGCGCCGTTGATCGGCGTGACCACGACGTCCCAGAACCGCGCGTTACCCTTGGCTGTCGGCGCCGGGCCACTGAAGTGACCGGTCTCGCCCCGGCGTGCTGCTTCCAATGCCGCTTGCGCCTGCTCGCGCGCTTTCCCGGTCCAGCGGTCGAGCCACGAGGTACCTGCGATCTGGGCGAAGTCGTCGACCTCCATTACCCGGCGTCCGCCTTCGCTCATGAAGCGCAGGGTACCGTCGAGATCGAGCACCTTGATGCAATCGCTCGACGCAGCCAGGATGCGACGATTGAACTCTTCGGTGTCTTTCAGCGAGCTCTCGGCAATCTTGGCGGCAGTGATGTCGATTGCAACGCCGATGAAACGACTGGCGCGCTGGCCTTCCTGGATCATGCAGCGTGCGCGGACGAGAACATGCTGATAAACGTTGCCGCGGGCGTGAATACGGTATTGCTGCGTGTAGTCCGATGCCGATTCAATGGCCGCGCTGGACACTGTTTTAAGCATTTCGACGTCGTCGTGATGCACGCGCGCCATGTAATTGTCGACCGGCAACCCGGCATCCACAGCATCGGCGTCAAATCCGTAGAGGTCGGCAAAGCGCTGGTCCCCGCGTATGAGCTGGCTTCCTACATCCCACTCGAAGAAGCTGATCAAGCCAGTGTCCGCCGCTATTTCCGTACGTGTTCTGTCATTCAACAGATTGCGCATCAGGTGATGCTGTTCGGTGCGGTCACGCAGCATCTTCATGAAGCCGACGGGTTCACCCGACAAGGCGCGCAAGACAAACATCTCTCCCACTGCCCAGAATTGTCGACCATCCGACCTCAGGTGCCAGCGCTCGTCCTTGCCACGCCCCGTTTCGAGCGCTTCACGCATTTCGGTGGCCGGACGGCCGTTGGCGACGTCTTTAGCAGTAAAAATCCGTTCGGCTGATTCGCCAAGCATGTCTGTCTTAGACCATCCAAATATTCGATTGGCACCCGTGTTCCAGCTTGTGATACGGCCTGTCAAATCGAAGCTGATGATGCCGAAGTCGATTGCGCTGCGCAGAATGATGTCGGAAAGGTGGTCTACCGCAGGTTTGGACAGATCTTGATCGCTCGATTTCGTACTGCCGCGCGTATAGGACGCGGTACGCGCCAGCATGTTCAAGCTAGCCTGTACGACTTCATCGATGGATTGAAAACTTCCGTTTTCAACTTGTTGCTGTAAAAATTGATGCAGATGTTTGAGAAAGGAAGGGCTGACTTCCACGCTACTTGCCATTTTTGACGGAAATATTTAGATAATTGTATGTAGCTTACATTTACCTACAGTTTTTGCAACTCTTACCGTGTTGAGGTGGTGGCAAATGCTCAAAATGAGTTCGGGCGCAGTGTCGGCCCGTATATAATTTTTAACGTTTCATCTAAGAAATGACAGCGAATGTCTGCTTCTGGCCGAACCCGGCCATTGGGAGCCAGCATAGCAGGTTGCCTAACTGGAAAATTCATGGAATGTCTCGACAGGCCGGTTTCGAGATTCATGCAGACGGTTCCAGGAAAGCACTGGGCGTTGTCGCCGTCACCTGGCGGAAGGCGGACGAGAACGATGCTGTGCTGGCAAAGCCGAGTTCTGACGCCACTTGCGCGATCGCCTTACCGCGCGCGAGGCTGTCCATTGCATGGACGATCCGGGCGCGCTGGCGCCAAGTTTTGAACGTTAGCCCGGTCTCGGTCAGGAACACCCGGCTCAGCGTGCGCACCGAAGTCGCGGCGCGCGACGCGATCTCGGCGACGCTCAACCGGTTGCGCACGTCGCCGGCTGCGACCGCTGCGATGCGTTTGCCTGTTGCGCCAGTTGGCAAGGGTAGGAAGGTTGGCGCGTGTGCGGTCTCAGTTAATTCGTGAAGCATTAGGCGAACCACCAGTTCGGTCTTGTCGGCGCTCATCGCACTGTCGAACGCGACCGCAAGCAGCGTGCGCATCAACGGCGTGATACGTAGTGCGAAGGCGCGATCGAGCCGCGTCGGTGGTGCCCATGCCCGCGCGGCGGCGGGGTCCCAATGCACCATCCATAGCTCGGCATCGCTGAGAACCTCGACGTGATGCTGCACCCCGGCCGGGATCCAGACGCCGAGCTGCGGCGGCACAAGCCAGCGGCCGGCACCCGTGTGGACTTGGACCATGCCAGTGGCCGCGAACGTGAGTTGCGCCTCGTCGTGCGCGTGCATCGGCTCGCCAGCGCCGCGTGCTTTGTAGGCACGATGTAGGGTAAAAGCTGGGTAAGGCATGGTGGCTTGTCGGCGATGCAGGTTGGCGCCACATCGTAAAACGCTTCCTCTATGATCGCAACATCATTTGGTGAATCAACAGGAGCGTACAATGCGTGCAGTCGTAATCGAGTCGTATGGCGACAACAGTGTGGTGAATGTGGTCGACGTGGCCAGGCCGGCGCCACAGGCGGGAGAACTCCTTGTGAAAGTGCGGGCGGCGGGCGTGAACCCGATCGACTGGAAAATTCGTGGCGGCGTGGGCCAGCGCATGGGTATGACGCTACCGATTCATCTTGGCGGCGAAATCAGCGGCACGGTGGAGCAGGTCGGTGCAGGCGTCGCCGGGTTCAGCGTCGGGGACGCTGTCTTCGGCATCATTAAGGACGGCGGCTTTGCCGACTATGCGATAGCGCCCGCTGCCGACATGGTGCGCATACCGGCCGACCTGGACTTCATCGCCGCGGCCGCCATTCCGCTCGGCGCGCTAACGGCATGGCAGGCACTGTTCGACGTAGCCAAGCTAACACGCGGACAGCGGCTGCTCATTGCCGGCGCGTCAGGCGGCGTAGGGTCGCTGGCGGTGCAGATCGCGAAAACCGCAGGTGCACATGTTACGGCAATAGCGTCCGGACGGAATGCCGACTTCGTACGGAGCCTTGGTGCGGACACGTTCATCGATTACACTGCGCAGCCGTTCGAACAAGTGGCACGCGACATGGACGTCGTGTTCGACACCGTGGGGGGCGACACCTTCCAACGTGCGTTTGGGACGCTCAAGCATGGAGGCTTTCTGGTGACTTCAGTTGAGTTTCCGACCGAAGAAGACGGCCGGCGTGGAGTTGGCGTCGGGCGCGTGTTTTGCAAGCCCAATGCGGCGCAGCTGACTGCGATCCGAGACTTAGTGGAGGCAGGGAAGTTGCAGCCTCACGTGGCAACAGTGTTGACGCTCGATGAGGTCAAAGAGGCGTTTGCGCTGTCTGAAGGCGGTCGAACGCGGGGCAAGATTGTGCTTGGAATAAGTCAGTGAACAACGCCGACTTCGAGACACGGATCGCACAAGCGATGGTGCTTATGCCCCGCGTTCATGACGCGTGAGTTGCAATGGCCAAATCGTGTACGGCATGAACACGGTAGCCGTCGCAAGGTTGGCTTGGATATCTGCCATAAAGCGCTCGAGTTGGTGAATCCAAGAGAGCAAGCGCTCTTGCTCCAACTCCGGTAGGAACTCGAACCCTCCTTCATCAAAATAGGCTCCAGTCTCGATAAGATGTTTGTGCTGCTGAAGTTCACCGGTAACAGTGAGCGACATGCCTCCAAGCGCACTGATTCTATTGGCCAGTAAATCTATGAATGCAGCACGAGTCAACGTACCCTGAGCGTAAGCTGCAAGCGAGTTCCGCAATTGCTCAGAATCGAAGGATTTAACACGAAACTTCATTCAGGCGCTTACTAGACGCGCGACGGTCCGCTTCTGGCCGGTTGCCGACCTATTGTCGCGTCCGTTATCGACCCGAAGCGCACCTTACGCTACGGTGTACGACAATGTGTAATACCAATGCGTGCTATTCCGGCGTCCTGTCACTTTTACCAAGAGTATTCGGGCTCGACACGCACACGCCGTCGACAAAATACTCCCGATCAACTGGACAGATGTTACGGAATAACCGATGGTTGTCGTAGGTGTTCGTCGCAACCCAAAGCACTGCTACGGTTATCCAAGTAAAGAGTGAAGATATGTTTCCGGTCTTTCGAGTACGCTTGATGATTGCATATAGGGCGATCAGGTTGATCGTTAGGTAGACAAAGAGGAAGGGCAGCAATACGAAAAACCAATAGAATGGGTCGCCCGGGCCGCCTGGTAGCCCTTCCTCGCCTGGAACTGCCCAAATTTCGGAAGCCAGTCTTAAGTACACTCCAATACCAGCCAAGTTAATCAGGATCCAGATTGGCGCACGGCGGAAACGAATCAGCATATTAATGACTCTTAGGCTCACTTGTTATCTTCGAGGCCATGACCGGCCGCTGTTGGCCGATAGCAGACGGTCGAGCCAGCATAGCAGGTTGCCGAGCTGGAGAAAGTCGCAGACTGTCACGATGTCGTGGCGATTCACCCTCAAACCGCCAGGACGCTAGTCATCGCTACGCCGTTCGTCTCGCGCGCCTGTTAATAGCTGCAGCAACGCATTGATATCGACCGGTTTGACAAAATAGTGATCAAAGCCTGAAGCGAGCGCAGTATCCCGATCATGACGAGTGCCATATCCAGTGAGGGCGACAAGCAGCGCCTGTCGTGTTGCCGGAAGCACGCGCAGTTCTCGGGCTAACTGATTGCCATCGATGTTTGGCATGCCTATATCGAGTACGCAAGCATCGGGAGAAAATGCTTTTACTCGTTCAAGCGCAGTGGCAGATCCGTGTTCAACGACCACATTGTGCCCGTGTTCGCGTAGCGCCATCGCCAACAGGTCGGCGGCATCGATGTTGTCGTCGACAACCAGAATATTCAGGTGCGGTCCAGTCGTCTCCGTAGCGCTCGAGGAAATGGCCGGATGCATGACCGGCGCACACAAGCGTGGCAGTTGCACCGTCAGCGTGCTCCCCTGGCCCAGACCGGCACTGAACACTGTGACCGAGCCATGATGCAATTCGATGATGCTTTTGACGAGCGCTAGGCCAATGCCCAGTCCGCCCTGGGCACGATCCGGTGTGCGTTTAGCCTGCGTGAACAGGCCGAATACGTTACTCTGTACCTCTGCCGTCATACCGATGCCGTTGTCGCTGACGCGCAGGACGACTTGCCTTGCGTTGGATGTCATGTACAGCGTTAAATGGCCGCCCTCGGGCGTGTATTTGGCAGCATTGGTCAGCAGGTTGGCAATCACTTGAACCAGCCGCTTGCGATCTCCGGAGACAAACGTATCCCCGTCGGGCATGTCGATGTCGAGACGATGCTTACGCGCGGCGATCAAAGGACGGACCTGTTCCAGCGCTTCCTGGATAACGCCTTCCACACCAACAGGAAGAAACTCGAGAGATACAAGTCCGTTCGTGACCCTCGACGCGTCAAGCAAGTCATCGATCAGGCTACTCATGTGCGCAGCTTGACGCCCGATAATGCCGCTGGCCTTCATGACGCCGGCACTGTCCAAACGGTTCAGTCCCAGGAGATGCGCTGCACTCGTAATCGGGGCCAGCGGATTACGCAGCTCATGCGCCAGCATCGCCAGGAACTCGTCCTTATGACGCGCTTCGAGCAGCATTTGCTCCTGGCGCATGCGCTCGGCCGTATATTGCTCAGTAACGTCGTTGCCTTCGACGAAGATGCCCTCAACGACGCCATTCGCATTTGAGATCGGCTGGTAAATAAAGTTAAGTACCCTTTCTGAAAATATGCCTGGCGACCGTTCGAACCGAGCCGCTTTGCCGTACGTAACGGCAGCCTCACCGGTTCGATAGGCGTGGTCAAGCAGGTTGATGAAACCCTGTTCGACGAACTCTGGAATCGCCTCTCGCACTGACCTTCCCACATACTCGCGCGGTCCCATCAACTCGGTCATTGCGGCATTGGCCAGTTCGAAAACATGATCAGGTCCACGTAGCACCGCCATGAAGCTGGGGGCTTGTTGAAACAGTGCCTGAAGCCTGTCGACGTCCGCCATCAAGTTCAGGTTGGCTTCAAAGACGTCCTGGGCGCGCTTGAAGATACCGCTGTGGGCGGGTACCAGATTCAGAGGCGCGTCGACAGTGTGGCGACTGACTTCTCGCAGCCTCTCCAGCTCGGTGACGTCGATAGGATGCTGCAAGACATATTCCACCTCCCCGTTGGAAGCGATGACAGGGGAGTGTGTGATACTCCAGTAACGGACCTCGAAGCCTCCACCGTCGACTTCTGGACGCGGAATATCGAACCGTAGCAACGCCATGGTATCGGCTTTTTTAGTCCGGATTACACGCTCGAATGAAGCGATTGCCTGTTGCAGGGTTTGCGGATCAGTCGGAAATGCATCCCACGCCCATCGACCAACGATGTCGTCCAGTGTACGGTTGGTTGAATCAAGGTAGGCGCGGTTTGCACTTGCAATGTTCAGCTCGCGATCAAGCACAAGATAAGGATTGGGAGAGGCGTC
This sequence comes from Massilia phyllosphaerae, assembly GCF_034659755.1. Lineage (NCBI taxonomy): Bacteria > Pseudomonadati > Pseudomonadota > Betaproteobacteria > Burkholderiales > Oxalobacteraceae > Massilia > Massilia phyllosphaerae. Next base: position 87,549 of record NZ_JAXSQX010000010.1, read on the forward strand.
GAATAGACCCTGAAAGAATGAATCGGAGAAGGGCATTGTTGTGATCGCGGGCTGAATCGTGAGATCGCACCCTGAATTCAGGTTGATGACTGGCGGCATCGGGCGATGGCGCAAACGAGAAGCATAATGGGTTGAATCGACCTTCCATCCGAAAATTGGTTGCAAAGCGTATTGAGTCTTGGGTCAAAGGCGGTTCTTGAAAAACCGACTGATCGGTGCAAAAGTGTCTGGTGTGCACCTATTCCTCTTGTTTTGAACGCGATCGTCGCATCAGTGCCGCAGAAGGCTGCACAACCGTCGCCAGCGTCCGACCGCCATTCGTCACGTAGCAAACTAGGTCTGCTCTTGCGCCAAGCTGTCCGAGTTTTTGTAAAGGCGGCCGTCCGCAGGGATATCGATGACGAAGGTGGTACCGCGTTCAACGCTGCTGTCCAGGCCAATGCTGCCGCCATGGCTTTCAGTAACTGCGCGTACATAGGGCAGGCCAATGCCCCAGCCCTCCTTGGCGCCGCGTTTCGCAGTCTCGGCCCGGCGGTACATCTGGAAGATGCATTCCTGTTCCTGCGCTGGAATTGGCAGTCCTTCGTTATGCACAGTAACGACCAGGCGGCCGTGGATTTCTTGGCTCTGAATCGTCACCGGTGTATCCCGGCTGCCGTATTTGACAGCGTTGCTCACCAGGTTTTCGATCACCCGTTTCAATGCGTCGCGATCCCACCATCCCCGCACCGAGCCTGCGTCGAGGTGGATACGCGGTCCGTGGATCGCTATGGCCTCGGACTGCGCCTCCTTGATCACTTCGAGAATATCGAACTCGGATAAGGACAGCTGGATGTCCTGGCCGCCGTGAAAGGCCATCGTATCGAGCAATTCATCGACCATCTTGCTCATGCGCTGGATGTTCGTGATGGCCTTGGCGCCGAGCGTCTTCATCTTTGCCTGGTCATTGGTTAACAAAAGGACTTCAAGCCCCGTCAAAGCGGCGGCCATCGGGCCGCGCAGATCATGGGTGAGGGCGGCCGCGAAACGTTCGCGAAAGCCGCTGTGCACCAGCGTGAATGCCTCGACCGCTTCCTGGATGCCGCCATCGATCGACGCATTGATCGCATGCATCTCCTCATGGTCGAGCACGACCTGTTCCCGATGCAGAACCTCGAAAATCGCCCATCGCAGGAGCTGATACTCTTCGATGAGTGCGGTATGGTCGTAGGACGTGATACGGGCACGTTCGCCGCCATGTTCTGCCGCCACGGTGGTGCCATCGGTCGCTATCGCCCGCGGATAGGCAGGACTGATACTTTGCGCGATATTGTCGTAAAACACAGGTAGCGTATCGATTAGGATCGGGTGCTGAAGCGACCGAGCTTGCTGCAGGCGCTGGCGCACCTGCTGTTCCCACAGCGCAAATACGTGGTCGCGTAAGGACAGCATGCGCTTGCCGTTGGATGACAGCGGAAATTGAGCCTGGTTTTGATCGCTGGCGAATGACATGGGTTTAGATAATAGTGCGGAAGAAAGAGAGCAAGTTATGCTACTACTTGGTCAGGCGATTTGCTTGCTTCGTAAAAACACGTTTTGATGGATTTTACGTTCATCGAGCCCTTACTTCGCCGAGATCAGCTCATTGATGCGCCGTGCCAGCATGTCGACCGCGAACGGTTTGGTTAGCACATGCATGCCCGGTTCGAGCTGGCCGTTGCCGATCAAGCTGTTTTCGGCATAACCGGTGATGAACAGGACTTTGAGTTCCGGACGGTGCTTACGACCAGCACCGGCCATCTGGTGCCCGTTCATGTCTCCCGGAAGGCCAACGTCATTGGCAAGCAAGTCGATACGTACATCCGATCGCAGCATGTCGAGGCCAGTCCGGCCGTCGGCCGCTTCAATCGTGCGTTACCCCAGGTCTTGCAGCATTTCCGTGACGAGCATGCGGACCGAAGGTTCGTCGTTGACGATCAGCACGGTTTCACCGTGCTAACTTGGTTTGCGCCACTTATGGGAAGTGCAATCCTGAACCTGCTGCCCGTACCTACTCCATCACTGGATACAGTGATTTCGCCGCCGTGCAGTTTCACGATCGTTTTGACAAGCGCAAGTCCGATACCGAGTCCACCCTGCGATCGATCCGGCGTTCGTGTCGCTTGCGTGAACAGGTCGAAAACTTGAGGTTGCAATTCCGGGGAAATGCCGATGCCATTGTCCTGCACATCAATGATCACCCGGCTGCCAGCCGTATCAACGGTTAAAACGATGCTACCGCCTTCCTGCGTGTACTTGGTTGCGTTGTTGAGCAAGTTGACGATAACCTGAACAAGTCGATTCCGGTCGCCGGTCACCGCGGGATGGCCACGTTCATAACGGACGGCCAACGACTGATGTTTGAACTGTATCAGTGGCCGTGCCTGCTCAATCGCGCTCGTCACGATTGCAGCCAGATCGACCACTTCCATCTTGAGTTCGACGAGCCCCTTGGTAACCCGTGATACGTCCAGCAGGTCATCGATCAGTGCAGTCAGGTGCCTTGATTGGCGTGCAATGACTTCAGCGGCTTTGACTACCTTGTGATCGCCATGGGCAAGCATCTTCAGCATATCAGCGGCGGTTGCGATTGGCGCCAGTGGATTTCTAAGCTCGTGTGCAAGCATAGCGAGAAACTCATCCTTGCGATGGCTTGCAGAGACGAGCTCACGCTCGCTCGCCTGCAATGCCCTCAATGTCGTGACGGATTCGGTTACGTCGTTGCCTTCGACAAAAATTCCCGTAATGTCGCCGCGGTGGTCGAAAGTCGGTTGATAAATGAAGCTGACGAATCGCTGTTCGAGCTTACCGTTCGGTTCGCGCTGCAGCATGATTGGCAATTCGTTTCCGAAGTACGGTCTACCGGTTGTATACACCTGATCAAGAAGCTCGTAGAATCCTTGGCCCTCCAGTTCCGGGAGTGCTTGCCTGACTGGTTTGCCAACACTGTCGTTACGGCCGATGAACCGGCAATAGCCGTCATTCGCAATATCGAAGATATGTTCCGGGCCACGCAAGACGGCAATAATGCCTGGCGCATGCTGGAAAAGGCGCTGCAGCCGCGTAATCTCGTCTGCACGGTGCTGTTGTGCCAGGACTTGTTCAGTTGTTTCCATCACAGCGCAAAACATGCCGCCGACCTGTCCGCTTTCGTCCCGCACCGGTGAATAGGAAAAGGTGAACCATACTTCCTCGTTGTATCCGTTGCGGTGCACTGTGAACGGCAAATTTTCACCGTAGACGGCTTGTCCACGCATCGCTTGTTCAATATTGGGTCGTACATCGACCCAGACCTCGCCCCAGATATCTTCCAGCCGTGCGCCAACTGCTGAGGGATGCTTGCTTCCTAAAATTTCGATGTAGGCGTCGTTATATAGCATGGCAAGATCTTCCCCCCAGGCAATAAACATCGGGAACTTCGAATTGAGTAGCATGCCGACCATAGAGCGCAGAGACTGTGGCCAATTTTCGGGTGAGCCAAGCGGCGACAGCGACCAGTTGTGAGCACGCATCAACGCGCCGGTTTCACCGCCATCGGCCAGAAACGTAAATATTGGAACTGATGATGTGTTCATGCATTCGGAGCCTGTGTGCTCTTGAAATCGATCCTGTCGCATCATACAAGAGGTAAGCAAAGCACATGCAGACCAACGTGATTCGTTGACCGGTTGAATCGAAGCTCAGCCCTGGACATCCTCGCCAGCTGGGAGAGAACGGGCTCGGATGACGCCAAACCCTTACCAAGAGATCCACGAATACCAAATCTTTCGCGTAGCCAGCGCCACAGTAGCCAAGGACCGATTGGCGTTGGGCTAGCCCGAATGGTCCATTATCGATCGATCAACACACCCACGCGTGGGGCGATCCTCGGGTTTACCCGCACTCACGAGGATCTGCGCCACAAGGTCGCCGCGCACCTTGTTCCACGACATGCGCACGCCGCTGTCGGTGATCGCCAACGGTGCCCAGCTTATTTCGATCGCGCCCGGTTTAAACCTGGTGCAGCCTCGCCTCGAACATCGGAGCCAAGGCCGATCACATCGACGCCATGATTCGCGAACTGATTAATGCTTTGCCGTTGCATGGCTCGGCGAAGATTCCACTGCGTCTGATCCGTTTCGACATCCTCGACCTGGTCCAAGAGACTCGCGATTAAATATGCCCAAAGCGCGAACCAGAGCTTCGTGGTCCATGCAAGAGGAGAGTCGGTGACGGGACGTTGGTGTCGCACCTCGATGCGACGAGTGTTGGAAATCTTGATTAACAACGCGATCAAATATGGCGACAGCGGCGCCGTTAAGATCGTGGCGCACCAAATTCCAGGCCGGCTACTGCTCAGCGTGCACAACGTACGCAACCCAATTCCGGAAGATCAGCACGATCGGATCTTCGAATACCTGCGCCGCGAATCGGAACCTCTCGTCGGCACAGGTTGGGGAATCTGACTTCCGTTCGTTAAGGCCGTGGCCGGAAGCCATGGCGGCAGCGTCTCGGTGGACAGTTCGCCGCGGTTGGGAACCACATTCCTTTTCGACGTTCGCGTCGATTGCCGGCCTTTGTCGAAGCGCTCGATGCTCACAACGGCGCGCGAGACCTATGACCTGATAGGGGCAGTGCATTGACGCGATCAAGATTCTTTTCAAACGGCGAAAGGGTGGTTGAAGCGATTACCGAGTGGACGGTCTTGCTCGCCCAGACTTCACAACACTAGAAGCGTCTGCTCCCGGCATTGAGTCTAGCTCGCGAGCTCGACTATTTCCGCGATCTGCGTTGGCTTCGTCAAATGGATATCGAAGCCAGCAGCTTTCGTCTTTTCTCGCGCTTCTTGATCGCCCCAAGCGGTTAAGGCGATGATTTTTAAGCCGTCGAACGCCGCGTCGGACCGCAGCGCCTTCGCCACCGCAAAGCCATCCACGAAGGGCATGCCCAAGTCCAAAAAGATGACGTCGGGAGCGTCAGCCTTCACCGCTGCCAGCGCTTCGGCTCCGCCATACGCCACGGAAACATTTAACCCGCACACGCGCAAAATTTCAGCCGTCATGTCGGCGGCGTCGACATTGTCGTCGACTACCAATATTTTCTTCATTGAAGCCATTTCCACTCCCCACCGTCTTGTCGGCGGCTATGGCCAGCTGACACACGTCTCTTTGAGCCATTTTTTTGTTTCATTATACGCCGGGCCGACTTAACAAATTAGATCCGTTTCATCATATTGATCAAATTGAGATCAAAATTAGGTTAGCCTTGACCTAAAGCTTGTTTGAAGGTTAAGACTGAATCGACTGGCCATCGCATGGCTTGGCATTTCTTGCCATTAAGATGCTCAAACAGCGATGTTCCAATGCCAAAAGTGAAACAGCAGGTTACTTTGAGCGGGCGAAACGATGACAACTCAATCCTTGGCGAAAAGCAGGAAGGGATCTTCGATTACTTGCGTGGCGAGAAAGGAACTCTTCCTGTTACAAGCTGGAGGATAAGGCTTCCGTTCGTGAAAACCGTAGCGGAGAGCCACGGCGGGGTTGTCTCGCTCAACAGTTGCGCGGAGCGAGGCCCCACTTTTGTCATTCATCTTCCTCTTGACGCGAGGCCTTTTGCTCGGTCGCCAGGAAACGCGCAGAACGGGTAACTCTCAACCCATCCGTTTGGCTCAGCATGACAGCTGGCCAAGCAGCGGGCAATAGCTTGCCATACAAAGTAGCGGCGCGTCTCACGATGCAGGCCTTGGATCAGTTTTCAATCCGGTCGCTATGAGCATTAATTATAGAGCTCCAGATCCTGCGCTCGTGGATGCACCGAGCGAAGCGCTGCCTATGGATTTGCCGTGCGACCGCAGCAGCATACGCTCTGAAGCATAGCGAGCCAGCCGCGCGCCGCCTGCTCAAGAAATTGTTAAAATAAAAACATCCTATTCACCCCGTTGAGTCTATTGCTGCCTCGCGGTGGCCTGACGATTGCCGGCGACAGCAGGGGAGCCGCGTTTGATCAAAGAGCAAAACGCAGGGTACACAAAATTTCGACGCAAATTGGTGGTCGGTTATTTGATTCTATGCGCGTTGCTCTTCGCGTTGCTGGGTTGGAAGGTCCTGTCTGAATATGAATCGGACCGGCAAGCCGCCGCTGCGGTCACGAAAAACAGTGCACGCGCCATGGCGGCCCACGTCGGCGAAATCATCGACGCGGTAGACCAGTCGCTGCGCATCTCTGCTTCAGCCATTTCGGCGCTTGACGAAAGCGCGTTGACACCGGACGCGGTGCTGCCGTTGCTCGCCGTCTCGTCCCAGGCGTCTGACTCGCGCCACTGGCTTCTGTTTATCGACGCCTCTGGCAAAGGCGTGGTCGCAAGCAGCGGATTGCCGGTTCGAGACGTGTCTTTCGCGGACCGGTCCTATTTTTTGGACGCGTCGGTTATTCATGCGGATCAGTTGCATGTTGGGGGGCCAGCCATAGGACATGTGTCTAAACGTCGCTTATTTTTTCTGAGCCGTCGCGTTGAGTCGCCATCCGGAAAATTTCTGGGCGTCATCGCCGCACCGGTGGACGCCAAGCGCGTCGCAGACGTGTTTGAAAGAGCCAGGCTCGGGCCAGAGATGTCCATCTCGTTGACTATGAAGGGCAGCATGATCGTAGCACGCGCGCCGTTGTTCGAGGAGTCGTTTGGGGCTGACCTGTCCGGGTTGGTGCGCCCAAACCCCGCCGTGCTCATCGAGGGGACGTTCGAAGCTGACAGCCCTTTTCGCGGCGAGCGGCGGCTCTTTTCGTACACTCCGGTGGCATCGCTGCCCTTGATGGTCGTCGTGGGAGTCACGCGCGACTCATGGGCAGCCGACTCGCGCTCGGACTTTATCGCAGGGCTTGTAGGGCTAGCCGTGGCGTTAATCGTCGCGCTCTTCAGCGGCCGCGTCGCGTTGGAACAATACATGCGGCTTGAACGCGTCGAGGCGTCGCAGCGCAAATTGATCGATCAGCTTCACTGCGCCAAGATGGATCTCGCTCGGGGTGAGCGCCGGCTGCGAATGATCGCCGACAGCGTGACGGCGCGGGTCGCTTACGTCAATGCTGATGAGCGCTACACGTATCACAACACCGGGCCCAGCGGCGCCCCTAGCGGTGCGTCGCTGGGGAAGACGCTTTTGGAAACGCATGGCCCCGAGGTTTATGAAGCAATAAAGAAAGATGCGCGCCAGGCTCTTTCTGGCGAACGAGTGGATGTCGAGCGGATCTACGTTGTCGATGGACAGTCACGTTGTTTCAAGCATCAATACACGCCGGATTTTACCAGCGAAGGAAGGGTAATGGGCTATTACGCCATGATTACCGACATTACCGAATTCAAGATGATCCAGAAGCGCCTACTACATTTAGCGCGCGTCGACGGCCTGACCGGACTTCCGAACCGCGCGGAGTTGTTGGACCGGTTGGTGACTGCGCTGGCGCGTTGCCGCCGGACGGCCACAGCCATGGCCTGCCTGTATTTGGACATTGACCGGTTCAAAGAAGTGAACGACACGCTGGGCCACGCAGGCGGCGACTGCGTGTTGACGGAGTTCAGCCGACGATTGCGCCAATGCGTGCGTGAGTCCGACACAATCGCGCGGCTGTCTGGCGACGAATTTGCCATCGTTCTCGAAGATATTGGTCGATCTGAGGAGGCTCAAGGCGTAGCTGCCAAAATCATCGCCTGCATGGCCGTGCCCTTCAACATCGAGGGCCAGCTGCGCGTGGTTACGACCAGCATTGGCGTGGCGCTAGCCAATCCGTTGGAGGACGATCCACGCTCGCTACTGCGGGCTGCGGACGCCGCGCTTTATCGGGCCAAGAGAGCAGGCCGAAACCGGTTGGAAAGCTGAGGCGTTAGACGCAAAGGGCGCCTATAAGCGCCCTTATTAGTCGAAGGAACCCAGCCGTTCAGCCAGCCTACCAAGTTGCCGAGGTGGGAATCCAGCAGTCACCATAACAGTCTGAAAACGACCCTAACCGGACGTTGCCAATGCCGTCAGACAGCGGAGTTACTTGTTTGTCCTGGTTTGATGCAGGGCCGGTATCCAGCACGATCCTATTTTGGAAAAACAGTGGTCATCAGCGGCACGAAGCTCCTGTCCAAGGAGGTCGTAAAACGAAGCCTTGGCGGCTAGCTGGGGAATTCGGTCGATGATTCTTCCGTTGGAGACAGCGACCGTGTACAGGTTAAAGGTCCCCATGTTGTCACAATTTGAGTGAGGAAGAACCTGGGCCGCGACGAGCAGCGTCGTCGAATCTGATGACCAGGCAACGCCGGCGATATTCGGTTCCTCCGGCGAATCGCATTTCGGATAGTGCCTCTGGAAATCCCGTCGCACTGCTCCGGTCAGATCGATCTTCCCTATTTTCGCTGCAGAGATGCGATACACCGAGACGTGATACGTTCCCACGGCGCCGTCATCGCTGTAAGTGACGAAAAAGAAGGCCGATGTCGGAGACCAGCCAATCTCGGGACAGCTCCACGCTGCCGTTTCAATCGCGAATTCGTGACCGTTTTCATCTACTGTAAATATTGTCGTCTCGCCGTCAGCGGAGGGGCGCGTCACGATCTTGCGCCGATGGTTTGGAGACCAAATTTCGCCGCCAGGTGCTGAGGACGATACCTTACACACGTCTTGAGCAGCTGCAGAGAAGTTGCCATTTCCGTGTGGCGTGAACCAGTGCTTGATTTCGGACGTCGCACGAGCATGTGCCTGTAGGCCTAACACGCAAACAATTAATAAAAACAGAGATCGTTTCATCATTATGAGTTCGGGAAACAACCTTGGGTGACCGCTTCTGGCCGATTGCAGACCTAGAGCTACGTCCGCTTCCGCCCCATACGGACTTTCGCTCGGCACCAATGCACGGCGCAGGAATGACCGTGCTTACCGGGAACTTATCGCGTTAGTTGGTGACTGGCACTGCCGATGCCACGGGCTTGCATATTGCGGGACACTGCCTACTTGCCTCATTCGTGGCATAGCAAGCACCGCCAGGACCCGCATAACAAGCCCCGCCTGGCCCCGCATAGGCAACTCCACCCGGTCCTGAGTCTTTTGCACCACCTGGACCTGCATATAGTGGGCCGCCGGGTCCTGCATACATGGGACCGCCAGGTCCTGCATACATTGGGCCCCCCGGCCCTGCAGACGCTGCGCCGCCGGGACCTGCATACAATGGACCACCTGGCCCTGCATAGCATGCACCGCCTGGAGACGTCGAACACGAAGCATCTATTTTTGTAGCAACGTTTGGCGTAGTTTGAGTAGTCATGCATCCAGAAACGGCGACAAAGAAAAGAAACGCTATTGACGACTTCGGAATTCTCATTAGATGCCTCATTTATGGGTTGCGATTTCAAAAACGGAAACTTCGTCTTTGGTCCAATTCAATTTTTCTGAAAGACCGCTTCTGGCCGAAAGCGGAAGTTCCTGAGAGGATCTCTGCCTCGGCCTCTTGTGTCAAACATTATTGTTTTGTGTCGAACTTTATTGTTTTGTGTCCGACTTTATTATTCGTCCACAGTTCCCGTCAGGTCTCGGTCGCGAAAACGCGCCCGTGAAACGCTGAAACCGTTCGGCAAATCTACTCAACATAACGCGGGCTATGTTGAGTAGTATAAATTGTAAGTCATAAATATACCTGTTATGATACCTGTACGTTTTGTTTAACTGGACCCGATGAGCCGCCCCCCTTTCCGCCTGCCCGACGATCAAGCCCGCCGCATCGCCCAGCGCGTTGCGGTGCTCGACCAGGACATTCCTCTCGACACCAGTAACCATCGTCCCTTCGTCGGCGCCTTTATCGAGGCCGTACACGACGCGACCGGAAGCTATTTCAGTCCGATGATCTACCAGCGGCTCCTGCGCGCCTATGCGCCGGCGCGGCGACCATCGACTGCAACTATCGCCAGCGAACGGGCACGCATCATGGACACTGCCGAGCAGCTCGAGCGTGCCGCCGGACTCGATGACGTTCAGCGCGAGCGATTTACGGAGGCGATTCGAACCGTCATCGCCGACGAGCTGGACCAGCGGCTGGCCAGTTTGCCGGTAGCCGATACAGCGACGGGTTCAAGCCAGGTTGAATTTTTCAAGAACCGGCTCGCAGAGTGCGAAAGCGAATTACGGGCCCTTCGCGCCACCGCGGCCCAACTAGTTACCAACCTGGCCCTCTCGACACAGCGTGCCGAGATCGCTGATCGCGAACTCGGCGACCAGCGTCAGGCCAACGATAAACTTCTCGAGCAGTTACGTGTTGTCCAGGAAAGCGCGGATGGCAACCGGCGGTTCGCCCTGATGTCGATCGAGGAAGTGCGTGGCGAAGTACGCCATTGGAAAGACCGCTGCGTCGATCTCGAATTGCAGCGGCAGCGTGACCTCCAGCAGCTTGACGCGATGCGTCGGCTGGTCAGTGAACAGGACAAAGCAAGGAACAAAGGATTTCGATGACAAACGTATTTGGGCAGCTGGTACCTGCTTCAGGCCTGGAAGTCAGCAACGCGCTTGGTGTAGTGTCCGATGATTGGCACGCCGCTGAAGTCTGGCTGCAAGCGATCGCGAACCGGCCACGCCGGAATTCCCCTCTGACCGTGACAGCGTACCGGCAGCACCTGGCAAAACTGCGCTGGTATTGTGAAAACGTAAGCATGAACCTGCCGTCCAAGTGGACTGTCCAGGATGTCGACGCTTTTTATCGTTTTCTGAAGGAGCTTCCTGAGCACGCATTGTGTGAACGCGACTATGCCGGCCGCTACGCCGAACTGGGCGAAGCTGGATACACGCCATTTCGGTGCGTACCCTCGGCAAGCAGCCGCTCCGACATCCAGAAGTGCGTGCACGCGCTGTTTCGGGCATGGCGGGAAGTCGGCTATATACAGGCCAACCCGATGGGTTTTCACGGCGCGGGAACGGAGAGAAAGATCAACGCCAACCGCGCGGTATCGCTCGACCTGTTCGACCTGGTGCTCGAGACCATGGAAGAACAAACGAAAGATACGTTCGAAGCACGGCAGCGGCATGTGCGTGACCGCTTCCTCCTGATCGCCTTGCGCGAGCTAGGCCTGCGTTCGAGCGAGTTGGTCAAAGCGAGCATGGGCGCGTTCCGGCGACTGTCTGATCCGAAGTCGGGACGGTCCTACTGGATCATGCACGTGACCATGGAAACAGCCAAGGGCGGCCTTGAACGCAAGATACCTGTCACCCGGCAGGTATTCGAGGCCTTGGTAGCATACCGGGAAGCGTTCGGCCTGCAGGCCTTGCCCGGCCCTGCCGATACAACCCCCCTACTACTGTCGCCAAGGACGCACCGCAACGCCACTACCGTCCGGGGCGTGCCACTGAAAACTGTTTCTACGCGGCGTGACTTCGGCAAATGGCGAGCCATCACCTCACGCCACGGTTTGTACTATGTCGTGAAGCAGCGCTTGGGCGCTGCGGCGACGTTCCTCGAGTCGATCGGCGATCATGATCGGAAGACGCAGCTTGAGCAAGCATCGCCCCACTGGCTGCGTCATACCTTCGCTAAAGCCGCGCTGATGCAGGGGGAAGACATGCGTAGTGTCGCCGCCTGGCTAGGCCATCGCGACATCGGTACCACGATGATCTATACCGAGCAGGAGGCACTTGACCTGATCAGACAAACCGAACAGGTCCGGCCGGATGTCTTGGCGTTTGAAGCACAGTGGAGTCCGCCACGATAGGCTCGACCGGATCAAGCGATGCGGCGCTCGGGCGCTGCAGGCGATTCTCTCTCGGTTTACAAGTCGCCAGAACACGCTATGGAACGAGTTGAGCGATTTGTGCGCGGTGTGAGTGCCAGTGTGATTGTGTGAACGTCGCCGGTGGTGTACGCAGGCGCTCAGGCGGCGGGCTTTGTACATAGACCACCGCTGGCTTGTCGTTGCAGTCGCGACCTGCCACGGCCCAGAGGCTCGAATAGTTAACGGGGCTCATCGGTTGGTCCCAGCGTACGCTTGCCTTGCCGTCCGCCTGGTCCGACCAGCGCATCAATACGCCAAAGCAATCCATGGCAGAGGCGGCGAACACATGGCAGGCAACCCAGGCCTTCGTTGTTCTTGACCAGTGCGACGGGATCGTCTCGGGCCTGGCGAGATGCCACCCAACGATCCCATACAGCTCCTTTGTGGGCGGCACATACAGATACCGAGGCGCGCAGCAGCCTTCCCAGAACATGCGCCACCGGAGGAATGCCATTGCATACGGACAGAAATCGACTGTCGATTTTCCATGCATGTTCCACCAGAGAGACTTCGCCGCGCTACGAATACAACGCTGGTGCTTTTTCAGGACATGTCGCCACAAGTGCCTGCGAAGGGCTTTGTAAGTGTCCAGCAAGCGTGCAAGGCACTCTGCCGAATCGGACGCTACCGTGGATTCGGTCTTCAGCGACGTTGTATCGTCCGCCTCGTCACTATCCTCGTCGTCGTGGAAATCGCAAAGATGGCTACACCCACACTCATGCCTGGTTATGTACTGCGTTCGTCCACCAAGCCGTTTGACCTGCGCCCCCGGAACTACGTCCTTTAATACCTGGGTGAGGAATCCTGCATAGCTCGATGTGATTTCCACTTCTTCGTGCCGGACAGCGGTGATTCCGAACCTGGCGGCGTGCTTCAAGAGATTGCGAGCATCCGTAGTATTGATCAGTTCGGCGCCTGCGGCGATGCGATGAAAGCGCAGCGGATCTGCCAGCAATGCCTCTTCATGCGCCTGGAGTCGCAATATCTTTGGCCGATCCTCCCGAATTGTCGGTGCCATGTCGAAGCCGCAATGTGGGCAGGTGAAGGGTTGCTTACTAAACGTCTTCGTCAGCTTGTATGGAATCGTCCCTCTGCAATTTAGGCAACGGTCGACCAGCATTTGTCCATGAAGCGGACAGGAACGGGTATGACGAAGCTGAAACAGTGGACTGTGGAACCCTGAACTCATGCACGTCACACACCACCTCAGGCAATCGCTGGAATCGAGCACGCTGCCGGGTGCAATATTGAAGAGAAATGCCTCGCGAACGGTTCCCTGGTCGACGCGCAAGAGTGAAGCGAGCACCGCAATGTCGAATACAGCGCCGTCGCGCAGATCGACTTGTGGCTTGGCGAGAATGGCAGAGCGTTTGCCGCATTGGCGGCTTATGACCAGACGAGCTAGGTCACTCGTGGCCATCTGATTGAGATATGCGAACTTCCAGAAAAGTGTCCAGGCCGACTCCCACTTTACGTGCCAGTCGCGTCGCCAACACCACTGCTGGGGCTGCGGCATATAGGTGTCGAGAATGATTTGCCCAGCACGCATGGCTCGTCCTCAGTTTGCAGGCATGCCCAAGTGCAGTTCCTCCAACGCACTGCAATAGAAGGATTCCGCCACCGCCAAGTCCCACATCGCCGGCGTGAAAGCGAAGTTGGCGGTATCCAGACTCATGCCCTCTTCCAATGCGATCTCGACTGTATGAGCGAAGTACTGCATCGGTATCTCGATGGGTAGGTTTGGCAGCGCCTTCGAATGGGCGCGCTGGAACGCCTGCCAGACAGAAAGCGCCTGGTCGACTAGCCGAAATCCGTTTGCATAAGCGCGTGGAAAAAAGAAGCGGGTGTACGTCCAGTCGCTGTTTTCCGGGAAAGTCGCTTCGTCATAACCTTGCAGACACGTCGCGATACTGTCGGCGTCGGTCAAGCCGTCAAACCGCAACTCACCCACCATGAATCGCAGGATAATCTGGCTCTGACTACTCTGCCTGAACGCCGACTTCTGGTTCAGCAGCTGCGGCTGCCCGACCAGCAGCGTGATCATCCGGATGCCCTTGCGCTCGAGGCAATCGTGCACGTCGCGCAGCCACTCGTATTCGATCGTGCCCAGCCGCTGGGCCTCGTCGGCGAACATGATCAGCCAGTTGTGTCCAGACTCATCTACAAGTTCGGTCAGACGCTCGATCAGCCGGCGCCGTTTACGCGTCGAATTCCCCTTGAGTGCTTCCGGATGACCTGCGGCTTCCAGCAACGTGGTAAAGAACGCGTCCTCCGATGGTTTGATCTTGTTCTCTGTTCCCCAGCTCAGGCAGACTACACCGGGATACTCGTCACATAACGCGTTTTTCACGTAGCGGATCGCGTAGGTCTTTCCAACGCGCGGATCCGCGAACACAATCGCTCCAGGTGTGTGGTTGCGAACGAGGCGCTTGACCTTGGCCATCAGCGCATCGATGCTGGGCGTGGCGAGCATATATTGATGCCGGATCAGTGGGTGAAGCTTGGTATCGATTGGGCGAACAAAGGACTCGGACATGAAAGCACCCCTAAAAAACGAACGTACGACGGATCTGCATCGCCTTGGGTTTGGGCTGTACCGGATCCGGTAGCTGGGCCGGCTCTTGCAGCGTCACTTCGACATTAGGTGCAGTACCGCTCGACTCGAGAACCTGGTCGGTGGCGCTGTCTCCGATGACGTCGTTCTGAACAGTGTCCCTGACTTTCGCGAGACCGTTTGCGGCACGGGTACTGGTTTTTGCCTGCTTCCATTTGTACTTTGCCCAGGCACGTGTAGGGCAATCATCCGGATAGAGCCGCAGCTTTCGCTCAGCGGTCAAACGATGAATTTCCTGTCTTACACGAAGCGAATGTGGCGTGAAGTTCCATGGGCGCGCAGCCGTCAATATCCCCAGTTCGGCCCCGTCTTCGAAGAACGCCTTCACAGCACGAATATCGCGTACGTCGTAATAGATCCGCAGTTTTTTCCCGATCAAAGCCGCATTTCCCGAGAGTGCATGGCTGGTATAGCGAACGTACGCGAAGTTGATGTGCGGTCTGATGCCCTTGCTAGTGGATCCCTTGATCACGACGACGCGCGCCTCCTGCATCAGGCACAGGTTGCTGCGTAAAGGGGCAGGCACGGTGCGAAGAAAACCGCCTTGCGCCTTGACGGAGAACGCCATGGCTTCCAGCGGTGTCTTCCCGCTGACGCCAGCGTGTGCGGTGCCGTTGTAATTGGCGATCAGCACGTGAATCATGTCTTCCAGTTCGGTCAGCTCGACCCGTAGCCGAGTGTTTCCTTCGGGCTCGCCCAAAGCCCGTTCGATCGACTCCGGTGAGTTCCCGACAGTGCCCGGAAGCCGATGTGCGAAGTGGCGGGCGATGAGATGGAAGAAGCGCTCGATATGCGGGCGGGCATTGGGATCGCCGCCCCGGCCGTTATCGGTCCAGCAGCCGACAATGCGGTTCAAGCGCGTCAGTGTGTCCCCTGCCAGCTGCGATTTCGCCCCGTCCATCCGGAACCAATCCCAGCAGGCATAGGCCGTTTCAGGAATTACGGTCGACGGAAAGCCGCCGTCTGGTTTCAGCTGCAAATCCGGAATGGTGTAGGTCCGTGGTGGCGCGGGTACCAGCGCCGACTGGAGCGCGGCCGCGACGTCATCCTTGTTGTACTCCATGCCGAGGGCGATGTGGTAGCCGAGTACTGCGCGCGAAAACACATCGAGTGCGACGATGATCCAGATGCGATGCAGTTCGAGTACCTGCTCCATCCCCATAGGATCGATCAGCCGCACGTCGAGCCGCAAATCCATTTTGTGTCCGTCGAATTCGACTACTTCGAACGCACGTGTGGCCGCCGGCGCCTGGACGTCGTCGGTCGCCCTGACACGGGTCTTGGTACCGCCAGAGTGAGAAACAGCCATGGCAAAGTCCTCGTGTGAAGTCCTCAGTACATAGGTGTGCAGAGAGCGAAAGGCCACGCGCTTGGTGTTGAGCGGATACCGCTCGGCGGTGATACCCGCATTCCGACATGCTGCGACAAACTCGGCGTGGATGTCGTAGATGGGCTGGCGGACCTGTCGCCCGAGCGCGGCCTTCTTGCTTCGAGCCTTGATGGCCTTTCGAAGAGCCTTTTCGATGCTCGGGTAATCTCGCAGTAGTTGGGTAAAGGCGCCTGCACAGCCGGAGGTTGAGTAAGGCGTGGGCTCGACCACAGTTTGCCGCTCGTAGTCTTTTACATGTTGAAATGGCAGCACAGCTCGGAAACCATAGATGCGCCCATCTGGGTGTAAGCGCAAGCAGCGGCGCGCGGCGCGGTACAGCGCTGACTTCCCCACGCTGTGCTTGGCAAGGATGTGCGCAACGGGGATGTCGGGTTGACCAAACAGTTCGGCAACGGCTTGGCTCAACCGGTGAAAGGCATCCTGCTCATCGTCCGGTAGGTGTGTCGGGTCCGCGGACGGCCAGAACTCGATGAGCGGGGCTTCGAGACTCAATGTTCGGCGGTCGAAGCGCTCCAAACTGTGTTCGCTCATGGCGCCTCGATGATGTGTTCCGGTCCGAGCCTGTGCGTCGCGATTTGCTTGCATACGGCCTGGCCGCGATGCAGGAGCAGATAGATGCCTATCCTGATGGTCGTGCTGTCGTGAAGCGCGAATTCCTCCTGCAGCTGGCGTATCGATTTTGGTTGCGCGATGGAGGTGGCCAAGTCCTTGCTCAAGGTTTGCGGTACGAATCGCTCGAACGCCGACAGATCGCGGATCATGCTGCCCCAGTTGGCAAGGGCGATCGCGTGGTCGGCCATATATTCGGGATCGAGACAGCGGACCAGGGCACCGTCGAGCGTGGTACCGTCTAGATCGGCCAGGATCTTGTGTTTGGATTTCGAATTGGCCACGTTGCGCTCGCTTTCCCTGAGCAGCACGAGCAGCTCTTCCCCATCAGCGCGGCGAGTCCAGAAGTCGAAGCACCGATGCCTGGAAGCTCCTGGGATTTTCATGGGCCGCTCACAGAAGCTCAGCACCTGCGAACTGCCCTCGAGCGTCGTCCAGAGATCCAGTGCATTGCGACCGAACAGGGTCACCTGGCGTCTCAGCTTGGGCGAATAGACATCGAAGCGGTGGGCCTTGTGTGGGCGATCCATCACAATAGGTTCTACAAAGCGTGGTGCAGTCGACATCTCAGCCTCCTAGCGCGCATTGTGCGAGCCAAGCATATGCTTGAGCTAACGAAGCCGGCGCACGATTGTGCGTTACCGCACATGGTCGACCGGATCTTACGTCGTCGAGCACCCGTAATGATCTAGCAAGTGGCCAAAATCATCATGTCAGCTAGCAGCACGCCAGTACATCGACTCGGCAGGCAGCGGCACCTGAACAGTGTGGTAAGCGCTGGGCCAGCGTCCGCTCGCACGGGGCGACTTGATAGTGGCGTTAGCGCTTGCTGGCCCTGAGCCAAGTCCATGTTTCGCGCCGATCGGTACAAGCCCCACACTCTTCACAAAAAACAATTGGCGATTTCTTCAATTAGAAAATATAATACGCCAATTAATTTGCCAGTTTTGCGACTGGTTCTTGGAGGCAGAAGTGAAGGCTAGTGAAGTGCTCGAAGATTTCGAATTGGATTTCGCCAATTTGGCGAGGCTTGCGGCAAGTGGTTCGGTGGAGGATGTTCGGTTGTATCTCGCCAAACTTGTGCGCAAGTACCGGACGATTCGGCCAGCGTTTTCCGCGAAATTGGATCAGTCTCTCAAGTCGAGCCAGACTCGCGCATCGGGTCCGTCCGTAATGCGGCGCGGGCCGGCGCCCGCTGACGCCCAGCCGCTGCTGCCGCAGGATCAGGACACCCGGCAGTCGCTAGTGCGCGTGTTTGATGACCGCGAGGGCTTGGCCGCACCCATTCTTCCCGAAGATCTTTCTAAGCAGATCGACGACATCGTGCGCGAGCACCACCAGCGTGCCAAGCTGGAGGCGCACGGCATTCGCCCGACTCGCTCAGCGATCCTGGTGGGCCCTCCTGGTGTAGGGAAGACCCTGTCGGCCCGCTACGTGGCCGCGCGTATCGACAAGCCGTTGTGGGTGCTGGACCTGACGACAGTGATGAGCAGCCTTCTTGGCAAGACGGCTAACAACCTGCGTCTGGTGTTCGAGTCGGCTAAGCAAAGCCAAGCAGTGCTGTTACTTG
Organism: Massilia phyllosphaerae; assembly: GCF_034659755.1. NCBI lineage: Bacteria > Pseudomonadati > Pseudomonadota > Betaproteobacteria > Burkholderiales > Oxalobacteraceae > Massilia > Massilia phyllosphaerae. Next base: position 105,511 of record NZ_JAXSQX010000010.1, read on the forward strand.
ACGAAGTCGACTCGATCGCCAAACGTCGCAGCGACGACTCCGACGTTGGGGAATTGAAGCGGCTTGTGACCGCGATCCTCCAGGAAGTGGACAACTGGCCTGATTCGGGGCTGCTCCTGGCGGCGACAAACCACCCTGAGCTGATTGACCCTGCACTCTGGCGGCGTTTTGACGCGATCCTTCAGTTCGAGATGTCTGACCGAGATGCGGTGGCCCTGGCGATTCGCCGCTTCCTCGGCCGCGATGCCGAGCAGTTCGATCCTTGGATCGGCGTTATGGCGTCCTCGCTTATGGGACAGTCCCTGTCGGACGTCGAGCGCTCGATTCTTACGATGCGCCGCAACGCTCTCATTCATCAGCTAGAACCATCTCGTTTGGCCGTCGACTTGGCGGTACGCCACGCCGGAGCGATGGACAAGATCGCGCGCCGTGACCTGGCCATCTCGCTGGCTAAGGAAGGGGCGATGTCGCACAACCAAATTTCGGAGTTGACCGGGGTTGCCCGCGATACGTTGCGTAAATATGCTGGCCCCTCTCCCTTGAAGGGCCGCGGACATAAGAAGGAGTGAAGATGGCCAATCGATTTATCATCGGCAAAGGCGAGCTGTTGACTTATGACATCGGCGCGCCTCCGATGTTTGCGAATAAAGTCCATCCGTACACCCTCGAGCAGGCCCAGCAGGTCTTGATTCCGCAGATTGCGACCGCGGCGGCTGAGTTGGCCCGGCTGCCGCGTGAGGCATGTCCCTTCGATCTGGCCGTGGCAAAGTTGCAGCTGCACCCTGCCTATATTTCGAAGTCATACTTCCCGCGTGCAGTCCTGCGCGACACAGGTCTCGTATCAATCGGCAGCCGCACTATCCGCTTGCATCCGCGCGAGGACACAAGGAAGAACGCGCCGCCTGAATGTGAGACGACCGAACTCTTTGTGGCTGGCTCGCGTTCGGCGCTCGCGCGTTTGCCTACCCTGGCCAGTCAACTCGATCCGAACACCCCGGCCGGTGACCAGTTTCGCCGCATCGAGAATTTCTTCAGCATGACGCCGGTCGATCGAATCAAGCTGTTCGAAGACTACGATGGTAAGGTGTTCGAGGTCGGTCTGCACCTCGCTCCCGGCCATTCGAGCACGGCGCTGCGCGATGCATTTGCCATCTTCGCCGGTCAACATGGGTTTACGGTCAATCCGAAGTATGAGTTTCCGGTAGGCGGCATGCTGTTCGTGGCGGTCGAAGGTCCGACCAGTGGACTCGACGGCTTGGCACAATTTACATTGCTTCGGGTGGTGCGTCCGATGCCCAAAGTGCGCAGCGCCCGGCCGATCGCCCGCTCGAGCGCTGTGGCTGTCGGGTGCACGTTGCCGCTGGCAGCTCCTCTGTCGAGCGAGCCGAAAGTCGCTATCCTCGACGGCGGCCTGCCGGAACAACACGTCTTGACACCGTACGTCAATCATTACGAGCGCAGTGATCCGGGCGCCGCTGATGTGCCTGACTACCTCGAGCATGGACTGGGCGTGACCTCCGCCGTGCTGTTTGGCCCTATCGAACCAGGGGGCACCGCGGCGCGGCCGTTCGCGCCAGTCGATCACTACCGCGTCCTGGATGCGCGCTCTGACGAGGAGGACCCATATGAACTCTACCGCACACTCGGGCACATTGAAGAAGTTCTGCTGACCCGCCAGTATCAGTTCATCAATCTCAGCCTGGGGCCGGATCTGCCGTACGAGGACTCCGATGTCCATGCCTGGACTGCCGTGCTCGACAATCTTCTTAGCGATGGCGAGACCCTCATGACCGTTGCTGTCGGCAACAACGGTGAGCGCGATGCCGAGCTGTTCCTAAACCGCATCCAGGTGCCGGCCGACAGTGTGAATGCGCTGTCGATCGGGGCGGCTAACCATTCCGGGGCCGGATGGGCGCGCGCAGCCTACAGCGCGAAGGGGCCGGGGCGTAGCCCTGGGCGGCGCAAACCCGACGCTGTGGCGTTCGGCGGTTGCGGTAAGGAGTATTTTCATGTGCTTCGCTCGGGTCGGCGCCCCGAGTTGGCGGCGACGATGGGTACCAGCTTCGCCTCCCCGTTCGCGCTACGCACCGGCATTGGCGTGCGCGCTATCCTCGGAGCCGACGTCGATCCGCTCACGATCAAGGCGCTGCTGCTCCATGCCGTCGACGGATCGGCCGAGTGCGGCATCGACGAAATCGGCTGGGGGCGCGTCGCGAGTGAGGTGGCCAACGTCGTCACCTGCGGCGACGGCGTCGCGCGAATCATCTATCAGGGCCGCCTGCGCCCGGGCAAATACTTACGTGCCCCGATCCCGCTGCCTACCGGCGAACTTGAAGGCAAGGTCAAGATTACGGCGACGTTCTGCTATGCCAGTCCGGTCGATGTCGAGAACGCGGCAAGCTACACCAAGGCGGGTCTGGGTATTACGTTCCGTCCCCACTCTGGTAAGCTCGGCGGACGCGAAGCGAAACCTCGTTCGTTCTTTACCGTCTCAACATTCCGTACCGAACAGGAGCAGCGTAGCGACCTGGGCAAGTGGGAAACGGTGCTCCACGCGAGCGACAATTTTTACGGGTCCAGTCTGCAGGAACCGTGCTTCGACATCCACTACAACGCACGTGAAGGCGGTGACACCATCGGCGCGGGTGCCGACTGGATTCGCTACGCGCTGGTTGTCACAGTCGAAGCCAAGAAGCACTTGGACCTGTACGACCGCATCCTTGCCGATCACGTCAGGCTAAAAGAACTGCAAGCCCAGGTCAGCCTGCCAATTCGTGTTTGAACAACTGCCGGTTCCTGCTCGAGCAAGTGGGATAGTGGGGACCTACGATCCGACGAGTCCCAAATTTACTTCACCGAGAAATGAAGTAAAAGTGCGACTGTTGTTGGATTTTCGCCTGATCGACACTATGGGATCGGCGAAGTCCCAAGTTCCACTTTTACTTCATTGGACGCACGAGGATGGGGTCATCCGGAAAAACCCGATGGCGCGGGTAAAAACTCGTAAATCGCGGCGGATCAATGCCGAGCGATCGCTCGACCTCGATTTGTATGCCTATGTGCTGGATTACCTAGATGCCCTGCCCGTCCCCGATGACTCGGCGGCGCGCCGGCGCGCGCGAGATCGGTTTGCGTTTGTCGCGCTGCGCGAGCTGGGACTGCGCGCCTCCGAACTCGTCGGCGTGCGCATGCGCGATGTGTACCCATTGACCGATCCGAAGACGGCGCGGACTTACTGGATTTTAAAGGTTGATGAAGAACATGCAAAAGGCAGTACCGGGCGGGATGTGCCGATGACGAGAGTGGTGTTCGAGGAACTGATGGCGTACCGGAGTGCGTTCGGATTGTCGTCCGTGCCGGAAGCTAGTGAAGAATATGGGCTTTTGTTGTCGGTGCAGACGAAACCCGTGGCGATTGGCAGCCGCATGGTGACAGAAGCAAAATCGCGGCGCTATTTCCGCGCTTGGGCCAGCATCACGTCACGCAAGAGTTTATATTTGATCGTTAAGAATCGGCTCGAGGAGGTCGCCGTATCTCTCGAGCGGGATGGCCGCGGTGCCGAGGCGATCCAGTTGCGGGGAGTCTCTCCGCACTGGTTGCGGCATACTTTTGCGAAAGCCCTGATCGTGCGCGGCCGGGACATCCGGGTGGTGGCCGAGTCGCTCGGACATGCGAGCGTCACGACCACCATGGCGTACACCCGGCAGAGCGCGCTCGATCAGATCCGTGAGTACGGCAAGGATGAGAATCATGAACTGGCGACGCAAGCGGCTCCGCTCACTGGCTAGCTGAGTAGCACTAGGATTGAAAATCCTTGTGTCGGTGGTTCAATTCCCCCGCGCCACCAAGAACATCTCGGCAGAAGCGCCAACCCTACGGTTGGCGCTTTTCGTTCTGGGGTCGTGTCATTGTGGGAGCTCCGGTCTATTTTCGGTTGACTTCGAGCAACGCATTTATCCGACCAAATCGTCCAAACGTCCAAACGTCCAGCGCTGCCAGTTTCAATCTTACACGCTGATGTTGAGCCGGATTGGTAAGTTCATTGGCGCCCAACGTCACAGTGGTAGCTTCTATTGCTAGGCGGACCTAAAAGTTCGTAGAAATTCACAAATGAACTACCGGCGAACGCCTCAAAGAAAGCGCCACCTCGTGCAGGTTAGCGCTTTAGATGCAGTTGAGTCATCAGATCACCATAAAACTCCATTTAAGAAGTTCACAAGAGATTGCGACTCGCCGCCGCTAAAGTGAGCGTCTCCGAGGCCGGGCATTGCTCCCCTGGGTTTGCTGATGACAATGCTCATTGGATCGCCAGGATATAAGAATTGTCCGGTCACATTAATCTGCGCCTTTAACCACTCTGACCTCTTTACTCTCACTGGATCGGTTGGCTGGGCGTTTTGATGCAGGTAGGCATCAGCAGCGGCCCACCGTGTGCCCCATTCAGCCGCAACCAGTGGAGCAATTATCTCCTCAAGTGATCCACTTTTGCTAGCCTGATTATGAAAAACGTAAAGTCCGACGCGATGTGAACCCTTGACCCATTTGCCATGTGTCGGAGCAGTAACATTTTGCAAAATTGAAGCAAATTCAGCAGCGAAGGTCGACTCACGCTGCCCTAGCGATGCATCTGCATCAAAGATGAAGGCTGCGGCGATCTCTTTCAGGTCGGTGCCAAACGCCGGATTTAACAATACCATCGTATCGTTGATTAGCTTTATCGCTGCTTGCGAAGCGCCATCTCCGTGACACCGAATTAAAACAAAGAGCGTATCGTTAGCTTTTACTATAGCTTCAAAGGCTGGCAATGGAGCATGTGCGGCTGCTTTCAGACGTAGCCCATCGAGCGTACGGCTCGAATACCGTTTGGCAATTAGACTCTCAAGTTTAGGCTTAGTCGGGTTTAGCGGGTCTGGAATGGGTCCGAGTGGAGAAGGCAACTTACCAATGGAGTCGCCGATCCACGTTGCGTTCGCCAATTGACCAAGGCTACGAACCACAAACGTAATGTCGTGAATCCCTTCACAAAAAACGAATACTGCTCTCATTAAAGTCTCCGCAAATCGACATCACCAACCTCAATTGCATGCTTGAGATCGGGCCCAGAGATGCGGACGACACTTTTCTTTCCGCCGCTACCTAGCTTCAATAGATACGCAACAATTTCGTCGATATGGTAACCATTAAGCAAAAACGCGTCGACGGTCTCTTTACTGTGAGTCGTTAGGAATACTTGACACCCAAATTCGACAGCGAGCTCGTGCACAAATTTAGTGAACTCAATCAGAAGTCCCGTGTGCAGCGCATTCTCAAACTCATCAATTAAGACTACGCCGCCTCGCGCACCAGCAAAAAGAAGCCCTGTTAAAAAAACTCTTTGAATACCCTCACCGAATAGCGAGAGATCCACCGCTTCACTAAAATCATCGTGAGTCACCAGAAACCGGCGGTGTTCATTCGCTAACGCAATGTCCTGGACGCCCGAATCGATATGCTCCCGGATAAACTTCACGACCCGTTCCTTTAGCTTCAGGCGAATACTCTCCTCGTTACAGTGAACCAGTAGCTCTGGATCGGAAAGCGAAAATGGGGAGTGAAAGACGGAAGCACACAACCAGCGCGGATCTCCCATTGATAGCCGCGTTCGACGCGCACGTCCTGAAAAGAAGTCCGTCACCGAACGTTGGCGCTGACCCGCATATGTCGCATCAACAATCAATGTGCGAAGGTAACTGGCCCAATCCTCATCAGCGTCTTCAGGCTGGTCCTTAGCTGCGATTTTCAGAAAAACAGAGTTGTCAGCTCTTTTGTCATAGTTAGCGTTTAACATAACCTCTTGTGGAAGCTGAGTTACGGAGAAGGCAGGCACGCCTACTGGGTCAACACGAGTTCGCCTCCGAAGCAACTCAAGTAGGCCGCGCGGGTCCGCTTGATTAGCGAGTAAATAGACTGCTTCGAGCACACTTGTTTTGCCGGCGTTATTAGTGCCAACGATCAGATTCACCCGCCCAAGATCGTCGAAGAAAATATTATTAAGAGAGCGATATTTTTCAATATTTATCGACTTGAAATGGGATTGAGGGAGCTCGGAATAAACTCTCCAAGGCTGTTCTGACATCGTTGCAGTTGCCGGCTGACGCTTTCGAGACAAGCCGACAGCCTCAAGTCGAGCGACGAGGCTCTCTACACGATCGAGTTCGCTGCCGGACATTTTTGGAGCTAGCTCGAAAAGACGGGCAGCGTCTTGGTTGCTACGTTCAATAGCACCGTCGATCTCGTTCTTCACAAGCAGGTCGCTAGAGAGTGTTGCAGCCTGCAAGCTACGTGTTTCCTCAAGTCGCTTGACGGCAGTAGGATCTTCAATGACTTTGGCTAGTTCCCGGATCTGCCCCCCTGTCGTGATGACGCGATCACCAAGAACTCGGTTTGATCCGTTAAGAGAATCGTCTTCGTCTTCACTTTCATCCTCCGGCTCTCGAGATAGCCATGAGAACAACCGTTCTAGATTTCCAACATTTTGAGCTACCTCCCTATCGTTATCCCACTCTAGCCAATTTCGCAACGATGGGGCCTTTAATACTTCACGGAATAAATTGAACATCTCAGTCGTGAATTGGTCACCGTAGTCGCTCGCACCATACGCGTCAGCCAGCGCCAGGGTACGGAGACTCAAATTAAATTCACGCTTACTGACTCCGAGTGATGCACAGATCTCGTCAGAATTCTTGTTAAACTGATCGCGTAAGCGCTTCATTAAACGCGCCTGATTTACCGCCGGCCAGCGCGCCTTTCCACTAATGTGATGTAACCCCATAACGACGAGATGATGAAAATCATCACGCTCTTCGTAAAGAATAGACGGCACATTTTCGAATATCGAAGAATCAAGCTTCCCAAGGTTCCCGGTTGAATCTTGCCAGCGCGACTGAAGATGCTTCAATGTCGCAACCCTTCGATTTCCCTCGACAACCAAAAATTGATTTTCGGTGATTTTTCGGACGTTTATAGGCTCAACGTCCAGCCATCCGTTCTGCTTCAGGCTCGCTATAAGGTCACTAACTTTATCTTCATTTGCCCCAAGAATAAGTCGTCTCGTACGCCGCTGCACCTCATCGTTGGTGACTTGGGTATTCGGCACCTTGGCATAGTCCTCATGGTCCACAAACCGGTAATTATTCGGATCAAGATTGAGGCTGGACAGTGGCAAATAGAGACGGCGAGCTTCCCCTTCAACATTGGAAGCTTGGAATATTTCGTCTGTCATAGTTTACTTCCTTACGTATCATTAATACAGAAGTCTGCGGATGAGGACACGCAATGGATATCTGGCGACGGAAATCGACAGCGTGCCCGAACAGGAATCTTCCCCTACGTCAAACGTGGTTCGTTATAACCGCAATTGATTTGTCGCACATTTTCCGCTCGACTTGTTCAGCAGCTTGAAGTGCTCACTGGGGGATGGTTTCGTGGAGGTTACGAGAGTGGAGGCAGATTGCGAGTGTGGTTTATGCGTGCGTAGAGCTTATTAGAGACACAGAATCGTTCGCCTTTTTCCGTTAGGTAGCTACCCGCGAAACTGTCGGCCATCAGCCCCTTCTTTATCAAACTTGCTTCAGCTAAATTTATTGCAACGGATTGTGGTCTTGGGCTGTATCTTTCTGCACCTTCTCGAAAAAAATGACCAGCATTATCGGTTGCCACAACTAACACAAACTGCTCGTCGTTTGAAAGTTGGTCAAGCCTGACCGGAAACAAAACATCACGAAGTGCGTGCGCCCCTTTGTGCAAACGCGTCAATATGGCTGTTGAGGTCCAGTAAGCGCATTGCAGACCGGTGAAGAACATGACGCTCCATGGCAACCAACGCCAATCTGACGGTACAGGCGGCACAATGAAGGCGTATCGTGGTCCAAAGATCATGCACATAGCAGTGATTAGCAGCGCGGCACTTGCCAGCTTAGAAGCCTGGAAGAATTTGAAAACGTCAGATACGCCATCTAACATGTTGTTTCCTTGTCTTTGAACAGTACGTATTATGCTACTTTCCCAGTCGGAAAGTACGCAATGTTGCCTCGATGCTTACGTATCTAGGCGCAGCCCGTCGACGTCGACTATTGCTAGCGAACGCGACACCCTTGAGCGGGAATTAATTGCCGCCGCGGCACCGGCCGCAATGTCGCGTCCGTCTGGGCCGGTTTTCATCAGCAGCTTCCTGAGGCACCAGCGCTGGACGTGTCTGTCATTCGTTCCGTCTTTGTCGAATGTATGCCGCAGTTCTCTCTCCTAGCGGCCTACGCGGCCGTGGCGCCCAGGTTGGTTACCTCAATGGCCGACTGCGCGACGCTGAGCGCGCGAAGGTCGAAGTTATAATCCAGGATGCGCGACTCGCCAGCGAGCTGTAGACGCATGTAACCCGCGCCGACTTCCTCGCCCGCGAACTGGAGACAAGCCAGGCCGCTCTCGCCCAACAGCGGCAAGCCGTGGTTAGCTTGACGGAAGAGCTAAAAGGTCAGCGGCTGTTTGCCATGCAATCGATCGAGATGGGCCGCGCCGAAACCCGAGTTGCCAAGGACCGCCTGGCCGAGCTGCAACCTAAAATTGATCGACTTGAGATTACGATCGACCAGCTGCGCATGGCGTGCAGCGCACCCAGAGAAATGCGATGAGGGATACCGTAGACGACATCGTCGCAAAGAACGAGGGAGAACTTGTTGTCGCCGCCGCCTGGCGCTCCGTCGAGGTTTCGCTTGAGGTCCAAACATACTAAGCAACCTGAAACCGAACCCAACGAAGCCGAGTTACTTTCGCACCGCCACTACAGAGCGAAAGAAAGGCACGCGGTCCATTTGCCTGTGAAGTCAACGCACGACCAGGTACCGGCCGGCGCCAGCGCTAAGTACCGTCGTCGCCGGCAATGAGGAAATTTCGGCGGCCAAGCGCGACGCGGCGCAGCGGGCGTTCGGCCGCCGATTTGTCGATTTCGGTGTGGCTGTCGTCGGCATGACGGGTCAGGGCTGGCCACAGCTTAAGTGCGTACAGGATCGCCGTCCCCGTATCGGATTTGCGCGACAGCGTAGAGACTGTGGCGTTTAGCCAGCGCTCCAAGTCGTCGAGCAATACCTTCGCCTGCGCCTGCCGTACGATGAGACGTTTATCCGGCTGCTTGCTGCGGACGTCCTCTTCGATGGCATTCAGTTCGCTGATGCAGCGCAGTACCTCGGCGGTCAAGGCCGACGGACGCGACGCGTGCAGATGGCTTTGTTGCGTAAATCGCCCTAAGCAGCAGGGAACGTGATGGTCTGGTAGCCTGAGTGGATGAAACCGGCTCCTCAGAAGTACTGCACCACGAACTGGAAGTCATACAACGAAGCGCTGAAGTCACGTGGCTCGCTACTCATCTGGCTTAATCCAACGATGAACTGGTATGGTCAGCCGAGCGGCAAGCGCGGGCGCAGCCAGATGTTCAGCGACGAGGCAATCCAGTTCTGCCTGAGCATCAAGTGCCTCTTCAATCTGCCGCTGCGCCAGGCCGTAGGCATGACGCAAAGCCTCCTGAAGCTTGCCGGTCTCGATTGGCCGGTGCCGGATTACAGCACGATAAGCCGGCGCCAGAAAACGCTGCAGGTTGCCACCGGCGCCGTACCGACTACAACGGGTTTGCATCTGCTGGTGGACAGTACGGGGATCAAGATGCTGGGCGAAGGCGAGTGGAAGACGAAAAAGCATGGCGCGGACTATCGCCGCCAATGGTGCAAGGTGCACCTTGGGATCGACGCTTCTACGCTAAAGATACGAGTTATGGAAGTGATCGACAACAGTATCGGGGACGCCCCCGTCCTGCCAGGACTGCTGGATCAGATTCCTGCCGACGAGCGCATTGCCAGCGTCACTGGCGACGGCGCATACGACACGAAAGACTGCCATGAAGCCATCGCTTCTCGCGCCGCAGATGCCATCATCCGGACCCGCAAGAACGCCAAACCCTGGAAGACGAATCGCCGCGGTGCGGATGCACGCAACGACATCCTGCAGACAACGGGTTGGCTGGGCCGGGCGATCTGGAAAAAGTGGAGTGGCTATCATCAACGCAGCCTTGTAGAAACCAAGATGCGCTGCTTCAAGCTGCTGGGTGAACGCGTCATGGCACGCGACTTCGACCGTCAAGTCGCCGAGCTGCAAGTGCGAGCCGCTGTGCTCAACCGCTTTACTCGACTGGGTAGGCCGGTTACGGTTCCAGCGTTATAAAACTAGCTACAAATAGCGTCAGCTCGGCCTTCGCTCGATTTGCTCAACAAAGCCCTTTTCCGTTCTCTTCAGTGCGCTAGCGGCTCGGCCGTTGGACGCCACTCGCATGCTGACCCCTCGTCGGCACTATTGGAAACGAGCAGCCTGCGATGGTCGCGTTTCCACTCCGCTTTCGCGACCTTCGTCGCGTGCGCTGGCGAATCCGCTTCCACTTCAATCTCGGCCTTCATCGGCACTAGGCAATAACCACTGACCAGGTATTTCATCGCGCTTTTCCGCGACTATAGAAGGTGGTCGCTGGCCAGCTTTGCGGCCTGTTCCGGGAACATCCCGTCCTCGAACAGCTCGCTATACCATTCAGCGTCGCCTTCCATATCGTCGCGCACCTGTTTGGCGGGCACTCCCAGTTTGATAATATGTTTGACGACCTCGCCGCACCATCCTTCGTACGTATCGATGTTTGGGATATCCATAATTTTCCTTGGTCTACTTCGTCAGTTTATGATCTTGTTTTGCGTCGGACTAATACGTCGCGAAGCAACCTTCCAGGCTTTCGACGGAAGCTGTATATCGCTCTTCACCGCCTTCAACATGGAAGGCATCAGGATCAACAAGCCTGGTCTTTGCCTCGAACTGGTTCCACAGTTCGTCAAACTGCTCAGGCGTTATAAAGCCCGTTTGAGACTTAATCCTCATTCCCATCGATCCTGCCCGTTTTCCTAAGTCTTAGGATTGCGTCCAACCACACAGAGCCGTCCGACCAACGATTTCGACGATACGAGCATCGATTTGGTTCAGCTCTTCCGAGTTCGGATGCTTAGCTCCGAGCGTTTTATGCCGGTCATGCTGTAGTTGACTAAGCAGTACCGCGCGCTTCTCTAACAAGTTGCAAACCTCTGGGTAATCACTGCCTACAAGGATGATCTGAACGACATTTGAATTCAGCATTTTCTCTTTTCCTACCAGATTGCTTGGCCATCGGGCGGCAGCGTCATCGGTAAATCCGAGCATGCGTCCGGGACCGGATTATTCTTCGAGACCAGCTTCATGAACCTGTCTGCCGCTTGGGCATCTACCGCGCCCCAGGTTCGCTTAGCCTGCTCAGCAAGGTCTTTCGCTTCCATCACGCTTTTCCGGGAAAATTTTCTGAGCCATTTTCGGCTGCAAGCTTTTCGCGCCCTCCCCCGCCCAGTATGCCCTGATGAGGCAGCGTTCACAGCCGCGTAAAAACGCTATCATAGGCACATCTAAAGCTCGGAGCCGGCATGACCCCACCAGTCGTATTTATTTCCTATTCGCATGACACGCAAGAACATAAGCGTGGGTACTAGACCTAGCAACACGGTTGCGATCAAGCGGCATTGACGCAATTCTTGATCAGTGGGAACTTGGCCCCGGAAGCGACCTAGCTCAGTTCATGGAACAGAACCTAGCTCGTGCTTCCCGAGTCCTAATGATCTGCACTGAGCGGTATGTTGAAAAAGCGAATGAAGGAGTAGGCGGCGTCGGATACGAAAAGATGATTGTCACTGGCGACCTGCTCAAGAGGATCGGTTCGAACAGGGTCATACCTATCGTTCGTCAGACTGGAGTAGTCCAGCTGCCAACTTTTCTTGGCACGAAGATGTATATTGATCTCTCGACCGAAGACAAGTTCGAGTCTGGCATCGATCAACTGCTAAGGGAACTTCTCGGTGCGCCGCTTTTTACCAAGCCGCCACTTGGATCAGACCCATTTAAAGTCGTAACTGGAACTGTGCAGCCAACTGCCCCAACTCCCGTATCTCAGTTTATGGAAACTTTGGCTAAGGTCTACGATCGATCAGACGAAAGCGGCGGTCTTCGCGTTGAGTGGGTACGCCAAGCGATGCAAAAGTCGAAACTGTTCTTCGATCACGCTCTTGATCAGGCTGAAAAGATGGAGTACGTGTCTTGTAGCAACGATAGAGAGTTGCTTTGGGTAACCGAAGGTGGTCGAGCAGCGCTTATCAAACTTATCTCTATGTAGGTAGTTGCCACGACAGTTCTTCGCCAACATGCTAGACGTAACGCCGGTTCAAACCGCTTACTTATCGATTATCTGAGCGGTAGGACCGAAGGCATGCAGGCTCACTGGAATTTTCAAGCAATTGATTTTAAGAGACTTTCATGGCTTGCTCAGGTGGGTTCGAACCGGCGCCCCTCAGCTTAGAAGGCTGATAATCGAGACAACGCAAAAATGCTTGACTGATAATAACAATTATCACGGAAGGGATCACCCAGAAAAAACGGCCTTGCGGCCGTTTGACATCTACAGATTACCTTAGAACGCCGAGCCGGCGCAGCGACGCGGCCACTTCGCCCTGCGCTTGGGAGATTCCAGAACGTCTCGGCGCCGCTTCGTTACCGCCTGTCGCGTCCGAGACAATGCGTGCGGTAAATCCACCGGCCACTGCGTTGCCTACGGCGGCATTGACGATATCGATAGCTCGCGGAGTAACCGTCGCAGCGGCAGAGGTCTGCGCAAACGACTTGAAAAGCGCGGCACCCCGAACGACACGCCCGCCATGACGCTGCGCGACAGAGTCTTTTGCATGGCGTACGACGTCCATGACCGGCTTTTCCTCGGGGAATGGCTTTCTGCTGCCGCTATGAAAAGTAGGTTTTTTGTCTTCCATGATGAATCCAGTCTATATCCAAGTCGGGCGGTCCGCAAGAAAAAGCGGCACGACGGTGCGCAGGGTCAGTTGACGCGACAGCGAATTGTCTGAACGGTTGTCCAACGTATTTTGATGTTTTTGCTTGGATTGCAAGGTCAACATGACTCCCAGCGCATCCTCCGGCAACCCGATCTCCTGCGTGCGGCCGCCGCCGTCGCGCCACAATCCGATCGACCTGGCCGGCTTGGCCTCCACCCAATTGGAGCGGTCGACCATCGCCGCGCACGTGAACGACAACACCGCCGAGCCGGGATCTTCCGCGAGAACGGTGGCATACCTGCCAGGCCAACGAACGGCAAGCTGGGGACCATCCATCAACAGCGCGACCACTAGGTTCGGTCCCACTGCCCGGATTGCGGTCATGGCCGGGTCGGTCCGGGCCAGGTCTTCGCAGATTAAGGTGGCAAGCGACATGTCCTTGCGCAGCCCGAAAAACGGCAGTTTGCGCTCGTTGACGTCGATATCCTCCCACCACTGGTTGTTCTCGTGGTCGTCGTCGAAGTCAAGCGCGTAGCGCTCGGTTTGACTACGGTCCAAGCGCCAACGGTGATGCTTGTTTTGATCGTCCATCGTGATCCGGCCGTCCTCCTGATACACGAACGTAAGCGCACGGTTTCGATGTTTGCCGTCTATCGTGTCGAGGCTGCCCGTGATGAGGAAATCGATGCCGGACCCCGCAAGCGCTTCTGCTAGCCGCCCGGCCAATTCAGTCGACAGCGCGCACTCTGGGAGAATCACGCCGTGTGGCGCAGCGCCGGTCTCGTCCCGTGCCTGATCGATAAGCTTTAGTATCAGCTGGGTCGCCAGGCGCTCGGCTGTCAATGTCTCACCACTAGGCTCTAGCCAGTTCTGGAGCAGTTCGAAATATGCCGGCACGTGGTTCTCACTCGTCCCCAGCTTTTGTCGGCGTGAACTGAGTTTAAAGCTGCTCGCGTGGATCGTGAACGGGAACGGAACAAGCAGCAACCGGAGCGGATAAGGGGCCGCAGGATCCGCGTCAGCGTCCTTCTGCGCTTTTTTACTGGACAAAATCCACCGCGGTTCGAGTACAGACACGGGCGGCAACAACGCAAGATGGTGACTCAGCGAGCGAATCGTACAACCAACCGACGAGGTGATCGACTTCGGTAACACAATCGCCTGTTCGGCAGGCACCATAACACACAGGGACCGCGATTCATACGGCAAGGAAACCTCGGCGTCGCCACGGGTCAGAGCGGCAAACGCAACCGAGGCAAACTTTCGGCGCATCGCTTCCCCTGGATCGACGTCCCAACCCATGCCGACGCTTGCTTCGTCGGCCGCCGCGAACAAAATCAAGAGGATGTTGACAAGTGTCGCGTTCTTGCTCACCGCGGCGAGTCGCACGTCCGCATAGGTCGTGGCCGTTTCCGCCCATAGCACTTGAACAATCTCGGGAATGACGCTGATGGTATGGTTCCAGGCCTGTGTGCAGGTTGAGATCTCGTCGAGACGTTCCTGATGCGCCGCGAGTGCTTCTCGGTCCGGACTCGCTAACGTATAGCATCCCGACCGGTCGATGATCGACCCGATAACCGCGAATAGGTCGGGAGGCCATGTCGGGCACTTGGTGTAATCGACGGCATCGTGTTGGGCCGCCGGCTCCTCGCCGACCGCGAACGCGTCGGTTCCGTTAGGCAAAAGTTGTCGAATCAGTTCGATTATGGTCATTCTGTCTCTATTCAAGGTACACTGCATTTAATCCAAGGACATCAGGCTCGGACGAAACCTCGACTATAGACTGACGTAACGAAATTGGAAACAACTGCGCCTGCAACCCTACTGCTTGCCAATATCGCCGAACGTCCGCATCAGGGAGCGGTAGTATTCTCCGGTTTCCCGGAGACACATGCGTTCACCTAACCCTGCCATATGCGTGCTAGGTAGGCGCCGTTCTCACGAAAAGGAACGCCACCTCGCGCGGCGGTAAGTATACGAGGCGGCCGGCGCCGGAGTACTGCGTCCGTTCGCAATTCTCGCTCCTGGGTGTCTGCGATCACCTTTCGGATCGCCATATTGGCGGAAAAACCACGTAGGATCCAGCGAAGCGCAGCTGCGATTTCCGATTCGTCGCCTAGCCAGCGCCGCATCTCGAGCACGTGCTTGGGGCCTGGGCGTCGCATAACGCTCGCATCGTCCAGTATGGAAGAAATGTCCCCTGCTACGCGTACCTGCAACTTCAAGTAGTGGACATAGCTCGGGCTACCAGGAATTTTTCTGAAGTGGGCGATCGCTTTCACAAGGCTACGGACGAAGATCGGCAACCAAAAAAATTGGCTTATGACAAGATGACAGCATACTACTTGTTTCGCTGACGGAACGACAGCGACCTGACACATCGACAGAGAAATTTTCGACTTTGGGTGCCGGTGGCAGACTGTCTGGCCGGTCCCGCAGCGCCTTCTGGCTCACCCTGGGCTCAAAAAATGCGGCATAGACGAGGACTTGGTTTGTCTGTGGGCTCGGCCATAATGGCGGTCTTTTCCTTGGGTGTAGACCTTTTACTTCGGTGACACCTTACCGCCACTTACAAACGTAGCTGTCGGCAAAGTGCCTCCTGTCTTTTGGCGATCAACTTTCGCGGCTCGCACTCGGGAAATATTTCGGTGGACATGCTCAGGAACCCTGTTTTTCGCGTCCTTCTTCGCCTTCTTTGCCGCTTCAGCAGTTGCGCGCTGGGCTGGAGACATCAGTTCAACCGGGATCGTTGTCCGGCCCGTGAGAACCAAGACTGCTCGCTCGACCGCTTGGTCTCTCGTGAGCGACGGCTCGCGAGCCATGAGTCGTTCTGCATATTTGAGGATGCCTGTCATTTTTCCTTGGTCAGCAGTGATCCGATGGCATGTCTGCCGGACAGTCCAGCCGGTAGTGTTCTTCTACCTCTGCCAGCATTGCGTCGGCGCCCTTTTCCAGCGACGACAAGGTTGGCCGGTCGGCGAACGAAAGTTTTGCGATCGTTCCGTTTCGATTCATTGGGTAGTCCAGGTCCGAGAACGTCAAATCTCGGGCACGCTTCGTGCCGATCCAATAAGATATGGAAACCGAACTTGGCTGCCCTTTCCAGTCGTACATAACATCATAAGAGGCAACCTTAAATCGACCGTGAGCACGTTTCTCGACCAATGCAAGCGCCTCCACGACCGTGCGCCCATCAGCCGTCTTATGCGCCTTGACGGAGTTGATCCACTGGCGTTCTTCGGCCGGCGAAAGGGGAGCGGTTTTCGTCGCTGAGTGTGCCACGATTGGTGCCGATAGTGTTGCAACTGCGGCAATGAGATAAGGTAACTTTTGCATGTTCTTTTCCGTTGGGCTAGCTCGTCCTCATGGACTTTTTGGCAGTCCAGGTGTTCGCGTCGTTCGGCATCCACATTGAGGCGCCATTCTGTTCATCGCCGGCGACCGCGGTCCAGGTATTGCCGGCTTCATCGACCGCGACGCAACCAGGTCGCCAGTGCTCTGGGTTGCGCAGCTCGTTCACCCAGCTTTGGCCCTCACCGTCGTAGACGACGATGACCCCGGCGCGGCCGACATAGCCGAACCGCTCACGCCATTGCTTTGCTGCCTCGATGTCCGTCATGGTTTTCCTACTGCTTCGGCCAATGTTGGGCGCACGCCAAAAGGAATTGCACACCACGGCCGCATTCACCTGCTGTCGGCTCCCAGCAGCCAGGCGTATCGCAAACAGCCACAACGGTGTTGACCTCTAGACAGGCAGGGCAACCGTCAATCTCTTCTTCTGGCCTAAACGGATGCGGAGCCGTTAGTGCTTCCACGTCCTGACCTTTCCAATCGCACGGCTTGTTGTTGCATCGGACTTTCATCACGTTCTCTTATTTGACCGGCACCGTGCCGCTCACTCAATGCTCCAGGCCCGTCGTGCGGGCCGTCGGTGCTGCTCGTGCTTTTCCGTCCTACCAGACCCGCTTCTGACTCTTGACTATCGACGAGCCACTATGCAAGTCCTTCGAGTTCACCCTTTGCATTGCTACACAGCGCGGTTCGTCTCCCCTTCGCTGCTCCGATAGCAAGGTGCAGAATTTCTCTGCTTCATAAAGCGCTTTTTTGTCCGCTGCCAAAATCCGCTCTTGGCGTTGCACTTGCGTTGCGAACTCTTCGTTTGTGAGAGCGCTCGAGTTCCCTGCTAGGCCGAGTGCAATGACAGCGAAACTAACTTTTTTTCTCATGGGTTGCCCCTCGACCAGACTAGGCTCGACGGCCGAGTGCTCGCTCGATCTTCTGATCGGTCTTGTATTGGCTGAGCGCATAAACAGCCCAGATGGTTGCGGGAAGCCAGCCGACGACGGTCAGTTGCAGAATCAAGCAGATGATTCCAGCGATCGGGCGACCGATGGTGAAGAAAGTCAGCCAGGGCAGGATCAAAGCAATGATGAGACGCATTCGTTTTCTCGTTCAGTGCCCCTGTTTACGCGAGGCGCCGCTCGGGCCGTTGCCCATATTTTTAAGGCGACCGTTCGGGTCCAGTTGTTCAGCCTTTTCCGGGATGTGCGTTCGCTTATCGCTTACGAGCCGTATAACGGTCGGTGTGATATTTGATCGGGACACCAATCGAGACGTAGTTCCGTTCCAGGAACTCCACCACCTCGACCTTATCGAACGTCGCTACCGCTTGTGCCAAACCTGCCTGCAAGTGGCGCGCGATCTCGTGTGCATCAGGATGGTTGACGTCTTGAGAGAGAATGTATTGATACGGCTTTTGTCGATCCGTAACAATCTCGACTTCTACTTGGTTCCCCACGACTTGGACGTTGAAAGATTTGACAGGGCGCTTCGCCATAGTGTTATTCCTCATTGGAGTGGCAATGTGCCATCCCTTCCAATGCCACGGCCGCGTCAAGCGCGGCATGGGTACTGCTGGGTGTTTTCCTCGATCAGTTCGTCTGATGCGGCCCAACGTCGAAAGTCACTCCACCGTCCCATTCCAGCGACACTTTAGCGCCGCAAAACTTGCACTTCGCTTTTTCGCCGTCGTGCGTGTCGCCGGCAATATGAGCGCTCCCGTTGCGACCACACTCAGCGCACTTGTAGACGTACAAGACTAAATCCTCATCCATAGCGTTTTCCGTAGTCAGCTTGATCACTTCCGCAACATGCGATTGCGATATTCTGCGGCAACGTCCTCAGCGCGGAAGAATTCGTGAGAACTACGATTAATTTGCTCGAATCTAGTCCTAACGAAGGCAACGACGGAGGCCTCGTCTGCGATCGCAAACTCGGATCGAATCAGCGAGACTGCTTTGGCAATTTCTGCAACAGCGTCCTGGACTTGATCTGCCTGTTCTTTGAGTGGGTCGTACATAATTTTTTCCTCTTTCGCCGGCATCGTGCCAGCTCTCTCAATGCACCATGCCCGTCATGCGGGCCGTGGATGCTGCTGTGCGGATTTTCCGCTGGATTAGTGCCGTGCGTAGGCGTAGTACAGGTCCGCTTCGCGTTCCCAGTTTTCGGGCAGTTCTTGTTTCATCGTCATCCCTATATTCATCCGCCTGCTGGCGGGTGGCTGTCGGGCGCACGCGGCGCTTTTTCTCGGTTAGAGTGGCTTCTTTGGTGGATCTTCGACGAGTACGACTTGAGGCAGGCCGTCGAACCAGTCCTTGAATTTTTGCGAGTCCTCGAATGCAATTTCAGACTCGCCGTATTCGACCGCGATGGCGTGACCAGCATCGATCAGCGCGCCGACGCTTTCTTTGAATACCTCACCATTGCCGACTGTAGGATGGCGCGCATCATGCACAGTCTCGCTGCTGATATGAATGCCGGGTTGTTTTTTCATTTTGAACTCACTTTCGTTATTCTCGACTCGCGCCGGATTGGGATGCCGTTTCCGACCCTGTGTTCGCGTGACGCATCACGCTATTCTCTCAATGCCCCAGCCGCGTCGAGCGCGGCATCGGTACTGCTGGGCTTTTCCGCCCTGTTCAGCCTGATGCGCTTTCGCGTCCAGCCGTCACCGCACAAGCCTTATGCGCGTCTTCGAAAGTGATTACCTCACGCATGTAGGCACTCATGATGGCACCCGGCGACGCGGCTGCTTTGACGCCGCACTGTTCGCATTTGAACCCATCGGTAGTGATGCGCAAGGCGCTATGGAATATGGGATTCGTCATGTTCTTTTTTGTAAAGCTGGGACTGGCACCGCGCCGACCCTCTCAATGCCTTAGCCCCGTCGAGCGGGGCGTTCGATGCTGCTGGTCCCTTTCCTTGGTTCGCCGGCACCGCGCTCGTCGCAACAATTCCTGAGACCGTCTTGCAGAGCATTGGGTTTACAGCGTCTGCATCGGTGCCATAACCAAGCCAATAATGGTAGATTTCACCCTGGCAATTCTATATCTCCAATCTTACTGGGTCCACGAGAACTTAACGAAATCGCACGTTGAGATCGTAACCAGCTCGCGTAGCGATCGGCAAGAGTGCCACCTCGCTTTCCATCGAGCTAAAGGATGTTCGTGAACATCTCTTCGAGCCTATTTGGTGACACCTGCAAGTACGGACGGACGTGGTCCAGCTCGGCGTGGCCAAGTAGCTGCTGGACGGTCTCGACAGAGTGCCCTTGGGCGATCAACCTCGACGCCATCGTGCGTCGGCCGCTATGCGATGAACCGCCTTTGATGCCGGCGTCGCGATATAGCTTGGTAATGTGGGATTGCAAGCTGTCGCATGCCAAATAATCGACGCGCTCGCCGGCAAAGCTCACACGGCGCTTGGTGTTGAGGTGGAATTTATAGCCTTTGTGGGTCAAGATCAGCATGCTCGTTGGTTCCAGAGCCCGATAGCGTCCAGGCTCGCCAGTCGTTCGTAGGCGCCGCGTTATCCGGTAGTTCAGGTATTGGTCAAGTGCCTCGATGACCTTTGCGTGGCTGAAGTACACGCAGCGCTGCCGGCATCCTTTTGTGATTGCCGCGCGACGGCTAATCTCGTCGCGTAGAGCACCTGACGGAAACAGCACGTCCTGAACTTCGATCTGTGCAATTTCGGTTACCCGCATCCCTGCTGTTATACCTAGTAGCAGGACCAGACAGTCGCGCTCGGGATGTCGACTGGTAGCCGCGGTGACGCGCAGAAGATGACGGATTTGGCCCGGCTGGAGTGTGGTGGCTTGGGCCATGCTAGCCTCTGAACAGGATGGATTGAGAACGGGTTCAGAGGGAGAACCATGCAGGCTCTTTTTCGAGCATAGCACGGCCCGGTTGCTGAGGTCCTCGGAAAAGTGATAGGACGGCGGTCGTTAATGGCCAAGCGACCGCTTTTATCTAGAGAAGCCCACTTTCGCTAGCGGACAGCCGTAGCGCTCTTCCCTCTCTGGAAACGGTCGCGAACACGTTTGATCCGCATGCGCATAGTAGAATCGCTTGTGGCATCAATTCACAAACAACTTAACCAAGAAGGATGAAATATGGCAAAAGTAGATCTGTCAGACTATAACCTCAGCGAGCTCAAAGGACTGCAGGCGGAGATTGAAAAAGAAATCAAAGCCCGCCAACAACAGGAAGTCACTAAAGCACGCGAGCAGATTCTTGCTATTGCTCAGAGTTTGGGTGTATCGGTTGAAGAGCTGCTTGCGAATAGTGGCGCAAAATCGAAAGGCAGCAGCAAAAAGGTGCAAGCCCAGTATCAGAACCCAGCTGACAATGCGCAGACGTGGACCGGTCGCGGCCGACAGCCAAAGTGGATTGCTGAGGGATTGGCTGGTGGAAAGTCGCTCGACGATTTCAAAATCTAACTATCGGTTCTCCCCTGCTGCCACAAGGCGTATCGCTACACTTTGAGCGGCCGGGTACTGCTCAGTGCATGGCATGGCTATCCACATTTTTCGTGGATAACCTTACTGATAACGTCGTAAGAACTAGCGTTCATGCGGCTCTCTGGTGGTTGCCCGATAATTGGGCAACCACCCAGGTCGGCGCTTGCTGCAAGGCCTTCAGTGATAATACGGATTATCATGTAAGGGCGGCTGCGCCAGCAGGAACGTAAATTGCGCTTACGGCTGCATGGTCGCAAGGTTTAGGACCTCGATTCTGCACATTCCCGCTGTGCGGCCGACGCATGCCATGTGCACATGTCACTAACGGAAGCGACGCGGACGATCTCCTCGCCCATTTGGGATCGGCAGGATTGAGTCCGGTCGCTACGTCCTTTCGATTCGAATCGGCAACTCAGCACAGCCGCGCTGCGCGGCGCCTGAGCCATTCGGCGAACGCCTCGTCCTCGACCCGGTACTCTCCGATGGCCAAGCGCGTGACCATATTCTCGGCCTGCAGCCGGCGCAGCGCATGGGCTGCAGTGCTCTTGTTGGCTTTGGTGCCAAGCATTTGAGTCAGGCGTTCCAGCCCCGCCGCGCTGTGTAAGTCGTTTTCACCGCGCGCGATAAGTAAAATTATTGCCTGGTCTGCCGGGTTCAGGTCAGCCCACTGCTTGAGGAACTGCTCGTCCGAAGACTGACTCTGAGCATCTTTTTGTTCATTCTTGAGTCCCTTTTCCTTTGCGTTCAGGTGCCAGCCATGCCCCGGAAGATCTCTTCAAAAGTTGCGCTGCACTTTCACGGGTTGACGCATCGAGCTGGCTTTCTCCAGACTCACCCAGGTCAAGCATTACTGCCAGCATGATGGCCTTTCCCATAGGGTGATCTGTCGCGACGTGAAAACGGGTTAGGACCGCTTCTACGCTAGATTCACCTTCAACTAACGGTACCGATGTAACTGCGCCTCGAACTGTGCGGGCTAGGCACAGGCTAAGCGGGTGAGGTTTCTGTCTAGAATCACGACGTTTTTCCTTGACCTCAAGCGCTAAAGATCGCGTCGTACCCTCCGCGCGCCTTAGTTGCGGCCGCAAGCTCGTCCACCAGCCCAATGTCCGCTAAGTGTTGGACGAGGCTGAGGAATTCGCCCAAACCGGTAATCCCGATGGCGCGGTAAATTTCGCCTTTGCTGTTTCGGATTCCAACCTGCATGCGCTCAGCCCGTATGTCTTCCATGGAGCTCACGGGCATATCAAACTTGTTGGTGATCTCGCTATCAAACTCCGCAATTTCCTTTTGCTCAACCAGGTTTGTAATCATGGTTGCGCGCGGGAGCGTCTCGCCGTCGGTTTTAAGGGCATTTTTCGCTGCCTGTGCTATGCGCTCGTCTCGACTGCCACGTTGTTTTGCTTGTCCCATCACATCTCTTTCATTGGCAAACCGGCCGTATCGGTGCGCCGAGGGGCGCAGTTTTCTATTCCTGACTATCGAGCTTCGGCCGCTTCACGCCGTCGAAGTTTCGTCAAGTCAGGAAGCCATCCCTGCTCTTGAAGTTCTCGAACGGCTCGGTGGGACGCTGCGTAAATGTCCAGGGTAATAGTCTCGGGTGATCGGTGCCGGAAGCGCACAGCCTTGCGAAAGAATGCTTTTGCCGAGGCGACGTTGCCCCTCGGATCTAGCCGGAATCGGATGGTCTTGCCTGATGCATCGACAGCTCGGTACAGATAAGCCCATCGGCCACGGATCCTTACGTAGGTCTCGTTCACTCGCCAAGACGTACCTGCCTGGAATGAAAAGGGACTCCAACGCTTGTCGAACTCCGGTGCATAACGCTGGACCCAGCGAAGGATTGTCGTGTGAGCGATCGACAGGTCTCGCTCTGCCATTATCTCGACCAGGTCACGATATGACAGCTTGTAGCGCAGATACCAGCGCAGGCACAGGATGATGATCGCTTGTTCAAAGTGTCGACCTTTGAAGAGGTCGCTCTTGCTCGGGCGGTTGCGCATGCTGGGCAAAGGCCGTCATTTTAGTCTAGTTGCAGGCTTGCATCAGAGCCCTGACCGGGCCTGATTTGCGCAAAGCCCGAACCAGCTACCCATCGTAACTGCCACCGTTGTCTACGCTCTGTTCCGTAAGCAGAATTAAATGGGACGGCGATACACGTAATGCGGCTGCAATCCTAAAAATTACCCGTACTGTCGGCTGCCGCTCGCCGCGTTCAATCAAACTGACGAAGGTTCGGTCAATCTCTGCAGCAAGTGCGAGCTCCTCCTGGGTGAGGCCGACTTCCTTTCGAACCGCCCGTAATACTTTTCCAAACGCCAGCCCTGGATCCAAAAATTCCTCCCGTTATGTGGGAGAAATGATGTATCTCGGTTACTATTACGTCTTCGGACTATAGTCATCATTTTGGTTTGGCCACTCGAGCTAGTTGCTTTGAGCAAATTTAGTTTCTTAAAAAGCAACTCATCATAACTTATATCTTGCACCAGCAGTATCGCGATGATCGAAGACTTTGCACCATTCGTATGTCTCTTGACTGACAACGAAACTGACAGCGCTTTTTGTCTGAGGTATTGGGCATTGGATGTGGCCAGGGCGTGGAGCGAGCCTTTCGACAATCTTTTGGCAGATTCCGGACTCAGCAAATGGGAAATGACGACATTACTCAAGTCCGCATGCCGTGCGTACCTTCCTCACCTGCGATGTGGCCTCTGCAGAAATCCTCTTGAGGTAGGTTCTCGTAGTAATTATTCTCCCCGGACAGGATCTCTCATAAAGTTCGGAAAGCGATTACGTCCGCCACTTTGTTCGGCTTGTGATAAGGCAGCGCGTGTAGACGATCTGGCTGCGCATTTCTTCCAAGTACTACAACACCGTGATCGTGTAAACGCAGCCTTGAAGCAGCTGCATGAAAGTGCTCGGCCACTGGACTTTTCGAAGTTAAACTATGTGCAGTCATTTTTTCTTTATTCTGCGCTCGTCGCAGCAAACGCGGGACCGGACAACCGTGTAATTCCACCGCTCCAATCACAGTCGGAAGCACTCGCTCCCTCTGCAGAGCTAACAAACGACATCTATGTCCGCCTTTATATGGACAGAATCTTGCTGCCTTACTGGTCTTCCAATCCAGATGCGATAAGCCTTGAGAAAGAAACTGGTGCCTTGACGTTCAACATCCGAACATGCGCCTGGATGCTTCCCCATGATGTCACAGGCAGGTCAATTGACGAGATTTTATTAGCGCTGTTCCAGCGTCTCGATCAACCTGATCCGAAAGCTGTAGAGGAACTTTGGTATTTGGTAGCAGTAGAAGAATGCAAGAGATATTTCATCAGCCAATGTGAACGATTCCGGTTTATTCATCCCAGTATATATTCTTCAAATGTTGATACATCTATCCGCCATTATCTGGACCGCTGCTCAATTGGGCAGATGTGGAATATTATCCACTACTCAATCAAAAATCTTGCAGCGCTCGCACAAGAGGGCAAATACACCCGGCAGCATATCTATAACATGATCCCTGGAACTATTCGACGCTGTGCGGAGTACCGCCTCGCTAAAGACGAAGAGATCCACCCTTGGCGCCGTCCTTCGCTGACAAAAGAATCTTGGATAACCAGCATTCTATTGGATAAAGTCTTGAAAAATGGGGAGGCGTCGTTTGAGATGCTGAAAGGAAGCAGCGTGGTCAAATACGTCGAGCGTATGTTTTCTAATCCATGCGCGCTTTTTCGATAATGTAATTATTTGGGAATGCGGAGCCGATGAAAAATGGATTAAATGTTTCGGTACACAATCACGGAAAAAACAAAGCTAAGTACAACCAATAGCATCCGAAGCTTTAAAAACACATTACGCTTCTGGGGGGATTGATAACGTGTTTTACGATATACGAGGCGTTGTTCGTTGGAATTGCCTGCAAGGAAAAGGGCTTTATGCTTAGCTGGCTAGTTATCTGAAATAACGATCCGGTTCCATGTTAAATTAAATTTTAAGATTAAATTATTTTTATCCAAAGCCACTTAAGGAAAATATGAGTAACCTTGTTAATACAATTGATCATGATGAAGACGATGAGCAGAATTGGATAATTAAGCTCGCTCAGCATATTCGTGACGCAAACTCTGATGTTGCCATCGAAAATATTGCTTCCGACGGTAATTACTATGACCCGTTGAAGGACCCCGCGGTGCAGAGACTTGCTGAGCTTGTTGACCGCTGTGGCACTGACATAGCTCCCGCTTATCTCGAAGGTTACGCAAATGCACTTTTTATTGCAGAAATCATCGATACGATCGTCTTGAAGGCAATCATAAAGCATGTACATTTAATGGAGAATATCGATACCGATGATTCAGCTGCTGGTGAGATTTTTAGCCATTAAGTTTTTGGTGGGCGGTCTCAGGAATCAAATGCAACAACGGAATTAATGGATCAAATCGGCCTGCAATTGTAGTTGCGCCATGTGTTTGGTATAACAGCGCGCAGAGTTTTAACTAAGTGTTTCTCGGTAGCAGGTGTTGAGCAAGAGCACCATGATGTTGGGGTATTCCTGGGACTAGATCGACAGGTTTGACCTTTGGACATGTATTCGTGCAGTAGGTCGTTCATGCTTCGTTCGAGTGATGCTACCAAGGACTGTACGGATCGGCGAAGTAGATCTGTACACCAGTGCGTTCGGTCAGAATTTTGTGGCCATGCATTTCACGCTCTTGATCGTAGGTCATCGACTTGCGTAACGCCGCAGGCTACCGTTTCAGCACGGCCGAAAACAGTTGCTCATCGGGCGCGTGCCGGTATTGTCTATTTTGGCCAGCACCACGAATCGGGTCGTGCGCTCGGGCAACGTGTTAACCGAGGAGCGGTTGCCTTCGTCCTTGCTCAGGTCACTTTTCTAGTGGCCAGAGATTAGACAGTCCTCTAGTTCGGGAGGGCAGATGTAGATGCTTTGCATGTCCTTAATTTGACTGCGGCGATCACTGCCTCGGCTACGCGCCTTGCGCACCTGGGTGTGATGGCGAAAGCACCCGGTCAATTCGCGCTTGAGTTCGTCACGTGGGTGTAGGTAGATTGCTTCGTAAATCGTCTCGTAAACGACCGTTTTTTCTGAGTCGTCAGGCGACATGGCTTGGATGTATGTCCGCAATTTGCTGCGGCGACTAGAGTAGCTTCGGATAATGCCGTACGACTTCGAACAGCGTACCATTGACGTCAAGCTTGGGTGTACGCTGCGGTGCAATGCGCCGGACATAACTCTGCTAATGAGCAAGATTGGCATTATAGGTAGCCGATGCAGGTGCCCGGCGTAGTTCATGGCGGATCGAGTTGGGCGCACGATAAGGCGTCCGGCAATGGATCGAATACTGTTCTGGTCGTCGCGCATCGTGGTCACGACAGCACGCTTCTGTGTCGTCAGATGGGTATAGATACTCGGCATGGCAGCACTCTGCCGGAAAGAGAGTTGGGCTTGGTTTTAGAGAATGCCCAGCATAAGTAATTCAGCTATCATCGAATAGCCCCCGTGCGAGACATCTCCCACGAGCGCTTCTTTTTATTCCTGCGCCTGGCCTAGCGGATCGTCGTCCACCCGCGTGATGGAGATAGCGGCCGCTTGGAGGGCGGCAAGGTTCGAACCATTGCGTGGCGAAACCCATTCGAACCCATGACGCTGGCTATGATTTTCCCAGAGAAGCTGAATTTTTCGTGGATCGGCGTAAATCACTATCGCGGTAAGTTCGGCGGACAAACACGCGCAGTCAATGTTACGTTCCGGTGAAATAGGCTGCAGCTGATCTGGTCGAATTGCATTGAGTCCTTTTTCAATCGCCTCCCTCAAAGTGTCCGGAGCATCAGGGCTGACATCACGGCCAAAACTGCCCACGTAAGGGCCTGTGATGGAAAGCCGCGAATGACCCATCGACTCGCTGAGTTGTAGTCGAATTACGTCTCGATCGCCTGCCGGCATCTGGCCACCGGTACCACCTAAAGTTGGCGGGACCAGACCGCGTAATAACGTCGAGTTTTCTGCAAATTGGGCACGCAGGCCATGGCCTGTGCAATCCGACACCGCTTTCGAAATACCGAGCTTGCTCATAAGATAGTTGTAGTGGTTTGTGGAATACTTAAATGACGCACTTTTTTTATCTTTACCCTCCATGGGCTTCCCATCCAGACGCTCTCGCCAGCCAAATGCGTCGTTTTTTCCTTTAGTTAGTGCCTTTGCCTGGTCCAGAACCCACCGTTGTTCTGGTGTATCGATATAGATGCTTCGCGGCCTGCCGTTCTTCGTTTCAGTGAGCGCTAATTTGTCCTCTCGATCCACTACCCATGGCTTTAGCTGTAAAACTTCTTTTCGACGTAAACCGAACGACACTTGGAGCATGATCATGACGGCGAAACGTGGATCAATGGTGTAAGCCTCAAGTATTTTCTCAGGTAGGTTTATGCCGGCCTCCGACCAGCTTTTGCTTTTTTTCGCAACGGTTTCTACTCGTAGCTCCTCTTTCGGCACGTGCGGCAGATAGTAATAGATACTTTTTACCAAGCCCTTTTTTCCAATTCGATTGCAGAAAATCCGAAGATGAGAAAGGTAACCCGAGATCGTATGGGGAGCGAGCTTCCGATCATGGTAGTCCTGACATAGGACCTGAATGTGTCGGTCGCCAATATTGTTTATGTGCATCAGTTTGTAATTCAGCGTATAGAGACGCCGGAAAGACCCCCGTAGGGCTTCTCCGTGCCTAGTGGCTGTTTCATAGGAAGCAACGTTCCCGTTCACGCGCTTGCCTGCGTATTTATCAAGGTAAACGTCTAACGATTTCATCAGCAGGTCCATATCAAGCTCCAAGTTAAGTGGCGCATGCCACGACCTTTCACTATGCACGGAAGACCATGCATAGGGAGATACCGTGCTGCCACGAGATATATGCCAGGGTGAAGGGCCCTAACTTAAGTACACTCATTTCACGCTGTCGCCTTCATGGCTCTTCGACAACATGTCGCCACCTTGCGGTAACCGATCGCCAAACGGACTACTGTCGGGCCCGGAACATTTACGCAGTTTCTCGCGTAGCGCTTCTCGCCCGCAGGCAAGTTTTGGGTGGCGCTAGCACCCAGTGGTTTCTCTCCCGCCGTAAAGCGTCGCGGAGGTCAGCAGTAGCCCGGCCTATGGCCAGCGCATCCTGCGTCCGGTGGTACCGGAGGTCCGCTCTTTGTTCCCATTAATTGTGACGGAGATGCTCTTTATTCCGAACGCATTGGTGATGCCCTATATCAAAGCGGTTTGCCAAAGCATTCCACATTCAATTCTGGGGCTTTTCGGTGTTGAGAAACGTCCGCAAACCCGCATGGATGCTGGGTTTGCTCGACACTCTGTGTTGAACTGTGATGGAAGTATGCGAAAAAAATTAGCCCACATGGCTTCTGAAAACTAATTTCGAGAACGCGTTGCGCCGGTGAACAGGCGAACTTGGGAGGGTGCCGCAAATGCGGCAGCTAAGAAACCCTTTCATTTCCGGGGAAAATGAAAGGTTAGATGGCGATAAAGATGTTACTTGAGACGCGACTGTACACCAGCGAGCTAGTGGACGTGCGAGTGCCGCGATGCAGCAAGTTTGAAGAAATTTTCTTCCAATGAACTAAAGAACTTGATTGACAACGTGCCACAGGGTGGCGAAGTTATATTAGGGCAAGGTTACTAGCGCGTCAAATTAAATCGTTCATTTTTTTGTGCGGCATTCGCTCGTGACAGCGCGCGCCATTCATCTATCCTTCTTTATATATACGAAATGTACAACGCCTATACGTTCTTCATACACTGAATACACATGGCACAGTCATTTTCGCATCACATATATCCGAAATAAACTCGCCGTGTACACCGAATGTACATTTTTTGCACATCGCTGATATTTCTGCTTATACCAGAAGCAGCCTCAGGAGAATTATGGTCAACATGTTAACAAAAGGCATCCCAGCGGATAAAAGGTCAGTTCTTCGGCGGATCGAAGATCTGCTACCGCAGATCGAGGATGGTCTTGCTAAAGGTTATTCGCATGCCGCAATGCATGCCGAGCTGCCTGTGCTGGGAATCAACATCAGTCTGCCGTATTACCACCGCGTGCTGCACAAGCTTCGAGCCGAGCGCCGGCTTGCAGGGTTTGGACTGACTCCGACGCGGGAGAAGACGCCGGAACCACAAGCGCAGCAAGGTAGCGCTGCAAATGCGCTCGATCTTAATAGCGCATTTGCTGAAGGATGTCTCGACGCCATAGGTACTATCGTGACTGAGTCAGAGGAACCTAAACCGTTCCGATGGAAGGGGCATGATGTACTGACCAGAGACTTTTCTAAATTTTAAAAGGTGGACATATGAAGCTTTGCAACCTCGTTCTTACGAGTAAAGGTGGTGTTGGTAAGTCCTTTATTGCATGGATTTTAGCCCAATATGGCAAGTTCAAGGGCTACAATATCTATTGCGCTGATACAGACCCGGGCAACCCGACATTTGCCAGATATAAGGCCTTGCAGGTCCATTATATCGATATCGCGAACGATGAGATGCAGATCGATCGTGCACGGTTCGATGATTTGGTCGACAACGTCGCCGAGCACGAAGGATATAGCGTTATCGATACTGGCTCGACAACATTTTTCCCCCTTATGAGTTATGTTACCGAGGCGTCTACCTTCAGTATGTTAAGAGAAGAAGGCGTTCGGGTTGTCATCCATGTGCCCATCGTCGGGGGCTCTGCGGTTACAGAAACACTTTTGGCCTTGGAAAGCATATTGAAGTGGACCGATGTCGAGGTGGTTATTTGGCTAAATGGAAACTTTGGGGTTGTCGAGTTGAACGGGAAGCCTATTACTGAAACACAGCTATACAAGAAATTTGAGAATCGTGTGCTAGGAATCGTGAATATCAAAACGCGTGCCGCCGATACATTCGGAGTCGACTTCTCGAATCTCCTGCGAAATAAACTTACGTTTGACGAGGTCGGCGATCATAAATTCAAACTTTCACAAAGGCAGCGCTTTGCCGAAGTACGCCGGGACCTCTATGAACAACTTGACACAATCACGGTCTGAAATGTACGACGCCGCTCAGATGCGTGCTATTACGGCCGATGTATTCGCCGTGACCGGTAAAAAAATGGACGAGGACGATCCTATCGTCGTAGCTGCTTTCTTCCAAGCCCATATCATGCGCGAGGCAACCCGGGAAGCAGCTGGGCAGATTGCCGAGGCAGGAAAGGCCGTGAAGGTTGCCTTAGATGATGCGCGTAAGGTAGTAGCTGATGCCAGTGCTCTTGCACGGCAAACTGCGGCTGAGCAGAAGGCACACATCAATGCGGTTGACATATGCTTGAGAAAAGCCATACGTGAGGCGGGACGTGTTGAGTCCAGCCAAGTAGGTCCGCCACGAGGCTGGCGCGGCGTGCTCGCCGGAGCCGTTTTGGGCATCTTCGTCGCGGCCGGTTTGACGTCGATCGTCTGCAACTTCAGCTTTTCGTGGGTTCACGATGCTTCTATAGGGCGTGCGTACATGCGTGCTATCCCGACCCTCGAACCGTCGTTGCGGCAAAAACTGCTCAAGCACGTCGAGAAGCAGCTCAAATGATTTTCTGACGGTGTGGACTGCGCCGCCCTCGTCGCTTGCTATTTGGGCGTTCTCAAGAACGAAGTGTAACGGCGGATTAATGAACCGAATCGGCTTGTAATTGTAGACGGGCAATGTGCTTGGTATAGACCACGACGGGTGTTTTCCACACGAGCGTTTCTCGAGGCCGGGTATTAAGCGATAGCGCGATGGCGTCGAGGTCTTCCTGCGAGTAGATCGACAGGTCCGAGCCTTTGGGCATGTATTGGCGTAGCAGACCGTTCGTATTTTCATTCAAGCGACGTTGCCAGGGACTGTACGGATCGGCAAAGTAGATCTGCACGACAGTGCGTTCAGTGAGGCTTTGTGGTCATGCATTTCGCGACCCTGGTCGTAGATCATGGACTTGCGCATTGCCGCAGGTTGGCGGTTGAGCACGTCTGAGAAGCTGTCGACCACTGAGCGGGTGCCGACGGTGTCCGTTTTGACCAGCACCACGAAACGGGTGGTACGCTCGACCAACGTAACGACCGATGAGCGATTCGCTTCGCCTTTGATTAGGTTGCGCTCCCAGTGACCAGGGATGAGACGGTCCTCTATCTCGGGTGGCCGGATGTGCGTGTTTTACATATCCTTGATCACGCCGCGGCGTTCGACACCACGGCTGCGCGGCTTGCGCATCTGGTTATGATGGCGCAGGCAGGCAGGCAATTAATTTGCGCTTGAGTTCTCCGCGCGTGTGCAGGTAAATCGTGTTGTAGATCGTCTCATGACAAACCTTTGATGGGACACA
Organism: Massilia phyllosphaerae; assembly: GCF_034659755.1. Lineage (NCBI taxonomy): Bacteria > Pseudomonadati > Pseudomonadota > Betaproteobacteria > Burkholderiales > Oxalobacteraceae > Massilia > Massilia phyllosphaerae. The sequence continues at coordinate 136,626 of NZ_JAXSQX010000010.1, forward strand.
GTGTCCTGCTGCGGCCTATACAAAACACCAGATGTTTGGACACGGTGTCCGATTGTTGCTTAATAGGAAACCATTTGTCATTGATGAGATGCAGTTTCTCGTTGCACGATCACGTATCGGTTCAAGATACCTTTCTTCCTTCACAAAGACGTCTGTTATCGATTCAATCAATGTTGTATCAGTCCCTAATTCGTAGTGAATTCGTAACACTTCTGTCATTACAGCGATCTGCGCTGCAGAGCGATATTCGCCCTATCTTTGCAGTGAGCAACTCATCAAGCGCATAAAAGGTAACTAACTAACGGATCAGAATCCACCCCTACTCTCCAGATACGCCACAAGCTACTCAACGTCCGCACGTCCCTGGCGACTCACCGGCCCCAGTGCTAAAAGAGCCAAGAGAGAGAAAAGAGCAAAAAGAGAGCAGAGAGAGGTCCCCGGTTTCGCCAGAGTTCGTGGCAGTTGCATATCTTGGGGTAATGGTTAGGGTATGTGGGTTAGTTACCTTTTATGGTATACTTGGCTGTAATTCCACTTTCCTTTCAGCTCATGAAAAACCTGACTTCCTGGGACGCAGACCCGATCCAGGCCTTCAAGGAATTTGTCACCACCCACGATTTCGCCAAGACAGGTCGGCGCTTGCGCGCCGACGGCACGTTCAAGTCCGTGTCGAAGGAATCGGCCAAAACGTACATCTTCATGTTTGCCAACGTGGCCACCTGGATCGCTGGCCAGGGCAAGACGCTCTCGACTGTGACGCATCGCGACCTGGTGCGCTTCGTCAACCGCGTCGACGGCGGTAAGCCGGTCCTCAACAGCAAGATCGGGTACCGTTACCTGCGCCTGCTCGAACGATGCTACGAACACCTGGGCGTTGTACCCAATCCAGCGAAGCAGGCGATCCTCGCCACCGACCGAACTGAACTGCCGAAAGACGACGCCGGCCGTGCGCTCTCGCCAGAGCAGCTGCAGCGGTTCTTCGACGCCCTACCGGCAGATCCACCGAGGCGGCGGCGCGTGACCCCGTTCGATGGCTGGAAGCGCAGGCGCGATCGGGCCATGCAGGTCGTGATGGCGCTGGCCGGCCTGCGCGTAGCCGAGTCGATCGGGCTTCTCGTCCATGAAATCGGCAATCAGGTCGCACTGGATGGCTCGATCAACCTGACCATTACGCCTGCTGAAAAGCACGACACCAGCTATGAGCACATCGCTCCCCTGCCCCGCGAAGGCGTCGCCGAGCTGCGGTCATGGCTGGACGAGCGGTCGCGAATGGTGAACGAGCTGGCGCTGCCTGGCGACTTCGTCTTCCCGGCCAATCTCGAAGGCGGGAAAATGACCAAGAAAACAGTCTACAAACAGATCCGCGCAACGTTCGAGCGCGCAGACCTGGACACCTCTCGATCTGGCGGCCGAACCTTGCGCAACACGTTCGCGAAGGGACAATTGGACAGCGGCGCCAGGCCGGACGAACTGAAAGATGTGCTTGGCCTCGCGCTCGAGCGTTCAGCCGCCGACTACAAGTTCACGCGAATCAAAGACGACCTGAAATGAAGCTGTCCATCATCCTCGAAACTCTCGCCGCCGCGCGCCTGCCGTCCGTGACCAGCAAGCAGCTGAAGCAGCTTGTCGGCACCGCCGAAGGTAAGGCGTTCGCGAACGACCTGAGGTGGTATGCTGCTGGCGAAACCCGGCGCCGCGAGCACTTAGCTGCGGTTGTGCACGCGCTGGCGCCAGGCGTACGCCGCACGGTCGAGCAGTTGGGCTTCCGCTTTGACCTATCGGCGATCATCGCCGCGGCCAAGCTCGACGGGTCGGCAGGCATCGACACGATTAAGGCTGCGAATGCGAACCCCGGCAACCGGGCCCGGGTTGTCGTCTACCTCCAGGGCGCTGGACTGCAGTTGATGAGCAAGGGCGCGACAGCGGCGCCGGCACCGGTTGCGCCGGTCGAGCCACCCTATTACAGCTTCAAGATTTTCGGTGCTTCGGCTGCGCTGTGCATCGCGGAGGCCATAACCAAGGCGGATCGCAGGCACACGATTAACATTGAGGGCGCGGTAGTGCTCGCCGGCGACAGTGCTCGCAAAGTATTCGACTGGCCGAATAAGATCGTCGTCCAGCTGACCGTGCAGGAAGCTTATCAGGTACTGGCCCTACTGGAAAACAAGACAAAGTCTCTTCGCTTCGACGGCCACGGTCGTGAGCACGACAAGTCCTTGCAGATGGAATTTCAGGACTCCCATTACTTTTTTCGACTAATCCAGCGTGGCCGAGCCGCTATTTCGGTGCCAGTGAGACCTGTAGATGCAATTTCCATGGTGTCATTGCTCTACAAGCAGCTGCTGCTTAACGAACCTCACCTACGGATCGACGATATTCATTCGATGGTTGAGCGCATGGCCTCAATGACGTGCCGCTAATCGCGATCCAATTGCGGCAGTGCACTGGGGTACCTTTGTTATGGCTATTAGATTGAGCGTTTTCTCACCAGTCGTCATTGCAAACCGGAACTCTCGGAAGAGTCAGCGATCGTGTACCGGGCCATGTTTAGCAATTTCGCAGCGTGTGTGCAGGCAAAATAGAAGCCGATGTCGACGCTGCATGAGACCAATCTGATGCGTTTCATTGCCCGCACGGACGTTGGTTAGCGCCCGCGTAACGGTAAGATCGCCTACCGCTGCCTGCGGCTTCTGGAACGGGGCTTCGACCATCTCGGCATAGGAGAGAATCCCGCGCAGGTGGCGTTATGCGGCATGAACCGCGGCCATATATCGTCGAACGCCGGCATGGACGGGCTCACCTACGAGGAACTCGAGCGATTCCTCCTTCCCTTCCCCTATGCGGGGCCAGGAAATAACGAGCCAAGTGCGTGGAGGCGACGGCGGGAACCCGCCATGCACGTCATGATGGCACTCGGAAGACAGAAGGTGCCGAAACCGTCGGCTTGCCGCTGGACGAGGTCGGCCGGGAGTTAGATGGTACCGTCATCCTAAACATCACCCGGTTCGCAAGCGTCGAATCAGCTGCGACCATAAGACGGTGCTCGCGACACCCAGCGTCGCGGTGTTCGTAGCTTGGCTCGAAACACGCGCGGGCCTGCACATCCCCGTCAACCTTGGCAAATGTAGGAGCAACCAGCTCGACAAGGCGACCATATACCGCAGGACGCGCCACTTTCAAGCGGAGGCCTCGTCATGCGCCGGCAGCAGCAACACGCTCTGCACCACCTTCGTAGTAAAGCAGCGGTACGGCAGGTTAGCGGGCCTCCTGCTTGGTCGATGACTCATGCCACTGGACGAATATGCATGCTGCCAAGGCCAAGGGGGCCAAAGTATGCTTAGCGGGAAAGGTCACCGCCAATTGTGCAACCGATGCATGGCACCGAAGGTAAGGTCACAATATATGTGCAAGGTAAGAACCGACTTCCGGCTACCCCGCCCTTCGGCAGGTGCAGTCAGGACCGAAATCAGCCCTCTCGTACGGCCAGACAGCCTTCCTGCACAAATTTTGTGACTTTAGTGGCTTATCTGCAGCTTGAAGTACTGGAAAGGGCGACGGTTCTCGGCCTTTTTGGGTTCAAGTGGCACAATTCTAGTGACTTTGCCCTTGTGCTGTGGCTGTCCAAGGGTTGAGTGCTGCCCCGCCGTTGGCATAATCCTGTCAGCACAATCCGGGTGACTTTGCTTAAGCTGTATGGGTGTCTTCCAGTATTTTCGTGGCCAGATCATTAGCCAATGCGGCTCTTCCTGCACATTCCTGGTGACTTTGCTACGGCTAAGATGGCTCGGTCTAGACATTTGGCTTCAGATGACGTGCGTCTCCCAAGTTCAGCACAATCTTTGTGACTTTGACTTTAGACTGCCCGGCACAGCATTAGAATCTTCTATCCGCGCGGCGGCCGACTTGACGTTTTCTGCACATTTCCGGTGACCTTAGGTGCAGATTCGGCGCCCCTTGGTAACGTACGTCAACTTTTTATACAACCCAGCTGACAGCTCAGCACAATTTATGTGACTTTGATGCGGAAATTCCGGTTTTTTGCACAAATACAGTGACCTTGCCATACCAAGAGCCTGATGAATTGCACAATAGTTGTGACTTTTCCCGACCATTGCATCGTCAGATGGGGCCAGAGCTAAAGTCAGTTTGAATGAAGGAGCATCGGCACAATTATTGTGACCTTTCGCGTTCAAAAACGGCCGGATCCCCCATGCTTCGTGGCTCCCAGCGGATCCAACACAATTTCAGTAACCTTTAGCACAATTGTTGTGACCTTCGTGGCTAAACCAATCCACGGACCCGCAAACAAAACACAAATTCAGTTACTTTGTGACGGAAAAACATGACCTTACCGCACATCCGCGGCGACCTTGAGTCACCTTTTTGTAGCTTAGCCTACCTAACCCATTGAATTTGTTAAGTATTCGTTTCGCCTGTTTGTAGTGTTTTGTTTATAAAAAAAACCTACTACCGCTAAAGGTTCTGTGGACAAGTCATGTAAAGTCCACTGCACTTATAGTGACAAATCTACAACATAACCAAGCAAAGTCACAAAAAATGTGCGCCTACGCGCTGACACAGCACGACAAGACACTGCAACAGTCCCTAAGCACTGTTGGCATGACCCTAGATCTGCAAAATGTGGAAGCAAAGTCACCAGATTTGTTTTGACAGTTCGACCTTTCGCTGTCATTCTCACGGCAAAAGGAGGAAATGCATGAGCAACCCGTCACGACAACTGGCCCTAGCGTTGTTTTCCGATTTCTCGCTCTCTGACAGAGGAGTCGTCGAAGCGCCGATGGATCTGGGATTCCGCCGCAACAATGCATTGGTCAAGATTGTCGACCTGAGCTTGGCTGGCCGCCGACTCATCGACGTAGCATATTTTCTCGCGGCCGAGGATACAGAACTGCACAAGGAATACCGGGTGGATCTTGGCCTGTTTCGCTGGCTGCTTGGAACGACTAGCCGCAATTCCCGGCACCTCCAGAAAATTATCCGGGAAGCCCAGAAGGCGGCGATCGAACTCAACGAGATCGACCTCGAAGACTCATCACGGGACTGGTACGGCGCTGTGCCGCTGATGGGCCCGGCCTTTGTACGTAATGGCGAATTCCAGTTCGAACTCTCAGAACGGCTGCAGGTTGCCATAAAGAACCCGACGACCTTCCACTTCCTGAGCCTGCGCTACGTCTTCAAGTCCATCCACTCGAAGGTCTTGTACGACCGCCTACAAGAATACATCGAAGAAGGGGTGACTCCCTGGCTCGACCTTAGGGCGTTGCGCGAATGGCTCGAGTGCGACAAGAAAACATACGACCTATTCAAGCACTTCCGCAGCAAGGTGCTTGACCCCGCGATTTCCGAAATCCGCGAAGTCACCAAGCTGGAGATCGAGATGCAGACGATGAACGTTCCTGGCTCAAAGCGGATTGGCCAGGTCAGATTTCGGCTCTCCCAAGTGCAAGCGCACTCGAAGAATGAACAAAAACTCGAATTCATTGTTTTACGTTCCCAGTACGAAACCCTCAGCACCGAGTTTGCCCTGACCCAGGCAGAATTCAACGAAATCATCACAAACCGGGAGTTGTACACGGACGAACGCATCCAGCAGGCAATCGATTACACGCGGCATAATGCAAACCTCGGCAAGATCAAACTGCGCGCTGGCGGCTATCTCATGAAGGCTCTTCGGGAAGGTTACCTGCTCGGCACCCTGGACAAGCAAATTCACTCTCGTATTGCCAATGCGAGCAACGCGGCAGCCGCCGCAAACAAGGATGCGACCGAAAGGGAGACACGTGCGCATGACGCTGTGACAGATCGAGATCAACGGATGGCAGACTTGGGGTGGGACGCATACGAGAAGCTGACACCATCCGAACAGGCTGATGCCCTGTCGGAATTCTGCCAGGCTCCAATAGCGAAACTGCTTGCCCGCGCCATCAACGTCGAGCTGTCCGAGCTTCGCGAGCACCTGTCCGAACCACGAGTTCGAAGCAGCTTTGGGATGTTCGTCGCCGGCCGCTTCCAGAAAGCAGTCAAGGCGACAAAGCAGGCACAAGCTGCGTTAGCCAAATGACCGTGAACCGAGCGCCGAAGAGCTCAGCAAGAGGGCTGTCATCGTTGAGTTTCCCCTTTGGGAATGCCATCTAGTACCCAACAAAACAACCTTGGCCGCGCCTCCCTTTCCGTCCCCTTTTTCAGTACCACTCCAACTCACGATTCTCACAAAACCGCACGCTAAAGGCGTTATGTGGCCTTAGCGATGAGGCTACCCAATCGAGTAGACTGTACCGCTTGAACCCTTGACGATTTGATCTGCTCAACAAGTGCCATATCAATGCCAGCTGGCGGATGGACGAGACGTACATCAAGGTCAAGGGCACCTGGAAGTATCTCTACCCTGCGGCCGACAAGCAAGGAAAGACAGTCGATTTTCTTCTGACGGCTCACCTCGATCCAGCTGCTGCAAAACGGTTCTTCGATAAGGCCATCCGTGGGAACGTCGCGCCAGAAAAGGTCTCGATGAACAAGAGTAGCGCCAACAAGACTGCCATCGATTAGATCAATGGCAGCACGGTCGTCCTGATCAGTGTGCACCAGATAAAGTATCTGAACCACATAGTGGAATGGGCCCACCGAGTTTTCATGCGGGTGACCAAGCCAACGCTCTACTTAAGGCCTTTCGGTCTACGGGCCGCGTGCGCGCCGGCGTCGAGCTCATACAGATAGTCCGCAAGGGCCAGTTCATGGTCGAAGCCATAGATTGCAACGGTGATTTATTGCGCCTCCAGCCGTTCGGTCCTCGCATGTATAGCCAACGGTTGCGGCTCTTCCACGAACGCCTAGTGCTGGTTCGTCTACCCGAACCGATCCGGCATCCGACGGGCTCAAATGTCCATCAATCAAGCTGGGCCCTTCCAGAAATCTTTCTAATTGGTTAAAATTCTGCATTATCGAGAAGAACTAACAAAATGCAGAACACCACGTCAAATATGGAATTCGGAATTACATGAAAAAGATAAGCATGCACGATCTCGACACGCTGGCGGTTACGGCAGCGGATGTCTTGTCCCAAGTGCGCGACGCGATGATGGAGCCGCACCCCCGCAAGGAAGCCCCGACCTTCAGCAGTGCCGCGATCGCCGAAATGTGCGGTATCGAAAGAACGCAGATGAAGTACTTGGCGCTCAAGCATGATCTGCCGACCGGGCGCAAGATCGATGGCTCCAAGGCCAAGGAGTATAGCCTTGAAGACGCAATCACTTGGGTTAAAGCCATCGGGCAGCGCCCGACTCGTCCCGGCGGACAGTCGGGCAAGGTAATTGCGGTCTGCAACTATAAAGGCGGCGTAGCCAAGACGAGCACGACGGTTGCCATCGCACAGGCAGCAACGCTCCGTGGCCTCAAGGTGTTGATCATTGATTGCGACGGCCAGGGTAGCGCAACGCAGCTGGCGGGCCTGAGCCCTGAGCAGGATGTCGAGATAGAGCACACGATCATGCCCTTTATTCATGGGGACCAAGAGGACCTGCGCTATGCGGTGCAGGAAACGTATTGGCATGCGCTGTCCGTGATCCCGGCATCCAGTGGTCTCTTGGCTGCGGAATTCGCGCTACCAGCTAAGGCAATGGCGCAGCGGGGCTTCCGATTCTGGGAAGTCTTAAAAACCGGCGTCGAGCCGCTGCGCGAAACATTCGACCTGATCCTGATCGATACTTCCCCTTCCCTGTCGCACCTGACGGTAAACGCGATGATTGCAGCTGATGCGCTGATCATGCCCTGCCCGCCGGACGCGTTGGATTTCGCGTCGAGCGTACAGTTCTGGGGCATTTTCTCAGAGCTGACGGACAGCCTCCCATGCGCCAAGGAAAAGCACTATGACTTCATCTCCATCGTCTATACAAAGGTGCAGGCCAACGAAATCTCGCGCCTAGTCAAGACTTGGATGACCCAGGCCTACGGCACGCATGTCAACGGCATCGAGATTCCGGAATCGACGGCGGCGCGCACGGCATCCGCCCAGCTCAAGACCATCTACGACTTGAGCAAGCCCGACGGCAGTACCGAAGCCTACAGGCGCTACAAGGAGCCACTGGACCGTCTCGCGGATTATGTGATCGAACAACTCGCACTGGCATGGAGCGCAGCATGAGCATCTACGACAAACTCGGCGCCAAGACCGCCGGCATCAAGGCGCGCACCGTCGAACGCGTCGCTGATAAATCACCGCGGACCGCTCCGGCGATGTTCCTCGACGCAGCGCAGCGCATGGACGCGGCCGAACAAAAGGTTGAGGAGTTGGAAGCCAAGCTGCGTACCGCCGAAGCCCAGATCACGAGTCTTGAACTGCCTCTCGATCAGTTGCATGAGGTACCAGGACGCCGGCGCCAGCTATCCGACGATGAATTCGCCGAGTTGCGCAAAAACCTGAAGCAGAACGAATTGGTAACGCCGATTGTCGTGCGTCGCCTTGCCGAGGGCGAATATGAGATCATCTCCGGCAACAACCGGGTGGCAGTATACCGTGAGCTGGAACGAGCAACCATTCCGGCCGTAGTACGTGATACAGAAGCCGAGCAGGCGGACCTCCATGCATTCTATGCGAACCTGCTGCAACCCAATCTTCCCGACTACGAGAAATACCTAGGCTTTTGCATGATCCAGCGTCAGCGCCCCGGCCTGTCGCACGAACAGATCGCGGACATGGCGGGAGTTTCGCGGTCACAGATCACCAAACTCATGGCTTTCGCTGGACTACCCGAAGCGGCCCACGATCGACTGCGCGTGCATGTCCACGCCCTGGGAGCCAATGCGGCACAAGAACTAGCTCAGTTGGCACGGCAAGGGCGGGAAGAGCAGGTGATCGAAGCGATCGTGAAACTTATCGCCGGCGAGGTAGACCAAATCCGGGCCGTGAAATTTGCATCGCCGCCCATGGAACGGCCAAGGAGCAGCAAGCCGGACCCGACGACGATTAAAGTCGGTAAAGCAGTCTATTGTGCGATGCGCCGCGCCGACAAGGTATTGCGTCTTGAGTTCAAGTCGGCGGAAGAGGCGCAGGTGATCGAAAGCGCCATTGCGGAGGTGTTGTGGAGCCGGGCGGAACATCTCAAGTCGGGCAAAAGCTGATTGTTCTACTAGAACAACCTTATTATTCAAAGACTTACAAATTTCAATCGCGCATCATTACGAAGAACCTGGTGGAAAGCGGTCATATGACGGTTGCTTTCCACATGCTGAACCGCCTATCTTTCTTTAAATTGGTGATACGACACCTGCCTTGAGATTACCTACAATAAAAGGCTGTAGTGCAAACGTCCCGCTCGGCTAGAATGGTGGTCTTTGCCCAACATGCGTCCCCACTCAAGCAAGAGCGACCTCTTCAAGGGTCGGCACTTTGAGCAAGAGATCATCGTTCTGTGCGTGCGCTGGTACCTGCGGTACAAGCTGTCGTATCGGGACCTGGTCGAGATAATGGCCGAGCGACGTCTGCCGATCGCTCACACGACAATTCTTCGCTGGTTCAGCAGTATGCACCGGAGTTCAACAAACGCTGGAGTCGCTTCGCGACGTCGGCTGGCACGTCCTGGCGAGTGGATGAGATCTACGTAAGGATCCGTGGCCGATGGGCATATCTCTACCGTGCAGTGGATGCGTCAGGCAAGACGGTCGGCTTCAGGCTGAGCCCGAGGCGCAACGTCGCTTCAGCCAAAGCGTTCTTTCGCAAGGCTGTGCGCTTCCATCGCCGATCACCCCAGACTATTACGCTAGACGGTTACGCAGCTTCCCACCGGGCCGTTCGTGAACTTTAAGAGCAGGTATGGCTTCCTGACTTAACGAAGCTTCGCTCGTTGAAATACCTGAATGTAATGGACGCCTCCCACCTCTCCTGTACAAGCGAGGTTTGCTATGAGAACGATGGCTTACCAATCCTCCTTGAATTCGGTTGAGAAGTAACCTCGCCGTGCGGATTACGTGCCTAGGCCAGCGGGGACGTAATCCGCACGGAACCGCCTTTCGTCATGCATGAGAAGTGCCCATACCCGACGCGCGTTCTTGTTGGCCAGCGCGACAGCCGCGATATTCTTGTTTCGCCGCGACAGCAAGTGCCCGAGCCAACTGGTGGCAGTCTCCAACTTGTGCTCGGCGTGTCGAAGCACAGCCCGCGCACCATGGATCAGCAGCGCGCGCAGGTAGCCATCGCCCCGTTTGCTGATGCCCAGTAAAACCTGCTTACCTCCGCTCGAGTGCTGCCTGGGCACCAATCCCATCCAGGCAGCCAACTGCCGGCCATTCCTGAAGCAGCGCGCATTGCCAATCGAAGCGACCAACGCGCTTGCGGTAATCGGGCCAATTCCTGGGATCTCGGCCAGTCGGCGGCTGGCTTGATTCTGCGCGTGCCAGAGCTGGATCTCTTTTTCCAGGTCCCGAACCTGGCGATCCAACTCCTTCAGATTCTCGGCGAGCCGCTGCAGCAGACTACAGAAACTGCCGGGTAGCTGTCCGGTAGACTCATCAGACAGCGATGCCAACCTCGGGCCGAGATTGCAAAGTCCCTGTGGCATGACGATCCCGAATTCAGCCAGCAGGCCACGGATCTGATTGGCCTGGGCAGTCCTTGCCTTGACGAACCCTTGTCGTGCTCGGTGGATCGCCAGCAACGCCTGCTGCTGCTCTGTCTTGATCGCCACGAAACGCATATTGGGCCGGGTGACCGCTTCACAGATGGCTTCGGCATCGGCTGCGTCGTTCTTGTTCGTCTTCGCGTAGGGCTTCACGAACTGCGGGGCCATGAGCTTCACGGTATGCCCCATCTCGCTCAGCTTGCGTACCCAATAGTGAGCGCTGCCGCAGGCTTCCATACCTATCAGGCAAGGCTCGAGCTTCACGAAAAATGTCAACATCTCGCCACGCCTGAGCTGCTTGCGCAGACAGGGCTTGCCATGAAGATCGACACCATGTACCTGAAAAACCGCCTTTGCCAGATCAATGCCGCATGCACTCAGCTTCATCTCGGACGCTCCTTTCTTGTCGTGGACAAATTACACATGCACTTTGGCACCTAAATGCCGCGTTAGGAAGGATGCGTCCATTCCATTAAAGCCGTTTACGTCCGCCGAATTAATCTCATCCAGCGGGGTGAATTCCCTTCAATAACTAAATCCTTTTCGCATATACTATGCTGGCCGCGCCCACCGCACAGCGTGCGCCGTGTCGCCACTCAAGAAAAATCCGGAGGGGTGGCAGGATGGCGATTTTATAGACCGTGTATTTTTACGAGAACGCGCCGTTCAACGAGGCGGGTGCAGGCCAGCCCATTTAGGAGATTAGATGTTCGAAGACTTCATTGCGACGCCATTGTGCGGAGATAGCACTCCGTATTTACTGCTGCAACCAAAGCGCCAGAGCATCGATTTACCTGGCTGGGCTGAAGCACACCGCGAAGCCTTGAACACAGCCTTGCTGACCCATCGGGCGCTGGTATTTCGTGGCTGTGCGCCGGCCGAAGAGCAAACTTTTGAAATTTTCGTCCGCCGCGTCACCACACCACTCGACTACATGTACCGCTCTACGCCGCGCACGAACGTTGGCAATAAGCTCTACACGGCAACCGAGTTCCCCGCCACTGAGCATATTCCAGTCCACTGCGAGAACGCCTATCAACGCAGTTGGCCTAGCAAGATTTTCTTCTACTGCAAGACTGCAGCCCAACAAGGCGGGGCCACACCATTGGCGGATGTGGAACGCGCGACGAGTCTGATTGACCAGGCAGTGCAGTCTCGTTTCCGCCAAGAAGGTGTACTCTACTTGCGTAACTATGGCTCCGGCATTGACCTACCTTGGGAGACCGTTTTCCAGACCTCCGATCGGCGCGAGGTCGAGCAGTATTGTTACGAGAACGATATTAAATGGGAATGGACTAGTCCACAACAGTTACGCACACGCCAATTGCGCCCCGCCTTTGCCAATCACCAGCAGACCGGTCAAGAGCTTTGGTTCAACCAAGCTCATCTCTTCAATATAGGCAGCTTGGATGCGGACACCCGCGCCGCCCTCCTCAGCTTGTTCAACCCAGAAGACTTGCCTCGCAACTCCTACTACGGAAACGGCGCGCCGATCGCGCCTGACACCGTGTCCCACATTCATGACGCTTATGCACGCAGTACTTCGGTCTTCGAATGGCATCGGGGCGACATCCTGATCGCAGACAATATGCTCGTGGCGCACGGCCGCCAGCCGTACAAAGGGGCGCGCCGCGTCTTCGTCATGATGGGCGATCCCGTCCGAGCCGCAGCTTGACACCCGTATGAAGGCAAGAGTGCATGGCCAGGGCCATCTTTATCTGCGCGCCTTTGCACGCTAATTTCTCTGCAGGTTCTGACTAACGAAAACGGGATAGCTTTTGGGTGCACAAGTTAAATCTCCTGTATTGGAAATGATCGGAAACGCGTGCCTGCCCTTGCCCAGGTGTCGAGTCCCGTTTGATCATAAAACGCGTTTAACGAATAACTGCGGCCGCTTCTGTTGCCATTCCTTAAGTGCGAGGATAGATGTTTTACTGCCGATGGCGCGTTGTGGAATGTAGTGGTTGTACAGCTTCAGATAGTTCGGCAAAGTGGCCTGCAGGTCGGCCCGGCTATCGAAACGGGTCTGCTGCAGCAATTCATTTATGCGCCCATTGAAGCGCTCAACCATGCCATTGGTTTGCGGGTGGCGCGGCGGTGCGAGGCGATGTTCGGCAGGCAGAGCTGCGCAGGCGACTTCGAAGGCATGCTTGCCGCTGGGCTTCTTGTCTTTGGTGGCGAAACGGTCGGTAAATTGCGAGCCGTTGTCGGTGAGGATCTTGTTGATCTTGATGGGCGAAGCCAGCTTGAGCCGACGCAGGAAATCGACACTGCTCGCCTCAGTCATATCGCCGTAGATATGCATGAAAACCCAGCGCGTCACACGGTCGATGGCGACAAACGGGTAGGTCGCGAGGTCTTGTCCGGCATCTGCGGCAGGTACTTGATATCGATGTGGATGAAGCGCGGTTCGTAGCCCTTGAAGGTCTTCTTCGGCGTGATCTTCTCCCCCTCGGTCGTCGCAATCAAGTCCCGTCAGGCGCGACATCCCTTCACGCTTTAGCAGGCGCGCAATGCCCGCGCGCGACACGGCCAGATTGATTTACTGCTTGGTAATGAACAGCAGGTCGTCGAGCGGCAGGTAAAGCGACTGACGCAGTGCCAGGACAATGGCCTCCTGGCCTTGGCTCAAGGTCGTATGCAGCGTGTGAGCGCGGTGCGAGCGATCCTGTACATCGTCACGTACCAGCTATCGACGGGGCCAGCGTGGCCAGCCCCCGGGGGGCCAGGAAACTGGCCCAAGCCCAACCGACCGCGGAAAACTAGGCAGCAAACGGCACATCGTCGTCGACGCGAGGGGCGTTCCGCTTGCAATCACGATTACGGGGGCGAACCGACACGATTCGATAGCATTCGAAAGCACACTGGATGCTATTGCGGCCATGCCGGGACTGGACAGGCGGCCGAGGAAACGCCCCGGCAAGCTACACGCCGACAAGGGCTATGACTATGCTCGATGCCGACGTTATTAGCGAAAACGCGGCATCACGGCGCGTATCGCTCGCAAAGGTATCGAAAGCAAAGAACGCCTGGGTCGGCACCGCTGGGTCGTGGAGCGGACACATTCCTGGTTCGCTGGCTTTGGGAAATTACGAATCCGTTTCGAGCGCAGGCTCGACATCCACAAAGCGCTGCTATCAATCGCAGCTGCGATCATAACTTCACGATTCGTAGATGACTTGTGTTAGCGGCTCTAAATGCCGGGACTGGTGAACCCAGCAATCAAGTCGCCCAGCATAGCTTTTGCACGAAACAAAGGCCAGCTCCGGCGAGGAATGTGATCGCACGATACTAAACACATAAGCACCAAAGAAATAACGGACCTTTGGTATTCATCGAAGATTTGGCTCTTCCGCCTGAAAGATTGCTGTAGCAGCGGTCAGCCACTCTTACTGTCCGGTTTTTTCGTAAAGGTAAATCAGTTCGCCGGCAAGGTAGTCCGGGTTACGCATCCAGAAAGCGAGCGCTAGCAGCCTAGACAGAGCACCTGGACCACACCGACGACCTGCTGACGGCGAGGAGGTACCGCCATGCGCTCGCCCATCTCACAGCCGTTCGCAAAGACCTGGCGCCGCTCGGTGCGCATCAGAAAGCGCAGTGGTATAGAAAGGTCTTAGCTTTTTGCTAATGGACATGAACGACCTAGAGTCCGCTGCGCTGTTCCTCAAAGCTTTCGAGCACTATTCGGATGACGAGTGCATGACTGCGGCCCAGGTCTGGGACTTCATACTGCAGGGGAAACTGGACGAGGAACGCTCTGGTTTTCGTTGGGCGCCGGGACGGTGCCGAGATCGTGAAGGAGCTCGAGTACTTCGAGCGACATCTCACGACTTCAATATATTTAACTCGTTAGAATGTTCCAGACTATTCCGTATCGAGATTCCACTTTCTTGACCGATATCGAATATTCTCAAAGGATTATTGCGATGACCACCTATCTTACAAATGGAAATTATGGATTTAGGATCGAAGCACAACTGCCAACACTGGGGTAAAGGGGACGCTTGAAAAGCCGGATCAGTCTCCAATATATGAATATGTTCCCTAATTTGAAATCCGAAACTCCTGAGCGGACGAGACAATCCTACCCCGTAAGCTTTTAGATACGCTTCTTTAAGTGACCATATTCTTGCGAATCGTTCACTAGCAACGCTACCGGCTTCGCCAATAATATACTCACGCTCTTGTAGCATAAACATGTCGAGCAGTTCAACATATTTCAAGGTTGGGCTTGAATATTTCTCAATGTCAATTCCAACCTCATTTCCCTCTGCGACCGCTATAACAATCGTTGTATCAGTGTGTGAAATATTAAATTGTATCTTTTTATCTCGTTCCAATAATTTCAAGTATGGCTTTCCGTATGGGCCAAACTCGAAGGTTAAGCTGGCAGGCTCTCTCTTTAAGTAGGCCCCGAGGATTTCGCGAGCAAGCGCACGAGTAAAAACATATCGGACTCGATCAGATTCAAAACGATACCGGCCTGCAGCTTCTCGCTCATCAGCCGATAATATGGCACCGACTTGACAAATGTACTGCACGTCATGGAATTCTTCTATCGAATATACCCAAACGTCCAAGAACTCATCACCCTGCGTCAAATTTCGCTGAAAAATATTTTTTTTAAACCTCAAAGATTAAACCTTTCTTCATCCTAAACACACGATCTGCTAAATGAAAATAACGGTCGTCGTGACTGATTACGATCACCGACTTATTCTGCGAACGCAACCGTGCAAGTATCGTTGTATAGAAATACTCCCGAAACTCCGGATCTTGTTCAGCCGCCCACTCATCGAAAATGTATAAGCTTTTATCTTCCATTAGGGCCATTAGTAGAGCCAGCCTCTTTTTTTGTCCCTCAGACAAATCCAGTGTAGAAAATGCTCCGTCAGCTTTGATGTCAACTGCTGGCGATAAACCAAATTCCGTCAACAGGTTCTTCGCAATACTGTAATTACCCCTATTAAATATCGCTGGCAAGTTATCGAATAGATAATAGTCGGGGAATATCGCCGATATTTGCCGCCTAAAGTCATCCCGATTTGAATCTAACAAAAATGTATCTCCAAATCTAAAGTCACCACCATCATGGTGATAATGAAGCGCCAGTATCTTTCCTAAGGTTGACTTACCTGAACCATTCCCACCCACTATAAAAATAAGTTCTCCTTTACGGATAGTTAAGTTTATCGGTCCAACAGAATATCCTCCGACCGCATCGTATGAAAATACTAGATTAGAAAGATGTATTTCATTCCATCTAGGGACGTTCTCAATGCCTTCGGATAAAATCTCAGATGGCAAATCATACATCAGCCACTTGATTCTGGACATCGATACATTTGCTGAAGAAAACTGATTCGCAGCACTGAAAATCATAGCTGCAGGGGCAGTAATGTAAAGTAGAACCATAATAAGTAAGATTAAATCCTGCTTACTTATTAAGTGATCACTCGTAAACGCGAATGCGATATAACCTATAGTAAAAAAAGCGAGCAAATCGCCGTAATTCTCAGCAGCTGCGCTAATCGAAACCAATCTATTGTAACTGCGTCTAAACTCATCCTCCCGCTCCTTCAGCGTCAAATTTAAATACATATTGCGCTTAATTGCGTTGAGCTTCAATTCTTTAGCACCCCGCACTAAGCCGCGTATCGCATCGTACAGGCCATCGATTGCTGCTCTCGGTCTGGATGCCTCCTTGTAAGTGTATCTCAGCAGTACTCCGTAAGTTAGCGCACCAACGAGCAGGGCTTTTATGATTATTTGAAACGCTTGGGTATTAAGATAAGCTATGTATAACAGCATCGATATAAGTGACACGACAGCGGTGATCAAGTCGGGCACCCGCTGTGCACTCGAGACCACACGGGCCACATCGTCTGTTAATACCGTATGGACACGATTGGCCCCGATACGATCCATATCCGAAATCGGCGTCATAGAAATCTTCTGATACAACTCTTGTCTAATGTCGCTAGCGGCACGAGTAGCGACTCTTGCAAGTAAGGCTCGAGCAGAGGTTTTCGCGAGCAAAACGAATATACACATACAGACGAATGTTGCTGCAAACTTTGGGTTACTGACACTAAGTCCCAGTATTTTGTAATAGCTCACTTCATGATGTTTCACCGTACCTTCGAAATTATCGAGGGAACTAGTAACCAACGGTATTAACAAAGAATAAATAAAACCAGCTAAAATTCCCAGAATTGTTGAGAAAATGATTGTTTTTGGAGATCTATAAAATATTTTAAAGAAAAATTTCATTTCGCTCTGGCGTTCAAATTTGAAGGAACGTCGATATGATCGATGCTTAAACTTAAATAACTTCCGTTTTCATACAACGGAAGCATGTCATCATAATGCCTATAAAACGGGCTTCCCGATTGTCCTGTCGAATTTATATAAAGATGCGTGATACCTTGGCCTCTCAACTTAACTATCTGACGAAACGTCGGACCAAAGCTTTGTACATAACCAACCGACTGATGAAAATCATAATTGGCTACATTAACTGTATCAGGAGTTCCACCAGTCGAAATCTTACGTTGATAAACCTCCTTAATTCCGTTGAACGCACTAAATGGCACACTAGAAAAGGTGGCAGAATGGATGCTACCCCATGTCCATTCATCCATTTTCGATCCACGAAGCTTTTCAAGTTCTTCTAACGCATCGTTTAACGAACTCAAAAGTTCTTCATGACATGGCAATTTTATTTGGGATGTCTTATCCAGGCAAAAAACGCTCGGATTCTTAGTAAGGATGTCGAATATCTGGTCATTGGACATAGATTTGACCATCGTGATTACTTTTTCATTTGCATTTTTTTTGTTCCAATGAAATTGGATTGGCCGCACAAAAGCCGTCTCCACAAAGTGACGCATCCATACATTGAAAATTGAGGCAGCGGAACTGTCTTTAGTCATTCGTCCGTCCCATTTTTTTAACATGTTAATTGCTGCGCTCTGTTGTTGCGTCTGAGGAGGCAAATTCAATAACAAAGGCAACAATCGTCGTGCGGGCAAACTCGTTAAATCATTTTGTATCTGCTTGATTGCCTCGATTGAAACATAGCCATATCTACGTTTCGTATCCTCTATTAACTCGGAGATTCTTTGAGCGCGAGCAGGAGAGGCAAATTTATTTGATATTAAGTATGGGTAATCCTCCGGTACATTCCGATTGTTTGCCGATACGATATACCCCCGTGGCGGGTTGAATTCGTAAGGCATTTTATCGTAAGGGATATACCTATGCCAGCCTAAGGTTGCATCACTTCCTTGCACAGGAAAATCACCGCGATAGCCCGACCTAACGGGAATCTTTCCAGCACCTTGGAAACCTATATTGCCATCTTTATCGATAAAAACAAAATTAATAGCCGGCGTAACAAACTGTGACAACGCTGCGCGAAATGTCCTCCAGTCTTTAGCGTAGTTCACATTAAATAGCGCTTCATATGTGGTATCGCCGCCCTGCAACCCCACCCAACTGAGGGAAAGGACTTGGTCATTATTCGTTTGCGTATCGGTGATGACAGGACCATGTCTGGTAGTTCGTAAGCTAAGCATGACCGGTGGATATTCGTCGCGAAGTATTGCGGGCATTCGAGGCTTAACGATAATCTTCTCCACTCGTTTCTGGAATCGCTCCCAGTGCTCCCCAAACTTATATAAATTAGGGTCATCAGGTTTTGGACTTTCAACGAATAAGTCCTGGACGTCTGCTATCATGCTTGTACCACCCCATGCGATTGAGTTGTTTCGCCCAAACACGACCACTGGTAGGCCAACTAAACTCATTCCTACGGAGCGCAACACTTTTCCACGTTGTTTCACTACGTACCATATCGACGGCATTTGAAGTTCGAGGTGTGGATCATTTGCAAGAATTGACGCTCCATCTTTGGTTAAGCGCCCGGCAACAGTAAATGCGTTGCTGCCCGCGACATTCAAGCCTGGAGTCAATGAGCTGATGCCGCTAAAGTCAATTGACGAAAAGCTTTTTTTGGGGCTGCCGTCGTAATTATTTCCAATAGCGTCAGCCTTCAATGACGGCTTTGTTTTTCCGAATATTGCTTTAAATTGCTCGCTAGACATAATTTCTGCCGCATATGCCTGTGTAATTTCATCATTGAAATTGTGGCTTAAATTCAAAGCGAATATCTTCATCCACGCTAAAGAATCAATGGCCGTCCATTTATGAGGAGATATTCCGAAGATTTTAAATTCTGGCGGTAGAAGGTGCTTCTCGTTGATCCAAGTATTTACGCCTTCCGCATAGGCTTCTAAAGAGCTCTTCGCATCAGGGCTCAAACTGGAAAACGCAGAGTTGGCGGAGTTGTAAAGCTGTAGTGAGCGCATCCATATATCCGATGATAAGGCATCTTCACCAAGCAACTCACTCAAGCTCCCGCTGGCAGTACGTTGCATGATCTCAAGTTGCCAAAGCCGATCTTTCGCATGTAAATAGCCCATCGCCAAGAATACGTCCTTATCGGAGCCTGCATTTATCTCGGGAACACCATAATTGTCTATTTTGATACATAGATCAGGTTTTAAACACGTGGATTCCGCTATAGGTTGATACATCCTGATATTGTCGTATTGCAATCCTAAGACAATAATGCCAAATGCACTTAATAGGAGGAATAAACGAACAATCTTTGGCCTAAAAATTTTGAGATTCAAAATAAAATTTTCTTGGATATGCTAGCCCATATAGCTGCAAATAACTAGCCGCCCGAGACCTTTCAACAAAGAGTGATAAAAAGGGAAATTGCAATTGTTTTTGTGATTGCTGTCGCACATGAGATTTAGTCACGCAAGCGTACAGCTTTTTGAAGGAAATTTAGCATAAGAATAATGCTAATTCGAGGTATGTTTCGCTTCAACTATAGTTGAAATATTTGTGACCGGACCATTTATTTTTATGCAGTGCAATGCGACTGTCTAAGATTAAACCTTAATAACGCGCCGCTCAACGGCCCGACCAGTCATTATTTTTTGCTGTGCCAACTTGATGCCTTCCTAGCCGACGTCCTCCACGTTCGTAAAACCGACGAGGTGTGCGATAACTTCACCCTACGGGTAATAACGCTTATATTCTTTGCGAGTGTCCAAACCCTATATCCCAAGCTTTTCGATCTTGTACACAGTCTCCATCTCGACCTGGCACTTCAGATAGACGAAATTACGGTCGGAGTCGAGTTTCTTGAGCAGCTCGGATCGCGGCATCTCGAGCAGACCAGCCAGCGCGTGCAACGTATCGGGCGATGCCCGCTTAAAGTCTTCAGGAATCGCCCAGACGGCTTTCGCTGGCATTGATGACGGCAGCACCAAGCCGCTGCGGTCGAACATCTTGCCATCGATTACAGACAGTTCCGGAGTACGTTAATAGTGATTGGCCCCCTACTTCTGCAAGAATTGCTGTTCGACCACTTGCACCCAAAGTGGGCAACAGGTCGGTGCGACAAAGCCAAAAAAACAATGAACAGCATAACTCGCGAGCGCCGACTTGGTAGGTATACTTCCAGTACTGGACTTTTACAAAATGTCACACCCTGGCCGACCGCGACCCGCGACTGTTTCTCATCGGATCTCATTGCTTTAATACAATTACAATTACAATTACAATTACAATTGAAACGAGTGTATCGAACTTTAGGCCCAGCTAGGATTGCTTCTACCCACCAATCCTAACGTAAGCTAATAATAAATTTGGCTCCTTTCCTAGTTCAGGCATTATTTACAATGCGTGAGCAAACATGCTTTGTCCTGATTATGTTCGTACTTCAGCCTTTCCCAAGACCATCCTTTTCGGACACGGCCTGGTCTGTGCTACCGCGACTGCTAACCGCGGCACCATGGCAGCCATGTCGGCGCGTCGGTTGAAGCGGTATTGCACCTCGGCGAGGTAGCGCCGGGCGTACTTCGCAAACTTGAACGCGTGATGAGTTCCAGACAAGCTCGTCTTGAGGTTCCCCAGCAAGACATTGAGCCATTTGAATGGCTCGATCTCCGTTCCCGCTTTGCCGCGCGGAGCCAATACCACCTTGTGCGTGTAGCCTAGCCGCTCGAGCACTTCAAAACCCAACAGTCCGTCGGACACCACGCAACTGCCTGGCGCCACAGCCAACCGCGCCCAAGGCGTCAGGGCTGCGAACGAGAAGCCTGCTACCGGATCGAAACGCACGCGCTGGGGACGTCCCTCTCGCATTTCCACGGCCGCGACAAAGGCCACCTTGTTCGACGATCCGCGTCCTGGCCCACCGCCGGTGCGTTCACCGCCCAGGTAGGCGTCATCGACACTGACATCTCCCTCCAGCGGATGATCGGCCTCGCGCTGGGCCATTACCTCCATCAGCTTGTGCTTGAGCAACCACGCAGCTTTCCAGGAAATGCCCAACTGGCGCATCAGGGCAAGTGCTGCGATGTTCGTCTTCGACTGCGTCATCAGGTAGATCGCCAGATACAATTTCGTCAACGGCAGGTGGCCATGCTCCATCACCGTTCCCGAGCGCAGGCTGGTTTGATGCCGACAGGCGCCACACTGCCAGTAGCGCCGTTCCTGCCGCCTGAATTCGTAAGCAGCCGTATGGCTGCAGCACGGGCAAATAAACCCGTGCGGCCAGCGCGCCTTGATGAACGCCGTCTCGCACTGGTCCTCGGTGCCGTAGTCCTTCAGGAATGCCGCCAGGGACAGTCCTTTTTGAAACTGAATTCCGTTGATTGCCATCACCGTCTCCTCAGTAACTCAGCCATCTTGAAGGTTTGACTCAGCAGGAGCGGCAGAGTTCTGAAGCAAGAACATAATCAGGTGCTTTGTTGTGACGAAAGGGCAGAACTTTACTAGGGACACAAGGAGAGCAACTAGTTATGGCAAGTCGGCGAGCGATTAATAGCGGACAAAAGGAGCGTAAGCCCCGTCACTCGCATCAGGTTAGTTTTCTTGCTGTCGAATACAATGAGCGATGTTCATACGTTATAACCACACCAATGCACAAACCATATTAAGTGTTAATCGAAATTCATGAATTTATTTTCTTGATTCGAGACCATAACGGGCATTATTGTTAAGAGAATGACGGCGGACTTTTCTAAAAGGCTCATCGACCATCTTGTAAGTAGAAGTTCACCTGCGATAGTAACTCCAAGACTGATGATAATTTTCGCAGGGAAAAATGATATGTGGATTTTCCTCGCTTAGTCAACAAAAAACACCCGCGAGTTCGTGCGCACTGCAAAAACTGTGAGCCAAATTTGTACTAGGTAGGAAAACTTGCGTTTTTGGCATCAACACGGTATAATTACCGCCTTTTGTTTTTAGATTTTGAACAAATATTCTATTATAGGTGTTAAACTATAATTTTGGTGATGGATCAGCGCACTTAAATGCTTAGAGTGGTTGAGATTTGCGGTCGTCCGTGAGCGTTTGTGCGAAGTTTTGAATTTTTGTGAGTATTTGGGAAATGCAGCAGAAAGCCTTCGAGCAGCGAAATCGTTTGGCTTTTATTGATTGTTACACTGCGCTGCCAGATTTGAATCTCATCTATATCAATAAAACAGAATGTGAGTATCGAGTTACTTTTTTCCTCATTTGCACTTAAAACATACGCTGTAAGAAAATTCGGCAAAACAGTTAAATAGAGCGGTATACATATGGTAAATTCTGAATTTGGCACGCTGGTGGAGTTGCTTTTTTATCAGGCATCTGCGGAATCGGGTCTTAGCGGCTCCCTCGCATTCACTTTTCTCTCTGACGGACGTAGTGTTAGCGATGAGCTTACGTTCGCCGAATTACACAGCCGCGCCAAAGTTATAGCAGGGAATTTGCAAACTATATGTAGTAAAGGTGACAGGGTTGCACTGGCCCTTCCTATGGGGCTTGATTATGTTACGGCTTTTTTTGGCTGCATTTATGCTGGATTGATTGCTGTCCCATCTCCTCCGGTTAATAACAAGCGCGCTCTCTCTAGGTTTGCGCACATAATTGATGATTCTGATGCAAAAGTTGCCGTTTTGTCGTCTCGCGACCTGAAAAAAGTTAGGGATCTAGGCGTCGAGGAGAGTTTGGGCAATCTCACATGCAAGTGGGTTTCAATGGAATCACTTATTAGTGGTAACTGCATGTGGCAAGATCCAGACGTGGATGAGAATGACCCCTGTTTTTTGCAATATACCTCTGGATCCACCACGAACCCTCGTGGTGTAATTGTCCGGCACAAAAACATTTTAGCGAATGTGCAGATGTGCAAAGAGGTTTATGGTCTGCGTACCAATGATCGCATAGTCTCTTGGCTACCTCCTCACCACGACTTTGGCCTAATCGGAGGTATTATCGTTCCCGTTTTTGTGGGCGCGCACTCAATCCTCTTTCCCGCATCTGTCTTTTTAAGATCCCCTGTTCGATGGCTCGAGCTTATATCCAGATATAAAGCCCGAATGACTGGAGCTCCAAATTTTGCGTATGAGTTATGCGCAAAGCGTGTAAGTTTGAGTGAAGCTTCTGCCCTACAACTTGATTCGCTTGATATTGTAGTAAATGGTGCTGAGCGTATTCGCGAAGAGACTATCAGATCTTTTTTGAAAGCTTTCGCTCCGTATGGCTTGCGCTGCGCCTCAATTACTCCTGCTTATGGATTGGCAGAGAATACCTTACTTGTTACTGCAAGCACGATGGCTCGTGGCGATGTACCTCCTAAGATAATTAGGGTGGATAAGGAAGCATTTGGAAAGAATACTATTCGCTTGTCGTCTAATAGTGATTCTTTATCGCATGTTTCGGTTGGGCATGTGCCCGCGGGTATGGGTTTGAAGATTATAGAGCCTAAAACGCTAATGGAATGCTCTGAGGCTTCGGTAGGCGAAATTTGGCTGGCAGGAGAATCGGTAAGTACTGGTTATTGGGGGAAGAAACATTCCGACGCATTTGTGGAAGACAGCCGTAGTCCCACGGGATTCTACTTGCGAACTGGAGACCTTGGGTTTTTATATGAGGGCGAGTTATTTATATCAGGGCGAATTAAAGAATTAATAATAGTAAATGGCGCGAATATTTACCCTCAAGACGTCGAAGTTGATGTTGAAAATTTAAACCGTGGCTTCAAGGCCAATGGGTGCGCTGTTGTTCTTATTGGGGACGAAGAAAATTGTGAGGTAGCCGTCTTCCAAGAAATAGATGTAGATTTTTCCTCTGACTTTTATTTGGCAAAAACCGAAGTCAGCATAATGCTCGCTGAGTCATATCCTGGCTTGCATTTAGGCGCTATAACTTTCCTGAAGGGCGGGCATCTTCCAAGAACCTCTAGCGGAAAAATTCAGCGCTTGAAATGCCGAGAGCTCTTCTTGTCAAACGAGTTCAAGTTTGTTTGGCAATGGAAAAAAGAAACAACTGGGGTAGAAAATAAGAAGTATGCGGACCGTGACTTTTCGGAAAAACTCATTTCTATTTCTGAGATAGTATTTTCTATATGGGTAGAAGTTTTAGGTGTTAAAGATATCTCTTTAGATGGCGATTTTTTCTCCTTCGGCGGACATTCTCTTGCTGCAAGCCAAATTGTAGAAAGAATCTCAACTATTTTTGAAATCGAAGTTGACATCCGGTTCGTCTTTGAGTGTCCAACGATAAGTCAGATGGCTGACAGAATCGCAAAAAGTGCACGGAGCGAATCTCACATAAAGAAGGTTGGTCGAGTTAACGATAAAGTTAAATTCGCATCTTTTGCCCAGCAACGCCTGTGGTTCCTGGCACAGCTCGATCCCTCGGCCAGCGCCGCCTACCATCTTCCAGAAGCGGTGAGACTGACCGGCAAGCTCGATACGCAAGCGCTGCAGGCGACGCTGGACCGCATCGTCGCCCGCCACGAGAGCCTGCGCACGACCTTTGTCGAACTCGATGGACAAGCGGTGCAACGGATCGCTGCGCCATCCGTGGGCTTTGCCCTTGCGCGGATCGATCTGACCGCGCTGGACAAGGCGCAGCAGGAGGAACAGGTGGTGCGGCTGGGCGAAGAAGAGCGAAGCCGTCCGTTCGACCTGGGCACGGGTCCGCTCATCCGTGGCGCCTTGCTCAAGCTGGCGGAGCACGAGCATGTCCTGCTGGTAACGCAGCATCACATCGTTTCCGATGGCTGGTCCATCGGGATATTGGTCAGGGAAGTCTCGGCCCTCTACAGCGCTTTCAGCCAGGACAAACCCGATCCCTTGCCCGAACTGGAAATCCAGTACGCCGATTACGCCCATTGGCAGAGGAACTGGCTCAAGGGCGAGGTCCTCGAGCAGCAGCTGGGAT
>NZ_JAXSQX010000011.1:0-156682 GCF_034659755.1 Massilia phyllosphaerae
GCACGCTGTGGGTGGCGCCCGGCGGCGACGACGCCAATCCGGGTACGCGGCGCGCGCCGCTGCGCACACTGGGTGCAGCGGCGGCACGGGCTGCCGGAGGCGCGGCCGGCACCACGGTACAGGTCGCGCCGGGGGTCTATCCGGAAAACGTCAAGACCACCGCCAGCGGGCGTCCCGGCGCGCGTGTCCGCTACCTCTCCACAGTCAGATGGGGTGCGCGCATCATCGGCAACGGCACCGAGGCGGTCTGGATCAACCACGGCCGCCACGTCGAGATTGCCGGCTTCGATCTCAGCGGCAGCGGGCGCATCGGGCTGCTGAATTATGGATCGTGGGTACGCATGCGCGACAACCACGTGCACGACCTGCAGGTCTCGGGCGGCTGCACCGGGGATGGCGGCGGCGGCATCGTGAACGCCAACTACAAGGGTTCGCATGGCGAGATCGTCGGCAACGTGGTGCACGACATCGGCGTCCCAGGTGCCTGCCAGGGCGTGCACGGTATCTATTACTCGAACCTGCACGGCCGCATCGAGAACAATATTGTTTACCGCGCCGCGGCCTGGGGCATCCATCTATGGCATGCCGCCGACCAGGTCGTTATTACCAATAACACCGTGTTCGCCAACGGTTCGGACAGGATCGGCGGCGGCATCGTGGTCGGTACCGGCGACAGTCCCGGCGGCATGAGGCTGACCGGAACCCGCATCGCCAACAATATCGTCGCCTGGAACCCGCGCGCGTCGATCCAGCAGTACTGCAATCCCGACGAAGCCTGCATCGGTGCCGGGAACGTGGTGGCCGACAATGTGGTGTATGGCAACGGCCTAGGCATCCAGATGCGTGTCGGAAAGGCCACCGGCACCATTGCCGACGATCCGCACTTTATCGACTTCCGGCCCGATGGCAGTGGCAATTATCTTTTGAAACGGAATTCGCCTGCGCTTGGCTACGGGGCCGCAATCGATCTCGGCACCGATTCGAAACACTGATCCATTCCATACCTGCCTTTCATCACGCCGCACGCAAGCCATGCGCATGATGTGCGCTCGCGTTCCGCTTTCTTGCCTTCCCATATCGTTCAAACAATTCTATTTTCCAAAAGAAAATCTTTTGGAATCAATAGCTTGTCCGTTCGCATTTAATTACGGCGGATGCATCGTGATTTATCGATATATGTTCCCCAATATAAATTCCATTTAGGAAAACCTTATTAGGTAAGTTATATCCCAGGGAAAATTCTTTTTCAAAAAGATTGAACTTAGGAAGTTTCCACCGCTCAAAGCTTCCGTATTTCAATTTTTTGAGAAGGATTTTCCCAATGAAACGAATCGTCACTTTTGCTTCGAATGTTCACGCCAGCGCACTGCTCTGCTGCAGCGCCGCCGTCCTCCTGACCGCTTGTGGTGCTGATACCAGCGGCAGCAAGACCGACACCGCGACCCTGTCGCACGGTGTCCAGAGCGCGAACGTATCCGAAGCAACTGTTGCCGCCGCCGGCCAGACCGCGGCGTTGACGGAAGAAAGCGCAGGTACCGGCGCTTTCGAGCATGCCTCGGCCACTGCCACCGCACCGCAAACCACCCGCCTGCTGGCGACGATCTCGTCGGCCACCACCGGCACCGACGCCACCACCCAGGTCACCGACCTGTACCGCACCTTGCTCAATCGCGAGCCGGACAGCGGCGGCCTGCAGTTCTGGGTCCAGCAAGTAAACGCCGGCCTCCCGATCGACGGCGTCAAGAACGAATTCCTGAACAGCGCGGAGTACAAGAACCTGCAGGCGGCCACACCGGCGCCGGCAGCCGATCCGTCGGCCTATCACCTGTACGTCTCGACTACGGGTTCGGACTCGAACAGCGGTACCAAGGCTGCGCCGTTCAAGACCATCACCAAGGCCGCCTCGGTTGCCAAGGCCAGCACCACCGTCCACGTCGCCGCCGGCACCTATAACGGCAACGTCAGCACCAAGACCAGCGGCAGCGCATCGGGCAAGATCCGCTTCGTGTCCGACACCAAGTGGGGCGCCAAGATCGTCGGCACCGGTTCCGAAGCCATGTGGACCAACAACGGCAACTATGTCGAAATCAACGGTTTCGACATCACCGGTCCAGGCCGCCTCGGCATCCTGAACTACGCGTCGAACACGCTGGTTGCCAACAACCACATCCACAACCTGACCCTGTCGGGCGGCTGTACCGGCGACGGCGGTGCAGGCGTGGTCAATGCCACCTACGGCAGCACCAACGGCGACATGATCGGCAACGTCGTGCACGACATCGGCAAGCCGGGCGGCTGCAACGGCGTGCAAGGCCTGTACTCGTCGAACACCGGCGGCACCATCGCCAACAACGTCGTCTACCGCGTCTCGTCCTTCGGTATCCACCTGTGGCACGCCGCCAGCGGCACCACCATCGCCAACAACACGGTCTTCGCCAACGGCTCGGCCGGCATGGGCGGCGGCATCGTGATCGGCGTGGGCGACTCGCCGGGCGGTGTCCTGCTGAACAACGTCAAGGTGATCAACAACATCGTGTACAACAACCCGCGCGGCGGCATCCAGCAGTATTGCTACTCGGGTGCGACCTGCATCGGTACCGGTAACGTGGTGTCGAACAACCTGGTCTACGGCAGCACCACCAACGTCGGCATGCTCAAGGGCAGCGCGACCGGCACCATCAGCGCCGATCCGAAGTTCGTCAGCTACAACCCGACCGGCACCGGCGACTACCGCCTGCAAAGCGGCTCCCCGGCCGTGAACAAGGGTACCGCCAGCGGCGCCCCGGCGGTCGACATCCTCGGCGTGGCCCGTCCGAAAGGCGGCGCCTTCGACCTCGGCGCCTACGAGAGCTTCTGATCGCCCGCTAGCGCAAGCTCGGCACACGACGTCCGGCACCTGCTGCCGGACGCCGACTACAAGCCCTGCCACGGTGATGCCGTGGCAGGGCTTCTTTATTTGGCCAGGCACCTTGGATAGCAGGCAAAGGCGGCTCACGCGGCGGCGTCCGCCAATGAACTGAACAATATGCGGTGTTCCATTTCATATTCGAAATCAGACCTTGCAATTTCATTCATACGGAAAATTTTTTTACGAAAAGATTGAACTTAGGAAGTTTCCTGGGCTCAAAAGCAGTATCAATGACTTCTTGATTCAAGGAACTTCCCTAGATGAAACACGCAATCGCTTCTCTCTTCGCCCACCGTACCAACACCCTCGTCGCCTGCAGCGCAGCCGTCCTGCTCGCCGCCTGCGGCGGTACCGACGCCGGCAGCAGCGCCGCTGCCCAGACCGCGGCCAAGCTTGCCGTCGCCAATGCCGACAAGGGTGCCGTCCTGGTCGACGCCGCTGCGACCGCAGCCGCTGCCGCACCGCTGAGCGCCGCCAGCTTCAATGTCGACGGTTACGAAAAAGAAGTGCAAGCCGCATCCGCCGTGTCGGCGGCCCCGGCCCAGATCCAGGCCGACAGCGCCGCAGCCGGCGCTGCCCAGGCCGACGGTGGCACCAAACTGCTGGCCACCCTCACCAGCGCGACCCCGAACGCCACCACCAGCACCTACCATCTGTACGTGGCAACCACCGGTTCGGATTCGAACACCGGTACCCAGGCCGCGCCGTTCAAGACCATCAACAAGGCTGCCTCTGTCGCCAAGGCCGGCACCACCGTCCACGTCGCCGCCGGCACTTACAACGGCAACGTCAGCACCAAGACCAGCGGCACCGCAACTGCCCGCATCAGCTTCGTGTCCGACACCAAGTGGGGCGCCAAGATCGTCGGCACCGGTTCCGAAGCCATGTGGACCAACAACGGTAACTACGTCGACATCAGCGGCTTCGACATCCGCGGTCCGGGCCGCCTCGGCATCCTGAACTACGCGTCGAACACGCTGGTTGCCAACAACCACATCCACAACCTGACCCTGTCGGGCGGGTGCACCGGCGATGGCGGTGCGGGCGTGGTCAATGCCACCTACGGCAGCACCAACGGCGACATGATCGGCAACGTCGTGCACGACATCGGTACCCCGGGCAGCTGCAACGGCGTGCAAGGCCTGTACTCGTCGAACACCGGCGGCAAGATCATGAACAACGTCGTCTACCGCGTCTCGTCCTTCGGTATCCACCTGTGGCACGCCGCCAGCGGCACTACCATCGCCAACAACACGGTCTTCGCCAACGGCTCGGCCGGCATGGGCGGCGGCATCGTGATCGGCGTGGGCGACTCGCCGGGCGGTGTCCTGCTGAACAACGTCAAGGTACTGAACAACATCGTGTACAACAACCCGCGCGGCGGCATCCAGCAGTACTGCTACTCGGGTGCGACCTGCATCGGTACCGGTAACGTGGTGTCGAATAACCTGGTCTACGGCAGCAAGACCAACGTCGGCATGCTGAAAGGCAGCGCGACCGGCACCATCAGCGCCGATCCGAAGTTCGTCAGCTACAACCCGACCGGTACCGGCGACTACCGCCTGCAGAGCGGCTCGCCAGCCGTGAACAAGGGTATCGCCAGCGGCGCCCCCGCTACCGACATCCTCGGCGTGGCGCGTCCGAAAGGCGGCGCCTTCGATATCGGTGCCTACGAAAGCTTCTGAATCCAAGCACGCGCTGGTCGATAGGGCGTAAAAAGTAAAAGCCCCGCGACGGCCGGACCTTCGCGGGGCTTTTTTTATATCAACGGCGCGGATCAGTCTTCGCCGGCGTCCGCATCCAGCTGGCGCAGGAAGGCCAGCTTGTCGGCCACCTTGCCCTCGATCCCGCGCGGCACCGGCTGGTACCAGCGCGGCTCCGGCATCCCGTCCGGCAGGTAGGTTTCGCCGGCCGCGTACGCATGCGGCTCGTCGTGGGCATAGCGGTAGGCATGGCCGTAGCCGAGTTCCTTCATCAACTTGGTCGGCGCATTGCGCAGGTGCACCGGCACCTCGCGCGACTTGTCCTTGCGCACAAAGGCCATCGCGGCATTGAAGGCGTTGTAGCCGGCGTTGCTCTTGGCCGCGATCGCCAGGTAGATCACGGCCTGGCCCAGCGCCAGTTCGCCTTCGGGCGACCCCAGGCGTTCGTAGGTGGTCGCGGCGTCGTTGGCGATCTGGATCGCGCGCGGGTCGGCCAGGCCGATGTCTTCCCAGGCCATGCGCACGATGCGGCGCGACAGGTATTTGGCGTCGGCGCCGCCATCCAGCATGCGGCACAGCCAGTAGAGCGCGGCGTCCGGGTGCGAGCCGCGCACCGACTTGTGCAGGGCCGAGATCTGGTCGTAGAAATTGTCGCCGCCCTTGTCGAAGCGGCGCGCGTTCAGGGTCAGCGCGTTCTCGACGAATTCGCCGGTGATGCGGGTGATGCCGGACGTTTCCGCCGAGGTCTTGGTCTGCTCCAGCAGGTTGAGGAAACGCCGCGCATCGCCGTCGGCGTAGCCGACCAGGGTCTGCACCGCCACCTCGTCGAATTGCAGGTGGCCCAGCACCCGCTCCTGCGCGCGCGCCAGCAGCTGGCGCATCTCGTCGTCGTCCAGCGCCTTGAGCACGTAGACCTGGGAGCGCGACAGCAGTGCCGAATTGACTTCGAACGAAGGGTTTTCAGTGGTGGCGCCGATCAGCGTGACCAGGCCGCTCTCCACGAAGGGCAGCAAGGCATCCTGCTGCGATTTGTTGAAGCGGTGGATCTCGTCGATGAACAGGATGGTGTGCTTGCCGCGCGCCAGGTACTGCTCGGCCTGCTCAATGGAGGCACGGATGTCCTTGACGCCGGACAGCACCGCCGACAGCGCGATGAATTCGCAATCGAAGGCGTTGGCCGTCAGGCGCGCCAGCGTGGTCTTGCCCACGCCCGGCGGCCCCCACAGGATCATCGAGTGCGGCCGCCCCGATTTGAAGACCAGGTTGAGCGGCTTGCCCTCGCCCAGCAGGTGGCTCTGGCCGATCACCTCGCCGATGGTTTTCGGGCGCAGCGCTTCGGCCAGAGGCGCCGCGGGTTCGGTCCGGAACAGGTCGTCAGTGTTGTGCTTATCCATCTTGCGTATGTGTGGCCGGATAACGAAAACGCAAGTGTAATGGATGAGGACGATACCCCGTTAGCGCAGGCTTACTGGTGCGAGACTTCGGCGCCCTTCGGTACCTCGAACTTGAAGGTTTGCGCGCCCAGCGACGGGTTGCGCTGGAAACTGGTGAACTTCAGCAGCGTGGTCTGGCCGAAGTTGTCCTTCAGCTCCATCGCCTGGGGCACGCCGTCTTTCAGGCCGATGCCGATCTGCTCGAAGGTGGTGTCCTTGGTTTTCGGGGTGGCGCTCAGCCACTCGAGGCCGTCGCGGGTGCCGGCTTCGGCCAGCGTGAAGTTCTTTTCCAGGTCGTTGCTGCCGAACAGGATCGCAGCCGGCGAGCTGCCCAGCGCGTTGCCCAGCTTGCGGGTGGTCACCTGGTTGAGGTCCTTGTCGTACAGGTACAGGGTGTCGCCGTCGGCCTGCAGCACCTGTTCGAAGGGCTTCTGGTAGGTCCAGATGAACTTGCCGGGGCGGGCGAACACGAAGGTACCGGTCGAGGGCGGCGCGGCCTTGCCGGCGGTGGTCTTGCGGAGCTGGGTCTGGGTGAAGTCGCCGCGGGCGGACTTGGTGCCGGCGACAAAGGATTTGAACTGGTCCAGTGCGGCGGCGGAAGCCTGGGTGCCGATGGCCAGGGTGGCGGTTGCGATCAGGGTGGCAAGAGTCGTTTTCAGCGTCATTGTTGTGTTCCTGTTTTTGTTGGCCGAAGGGGTTTGGCTGAGGTGGTGGCGGTAGGGTGGACGGGTCTCCCGTCCACGCTTTCATACGGCGCTTGCACTGACTGAACGCGCGAACGGCGGAGCGGTCCACCCTACGCGCAACATTAACGTTGCCGGTTTTACTCGGCGCTGGTCGCCGGCACGAGAATGTCGCGGTTGCCGTTCGACTGCATCGGCGACACCACCCCGCTCTGCTCCATCTGCTCGAGCAGGCGGGCGGCGCGGTTGTAGCCGATGCGCAGGTGGCGCTGCACCAGCGAGATCGAGGCACGGCGGTTCTTGAGCACCACCTGCACCGCCTGGTCGTACATCGCATCGGATTCGCCGCCGCCCTCGCCGGCCGCCGGGCCCTCGCCGGCGCCGCCTTCTTCCGCCACGCCCCCTTCGAGGATGCCTTCAATGTAATTCGGTTCGCCGGTCGATTGCAGATGTTTTACAACTCGATGCACTTCGTCATCCGACACGAAGGCGCCGTGCACGCGCACCGGCAAGCCGGTACCCGGCGGCATGTACAGCATGTCGCCCATGCCGAGCAGCGTCTCGGCGCCCATCTGGTCGAGAATCGTGCGCGAGTCGATCTTGGACGACACCTGGAACGCGATACGGGTCGGGATGTTGGCCTTGATCAGGCCGGTGATCACGTCGACCGACGGACGCTGGGTCGCCAGAATCAGGTGGATGCCGGCGGCACGAGCCTTCTGTGCGATACGGGCGATCAGCTCCTCGACCTTCTTGCCGACCACCATCATCAGGTCGGCCAGCTCGTCGATGATGATGACGATGGTCGGCAGCTTTTCCAGCGGCTCGGGATTGTCCGGCACGATCGAGAACGGGTTCGGGATGTGTTCCTCGCGCTTGGCCGCATCCAGGATCTTGCCGTTGTAGCCGGCCAGGTTACGCACGCCCAATTTAGACATCAACTTGTACCGGCGCTCCATCTCGTTGACGGCCCAGTTCAGCGCGTGGCCGGCCTGGCGCATGTCGGTGACGACCGGCGCCAGCAAGTGCGGAATGCCCTCGTACACCGACATTTCCAGCATCTTCGGGTCGATCAGGATCAGGCGCACGTCGGCCGGGTCGGCCTTGTACAGCAGCGACAGGATGGTGGCGTTGATGCCCACCGACTTGCCGGAACCGGTGGTACCCGCGACCAGCAGGTGCGGCATCTTGGCCAGGTCGGCCACCACCGGCTTGCCGGCGATGTCCTTGCCCAGCGCCACGGTCAGCGCCGAGGCGCTGTCGGCGTACACCTTGGAGCCGACGATTTCCGTCAGGCGCACGATCTGGCGTTTCGGGTTCGGCAGTTCCAGCGCCATGTAGTTCTTGCCGGGGATGGTCTCGACCACGCGGATCGAGGTCAGCGACAGCGAGCGCGCCAGGTCGCGCGCCAGGTTGACGATCTGGCTGCCCTTGACGCCGGTGGCCGGCTCGATTTCGTAACGGGTCACGACCGGACCCGGGTAGGCGGCCACGACCTTGGCTTCGACGCCGAAGTCGGACAGCTTCTTCTCGATCAGGCGGCTGGTGAATTCCAGGGTCTCGATGGCGACCGATTCCTGGGCCGGCGGCGCTTCATCCAGCAGGCCCAGCGGCGGCAGCGTGGAATCGCCCGAGACTTCGAACAGCGCGGTCTGGCGTTCCTTTTCGGCGCGGTCCGAACGCGGCACGCTGACCATTTGCGGCTCGATCTTGATCGCGGACGGTGCCGGTGCGGCAGCCGCCGGCTGCGGCGCGGCAGCAGCGGCACGCGCGGCCGGGGCTGCCCGCGCCGGCGCCGGCTGCTGGAAAGGCTCGTCGTCGAGCGCCGGTTCGGCCGGCGCCTTGGCCAGCGAAATCTGCGGCTCCTGGCGCGGCTCGCTATGCGGCTCCACCCTGCCCTCGCCGGCGGCCGGCTCGGTTTTCGTCTTCGCCTTGACCTTGGCCATGGCCTTGGCCAGGAAGCCCGGCTGCGCAGCCGGCTCTTCGAAGCGCTCCTCGTCGAGCACGTCGTCGGGCGTACGGGTGTCGACATGGCGGCCGACAGCGGGCTCGTGCTTCAGCACCGGCGCATTGCCGTGCTTTTCGACGAACTTGGCACGCTCGTGCACCACCGCCTCGTCGCGCCGGTGCGCCGCGACTTCGCCCAGCGCACGGTCTTCGCGGTCTTCGTAGCGCAGGCGGAACCAGTCCCAGCCACGCTCGACCGATTCGCCGATGCGTTCGGCCGTCGCCAGCCAGGACACCTGGAAATACCAGGAAAAGCCGAGGCCGAACAACAGCAGCAGCAACAGGGTGGCCCCGGTGAAGCCGAAGGCGGTATGGGCGGCGTGGCCGATCAGCTGGCCCAGCACGCCGCCGGCCGCGCGCGGCAATTCGACCTTGAGCGACCACATGCGCAGGTACTCGAGTCCTACGCTGCCGGCGAACATCAGGGCGAAGCCGACCCAGCGGATCACGGTCTCGCCCTGGTGCTCGGGCTCGGGGAGCGGCTGCTCGACCACGAAGCGGCTGTGCAGGCGGCGGTAGCCTTTATACACGGCGCGCGTGAAACAGACGCACAGCCACCAGGCCGAAAAGCCGAAGATGAACAGCAGCAGGTCCGCCAGCCAGGCGCCGGCGCGGCCGCCGAGGTTGGCGACGTGGGCTACCGCGTTTTCGTGCGACCAGCCTGGATCGGCTTTGTTATAACTGAGCAGGATGAGGACGAAATACAACAAGGCGACGGCCGTGGCCAGCCAGCGCGCCTCGGAGAGCAGGCGCACGAGCCGGTTCGGCAGCGGCTGCCGGGGTGCCCGGGGCTTGTGGGTATAGGTCGAACCGGTCGAAGTACTATTCTTGCTCATACGAGATGCTACTGAATGAAGCCGATACAGCGAAAGATGTTCATTCTAAGCCATATATGGCCGGGAAGGCCCCACGATTCATGCTTGTTTGCATCATCGAATATAATCTCCGGTCCGATTCCCCTTGATTCCGATGACCGGCGCCCCCACTTGCCGCCCATCATCACCTGATAAGACGTTCAACATGACCACTCGCAAACACGCCAAAGTCCTGATCCTCGGTTCTGGCCCCGCCGGCTACAGCGCCGCCGTTTACGCTGCACGCGCCAACCTCAATCCGATGCTCGTGACCGGCGTCGAGCAAGGCGGCCAGCTGATGACCACCACCGATGTCGAGAACTGGCCGGGCGACCCGCTGGGCGTGCAGGGCCCGGAACTGATGGCGCGCCTGCTGCAGCATGCCGAGCGTTTCAATACCGAGATTGTTTTCGATCATATCCATACCACTTACCTGAACGAAAAACCGATTCGCCTGGTCGGCGATTCGCACGAGTTCACCTGCGACGCCCTGATCATCGCCACCGGCGCGTCGGCCCAGTACCTCGGCCTGCCGAGCGAACAGGAATTCATGGGCAAGGGCGTGTCCGCATGCGCCACCTGCGACGGTTTCTTCTACCGCAACCAGGAAGTGGCGGTGATCGGCGGCGGCAACACCGCGGTCGAGGAAGCGCTGTACCTGGCCAACATCGCCACCAAGGTGACCGTGATCCACCGCCGCGACAAGTTCCGCGCCGAACCGATCCTGATCGATCGCCTGATGCACAAGGTTGAAGAAGGCAAGATCGTGCTGGAACTGAACCAGACCCTGGACGAAGTCACCGGCGACGCCAGCGGCGTGACCGGCCTGCGCCTGAAAGCCACCGGCGACGGCGCCATCAAGGAACTCAAGGTGCACGGCCTGTTCGTGGCGATCGGCCACAAGCCGAACACCGCGATCTTCGATGGCCAGCTGGACATGCACAACGGCTACATCAAGACGCGCAGCGGCACCGAGGGCATGGCGACCGCCACCAGCGTGGCCGGCGTGTTCGCGGCCGGCGACGTGCAGGACCATGTGTACCGCCAGGCGATCACGTCGTCGGGTTCGGGCTGCATGGCCGCACTGGACGCCCAGCGCTACCTGGAAGCACTCGAGTAACTCTTACAATTTTCGATGGCAGGCATGAAAGACTTCGGCGACCTCAAATCCTTCCGCGACCGTCTGAAGGTCGAAGAACGCCTGCGCGCCATCGAAAAAGCCGAGCGAGAGAAGCGCGAGCGGGCCGAACGCGAAAATGCAGTCGAGTTCCGCACGGCGGTCAAGGACGTCAACCCGATGCCAGAGTCCGACCGCTACGTCTGGCGTCCGGCCCATGAAGCCGAGCTGCGGCGCCAGGCCGCGGCGCGCCGGCCGCCGACCGACGACGAAGTCCAGGCGATCCTGGCGGAATCGATGCTGTCCGACCAGTTCGACGTTGACGGCCTACTCGACGAAGAGCCGACCCTCAGCTGGGCAGCGCCCGGCGTCGGTCCAGATGTCGTGAAAAAGCTACGCAAGCGTCACTGGCCGGTCGAGGACGAAATCGACTTGCACGGCTTGACGCGCGACCTGGCGCGGCGCGTGGTCGATGCATTTTTGCGTAGAAGCAACAAAAACGGGATACGCTGCGTGCGCATCATCCACGGTGTCGGCTACGGCTCGGCCGGCGGCGAACCGGTGCTGCGCGGCATGGTCCACAGCTGGCTGGTGCAGACCGGCGAGACGGTCGCCTTCTGCGTGGCCAACCGCGCCGACGGCGGCAACGGCGCCCTCATCGTACTGCTGCGGCCGGCGCTCGACGAGCGCGAACGCTGACCCTGTTGCACTAATTTACAAGCTTTGTTCCTGAGTCTGCTCAATACGGATTCGCCACAATCCACATTGACATTTCCTTGTGTCAAAATATGCGTAATATGCGCAATTTGAGCATGAAAGCTTGTAAGATGCTCTCCAAGAAACCCGAGTAGCCAACACGTAAAGGAATGAGTCGAGAGTGATGTCCAGTACGCCTGAACCGATGGCGATTCCGCAGCGTGTCGACTTGCTCAACTGCGCGGACGAACCCATCCACCTGCCCGGATCGATCCAGCCCCACGGTGCCCTGTTCTTCCTCGACAGCGACGGCGCCGTCGAAGGCTGGAGCGCACACGCCGACACGCGCCTCGGCCTGACGCTGACCCTCGGCCGCAACTACGAACAGCTCGGCTTGCCGGCCTCGGTGGCCGAACTGGTCCACGAGACCTTCGACACCATGCACGAAGGCGGTGCCGCGCCGCTGGTGGCCGCGGTCGTCATCGGCGCGTCCGAATACGATTGCGTGGTGCATGCGCACAAGGGCCGGGTGATCGTCGAATTCGAAGCGCGCGAGGAATCCACCGACGCGGTGGCGCTGTTCGCGATCAAGGCGCACGGCTCGATCGAGCGCCTGCGCCGCCAGAAGAGCATCGACGGCCTCTTGCGTACCGCCGTGCGCCAGGTGCGTGAATTCACCGGCTTCGACCGCGTGATGGCATACCGCTTCCGCGGCGACGACAGCGGCAATGTCGTCGCCGAAGCGCGCCAGGACG
This sequence comes from Massilia phyllosphaerae, assembly GCF_034659755.1. Lineage (NCBI taxonomy): Bacteria > Pseudomonadati > Pseudomonadota > Betaproteobacteria > Burkholderiales > Oxalobacteraceae > Massilia > Massilia phyllosphaerae. The sequence continues at coordinate 12,157 of NZ_JAXSQX010000011.1, forward strand.
AACTGGTGGCGTATCTCGGCCAGCGCTACCCGGCCGGCGACATCCCGCCGCAGGCGCGCCGCCTGTATGTGCTGAACACCCTGCGCATGATCGCCGACATGACCTACGACGCCGTCCCCCTGCTGGGCGCACCCGGCGCGCCGGCGCTCGACATGAGCTATAGCGTGCTGCGCAGCGTGTCGCCGATCCACGTCGAATACCTGCAGAACATGGGTGTGGCGGCCTCGATGAGCGTCTCCATCGTGATCAATGGCCGCCTGTGGGGCCTGATCGCCTGCCACCACATGAGCCCGAAGCGCGTGCCCTACTCGATCCGCATGGCGGCCGACGTGCTGGCGCAAGTGATCGGCTCGACCGTGCAGAGCATCGAATCGAACGACCAGGCCGCCCTGGTCGAGCGCAACGCCAAGGTGCGCACCAGCCTGGTCGAATCGCTGCTGCTCGAGGAAGACCCGCTCGAAGCGCTGGTCAAGCACGGCGAGGGACTGATGGCCTCGAGCCAGTCGCAGGCCATGGTGGTGTGCCAGTTCGAACGCGTGGTCTGCCTCGGCATCGACCAGGACGCTGGCGAACGCATCGTCGCTTCGCTGCCGGCGGACGCCCACGACCTGCTGCTGCGCAAGGGCGTGCACGACTGGCCCGAACAGGACCGCGCGGCGCTCGGGAAGTGGGTCGGCCTGCTCGGCCTGCCCTTCGATCCGCCCAGCAGCGGCTGGTGCCTGCTGCTGCGCACCGAGCAGGTGGAAAACGTCGCCTGGGGCGGCAGGCCCGAAAAGAGCGAACAGGTCGGCCCGATGGGCGCGCGCCTGACCCCGCGCGGCTCCTTCGACGCCTGGCACGAGACGGTGCGCGGTTGCGCCCATCCGTGGGAAGACGTCATCCTGACCCATGCGCGCCTGACGCTGGGCGAACTGATGCGGGTATCGAACGCGCGCCGCGCGCAGACCGAAACCACCCGTGCGCAGTTGCTGGCGATGCTGGGGCACGACCTGCGCGATCCGCTGCACTCCATTAACATGGCCGGCATGGTGCTGGAAAAGACCGGCGGCGCCAACAACAAAGGCACGCTGGGACGGCGCATCCAGTCGTCCAGCAACCGCATGCAGCGCATGATCAGCCAGGTGCTGGACATGAGCCGGATCGACCGCGGTCTCAGTCTGGGCGTAGCGTTGGCGCCGGTCGACATGGCACCGCTGGTCGAGGACATGGTCGAGGAGGCGCGCCTGGCCTACCCGACCATCGTCTACGACCTGCACACGATCGGCCCGGCCTTCGTGCAGGGCGACGATGCGCGCCTGGGCCAGGTGGTGTCCAACCTGCTCAGCAACGCGCGCCACCATGGCGAACCGAACCAGCCGATCAAGATCCGCCTGACGGTGCAGGACGGCATGGCGGAAGTGTGCGTGTCGAATGCCGGCGCCCCGATCCCACCGGAGGCCGAGGCCACGCTGTTCAATCCGTACAAGCGCAGCTCGTTGAACAACCCGCGCAACCGCACCGGCATGGGCCTGGGCCTGTACATCGCCCAGCAGATCGTGCGCGAACACCAGGGCGAAATCGTCTACCACCACGAGAACGGCCGCGTCATCTTCACCGTAAAGCTGCCGCTGGCGCCGCGCCAGGCTGCGCAGCCTTGAGGTCGTAAGCACCGCGCATACTTACGCAGCCGGGCCCGGCATGTTAGTCTAGCAACTAGTCTAGCAATAGCGCCACAAGCCCGGCTGCCGCATGCATCTACTCAAATTCATTGAAATCATGGCGATCCTGGTGGGCGCCTTTTCCGGCTTCATCGAAGCGCGCCGCAAGCGGATGGACCTGGTCGGGGTCTTCACGGTCGCCTTCATCGCCGCTTTCGGGGGCGGCACCCTGCGCGACATCCTGCTCGACAAGCGGCCCCTGTTCTGGGTCATCCACCAGGAATACGCGATCCTGATCTTCGTGCTGGCACTGGTGGCCTCGCCGCTGATCCGCACCATGCGCCACATGGTGTCGGAACGCCTGATCGTGATCGCCGACGCCTTCGGCCTTGGCTTGTTTTCGGTGGCCGGCGTGTCGTCGGCGCTGGATGCCGGCATGCCGCTGTTCATCGCGTCGATGATGGGCGTCATCACCGGCATCTTCGGCGGCGTCCTGCGCGACATCGTCTGCAACGAAGTGCCGATGGTCTTCCGCGACGGCAAACCCTATGCCCTGTGCGCCTTTGTCGGCAACTGGATCTTCCTGATCATGGGCATCTATGGCGTGGACAAGGACATCGCGCTGTGGTCGAGCGCGCTGTTCATCGTGCTGTCGCGGCTGCTGGCGTGGAAATTCGATTTGACCCTCGGCCGCTGAACCCCAATTCGGGGTCAGAGCAGAATTTTGCCGGAATTCGGGGTCAGAGCCTTTTTTGGGAAATTGACAGATAACACTACTGGCGCAGGATCGGCCGGGATGACGACGTGATCGCAACGGAACACGCGTCAAAATAAACACGTGCCATTGCCCTTAAAAGCGCTCTGACCCCGAATCGTCCCGAATCGTCCGCAAATTGTGCTCTGACCCCGAATTTAGCGGAATGGTCAGACCGCGTCCGGCCCGGTCTCGCCGGTGCGGATGCGGATCACCTGTTCCACGTCCTGCACGAAGATCTTGCCGTCGCCGATCTTGCCGGTGCGCGCCGCCTTGATGATGGCGTCGACAACCTGCTCGGTCATCGCATCGTCGACCACCACCTCGATCTTCACCTTCGGCAGGAAATCGACCACGTACTCGGCGCCGCGATACAGCTCGGTATGGCCCTTCTGGCGGCCAAAGCCCTTCACCTCGGTCACGGTCAGGCCGGTGACGTTGACATCGGCCAGCGCCTCGCGTACTTCGTCCAGCTTGAATGGCTTGATCACGCAGGTAATTTGTTTCATGTAAAGCTCCTTTCAGGTTTTCTTGTTGGGCGCACGGCGGCGCCTTCGATCATCGGCCGGGCTCAGTTATCCGGAATCCGGGCCAGCTGCTCCATCCACACGGTGGCCTCGGAATCGCTGGGGGCGCGCCAGTCGCCGCGCGGCGACAGCGAGCCGCCATTGCCGACCTTCGGTCCGTTCGGCACGCACGAGCGCTTGAACTGGCTGGTCTTGAAGAAGCGCCACAGGAAGATGCCGAGGTTTTTCTTGATCGCCGCCAGGTCGTACTGGTTACGCGCCGGATTGCCGCCTTCCGGCCACGGGCCGAGGTCGCGGTCGCGCCAAGCCGACCAGGCCAGGAAGGCCACCTTGGTCGGCGCGAAGCCGTAGCGCAGGATGTAGTACAGGTTGAAATCCTGCAGTTCGTAGGGACCGATGAAGTTCTCGGTGACCTGGGCCGGTTTGCCGGCCGCCGTGTCGCCGGCCTCTTTGCCGGTACCGGTCTTGGCGGGCACCAGTTCCGGGCTGATCTCGGTTTCCAGCACCTGGATCAGCACGTCGGAACCGGTGTCGCCGATCTGCTTGGTATCCGCCACCCAGCGCACCAGATGCGAGATCAGGGTCTTGGGCACGCTGGCATTCACGTTGTAGTGCGACATGTGGTCGCCCACACCGTAGGTGCACCAGCCCAGCGCCAGCTCGGACAAATCACCGGTGCCGATCACGATCGCGTGGTTGTGGTTGGCGAGGCGGAACAGGTGGCTGGTGCGCTCGCCCGCCTGCACGTTCTCGAAGGTGACGTCGTATTCTTCCTTGCCCTCGGCGTACGGGTGGCCGAGGTCCTTCAGCATCTGGATGCAGCTCGGGCGGATGTCGATTTCGCGCGCGGTGCAGCCGACCGCCGCCATCAGGTCGCGCGCCTGGCGCAGCGTGCGTTCGCTGGTGGCGAAGCCGGGCATGGTGTACGCCAGGATGTTGGTGCGCGGCAGGCCGAGACGGTCCATCGCCTTGGCGCAGACCAGCAGCGCGTGGGTCGAATCGAGGCCGCCGGAAATGCCGATCACGACCTTCTCGTGGCCCGAGGATTGCAGCCGCTGCAGCAGTGCCTGTACCTGGATGTTGTAGACCTCGGTGCAGCGCTCGTCGCGCCGCGCGCTCGATGCCGGCACGTAGGGGAAGCGCTCGACCAGGCGCTGCAGCGGCAGGTCGCGGTCCAGCGGCAGCGCCAGCGGGAAGCGCTGGATGCGGAACCTGGCGACTTCGTCGGCGTGGCGGCGCACCGATTGCGCGAAGGTGGTCGCGTGCATGCGGTCCTGCGCCAGCCGCTCGAGGTCGACGTCGGCGAAGATGATGTGCGAATCCTGCAGGAAACGCTGCGACTCGGCCAGCATGTCGCCTTTTTCATAGATTAGCGACTGGCCGTCCCAGCCCATGTCGGTGGTCGATTCGCCCAGGCCGGCCGAGGTGTACAGGTAAGCCGCCACGCAGCGTGCCGACTGCTGGCCGACCAGTTGGTGGCGGTAGCCACTCTTGCCCACCACGATGTTCGAGGCCGACAGGTTGACCAGCACCGTGGCCCCGGCCAGCGCCGCGAACGAGGATGGCGGCACCGGCACCCAGACGTCTTCGCAGATCTCGACGTGGAAGCGGAACAAAGGCAACCCTTCGACCTCGAACAGTTGGTCCGGACCGAAGGGCACGTCCTGTCCCAGCAGGCCGATCCGCGTCACGGCGGTGTTGTCCGCGGGACTGAACTGCCGCATTTCGTAAAATTCGCCATAATTGGGCAAATAGCTCTTCGGCACCACGCCCAGGATGCGTCCGCCGGCCACGACCACCGCGCAATTGAACAGCGTATGGTTGAGGCGCAGCGGCACGCCGACGATCATGGCCAGCGGCAGTTCGCTCGACGCCGCGACCACGTCGGCGAGCGCGGCCAGGCAGGCGTCGAGCAGCGCGCGCTGGTGGAACAGGTCGTCGCAGGTGTAGGCGGACAGTCCCAGTTCCGGGAAGGCGACCAGGACCGCGCCCTGCCCGGCCGCCTGGCGCGCCAGCGCGATCGTCTGCTGGGCGTTGAACGCCGGGTCGGCGACCTTGCAGCGCGGGCTGGCGACAGCGACACGGGCGAAATCGTGCGAATAGAGGTTGAAGAATGGCTTATCCATCATGCATCTTTCCTTGGGTGAGCTTCGACCACCATTTGTTTGCCGGGCAGCGCGGCGCCGCGCAGTACCCGTTACTCCTTTGATATGGAAGTCATCTTGAATTATCGCACGCATATCGTTTCTTCTCTGTCCGAGATCGGCCAATCAGCGTGGGACGCGCTGGCGTCCAGCCAGGACAAACCGAATCCCTTCCTCTCGTATGCCTTCCTGCACGCCCTGCACGAGTCCGGGAGCGCCGCGCCGGATGCCGGCTGGCAGCCGCAATTTCTCACGCTGTACGATGGAGAAGACCTGGCCGCCGCCCTGCCCCTTTACGTCAAATACCACTCCTACGGCGAATACGTGTTCGACTGGGCCTGGGCCGACGCCTACGGGCGCAATGGCCTGGAGTACTACCCGAAACTGCTGTCGGCGATCCCGTTCACGCCGGTAACGGGCCCGCGCTTGCTGGCGCGCGACGAGACCGCCCGCGCCGCCCTGATCGAGGTGCTGCGCCATGTGCAGCAGTCGACCGAGGTCTCGTCGACCCACATCCTGTTTCCGCCCGAGGAACATGCGCGCCAGCTGGGCGAAGCCGGCTTCCTGTTGCGCAGCGGAGTGCAGTTCCACTGGGTGAACCAAGGCTATGCGGATTTCGACGCCTTCCTGGCGACGCTGGAGCAAAAAAAACGCAAGAATATACGCGCCGAGCGGCGCAAGGTCAGGGAAGCCGGCGTGACCCTGCGCCGGGTGCGCGGCGTCGACGCCACCGACGACGACTGGCGCTTCTTCACGCGCTGCTACCGGCATACCTATGCCGAACATTACTCGAAGCCTTACCTGAACCTGGATTTCTTCCGGCGCATCGGGCGCGAGATGCCGCACAATCTGCTGCTGGTGATTGCCGAGCGCGAAGGAACGCCGATCGCCGCATCGCTGGTGGTGCACGACGAGAACACCTTGTACGGCCGCTACTGGGGCGCGCTCGAACACGTGCCCTGCCTGCATTTCGAGACGGCGTACTACCAGCCGCTGGAATTCTGCATCGAGCAAGGCATCGGGGTGTTCGAGGGCGGCGCCCAAGGCGAGCACAAGATGGCGCGCGGCTTCCTGCCGACGCGGACCTGGTCGGCGCACTGGCTCAAGCATCCGGCGTTTGCGGATGCGATCGAGCGCTTCCTCGAGCAGGAGGCGGGCGGGATCGACGATTACATCGACGAGTTGAACGACCGGAATCCGTTCCGGGACGGGGCTTGACCCGGGCCGGCGCAGCGAAGCGTCCGCATATTGACTTGACGACAAGCGGGACGCTGCCCGATGATTGCCGGGCGGTACGGCATGAGGCCGCTACCACCGACCTTGGAGAAGACATAATGAAACGATTCATCCTGGCCGCCCTGCTGGCGAGCGGCGTGGCCGGCCTGGCACAGGCCGCCGACAAGGCCGACGATGCCCAGCTGCGCGCGGCGATCGCAGGCAGCCACCGAAGCAGCGCCAACGCGGCGCGCGACAACTGGCGCCATCCCTACGACACCCTGGCCTTCTTCGGCATCAAGCCGAACATGACCGTGGTGGAGCTGTCGCCCGGTGGCGGCTGGTACACCGAGATCCTGGCGCCCTACCTGCGCGACAACGGCAAGCTGATCGCCGCAGGCCCAGCATTTGATCCGGCCAAGCGTGGCACCGTGGCCTTCAAGCAGAAACTGGACGCCAATCCGGCGGTCTTCGGCAAGGTCGTGCAGGGCGTGTTCGCGCCGCCGTCGACCTACAACTTCGCCGCCCCCGGCAGCGTCGACATGGTGCTCACCTTCCGCAACCTGCACAACTGGATCGACGCCGGCGGTGACGACGAACTGAAGGGGGTATTCAAGGCTGCTTATGCCAGCCTGAAGCCGGGCGGCGTGCTCGGCATCGAAGAACACCGCCTGCCGGAAGCCATGCCGCAGGATGCGAAGACCTCGAGCGGGTATGTGCACGAGTCCTATGTGATCAGGATGGCGGAAAGCGCCGGCTTCAAGCTGGCGGCGAAATCCGACGTCAACGCCAATCCGAAGGACAAGGCCGACCACAAGGGTGGCGTATGGGCGCTGCCGCCGACCCTGGCCAACCGCGACCAGGACCGCGAGAAATACCAGGCGATCGGCGAGAGCGACCGCATGACGCTCAAGTTCGTGAAGCCATAAGCCGTACCGTACCGGCTGCGAGTAGTTCGCGGCCGGTCATGGCGCGGTCAAGCTGCGCAGGCGTTCGGGACCGGGGTGCCACTGGCGCACGGGGCTTGCCCGGCCTCGGCCGGGACCCCATCGGCGCCTTCCCATTGAGCACCGTGGACCCGGTTGCGGCCACTGCGTTTGGCGGCATACATCAGTTCGTCCGCGCGCGCGATCAGGGCGTGGCTGGCAATGCCCGGCAGGCAGGAGGACAGGCGCGCGCTCACCACGCCGAAGCTCGCCGTGGCATGGCTGCGGACGTCGGCATGGGGGCCGCTTGTTTCGGCAAGACGTGCGCGCATGCGTTCGGCAAGGGCAAGGCCCTCGTCCAGGTTGGTGTCGGGCAGGATCAGGAGGAATTCTTCGCCGCCGTAGCGCACGACCGTATCCTTGTCGTCGCGGATCATCGACAGCAACAAGCGTGCGAAATCCTGCAGGAGCGTGTCCCCGGCCTGGTGGCCGTAGGTATCGTTGATGGTCTTGAAATTGTCCAGGTCGCACACGACGATCGTCAGCGCGGCATGGTCGCAACGGGCGCGCTCGATTTCACGCTCGAGCAGGCCGGCATTGAGGTGGCGCCGGTTGAAGGCCCCCGTGAGCGGATCGCGGATCGACTGGTCGATCAGCGTTTGCTCGGTCCAGTACTGGCGGCGCGACGCACGGGCATCGCGGCGCGCGGCAGCGGCGCCGAACAGGTTCGCGAGCAGCAGCAGCATCGCCATGGTCCCCAGCTGGCGCGGGCTGACCGTGCCGATGGCATGCACCAGGCCCAGGAAACCGGCGCTCGCGCCGAGCGCCACGATACCTGCGTTGACCAGGCGGTTTGGAATGAACAGGTAGACGATGACCAGCATGATGGCCATCGACATGCCATGAAGCAGCAGTTCGCCACGCGAATACGTGACCAGCAAGAACGCCAGCATCGCCAGACTGGTGAAGACGGTGGCCGAGCGATAGGCAGTTTGCCCGGGATTGGCGCTGCGGCGGGTCAGCACGATACCCGTCACGGCCACCACGGCGGTTGCCAGGCGCACCGCGAACAGGATCAGTGTCTGGCTGTTCAGGCCGAGGTGCGCCACGTCGGCAAGTGCGAAGCCCAGGTAAAAGACGCTGCAAAATGCGAGCGACCGCGTCAATTCATGCCGGATAACGTCACCCTGGGCGCGCAGAAACGCGGCTTCGATGCTGGCCGATGTGAATTCACCGCGCCAACGCGCAATGGCGCCGGGAGACTGCTGCGTGGACATGGAAGAACGAATGGACGTGAACGTGCCCGACTGTAACGATATGCTGCATTTCTGTAAAGAAATTTATACGGAAATTCACACAATGGTTGTGTCGATGCTGCATCAGCCCATCCGAGGACAGGAAGCATGTCATCGCGAGGGCACAGTTTTGCGACCATGCCAATGTTATTCTGCAAAAGCATGGTTACAAAAACGTCGACACGCGTCACTCATGAGACATGTGATCTACGCAGACATACGCTGCAAGATATCGACCAGGTTTTCCGGCTTGCCAGTGATCCCGCCGTACTTCAGTCCATTGGCGGCGCTCCTCCCTCGCGTGAAGACGCCTGGCATCGGCTGCTTCGTTATGCAGGTCATTGGAGCTTGCTGGGCTTTGGCATGTTCGCGGTATTCGAGCGGGCCACGAATCAGTTTATTGGCGAAGTGGGCCTGGCCGATTTTCAGCGCGACTTGGGCGACCACTTCGATGGCGTGCCTGAAGCGGCATGGGTGTTCACCGGGCGTTCACATGGCAAGGGCTTTGCCCTGGAAGCGATGACAGCAGCGCTGGACTGGTTCGATCGACAAGCGGTTTCGTCACGCAGTGTGTGCATGATCGAACCTCGCAATACGGCCTCGACCAGGCTTGCAGAGAAGTTGGGATTTACTTATTACGCCCGCGGGTGTTACCGGAGTCACGACGTTTACCAATACGAGCGCATGCGACCGGATCATCAACCTCCTGAGCGCCCGTCCGCGTGCAAGGCTGCGCCCGTAGTGGCGGACGAGAGCGGATTGGCAACGTAGCCACGACGGCGGAGCCAGTAATGTTCAGGCCCTTTCCCGTCTTCATCGACGCCATGCGATGTCGTTGTAGGCGCGCAGCTGCAGCTTCCCGGTCTGGCTGCTGGCGGCGACGATGGTGAGGTCGGGTCGGCCTCGAGCGCCATCGTGCCGCTGGCGCTCAGCTGCGCCTGGCGGTCGGCTGACAGGTCGCTGCCCTCCGTTACCGCATTCATCGCATCATCGACCCGATCGATAAAACCTGATCGATCGAGGGCCAATCTAAACGTGCCCTTGCAAACGTACCGTTCATGAGTTCGTCTGATACAAAGCCCACTTGCTCTTCAGGCAGAATGTCAAATGGGGCATCCATTAACGGGTGATTAATGATTGGATTGCTTAGTCCGACAAATTCACGCAGACGCAAAAGCGTCAATATTTCAATCGGTGTACGAGCAAGCGCTGGACTACTGAAATCGTAAAACGTATTGGAGATTTCTCTGGCAGCCTGGTGCGTATGACGATCACAGGCAGCCAACAACCAAGGCACAAGCCATTCAGAATCGGGATTACGCCAGTGTTCGAGCAGACCTTCATATATTGGCTCATCATAAGCATAAGACGGCCAGCTATGAGACACATCCCCCGCCAGTCCGCAAAAAAACGTAGCATAAAAGCGTGAGCGCACCTATGCCTTTCCTCGTACGACAAAGCCAACTGGTATTCATGCTTTAATGCAGAGTGGATTAAATATCCTTGATATATCGCCTCTTCTTTCCATCCCAGAATAAAGGCATAACCCAAGCCTATCACACTGGACTTCCAATTAAACATCTGTAAAGGCGAGGGTGATCCGCGAATATTAAACGGAAATTATGATGCCAAAAATAGTCCAGCTCATCAGTAAACAGTCGACAAGCCGTTGAATAGGCTAACGTTAGTAGCCAAGGTTTCCCAAGAAGAGCGTGACATATAGCGAACGCCTCTTGTTGATTCGCTATAATACTAAATGTGCTTCTATTCACAACGTTTCTGAAATTTTTTACATCAACTCGACAAATATAATTTTTTATCTTGGCGACGCTCTCTTGAGAGGTTCCTTGCAGTGCTTTAATCACCGTTTTACGACTAGGCCAGGCCGAGCTAATACCCACAGCAGCCGGCAACTGATTTGATTTCATCTTTATTTCGATTCATTACTTTGAATCGTCACACGCCAACCTTGCTGGGTTCAGGTACCGCAACTTTGACATAAACTCCTTTTACCGAGTAACCATTGTCTAAAGCTTCTTGCAACCCCTATCCTAATTCTTTCACACCCGGAGCTTGGTTTGCCACTTTGGTCCCTATTATCCCGCAAATTTCGCCTAGCCAGTAACCTTTCGTGTTGGTTTTCCTTCGGCCGTCAAATGTTGTAGCACCGTTATTTTTCCTGCGGCGATCAGCGATAAATAATTGTCGCTGCAATTTTTTTTCGACAGGTAGCATCAACACTGAGAATGATCGATGCTAGCTATTTATTAAAGAGTTCATATACCCATTTCGCCAACACATCTGGCGACTTGGTTTCTTTCCTTAGAATTTCTATACCGCGCTCTTTTGCAACAATTGCCAGTTTTCCAGAATCAGAAATTTCGATGTAAGGTGCACTAAATTCATCCACATCAGTTCCCAACGGGAAGACATTGTAAGTATGACCTTGCTCGCTTGCGTATTTAAAAAATAGTTTAGCTATTTCTTCGAGTCTCACTCGCATAGTGGCGCGTTCCTTAAGCTAAACCGACCTCTGCACACAAATTATTGTCGATGCCTGCTCATTCATCAAAAAGGGGGCACCCCTCAAAAAACTGCGATTACATATTTATCATGCATCTATTCCAACGCTCTTGCATTTCTTCTGTTGGCTCATTAGCCAAGAGAGGCAATTTAATTAACGACGTAGAAAATATTCTTCTCCCAAACCGCCGTAGCAGACTTAAAGCAAATGCAATTGACTGCCTTTTCTGCAAAGATTTTACCCCCAACAAATCAAAATCCATTTCGTTGATGAGTATAGACGCATCATTACTCACCAATGCCTTTTCGCCTGCAGTCAAGAGGAAATCTTCTATTCCGTACATGTTGTATGTATATGCATTGCAATTGCGGTCATATAAGAAAATATCAACCTCAAATTCCTGTATGAGATCAGTAAATAGTATTGCAACATCGTTTGTATACAAAAAAATCGTTGCATCACACCACGCCACCTCAGCTGTGAGGTTTTTAGTCAAATCCGTAAATATTTCAAAACCGCAAAGAGTGCGTAAATTTCCATTTGAAATCATTATTGAAACCACTCTTAATCATTTTCCATTTTTCATTGCCAATATTTACTGGCTTCGCATTTTTCTTAACTAAGTATTCGATCTCCTTCCCAAACATTCTGGTCGATTGACCATTACGTTTAACGTCGGACATAATACTTGGAATAGTACTTAATTGAATAGGATCCCCCCGCGCTATTGCAGCATCGAGAAACGGCTTATTGTAGCATCCCAAAAATCTTGGCCGCTCAAGGTGGTATCCACGTTTAGAATATTAAATTCGCCGGTTTTTGCTCCAAGATCTGCAGTCTTTGGCATCTGTGTTTGCTCTTCACTAATATCCTTCATAGCGGGAGTCCACCGACCTATGGTCGTCACCTTCTTCGACAGGAAACCGCTCTTCGAGGTCTGGCTCGACTGGTCCAGCGAATAGGTCGCGGAGCCGGTCGTGATGTCGATGTTGTTGCCGGCATTGACACTCAAGCCGGTGCCGGCATCGGCCTGCCCTGCCCTCACCGTAAGGTTATTGCCGGCGTCGAGCACGACGCTGCCGGCGCCGTTGATCACGGTACCTACCTCGCTTGTCGAACTCTCCTTGCGGTAGTTGTTGGCGTTCTTGACCGTGTCGTCACGGGCGGCGATGCCGACCGTGCCCAGGTTCAGGTCGCGCAGCGCGCTGAGGGCCGTGCTGCCGCCGACGCCGGCGTTGCTGATGTCGGCCGCCGCCAGGTTGATGTCGCGCCCCGTCGAGACCAGCAAGCTGCTGCCCGCGCCGCTGCCGGTGACCGACAAGCCGGCCACCTTGTCGAGGGTCGTGCTGTCGGTACCGGAGCGCGTCGTCCCGAGGCTGACCGAGGTCGTGGTCGTGCGCAGGTTGATGTCGCGGCCGGCCGAGGCGATCAGGGAATTTTCGGCCGACAGGGTGTTGCCGATATTGTTGATGTCGTTACCGGCGCGCAGCTGCAGCGTGCCGGCCTGGCTGCTGGCGGCGAGGATGTTGAGGCTCCTGCCTCCTTGAGCGCCATCGCGCCGCCTGCGCGTTTCTTTACGCGGTGCTACCGGCATACTTATTCCGAGCATTATTCGAAGCGGTACCTGAACCTCGATTTCTTCCGGCGCATCCGGCGCATCCGGCGCAAGATACCGCACAACCTGCTGCTGGTGCTTGCGGAGCGGAATTGAACGCCGATCGCGTCATCGCTGGTTCTGCATTACGAGACGATCTTGTATGGGCGTTATTAGGGGGTGCTGGAGCATGTGTCCTGCCTATATTTCGAGACGGCTTATTACCACCCTCTGGAATTCTGCATCGAACAAGCGGTCGAGGTCTTCGAAAATGACACACCTCCTGTTGAACCATCCCTTTTTGGCAAATCAAACCCATTCACTTTTTCTAATTTCAATATTCTGCTTTCAAGCAGATCTATTTTAAACATTAACCATCATTAACCAAGAACTGGACATGTGACTTTCGGCATATCCTCGTACGCTTTTAAAATGGTTCTCAATGGGCTATTTTCTATTCCAGCGTCCCAATACACAATTTTAAGCCATATAGCTGCGCGCGTACATTCGCCACGGCCTAACCAAATTTCTTGCAGATTAGAGCGAAGCATTTTTCGTCCGGCCGCAAGCAACTCAGCCTGAGCAAACTTCCCTTTCAACTTATGAAGGCAATGCGCATATGCAAACTCGCGAGGCTGCACAACGTTTTTTATAACAACATTTTCCCCGTCGTAAAATTTCTCAAATTCCGAAATACCCTCAGCATATTGCCCCGCCCCAATACAGAACGACATATAGTCATCTAAGCGCACTGTCGCAATATCCGATAAATCGTAAAAATTTGGCTCAGCAGCCGAAGCTGCATTATATAGGCGAGCTTGGCTCCAAGACTTCTGCGCAAGTTCACGATTAATGAGCCACGAATAAACCGCATTCGCGCAATGTAATCTCTGCCTGTGAAAATTATCACTATCCCCGAAATCTTCATTCGCATTTGTTGCCATTTGCAACCATTCTTGCAATCGCGGCAAAATCACTTCAACTCTAGAATAGGCGCCAACCAAAGTTAACTTGATGATATCATCAAGATAATGCGATATAACATTCCCCTTCGGTCTTGATTCATTATATTCAGCATTCATTAAACGGCGAACCGTGCTTTCCTTTGCTCTTTCATTATATATAGAGGGATTAAATAGCATAAATTAACATTCCCTTCCATTGCAATACCTAACGGTCACGGAGTTTTAGCCTCACCATTTTGACTGATGTAGTGAGGACGACCAAGAAACCGAAGGCACCCAAACTTGACGAGCGCTTCACTAGCGCAATGCCCGATGATTTTTTAAACCGACCTCTGCACACAAAATTCCTGATACCCCCGCTGCCCTGCCGGGTGCGTTCCTTTGGCTCTGACAGCTTCGTCCATGTACGTTTTTCGGCACTGTCTCCCGTGCCGCCACTTCTTCAATTTCCTTTAATGTCTCGCAATTTATAACGTCCATGGTAAGACATCGAATAAAATTCAATAACTGATGGCTCCGCCCCAGCGTCGGTCAACTCCTCGCCCAGTCGAGCAAACGATTCGCGAGGGCCGTAAAGCTCAAGATTTGATACTGACGATGCACGATTGGCTAACTGACCGCTAAACAATCGCTGTGCGGACCAATTTTCTAACTCTAGCCAACAAGATTTAATCTTCTCAAAAAGATTGGCTGCATCGCCTCGGCCGCTCCATTTCTTTCAGATCGCCCGGCCCAGTCTGCGCGTCATGTGCAGGATGTCATTGCGCGCATCGGCTCCGCAGTGGTTCGTCTTCCAGGGTTTGCCGTTCTTGCGAGTCGGGAGTATGGCATGAGCGGCGCGTAAGGCGATGGCCTCGTGACAGTCTTTCGTATCGTAGGCGCCGTAACCACTGACGCTGGCAATATTTTCTTCAGGAGGAATCTGATCAAGTAGAGTTGGCAGGACAGGTGCGTTGCCAATGCTGTTTTCGGTGACCTCCATGGCCCGGATCTCGAGTGTAGACGCGTCGATCCGAGGTGCACCTTGCGCCAAAAACTGGAACAATCGACCGAGATTAAAAATCTCACCTAAGTAGAAATATCGACCCTAAGATCCATTGTCAATCGGCCAATTCTTCAGCGAATAAGATTGACTTAGAATTAAATTTGGCGCGCTTAAATATTCCAAATGTCAATGCATTGTCAACGCTCACCTAAAATCCGATAGCGCGTGCTGGAGAATATTCATCCCAAATCGACAGATCTGGCTTCGATATTTACCTGTTACGCTTTTCTGCCCACCAAAGTCCTGTCCCAAAGAAAAATCCATTAGCTACCGATCCTATTGAGAGCCTAATAATTTTCCCGAACGACGGCAGCTCAAAAGGTACATTATTGAAGATCAAGCTCGCAAGTGGGCCAATTAATAGTAAAGAAAGAGAAAAAATTATTCCCGTCAGAATTGACACAAATATAACCGATCGTATCCAAAAAAAATCTCTTGCAACAAAGAAGGTCTCATTTATTTTTTTCCACGTTCTCCTGGATTTTAGAACGGACAAGGTCAACAAGTTACTTGCCGTTAGTCGATATTTGACTATTAAAAATCGGCAATTTTGTGTAGACCACCCTTGTCGCGTACCGCGTATATGGTGTCGTATTGAAACGAAAGTAAAAAATTTGCATTAGAGACATTAGCCAGGTTCGATATAAATGCTTTGAGTTGCGATGTGCACTCATCGAAATTTTCGTTAACATATCTAAACTTAATTCGTGTTCCGACGGGCCAAGCGAACTTCTTATCAGCACCTTCGGCGAGTAATTGCGGAATCACGGTGCATTTTTCCTTCTGAAACACATAAAAAGCCATTCCCGAGATTGGAAATAGACCACTAAAGCCATATTCCTCCTCTTCAAAATCATGCACTCCAGTCTTATTAAAAGCCAGCACTAGCGCCTCAAACCGCAAGACGTCTTCGGCTTCAATACACATCTCAATACTCATTACACCTCCCTATTTGACAACAAAAACCTTACCATCTTTAATAAGGATAAGCGAATGCAAGCCTAACACAGGATTACGTTGTATGTAATGCGCGACGTCACTAATTGAAAGTCCGCTATCAACTAGATTCACCACGACATTTGGAGCTTGCAGCCTCGCTTTGTCCTGAACAGTATCCCGTATCGTAAGCACATTATTACCACTAGGCGAATATACATCAGCAATCTCACCATTTATTCGAAGATCAGGATTTTTTGTTTTTTTGCCATTGTTAGGAAGATATTCTACATCCAATCCGTATTCCGATAAAGTCTTGCCAGCTTCGTTCTGACGCTGAATAGATCGCACCATTTCTGCGTTTGCGTTATCAGGCGGGAGTTCAGGTTTTCCAGTTAGCTTGCCTGTACTTTTTTCCAATTGTGTTCGCTCAATAGAAGCTGATGGTCGTCCCCTAGCCCCCCTCCGCCGACCCCTCCCTTTGGTGGAACCGAATTGGCAGGGACTTCTACGATCTTTTCGGACCGGCTTGGTAGTGGCTTCCACCCTTCACCAACTATCCATGTCGCTGCTTTGCCTCCTGCATAGGAAACAATCCCTAATGCCGCGTCGAATACTATCTCACCAGTATCATAAGTTGTCTTAAAAGAGAGATTATCAATACTTCGATCAACTGCGAAGGCAGGGATTGGGTCAGTTATAGCTGCCTTACCGAACGCATAAGCGGTTTTCGCGCCAGACCAGACTCCGTTTGCACCGTCTTTTACCCAGTCCGAGAGCGTAGTCTTATTTATATAATTAATGCCATCCTTAGTAGCAAGGATTGCCCTATCGAGCTTTTTATCTGCCGCGTTAACAAACCCGTCTGTGACTAAGCTGAGTTCTAGTAGTCTGTCCGGATGGTAGCCATCAAATGTTATAGTGCCGTTATTTTTTCCTGCCGCGACCAGCGATAAATAATTTATCGCCGAAAGTTGTTTCGATTGATATCCATCCACGCAAGCGCGATCGTCACACTTTTGAATCTGGTATTCCGCATTTTGCGCGATACGAGTTGCTTCTCCAATATCCTTATCACGTTCAGCGTCAAGCTCCTGCATCTGTTCGATAATTTTTTTCTTACAAGCGTCAACGTCCCCACCCTTTTTAGCGCACTCTCCCAATGCCTTATTAGCCAGTGCAATTTCTTTGTGTGAAAGGTAATTATTTTCGACCTCATTTGTCGCCGCAACGGCACCGCCTCCTCCGCCTGCTACTGCACCGACTGCTGTGCCAGCGGCCAAGATCAAAGCGCTCTGTACCTGTCTAGGAATATCGAGGCTGCGAATTTGCTCGGCGACCAAGGGTGTCATCACGCTTGCCGCCCCGGCACCTAACGCCCCATTGAAGTTCCCTGCCAGTCCCCCAACCATCGTATGTAGAGCAACGCGTGCTTTACCATCTTCAGCCCAGTCACTTGCGAGTTGATTCGCCTGCCTAATTTTTTCTTCGGCTTTGTCCGGATCGGTTTCGCTCGCAGCCTCGACATAAAGCTGTTGCGCTTCCTTCAGTTTGTCGCTCGCATATGTGCCTACTGCGTTGCTCGCGGCCGCAGCAAACTGAGCAGTAACATCGAGCGTTGTCTTTACCTCAGCCAAATCGGAGTTGTTGCCAATCTTGCCGCTTGTATCGACCCCTGTACTGACCGCACGATTGATCCCAGCAACAGTCTCTTCTGCACTTTTCCCCGTAAGCGCTGTCTGCGCGACGCTGTCCGTAATAGTGATCGCACCCGCACTGATCCCGCTTTTGGTCATGCTGGAATCGTGCGAGCTAGTGGCAGCCAGCCCGGATACACCACCTGCTACCCCGCTTTCACCCCTATCATTCCAATGAATGGTTCCCGGTCCGGTCGCTCCTTTATCTCCAGTACCACCGACAGTCCCACCGCCACTTAAGCCAATACTCGTCCCCTCCATCGTTGCGTGATTTTCGATCTCATTTTGTGTCAGCGTTTTCGTGACCAAGCTGTTGGCTGCGGTTCCCGCGTCGGTGCTACTAATCAACGCCCCTTTCAGGTCAGTGTTCCCGGCAACCGTAATCTGGAACCCACCATCGCCAGCCCTGATACCGCTCTGCTCCTGCACGCTGGCGTAATCGCTCTTGATCGTGGTCTGGCTCGCGCTGCCACTGACACTCGCCCCATAACCGTAGGTACCGCTGACGCTCACGCTCTGCGTCTTGCTGTCGAACTTGGCCGTGTCCTGCAGGCTTTCGAGATTCAGGTTGCCGCCGACGTTGGCGACGACCTGATTACCGCTGGCGACAGCGCCCTTAATATTGGTATCGCCGCCGCTGACGATTGTCAGCGTCTGGCCAGCGTTGACTTTGGTGTTGACCTGGGTCGTACCCTCGCCATCGTCGTGTCCCTTGCTGCCACTGACAGAGGCAGTAAGGCCGACTGCCATCCCGTCCTTGGTGCTGTAACTCGCTGCGACGCCAGCCTCTGCACTGATGCTCTTGCTCTCGCTGTGCTGGCTCTCCAGGTCCTGCGCCGCAACCATATTGACTTGATTGTTCGCAGCCAGCGTCACGTTGCGGCCGGCATTGACGTCGCTGGCGATGACGTTAATGTTGCCACTGCCCTCGCCGCCTTTCGCAACGATGCTGATGTCACGCCCCGCCGTGAGCGCGCTGCCGGTGTGCAGCATTTCGCTGATAGTGGTGGTCTGCACCGATTCCGAGTGCCCGGCAGTCAGGCTCAAACTGACGCTCAAACCGTCCTTCGCCTGCGCGGCCGCGTCCTTGACTGCCAGAGCCGCGGTGGCCGCCGCCATCGCCTGCACCCGCTTGTTATCGGTCGCCTGGACCGTCTGCTGCACGCTCTGCACCGACTGGATCGCATTCACGACGCTGCCGCCTACCCGCAATGAAATCGCGTCCTGCTCCACCCGCGTCTTGAACCTGGTGTCGATCTTGTCCTTGCCGGCATCGATCGTCACGTCCTTGGCCGCCAGGCCCATGTCGCGGCCGGCCGACATATCGGTGCCGCTGACCTTGATCGCGTTGCCGGCGTCGAGCGTCAGGTCGCCGCCGATCGAGCCGACCAGGCTGCGGGCCTGGCCGCTCTGGGTCACGGCGTCGCGGGTCTTGTCGGTGGTCGTGGTGCGCGTGCCGTAGCTGATGCCGAAGCCGCCGCCGCCTCTCAGCAGGCCGCTCTGCTTCTGTTCGACGTGGTTCCATTCGCTGTTGGTGTCGATGGCCGCCGCGATGTTGATCTCCTTGCCGGCGGCCATCTTGACGGCATCGTCGCCCACCACGGCCGAGTCGGTGATGTTCAGGTCATTCCCCGCCTTCATCGACACCGTACCACCCGTCAGCGAGCTGGCGATCGAGGTCACCGCGTCGACCGTGTCGCGCGTGGTCGTCACCTTCTTCGACAGGAAACCGCTCTTCGACGTCTGGCTCGACTGGTCGAGCGAATAGGTCGCGGAGCCGGTCGTGATGTCGATGTTGTTGCCGGCATTGACACTCAAGCCGCTGCCGGCATCGACCTGCCCTGCCCTCACCGTCAGGTTGTTGCCGGCGTCGAGCAGCACGCTGCCGGCGCCGTTGATCACCGTACCTACCTCGCTTGTCGAACTCTCCTTGCGGTAATTGTTGGCGTTCTTGACCGTGTCGTCGCGTGCCGAGATGCCGACCGTGCCCAGGTTCAGGTCGCGCAGCGCGCTGAGGGCGGTGCTACCGCCGACGCCGGCGTTGCTGATGTCGGCCGCTGCCAGGTTGATGTCACGCCCCGCCGAGACCAGCAAGCTGCTGCCCGCGCCGGTGTCGGTGACGGACAAGCCGGCCACCTTGTCGAGGGTCGTGCTGTCGGTACCGGAGCGCGTCGTCCCGAGGCTGACCGAGGTCGTGGTCGTGCGCAGGTTGATGTCGCGGCCGGCCGAGAGATCCAGGGAATCCTTTGCCGACAGGGTGTTGCCGATATTGTTGATGTCGTTACCGGCGCGCAGCTGCAGCGTGCCGGCCTGGCTGCTGGCGGCGAGGATGTTGAAGTCGGTGCCGGCCTTGAGTGCCATCGTGCCGCTGGGGCTCAGTTGCACCTGGCGGTCGGCCGACAGGTCGCTGTCCTTCGCCACGGACACGTTCAGGTTGCGCTGGGCGATCAGGGCGCTGGTGACCGCCGCGGCGTTGTTGCTGACGATGTTGCCGAACAGATTGATGTCGCCGCGAACGGTGGCGGAAGTGGAAGCGTAAGCGTAAGCGTAAGCGAAGCGTACGCAAGGTCAGGAAAGCCGGCAAGCTAATGCAGCTTCTCCTGCACGCTGCTGCAGTTGCTTTTGATTCACACTTCACAGATCGTCAGGCCAATCTCGACCCACGTCACGATTCTGAATAAATCGATAATTTCCTCGCTGATCCACTAAATCGCACAGCTCTTCTTCATTAATTCGTATCTCCTCGAATTCACCATTATTCCCGCTCCGATCCACACACAGTTTCTTTACAAACACACTCGGTAAAATCCCCGAAATAAATTCTCGATCCAACTCACATTTGTGGAATAACGATTATTTTCCACCACCATAAAAAGAAATCTTCTTTTAGATAAGATACATAATGTTTTCATTAACGATTTTCACTTGCAAAGGAAAATCCCAATTTAAAGGCGCGTGATCAGCAACAAGATAAAGTCCATCATTTCTGTCAATTAACCATCCTATTAACTCTACAAGCCCCGAGTCCTTTGAGGGCTCAAGCCTCAGCAATTTCGCCACGTCCATGTCAATTCCCTCCAATTCGGTTGTGTACTTTCGTGGATTAAGGCAAACTGAGACTGGTAGTGCAGACGCGCCTGAACGTTAGCGAAAACTAGCGCGAGCCAGATGAGGCCTCGCGCCCGACAAAGATAGATGAAATAAAAACTAGGATATAAACTATAACTGACAATACAAATCGAGATGGGCGTCTTGTGCTGTCTTTAGCATGTCGATTAGTGGACCTAATTCCCGACTAATAGTTTCATTGTCAACCCTGCAAATCAGTTCTTTTCCGTCGCCGCTCCATCCATAACGAAACTCAGAAATATCATAAGAACTGCTATCAGTGCGCTCCTTGATATCTTGAAGTGTACCTAATGCATAACTTATCATGCTGGTCGTTAAAGTCTCTTCCTCATATTCGGAAAAATCAGTTTGACAATAACTATTAATCGCCTCCCAAAATTTAATGTGAAAAAGCCATGCTGAAACTCCTTCAGAAAGTACCAGTTCCCCAACCGGACTTTGTCCATTTGCAGCCACGATCGCAAAATATGATGAATGCATTTCTAATCCGAATCCGTGAAATGAGTTAAGGCCTTTCTAACATCGGAGGGCACACCTGTTTGAGAAGTCCCGCGCTTATTAAGCAGTGGCACATTATTAGGGATTGGCTGTCCAAACTGATCAGTATATCTCAATGGACCATTAACGTTTGTATCCTCAACCCGGAAGTATCTCCCTGCATTGTCGTAAACAACTTGTAGTCCGCTTTCCGGATTACGATACAGAGTTTTTCCAGATTCCGTGTATGAAATTATCGGGTTTTCACCTGCGATCATAAATATAGTTTCTTTAGCTGAAACTTTTTGTTGATAGTCCGAAAATTTCTCGGCACGTACCGCACCCGCTGGATTAAAAACTGGAAAATCAGCCACTTTTACACTATCTGATACTCTCCCAGTCAGCTCATTGGAATTGCTCGGCAGCCTTTCGCTAGCAGTGCTTGACGGTTGCGCCGAGCTAATACCTTTCGAGAATTGTGTTTCTGAGGCGGGTTTAATACTCGAAATACTCTGAGGTATATCTGGCGAAGCAGTCACTACACTAGGGTTACCTATTTCTGCGCGAACGGGTACTACAACTTTACCTACTTCAAGTTCAACCCCAACACGACCTGCATTTGTCAAAGCCTGCGAGGCCGATGGCGCCGTAGCGACTACGCCATTTGACGCGATTTTACCACCTTCTCCCTCAATACCTACTTCAGGCAATCCAAACATGATCATCGGTTGAGTAACTACACCGAATATGCCAAGGGCCGACTTTGCAGTGTTACTTGCATCCGCACGCTGCTTCGATGTGAGCGGCGTTGTCTCAGGCCCTCCGAGAGAAGAGTCAGCCAGAAAGTTATTAGTAGCCTGATAGATGCTCTCCCACCCCTGCAATGACGATATCCCATCCACCATGCTTTTTGCATCTTGTGCTACTTCAAAGATGCTACGAGCGTGCACAGGTGCCGGATTCCAATCATCGGGATTGAGCGCAGGCGTTTGATTGGAGTATGGCGAGGACTGTGAACCATATTGAGACGCAACCGAGTTTCCAACAGCGACGATCGAGGCAGTTTGTCCTTGCGTTAGTGAATTGTTATAAAACGGGAAGACACCACCATTAGCTGATCCGCCCTTGCCAGCCGCTTGCGTATTGGCTGCATTGCTTGCGGCTTGGACAATTTTGACTTCTCGAATTGCATCGTCAAGATCCTTACGCTCTTCACCAGCGAATTTATATGTGTCGGTTATCGCGGCGGACAATGCTGGATCAACCGATGCCGCCATGCCTTCCTTATATAGCTTAGCGCCCGATTCGGTGCTGCTTAGCTTGTCTTTGAATGCACTGACGGGATCATCTATGTTCGAAACAACGCTGTTTGGGTTCTTTTCTGCATTGGAACCCGCAAGAAATTCAAGCCCCTCCTCTGCAACACCTTTTTTCACATCGTAGTGGGCATTCGTCTTTACGTATTTATCGAGAAAACTAATGTCTCTGGAAGCCAGGCCATCTTCTGGTGCAAACAATTGAGCGCCCTGTATCGTGAAAAAGGCTTGCTGTTTGCCGTCGCTATTCGTAAATGTGAGATTTCCTGCGCTTTTCAAAAAGGCTTCCGCCGCCGGATTGTCCACGTCATCGAGGCGACTACGCCACATGAAATCCGTGTCTTTGGCTGCCTGTTGCGCAAGCTGTTTCGCCGCTTCTTCAGGCGTGATATCTACGCCGGAAGTATCTCCACTTGCACGACGCGCAGCGTTTACTTGATCTGCAAAAGCAACCGCATTTTCACGGATCCAAGCCGTCTCTTTCTCATGGAGCTGGCGATTATTGACGTCAACAGTCATCCCAGTCGTGGCAGATTGCACGGCATTTGCAAGCATCCCGGCATTACTCGTTCCGGAACCTGCCGCAATGCCAGCGACTGCACCACCTAGCGTTGCCATCGTCTGCTGATAGGTATTGACGAGCTCTTTACGATCAGCTTCACTCAATCCCTCCGCCTGCGCATCAGCGAGGAATTTACCTACCTGTTTGCCGACATTTCCGCCGACAACCCCTACAACGCCCCCAACGGCACCCGCATTACCGCCGGCCATACTGCCGATTGCACCTTGGGCGGTGGCATGCAAAGCAAGACGATAAATGCCGTCGTCCCCCCACGCGGCGGCAGTGACTCCTGCAGCTTTCGCCTGCGCGTCGTAATCCTTTTCCGCAATCTTGTCACCGGCATTCCGTGCCTCAAAGGCAAGCTGCTTATAGTTGGCTTCGGCTGCTTTTGCATCAGCTTCTTTCATGCCGGCAATATCACCAACCAGCTTCGCCGCAACCGGGGCAGCGGTGGCAACGACGGTCTGGGTGAATTGCTCGGTGACTTGCAACGCCGTTTGCGTTTCTGCTGCGTTAAATTTATTGTCGAGCTTGCCGCTGGTATCAGTACCAGTAACGGCGGTCCGGTCCAGGCCAGCCAAGGATTGCGCCGCATCGCTGGTAATCGTGATCGCACCTGCGCTGATGCCGCTCCGCGTCGTGCTGTTGGCGTTAACTGAAATTGCAGTCGCGCTTGGCGTGGCGCCCGTCGCATTTGTAGCCGCAACGTCGACCGCGTTCGTTCCGCCAAGTCCTTTTCCTGCGCCCGGATTTTGCCCAAGCTTACGCTTTTCGTTATCTTCCTTATCGTTTCCGCCGCTCGATGTAATCGAACCACTCAAGCCGATACTGCTCGCCTCCATTTTCGAGTAGTTCTCGATCTCGCTCTGCGTCAGCGTCTTTGTTACCAGGCTATTCGCAACGGTACCGGCCTGGGTACTGCTGATCACCGCCCCCTTCAGGTCAGTATTCCCACCTACCGTAATCTGGAACCCACCATCGCCAGCCCTGATACCGCTCTGCTCCTGCACGCTGGCGTAGTCGCTCTTGATCGTGGTCTGGTTCGCGCTGCCACTGACACTAGCCCCATAACCGTAGGTACCGCTGACGCTCACGCTTTGCGTCTTGCTGTCGAACTTGGCCGTGTCCTGCAGGCTTTGCAGATTCAGGTTGCCGCCGACGTCCGCAACGACTTGGTTGCCGCTTACGACAGCGCCCTTGATATTGGTATCGCCGCCGCTGACGATCGTCAGCGTCTGGCCGGCATTGACCTTGGTGTTGACCTGGGTGGTGCCCTCGCCGTCATCGTGGCCTTTGCTTGCGCTGACAGCGGCAGTGAAGCCGATTGCCGGCCCGCCATTGGTGCTGTAGCTCGCTGCGACGCCCGCCTCAGCACTGATGCTCTTGCTCTCGCTGTGCTGGCTCTCCAGGTCCTGCGCCGCAACCATATTGACTTGATTGTTCGCAGCCAGCGTCACGTTGCGGCCGGCATTGATGTCGCTGGCGATGACGTTGATGTTGCCACTGCCCTCGCCTCCTTTCGCAACGATACTGATGTCACGGCCCGCCGTGAGCGCGCTGCCGGTATGCAGCGTTTCGCTGGTAGTGGTGGTTTGCACCGATTCCGAATGCCCGGCAGTCAGGCTCAAACTGACGCTCAAACCGTCCTTCGCCCGCGCCGCCGCGTCCTCGACGGCCAGGGCCGCCGTCGCCGCCGCCATCGCCTGCACCCGCTTGTTATCGGTCGCCTGCACCGTCTGCTGCACGCTCTGCACCGACTGGATCGCATTCACGACGCTGCCGCCTACCCGGAGTGAAATCGCGTCCTGCACCACCCGCGTCTCGAACTTGGTGTCGATCTTGTCCTTGCCCGCATCGATCGTCACGTCCTTGGCCGTCAAGCCCATGTCGCGGCCGGCCGACATGTCGGTGCCGCTGACCTTGATCGCGTTGCCGGCGTCGAGTGTCAGGTCGCCGCCGATCGAGCCGACCAGGCTGCGGGCCTGGCCGCTCTGGGTCACGGCGTCGCGGGTCTGGTCGGTGGTCGTGGTGCGCGTGCCGTAGCTGATGCCGAAGCCGCCGCCACCGCTCAGCAGGCCGCTCTGCTTCTGTTCGACGTGGTTCCACTCGCTGTTGGTGTCGATGGCCGCCGCGATGTTGATGTCCTTGCCAGCGGCCAGCTTGACGGTGTCGTCGCCCACCACGGCCGAGCCGGTAATGTTCAGGTCATTCCCCGCCTTCATCGACACCGTACCACCCGTCAGCGAGCTGGCGATCGAGGTCACCGCGTCGACCGTGTCGCGCGTGGTCGTCACCTTCTTCGACAGGAAACCGCTCTTCGACGTCTGGCTCGACTGGTCCAGCGAATAGGTCGCGGTGCCGGTCGTGATGTCGATGTTGTTGCCGGCGTTGACGCTCAAGCCGGTGCCGGCATCGACCTGCCCTGCCCTCACCGTCAGGTTATTGCCGGCGTCGAGCAGGACGCTGCCGGCGCCGTTGATCACCGTGCCTACCTCGCTCGTCGAACTCTCCTTGCGGTAGTTGTTGGCGTTCTTGACCGTATCGTCGCGCGCGGCGATGCCGACCGTACCCAGGTTCAGGTCGCGCAGCGCGCTGAGGGCCGTGCTGCCGCCGATGCCGGCGTTGCTGATGTCGGCCGCCGCCAGGTTGATGTCGCGCCCTGCCGAGACCAGCAAGCTGCTGCCCGCGCCTGTGCCGGTGACCGACAAGCCGGTCACCTTGTCGAGGGTGGTGCTGTCGGTACCGGAGCGCGTCGTCCCGAGGCTGACCGAGGTCGTGGTCGTGCGCAGGTTGATGTCGCGGCCGGCCGAGGCGATCAGGGAATTTTCGGCCGACAGGGTGTTGCCGATATTATTGATGTCGTTACCGGCGCGCAGCTGCAGCGTGCCGGCCTGACTGCTGGCGGCAAGGATGTTGAGGTCGGTACCGGCCTTGAGCGCCATCGTGCCGCCCGCGCTCAGCTGCACCTGGCGGTCGGCCGACAGGTCGCTGTCCTTCGCCGCGGACAGGTTCAGGTTGCGCTGGGCGATCAGGGCGCTGGTGCCCGCCGCGGCGTTGTTGCTGACGATGCTGCCGGACAGGTTGATGTCGCCGCCGGCCGTCGCCAGAAAAGTGCCCTGGCCGTTCGCGTTGCCGGTGACGTAGAGTCCGGCCACGCGGCCCGCCAGCGATTCGGTCCAGCCGTCGCGTGCAATGTTCGCCGTGCCTGCCGCGCTGTTGATGTCGCGTCCCGCATCGATGATCAGCGAGGTATTGGCCGAGATCGTGCCGCTGATGTTGTTGAGATCGTTTCGCGCCTGCAGGGTCACGTCGTCGCCGTGGATGCGTCCGCTCAGGTTGTTGATGTTCTCGGCCGAGATGTTCACGACCTGGCGCCCGGCGATGGTGCCGCTGTTAGTGAGGTCGCCGCTCAGCGCGATGTTCACTTCCTTACCCGACAGCAATGCGCCGGAACCGTCGAGGTCGCCTTCACGCACACGCACGTAAACTTGTGGCACCAGGACTTTCTGGGTGCTGCCGTCGGCCAGCGTCACCTCCTGTTCGACCAGCCACACGATGTCGCTGGTCAGGGAGGCCATCTGGGCCGGCGTCAGGGCCACGCCCGGGCGCAGGTTCCAGGTCGTCGCGAACGACGCGGCCGCATCCATCAGCCCGCGGTATTGCTGTTCGTCGCTGGTGTAGTCGCCGCTGTAGCGGTAGCCCGTCAGCGCCGTCATCTGCTCGCGCACCAGTTGCTGCTCGTAGAAGCCGTCGCCCAGGCGTTTTTGCGTCACGGTGGGGTCGGTCGGCACTTTGCTGGTGAGGTAATCCGCGCTGGTCCATGCGCGGTAGTCGGCGAAGCGCGGATCGGTCTGCACCAGGTAGGTCGCCGACGGCGCCGGCGTCACCTGGTACAGGCTTGCATTCGGCACGACCGCGGCCTCGGTGCTGGTACGGACTACTTCCGCAGTGGCGCCGGGACTGGCCAACGGCACTTGCACGATGTCGCGCACGTTCGGCGTCGGCGTGCCCGGTTTCGGACCGCTGGCGGGCGTCGCGGGGGCCGGCGCAGCACCGGTTCCGCCCGTACCCGTGGGGGCCGGGGTGGATGGTGACGACGGTGCTGTCACGCTGCCGCCGGATGCATTGCCGCTTGCAGGAATCGCACCGGCGCCAGCCGTGCCCGCAAGGACCGGCGCGGCCGGTAACGACGGTACCGTCACGCTGACCTTGGCGTCGTTGCCGCTCGTAGGCGGCGCACCGGCGCCGTTGGCCCCGCCGAGGACCGGCGTGGACGGCAGCGACGGTACCGTTACGCCGACATGGGCGTCAGCGCCGGCCGCCGGGATCGCACCGGTGCCGTTCGTGCCTGGAAGGAAGGGCGTCGACGGCAGCGACGGTGCCGTCACGCCGACATGCGCATCGGCGCCGGTCGCAGGGATGGCACCGGTGCCGTTCGTCCCCCCAAGGACCGGCGTCGACGGCAGCGATGGTGCCGTCACGCCGACAGTCGATTCATTGACGGCTGCAGCAAGCGCACCTGTGCTGCCCGTCACGGCCACGCCGGTGACGCTGGACGCCAGGCCGGCTTCCTTGCGGTCGCCGATGGCGGTCCTGGTTGGCGCACTCCCAGGCTGGCCGACGGCGCCGATGCCGCCGGCGGTGTCGATCGCCGCCGTGCTGCGGATGCCGCCGGCGCCCGCCACGGTGCCGGTCTCACCCGCGCTTTTCCTGGTCCCGATGGCGATGGCGCCGATCGACGCGCTGTGCCCATCGATGGCGGCGCCGCTCGCATTGGCGACCGGACCGGCGGCGCCGATACCGCCCACCGCGCCGACACTGCCCACCGTGCCGACGTCCCGGGTGCCGGCCAGGACTGCGCCGGCGGCTTCACGGGTCACCCCTTGCAGCGGACCGGTCTGGGCCGCGGCGCCGAGATGCGCGCTGCCGGCGGCGGCATTGCTGGCCGTCGCCGCCGACGCCTGCTGACCATTGACGCTGCCGGCAACGGTCGACGCCGACGGGCCGGCGACCGCAACCTGGGCCGACTGGCTCACTGCTGCCGCACTGGCGGCGCTGGTGCTGCCGGTGAAGCCGATCCCCGCCTTTGCCGCCGGCGCGCTCGATGGTGTGTGCTGGAAGGTAAAGCCGCCGGCATTGTCGATCACGACGTCCGGATTTTCCCAAGACGTGGTCCAGTTGGTGGGCGTGTCGAAATAACCAGGCTTGAGATCCAATGCACCGTGAAATTCGCGATGGTCGATGGTCCCGTGCTCGCGCACCACGGTCTTGCTGGCGGTGGACTCGTTGGTCAGCGCGCCGGCGGTGATGTTGAGCGCCTGCCCGGCAACGATCTGGCTGTTCTGATTCAGCACCGCGTCCGTGGCCAGGGTCAGGTTGGCGCCCGCAGCCAGCACGCCCGGGGCCGACGACTGCACGATGGTCGAGGCGGTGCTGCGGTAAGTCGTGTGGATTTCGTAGTCGGTGTAGCGGGCGGTCGGCGTCACCAGCACATAGTGGTTGTAGACCTTGGTGTCCATCTCGAGGTGGGCACCGCTTTCCGGGCTGTACGGCGTGTCGCCGACAAAGTACTCGGTGATCATGACCGACGGGCCGAACTCCCCTGCCGTTGCGCTGAAGTGGTTGTTCAAGACATCGGCGCGCGCTGCACCGATCGTCATGTTCCCCAAGGCTTCGATCGTCGCACTCGCATTGCTCAGGCTCCCCATCCAGCCGACGGCGTCGCGGTTGCCGTCCAGGCTGCCGCCGATGCGCATGTCGCCGCCGCTGAAGATCAGCGCATGCTCGCGGTTGCTGATGGTAGACGCGCCCAGTGCCAGGTAGCCGCGCGCGGCGATGGTGCCGGCCACGCCGTTCTCGACGTCGTTGACCACGCTGCCGGCGCCGATGCCGATCCGGTCGCCGTAGATGCGTCCGGTGCCCACGTTGGTCAGCGTGTTGGTGTCGATATCGGTATAGATGCCGTCGATGACGCCGCGGTTGGTCAGCCAGCCGGCGTTGATGCGGGTGCTGCCGCCATTGATGTCGCCGCTGGCGGCGTTATCCAGGCTGGCCGCGTTCAGTGACAGGATGCCGCCCGCCTGCAGCTTGCCCGCATTCGACAAACCGCCGCCCAGGCTCAGCGTGACGTTGCGGTTGCCGATCAGCTCCGTTCCCGCTTCCAGCGTGTAGCCGCCCGCCAGGTCGATGTGCATGTCCTGCTGCGACAGCACGCGTCCGGCACCGCCGAGCGAAGCCGCGCGGATCGCCGTCATCTGCCCGCCGATCAGCGTGCCGCCGGCGTTATCGATGGCGAGGGCACGGCCGGTCCCCGTGTCCAGGATCGACAGGCTGTTCATGGCGCTCATCAGGCCGGCGCTGTTGGCGGCGGTGCCGGCGCTGCTGATGGTGAGGTTGTTGTTGGCGCGCAGCGCGCCGCCGCTGTTGTTCAGGTCCGTGGCGTTCAGGCTCAGGTCACCGCCTTCGATACCCTGGTTGCCGCCTTGGGTGGCGCGGTTGTCGATGGCGCCCGCGTTCAGCGCCAGCACCTGGCCGGCACGCAGCAAGCCCGCGTAATTCACGATCGTGCCGCCACGAACGTCGACACCGAGACCGCCGACGGCCTGGATGCTGCCGCCCTGGTTGTTCAAGCCGCCGGCAGTGAAGCTGACGCCACCCATGCCGGCAATCTCGCCGCCGGTGTTGGTCAGGTAGGCGGTGCTGCCGGACAGCTGGCCGCCGCCGGCCAGGAAGCCGGCCGAGTTGTCGAGGTTGCCGGTGTACAGCGTGGTGACGGTGCCGCCGGTAATGCCGCCGCTGTAGCCGGACTTGATCGTACCGTATGCGGCGGCATTGGTGTTGACCAGCGACTGGCCATGGGTATCGACGACCAGGGTGGTGCCCGACTGGACCCGGCCGCCGTCGTTGTTCAGCGCACCGCTCTGCAGGTTGGCGGCGCCGGTCGCGGCGATGGTGCCGCGGGCATTGTCCAGGCCCTGGCCGCGGGTGTCGATGTCGATGTCGCGTGCGGCGACGAGGCCGGCGCCGTTGGCCAGGCCGCCATTGGTCATGGCGACCGTGCCCGCGGCCTGGATCTGGCCGCCGCTATTGGTCGTCGTGCCCGTGCTGCCCAGCGTCAGGTTGCCGCCGGTCGAGACCAGTTTGCCGGCGCTGTTGTCCAGGTTCGCGGCGGTGGCGGCCAGGTCGCCACTTGCTGCCAGCGTGCCGCCGGTGTTCGACAGCTGGCCGCCGGTGTTGAGGGTCATGGCGCCGGCCGCGGTGGCGCTGCCGTAGCGGTTGTCGATGCTGCCTGCCGACAGCACGCCGTTGCCGCCGGCCGCGATCGAGCCGCCGCTGTTGGCGAGCCTGCCGCCCACGTTCAGGTTCAGGTCGGCCGTGCCGCCTGCCTGCAACACGCCCCCGCTGTTGTCGAGCGCGCCGGCGGCGACGGTGGTGCTGCCGTTGCTGCCGATGCGGCCGCCGGCGTTGTTCAGGGCGTTGGCAATCGTGATGCCGCCCTGGCCCGTGCCGAGCTGGATGATCGTGCCGCCGGCGTTGTCCAGCGTGGCGGCGCTGATGGCCACCTGCTGCGCCGACAGGCCGCCGTTGCGGTGGTCGATGTCGCTGGCGTGCAGCGACAGGCTGCCGTTGCCGGTGACGCTGCCGTCGTGGCCGTCGAAACGGCCGGCGTCGATGGCGAGCGCGCCCTTGCCGGCGTGGGTGATGGTGCCGCCCGCGTTTGCCAGCGTGCCGGCGCGCAGCGTCAGGTTGCGGCTATTGACCGCGATCGTGCCGCCGCTGTTGTCGAGGGTGCCGCTGGTGTCCAGCAGCGCATCACCGCTGCCAAGCTGGACGATCCTGCCCGC
This sequence comes from Massilia phyllosphaerae, assembly GCF_034659755.1. NCBI lineage: Bacteria > Pseudomonadati > Pseudomonadota > Betaproteobacteria > Burkholderiales > Oxalobacteraceae > Massilia > Massilia phyllosphaerae. The sequence goes on from NZ_JAXSQX010000011.1 coordinate 42,744, forward strand.
CGCATTGGCCAGGTTGGCCACTTGCGCCTGCAACTGGTTGGCCTGGACGTCGCCGCCGACGTTAATCCAGGTTTGCGCAGCGTTCTGGCTGGCGCTCAGCGCCAACGTGCCGGTGGTGAGCGTGGCGCCGCGGGTGTCGATATTGCCTCTGGCGGCCGTCAGCGCCATGTTGGCGGCGCGGGCCTGGCTGCCCGCCAGATTGACCGCTGCACCCGACAAGTCGGCATTGCCGCCGGCGAGCAGCTGGCCGCCGGCGCGCAGGGTCTGCGCGGTCGTGACCGCAAGCTTGCCGCCGCTGCCGAGCGACCCGTCGGCACGGATGCCGGCCCCCAGCAGGCTGCCGGCGCCAGCGTCCAGGCTGGCCGCGTTCACCGTAAGGTCGCCCCCGGCCGCGATCACGCCGCCGCCGTCGACGGCGCCGGATGCGGCCAGGGTCTGGCTGCCGGCCGCGAACAGGCTGCCGCCATTGTCGACGTCGCGCGCCGTGGTGGACAGGTTGTGGCCGGCGAAGACGCTGCCGCCGTCGTTGCGCAGGTCGCGCACGCGCAGGGTCACGTCGCCTGCCAGGCCCTGGATCTTGCCGCCGTCGTTGACGAGGTCCGCGCCGCCGTCGATGCGCACGTTGGCGGCGGCCGCCAGCATGCCCAGGGTATTGTCGATGCTGGATGCGCTCAGGCCGAGACTGCCGTTGGCTGCCGTGATGCGCCCGCCGCTGTTGTCGAGCGCGGACACGGTCAGCGCCATGTCGCCGCTGCCGTTCTGGACGATGGCGCCGCCCGCGTTGTCCAGTGTCGATACCGCCAGCGATACCTGCATGCCGCCGAGTTCGCCGTGGCGGTTGGCCAGGGCGGCGCCGGACAGGCGCAGTTCCCCGGCGCTGCTCAGCACCGCGCCGCCCGTGTCGAGCGTACCGGTGCCGGCATCCACGATGATGCTGGCGCCCGCCGTCAGCACACGCGCCGCGTCGCCGCTGTAGGTGCGCGACAAGTCGATGCCGGTACCGCGCAGCGTCACGCCGCCCGCCGCCAGCTTGTCGCCGCCGGCCTTCAGGACGCCGTCGCTGGTGAGCGCCAGGTTGCCGCTGCCGCCCAGGCTGCCGTCGGCGCGCATGCCGGCACCGAACAGGCCATTGCTGTCGATGCGGCCCGCATGCACGTCCAGGTTGCCCAGCGCCGCGATCGAGCCGCCGCCGTGCAGCAGGCCGCCGGCAGCGAGCGTCTGGTTGGCGCCGGCGTAGACCAGGCCGTCGTTGGCGAGCTCGCCGCTTACGGCAAGGCGGACGTCGCCGCCCGCGCTCACCTCGCCACTGCTGGCCAGGCTGGCCGCGTCGACGCTCAAGCTGCCGCTGGTCGCGCGCATCAGGCCATTGCCGTTGTCGAGCGCGCCGCCACCGACGCGCAAGCCGCTGCCGCCGGCGATGACGCCGGCCTGGTTGTGCAGCGCCGCCGTGGCGACGACGTCCCCGGCCGCCGCCGAATTGATGCGACCGCCCGCGTTGTCGAGGGTGTTCGCGCGGACGGTCAACGTGCCGCTGCCGGCGTGCTGGATGGTGCCGCCCGCATTGTCCAGGGTCGTGGTATCGATGCGCAGATTGGCGCTGTTCAAGCCGATCCAGCCGTCCCTGTTGTCCAGCGTGCCGGCCGCCAGCGCGGTATCGCCGCTGCCGCTCTGCGCGATCGTGCCGCGGGTGTTGTCGATACTGCCGGCCGACAGCGCCAGCCGGCCGGCGCTCAGGATGCCGTCGGTGTTGACCAGCGCGCCGGCGACCGCGATGGCCAGGGTGCCGGTGGTCGCGACCTGGGCATCGCCGCCGGTAACGACGTCGCCCCCGGTGGCGCTCAGGCTGACGTTGGCGCCGCCGGTCTGGCCGCCGGCCAGGTCGATGGCGCCGCCGCGGATGGCGACGTCGCCGCCGGCCAGGTTTTGCCCGCGGGCCTGGGCCAGGCCTTGCGTTTCGACGCTCAATTTGCCGCTGGCCAGCAGCGTGCCGTCGGCGCGCATGCCCGCGCCCAGCAGCGCGCGCGCGTTGCCGGACAGGCTGGCGGCGACGACGGTGGTGTCGCCCTGCGCCGCGATGATGCCGCCGTTGTCGACGCTACCGGTGGCGCTCAAGGTCTGGCTGCCGGCCGCGTACAGGCTGCCGCTGTTGGCGAGCGTGCCTGCGTGGGTGTCCAGGTTGCCGGCCGCGTAGACGCTGCCGCCGCTGCCGTTGGCGATGGCGCCGGCCGCCAGCGTCACGTTGCCGCCGGCGCCGCGGATCTCGCCGCCCGTGTTGTCGAGCGCGCTGGCGGCCAGCGCCACGTTAGACGCCGCCAGTAATGCCCCGGCGCTGTTGGTCAGCGTGGTGGCCGACAGGTCCAGGCTGCCGGCGGCCGCGGCGATGCGTCCGTTCGTGTTGTCCACGGCGCCCATTTGCAGGTGCAGGTCGCCGGCCCCGTGTTGCACGATGTCGCCGGCGCGGTTGTCCAGGCTGGCCGCGCCGAGCGTAATCTTGCCGGCGTCGAGAATGCCGCCGCTGTTGCGCAGCGCGCCGGCAGCGCTGATGGCAAGGGTGCCGCCGGCCTTGACCAGTGCACCCGTACCGGTATCGATGCCGTCTGCGCTCGCTTCGAGCGTGATGTTGCGAGCCGCCGTCTCGCCCCCGGACAGGTCGATGCGCGCGGCGCGCAGGGAGGCGTCGCCGGCAGCCACGTTCTGGCCGCTGGCCGTGATGCCGTGCGCACTGGTCACGTGCAGGTTGCCGCCGGCCGTGAAGCTGCCGGCAGCGTCCACGCCGGCCGCCAGCAGGCCGCTGCTCTGCACGCTGCCGGCGCCGATGTCGACATCGCCCAGCGCTGCGATCGACCCGGTGCTGCGCAGCGCGCCGCCCACGTCCAGACCGAGCGCTGCGCCGGCGTACAGCAGGCCTTCGTTGCTCAGGTCACCACTGGTCTCCAGGCGCATGGCGCCGCCGGCGCTGGTTTCGCCATCGCCGTTGGCGAAGCTGGCCGCATCCAGCGTCAACGCGCCGGTCTTGGCCTGCAGCAGGCCGCCCCCGTTGGCGATGGCGCCACCCCTGAGGTGCAGGTCGGTGGCGGCGGCAAGCACGCCGTTGAGGTTGTCGAAGCTGGCGGCGGCGCCGACGTCCGCCGCGCCGCTCGAGATGATGCGGCCGCCGCCATTGGCCAGGGTACCGGCGTCGATCGCCAGTGTGCCGCTGCCCGCATGTTCGATGCGGCCGCCCGCGTTGTCCAGCGAAGCCGCACCGATGTGCAGGTTGCCGCTGTTGACTGCGAGGCGTCCGCCGCGGTTGTCCAGTGCGGTGGTATCGATGACGGTGTCGCCGCTGCCGGTCTGCAGGATGGTGCCGCCGGCGTTGTGGATGCCGGATGCCCGCAGGTCGAGCTGGCCGGCGCTGAGGGCGCCGCCGGTGTTGACCAGCCCACCCGCATGGGCATCGATGGCGAGGGTGCCGGTTGTCGCCACCAGCGCGCGGCTGGTATCGACCTGGCCGGCGTTCGCGTCCAGTCGAATGGCGCTGCCGCTGGTTTCGCTGCCCGCCAGGTCGAGCGTGCCGGCGCTGAAGGCGGCATCGCCGGCAGCCAGGTTGGTGCCGCCGGCGCGCAGGGCACCGCTGCTCGTCACCGACAGATCGCCGGCCACCGCCAGGCTGCCGTCGGCGCGTACGCCGGCGCCCAGCAAGCCGCTGGCGGCCACGCTGGCGGCGCTGACCGTCGTGTTGCCCTGGGCCGCGAGGACGCCGCTGCTGATCAAGGCGCCACTGGCCGTGACGGCCTGGTTGCCGCCGGCGTAGATGCTGCCGCCGTTGGCGATGTCGCGTGCGTGCGCCGTCAGGTCGTTTCCGGCGAAGACGGTGCCGCCATTGTTCTGGAGGTCGCGGATGGCCAGCGTCAGCTTGCCCCCGGCGGCGCGCAGATCGCCGGCCGTGTTATCGACGTCGGCTCCGTCGAGCGCGAGATCGCGGGCCGCCTGCAGCAAGCCATCGCGGTTGCCGACATTGCCGGCATTCAGTAGCAGGCTGCCGCTCAGTGCGGCCACCTGCCCGCTCGTATTGTCGAGCGCACCGGCGGCCACGCGCATGTCGCCGCTGCCGCGCTGGAGGATGATGCCGGCAGCGTTGTCGAGGCGGCTGGCGGCGAGCGTCACGCTGCCACCGTCCAGCCGGCCGCCGCTGTTGTCGGCGTGGCCGGCCGTCAGCGTCAGCCCGGCGCTCGCCGTGACGGCGGCGCCGCGCGTGAGGAGCTCGGCGCTGCCGCTGTCCAGGGTGACGTTGACCCCGGCCGTATCGCTGTGCGAAAGGTCGATCGCGCCGCCCTGGAAGACCAGGTCGCCGCCGGCGACGTTCTGGCCGGCGGCGGCGATGGTACCCGCGCTGACGCGCAATGCGCCGCCCGTGCTCACCCTGCCGTCCGCATCGAGACCGGCGCCGAGCAGGCCGCTGCTGTTCACGTTGCGGGCCACGATCGTGGTGTCGCCTAGCGACGCAATGGCGCCGCCGTTGGCCAGCGTACCGCCGATGGCCAGGCTCTGGGCACCGCCGGCGTACAGCAAGCCGTCGCTGCGCAGGTCGCCGCCGAGGCTGACCTGCAGGTCGCCGCCCGCGCTCAATTCGCCATCGGCGTTGAGCAGGCTTGCACCATCGACGGCCAGCGCCCCGGCCGAAGCGCGCAGCAGCCCGCCGCTGTTGTCGATGGCGCCGGCGGACAAGCGCAAGCCAGCGGCCGCGCTGGCGACGCCGTTCGTATTGTCGAGGGTACCGGTGGCGGCGACGATCGCACTGCCCGCCGAACTGATGCGTCCGGAACGGTTGTCGACCGGACCGGCGTGCACGTCAAGCGTGCCGGCACCGGCATGCTCGAGGCGGCCGCCGGCATTGCGCAGCGCGGCCGCATCCAGGCTCAGGTTGCGGCTGTTGACGGCAAGGCGGCCGCCCGTGTTGTCCAGCAGGCCGGTGCGGATGGCGGTGTCGCCGCCGCCGGTTTGCAGGATGGTGCCGGACGTGTTGTCCAGGTTGCCGGCCCGCAGGTCGAGCTGGCCCGCGCTCAGTACACCGCCGTGATTGGCCAGCGTCCCGGTGGCGGCCGCGCTCAGCGTACCGGCCGTGCTGACCAGGGCGGCGCCGGTATCGATGCCGCCGCCAGTGGCCGACAGCGCGACGTTGGCGGCCGTGATGTCGCTGCCGGCCAGGTCGAGCGCGGCGCCCGCCAGGCTGGCGTTGCCGGCGGCGACGTTGCGCCCGTCCGATTGCAGCACGCCGCTGGTATTCACCGTCAGCGCGCCGCTGCCCGCGAGTACCCCGTCGGCGCTCAGGCCGGCGCCCATCACGTGGCTGTTGGCCAGGCTGGCCGCGGTGATCGTGGTATCGCGACCGGCCGCGATGACGCCGCGGTTGACGACGCTGCCGCTGGCGGCCAGGGTCTGCGCCCCCGCCGCATACAGGCTGCCGCTGTTGTCGACGTTGCGGGCACTGGTCGTCAGGCCAGCACCGGCAAAGACCGCACCGCCGTCGTTGGACAGGTCGCGCAGCGCCAGCGTGACGCCGCCGCTTGCCGAGCGGATCTGGCCGCCGCGGTTGACTACGTCGGCCGCCGCGATGGCCAGGCCCTGGGCGCCGGCGATGGTACCGCCCGCGTTGTTCAGGTCAGCGGCCTGGATGGCCAGCGTGCCGTCGCCGGCGATGCGGCCAGCGCTGTTGTCGAGCGCAGCGGCGTGCAGGTCGAGCTTGCCCTGCCCGGCCTGCAGGATCGCGCCGCCGGCGTTGTCGAGCGCGCCCACGGCGATATCGAGTGCGCGCGCGCTCAACTGGCCGCCGCCGTTGCGCAGGTCGCCGCCGTGCACGGCCAGGGTATCGGCAGCGTGGACGATGGCGCCGTGCGTATCGATGGCGCCGCCGCTGGTTGCCAGCGCGATGCTGCTTGCCGTCGAGGTACTGCCGGCCAGGTCGAGCGCACTGCCCTGCAGGGCCATGCTGCCGGCGGCCACGTTCTGGCCGGTTGCCGCCAGTTCGTCGCTCGCGTTCACAGTCAGGGAGCCGGAGCCGGCCAGCGCGCCTTGCGCGTCCAGGCCGGCACCCAGCAGGCCGCTGCTGTGCACACGGCTGGCGGCGATGGCGATGTCGCCCTGCGCCGCGATCGAACCGGCGTTTTCCAGCGTGCCGGCAACACCGAGCGTCAGCGTGCGGCCCGCGTACAGCGTGCCGTCGCTGTTGGCCAGGCTCGCTGCCGTGATGGCGGTGTCGCCACCGGCCGAAATGATGCCGCCGTTGACGACACTACCGCTCGCAACCAGGGTCTGCTTCCCTGCCGCGTACAGGCTGCCGCTGTTGTCGACGTTGCGGGCGTGTGTCGTCAGCTCCGCGCCGGCAAAGACCGCGCCACCGTCGTTGGACAGGTCGCGCAGCGCCAGCGTGACGCCGCCGCTTGCCGAGCGGATCTGGCCGCCGCGGTTGGCGACGTCGGCCGCCGCGATGGCCAGGCCCTGGGCGCCGGCGACGCTGCCGCCCGTGTTGTTCAGGTCAGCGGCCTGGATGGCCAGCGTGCCGTCGCCGGCGATGCGGCCAGCGCTGTTGTCGAGCGCAGCGGCGTGCAGGTCGAGCTTGCCCAGCCCGGCCTGCAGGATGGCGCCGCCGGCGTTGTCGAGCGCGCCCACGGCGATATCGAGTGTGCGCGCGCTCAACTGGCCGCCGCCGTTGCGCAGGTCGCCGCCGTGCACAGCCAGGGTATCGGCAGCGTGGACGATGGCGCCGTGCGTATCGATGGCGCCGCCGCTGGTTGCCAGCGCAATGCTGCTCGCCGTGGACGTGCTGCCGGCCAGGTCGAGCGCGCCGCCCTGCAGGGCCATGCTGCCGGCGGCGACGTTTTGGCCGGTTGCCGCCAGTTCGTCGCTCGCGTTCACGGCCAGCGATCCAGAACCCGTCAGTTGTCCCTGCGCGTCCAGGCCCGCGCCCAGCAGGCCGCTGCTGTGCACGCGGGCGGCGGCGATGGCGATGTCGCCTTGCGCCGCGATCGAGCCGGCGTTATCCAGCGTGCCGCCGACGCCGAGCGTCAAGGTGTGACCCGCATACAGCGTGCCATCACTATTTGTCAGGCTGGCCGCCGTGACGGCGGTGTCGCCACCGGCCGAGATGATGCCGCCGTTGACGACGCTGCCGCTCGCAACCAGGGTCTGCTTCTCTGCCGCGTACAGGCTGCCGCCGTTGTCGATGTTGCGGGCGCTGGTCGTCAGTCCCGCGCCGGCGAAGACCGCGCCGCCGCCGTTGGACAGGTCGCGCAGCGCCAGCGTGACGTCGCCGCTTGCCGAGCGAATTTGGCCGCCGCGGTTGGCGACGTCGGTTGCCGCGATGGCGAGGCCCTGGGCGCCGGCGACGCTGCCGCCCGTGTTGTTCAGGTCAGCGGCCTGGATGGCCAGTATGCCATCGCCGGCGATGCGGCCGGCGTTGTTGTCGAGCGCAGCGGTGTGCAGGTCGAGCCTGCCCTGTCCGGCCTGCAGGATGGCGCCGCCCGCGTTGTCGAGAGCGCCCACGGCGATACCGAGTGTGCGCGCGCTCAGCTGGCCGCCGCCGTTGCGCAGGTCGCCGCCGTGCACGGCCAGGGTATCGGCTGCGTAGACAGTGGCGCCGTGCGTATCGATGGCGCCGCCGCTGGTTGCCAGCGTAATGCTGCTTGCCGTCGAGGTACTGCCGGCCAAATCGAGCGCGCTGCCCTGCAGGGCCATGCCGCCGGCGACGACGTTCTGGCCGGTTGCCGCCAGTGTCTCGCTAGCGGTCACGGTGAGGGAGCCGGAACCGGCCAGCGCACCTTGCGCATCCAGGCCGGCGCCCAGCAGGCCGCTGCTGTGCACGCGGACGGCTGCAATGCTTGCCTCGCCTTGCGCCGCGATCGAGCCGGCGTTGTCCAGCGTGCCGGCGACATCGAGCGTCAGGGTGCGGCCTGCGTACAGCGTGCCGTCGCTGTTGGCCAGGTTTGCTGCCGTGATGGCGGTATCGCCACCGGCCGAAATGATGCCGCCGTTGACGACGCTGCCGCTCGCAGCCAGGGTCTGCTTCCCTGCCGCGTACAGGCTGCCGCCGTTGTCGACGTTGCGGGCGTGTGTCGTCAGCTCCGTGCCGGCGAAGACCGCGCCGCCGTCGTTGGACAGGTCGCGCAGCGCCAGCGTGACGCCGCCGCTTGCCGAGCGGATCTGGCCGCCGCGGTTGGCGACGTCGACCGCCGCGATGGCCAGGCCCTGGGCGCCGGCGACGCTGCCGCCCGTGTTGTTCAGGTCAGCGGCCTGGATCGCCAGCGTGCCGTCGCCGGCGATGCGGCCGGCGTTGTTGTCGAGCGCAGCGGCGTGCAGGTCGAGCCTGCCCTGCCCGGCCTGCAGGATGGCGCCGCCGGCGTTGTCGAACGCGCCCACGGCGATACCGAGCGTGCGTGCGCTCAACTGGCCGCCGCTATTGCGCAGGTCGCCGCCGTGCACGGCCAGGGTATCGGCAGCGTGGACGATGGCGCCGTGCGTATCGATGGCGCCGCCGCTGGTTGCCAGCGTGATGCTGCTGGCCGTCGACGTGCTGCCGGCCAGGTCGAGCGCACTGCCTTGCAGTGCCATGCTGCCGGCGGCCACGTTCTGGCCGGTCGCCGCCAGTGCCTCGCTCGCGTTCATGGCCAGTGATCCTGAGCCCGTCAGTTGTCCGTGCGCGTCCAAGCCGGCGCCCAGCAGGCCGCTGCTGTGCACACGGCTGGCGGCGATGGCGATGTCGCCCTGCGCCGCGATCGAGCCGGCGTTTTCCAACGTACCGGCGACATCGAGCCTCAGGTTGTGACCTGCGTACAGCGTGCCATCGGTGTCCAGCTTGCCCTCCAGCCGGGCCAGCAGGTCGCCGCCGGCACGCAATTCGCCGGCGTGGTTGGCAACCGTGCCGGCGCCCAGCGTGACGCTTCCCGCCGAGCGGACCAGGCCTGCGGTGTTGTCGAGCTGTCCCGCTTGCACAGCCAGGCTGCCGCCACCGGTGTGTTCGAGCTTGCCGGCCGTGTTCAGGATCGTGTCCGCGCGCAGGCTGGCATTGGTGCCGGCGACAACGATCCGCCCGTTGGTGTTGTTCAGGACCGATGCCGGCCCAGTCAGCTGCAGGGTGGCGTCGGCGCCGCCCACCTGTGCGATGCTGCCACCGCTGTTGTCGAGGAAGTTGGCCTGCAGCGCCAGTTGGCTGGCGACGACCTGGCCGCCGGCGTTGCGCCAGCCCTGCCCCGACGCCGCGTCGTTGCTGACCGCCAGCGTACCGCCGGTCGTCAGCCGCGCCGCACCGGTGTCGATGCTGCCGGTGCTGGCCACCAGCGCGATGTCGGCGGCCTGCATCTGGCTGTAGGACAGGTCGAGCGCCGTGCCGGAAACCGTGGCTGCGCCGGCCACCTGTAGCGCGCTGCGCGACAGGTCGACCGCCCCACCGGAGAGCGTGGCTGCGCCGCCCACCCGTACCTGGCTGCTCGACAGATCGAGCGCCGTGCCGGACAGCGTGGCCGCGCCGCCCACATGCACCTGGCCCTGCACCGTCAGCGCACCGCTGGTGGTAACGCGAAGCGCGCCGCCGCCGGCCACGCTGCCGTCGGCATGCAGGCCCGCGCCGAGCAGGCTGTCCGTGCGGCCGTCCAGGCTGGCTGCCGTGATGGTGGTGTCGCCCTGGGCGGCAATCATCCCATTGCCGGTCACGGCGCCGCTGACTGCCAGCGTCTGGTTGGCGCCGGCGTACAGGGCGCCGCTGTTGGCCAGGCTGGCGGCGTCGATGCGCAGGTTGCCGCCGGCGGCGACGCTGCCGCTACCGTTGTCGAGGGCGCCGACGACCAGCGTGCCGTCGCCATTGACGGCCTGGATCGTGCCGGCGTTGTTGCGCACATCGCCGGCATGCAGCGCCAGCGTGGTGCCGGCCAGGGTGCCGCCGCCGTTGTCGACGCTGCCGGCCAGCGCCAGGCCGGCGTCCAGCACCGCGCTGACGCGGCCCTGGCGGTTGTCGAGCGCTGCGGCCGACAGCGCCAGGCTGCCGCCGCTGGTGATCGCGCCCCCGGCGTTGTTCAGGCGCCCGCCCAGCGTCACGCCGGCCTCGCCGCTACCTGTCTGGGCGATCGTGCCGCCGCTGTTGTCGAGCGTATCGGCGTGAATGGCAAGCTGCCCCGCGCTGGTGTTGGCGCCGCGGTGGTCGAAGGCGGTGGCGGCAAGATCGAGCTTGCCGTTCGAGACGATGGTACCGCCCTGGCCGTCGATGCGGCCGGCCTCGATGGCGAGCAGGCCGCCGCCTGCATGGCTGACGGTGCCGCCGGCATTGACCAGCGCCTGCGCGTCCAGCGTCAGGTTGCCGCTGTTGGTGGCGATGCGCCCGAGCGTGTTGTCGATCCGACCCGGCAGGCGGATCGCCAGGTCGCCACTGCCACTCTGTGCGATGGCGCCGCTGACGTTGGACAGGCTGGCCGCCGTGAGCGCGAGCTGGCCGGCGCCGACGCTGGCGGCATCGGTACGCAGCGCACCGGCCGCGTTCAGGTCGAGCTGCCCCGCCACCGTAACGTGCGTGCCCGTCAGGTCCAGGTCGCCACCGCTCGCCGCCAGCGACATCGTGCCGGCTTGCAGCGTTGCGCCGGCGATGTCGAGCGTCCTGCCCGCCAGCGTGCTGGAAACACTTGCGAGCGCGCTGCCGTGCACGGCCACGACGTCGGTCGCGCGTACATCCAGGGCGCCCGCCGGGCCGAGGGTACCGTCGGCCTGCAGGCCGGCCGCCAGCAGCGAACCGGCACCGGTATCGATGCGTGACTGCGTCCCTTCGGCATGCAGACCCAGGTTGCCGGCCGCGCTGATCGCGCCACTGTTGCCGATGTTGCCGCTGCTGTTGACCTGCGCATCGGCGGCGGCGCGCACGGTGCCGCTGTTGACGATGTCGCCAGCCGTGGCGAGCGTCAGCTGTCCGGTCGCCTGCAGGGTCCCGCTGTTGGCGACCTTGCCCGCCGCGCCCACCGCCAGCGTGTCTGCCGCCTGCAGCGTGCCGCTGTTGGAGAGCCAGCCGTTCGCGTCGAGCGTCAGCCCGCCGGTCGAGGCCAGGGTGCCGGCGTTGCGCACACCCAGGCCCGCTTCGGTCCCGACCAGCATGATCTTCCCGGCGTACATGCCGCCCAGCGCCGCCACGTCCAGCGCGTAGGTGAGTCCCGGGCCCTCGGCGGCAACGGCGCCGGTCACGTTGTGGGCGGCGTCGAGCTGGTTGGCGCCGGTCACGACGCGCAGCTGTCGTGCCCAGATGCCGGCGTTGACCTCGAGTGCGCGCGCCAGGATCGCCGTGTAGTCGGCCTGCGAGGCGTCCAGGCCCTTGCCGCCGATCGTCACCACGCCGCGGCGGACCGCATAGCCTTCGAGGCTGCCGCCATTCATGAGCGGGGTGCCGGTGGTGAGCGTGACGCGGCTGGCGTTGATGAAGCCGCCGCCGTCGACCTTCAGGCCGGCCGGGTTGGCGATGACGACTTCTGCGCGCTGCCCGGCCACCTCGACGTAGCCCCCGAGCAGGCTCGGGTTGCTGGAATTGACTTCGTTGAGGATGACGCGCGCGCCGCCGTTGGCCAGGTTGCCGTTGCCGTGGACCCAGCCGCCGAGCTGGGTCTGGACATCGGTGCGGCTGTTGTTGAGGATGGCACCGCGGCTGTCGACGTCGAACTGGGTGTAGGTGTTGCGCGAGACGCCGGCCGCGCTCGGGGTCGCGATATCGACTTGCGGCACACCGCTGCTGGTTGACAGCACTGCCGGCCGCTGTGCGCCCGGGGCCGACGGGTCGCCCACGATCTGGGCCTGGACCGGCAATGCCGCCAGCTGGCCGAATGCCGCCAGCACGGCCAGGCACAGCGGCCGCCAGGAGGCGTGCGGCAAGCGTTTGCCCCAGACCGCACCGCCCGCGCCGCCCGCCGGCCCGGTCTCGCCGGCGGCGCTCTTGCCTTGCGAACCGGTGGTTTCGGCCACCACCATCAGCTGGCCACGGCGTTTATTGAAGACGATACGGTACAGGTGCTTGTTCATGCGAGCCTCGGGGTTTGGGAGGGGCGAATCATGGGCAGCGGTGAACGCTCACCGCCGCGGAAAAGCGGACAACTCAGTAACTGGCGGCGAGGTTGAAACCGTAGGTCGTGCGCGCGGTCTGGAAGTCGGCCGGCTTGTCGACCGGACGCCCGGCGAAGACCTCGTACTGCAGGCGCATCAGCTGGCCACGCAGGCCGATGGCGGCGCCGGTCAGATGGCGCGCCACCAGCGTCGGCGCGGTGCGTCCGCTGACGCGGCCGTGATCCAGGGCGAAGTAAATCTCGTGAGCCGAGCCGCCCGGCGCCAGCGCCAGTTCGTTGCGCAGCAGCCAGCCGTGGTCGGCCAGCAAACTGGTTTCGCCGTCGTAGCCACGCACGGTGTAACGCCCGCCGATCGCGAACCGGTCTTGCGGCAGCAGCGGCGCATGGCTGGTCTGGCCACGCCAGGTGGCGCTGTAGCGCAGGCCCTGGCCGGCCAGCTTGAAGGGCGCGCTCAGGTTCGCGTCGCCCAGCCACAGTCCGGCGCGCGAGCTGCCTTCACCGAATGCCTCTTCCGGCGCCCGCATGGCACCCTCCGCCCCGGTACCGCGGCGGTATTGCAGGTTCAGGTCGAGCGTCGCGGCGCCGAAGAATTCGCGATGGCCGATGCCCCGCTCCCAGCCCGCGGTGCGACGGCGCTGGACTTCCACTTCGGTGTCGTCGATGAAGTTCTTCGACGAGCGGCTCCAGCCGCGCAGCGACAGCGTGGTCTTGCGCGAGGCGTCGCGGTAGACCAGGCGCGCCAGCTTGATGTCACGATTGCGGTTTTCGCCGCTGTAGACGTAATCCCGGGTCAGGCCAGCGACGGTCTGGCGATAGCTGCTGTCGCTGCCCGTGGTGCTCAGCAGCCAATAGCCGAACGGGATCGAATAGTGGGCCACGAGGCCGTGGGTGCCGCCGCCGGCCCCGGGCTGGTCGAGGTTGCGGTTGAAACTGACGTAGAACAGGTCGTTCAACGTCCACCAATGGTCGTAGGACAGTGTGACAGTACCTTGGTGCTTGCCGGTGGCACGCGAGCCGCTGTCGTCGGCGCTCAGGCTCAGGCGCCAGGGGAAGCCCTGCTTCCAATGCACCACGAGGTCGCTTTCGCCCGGACGGGCATCACGGCCTTCCGCCGGCGCGATCTTGATGTCGGCATCGGCGGTGGGCACGCGTTTGAAGTTTTCGAGTGCCTGTTCGGTATCGCGCAGGTTGAGCAGGTCGCCCGGGGCGGCTGGCACCGCATTCCACTTGGTGGCGCGGCCGTCGGTACCCTCGGCGAAGCGCACGGCACGGATGCGGCCCGGTACGACGGTCAGCTGCAGCGTGCCGGACTTGATGTTCTGGGCCTCGGCCAGTACCCGCGTCGTCACATAGCCGCGCGCCAGGATCGCGTTCTGGACACGGTGCATGGCCAGGTTGATGCCCGCCATGCCGATGCAGTGGCCGGCGATCGGGTCGGCCTTGCCGTTGTCTTCGCGATCGACTGCCGCCAGCGCCCACTCGAACTGCGCGGCGCCCGCTCCTGCAAGCAGCACCCGGGTGATGTCGAAAACAGGGCTGCTCGCCGTCGGTGTAGCGGGCCGGATCGGCCGCCGCCGGCCGCTGCAGGCGCACGTCCGGCTCCTGCTCCTGCTGCTGGCGCACGCTGCGTTCACGCTCCTGTTGACGGAGGTATTCGAGGGTGTCGCGCTGGTCGGGTACGGTGGCAGCCGGGGGTTGGGGCTGCGGCACTTGCTGGGCCAGGGCCGCCGGTGCGATCGCGGCTGCGAGGGCGACACCGAGCGGCGGGAGGAGACGCCGTGACATTTAACTGCCTTATGCGAGTTATCAAACTGCGGCAAGTATAAGTGTCGTGTTTCCTTGTATCAATTAATATTGGATGAAGTCAATTTTTTACAACAGGTGCCGCGCTCGGTGTGACAATTGGTGAGAATGTCAAAAGATGATGATTGCAATGTTACGTATTTGACCGCTGACCCAACGCGCCTCGGGAGCAAACGGCTGCAGCCGATCCGCCAGGTAATCAAACCACGCTTTTGACCACGCCTCCATCCGCACGCAGGGCCGCGCCAGTGGTGGCGGACGCCAGCGGGCTGGCGACGTAGGCCACCAGCGAAGCGACTTCTTCCGGCGCGGCAAAGCGCTTGATGAGCGAGGTCGGACGTGCCTTCTCGAAGAATTCCTTTTCGCTCTGCTCGAACGACATGCCTTGCGCCTTGCCCATCGATTCGACCAGGTCCCTGACGCCGCGCGACTTGGTGGGTCCTGGAAGAATGCTGTTGACCGTGATGCCGGTGCCCGCCACCGCTTCGGCAAGGCCGCGCGACACCGCGAGCTGGGCGGTCTTGGTGGTGCCGTAGTGGATCATTTCGGTCGGGATCTGCATTGCGCTTTCGCTCGAAATGAAAATGATGCGGCCCCAGTTGCGCTGCCGCATCGATGGCAGGTACAGGCGCGCCAGGCGTACGCCGCCCAGCACGTTCACTTCGAAAAAGCGCATCCAGTCTTCGTCGGGGATGTCCTCGAACGGCTTCGCTTCGAAAATGCCGAGGTTGTTGCCCAGGATCTCGACATCCGGATACTGGCGCCCGAGTTCCTCGGCGGCGGCGGTGCCGAGATCGCCGGCGAAGCCGAGTACATCCGCACCAGTGGACGCTTTGATGTCCGTGATCGCCGTATCGACCGCCGCCCGGGTGCGCCCGTTCACGATCACACGCGCGCCTTCGCGTGCCAGCGCTTCGACGATGGCACGGCCGATGCCGGCGGTGCTGCCGGTGACCAGTGCGAGTTTGTTGGTGAGCTTGAGATCCACGATGTTCCTTTCCTGTCCGATGGCTGGTAGCGGATGACGTGGATGATTATGCAGCTTTTCCCGATGCGGGGCCGGTGTTCAGGGCATGGGCCTGTCGCCCAGGCTGCTGCGCAGCCAGTCGCGCCCGCGCGCATCCATCGCCTTGGCGATCACTGCTTCCGGCAGGCTGTAGACCGTGGCCCAGGTAGCGCGGCCATCGGGCGCATTCGACGGAAAGCTGGTGGTCTCGATCGGCCAGTGGTACTTGCGCTTCAGCGCGCGGACGATGGCCGCCAGCGTGACGCGGCCGCGCAGGGGTTCGGCGCCGGCCTGGTCGGCGTTGGACAGCAGGACAGCGAGCACGAGGCCGCGCGCGGTGCGCGGGCCGGGGAAGATGGGCGTTTTACTGGGCATGCCGGCATTGTAGCCGGGCCGTCAGTCCCTCGGCGCTTCGAGTGTGGCCAGGGCCTGGGCGATGCGTGATGCCGGCAGCATGTAGCGGCCGTACGCCATGCCCTGGATCGGCGGGATGTCGCGGTCGCGCACGAAGCCGATCGCCTCATACATGCGCAGCGCCGTCGCCATCACCGGGCTGGTATGCAGCACCACTGCCGGCGCGCCGGCGGTGCGCGCGCAGCGCAGGCAGGCCGCCATCAGCCGACGCCCGGTACCCTGCCCCCTCGCCTCGGGCGCCACCACCAGCATGCGCACCACCGACCACTCGGGCGGGAAGATCGCGCTGCGCGGCCCTCCCGGCGGCACGTGCAGCACGGCGCCGACGATGGCGTCGCCCTGCTCGGCTACCAACAGGTCGCCCTCATGCGCCAGGTCGCCCAGCCGGCCGATACGCTCGATGAAGGTTGGCCAGTCGTCGTAGTGCGCTTCGTACTGCGCAAAAGCAGCGCGTGCGACGGCATTGGCGCCGTCCGCGTCGCGGGGTTCGTAGCGTCGGATCATCAGGGTCATGCAGTCCTTTCCAGTGCAGTTCTTTCCATATCGGCCTTGTGCCACCACAGTTTCGGATTGTTGTCGGCCAGCTCGCGCAGCAGGTCCCATACCACTTTCACGCGGCGCAGCCGGTACAGGTCGGCCGGCGCGGCCAGCCAGAACGAGCGTTCGGCATAGAAGCCCGGCAGCACCTGTACCAGGCGCTCGTCGTCCATCACCGCATAAGGCGGCGCCATCATCAGGCCCATGCCGATCGCCGCCGCCTCGATCTGGGCGGTCATGCCGGAACAGCACAGGCGCCGCCGCGGCGTGAAGCCGAGTTCGTTCAGGTAGGACAGTTCGCGGCTGGCCAGGCGGTCCTGCACGTAATCGACGAAATCGTGGCGCTCGAGGTCGGCGTGCGTTTCGATCTTCGGGTGTTTTGCCAGGTAGGCCGGCGCGGCGTACAGGTAGAAGCGGAACGAGGCCAGCCGCGTGACCATGTAGCGCCCGGTGGATGGCGGATCGAGCATGACGCCGAGGTCGGCCTCGCGGTTGGCCAGGTTGGCGAAGCGCGGCAGCGCCAGCAGGTCGATCGACAGGTCGGGATGGTCTTCGAACAGCTTGACCAGCAGTGGCGCCACCACGCGCACGCCGAACACTTCGGGCACGCCCAGGCGCACCACCCCGTGGGCCGCGACCTCGGCCCCGCCGAGCTGCTCGGCCGCCGCCAGCGCCGCCCCTTCCATCGCCTCGGCGTGCGGCAGCAGCGCGCGCCCCATTTCAGTCAGTTCGTAGCCTTCGCGCGAGCGGTCGAACAGGGTGTTGCCGAGCTGGTGTTCGAGGCGGTCGATGCGGCGCGCCACCGTGGTGTGCTCGACCTCGATCCGGCGCGACGCGCCCGACAGCGTGCCGGCGCGTGCCAGTTCCAGGAAAAAACGCAGGTCAGTCCACTCGGGCAGGCTGTTCATGACAGGTTGTTCCTTATCAAGATGACACATTGTGCACTAGTGCACATTCCTGCTGCAAGGTTTTGGTGCTGCTATTTGTGCGTGCACAAAAACCACACAAGCGAGCTCGACAGTGCCCTTTCCCGCGTGCCCCCGGGCGGTGTATATGGCTGTGCAAATTTGCACACCCGGTGGGCGCGCTGTTGTCTATTCAACCAATCCCATCCGAGTCACACTGCGGTGCGTGCGAAAAAAAAGCATGACACCACAACAAAATCAGGAGACGTCCATGCGTGTTTGCAAGAAAAAAGCGCGGTTGCCCATGCGCGCAACCCGGCAGCACCTGCTGAGCCATTCCGCGGCTGCCCTGCTCGCCCTGTCCGGCGCCGCCGCCGGTACGGTCCATGCCCAGGATACCGGTGGTGCCGTCCCCGCCCCTGAAGGCAATGTCGAGAAAGTGGTCGTCACCGCACGCCGCCGCCAGGAAACCCTGCAGGACGTGCCGGTGTCGGTCACGGCGTACACCGCCGACCAGCTGTCCAAGCAGGGCATCCCGGACGTGGTCGCGCTCACCACCACGCTGCCGAACACCACCCTGAAGGCCTCGCGCGCCACCAATTCCACGCTGACCGCCTTCATCCGCGGCGTCGGCCAGGCCGACCCGCTGGCCGGCTTCGAATCCGGCGTCGGCATCTACCTCGACGACATCTACCTGGCCCGCCCGCAAGGCGCGGTGGCCGACATCTACGACGTCGAGCGCATCGAAGTGCTGCGCGGCCCGCAGGGCACGCTGTACGGCCGCAACACCATCGGCGGCGCCGTCAAGTACGTCACCCGCAGGCTGGCGCCGCAGACCGACGTGCGCCTGAAAGGCACGCTTGGCAACTACAAGGAACGCGACGGCGTCCTCACCGCCAGCACCCCGCTCAGCGACACGCTGCGCGTCGGCGGCACCATCGCCAAATTCAAGCACGATGGCTACGGCCGCAACCTGTTCAACGGCGCGCCCAACTACGACAAGGACCTGGCGGCGGCGCGCGTGTCGGCCGAATGGACGCCGACCCCGGACCTGTTCGTGCGTGTGGCCGCCGACCTGACCCAGGACGATTCGCATCCCAAGAATGGCCACCGCCTGATCGTCGGCCGCACCAGCGGTGCCCCGATCCTGTCCAACGTCTACGACACCCAGGCCGAGATGATGACGGCGCTCGGGCACGAGCAGCAAGTGCGCCAGCACGGCGTGTCGGCCACGGTCGAATGGAACGTCACCCCGGAGCTGACCTTCAAGTCGATCACCGCCCAGCGCCAGGACAAGTCGTACGCGCCGATCGACTTCGATTCCCTTCCCGTGGTCGACATGGAAGTGCCGGCGCTGTACACCAACAAGCAGTTCAGCCAGGAATTCAACCTGACCTACACCGGTCCCAAGATCCAGGGCGTGGCCGGCGTCTACTACATCGACGCCAACGCCTACAACAAGTTCGATACCATCCTGGCCGGCCTCGTGCCCACCAGCACCTTCACCAGCGGCGACATCGACACCAAGGCCTGGGCCGTGTATGCCGACGGCAGCTATAACCTGACCGACACGCTGCAGCTGTCGCTGGGCGGCCGCTACACCGTCGACAAGCGCGAAGCCGACATCTTCCGCCAGATCTACTTCGGCCTGGGCGGCACGCCGCAAATGGGTAACCCGGGCGCCATCCTGTTCCGCACCGACACCGATCTGCCGGGGCTCTCCCGCGAGGACAAGAAATTCACCCCGCGCATCGCCCTGAATTACAAGGCGACCCCTGACCAGAACGTCTACGCGTCCTACTCGAAAGGCTTCAAGGGCGGCGGCTTCGACCCGCGCCTGAACGTGGTCGGCACCCGCATCACGCAGGCGCAAGCCCGCGCCGGCTACCGTCCCGAAACCATCGGCACCGCGGAGCTGGGCCTGAAGTCCTCGTTCAACGGCGGCCGCATCACCACCAACACCGCCCTGTTCTACAGCGACTACAAGGACGTGCAGATCCCCGGTTCTGTGGCGATCGACACCAACGGCGACGGCCGCGACGACAGCTTCGCCGGCCTGACCACCAACGCCGGCAAGGCCAAGATCAAGGGCTTTGAATTCGAAGCGGTGGCGCACCTGACCCCGAATTTCTCGCTGGCCGGCATGTACAGCTACATTGACGCCAAGTACGACGAATACATCGTGGCCGGCGTCAACGTGGCCAACCAGCGCGTGTTCCAAAACACCCCCGCGCAACTCGGCCAACCTGCGCGCCACCTACGACATTCCGCTGCCGGTCGGCGGCGTGGGCGGCCGGCTGGCGCTGATCGGCAGCGCTTCCTACCGCGGCGCCACCAACCAGTTCGAGACCGTCTCGATCCTCGACCAGGAATCGTATTACCTGTACGACGCCAGCATGGTCTGGACCCGCGCCGACGGCAAGATCCGCGCCGGCCTGCACGGCAAGAACCTGAACGACAAGCACTACAAGACCGCCGGCTACCTGTTCCCGACGCTGGGCAACGAAGGCACGCTGACCGCCTTCTACGGCGCCCCGCGCACGGTGCAGGCGACGGTCGAGTACCGCTTCTGAAGCCCCGGCCATGAAGCGGCGTCCCGCCCGGTGCCGTCGGGCACCGGGCGGGACCCTGTGTGCCCGAGATTTGAACCGGTGGCCTTGCACGCAGGGCCGCCATCGAAGGATTGTTTGAGCGTGCCTAATTTCATACCGATCCGTTACACCAGTGCCGACGGCCTGGCGCTGTATGCCCGTGACTACCCGGCGGGCGGAGGCACCGCGCCCGTGGCAGCGATGGGGCAGATGCAGGCGCAGCCTGTCGCGGCCCGCCTCCCCGTCATTTGCATCCACGGCCTGACGCGCAATTCGGCCGACTTCGACGAATTCGCCCCGGCCATCGCGGCGCTGGGCCGGCGCGTGCTGGCGCTCGACGTGCGCGGCCGCGGCCACTCCGAGCGCGACCCCGATCCGTCGAACTACACCCCGCAGGTGTATGCGGACGACGTGGTCAAGCTGATGGCCGACCTCGGCATCGCGCGTGCCGTCTTCGTCGGCACCTCGATGGGCGGCCTGATCACGATCGCGCTGGCGGCGCGCCACATCGGCCTGATCGCGGCGGCGGTCCTGAACGACGTCGGCCCGGTCCTGTCGGAACGCGGTCTGGCGCGCATCGCCGGCTACACCGGCAAGGCCGTCGCGCCGGCCTCGTGGCACGATGCGGCCTGCTACGTCAGGGACATCAACGCCTGCGCCTTCCCCGACTACCAGGAACAGGAATGGGACAAGTGGGCGCGGCGCGCCTTCGAACCCGATGCCAGCGGCCGGCTGGCGCCGCGCTACGATCCGAACATTGCCATTGCGCTGCAAACCGGTAGACTCAGAACCACCTCGCTGGCCTCGCGCATGGCGTTCCGGCGCCTGGCGCGCGAGCGCCCGGTGCTGCTGGTGCGCGGCGCCCTGTCCGACCTCCTGGAAACCAGGCAGGCCGACTGGATGCGGCATGCGGCGCCGTTGATGCAGTATGTCGAGGTGCCGAACGTCGGACATGCGCCGATGCTGACCGAAGCGCCGGCGCTGCAGGCGATCGAACGCTTCCTGGCCAGCGTGCCATGAGCAAAAAAAATCAGAAACAAGGAGACCAGCATGACCCGTATTAAATCGATGCCGGCAGCCTTCCTGGCTGCCTTCGCCGCCGCCCTGTCCGCCGGTAGCGCCTGCGCCGCGCCGGACCTGAAGGTCGCCCTCATCGCCGGCAAGACCGGCGCCCTCGAAGCCTATGCCAAGGAAACCGAGACCGGCTTCATGATGGGCCTGGAGTACCTTACCGGCGGCAAAATGGAAATCAACGGCCGCAAGATCAAGGTGATCGTCAAGGACGACCAGGGCAAGCCCGACCTCGGGCGCACGCTGCTGGCGGAAGCCTATGGCGACGACAAGGTCGACATCGCGGTCGGCACCACCTCGTCCGGCTCGGCGCTGGCGATGCTGCCGGTGGCCAAGGAATACAAGAAGGTGTTGATCGTCGAACCGGCCGTGGCCGACGAGATCACCGGCAGCAAGTGGAACAAGTACATCTTCCGCACCGCGCGCAGCTCGATGCAGGATGCCCTGGCGGCCGCCTCCACCTTCAAGCAAGGCAGCGTCGGCTTCCTGACCCAGGACTATGCATTCGGGCGCGACGCCGTCAAGGCCGCCAAGGAAGCGCTGGCCGCCACCGGCAGCAAGGCCGTCGTCGTGCACGAGGAATACGCGCCGGCCGCCTCCACCGACTTCACGGCGCCGACCCAGCGCATCTTCGACGCCCTGAAGGACAAGCCGCAGCCGCGCGTGCTGCAGATCGTGTGGGCCGGCCCGAATCCGCTGACCAAGGTCGCCAACATGAAGCCGGAGCGCTATGGCATCGCGGTCGCTCCCGGCGGCAACATCCTGCCCGTCATGAAGACCTGGAAGGCCTACGCCGGCACCGAAGGTACCATCTTCTATTACTACGGCTTCCCGAAAAACAAGATGAACGACTGGCTGGTCGCCGAGCACATCAAGCGCTACAAGATGCCGCCCGACATGTTCACCGCCGGCGGCATGGCGGCGGCCGGCGCCGTGGTCGCGGCGCTGCAGAAAGTCCCGAACGCCAACGGCGACCAGATGGCGGCGGCGATGGAAGGCATGAGCTTCGAGACCCCGAAAGGCACTATGAGCTTCCGCAAGGAAGATCACCAGGCGTTGCAGACGATGTACCACTTCCGCATCAAGAAAGACCAGAAGAACGAGTGGGACTTGCTGGAACTGGTGCGCGAGATTCCGGTTGCCGACATGCCGCTGCCGGTCAAGAACAAGCGCTGACATGGACACGCCGTCGAGCAAGCCAGGGCAGCCTTCGCTGTCCACGCGCGACCTGAGCATCCGCTTCGGCGGCCACGTCGCGGTGAATGCGGTATCGGCCGATTTTTATCCCGGTACGCTGACCGTGATCGTGGGTCCGAACGGGGCCGGCAAGACCACCTATTTCAACCTGGTGTCGGGCCAGCTGCAGGCCACGTCAGGCCGCGTGTTCCTGCGCGGCCAGGACATCACCGGCTCCGGACCGGCGCGCCGCACCCGCCTGGGCATCGGCCGGGCGTTCCAGCTGACCAACCTGTTCCCGCACTTGACGGTGCTGGAAAACGTGCGGCTGGCGGTGCAGAGCCGGGCCGGCATCGGCCTGTCGATGCTGTCGCTGTGGTCCGGGCACCGCGACGTGATCGCGCGCGCCGAACACTACCTCGAGCGGGTGGCGATGGCGGGCAAGCGCAACGCCTGGGTCGGCACGCTGTCGCACGGCGACCAGCGCAAGCTCGAAGTCGCGATCCTGCTGGCGCTGGAACCCGAGATCATGATGTTCGACGAACCGACCGCCGGCATGAGCGTGGACGAGGTGCCGGTGGTGCTCGACCTGATCCACCAGGTGAAAGCCGAGCGCCGGCGCACCGTGCTGCTGGTCGAGCACAAGATGGACGTGGTGCGCGCGCTGGCCGACCGCATCGTCGTGCTGCACAACGGCACCCTGGTGGCGGACGGCGAACCGGCCACCGTGATGCAGTCGCAGATCGTACAGGAGGCCTATCTTGGCACACCCGAACCTGCGTGACGTGAACGCGGCGCCGGCCGCCGACTCGATCCTGACCCTGTCCGGCGTCCACACCCACATCGGCCAGTACCATATCCTGCAGGGCGTGGACCTGGTGGTGCCGCGCGGCGGCCTGGCGGTGCTGCTGGGCCGCAACGGCGCCGGCAAGACCACCACGCTGCGCACCATCATGGGCCTGTGGAAGGCCAGCCGCGGATCGATCATGTTCGACGGCCGCGACATCAGCAAGATGACGACGCCCGACATCGCGCGCGCCGGCATCGCCTATGTCCCGGAAAGCATGGCGGTGTTCTCGGAACTGACGGTACGTGAGAACCTCTACCTGGCGGCGCGCACGGGCCCGCTGGACGCGGCGCGGGTCGACTGGATCTGCGCCTTCTTCCCGGCCCTGAAGCGCTTCTGGAACACCCCGGCCGGCAATCTGTCGGGCGGGCAGAAGCAAATGGTCGCGATCGCGCGCGCGATCGTGGAACCGCGCCAGCTGCTGCTGGTCGACGAGCCGACCAAGGGCCTGGCGCCGGCCATCGTCCAGAGCCTGATGGCGGCCTTCCGCGAGCTGAAGGATACCCGCACCACGATCCTGCTGGTCGAGCAGAACTTCAACTTCGTCAGGAGCCTGGGCGACAGCGTGAGCGTGATGGACGACGGCCGCGTCGTGCATGCCGGCCTGATGCACGACCTGGCCGGCGACGAGGCACTCCAGCAGCGGCTGCTGGGCCTGTCGCTCGACTCCCACCAATGACATGAAACCGACTACCGTGACCGCTCCACTCCCGCTCCCCCAGGCCGCCCCGGCCCTGCAGGCCGAGACGCCCCTGCCGGCGGCCCGGCGCGACATCGCGCCGCTGCTGCTGGTGCCGCTGCTGATGCTGGCCGTCCTGCCCTTCGTCAGCTTCCCGACCTGGATCACGCTGACCGTGGCCGGGCTGGCAATGGGCATGATGATCTTTATCATGGCCAGCGGCCTGACCCTGGTGTTCGGCCTGATGAACGTGCTGAACTTCGGCCATGGCGCCTTCGTCTCGGTCGGCGCCTTCAGCGCCACGCTGGTGCTGCTGCCGATGCGCAACTGGCTGGAAGCCGATTCGCTGGCAGCCAACCTCGGCGCGCTCGGCCTGGCCGTGCTGCTGGCGATGGGCGTCACATTTCTACTCGGTTTGGTCTTCGAGCGCGTGCTGATCATGCCGGTGTATGGCCAGCACCTGAAGCAGATCCTGATCACGATGGGCGGCATGATCGTCTCGGAACAATTGATTAACGTGATCTGGGGCGCTGAGCAATTGCCGCTCCCCCTGCCGGCAGCCCTGCACGGCGCCCTGTTCCTGGGCGATGCCGCCATCGAGAAATACCGGCTGGTGGCGGTCGTGGTCGGGGTGGTGGTGTTCGCAGCGATGTTCCTCACGCTCAACCGGACCCGCATCGGCCTCCTGATCCGCGCCGGCGTCGAGAACGGCGACATGGTCGAGGCGCTCGGCTACCGGATCCGCCGCCTGTTCGTCGCCGTGTTCGCGGCGGGGTCGGCGCTGGCCGGCCTGGGCGGCGTGATGTGGGGACTGTACAAGGAAACCCTGTCGGCCTCGATGGGCGCCGACATCACCGTGATGATCTTTATCGTCATCATCATCGGCGGACTGGGGTCCGTCGGCGGCTGCTTCATCGGCGCGCTGCTGATGGCGCTGGCCGGCAACTACGCCGGCTTCCTGGCACCCAAGGTCGCGCTGGTGTCGAACATCATCCTGATGATCGCCATCCTGCTGTGGCGCCCGGCCGGCCTGTATTCCAAATCGCGGAGCTGAGATGCTGGTCAAATTCCTTTCCAACGACCTGCCGCGCAGCCGCCTGCTGGCCGCCGTGCTGGTCGCCATCGTGCTCGGGCTGCTGCTGGCGCCCTTCCTGTTCAGCGGCGCGCGTCCGCTCAACACCGCGGCCACCATCTGCATCTACATCGTGCTGGTGGCATCCTACGACCTGCTGCTGGGCTATACCGGCATCGTCTCGTTCGCCCACACCATGTTCTACGGGATCGGTGCCTACGGCATCGGCATTGCCCTGGCGCGCGTCGACGAGCCGACCTGGGGCGTGGCCTTGGGCGGGCTGGCGCTGGCGCTGCTGCTGACGGTGGCGCTGGCGCTGGTGATCGGCCTGTTCGCGCTGCGCGTGCGGGCGATCTTCTACGCCATGATCACGCTGGCGGTGGCGTCCTCGTTCGCGGTGCTGGCTTCGCAGTTGTCCGATTTCACCGGCGGCGAGGATGGCCGCACCTTCGGCGTGCCGGAACTGCTCACGCCCGGCTTCACGCTATTTGAAAACGATGTGCTCGGCCGCGCCATCGACGGCAAGGTCATCACTTACTACATCGTGTTCTTCGGCTGCGTGCTGCTGTTCCTGTTCTTGCTGCGGCTGGTCAATTCGCCGTTCGGGCGGGTGCTGCAGGCGATCCGCGAGAACGAATTCCGCGCCGAAGCGCTCGGCTACCGCACCGTGGTCTACCGGGTCTGGGCCAACGTGCTGGCGGCGCTGGTGGCGGCGCTGGCTGGCGCCCTGATGGCCCTGTGGCTGCGCTACGTCGGCCCCAAGACCTCGCTTGGTTTCGAGGTGATGACCGACATCCTGCTGATCGTCGTGATCGGCGGCATGGGCACCATGTACGGCGCGGTGGTCGGCGCCACGCTGTTCATCCTGGCGCAGAACTACCTCAAGACGCTGATGGGACAAGCCTCGGATGCGCTCGCCGGCACGCCGCTGCTGGCGGCGGCGCTGCATCCGGACCGCTGGATGCTGTGGCTGGGGGTGCTGTTCATCCTGTCGATCTATTTCTTCCCGATCGGGATCGTCGGCAAGCTGCGCCTGCGCCGCTTCCTTGCGCCCCAGCGCTGATCCTTCCAGCAGGCACCTTCCTGTCTCCTTCACGTGCAGCGTCCGAGCGGGCGCTGCCACGATCCGTCCCACGCCCCCGCAAGTCCCGCCAGACGATACGTCGTTTGTCCAGCCCAGCCATTAGCTAAAGATCAAGGTTTGTTGTCGTTCAACTCATAAGATTAGCCCATCAATGGTCTCGTCGATGAGCCAGCGCGAGCAGTCCACCATCCTACTGGCTTCCTTGAAAGGGCTTTCCAATGAAACATGCGAAAACCTTGTGTGCGGCAGTGGCACTGTCGCTGGCGGCAATCGGCTCCGCGGCAGCGCAGACGTCGCGCGTACAGGTCCTGAACGAAGGCTTCGAGAACATCGGCGGCCTGACCGGATGGACGCAGGTAAACAATAGCGCCCCGGTTGGCAACGCCTGGTTCCAGGGCAATGCTGGTATCTTCCCGGCGCAGGCGGGCGCGGCCGATTCCTATGCCGGCGTCAACTTCCTCAGCGCCGCCGGCGGCAGCGGCAACATCGACAACTGGCTGATCACCCCCTCCCTCACCCTGTCCGGCCTCACCGACATCAGTTTTTATACGCGCCACGCCGCGGATCCTGGCTTCAGCGAGCTGCTGGAAGTACGCTTTGCCTACGGCGACAGCAGCAATCCGGCGGACTTCAATACGCTGATCACCACCATCGGCAACACCGGCGGCTACCCGACCGAGTGGGCGCTGTTCGACACCAGCCTCGCGCTCGAGGGCCCGGGCCGCTTTGCCTTCCGCTACGCCGGGCCCGCCGAGCTCTCGGGCTATGTCGGCCTGGATTCGGTCAGCGTGGTGACGGCGGTGCCGGAACCGGCGACCTGGATGCTGCTGGCCATGGGCCTCGGCGGCCTGGGCCTGGCGCGCCGCCGGCTGCAATCGTAGAAGGGGAACCGTCATGTCCAAGCAAAGAATCCTGAACGCCAGCGCCATGGCCACCTTGTGCGCGCTCGCTGCGTTCTCGCTGCAGGCCAAGGCACAGCAGCAGGCGCAGCCGGCAAGCCCGCACAGCCAGGAAGGCATGGTCGTCGTGCGCGATGCCCAGACCGGCAAGATGCGCGCCCCCACGCCGGACGAGCTGAAGGCACTGCAAGGCCGCACCCCAGCACCGGCCGCCCTGGCTGCCGGCAGGCCGCAACAGCACCAGGCCCTGGCCCCGCGCCGCGACGGCACGCGCGGCGTACGTCTCGGCGACCGCACCATGGTTTACGACGTGGTCACGCGCGGTGCCGACGGCAAGCTGTCCAGCGAATGCGTGCACGGCGCCGCCGCTGCCGAAGCTGCCCTGGGCGGTGCCGTCCCTGCCACCGACGCCCACGAGGAGCATGTCCATGAAACCCGCTGATCCATCCTGCGCCGCACCGGCCGGCGAACCCGGCAAATCCGGCGCACCGTCGCGCCTGCAGCGCCTTGCCAACACCGCGGCCGGCGTCGGCGTGGCGCTGGCGCTGGCCTGCGGCGCCCTCGCCGTCGGCGCCTCGAGCGCGCATGCCGCCGCCACCATCGTGATCATCAACCTGAACGAGCCGGGCGTGGGCTTCAACGACACCACCCGGGCCACGCCGGTCGGCGGCAACACCGGCACCACGCTGGGCCAGCAGCGCCTGATCGCCTTCCAGCGCGCGGCCGACCTGTGGGGCGCCACCCTCATCAGCAGCGTGCCGATCCGCATCGGCGCGTCCTTCGAACCGCTGTCCTGCACCGCCAGCAGCGCGGTGCTGGGCTCGGCCGGCGCCACCGAGATCTTTTCCGATTTCACGAACGCGCCGCGCGCCAACACCTGGTATCCGAGCGCACTGGGCAGCAAGCTGGCCGGCACCGACATCGCCACGCCGGGCCAGCCGCATATCCGGGCGCGCTTCAACTCGCGGCTCGGGCTGTTTCCCGATTGCCTGCCCGGCGGCGGCTTCTACCTCGGGCTGGACCGCAATGTCGGCGACGGCATCGACCTGGTGACGGTACTGCTGCACGAGTTCGCGCACGGCCTCGGCTTCCAGTCCTTCACCGACGAGGAAACCGGCGAGCAGATCGAGAACCTGCCGTCGATCTGGGATTACTACCTGCTGGACAACCGCCTGAACCGCACCTGGGTCGAACTGACCGCGGCCCAGCGCGCCGCCTCGGCCGTGACCTGGCGCGGCCTGTCCTGGAACGGTCCGGTCGTGACCCGTAACGTGCCGCAGGTGCTCGATCCGTCCTCGAACCTCGCGGTCTCGGGCAGCGCCGCCGGCAATGCGGCCGGCGATTACCAGGTCGGCGACGCCTCGTTCGGGCCGCCGCTGGCGAACCCGCCGGTGCGCGGCCAGCTGATGCCTGTGGTCGACCAGGCCAACGGCACCGGCCTGGCGTGTACGCCGCTGAGCGCGGCCAATGCGCTGGCGGTGCGCGGCAACGTCGCGCTGGTCGACCGCGGCAGCTGCGACTTCGTCACCAAGGCTGCCACCGTGCAGGCCGCCGGTGCGATCGGGATGGTGGTGGCCGACAACCAGCCGGGCGACGTGGCCGGGATGAGCGGCAGCGATCCGTCGATCGCGATCCCGTCGGTGCGGGTCACGCAGCCGGACGGCGCGACCCTCAAGGCGGCGCTGCAGCGGCGCTCGCGCACCGCGTCCGGTGTGGTGGCCAGCCTCGGCCTGAACACGACCCGCCTGGCCGGCACCGACGCCCGCGGCCGTATCCTGCTGTACACGCCGAGCATCTACTCGCCGGGCTCGTCGGTATCGCACTACACCACCGAAGCCAAGCCGAATCAGCTGATGGAACCCTTCATCAACGACGACCTGACCCACGAGGTGACGCCGCCGCGCGACCTGACTTATCCGCTGCTGCAGGATATAGGCTGGTAACGAGCGGCTGGTGATCGCAGGTAATCAAAGAAAGGTAATACAGGGCCAACAAAGCAAAAGGGCCGGTCCCCACAAGGAGCCGGCCCTTCCAGGCGCGCGTTACGGCTGCGCGCAGTGCAAATTACTGCTTCGACTTGTTGAAAGCGGCGACGCCGTTCAGGATTTCCTGCTTGGCGGCTTCCGGGCCTTCCCAGCCTTCGACCTTGACCCACTTGCCTTTTTCCAGGTCCTTGTAGTGTTCGAAGAAGTGCTGGATCTGGCGCAGGGTCAGTTCCGGAACGTCGTCGACCTTCTGCAGGTTGCTGTACAGCGGCAGCAGTTTTTCGACCGGCACGGCCAGGATCTTCGAATCGCCGCCGGCTTCGTCGGTCATCTTCAGCACGCCCAGCACGCGGCAGCGCACCACCACGCCCGGGATCAGGGCGAACGGGGTGATGACCAGCACGTCGCACGGGTCGCCGTCGTCGGCGACGGTGTCCGGGATGTAGCCGTAGTTGCACGGGTAGTGCATGGCGGTGCCCATGAAGCGGTCGACGAAGATCGCGCCCGATTCCTTGTCCACTTCATACTTGACCGGATCGGCATTCATCGGGATTTCGATGACGACGTTGAAATCGTTCGGCACATCGCGGCCGGCGTTGACGTTATTCAGGCTCATGCTAGTCCTTGTTTACTGGGAGTCGGTTGCTGGGAAAACAATAAAGGGGGCATTATAGCGAATCGCACCAGGCTTGTGCGCCGCACAAGCCCGCCAGCCGCGCCGGCCGCGGCAGGACGGTACTTTTGCCGGACGGCAGCTCACACCAGGTCTGCCAGTGCGCACAGGCGGTAATGGCGGTTCGCCTCCTCCTGCTGTCCCAGCGCCTCGTGCAGCTGGGCCAGCTTCAGATGGGTCTCGCGCACCAGCGCGGTGTCGACCGCATCCGACAGCGCGCCTTCCAGGTAGCGCTGGGCCTTGCCCCACAGTTTCTGGCGCAGGCACAGCGAGCCGAGGGTCAGCGCCAGCTCGGCGTCGTTCGGGTGGGCGCGCAGCCAGGCTTCGCATTTTTCGATCTGGGCCAGCAGCGTGGGCGAGCCTTCCGGGCCGGCGGCGTCGCGGTAGGCACGCACCACGCGCTCGTCCCAGCCGGCCTTGAGGGCGTCCTCGACGATCAGGCGCGCCTCGTCGTGCAGGCCGCGCGCATTGAAGGCGGCGGCCGCGCGCGCCGCGATCGCCGGCTGCAGGCGATCGGCGGCGGGTACGCCGGCCCACAGGCGGCGGATCGATTCGGCATCCATGCCGCCTTCGGACAGCAGCGACTCGTAGGCCATCTCGCGCAGGCGGCTTGAGAGGGCCGGATGCAAGGCGTTGCGCTTGTCGAGGGTACGCACCAGGCGCAGCACTTCGGGCCAGTTGCGCGCCTGCTGGTTGGCCTTCATCGCCCACTGCAGCGCGTGGATGTGGCGCTGGCCGCTGGCGTTCAGTTCCGCTACCGCTTCCAGCGCGGCTTCCGGCTTGTGCTCGTCGACCAGCAGCTCGGTGACCGTCATCAGGCGCGCGGTCTTGAGATTGGTGTAGTGCGCGATGCCGGCCAGCCAGGCGTCGCGCCGCGCCGGTTCGCGCATGCGGTGGGCGGCGCGGGCGCCGATCAGGGCCGCCAGGCCGGCATTCTCGGGCAGCTCGGCTGCCTGCATCGCGGCCTTCTCGGCATGGCCGAAGCGGCCTTCGAACAGGGCTTTCAGGGCGTCGCGCAGGCCGCGGTTGGCTTCACGCTCGCGCTTGCGGAAACGGTAGGCCGCCACCTGCTTCGGCATGCCGAGGGTGGCGCGTACCGCCCGCACCAGGCCGTAGACCAGCAGGAACAGCAGCACCGCCAGCACCACGAACAGGTTGAGCGACAAATCGATCCGGTGCGGCGGGTAGAAGAACACCACGTTGCCGGGGTTGAAGCGCGCGGTCACGGCGATGCCGATCGCCGCGGCCATCAGGGCGACTAACCAGAGGAGTAAGCGCATCGTCGGGACTCAGGACTTGGATTTGTAATTGCGCACGGCGTTCAGGCTCTCCGACAGGTCCGGCACGTCGATCGACACGTTGTTGGCCTGCACCTGGCGCAGCATCGACTGCGCGGCGATGGTCGAGCGGGCGCGCGCGTCGAAGTACTTGACCAGCATCTCCTGGGCAGTGCCGATGTCGTCGCGGAAGGTGCCCTCGTTGCGCGACAGCAGTGCCAGGCGCGCGTTCAGCAGGCGCAGCTTGAGGTTTTCGCGCACGAAATACGATTCGCTCGGCGACAGCATCAGCGCTTCCGGCGTGGCCACGGTGCGCACCCGGATCAGCTGGCGGATGTCGTCCCACATCTCCTGGCTCCAGTTGCGCCAGGTCTCGGTCACGCGCTGGCCCAGGCCCAGTTCCTGCGGCACCGGCGCGGCCGCGCCGGCGGGCTTGCCGGCGCCGGCGGCGCCATGGGCCGCCGCCACCCGGCGCGGCGCCTGCGGCTCGGCCGGCTTTTCGTCGGCCAGCAGCGGCAGGTTGTCGATCTGGCCGATCACGTTATCCAGGCGTAGCGCGATGCCGGCCTGGTCGACCGAGGGCAGCGCCTTGAGCTTCTCGATGTCGCGCGCGATGGCGCGGCGGATGGTGATGAATTGCGGCTTGTCCGAGCGCGACAGCGAGCGGTCGGCATTCTGCAGCGCGATCAGCGCGCCCTGCACGTTGCCGGCCAGCTGCAGCTGCTGGCTGGCGGTGGACAGCACCTGCTCGATCTCGGACAGCGCCCATTCGTCGCGGTTCTTCGAGATGTCCTGGTACATCTGTTGCAGCGCCGCTTGCTGGCTCTGGGATTCGCTCTGGCGGCTTTCCAGCACGCCCACCTTGACCTGCAGTTCCTTGGCGGTTTCCTGGGTGTCGCGCACCAGCTGCGCGGTCTCGGCGTTCGAGGCGTTGTCCTTCTGCAGCGTGCGCGCGACCTCTTCGCGCAGCTTGTTGAAACGGGAATGGGTCGACCAGGTCTGCAGCGCCAGCAGCACCGCCAGCGCCACGATGGCCAGGTTCTGCGGCTTGTTCAGCAGACCGCCCAGGCCGGACGGCGCCTCGGGCACGCGCGGTTCGACGGCCGGGCCGGCCGACGATGCCGCGGCAGGGGCCGGCGCTGGATACGTCTCCGGCGCCAACGGGGCGCCCATGTTCGGTTTCTCTGGATTATTCGGCAATTCGTTCATGCTCATGATTGTAACGCGGCAAGCAAACGCTCGTCGCCCGAGCCGGTGAGCGTCACCGCGCCGAAACCCAGTGCCCGTGCGGTTTCCGCGATTCTGGCGTGGGGCACGATCAGGTGCTGGCGTTGCAATCTTGCCACACTTTCCGGATCGCCAAAGGCCGAGACCATGGCGACCAAGCCGCGCAGCGCTTCCGAACTGGTCACGATCCAGTCGTTCGGCGTGGCCAGCAGTTCCGCCAGCGCTGCCGTTAGCGCCGCGTCCAGGCGCGGCAGCGCGCGCCGGTAGGCGGTCAAGGTCTCGACCGTGCAGCCGGCCGCGCGCAAGGCGTCGGGCAGCAGTTCGCGGCCACCGTCGCCGCGCACCACCAGCACGCGGCGGCCGGCCAGCACCGCCAGGTCGAGCGCCTGCAGCAGGTGTTCGGAATCGCTGCGCGCCGGATCGCGCGGGCAGTGGATCGCTACCCGGCCGTCGTCGACGCCATGCCGCACCAGGGCCGCGCGGCTGCCCTCGCCCACCACCGCGATCGCCACGCCGTCGGGCCAGCGCGCAATGTGGGCAAAGGCGGCGTCGACCGCGTTGGGCGAGACGAAGGCCACCAGCGCGTACGCATCAAGGCAGGCCAGGCGCTGCGCCAGTCCCTGCTGGTCGTCGACGGGTTCGATATCGAGCAGCGGCAGGATGACCGGCCGGCGCCCGAGCGCCCCCACGGCGGCGGCCAGCCCCTCGGCCTGGCGCCGCGGCCGGGTGATCACGACCGCCCGGCCCGCCGATGGCGGCGTGGCGGACAAAGTGGACAAAGCCGGCGCGGCCGGCACGCCGGCATCGCCCCCGGCGCCGGTCGCCACCTCAGGCATCGCCGGCAGCTGCCGCGTCGAGGCGGCACTCGGCCAGGATACTGGCGGCATCCTGCTGCTCGAGCAGGCGCGCCACCTGTTCGCCCAGCGCTTCCGGCAGCGCCGCCGGACCGGACGCCTCGGCAAAGGCGTTGCGGCGCCCGTCCGGCGTGGCCACCATGGCGCGCAGGTGCAATTCCGTGCCGTCGATGGTCGCGTGCGCCGCCAGCGGGATCTGGCAGCTGGCGCCGAACATCTTCGAGACCTTGCGCTCGGCCATGACCGCATGCAGGGTCGCCTCGTGGTTCAGCGGCGACAGCAACGCGGCCAGGTCGACGCCGTCGCTGCGTTCGGCGGCGACGATCTCGATCGCCATTGCACCCTGGCCGGCGGCCGGCAGGCTGTCTTCGGGCGAGAGATAGGCGCGGATGCGGCGCTCCAGGCCGAGGCGCTTGAGGCCGGCGGCGGCCAGGATGATGGCGGCGTACTCGCCACGGTCGAGCTTGCCCAGGCGGGTGTCGAGGTTGCCGCGCAGCGGCTTGATCACCAGTTGCGGGTAGCGCGCCGCGATCAGGGATTGGCGACGCAGGCTGCTGGTGCCGACGATGCTGCCGGCCGGCAGCGTGGCCAGGCTGTCGTAGTCGTTGCAAACGAAGGCGTCGCGCGGGTCTTCGCGCTCGAGCACGGTGGACAGCAGGAAGCCGTCCGGCAAGTCCATCGGCACGTCCTTGAGCGAGTGTACGGCCAGGTCGGCACGGCCTTCGGCCAGCGCGACTTCGAGTTCCTTGACGAACAAGCCCTTGCCACCGACCTTGGACAGGGTCTTGTCCAGGATCTGGTCGCCGCGGGTGGTCATGCCGAGGATGTCGATCTGACACTGCGGATATAATGCCGCGAGGCGGTCGCGCACGTGCGTGGCCTGCCACATGGCCAGGCGGCTTTCACGCGATGCGATAATGAGTTTCGCTGGTAATTTTGCCGAAGCGCGCTGCGTCATCGTAGAGTTCAAAACGGATTCTTTCACTGTCGTTGTGGCCGGACCGGCCAGCGCCGGCGGGCGCCTGCTTGAGATCACAAATTTTAGCATGCGACCCTTGTACTTTAAGTTGCCCATCCGCTGTTCCGAACAATCTAAAACTGTGCTCGATAATGGACAAACCTGCTGCACTTGATCTGGAAGCAACCCAACACACCGCGGCCCAGGCTGGCGCCGACAAGGACGAACCGCTGAAGGAGGACATCCGCTTGCTCGGCCGCCTGCTCGGCGACGTCGTGCGCGCCCAGGAAGGCGAGGAAGTCTTCAACGTGGTCGAGACCGTGCGCCAGACCGCCGTGCGCTTCCGCCGCTGGGACGACCCGCAGGCCGGCGCCGAACTCACCACGCTGCTGCACAAGCTGTCGCGCGAGCAGGCCAACTCGGTGGTGCGCGCGTTTTCCTATTTCTCGCACCTGGCC
This sequence comes from Massilia phyllosphaerae, assembly GCF_034659755.1. Taxonomy (NCBI): domain Bacteria; kingdom Pseudomonadati; phylum Pseudomonadota; class Betaproteobacteria; order Burkholderiales; family Oxalobacteraceae; genus Massilia; species Massilia phyllosphaerae. The sequence continues at coordinate 76,319 of NZ_JAXSQX010000011.1, forward strand.
AACATCGCCGAAGACCAGCACCACATCCGCCGCCGCCGCGCCCACATGCTGCGCGGCGCCCAGCCGCATGCGTCGACGGTGGCGTTCGCGCTGGAGCGCATCAAGGATGCCGGCGTCGGCCGCGAGACCGTCGAGACCTTCATGCGCGACGCGCTGATCTCGCCGGTGCTGACCGCCCACCCGACCGAAGTCCAGCGCAAGAGCATCCTCGACGCCGAGCACGACATCGCGCGCCTGCTGGCCGAACGTGACCTGCCGCAGACGCCGAAGGAAGCCAAGCGCAACCTGCAGCTGCTGCAGGCGCGCATCGCCACGCTGTGGCAGACGCGCATGCTGCGCTACGAAAAGCTGACCGTGGCCGACGAGATCGAGAATGCCCTGTCCTACTACCGCATGACCTTCCTGCGCGAACTGCCGGCCCTGTACGACGACATCGGCGACGAGCTGGCCGAGCATTTCGGCAGCGACCCGGCCACCCTGCACGATGCGGCCTTCATGCAGATGGGCAGCTGGATCGGCGGCGACCGCGACGGCAATCCGAACGTCAACGCCGCCACCATGCAGCGCGCACTGGTGCGCCAGGCCACCACCGCCTTCGATTTCTATCTCGACGAAGTGCATGCGCTGGGCGCCGAACTGTCGCCCTCGACCCTCCTCGTCCCGGCCAGCCAGCACCTGCAGGCCTTGGCCGACGCCTCGCCCGACCATTCGCCGCACCGCAAGGACGAGCCCTACCGGCGCGCCCTGATCGGCATCTACGCGCGCCTGGCCTCCACCGCGCGCGAACTGGGCGCCTCCAACATCCTGCGCAAGGAAGTCGGCCACGCCGAGCCCTACCGCGATCCGCAGGAATTCCACGCCGAGCTGCAGGTCGTGGCCGAGTCGCTGGAAACGCACTTCGGCGCGATCCTGGTCAAGCCGCGCCTGCAGGGCCTGATGCGCGCGGCGCTGATCTTCGGTTTCCATCTGGCCTCGCTCGACATGCGCCAGAGTTCGGACGTGCACGAGCGCGTGCTGGCCGAGCTGTTCGCGCGCGCGGGCGTGCAGGCCGACTATGCCGCGCTCGACGAAGCGGCCAAGGTGAAACTGCTGCTCGACGAGCTGGCCCAGCCGCGCCTGCTGTACACGCCCTACGAGACCTACTCCGACGAAGCCGAGTCCGAACTGGGCGTGCTGCGCGCCGCGCGCGAGATCCGCCAGCGCTACGGCGCGCGCGCGATCCGCAACTACATCATCTCGCACACCGAGACCGTGTCCGACCTGCTCGAAGTGCTGCTGCTGCAGAAGGAAACCGGCCTGCTGCACCCGCGCGAAGGCCGCCACGACGTGATGGTGATCCCGCTGTTCGAGACCATTCCCGACCTGCAGCGCGCCGCCGGCATCATGGCCGAGTGGATGGCACTGCCGCTGGTGGCCACGCTGATCGAAGGCCAGGGCCGCCTGCAGGAAGTCATGCTGGGCTATTCGGATTCGAACAAGGATGGCGGCATCCTGACCTCGACCTGGGAGCTGTACCAGGCCGAACTGAAACTGGTGCAGGTGTTCGCCGACGCCAAGGTCAAGCTGCGCCTGTTCCACGGCCGCGGCGGCACCGTCGGCCGCGGCGGCGGCCCGACCTACGACGCGATCCTGGCGCAGCCGCCGGGTACCGTCAACGGCCAGATCCGCCTGACCGAACAGGGCGAGATCATCTCCTCGAAATTCTCGAACCCGGAAATCGGGCGCCGCAACCTCGAGCTGCTGGTCGCGGCCACGCTGGAAGCCAGCCTGATGCCGCATGGCGAGGACGCAGCGCAGGTCGAGCAGTTCCAGCGCTTCGAAGGCGTGATGGCCGAGTTGTCGCAGCGCGCCTATAAAGCCTACCGCAACCTGGTGTACGAGACCCCGGGCTTCACCGACTACTTCTTCGCCGCCACCCCGATCGCCGAGATCGCCGAACTGAACCTCGGTTCGCGCCCGGCCTCGCGCAAGTCGACCCGCCGCATCGAAGACCTGCGCGCGATTCCGTGGGGCTTCTCGTGGGGCCAATGCCGCCTGCTGCTGCCGGGCTGGTTCGGTTTCGGCGCCGCGGTCTCGGGCTGGCTCGGCGACGATGGCGGCGAAGGCACGCGCGAGGAACGCCTGGCCCTGCTGCGCGCCATGGCGAAGGAGTGGCCGTTCTTCGCCGCCCTGCTTTCCAACATGGACATGGTGCTGGCCAAGACCGACCTCGCGATCGCCTCGCGCTATGCGGAACTGGTGCCGGACGTCGCACTGCGCGAGCGCATCTTCGCGCGCATCTCGGACGAGTACAACCAGACCCTGCGCTGCCTGGAAGACGTCACAGGCAACGACGAACGCCTGGTCGGCAACCCGCTGCTGGCCCGCTCGATCCAGAACCGCTTCGCCTACCTCGATCCGCTGAACCACCTGCAGGTGGAACTGATTCAGCGCCACCGCGCGGCGGCCGGCGATCCGGACAAGATCGATGAGCGGGTCCATCGCGGCATCCACCTGTCGATCAACGGCGTGGCGGCGGGCTTGCGCAATACCGGTTGATGCAGCAAACAGGCGGGGCGTGCAAGGCGCCCCGCCTGCCGGGCAGGATTACATGCGCAGCGACAGGCCGAAGGCGAGGCCGAGGTCCGGCGTGCGGTGGTTCAGGCCATGGGTGACGGCAAAGTCGACTTGGCAGTTGCGGTTCACGATATAACTCATGCCGGTATCGAACAGCATCTGGGTGCCGCCATGCGACGCGTGGGTGATCTGCGGCGCCGCCAGTTCGACGAAGCCGTGCGCATGGTCGCCGAAATCCTTGCCCAGGTTGAGCGCGAACACGCCGTAGCCGTAGCGGCTGGCGTTGTCGTCCGAATCGCTGCCGACACCCGGCATCAGGCCCAGCGCATAATCGCCCGGCAACTCCCATTCGGCCGACAGGCGCAGCGTCGGCCGCACCCCATGCCCCTTGAAGTCGTGGCTGCCGCTCGGCAGCGCGGCATGCAGCAGCCAGCCCAGCGAGGGATGGCTGCCCTGCTGGTCGGCCACATGCCACTTCAGGCCGAGTTCGGTGTCGGCCCAGCCGGCCGCAATCGCATGCGCGCCGCTTGCCGGATCGGCGTCGTGTTCGATCGTGCGGCCATCGGTCTCGATGCGCAGCTCGAGCGTGTCGCCGAGGCCGACGCGCAGCAGGCTCGGCGTGGTCAAGGTACGGCTGTGCAGCGCCTCGTCGCGCTGGCGCTCCCAGGCGACGCTGGTTTCGAGCTGGACGCGGCCCTTGCCGACCACCTTGCTCGATTCGGCGACGCCGGGGCGGTCGGTGACGATCGTGTCGTCATCGGCGGCATGGGCGGCACCCGACAGGCTCAGGCTGGACAGCACAGCCAGGGAAAACAGGGAAAGGCGCGAAACTGGCATCTGGGTAGGGAGTGGAGTGGAAAGCGCCAGTATCCACCAGTCCGCGCCGCGATGCCAATTCGCTTCGCATGCAAGAAAAAAGGCGAGACCTCTCGGCCTCGCCTTTTTTATTTAGTGGGTGTCGCCCTTATCGGCCGACAGTCCACCATCCTTCTGCAGCTCCTTGCGCACCTTGGCCACTTCCGACGCCGTGGCGGCCGGCGCGTGGTTTCCCCAGCTCTGGCGCACGAAGGTCACCAGCTGCGCGGTCTCGTCATCCGACAGGCGCCATGCGAAGCCCGGCATCGCCAGGTCCGACGGACGCTCCTTGGTCGACGGCAGGCGGCTGCCGGCCAGCACCAGGCGGATCAGCGAAGCCGGGTCGTCGGCCAGCACCGTCGGGTTGCCCGGCAGTGCCGGGAAGGTGATGGCGTTCGACTTGCCGTCGGTACGGTGGCAGGCCGCGCAGTTGTCCAGGTAGAGCTGGGCGCCGCGGGTGTCGTCATGGCCGGCGCGCAGGGCTTTCGCCGTGTCGTCGCTGGCCGTGAAGGTCGCCTTGGCAGTGCCGCTGGCCGGCAGCGACTTCAGGTAGGCCGCGATCGCGTGCAGGTCGGTGTCGCTCATGTGCTGCATGCTGTGCGCGACCACGTCGTTCATCGGACCGCCGACCACCGCGGTGGTCTTGTTGCGGCCGGTCTTCAGCGTGTCGACGATGTCCTGCTCGGACCACGACCCGAGGCCGTCGACCTTGTCGCCGCGCAGGTTGGCGGCCAGCCAGCCGTCGATCAGCGGACCGCCGGCCAGGTAGGCCTTGCTCGACTCGTCCAGGCCCTGTTCCTGCATCGTTGCCGCACGCGGGGTGTGGCAGCTGCCGCAGTGGCCGGCGCCCTGCACCAGGTAGGCACCGCGCGCCAGCTGCTCGCTCTGGTACTTGGTCAGGTTCAGCGGGGCCATGTCGGCCGGCGCGAAGGTCTTGCGCCAGATCGCCATCGGCCAGCGGATCGACAGTGGCCAGGTGATGTCGTTGGCGTGGTTGTCGGCCTTGACCGGCTCGACGCCGTGCATGAAGTAGGCGTACAGGGCGCGCACGTCCTGGTCGCTCATCTTCGCGTACGACGGGTACGGCATGGCCGGGTACAGCGAGGTGCCGTCCTGGCGGATGCCGTGGCGTACGGCGCGGTCGAACTCGTTCAGGCTGTAGGCACCGATGCCGGTGGTCTTGTCCGGCGTGATGTTGGTCGAGTACATGTTGCCGATCGGCGAAGCGATCGCGCGGCCGCCGGCGAACTGCTTGCCGCTTGGCGCCGTGTGGCAGGCGATACAGTCGGAGGCCACCGCCACGTAGCGGCCGGCCTCGATCAGGGCCGGATCGTTCAGGCCGGCCGGTGCTGCGGCCTCGGGAATCGCGCGCGTCTGGCTCGGCGCCGTCGCATACGCGAAGGCACCGGCAACCGCGATCACGCCTACCGCGACCACGGCGAGCAGGGCTTTCTTCTTGGAGCTCATTGTCATTCTTGTCGTGTCCTTGTGCGCTTAGTGCGCGCTTACGCCTGCACCAGCGGGCCCGGGTTTTTCAGGTACTGCTCGCGGATCGCCTTGGCGCACCAGTAGGCCAGGCCGCCGACCAGGCCGGTCGGGTTGTAGCCGTTGTTCTGCGGGAAGGCGTTGGCGCCCGGCGCGAACACGTTGGAGACGTCCCACGATTGCAGGTACTTGTTCAGGGCCGAGGTCTTCGGATCCTTGCCCATGATGGCGCCGCCACAGGTGTGGGTCGACTGGTACTGGGTGATGTTGTAGTGCGTGCCGTCCTTCTTGGCATCGCCCTTCATCGCCATCGGGTTCAGGACCTTGCTCATCTCCTGGGCCTTGTCCACCAGGAATTGCGAGGCCTTGATCTCGTTGTCGTGCCAGTCGAAGGTCATGCGCAGCATCGGACGGCCGAAACCGTCCTTGTAGTTCGGGTCCAGGCTCAGGTAGGCGTCGTCGTAGGACATGCAGGAACCCTGCACTTCGTAGTAGAACGAATGGCGGAAGGCTTCCTTGACACCCTTCTTCCAGCCGCTGCCCCAGTTCGGCACGCCCGGCGCGGTCGAGATGCCGCGCACCGGACCGGAACCCGGCTGGCGCGCCCACACGATGCCGCCGCCGATGAAGCCGGACTTGGTCGGGTCGTTCTGCTTGCCGTTCAGGTCGTCGAAGGTGGCGCCGGCGCCGCCGATGCCGATGAAGGGGTTGGCCTGTACGCTCTCGTCGAAGAACAGCTGGACGCGGTTCAGGTTCTGGTACGAGTAGTTGCGGCCGATGGTGCCGGTCTTGGTCACCGGATCGTACGGGGTGCCGATTTCCGACAGCAGCATCAGGTGCACGTTCATGTACGAGAATGCGCACAGCAGGACGATGTCCGCCGGCTGCTCGGTTTCGCGGCCCTGGGCGTCCAGGTAGGTGACGCCGGTCGCCTTTTTCTTGTCGGCGTCCAGGTTCACCTTCATGACCTGGGCGTGGGTGCGCATCTCGAAGTTCTTGCGTCCACGGACCACCGGCCAGATGTTGGCGTTCGGGCTGGCCTTGGAATAGTTCAGGCAGCCGTAGTCCGAGCAGAAGCCGCAGGCATTGCACGGGCCCATCTGGCAGCCGTAGGGGTTGATGTAGGGAGCGGAAGCGTTCGAAGCCGGGATTGGATAGGCGTGGTAGCCCATTTCCTTGGCGGCCTTGTAGAACAGTTCGGAGCCAAGGTAGTTCGGGTTCGGACCCAGCGGGTAGTCGCGCGTGCGCGCGCCTTCGAAGGGGTTGCCGCCTTCGATGATCTGGCCCTTGATGTTGCCGGCCTTGCCCGAGGTGCCGCACACGTATTCGAAGTGGTCGAGCGAAGCTTCCAGTTCCTCGTAGGTGACCGGGAAATCCTGGATCGTCATGTTGGCCGGGATGAACTTCTTGCCGAAGCGCTGTTCCAGGCTGCTGCGTGCGGTGAAGTCTTCCGGCAGCGGGCGGAAGTGCGCGCCCGACCAGTGGCTGCCGGCGCCGCCGACGCCGGTACCCGGCTTGAACGAGCCCATCTGGCGGTACGGGACCGCGGTGTCGTTGACGCCGTGGCGGATGGTCAGGGTTTCCTGCGACAGCGATTGCAGGTACTTGCGGTGCACCGAACCTTCGAGTTCGTCGACCACGCGCGGGTAGGCGAAGTCGGGCACGGTGTCGCGGTCCGGGCCGCGTTCCAGGCAGACCACGGTCAAGCCCTGGTCGGTGAGTTCCTTGGCCATGATCGCGCCGGTCCAGCCGGCGCCGACGATCACGGCATCCACTTTAGTTTTTACGATTGCCATTTTCTTTGATTCCTTGCCTTTAGCCTCGACGTCCGCTCAGGTCCACCGGCCCCATCGGATACGGTTTGTCGCGCACCTCGACCCAGTCGAGGTAGTCGGCGCGCATGCCTGGGTAACCGATCATCTTCCACGCACCCATGCCCTTGTTGCCGCCATGGATAGGGTCGGCGAAGTAGCCGTTACGCACCTCGGCCAGCAGGTTGGCGAAGAAGATCTTGGACGAGATGTCGTCGAACTTCAGCTTGCCGCCCTCGGCGTCCTTGAGCAGCGCTTCCTGCTGCTTGTGGTCGAGGTCGGCGAACTTCTTGCCGCCGAAATTGTTGACGGCGTGCTTGTCGAAGGCACGGATGCCGACGCGCAGGATGTCCTTCAGCGGCAGCTTGCCCTGGTAACCGAATTCCGGTGCCGCCTCGAAGTACGGACCCTGCAGGTACCAGATGCTGCCCGCCGCGTACGGGGTCTGCATGTGGCGGTCGAGGAACTCGAGCACGCCCAGTTCGATCGCGCCCGGACCATGCTCGTCGTGCGGGATCAAGCGGTCGACGGCGGCGCCGAGGAAGCGCCATTCGTCGGGCGTGAAATATTTCGGGGTATATGCGTCGGGCTTGCCTTCAGGAGCCACGGTGGCCGCGGCACCCGCCGTCGTCAAACCGCCATGGATTGCACCGGCGGCACCTGCTGCCATCGGCACGAATACCAGACTCTTGATCAGGCGTCGGCGCGACGAGGATTTTTGATCGTCAGACATGTGATGCTCTATGACAAGGAAAGTGCGAAATTCTATCTGCGAATAGGAGGCAACAAAAGAAGATACATGCTAGAAACAATTCTCCTTTGCAATTGCACGACAATTACGTAGAAACACGTATTGCGCGATTCTCTCCAAAGATCACGGGTGCAATGAAATGGCCAAAAAAAAATCCCCGGACGGACCGGGGATTTTTTACGTGGTGCGAAGCCTTGCTGCGCAGCGCTTACTGATTCTGCAGGAAGGTCTTCAGCTTGTCCGAACGCGACGGCTGGCGCAGCTTGCTCATCGCCTTGGCTTCGATCTGGCGGATACGCTCGCGGGTCACGTCGAACTGCTTGCCGACTTCTTCCAGCGTGTGGTCGTTCGACATTTCGACGCCGTAGCGCATGCGCAGCACCTTGGCTTCGCGCGGGGTCAGCGAGTCCAGCACTTCCTTGATCACGCCGCGCATCGAGGCGTGCATCGCGGCTTCCAGCGGCGCCAGGGTCGCGTTGTCCTCGATGAAGTCGCCCAGCTGCGAATCGCCGTCCTCGCCCATCGGAGTTTCCATCGAAATCGGCTCTTTCGCGATCTTCATGATCTCGCGCACCTTCGATTCCGGCATCTCCATCTTTGCTGCCAGCGTCGCCATGTCCGGCTCGGTGCCGGTTTCCTGCATGATCTGGCGCGAGATGCGGTTCATCTTGTTGATCGTCTCGATCATGTGCACCGGCACGCGGATGGTGCGGGCCATGTCGGCGATCGAACGCGTGATCGCCTGGCGGATCCACCAGGTCGCATAGGTCGAGAACTTGTAACCACGGCGGTACTCGAACTTGTCCACGGCCTTCAGCAGGCCGATGTTGCCTTCCTGGATCAGGTCGAGGAATTGCAGGCCGCGGTTGATGTACTTCTTGGCGATCGAGATCACCAGGCGCAGGTTGGCGACCGTCATTTCGCGCTTCGCCGTGCGCGCACGCTTTTCGCCGGCAGCCATCTGCTTGTTGATCTTGCGCAGGTCGGCCAGCGGCAGCGCGACGCGTGCCTGCAGGTCGATCATGCGGCGCTGCAGTTCCATGATCGCCGGCGCGTTACGCGACAGCACGGCGCTGTACGGATACGCGCAGTCGACTTCGCGCTGCACCCACTCGAGGTCGGTCTCATTGCCCGGGAACACCTTGATGAAGTGGGCGCGCGGCATGCCGCAGCGGTTCACGCAGATGTCCAGCACGGCGCGTTCGATCGAACGCACTTCGTCCATCTGGCCGCGCAGCGTGTCGCACAGCTTTTCCACGATCTTCGCGGTGAAGCGGATGCCGAGCAGTTCGGTCGTGATCACGTCCTGGGCCGCCAGGTACTGCAGCGAACCGTAGCCGTGGGTCTTGAACGCATGGCCCATCTTGTCGAAGTGCTTTTCGATGGTCGAGAACTTGTCCAGCGCGCTCTTGCGCAGCGCAGCCAGCTGTTCGGCCGAATAGCCGGCGGCGGCGCTGCCGCCCGACTCGCCCTCTTCCTCTTCTTCTTCCTCGACCTCGTCTTCTTCCTCGTCATCGGACGACGAGGCCGCAGCGGCCGGCGCGGCCGGGGCCGAAGAACCTTCGTTCAGGTCGACGAAACCGTCGACCACGTCGTCGATCTTCAGCTCGTCGCTGGCGATCTTGTGCGACAGCGCGATGATTTCCGAAATCGTCACCGGGCAGGCCGAGATCGCCTGCACCATGTCCTTCAGGCCTTCCTCGATACGCTTGGCGATCGCGATCTCGCCCTCGCGCGTCAGCAGCGACACCGCGCCCATCTCACGCATGTACATGCGGACCGGGTCGGTGGTGCGGCCGAAGTCGGAATCGACGGTCGACAACGCGGTCGCAGCGGCGGCCTCGACTTCGTCTTCGCTGGTCGGCGTGACGACGGCGTCCGACAGCAGCATCATTTCGGCTTCCGGGGCGCGCTCATAGACGGCGATGCCCATGTCGTTGAAGGTCGCGATGATGCCTTCGATCGCTTCCGGATCGATGATGTTTTCCGGCAGGTGGTCGTTGATCTCCGCATGGGTCAGGTAGCCGCGCTCCTTGCCCATGTTGATCAGGTTCTTCAGCTGGGTGCGGCGCTTTTCCAGCTCTTCGCCGGAGAAACCCTGCTCGGCACCGAGGATGCCCGAGATACCCTTGGCCTTGCGCTCGCGCAGCTTGGAGGCTGCCTTCAGTTCGGCGCGCTCGACCGCGTTCAGCGCCGCGATCTCGTCGTTCTCCGGCGTGAACTCGCTCGGCTTGCGGCCGCGGCGGCCCGGTACCTTCACGCCCGGCAGCGTGTAGCCGGAAGTGTCGATCGCGGCCAGGGCGGCGGCATCGGTGGTGGTGCTGACGGTGCCGGTCGGGGCGCTCGATGCGGCGGCGGTGCCCGGCTCGACGCGGCGCGCGGTGCGGGTACGGATCACGCGCGCGGCCGGCGCCTCGGCGGCGGCCGGTGCGGCTTCCACGACCGGTGCGACCGGCTCAGGTACCGACGCCGATGCCGGCTCGGCCGGCTTCAGGGCAGCCAGCTTCGACACGCGCTTGCGCACGATCACCGGCGGCGCGGCGGGTGCCGTCGGCGTCGGGATCGGGTCGGAGGCGTCGGCGGCCACGGCCGCGTGCGGGGTCACGATCTGGGTGACTTCCGGGGCGGCGGCTGCGGCGGCCGGGGCCGGGATCGATGCGGCCGGGGCCGGCGCGGCGACCGGGTCGGCCACGGTGTCGACTTCGTCGGCAGGCAGGCTGGATTCGGTTGCGGCCAGCACCGGCGCGACCGCGTCGGCCGCTTCGGCACCTGCCGCCGCGGCCTGGTCGAATTGTTCCGGCTCGAGTTGCGCCGCTTGCGCTGCCTCGTTCGCCTGCTCGGCCTGGGCCGCCTTCAGCGACGCCAGGCGCGAACGCGTTTTAACCACCGTCACCTTGGCCGCCGGCGCGCCGGCCGCCACTTCCGTTTCGAGGAAGTAGGAGGTCGCGGTTTTCGGCACGGACAGCTGGGCCGTGCTTTTCGCCGGCGCTTTCTTCGCTGTCAGTGTCAAGGTCTTGGCGGTGTTTTTCATAAAACTTTCTCCAGTCGAGGCGAAGTGCGCGCCTGCGAAGTCAATAATCCACCGGGCCCGCAACGCGGGCCTTGGGAAGGGATAACGGGATGGCCCTACCTAAGGGCGATTAGGCCGAAAATCAAGCACCCCGCGGCATCGCACCGGCCGGTCCGCCTTCGGCGCGCAAAAGGGCGGCGCCGGACAGGGCCGGTGGGCTGGGGCGGAACGTGGTGATGTCGAGATCGCGGTCTAGCATGTCAGAACGAAAAAAAGCCCGTCAGGCGACGGGCTTGAAATCTATTTTCCAGAGGAGAATAGAGGAGACAGGCACATTATGCATGCGAGAAAGTTTACTTGCCAATTAATATATCCGATAAGGGATATAAGAATTTCGCATACTTCCCCTGCCCGCTCTTCGCCCCCCCGGCCAGTCTGCGTCGGCGCAAGTCCGACGCAAGCAAAGGGGCGGATCATACACGATTTCCCGGCCCCGTGCCCGTTCGCTGGATGAGAAATGGTGGTCATTTCCGCTAAAAAACCTTCTATGACACGGCTGAGCGGCACAACGGAGCGCCGGCCATGCTATCCTTCCGCTTCTTGTTCTTACCATGAAGTCAATGAATACGATGAGTCCTGTCGCCGAGTCCAACGAGGCCACCGAAAACGCAGCAACCGGTACGTCCCCTACCCCGACGTCCGATACCGGTGCCACTGATACCGGCACTTCCGCACCGCAGCTCGACGCCGGGTCCGCCCCGCAGCCGGGCGCCGAGGCACCGGCCGCCGACGCACCGGCCGCCGAAGCGCAAACCCCGCGCGCCCTGCTGAAGCAGTTGCAGCAACAGTTCAAGGCCTTCCGCGAGTGCCTGCCGCTCGCGATCGGCATCGACAAGCAGGTGCTGGCCAAGATGCCCGGCCTGAACCGCAAGACCATGCGCGCCGCGCTCGGCATCCATACCGGCTCGATGCGCTACCTGCGCGCGATGGAAAAGGCCACCGTGCGTTACGACCTCGACGGCAATCCGGGCGCCGAAGTCACCGACACCCACCGCCAGCACGCCAAGGAACTGCTGCAGGAACGCTTCAAGAAAGAAGCCGAGCGCAAGAAGGCCGAACGCGAACTGGCCGTCAAGGAAGAAGCCGACCGCAAGCGCCAGGAAAAGCTGGAACAGCTGGCGTCGAAATTCTCGCGCCGCTAAACCAGTCAGGACAATCGCGCCCATGAGCGAAGCCCTGGACGACGCGCTGCCACCCTACCAAGGCCTGCAGCTCGCTGACGTGCGCCTGGTGCGCACGCGCGCCGATGCCGACGCCGCCCTGGCGGCGCTGGCGGCGTCCGACACGGTCGGCTTCGATACCGAATCGAAGCCGACCTTCCAGAAAGGCGAGGTCTCGACCGGCCCGCACCTGGTGCAGTTGGCGACCGACGAGCACGCCTGGCTGTTCCAGATTGCCGGCGTGCGTGCGCCGGCGAACGGCGAGCCGGAGCCGTCCTGCGCGCACATCGTGCCGGTATTGCGCGCCATACTGGAATCGGAAACGATCCTGAAAGTTGGCTTCGGCCTCGGCGACGACCTGCGCCGCCTGCGCGCCAAGCTCGGCATCGACACCCGCAACGTGCTCGACCTCTCCACTGCCCTGCGCCGCGGCGAGCGCAATGCCTGGGGCGCGAAGACCGCGGTCGAGCGCTTCTTCGGCCAGCGCCTGCAGAAGTCGCGCAAGATCACCACCACCAACTGGTCGCTGCCGCGCCTGAGCGACAAGCAGATCCTGTACGCGGCGGACGATGCCCACGTGGCGCTGCGCATCTACCGTCACTGGCGGGCGCAGCCGGCGGCGCCGGCAGTTGTCCGGGCCACGCTGCCGAAAGACTGACAGGGCGCAGGCGACATCGTTGACGTAGTTGCGCACGCTATAGAGGTCGTTTATGTCCGCTTCGAACCATTAGTCCTGACCGCTGGTGGGGTCGCCCCATATCTCGGCAAAAAGTTGCTGGATTTCTGCCGCAATATATTTCCAGGCCCACTGTTTGTCAAAGGCGCTGGCATCCCACATCAGGTTTTCGGCGTACGAGACATCGACAATGGTACGCAATGCACCGGGTTCGGCACGATAGGCGGCAGCGATAAAGTCCGTTTGTGCCTGGACCGCTTCAGCATCCCTGCGCTTGACGGCTTCGGTGGTCCTGTCAGCGAACGCTTCGACCCAGTTGAGCGCTGTATTGTCATCGTTGGGTTCCCATCCCCTTTCCCTAAGCCAATGATCAGTCAGGGCTGCTTCTTCTGGAAATCGCGAGCGAAGTGCCGCGACAAACAAACTATTGGAATTTTTTGGAGTCATCAATCTGGCGATAGGTGAACTGTATTCGCACTGTCCGTGACGCTTGACGAACGCCTGCTCCTGGCCGCTTGCCGGCAATTGTATTGCCCTTATCCGTATGAAGATCGACGGTTGGGGACGGGAGATCGGCTCATTGTCGTGCCCGCTGAGAAGCATAGCGCTGCACAAACCACCTCGCCTGTTCCAGCGTGTCAGGATACATGGCGGTGAGCATGCCGCCTGCGCAAGGATCGAAAACAGGGTAAAAACGAAATCCATGTTCGATGAGGAATCGAACCTTTGCCCATTGCGCCAGATTCTTGCATTTCGGCGCCGAGAACTTCCGACTCAACATGACCATCGGCCCTGCACATTGCGGACAGTGACGCTCACGTAAAGCCGCAGGAAACTTGAACGACTTGCGGCAGGAAAGACAGACGAATGGGAAGCGATAGGTCTGTACGACCTTTGGCTTCGCAAAATACGCATGATGGCGAAATTTCTTCATGCAGCAGATGTTCCTCGACAGGTTCGGAACAGACCTCGGTTTGCTTCACTCTATGATCCTGCCCCCTGCAAGCTGAAACTTTGAAACGGCGCTATTGAAATACTCGTTAAGATATGGCAGTTGTCCGATCGATTCATCCTTGCCAAGCTTAGCCGAAGCGTCAGCCTATAAAATACTGTTTTTGTTGAAATTCTGAAACTGCATTGACGACGCGTCTGATGTCGGCGCAATAGAACCGGCTTGCGTTGAAGCAATTGCATTCTATAACGCTTAGGCGCCCATTCGCTTTGCCAATGTCCAAAACATATACCTGTGCTGGGGACCAACCGCGGGCCAGCGCTTGAGCAAAGTCCACAACTGGCTTAGGTACACTTGGATCGCCAACCGGACGGTACATGCTCGCACTAACTACTTCATTGCCGACAATGAAGAAACGCCACTCAGCGTCGACTTCGATGGCAGGCCCGACAACCACCTCCGTGGCACGTGTGATCTGCGGATTTCGGCTGCACAGTTGCTCAAAATAAGATGCGAGCGAACGCGCGCTGAGGGACTGCCCGGTGAACCCTTTGTAGTCGTCAACTGGTTTTATGAACAGATGCTCATCGCGTGTTCCGCGGGTGCCCACAAGCTCATCCCACGAAACGACTATAGCCTGATGGTTAATGTAATCGCTCCCATAGTGAGCAGCATATGCCTCATGGCAAAAACTCTCAGGCGAAAAAAATACACCTGATGACCAAATTGTGCCTAACGCGCCAAGAAGCGCCGATGATCGCGCGTGGAAAACAATTGGTCCCTTGGCATGTTCGACCGCGATGCTTGGCTCACATCGGCTTCCCGGTGGATGAGCAAACCCGATGAACTCCAGCCCCTCAGCGTTGCAAGCTTCGCGAAGCTGATCCTTCGTTGGTGAGTCGCCAAGTACGTTTGTTTGGACTAACCATTTCGTTTTCATAAATCTTCAGCGAAGTATTATAAGAAATTGCGCCGATTGCGGACATAAGGCCAAGTCCGCTTCCGACTCGAAGCCGACGCTCAACTGCTTGGATGGGCGAGGTTGTCCAAAGCCCGAACTCCTTCTATCCGTGGTTCTGTCAGCCAGAGCGAATCGACTAGCGAAAACACTTGATTTGCTAACGTGGTACCGATCACATCCGCTCGCTCAAGTGCTCGGTCACAAAGGCTGCGGTCATCCGCACGCCGTCCTTTGCCGTCAGCCAGCATGAACGCTTCACCACCTGAACGAGGCTGGTATAACAAGGAAACCAACACACGGTCAGCTGGGGAAGTTCCATCTCCCCATGGCCCAATGACCATGTCGAAATTCGGCATATGGCCTGGCTCGTCAACTGTCCACTGCACAAAATAGACAGCCTTCGCTCCATAAGAGTCCGTTAAATCCCCCCAGATAGTCTTCGATTGCTTACCGCAGCAATCGCAGTTCCCTGTCGACTCGTTCCAGAAATTCGCCCGCACGATGTCCTCGTCACGCATGATCTTTCCTTGTCGTTGCGGTTTGCATGAACGTCTGATTCTGGCCGTTAGCAGCCTTACGGTAGCGTCCACTTTCGCCCCAAAGCGGATGCACACTGGCGTCAAGGTCGCTCATTTTTTCAGAATCCAAAAAATGACAGCGATTGCGAAGGCCAGATAAGTGAAGAATAGCGATGCTTGTCGAAGCTGCCACCCTATGCCAGTGAAGTCAGTTTTTGGATGCGAATAGAAGAGTTTGAAAAAGCGTCTCTTCCCGGGGAGCAGAAGAAAACTGGCCACGCCTCCAGTTACGGCCACAAGAACACAGCAAGAAAAAAGCGCACGAGCCAACAAGACGCTGTCGATCATAAATCTTCTTTCTATTTGCTTGATGAAATTATCTAGTACGATCGACGCCATCGGAATGCCAGGATGAACCTCTACTTCTGGCCGAACTCGGCCATCCAGTGTACGGCAGCGCCCGACCCATTGCGGTCATTCGCGATACGGCTATTAGGCAGTTCAGTTGATGACCGCTTCAATCCGATACCCCTCGGGATCAAAGACGAAGGCTGCATAGTAGCTATCGCCATATTCTGGCCGAGGCCCTGGTGCGCCATTGCACCGTCCACCGTGGCGCAGCGCAGCGGCATGGAATTCGTGCACTTGATTAGGCTCCGTGGCGGTGAAGGCCAAGTGAAAGCCTTCTCCAGGAATCATCACGTGCTTTGCAAGTTTCAGGCACAGTTTATCGCCACCACCTTCATACCCGTAGCCCACAGCCTCGTCGTCAGCAAAGACTTGGGCATACCCCAATGGTTTTAAAACCGCGTCGTAGAAAGCAGAGGCTCGGTCGAGATCAGAAACGGCTATAGACAGGTGATGCAGCATATTTTCCTTGTTTGATAAGTCTGCTTCTGGCCGATTGCGGTCGTCCGGCTGAGTTCACTTGCGAGCCGAACTGGAGATGTGATAAGGCACTTCCTGACCTAAAATTCCGCCTTTTTCGCGCGATAGGCCAGCGCGGCAACCATAAAAGCGATCCCAGCCATTCCAGTCACAAGGCCGGACTGGCCGTTCAACACAGCATAACAGGTTGACTGAGCGGGAAAGTCACGAACGGTCACGATAAGCAGCAACCGCGCTATTGCGTACGTTGCGCTCGAACGCACACAGTCTTGCGTCACCAAAAGAATGGGCGAGGTTGCAATTCCCCAGACATTATCTTCGCTGCTTTCCGTACTGCACGTTGACACCGCCAATGTCCCTCTGCGCCGCATAAGTTCTTCAGCATGTCGTACACGTCTTCCGCATCGTCAGGAGCGATCCTTGCGCCGGCCTGCAGAAGGAGAAAAAGCGCTTCGCCTCGAGAAGCGACAGGCTCCACGTGTTTGGCGAGGTTCAGGGCTTCGCGAAGACGTTTGCTGGCTTCGGATTGGTACTCTCGTTCAGCAAGCGCAACAATTTCCCATGCGCAGACTGCACACTGTTGATACTTGTCGCGACCTTCAGCCGCAGCTCTCGCTGCTTCCGCCGAGATTCTGATGACATCAATGTCTGCAAATCGTGCAACCCAAGTCAACGCCTGTGCGCGAAACCATGGGTCGTCAATCTGACGAGCTTGCTTAAGTGCTTCAGCCGGGCGCGACTTTGCCAAGCCCACCGCTCGATCCCGCTGCGTTGTAGCGCTCATTGCTGTTCCACTCCTCTGTTTGTCTTGGCGTGTTGCGTTCACTAGTTGAATCCAAGACCGTGCCCACCGGGCGTGAGGACAACAATGACGAACAAATATTTCTTACTATCATCTTAATGTGCGTTGACGCACCGATTCGTAATGCCTAAAGGAAATAAGATCGCGACTTTTGTTGTGAACCACATCGGGCGATTATGAAACGGCTGCAGGCATTATGGAAATTCATCATCGGCGATTCCCGGTCCGCCGAGATTCTCATTCAGGAAACGATGGAACAGAGGCTCGAACTTGAGCGTCTGCTGGCGCGCCGCCGCCGCGCGTCGCGCGCCCGCTAAGCGGATAGTTCCAACTGGCTTATTCCAGAGGCGTCGCCGAACGGATCCGTGTACGCCTCTGTTACCTCCAGGACAACAACAGCGTTTTATCGGCCGCTCCAAACTAGCTAACGGACTTTCCACCCCGTTTTATACTGGCGGGATGAAAGCGCCGCACTTCCTTGTCTACCCTCTGCTTCCCTTGTTCGTACTCCTGACCGCAGTGCAAGGCTGCTCGCGCGCCGACAAGCCAGTCGACGGTGCCGCCGTGTTCCGCCAATGCGCCTCCTGCCATCAGGTCGGTGCCAATGCCCGCGGCGGCTTCGGCCCGCAGTTGAACGGCCTGTTCGGACGCCGTGCCGGGTCCACCGCCGACTTCGCCTATTCGCCCGCCATGAAGGCATCCGGCATCGTCTGGGACGAGCAGACGCTGGCCCACTTCCTGGCCAATCCGGACCAGGCGATGCCCGGCACCAGGATGCGCTTCTGGGGCATCGGCAATGACCACGAGATGCAGGCGCTGCTGGCCTACCTGCGCAGTTTCCAGGACGCGCATTGACCACATTGCAACAAAACAAAGTATGATGCGAACTCCGCCATTCCGGGAGTCGCCATGCGGGCTGCGTTTCGATGTGCGCCGATCGTCCTGCTGTATTGCCTGAGCCCAAGCCTATTACCGGCCGCGACGGCTGCGGGTCAGCCGACGTCCGCATCTGCCCACGCACCTGCTCCCGTATCAGCTCCGGTACCGGATACGCTGGCCCAGCGCCTCGTGGCCTGCACCTCGTGCCACGGCGACCCCGGCAAGCCGCCGCCGCGTGACGAACCCCGTTATTTCCCGCGCATCGCCGGTAAGCCCGCCGGCTACCTGTATCACCAGTTGCTCAACTTCCGCGAAGGCCGGCGCCAGTATCCGCTGATGACCTGGATGGTCACGCCGCTGTCCGACGATTACCTGCGCGAGATCGCCGACTACTTCGCGGCGCAGCACCTGGCGGCCGCACCGCTCGACCGCGCCGGCTTGCCGACGGCCGAACTGGCGCGCGGCCACCACCTGGTGAAGCAGGGCGACACCGCGCTGAAGGTGCCGGCCTGCATCGCCTGCCACGGCCATCGCCTGACCGGCACTCTGCCCGCCATTCCCGGCCTGCTCGGGCTGCCGCGCGACTACATCAACGCCCAGTTCGGGGCCTGGCGCAACGGCAGCCGCCGTGCCCACGCGCCCGACTGCATGGGGACGATCGCAACGCGCCTGTCGCTGGCCGACGTCGCCGCGGTCTCGGCCTGGCTGGCGAGCGAACCGCAGCCGGCGGACCCGGCCCCGCAAGCGGCCGGTCCGCAGCCCTTGCCGCTGGCCTGCGGCAGCGCGCAGCAGGCTGCGTCCACCCAGGCGCGCGAGCAGGCGCGATGAGGCGCATCTTCGCACGGCTGGGCATCGTGCTGCTGGCGCTGCTGCTGGCCCTGGCCGCCTGGGCCGTGGCTGCCTGGCCGCGCGCCGAATTCATTCCGGCGCGCTCGCCCCAGGCCTGGGCACCTACGCCTGACAACATCGCCCGCGGCGCCTACCTGGCGCGCGCCGGCGACTGCATCGGCTGCCATACCGCGCGCGGCGGCGCGGCCTATGCCGGTGGCCGCGCGCTCGACACCCCGTTCGGCCGCCTGTACGGCCCCAACCTGACACCGGATCAAGCCACCGGCCTCGGTGCCTGGAGCGCCGACGATTTCTGGAACGCGCTGCACAATGGCATCGGCCGCGACGGGCGCCTGCTGTATCCTGCCTTTCCCTACACCCACACCACCCGGGTCACGCGCGATGATGCGGATGCCCTGTTCGCCTGGCTGCGCAGCCTGCCCCCGGTGCGCCAGCCGAACCGGCCGCACGCGCTGCGTTTTCCGTACGATAGCCAGCTGGCCCTGGCTGGCTGGCGCCTGCTGTACTTCCGCCCCGGCGTCCAGCCTGTCGACCAGGCCCGGCCGGCGGCGTGGAACCGCGGGGCCTACCTGGTCGAAGGCCTGGGCCATTGCAGCGCCTGCCACAGCACGCGCAACCTGCTGGGCGGCAGCGGCGGTGGCCTGTCCGGCGGACTGATCCCGGTCAGCGGCTGGTACGCGCCATCGCTGACGTCGGGCAGCGAAGCGGGACTGGGGGAGTGGGAAGTGCCGCACATCGTGCAGCTGCTGCGCACCGGGGTCTCGCCCCAGGGTGCCGTGTTCGGGCCGATGGCCGAAGTGGTCCAGCAAAGCCTGCAGCACCTGTCCGAACCCGACCTGCGCGCCATTGCGGTGTACCTGAAATCGCTACCCGCGGACCGCGAAGAGGCGGCCCCGGCCGCGCCGCCGAACGAAGCGGCGATGAAGCTCGGCGGCCAGTTGTACGAGACACACTGCGCCGACTGCCACGGCGCCAACGGCCGCGGCAACGGCAATATCTATCCACCGCTGGCCGGCAACCGCGCGCTGACGATGGCGGAGCCGGTCAACGCGATCCGCATCGTGCTCAGCGGCGGCTTTCCGCCGTCGACCGCGGGCAACCCACGGCCCTACGGCATGCCGCCCTTCAGCCTGGTGCTGAACGATACCGAAGCCGCCGCGGTGATCAGTTACGTCCGCGCCAGCTGGGGCAATGCCGCGCCCGAAGTGACGGCGGCGCAGGTCAACCGCTATCGCGCGGTGCCGCTGGACTGACGGTGCCAGCCGGCGCGAGCGAGGGTGCCGGCGCCGGCGCGGACAGCAACCGGCAGCGGCACCAACTGCATGGCCGCGTCAATCGAACCGGCCGCTGCGCACCTGCACCGCCGAGGGCGCGGTCGGGGTACGGTGCGCAAACGCTCCGCTCTGCGCCGGCCTGGCGGCGCGGACTTCGTCCGGGATCCTGGACGCATGCACCGAATACACGGCTTCCCATTTGGCGATGCTGTAGAGCTTCCAGAAGGTCACCTTGTCGATCTTGTCGAAGTTGAGTGCTTCCTTGCACATGCCGGCCACGATGGCGGAGCCGCCGATGGTCGCTCGCATGCTGGCGCTGGCCGCCTTGATCCAGGCGTCCGCCGGCGCTTCGAAACCCAGCTTGACCTTGCGCCACAGGATATTCTTCGGCACCAGGCCTTCCATCGCGACCCGCAGCACGTGCTTGGTCCAGCCGTCCTTGATCTTGAAATGGTTGTTCATGCCGAAGGCGGCTTCGACCAGCTTGTAGTCGAGGAAAGGCAGGCGCGCCTCGATCGAGTGGCGCATCGAATTGCGGTCTTCGTAGCGCAGCAGGTGCGGCAGCTGGAAGCTTTCGATTTCCAGCTTCTGCATGGCGCGGATGTCGCGGTAGCCCTTGCTCAGCTTGCGGATGTTCGGGAACTGCAGCAGGTATTCGGGCTTGATGTAGGCGAACTTGCGGCGCAGGCGCCAGATGCGCAGGCGCGAGATCGAAAAATACATGAAGTTGCCGAGCAGTTCGGATAGCGACAGCTTGGAGTGATTGCGCATCACGAACAGTTCGCCGATGGCGTCGCGCCAGGGCAGCGAATGCAGGTAGGCCGCGTAGTAGCGTTCGTAGCCGAGCAGGGTCTCGTCGCCGCCCTGCCCGTCCAGCATCACCTTGCAGCCGATTTCCTTTGCCTTCTTGAACACGAAATACTGCATGAAGATCGACGGCGCGGCAAACGGCTCTTCCTGGCAGTACACGACCTCGTCGATGGCCCGAATGAATTCGTCGGCACTGGGCTCGATGACGAACAGGTCGATCCCGCCGGCCTTGGCGACTTCGCGCGCGTAGGCGCTTTCGTCAATCTCGTCGATGCCGCTGTTGGCGTGGATCGCCTGGAAGCGGTCGGGGCTGGCTTCGTGGTACAGCGCGGCCGACAGGCTGGCGATGCTGGAGCTGTCCAGCCCGCCGCTGAGGCAGGTGCCGACCTTGACGTCCGAGCGCAGCCGGTAGCCGATCGAGCGCTTCAGTTCTGCACGGAAGCGTGCGATGGCCGAGGGTTCGTCGAGCGCTTCGACCTCGGGTGGCGCGGCCAGCGTGTAATAGCGCGACAGCTCGGCGCTGTGGTTCGCCAGCGAATACACCAGGTTATGGCCGGCCGGCAGCGCGACCACGCCTTCGAAGAAGGTTTCGTGCGTGTGGTCGGAATAGCCTTCGATCAGGAAGTCGCGTACCGCGCCCATGTTGGCCACGGCAGGGCCGCCGCGGCCGGCCAGCACCTGCTTGATTTCGGAACCGAAGATGAATTTCTGCGGCGTATCCGCGTAATAGAAGGGCTTCACGCCGAAGCGATCGCGGCTGCAGAACAGGACCTGCTTTTCACGGTCGTACAGGCAGAAGCCCCACATGCCGTTGAAGCGCTCGACACAGGCCGGCCCCCATTTGTCGTAGGCGCAAAGGATGACTTCGGTGTCGGTCTTCGACACGAAGCGGTAGCCGTCCTGCAGCAATTCTTCGCGGATCTCGAGGTAATTGTAGATCTCGCCGTTGAAGGTGATGACGTACCTGTCCTGGTAGTGCATCGGCTGGTGCCCGTCCGGCGACAGGTCGAGGATCGACAGGCGCCGGTGCCCGAGTGCGAAGTGCCCGCCAAGGAAAAAACCTTCGTCGTCCGGGCCGCGGTGGGCGATCAGATCGTTGATGCCCTTGATCGCGCCGGGACTCACGGCCGAGGCGTTCTTGTTGACAATCCCACTGATTCCGCACATTGCACGCATCTCCTTTTCTTGAAGGCATGCGCGAACGGTGCCGTGTTCTGGCGCACACCCGGCAGATGTTGAGGCACGCGACAAGCGCCGGTATTGCGCCAGCGCGAAGGCATCAAGAAAAGTGGGAAAGCACCGTGAAGAGTACCTTTAAGGGCTACCTGAGGGCTATTTCCCTCACACCATTTCAGCGAATCCAATCCGATCCGTGGTGGCCGCGCGCGCATCGTCGACGCCCACCTTGTGCGCCGCCAGCAGCGCTTCCAGCACGCTGTTCATCGTATGGCAGCCGGGCGCATGGCCGGCGTTCATGTGGGTGCGGATGGCGCCCAGGTCGCCCTGCTCGATCATCGCCGCCACCGCCGGATTCAGGCTCAGGCATTCCGTCGCGAGGTGATACCGGTTGCCCTGCTTCGACGGCAGCAGCGCCTGGCACAGCACGCCGCGCAGCGCATGCGCCAGCGCCTGGCCCTGGGCGTCGGAATTGCCCAGCAGGCGCAGCATCTTTTGCAGGCCGAGCTCGGTCGAGCGCGCGTGCAGCGTGGCCAGCACCAGCGGGCCGGACTCGGCCAGGGCCAGCGCTTCCTGGGCGGTCTGGGCGTCGCGGATCTCGCCGATCACGATCACGTCGGGCCGTTCGCGCAAGGCATCCAGCGCACCGAGGTAATAGCTCTCGACGTCGCCGTCGAGGCCGACCTCGCGCTGGGTGATGATGCACTTGCGCTGCGGGATCAGGGTCTCGACCGGGTCTTCGATGGTGATGATGTGGCCCGAGCGCCGCTTGTTGATCTCGTCGAGCATCGACGCGATCGTGGTCGACTTGCCCTGGCAGGTGTCGCCGATGATCAGGACCAGGCCGCTGGTCAGGCGCGCGAATTCGAGTTCGTCGGCATGCAGGCCGAGCTCATGCAGCCCTAGCGGCTCCTTCGGGAAACGACGGATCACGCAGCCGAGGCGCTTCTTTCCCTGGAAGCTGAAGCAGTTGGCGCGGATACGCGCCGTGTGCAGGTCGATCGAGCGGTCGAAGGCGCGGTCGGCGATGCGCTCGGCCCAGTTCGGCTCGATGACGTCGAAGAATTCTTCCAGTTCTTCGCGGGTGATCGGCGAATCGGTCACCGCCACCAGCCCCTTCGGCTGGCGCAGCATCAAGGGACTGTTCTGGTGGATGATGACGTCGGAAAATACCAGCTTCGAATTCAGCAGATGCAGGATCTGCTCGACCAGGGTGCCGAACACCGGATGGTCTTCGTTTTCGACGTACGACAGGGTGGGAATCTGCGAGGACTGGTGATATTCCATCATGCAAGGGCTGAAACAGGCGATGCATTAATTATAAAACCAGCGCCAACACAAAGTTCCACTTGGAAAGATATTTTTTCGATACCGCTGTGGCAAATTGACAACCGAACGTCGTTCCCGAAGGCAGGGACGACGGCCATCGAATGCTAGCTACAGGTAAGCTTGATGCCGCGGCAAGCTCAGCGCCGGTTGCGCAGCACATCCAGCTGCGCCCGCACATCCCTGAGTTCCGCCGCCAGGCTGTCGCGCGCGGTCGCCGCGCCGACCAGTTCCATCTCGGCCGCCAGGCGCGCATCGGACAGCGCCGCAGCGGCCGTCACGTTGCGTTCGATCTGGGCACGCAGGTCGGCCAGCTGGGCGTCCTTGCCTTCGATCGCCAGCTGGTCCTTGGCCTTGCCGACCAGCGCATCCATCGCCACCTGCTTGGCGTTGCTCAGCTCGGCCGTCAGGCGCTCGATCGTTTCGTCGCGGTCGGCCAGCTGGGCCAGCATGTCGTCGCGTTCGGCCGACGCCGCCGCCACCTGGCCGCTGAGTTCGGCGCGCGCGGCTTCCAGTTCGTCGCCGGCGTCGATCAGGGACTGCATGTCGTCGCCGGCGCGGGCCAGCGCTTCGCGGTCGGCGGCGCCGGCCTCGTGCGCGAACTGGCGCGCCCAGTCGGCCAGGCCCGCCAGCAGTGCCGGCGGCAGTTCCGCCGCGGGGGCTGACGGGGCCGGCACATGCGCCGCGCGCCAGTCGGCCAGGTGCTTGTAGACGGCGCCCGCCGTCGCCTGCACGCCGTCGGCGTCGAGTGCCGCGCGCACCGCGTCTAGCGTCACCGCCTCGCCCGCGTCCCGCAGCCCGCTTGCCGCTTTTGCCACCTGGTCGAATGTCACTTCTTCGGCTGCCATGTCTGTTCTCTAATCCATCAAGGGTAAATCGGAAGGCTCGTATCATACTGGACGGCGTACCGTTCGCTCCAGCCGGCGGCACTCTGGTGTGGCAATTGCGCACTTCGTCGCAAAGTCCGCGCATGCACCGGGCCGTTTGCCTAGGATGCAAACGTCCAGCCACTTTTCACGGAGATAACAAGATGAACACGACCCGCCCGAACTGCCGCCTGCTCGCCGCCGCCTGCGTCCTCGCCCTCGGTGCCGCTTTTGCCCTCCCTGCCATCCAGGCCCGCGACTGGGACTGGAGCAAGGGAGAACAGGTGCAGGGTAACGGCAACGTGCAGCGCCAGGCGCGCGAGCTGGGGGCTTTCAGCGGCGTCGCGCTGTCGCTGCCGGGCAAGGTCGAGATCCGCAGCGGCAGCCGCGAAGGCATCACGGTCGAGACCGACGCCAACCTGCTGCCGCTGATCGAGACCGTGGTGGAAGACGGCACGCTGAAAATCCGCGCCAAGGGCCACATGATGCCGAAGACGCGCAACCTGAAGTTCATCGTCCAGGCGCGCGAAATCGAGCGGCTGTCGGTGTCCGGCTCCGGCGACATCGACGCCGACGCGGTGCGCGGCGACCGCATGCAGATCGCCATCGGCGGTTCGGGCGACGTCAATGTGCGCAAGGCGGAAGGCGCCGACCTGCGCGCCAACGTCAGCGGCAGCGGCGACCTGCGGGTCGACGAGGGCAGCGTGCGCAGCCTGTCGCTGTCGATCGCCGGCTCGGGCGACGTCGACCTGGCGCGCGTGCGCAGCGACGACGTCAAGGTGAACATCGCCGGTTCGGGCGACGCCAAGGTGTGGGCGCGCAACGAGCTGAACGTGTCGGTCGCCGGTTCGGGCGACGTCGAGTACTACGGCGACCCGCGCGTGCGCAAGTCGGTCGCGGGCTCGGGCGGCGTGCACCGTGCCGGCGGCGACCCGCGCTGACGCTTGGGCCGCCCGGTGGCGGCCCGGTGGCGGCTCAATGCGCGCTCAGTGGCCGCCTTGTGCGCTGTAGGCCAGCGGCTTGACCGGCACGGTCAGGTTGACGCTGTCGCGCTTGCCGTCGGCGCCCTGCACCGTCAGCGTCATCGGCACCTGCTCGCCTTCCTTCAATTGGCGCTTCAGGTCGAGCAGCATGATGTGGTAGCCGCCGGACGCCAGGTTGACGGCCTGGCCGGCCGGCAGGTCGATGCCGTCGACCGCATGCATGCGCATGGTCTGGCCCTGCATTTCCATCTGGTGGATCTCGACGCGGCCGGCGGCCGGGCTGCTGGCGGCCAGCAGGCGCGCCGCCTTGGCGGCTTTCAGCTGCATGAAGGCGCCGGTGGCCTTCTGGGCCGGGACAGTGGCGCGGATCCATGGGTCACTTACCTGGACCTGGGATTGGGCCAAGGCGGCGGTGGACAGCAGGCCGGCGGTGGCCAGCAGGGCGATGCGTTTGAACATGGCGTTACCTGGTGAGTAGTCGAATAGCGTCGTTCCCGGCACTGCCGGAAACGACTTCCCGCGCAGGCGGGA
This sequence comes from Massilia phyllosphaerae, assembly GCF_034659755.1. NCBI lineage: Bacteria > Pseudomonadati > Pseudomonadota > Betaproteobacteria > Burkholderiales > Oxalobacteraceae > Massilia > Massilia phyllosphaerae. The sequence goes on from NZ_JAXSQX010000011.1 coordinate 101,498, forward strand.
ATCCAAGTTTTGCCCGCATATCGGTAGTGCCAGCAACTTGGCCCCCGCCTTCGCGGGGGCGACGTTCATAAGCTAACAAAAACCTCAGCGTGCACGCGGCGATTATAGCGGCTGGGCTGTAATCAGCGCGGCGCCGTCAGCGTCTCGCGCTCCACCTGCACGGTCTCGGTGCCGTCGGTGATCCACACCTGCCCGTCCTGGATCGTGCACTGCAGCTGCATGTTGCGGCTGCACAGGCGCTCGAGGGCGGCGCTGGTCTCGGGCAGGATGTTGATGATGGTGATCTTTCTGGCGCGCTCGATCTTGCTGGCGAGCTGCTTGAACCAGATGTGGCTGGTAGCGCTGTAGCTGTACACGATCACCTGGTTGGACTGGCCGCTGGCCTTCATCAGGCGGCGTTCGTCGGGCTGGCCGACTTCGATCCAGGTGTCGATGGCGCCGGTCAGGTCCTTCAGCCACAGGGCCGGTTCCTCGACGTCGAACAGGTCCTTGCCGAAGGTGAGCGCCGGGTCGGCGTGCAAGGCAAAGGCGAGCAGGCGGATCATCACGCGCTCGTCGGTTTCCGAAGGATGGCGCGCGATGGTGAGCGCGTGCTCCTGGTAGTAGTTGCGGTCCATGTCCGCAATGTTCAGGTCTGCCTTGTAGATCGTTGCTTTCAGGGCCATCGGGTGCTAGCTGCTTTCTATATATTGGGGTTCAGCTGAACACGACGGTCTTGTCGCCGTTCAGCAGGATGCGGTGTTCCACGAACCACTTGACCGCGCGTGCCAGCACGACGCTCTCGACGTCGCGTCCGATCGCCGTCAGCTCATCCACGCTCATCGCGTGGTCGACCCGCTCGACGTCCTGCTCGATGATCGGGCCCTCGTCCAGGTCGCCGGTGACGAAGTGGGCGGTGGCGCCGATCAGCTTCACGCCGCGCTTGTGGGCCTGGGCATACGGACGCGCTCCCTTGAAGCTGGGCAGGAAGGAATGGTGGATGTTGATTGCCCTTCCCTTCAGTGCCTGACACAGTTCCGGCGACAGGATCTGCATGTAGCGCGCCAGCACGACCAGGTCGATGCGGTGGGTGTCGAGCAGTTCGATCACGCGCGCTTCCTGGGCACGCTTGGCCGATTCGCTGGCACCGGCCTCGAGCGGCAAGTGGTGGAAAGGGATATTGTAACTGGCCGCGAGCTGGTAGAACTCCATGTGGTTGGAAACGATCGCCGGAATCTCCACCGGCAGCAGGCCGCTGCGGTAGCGGAACAGCAGGTCGTTCAGGCAGTGGCCGATCTTCGACACCATCAGCATCACACGCGGCTTGCGTGCGGTGTCGTGCAGCTCGCCCTTGGCATCCAGGTTCGCGCACAGGGCGTCGAAGCCGGCGCGCAGCGCGGCATCGCTCACGCTCGCGTCTTCCAGCGCGAAGTGCACGCGCATGAAGAACAGCTTCGATTCGGCGTCGCCGAACTGGTCGGAATCGATGATGTTACAGCCATGTTCGGCCAAAAAGCCCGAGACCCGCAGCACGATGCCGCGCTGATCGAGGCAGGACAAGGTCAGGATATATTCAGGATACGCCATGAGAAGAGCCCGTTAGGGCAAGCAAAATGTCGGGCTGGACATTGTCGCACGTATTGCCAATAGAGCACTTCCGGATCGTGGCGCTGTCCCTGCCGTTTTTTGGTGCGCCGCCCCCAAGCCGGCGGAACTATCGCATCCCCTGCCTCTCTAAACGCACGAGCGCATCCATGACGCTCGGGTTTGATTGTTCACCGACAGGCACAAGGAGATCGATATGGCGACAAGCAAGGACGGCGGCAAGAGCGCTGCAGGCTCGGGCGGCAGCGAGCAGAAAAGCCAGCCTGCCAAGCGCGGTTTCGCAGCGATGGACCAGAACCAGCAGCGTCAAATCGCCAGCAAGGGTGGCCAAGCCGCCCACCAGAAGGGTACGGCGCACGAGTTCGACTCGGAAGAGGCGCGCCGCGCCGGCCAGAAAGGCGGGGAAGTGGTCAGCCGCAACCGCGCCCACATGGCCGACATCGGCCGCAAGGGCGGGGAAAGCCGGCAATCGGCCAACCGCGCCGCAGCAGCGGCCAAGCCCGGCAACCGCCAGGGCAACAGCAAGGAGGAATAAGGCAAGCATCGACCAGCAGCCCCGTTGTCCTTATCCATCATCCGCATCATCTTGATCATCTGAACCGGGATCGTCCGCGCCGCTCGTCACCGGGCGCGGTCTTCCCATCGCATCCTGGACGCCAACACCTTCGCCACCTTGTGCTAGAGTGCGCTTTTATCCGCATTCTCCGTCCGTGTCCTCCCCCGCCCACCTGAAATACCTCGGCGCCTATCCCGAGCACCTGCTGGTCCAGGTCCGCCGGCTGATCGACGACGACCGCCTGGCCGATCACCTGCGCCAGCGCTACCCGGACGCCCACGCCATCCGCACCGACAAGGCCTTGTACGGCTACGTGCAGGACCTGAAGGACGAATACCTGCGCAACGCCGATCCGGTGACCAAGGTCGAATACGACAGCAAGATCGCCATCGTGCAGCAGGCGCTCGGCCTGCACACGCAGATCTCGCGCGTCCAGGGCGGTAAATTGAAAGCCAAGCGCGAGATCCGCATCGGTACCGTGTTCCGCGACGCCCCGCCCGCATTCCTGCGCATGATCGCCGTGCACGAGCTGGCGCACCTGAAGGAAAAGGAACACGACAAGGCTTTCTATAAGCTCTGCTGCTGGATGGAGCCGGACTACCACCAGCTCGAATTCGACGTGCGCCTGTACCTCACCCAGCTCGAGCTGGGTGGGGACAGGCTGTGGGCTTAGAGCGTCTAACAAAGCCTTCAGGGCAAGGCGCGGCGTCGAAGACAGTACGCTAGTACGGCGAGACGCCGCAACGCTGTCATGAAGGCTTCTGTTAGGCGCTCTTAGTTTCCTTCCGGTGCGCCCATGCGTACAACGCGGGCAAAATAAGTAGGGTCAGCGCCGTCGACGACAGAATCCCGCCGATCACCACCGTCGCCAGCGGCCGCTGCACCTCGGCCCCGGTGCTGGTCGCCAGCGCCATCGGCAGGAAGCCGAGCGAGGCAACCAGCGCCGTCATCAGCACCGCCCGCAGGCGCACCTGCGCCCCTTCGCGCATCGCCTGCTCCGGCCCCATGCCCTGCTCGCGCAGCGCGCGGACAAAAGAGATCATCACCAGGCCGTTCAGCACCGCCACCCCGGACAACGCGATGAAGCCGATCGCCGCCGAGATCGACAGCGGCAGGCCGCGCAGCCACAGCGCCAGCACGCCGCCGCTCATCGCGAACGGGATGCCGCTGAAGACCAGCAGGCCGTCCTTGACGCTGTTGAACATCAAATAGAGCAGCGCGAACACCAGCGCCAGTGCCGCCGGGATCACCAGCGCCAGGCGCCGGCTGGCGGTCTGCAGGTTCTCGAACTGCCCGCCCAGGCCCAGCCAGGTGCCCGGCGGCAGCTTCACGTGCGCCAGCCGCGCCTGCACGTCGCCGACGAAGGAACCGAGATCGCGCCCGCGCACGTTGGCACTGACGACGATGCGGCGCTTGCCGTTCTCACGGCTGATCTGGTTCGCCTCGGGCACGAAATCGAGAGTGGCAATCTCCGACAGCGGGATGCTGGCCGCCGGTCGCCCCGCCACTGCCGGCAGCGCAACCGGCATGCGGCGCAGGACGTCGATGTCGTTGCGCTGACCTTCCCCAAGCCGGATCGTGAGCGCGAAGCGGCGGTCGCCCTCGAACACGGTGCCGGCATCGCGGCCGCCGACCAGCGCGCCGAAGGTATCCTGGACGTCGGCCACGTTCAAGCCGTAGCGCGCGGCCCGGGCGCGGTCCACCCTCAGCGTCAGCGCCGGCAAGCCTTCGACCTGCTCGACCTTGACTTCGGTGGCGCCCGGCACCTCGTTCAGCACCCGCGCCACCTGCTGCGCGGTAGCCGCCATCGCCGCCGGATCGTCGCCGAACACCTTGACGGCGACGTCGCTGCGCACGCCGGAAATCAGTTCGTTGAAGCGCAGCTGGATCGGCTGCGAGAACTCGTAGTTGTTGCCCGGGATGCGCCCCGCTGCTTCCGTGATGGCGGCAACCAGCTCGGCATGGCTCTTGCGCGGCGCCGGCCAGTCGCGCTCGGGACGCAGGATGATGTAGCTGTCGGCGGCGTTCGGCGGCATCGGATCGGTCGCCACCTCGGCCGTGCCGATGCGCGCGAACATGCGCTCGATTTCCGGGAACTGCTGCAACAGCGCGCTTTCCAGGTGCTGCTGCATCGCCACCGACTGCTGCAGGCTGGTACCCGGGATGCGCATGGTCAGCACGGCGAGGTCGCCCTCGTCCAGGTTGGGGGCGAACTCGATGCCCAGGCGCGTCGCCAGCATCCCGGACAGCAGCACGGCCAGCACCGCAAAGGCGAGCGCCACCGGGCGGTTGCGCAGCACTCGGTCCAGCAGCGGCAGGTAGAGGCGGCGTGCGCCGTGCACCAGCCGGTTCTCGTGCTCGGCCACTTTCCCGCGCACGCACAGCGCCACCGCCGCCGGCACGAAGGTCACCGACAGCAGCATCGCCGCCGCCAGCGCCATCACCACCGTGATCGCCATCGGGTGGAACATCCGGCCCTCGACCCCGGACAGGGCAAAGATCGGCAGGTAGACGGTGATGATGATCAGCTGGCCGAACAGCAGCGGACGACGCGCCTCGGCCGCCGCCGCGGCAACTTCGGCAAAGCGCTCCTCTCGCGTCAACAGCCGTCCGTGCCGGGCCTGGGCCGCGCCCAAACGCCGGATACAGTTCTCGACGATCACCACGGCGCCGTCGACGATGATGCCGAAGTCGAGCGCGCCCAGGCTCATCAGGTTGGCGCTGACCCCGGCCTGCACCATGCCCGTGAACACCATCAGCATCGACAGCGGAATCACCAGCGCCGTCACCAGCGCCGCGCGCAGGTTGCCGAGGAAAAGGAACAGGATCGCAATCACCAGCACCGCCCCTTCGAGCAGGTTGCCGCGCACCGTGGCGATGGCCTTGTTGACGAGCACCGAGCGGTCGTACACCGGCAGCGCCTGCACCCCGGCCGGCAGCGAACGGTTCACCTGCGCCAGTTTCAGGCGTGCAGCCTCGGCCACGGCGCGGCTGTTCTCGCCGATCAGCATGAACACCGCGCCCAGCACCACTTCGCGCCCGTTCTCGGTGGCGGCACCGGTACGCAGCGCGCGCCCCGGCTCGACCGCGGCGACGTCGCGCACCCGCAGCGGCATGCCGTCGGCCAGCGCCAGCACGATGTCGCGGATCTGGTCGAGCGATTGCACCTGGCCCGGCGCGCGCACCACGAACTGCTCGCCGCCGCGCTCGATGTAGCCGGCGCCGGCGTTGGTGTTGTTGCGCTCGAGGGCGTCGTGCAGCGCGCCCAGCGACAGGCCGTGCGCCGCCAGCTTGTCCATGTCGGGCGCCACCTGGTATTCCTTGAGGTGGCCGCCGATGGTGTTCACCTCTGTCACACCGGGCACGCCGCGCAGCTGGGGCGCGACGATCCAGTCCTGGATCTCGCGCAGGTCAGCCGGGGTGTACGGCTTGCCGTCCGGCTTGCGCGCGCCCTCCTTCGCTTCGACGGTCCAGTAGAAGATCTCGCCCAGGCCAGTGGCGGTCGGGCCCAGCCCCGGTTCGACGCCGTCCGGCAGGCGCGCGCGCGCCTCCTGCAGACGCTCGTTCACCAGCTGGCGCGCGAAATAGATGTCGGTGCCGTCCTTGAACACCACCGTCACCTGGGACAGCCCGTACTTCGACAGCGAGCGCGTGCCCTCCAGCCGCGGCAGGCCGTTCATCACGCTCTCGATCGGGAAGGTGATGCGCTGCTCGGCTTCGAGCGGCGAGTAGCCGGGGGCGGCGGTGTTGATCTGCACCTGCACGTTGGTGATGTCGGGCACGGCGTCGATCGGCAGGCGCCCGTAGTTATACACGCCGAGGCCGCCCAGGCAGGCCACGGCGAACAGCACCAGCCAGCGCCGGGCGATGGCGAATTCGATGAGTTTCTGGAACATGGTCGCTCGCTCAATCCTCGTGTTCGGCTTCGCCCTTGCCGAGATCGGCCTTGAGCAGGAAGCTGCCGGCGGTGGCATACGGGATGCCGGCCGCCAGGCCGTTGATGATTTCGGTGCGCTTGCCGTCGGTGCGGCCCAGGGTGACGGCCTGGGCGCGGAAACCGCCCGTGGTGCGCACGAACACCACCGGGCGCTCGTGGACGGTCTGGACCGCATCGCTGGACACCGTCACCGCCACGGTCGACGCCGGTCCCAGCAGGTCGACGCTGGCCAGCATGCCGGGCCGCAGCGCACCCTGGGGGTTCGCCAGCACGATGCGCGCCGTGGCCATGCGCGAGGTTTCGCCCAGCACCGGGGCGACCAGGTCGACCTTGCCCTCGATCGGCTGCGGCCGGGTGCCGATGCTGACCTGGGCCGCCATGCCGGTGCCGACCTGGCCCAGGCTGCCCGCCGGCACCGCCGCTTCGACCCACACCTGCGACAAATCGGCGATCGTCAACAGCGGCTTGCTGTCGTCGACGGCCTGGCCGGCCACCGCCGGCTTGTCGACCACCACGCCGTCCAGCGGCGCGCGCACCGTCAGCGCGCTCGATATGCCATCGCGGGCGGCGTCGATACCCAGGGCATCGAGCCGCTGGCGCGCGGCCTGCACGGCGATCCCGGCTTCCTTCAGCGCGGCGTCGGCGGCGTCGAGGTCCTGGCGCGCCGAGATGCGCTGTTCCCACAGGCTTTTCTCGCGCTCGTAGGTCGTGCGTGCCAAGGCCTGGCGCTGGCGCGCGGCCACGAGTTCGGCGCGCCACTGCGCCACCGCCGGACTGCGGATCACGGCCAGGGCCTGGCCCTTGCGCACCGCGCTGCCGACCGATACCGCCACCGATTGCACGATGCCCTGGGCCGGCGCCGCCAGCGCCACGGTGCGCTCGGCATTCGCCGCGATCCGGGCAGGCAGGTGCAGGCGTTCGCCGATCAGCGCCGGGCGCGCGCTGTCGATGGCGATGCCGTTGGCCTTGACCTGGGCGTCGCTCATCGCGACCACGCGGTCGTCGGCATCGGCGCCGGCGTCGGCGGGCGGGCCGCCCTCCGAAGGGTGGCGATCGTCGTGGCCGTGGGAATCCTGATGGGCGTCGTGGCCTGCGCCGGCGGGTGCTGCCGGTTGGCGCCACAGCATCAGGGCGGCCAGCACGGCGGCGACCGCGCACATCAGCGCGATCGTCCATTTCTGTTTATTCGTCATGTTCGTTCTCATTCGGATGGGTCGTCGGCGCCGGCCAGGCGCTCGATGTCGGCATAGGCGTTCCAGGCCGCCAGCAGCGCGCCGGCCCGGCGCACGCGCGCCTGGAACCAGGTGCGCTGGGCGTCGAGCACGTCAAGGAAGCCGAACTTGCCGGCTTCGAAGCCGCGCAGCGTCAGCGTCCAGGCACTGTAGGCGTGGGGGATGGCGTCGCGCTGCAGCAAGGTGGCTTCGTCGCGGGCGGCGGCGTAGCGGGTCCAGGCGGCGTCGAGGTCGGCGCCGGCCGCGCGCTCGGCGGCGGCCAGCTCGTCGCGCGCCTTGTCGGTACGGCGCAGCGCTGCCGCCAGGCGGCCATCGTTGCGGTCGAACAGCGGCAGCGGCACCGATACGCCGAACACCGCCTGCCTGCGCCCGGCCGTGCGCAGTTCCGGCTCATCCTCGCGTTGGCTGCCGAGCGTGATCGTCAGGTCGGGCACCCGCGCCGCGCGCTCGACCCCGGCCTGCGCTTCCTGCGCCGCCAGCTGGCCGCGGGCGCGCACCACCGCGCCGCTGCCAGGCACGCGCGCCTGCAAGGCCGGCCGCGGCGGCGGTGCGGGCAGCGCATCGGCGGCGCCATCCAACGCGGTGGACGGCGGCGCGGCGCCGACCAGTGCGCCCAGCCGGGCGCGGGCGACGTCCAGTTCGGCCCGGGCGCGGGTCAGTTCGGTGGCGGCATCGACCGCGCCGAGGCGGGCCCGGGTCTCGTCGATCGGCGACACCTTGCCGGCCGCGACCCGCCGGGCGACCACGTCGACGCTGCGCTGCGCCAGTCCGGCCAGTTCCTGGGCCAGCGCCTGGCTGTCCTGCGCCACCAGCACCGTGTACCAGGCGGCAATGACGTCGGCGCGGATGGCACGCCGGCGCAGCGCCAGCTCGCTGCGCGCGACATCGGCCTCGCTGCGCGCCAGCGCAATGCGGGCCTGGCGCTTGCCGCCCAGCTCGATCGGCTGGCTGATCTGCACGGTGGTGCTTGGGGCGCCGGCCTGCTGGCCTTCGCGCAGCCAGGAAAGTACCGGGTTGGGAATCTTGCCGGCCTGGCCGACGGCGGCGTCGCTGGCCGCCACCTCGTGGCCGGCGGCGCGTACGGCCGGCTGCTCGAGGGCGCGCCGGATCGCGTCCGCCAGCGTCAGCGGCGCAGCAAGGGCTACCGTGGGTGCGGGCTGTGCAGTGCTTGCACCAGGTAATGCAAAAAGAAATGCGAAAAGAAATGCGGCAGGCATGCGCGCCGGCCGCATGGATCGAGGGTCCATGATCTGCTCCTGATAACGATGTCGTTCAGGCGCGCAGGCGGGCGCGGGCCTCGCGGCTCGCGGAAAAAGGAAAAACCTGCGCGCTACTCAGTGGCGGCGGCAGGCCATTTGGGACGTTCGGGACGCGCCGCGGACAGCGAGTCGCGCAAGGACGGGACGGCGGCGACGGCCGGCCCATGATGCGGCCGGACCGGGATCACGCCGGCCTCGGAAGGCAACGTCAGGATGTGGCCGAACATGCAGGCCGGACAATGCGGGTCGGCCATCGAGGGGCCGTCGTCGTCGGCCAGGAACACTGGTTCCGGCACGGCAGCCCAGCCGTCGTCCAGCATCGTCACCGTCTGCGCCACGTGGTGGGTCACGCCGGCGGCGGTCGTCACGCAGCACTTGTCCGCCATCGCCAGGGCAACCTGGAATGGATAGACCAGCAGCAGGAGAATGAGGACCCAGCGGCGCATCGGGGTGGTTGGCGGTTAGTGGTTGAGCTGACGTGATTGAATGCTGGCGCAATGATACCTGCAATCGGCGCCGCGGGGGATGTTCATGGCGCTCAGCCGCTGCGGCCCCAGCCCGACACGATGATCGCCATGCCGCACAGGGCCACCGCCGCCCCCGCCCAGTCGCGCGTGGTCAGCGCGACGCTGTCGACGAACCGCAGCCAGCCCAGCGCGGTGGCCACGTACACCCCGCCGTAGGCCGCATACACGCGTCCGCTGGCCGCCGGGTGCAGCGTCAGCAGCCAGACGAACAGCGCCAGGCTGGCCGCGGCCGGCACCAGCAGCCATGCCGGGCCGCCCTTGCGCAACCACAGGTAGGGCAAAAAACAGCCGAGGATTTCGGCGATGGCGGTCAGGATGAACAGCAGGCCGGTCTTCAGTATCAATTCGCATTCCGGTTGGCGTGGACAGGCCAGCATCATAACCGCCCGGCGTCAGACACCGATATAGTTACCTATACGCAACAATATTTTACAAATTGCATAACAGTCATCCGAAATCCTCGACTTTCCTGTAGGCTACGTTTACAGTCAAGGGTCGCGCACACTCGTGCGCCCGGCCTGCCCTGTCCCAGCAGGCCGCCAATGCGCACTCCGTTCCGGCCATCCATGAACCATGCTGGCCGCGAAGAGGCAGGGCCTACGTAGAAACCAGCACATGCAGCAGCCATTTCGTCGTCACTTCCTGACCTTTACCGGGCTCGCGCTCGGCCTGATGACCGGTGGCGCCGCCCATGCCGAGGATGGCGCGGGCGCGCCGTCCGGTGTTTCCCCGTCCTTGTCGCCGTCCTTGTCGGTATCCGGCTTCGGCACGGTCGGCCTGGTCCATTCCAGCGCCAGCCACGCCGACTTCACCTCGTCGGTACTGAAGAAGAACGGTGCCGGCGCCAGCGGGCGCTGGAGCCCCGACGTCGACACCCGCCTCGGCCTGCAGCTCGACCTGGCGCTGAGCAAGCGCTGGTCGGCGGTCCTGCAGGTGGTCAGCGAACAGGACCTGGACAACAGCTACCGCCCGCGCGTGGAATGGGCCAACATCAAATACCAGGTGACCCCGGAACTGGCGCTGCGCGTGGGCCGCATGGCGCTGCCGATGTTCCTGGCGGCCGAATACCGCAAGGTCGGCTACATCTACCCGTGGGTGCGCCCGCCGGTGGAAGCCTACGGCTCGATGCCGTTCACCAGCGGCGACGGTGCCGACATCAACTACAGCTGGAGCCTGGGGCCGCTGCGCAACGTGTCGCAAGTGTTCTACGGTTACGCCGACATCGGCCTTGGCAAGCCGCGGCGCGCCTATGGCCGCCACATTACCGGCCTGGCCCATACCAGCGACTGGGGCGCGCTCAGCGTGCGCGCCAGCGTGATCGACACCGAAGCCACGACCGACATCGCAGGTGAACTGTTCCAAGCCTTCGACGCCTTCGGCACGGCCGGCGCCGCGATCACGCGCGCCTATGCGATCGACCACAAGCGCTTCACCGTCGCCAGCCTCGGCGTCAACTACGATCCCGGCCGCTGGTTCGCGATGGCCGAAGCCAGCCGCACGCTCACCCACTCGCTGCTGGGCGCGACCCGCAGCATGTATGCCAGCGCCGGCTGGCGCCAGGACAACTTTACCCCATACCTCACCTGGTCGCGCGTGCACGCCGCCAGCGCCACCAGCGACCCGGGCCTGCCGCTGGCCGGTTTGCCGCCCGCGCTGGCGGCCCGCGGCGCGGCCCTGAACCAGCTCCTCAACGGGATACTGGGCACCATCCCCGAACAGACCTCGAGCAGCGCCGGCGTACGCTGGGACCTGCGCACCAACATGGCCCTCAAGCTGCAGTACGACCGCGTCACGCCGCGCCGCGGTTCACGCGGCACCCTGATCAACCCGACGCCCGACTTCGTGTCCGGTCGCACGACCCATGTCGCCAGCGTCGCCCTCGACTTCGTGTACTGACATGCGCCTCATCAAGCTATTCCGTCACGCCGCCGCCGCCGCGCTCCTGCTGCCGGCCCTGGTGTGCGGCGCGAACGCGCCCGCCTCAGCCGCCGAGCTGGTGGTGATCGTGTCCGCCAAAAGCGCGTTGACGACGCTGCGCGCCGACCAGGTGGCGGCGATCTTCCTCGGCCAGAGCGCGCGCTTCCCGGACGGCACCGAAGCGGCGCCGCTCGACCAGCGCCTCGGCACCCCGCTGCGCGACGAGTTCTACCTGCGCATCACCAATAAAACTCCGGCGCTGCTCAAGGCCTGGTGGTCGAAAATGGTGTTCACCGGGCGCGGCCAGCCGCCGCTCGAAGCGCCCGACAGCATCGCGGTGCGGCGCTGCGTGGCCGACAGGGCCGACACCATCGGCTACATCGACCGCGCCGCGCTCGACCCGAGCGTGCGCGCCGTGCTGGTGGTGCAATGATGCGTGCCCGCTCCTGGTTCGGGCGCCTGCTCGAGACCCATTTCGTGCTGCCGCTGTTTGCCCTGCTGCCGCTGGCCGCGATCTGGATCTCGACCTTCCACTTCATCGACGCCGAACGCAGCACCGCGGAAAACACCGCGCGCGACGCCGTGCATGAACTGGTCGAGACCTACGAAGCCCAGGTGGCGCGCAACCTGAACGCGATCGACCAGACCCTGAAGGTGATCAAGTACGCGGTGCAGGTGGACGGTCCCGCCGGGGCGCTGCCGGCGCTGCGCCGCCAGGGCCTGCTGCCGCCCGGCCTGGTGTTCGCGGTGGCGATCGCCGACCGCGACGGCCGCATCGTCGCCAGCAATCCGGACCGCCCGCTGCACGAGGTCGCGCACGAGCCCTGGTTCACCGTGCACCGCGACGGCGGCGCCCAGCCCTTCGTCAGCCGCACCGGGGGCACGCCGGAAGAACCGCACCTGCGTTTCACGCGCCGCATCGAGGCTGCCGGCGGCGGCTTCGGCGGCATCGCCATCGTCGACGTCGACCCGGCCTATTTCACCAGTGCCTACGAACGCTCGCGCCAGGGCGAGCAAGGCCTGCTGGCGCTGGTCGGCAGCGACGGCGTCACGCGCGCGCAGCGCGTCGGCGAACGCCTGTCCTGGGGCCGGACGATCAACGTCGACGCCATCGAGGCAGACGCCAGAGGCGCCGACGTGACGATGCCCGACGGCGTGGCGCGCTGGCTCAGCGTGCGCCGCCTGCACGGCTTCCCGCTGGCGGCGGTGGTCGGCCTGTCCGGGGCCGAACAGATGGCCGAATTCGAGCAGCGCCGCGCCAATTACCTCACAGCGGCGTTGGCCGGCAGCCTGTTGCTGGTAGTGCTGGCCGGCCTGGTCAGCGCCTGGTCGTGGCAGCTGGCCAAGGCGCGCCGGCGCGAACGGCAAGCCCACGAGACCTATGCGGCCGCCTCCGAGGCCAGCCTGGACGCGATCTTCGTGCTGCGCTGCGTCTACGGCGCGGACGGCGCCGTGAGCGACTTCACGGTCGAGGAAACCAACCGCCCGGGCGAGGCGCTGACCGGCTACGCCAGGAACGTGATGAGCGGCCGCTGCCTGTCGGAGCTGATGCCGTCGTACCTGGGCAACGGCATCTTCGACGAGCTGGCGCGCGTGGCCGTGCACGGCGGCGTGGCCGAGGGCGAATGGCAGGCGGTAACGCCGCCGGCCACCGGCCGCTGGCTGCAGCGCCAGGTGGTGCAGGTCGAGAACGGCGTGGTGGCCACGGTGCGCGACATCACCGAGCGCAAGCTGACCGAAGACCGGATCCGCCACCTGGCCCACCATGACGAGCTGACCGGCCTGCCCAACCGCACCCTGATCCGCGACCGTCTGGAAGAGGCGATGCGCAAGGCGCGCGAGGAAGGCGGCTGCCTGGCACTGGCCTTCGTCGACCTGGACGGTTTCAAGCTGGTCAACGACGGCCTCGGCCACAACGCCGGCGACGCGCTGCTGCAGGCGATCGCGGCGCGCATGTCGGGCTGCCTGCGCGGCGGCGACACGCTGGGCCGCCTGGGCGGCGACGAGTTCGTGATCCTGTTGCCCGACGTGAGCGACAGCGCGCAAGCCCTGAACCCGCTGCTGGAAACTATCCGCGACGCGGTCGGCGCGCCGGTGCTGGTCGACGGCCAGGCGGTGCAGGTCGGCTGCAGCATGGGGGTGGTGATGTACCCGCGCGACGGCGCCGACCCCAAGACCCTGATGATGAATGCCGATGCCGCGATGTACCGCGCCAAGGACCTGGGCAAGAACAACTTCCAGTTCTATACGCGCGAGATGAACGCCAGCCTCGAGGAAAAGCTGGTGCTGATGGAAGGCCTGCGCCAGGCGCTTGACGCCACGCTGGCGGCCGAGGCCGCAGGCCAGGGCAGCCCGGACGGCAACGGCTTCCACCTGCTATACCAGCCAAAGATCGACCTGCGCAGCGGCCGCCTGTTCGGGGTCGAGGCGCTGATCCGCTGGCACCATCCGGAGCATGGCATCGTCTCGCCGGCGCGCTTCATCGGCCTGGCCGAGGAGTCGGGCCTGATCGTCGCCATGGGCGAATGGGTGCTGCGCACCGCGTGCCGGCAGGCGCAAGCCTGGCTGCAGGACGGTATGGAATCCTTTACCGTGTCGGTCAACGTCTCGGCGCGCCAGTTCGAGGAAAAGCACCTGGTCGGACGCGTCGCCGCGGCGCTGCAGGCATCCGGACTGCCGCCCGGCGCGCTCGAACTGGAAGTCACCGAGAGCCTGCTGATGCGCGACCTGAACGGCGCCCTCGGCCGCATGGAAGAACTCAAGGCGATGGGCGTGTCGCTGTCGATCGACGACTTCGGCACCGGCTATTCGAGCCTGTCGGCGCTGAAGTCGTTCCCGATCAGCACCCTCAAGATCGACAAGTCCTTCGTGCGCGACCTGGCCGACAGCCCGGACGACCAGGCGATCGCGCTGGCCGTGATCTCGCTCGGCCACCGCCTCGACCTGCGGGTGATCGCCGAGGGCGTCGAGACCGAGGAACAGCGCGACTTCCTGCGCGCCCACGAGTGCGACGAGATGCAGGGCTACCTGTTCAGTCCACCGGTACCGGCGCAGCGCATCGCCGCGCTGCTGCATGACCAGCCGGGGGGCCTGCCCAGGCCAAGCCCGCCGCCCGCAAAACTGGTAGCATGAACGCCATGCGCCCCACGACACAGACCCGCTTCACGATTGCGCGCCTGCTGTTCGGGGCGGATCCCAAGCTGCACCGGATGCTGCAGTACTGGGCGGCGACGGCCGTGCTGTATGGCTTTTTCCTTTTCCTGTTCTACAACCAGCGGATCGCCGCCGCATCGCAGGCGGTCGATGCGCTGGCGCTGTACACCGGCGGCGGCATCGCCGCCTTCTACCTGCTGGTGCGCGCCAGCGGCGTGCTCGGCCTGAAACCCACCACGCTGGCGGTGGCGCAGGGCCTGTTCGGCATCGGCTGCAACATGTGGGCGTATTCGATCGCCGGCCCGCTGCGCGGCACCACGCTGATGGGTCTGATGGTGGTGGTCGTATTCTGCACCTTCGCGCTGCGCCCGCGCCAGACCCTGGCGCTGGCCTTCGCCGGCCTGTCCGGCATGGGCCTCACCATGTGGTGGCACCAGGCCCACGATCCGCTGCATTATCCGCCGGCGGTGGAAGGCGTGACCTTCGCGATCATGGCGGCCTGCTCGCTGGCGGTGACCTTCCTCACCGGCGAGATGACCAAGCTGCGCGCGCGCCTGACGCGCCAGCGCGAGGAGCTGGCAACAGCGCTCGACACCATCCGCAAGCTGGCCACCGTCGACGAACTGACCGCGCTGGCCAACCGCCGCCACATGAACGAGGTGCTGGCGGCCGAGGAACGGCGCCAGCCCGCCGCCGGCGGCGCCGGCACCTGCATCGCCCTGCTCGACATCGACCACTTCAAGCAGATCAACGACCGCCACGGCCATGCCGCCGGCGACGCCGTGCTGCGCAGCTTCGCGGCCGCGCTGCGCGACGGCCTGCGCGACGGCGACGTGGTGGCCCGCTGGGGCGGCGAGGAATTCCTGCTGCTTCTGCCGGACACCGGCGCCGAGCAGGCGGCGGCGCTGCTGGAACGTATCCGCCTCGACGTCGCCGCGCTCGCCGTGGCCGGCCTGGACGGGCTGCGCATCGCTTTCTCGGGCGGCCTGTGCGTGCGCGCCGCCGGCGAGTCGTTTGCTGACACCATCAATCGCGCGGACAAGGCGCTGTACCGCGCCAAGTCCGCCGGGCGCGACCGGGTGGTGGCCGACTAGCGCGGCTGTGCCACCCGCACCCAGTCGACGTCGACGTAGTTCTGCTCGATGCGATGCCCGGCCTCCGCGCTTTTCGGCGCATCGGTTTCCGCCTTGATATAAGTGAACAGGGCCGGCCGGCTGCCCTTCCACCATGAAAAAGGCGCCAGCGGGATCGCCGGACCGACGTCGACAAAGTGCGCGCGGCGCTCTGCCGAAGCGTCGGGCGCCCAGGCGAACTGGACGTCTTGGGCGGCGCTCACCGTGGCGCGCAACAGGATCGCCTTGCCCTCGACGCGCGCCACACGGGTTTCTTCACCGGCATTGGCCCAGGCGAGGAAATTCGCCTGGCCCTCGCGGACGATGCCGATCCAGGGCACCTTGACGCCGAACAGCGCCAGTCCGGCGCGCTGCTGCTCGCCGAGTCCGCCGAGTTCGAGGCGCGCCGTGACCTGCGAGGCCGGCCCCTGCAGCACCTGGGTCAGCACGTTGCGCGCCCCGACCAGGTAGCGTGCCTGGCCGGCTTCGAGGCGCAGGTAGCCGGGCCGCTGCGCCAGGCTCCAGCGCGCGTCGTCCGGATTGTGGTTCCAGGACCACTGCAAGCCGAGCCGCCCGCTCGAGAATTCGTCGCTGTCCTGCAGGCGCTCGCTCGACGGTGCGGCGCCGGTATCGGGCATGGCCCCGCCGGCCACCGGCAGCCCCGCAGTGCCATCGTCTGCCGGTGCGCCGATCACCGGCCAGTCGTCGCGCCACACCAGCGGCTGCAGGTGGCCGATACGGCCAAAGGCGCCGGTGCTGTCGAAGTGGACGAACCAGCCCTGGCCGGACGGCGTCTCGACCCAGCCGCCCTGGTGCGGCCCATCCAGCCCGTTCCCCGGCAACAGCACCTTGCGCTGCTCCCAGGGCCCGTCCAGCCGGCGCGCGCGCAGCACCGCCTGCGGCCCGGTGCTCACGCCGCCGATCGGCGCGAAGATGTAGTAATAGCCGTTGCGCTTGTACAGCTTCGGCCCTTCCAGCACCGGCAGGTTGACCTTGTCCTCGACGATGGTCTTGCCGGCGTCGAGCACGCGGGTGCCGTCCGCGCTCATCGCATGCAGCACCAGCGGGCCGGCGCCGACCTTCGAATGGACCAGGTACGCCTTGCCGTCGTCGTCCCAGAACGGACACGGGTCTTCGTAGCCGGCGCCGGGCAGCACCGCGACCGGCGCGCTCCACGGACCGGCGGGGTCAAGCGCGCTGCTCATGAAGATGCCCTCGTCGGGCGTGGCCCAGTACACGTAGAAGCGGCCGCCGTGATGGCGGATCGACGGCGCCCACACGCCGCCGGCGTAGCGCTGGCCGCTGCCGACCGGCTTCGAGATGGCGTCGGTCAGGCTGTAGGGCGGCACCATGTCGTAGGCGGGGTGGAACGGCAGGCGCGGCAGCACGTGCCCGGCGATGCGCCAGTGCACCAGGTCGGTCGAGTGCAATACCGGGATGCCGGGCGCGAAGTGGAAGCTGGAGGCGACCAGCCAGTAATCCTTGCCGACGCGGATCACGTCCGGGTCCGAATAGTCGGCGTACAGGATCGGGTTGCGGTAGCCGGCGGCGGCCTGGACGGCCCCGCCCTGGGCGGCGTGCGAGAACGCGCCGGCGAGCAGGCAGGCACCCAGCAGTGCCGAGAGGGTCTTCATTCTTTGCATGGGCGGGAAGGATCGTTTGTCGTGGTGCGCAGCGGCAGCAGCATCGGGCGCGGGTCGCCGCCCGGACTGCGGAAGCGCACCCGCGCCAGGCTCAGGCCGCGCACGTCGCGCGTCCACAGGCCGTAGGCCGGCATCACCGCCGAGAACATGTGCGGGTCCGGGTAGTCGGCGCGCGCTTCCGGGATGGCGTCGGCACGCGCCGCCGGCGTGATGGCGGCATCCATCGCCACGTCGACGTCGCGCAGCAGCACGTCCTCGATCGGGCGTTCCGGCAGGCCGGTGAAGAAGGAACCGCGCACGCCATTGTCGTCGCCTTTGACGCGGTCGAACACCAGCCGGCGCAGGCGCCCGGCCGGCGGCCGCGGCTGGCCGGGCATGACGCGGCCGCGGTCGCCCAGGCGCAGGAACAGCGGGCTCTCGGCGCGCACGATATGGGCGTCGTGCACCAGCACGCGCTCGATCGTGTTGCCGTCCACCGACTCCCAGGAGATGCCGCCGTCGGCCTTGCGCCGCTTCAGCGCGCGCATCTCTTTCGACGGTCCGCCCACCTCGACGTGGCGCACCAGCACGTTGCGGAAGTCGCCCTGCGAATCGGTGCCGAACTTCAGCGCATTGCAGGTGCTGTACAGGCGGCAGCGCTCGACCAGCACCTGCTCCATCGGCCGTCCGCCGGCGCCCTTGAAGCACAGGGCGTCGTCTTCGGCGCTGATGAAGCAATCGCGCACGATGACGCGGCGGCAGCCGTCGATGTCGAGGCCATCGTTGTTGTGGTTGGCCTGGTTCTCAACGTGGATGCGCTCGACCAGCAAGTCCTCGCAGTTCAGGTAGTTCTGCATCCAGCACGGCGAATCGCGCATCCGCACATCCTGGATCACGACCTGGCGGCAGTCGAGCATGCGGATCAGGAAGGGCCGGCCCGGCGTGGCGCCGATGGTTTCCTCGCCCGGGAAGTTGTCATGGGTGCCGCGCCCGTCGATCGTGCCCTTGCCGCGGATGCCGACCCGCTCGCAGCCTTCGGCAAAGATCAGCGACTGGTGCATGCCCATGTTGCTGTCCATGACCGTGGGCCGGCGCGCACGCCGCTCGGGGTAGTCCTTGAGATCGGTGCTGGCCAGCAGGCGCGCGCCCTCCCCGATTTCCAGCATCACCCCGGAACGCAGGTCGATCGTGCCGCTGACGTAGTCGCCGCCGGCCAGTCGCACCACGCCGCCGCCGGCGGCCGCACAGGCATCGACGGCGCGCTGGATCGCGCCGGTGGCGAGGATGCCGGGTTGGCGCCCGTAGTCCTCGGGCCGGAACACCCGTGATGGTACCGGCCAGGGACGCAGGCTGCGCGTCAAATCCTGCGCCATCGCATCGAGGTCGCGCCGCAGCGCATCGGCCCAGCCGGGACCCGGGCCGCAATCCGCTGCCGCCGCCACGGGCCGCGGCCACGGTGCGGTGAGTACCGCAGCGGTCGCGGCGCCCAGTACCATGCCCAGCCGGCGCCGGCGCGGGTTTGCCGGCGCATCCACATCCATCGTCGGCCTCTTCATCACAGCTTGACGTTGAGGGTGACGAAGAAGGACCTGCCGAGCGTGTCGTAGGTTGCCGGCACCGTGTTATTCGACGGCAGCTGCGAGGAGCCGAGGATGGGCGGGTCCTTGTCCAGCACGTTGCGCACGCCGCCCAGCAGGTTCACCGTGCGGTTGAATTCGTAGCCGGCGGTCAGGTCGAGGTAGGTGTAGCCCTTGATCTTGGGATTGGTCAGGCTGTCCAGCGCCGGCGGGTTGGCGGCCAGCGCATAGGTGTCGACCGTGACGCCGCCGGTGTAGCGGGCGCGCGCCGACAGCAGCAGCGGGCCGGTCTTCATGCTGACGCGCGCCGTGCCCTTCCAGCGCGGCACCGGCTGGCCGCAGGTGGCGCCCCAGGTGCCGACGCAACGGTTCTTCAGGTCCGGCAGTTCCTGGATCGGCGTGAAGGTCAGCTCGTCGGTGAAGGTCCAGTTGGTGTCGAGGTTCCACTGCATGTCGGAGCCATAGCCGCGACCGGCCCAGCCCTGGCTGGTGCGGAAGCCGTAATGGGCCGCGAGGTCGACACCGCGCGTGAGGATGCCGCCGATGTTGGCGGCGGTCGTGGTCACATAGGTCGGGGCCGCGATCTGGCCGGTGATCGGGTCGCGGTTGATGGCGCGGCAGTACACGCTGGCCGCGTTCTGGATCGTGTTGTAGCACAGGTTGAGCACCGATTGCACGCCGCCGCCGCCGAGGGTCGAGATGGCATCGTTGACGGTGATCCGGTAGAAGTCGGCGCTCATCTGCAGGCCGCGCACGGCGGTCGGCATGTACACCACGCCAACGGTGGTGGTGTGCGAGTCTTCGGCGTGCAGTGCCGGGTTGCCGCCGACGACCTGGGTGATGAAATTGGTCGGCTGGACCGAGGCGTCGAACACGCGGCCGGCCGGCACACCGGTGGCCTCGCACAGCGCGCGCACGGCGGCGGTCTGCTGGGCCAGCGGGGCACGGTTCGAGCACGGGTCGGTGGCGCTTGGGCCGTTGGTGCCCTGCCCGCCGAACAGCTCGCCGACATTGGGCGCGCGGATCGACTTCTGCTTCTGGGCGCGGAAGGTCAGCGAGCGCACCGGTGCCCATTCCGAGCCGATCGAACTGGTCCAGACCTTGCCGACCGAGGCGATGTCGTAGTCGGAACGGCGGAAGGCGCCGCTGACGCTCAGGCTCTTGGCGAAGGGTTGGTCGGCCAGCAGCGGCACGCGCACCTCGCCGAAGATTTCCTTGACGGTGGTCGAGCCGCGCGTGGCGCGCGCCGCGTTCCAGCCCGAGACGTCGCCCGAGGCCAGGAACACGTCCGGGTTGTACTCGCTATAGGAATAGCGGCGCTCCAGCCCCGTCGAGAAGTCGACCGCGCCGGCCGGCAGCTCCATCAACTGGCCGGTGAGGTTGGCGGCGGCCACGTTCTGCTCGGCCAGGATGGTCGATTTCGAGGACACCGCGATGGCGTTGCCCGACGCCTGGGTCAGGTTCTGGCCGAACGGGTTCAGCACCGGCGCCGCGCCGTTCTGCGACAGGATCGCATTCTGGAAGCGGCTGAGCGAAATCGAGCCGCCCTGGTCCTGGGTCTCCTTGGTGCGCGCACGGGTGGCGTAGACGTCGTAGCGCAGGTCGCGCAGGTAGCTGCCGGAGACGTCCGGCAGCGTGCCGCGCAGGCCGAGGGCGATGCGGTACACCTGGTGGTCGGTGTCGGCCACGCGCCCGCCGAGGTCCGAGAAGCGGCGGTTGTAGTTCAGCACCGCCAGGCCGTCGCCAGGCACCGTGGTGATCGACGAGGTGCCGTTGGTGACGCGCGTGGTGCCGCTCTCGCGCAGGTCGAGCTGGCGCAGCACTTCCTTCATCGGCGCGCTCAGGTAGGGGTTGTTGGTGTTGAACAGGAAGTTGCCGCTGGCGCTGGTCGGTCCGATCTGGACGTTGGCCGTGTTGCTGCTGAAGTGCGCCTCCATGTAGCCGATGGCGCGTTCATGGAAATCGTAGTGGGCGAATGCATTGCTCATCCAGCGCTTCTGCGGCGTGACCATGTACGACAGCGGGCCGAGGTCGTAGGCGTCGCCGGGCGCCACGTAGGGGCGGACGGTCTTGCCGGTGGGGTCGAACACGGCGCCGAGCGTGCCCATGCCCTGCAGGCCGGCCGCGATCAGGGCCGCGTTCAGGGCCGGGTTGCTGGCGGCGGAGCCGACCAGCGGCAGGTTACCGATGCGCCCGTTCGGCACGTTCGAGGAGCCGCTGTAGATGAGGCCGGGCCGGCCGCCGGCGCCCTGGCAGGTCTGGCCGGACGGCACCGTCAGCGGCGTGCCGGGACCGGTGGCCGACCAGGAATCCGCGGTGACGCAGCCGTCGCCCAGCGAAGGCAGCGCCCAGCCGCCGCGCTCGCCCCGGGTGAAGCCTTCGCGGTTCATGTAGTTCAGCGAGAACACGACGTTGCCCTTGCCGCCGCCGAAATTCCCGCCCACCGTCAGGTCGAGGCTGTTGGTCGGGGTGCGGGTCGGCTGGTCGGCCGTGTGCTGGGCGTTGATTTCCACGCCTTCGAAATTGTCGCGCAGGATGAAGTTGACCACGCCGGAGATCGCATCCGAGCCGTACACCGCGGACGACCCGCCGGTGACGGTTTCGACGCGCTTGACCAGCGCCGAGGGAATCGTGTTGATGTCGGTCGTGAAGTCGGGACCGGTGATGGCGAAGCGGCGGCCGTTGACCAGCACCAGGTTACGGGTCGGTCCCAGGTTGCGCAGGTTGAGCGTCGAGGTGCCCGAGGGCTGGCCCGGCTGCACGGTGTTGGCGGTCGGGCTGCTCAACTGGTTGGCCGTGAATTGCGGCGTGTCCGACAGCATGACTTCGAGGTTCTGGGTGCCGCTCAGCTGCAGTTCCTGCTGGTCGACCGTGGTGACTGGGGTCGGCGCCAGGAAACCGCGGTTGATCAGGCGGGTGCCGGTGACGACGACCTTGTTCTGTTCGCCCGTCACGGCCGGCCTGGTGTCGGCGGCCGGCGCATCGGTGGTGGCAGTGGCAAGGTCGGGCGGCGGTGCCGCAGTCTGCGCGCTGGCCTGGCAGCCGAGGTTGGCCGCGATCAGCATGGCCGACAGCGAGCCTGCGCGCCTGGCTCGGCTGCGCGCTCCAGAGTGCTTGCGATGATTGGTTTTCATTGTGCGATCCTTTTATTAGGGGCTTCGTCTCCATCAAATCGATGGTAGGCAGGTGCGTGAAAACCGGTCAATCGGCGAGCGCTCACCGGGATGACCAAAACGAGATGTGGTCAAAAACGTGATCGCAATGTCGAAATCCGTATCGCAGGGCCGCGTTATGATTGCTTGCGTACAACAATCAATCATGGAAACGCCGATGCCGCGCCTGCCTCCTGCCCTGCTGTTTGCGTCCGCTCTCGCGGCCCTGC
This sequence comes from Massilia phyllosphaerae, assembly GCF_034659755.1. Classification (NCBI taxonomy): domain Bacteria; kingdom Pseudomonadati; phylum Pseudomonadota; class Betaproteobacteria; order Burkholderiales; family Oxalobacteraceae; genus Massilia; species Massilia phyllosphaerae. The sequence goes on from NZ_JAXSQX010000011.1 coordinate 123,356, forward strand.
TGCCGATGGCGGCCCATGCGTCCGAGCCGCCCGCCCGGCGCATCGACCGCCAGGCGCTGGTCGCGCGCCATGCGCCGCACCTGAAGGCGATCGATCCCTGGGCGCCGCTCAGCGTCGGCAACGGCCAGTTCTGCTTCACGGCAGACGTCACCGGCCTGCAGACCTTCCCCGACCACTACCGCAGCCACGGTATCGGCCTCGAGACCCAGGCGCGCTGGTCCTGGCACGAAGATGCGAATCCGCAGGGCTACACGCTGGCCGACACCGAGCAGCCCTACACGGCGCACGGCCGCACCGTCAACTATCCGACCCGGCTCGACGTGCCGGCGGCGAACTGGCTGCGCGAGAATCCGCACCCGCAGCCGCTCGGGCAGCTGGGCCTCGCCTACACCCATCCGGACGGCACGCCGCTGGCGCCGGGCGACATCAAGGACATCGACCAGACCCTGGACCTGTGGCGCGGCGTCCTGACCAGCCGCTACACCATCGACGGCCAGCCGGTCGCCGTGACCACGGCCGCCAGCCCGGCGCACGACACGCTGGCGGTGCGGGTCGAATCGCCGCTGCTGGCCAGCGGCGCGCTGGCGCTGCGCCTGGCGCTGCCGCGCGGGTATGTCGGCGGCATCAAGCAGAATCCGCCGCTCGACTGGTCGCAACCGGCCTCGCACACCACCACGGTCGTCACGCAGGATGCCCGCACGCTGGTGCTGGAACACGTGCGCGACGGCGCCCGCTACGCCGCGGCGCTGCGGGCCGGCATGCCGCTGACGGTCACGGCCCCGGCGCCGCACGTGTTCCAGCTCAAGCCGGCGGCCGGGGCGGTGCTCGAATTCACGCTGTCGTACGGCGCGGCGCGGAAGCAGGCCGCGCAATCCGCTTCAGCGCAAGCGGTGATCGGGCACAGCGCGGCCCACTGGCGGGCTTTCTGGCAAAGCGGCGGCGCCGTCGACTTCAGCGGCAGTAGCGATCCGCGCGCGCAGGAACTCGAGCGGCGCGTGGTGCTGTCCCAGTACCTGACCGCGATCCAGTTCGGCGGCACCGCGCATGCCTTTTTACCGCCGCAGGAAAGCGGCCTGACGACGTCCACCTGGTACGGCAAGCACCACACCGAGATGATCTGGTGGCACACCGCGCACTTCGCGCTGTGGGGCCGTCCCGCGTACCTGGAAAACGCGCTGCGCTGGTTCCAGGACACGCTGCCGGCCGCGCGCGTGATCGCCCGCGCGCGCGGACTCGACGGCGCGCGCTGGCCCAAGATGACCGGTCCCGGCGGACGCGAAAGCCCGGGCGGCAATCCGCTGATCGTGTGGAACCAGCCACACACTATCCACCTGGCGGAATTGCTGTACCGCCAGGCGCCCACGCGCGCCACCTTGGCGCGCTACCGCGAACTGGTGTTCGCCAGCGCCAACGCAATGTCGTCGATGCTGCATTGGGACGCGGCAGGATCGCGCTGGGTGCTCGGCCCGCCGCTGTGGATCGCCCAGGAGATCCACGATCCGGCGGCCAGCATGAACCCGGCCTACGAACTGAGTTACTGGTCGACCGGGCTCGAGATCGCGCAGCGCTGGCGCCGGCGCCTCGGACTGGCACCGAACCCTATCTGGGACGCGCAGCGCAAGCAGCTGTCGGCGCTGCCCGTCAAGGACGGCAGGTACGTCGCCATCGAATCGATCCCCGACACCTGGGACAACCCGGCCAGCCGCCACGACCACCCCTCCTTCCTGATGGCGCTGGGCCAGCTGCCCGGCGTCGGCGTCGACCGCGCGACCATGCGCCGCACGCTGGAGGCGGTGCTGGCGCGCTGGGACTGGAACACCAAGATCTGGGGCTGGGACTATCCGATGATCGCGATGACCGCGGCCCGCCTCGGCATGGGGCGCGAAGCGGTCGACGTGCTGCTCAAGACCGATGGCCCCAACAACGCCTACACCGCGGCCGGGCACAACCCGAACACCGAGCTGCCGGTCTACCTGCCGGGCAACGGCGCGCTGCTGGCGGCGGTGGCGATGATGGCCGGCGGCTGGGACGGCGCGCCGGCCGGGGCGGCGCCGGGCTTTCCTCAGGACGGGACCTGGGTGGTCCGCAGCGAAGGCTTGCAGCCCTTGCCCTGAAGCGCGGCATCGGCCGGGGGCACCACGATCACCTCGATCCCGGCCTGCTCCAGCCACTGCACCGACAGGTCGCTGACGCCGCTGTCTGTGACCACGGTGTGCACCTGTTTCAGGCTGCACAGGATGAGGCCGGCGCGGCGCGCGAACTTCGAGCTGTCGACCATCACGATCAGCTTTTCGGCCTGGCCGATCAGGCGCTTCTCGGCGCGGATCAGCATCGGATCCGACTCGACCAGGCCCAGCATCGACAGGCCGTACACGCTCATGAACATCTTCGATGCATATTGGTCGCCGGTGGCGTCGTTGTCGAAGGGCGACAGGATCACGTTCTGGTCGCGGTAGATCCGCCCGCCCGGGATCACGACTTCGTTCTGGCTGGTGCGCAGCAGGTGCTCGGCCATCATGAAGGAATTGGTTATGATCTTCAGGCTCTTACCGGCCAGGAAGTCGGCCATCATGAAGGTCGTGCTGCCGCCGTTGATGATGACGGTCTCGCCATCGCCGCACATGGCGGCGGCGCGGCGCGCGATGGCCAGCTTGCGCTCGGCGTTGCAGCGCACGTTCTGCTCGAAGCTGTCGCCGGCGATGCTGCCCAGGCGTTTTTTCTGCTGCAGGGTGCGCGCGCCGCCGCGGGTGCGCGACAGCAGGTGACGCGCGGCCAGCCAGCTGATGTCGCGCCGGATCGTCGACGGCGAGGCGTCCAGGGTTTCCACCAGCTGGTGGACGGTGGCCGACTGGCGGTCGGCGAGCAGCTTCAGCAAGTCGTTGCGGCGCTTGTTGATCATCGTGTTTGTCTCCACTGTGCACGCCTTCGGGCGCGTTCGTTCAGGCGTGTCGGCACGCTCCTGTTTTCGGCCAGCCGGGCCTGGACGCCAGCGCCCGGCGACCGTTCGCCGAACGATCAACGTGGAAACTGCCGCGCTACTGATGATAGCGCGCTCAAAAATGTTAGGAGTATGTTATTCCAGCGCCGATCAATCGTCTTCGCGAGCGTTGCCGGCGGGCCGCAAAACCGGCCCATCGCGAAATCGATTTCATGAATCGTGGGTAGTTGACGGGCGCCGGGCGCGCCCGAGCGTTCCGCCGCAGTGCCGGCGCCATTTGGATGATTGCGCAAACACGATGGCCGCAGACGGACGCCGCGGCGGCGGCATCAGCCGGCGGCGGTGCCGGGGACCGCGCGCTGCATCAGGCGCTGCACCAGCGCATCCGGGCTGGCGTCCAGCGTCAGCAGCTCGGCGTGGGCCGGGCGCACGAAGCCCTGCCCCACCATGTGCTCGACAAAACGCGCCAGGCCGTCGTAGAAGCCGTCGACGTTCAGCAGGCCGATCGGCTTGGCGTGGATCCCGAGCTGGGCCCAGGTCACCATCTCGAACAGTTCTTCCAGCGTGCCCATCCCGCCCGGCATGGCGATGAAGCCGTCGGCCAGGTCGGACATCATGGCTTTGCGCTCGTGCATGTCCTTGACCACGAACAGGCGCGTCAGGCCGGCGTGGCCGACTTCGCGCTCGACCAAAGCTTTTGGAATAACGCCGCTGGCTTCGCCGCCAAGGCGCAGCACTTCGTCGGCGATCACGCCCATCAGGCCGACCTTGCCGCCGCCGTAGACCAGCGCGATATTGTGTTCGACCAGTACGCGCGCCAGGCTGCGCGCGGCGTCGGCATAGACAGGATCGGCGCCGGGAGAGGCGCCGCAGTAGACAGCGATGGATTTCATGGAGGCTTTCTAGTTGGCCGCGCCGGCGTCGGCATGCAGGGCTTCCGGCGGCAGCTTCTTGAGGTAATCGTCGGACAGGCGCTGGAACAGCGCGCGGGTCTCGCCGCGCAGGTAGGGGCCGACCATCGACAGCACCTGGTAGCAGCCGCGCGCCAGGGCATCGGCGATCGCCTGCTGCTCGCTGTATTTTCTTGGGTTGCGCACGTATTCGTAGGACAGCCAATAGGTCGCCACCACCACCATGTTGGTGGCCATGGCGCCGATCTCGGCGTCGCCGGCTTCCAGCGAGCCTTCGCTGCGCAGGTCTTCGCACAGCTGGCGCGCGACCTTGATCTTGTGGGCCAGGATCGCCTTGAAGCGCAGTTCCAGCTTGCGGTTGCGCGACAGCAGGTCGTTCAGGTCGCGGTAGAAGAAGCGGTAGCGCCAGATCAGCTCGAACATGTGGTGCAGGTAGAACCAGACGTCCTGCATGTTCGAGCGGCGCCCGGCCGGCACGGTCAGGATGCGCTCGATCTCGGCCTCGAACTGGGCAAAGATCGAATTGACGATGTCGTCCTTGTTACGGAAGTGGTAATACAGGTTCCCCGGCGAGATATTCATCTCTTCGGCGATCACGGTGGTCGTGATGTTCGGCTCGCCGAACTCGTTGAACAGCCGCAGCGACAGCTCGAGGATGCGTTCGCGCGTTCGGCGTGGGGCTTTTTGTTGCATGGAAGGCGGCATGGTTGGATTCAGTCGCAAGCATATCATTGCGCGCGCAACCGGGCCACCGCGACATTCAGCGCACTCAACTCGCGCATGACCTCGGCCAGCACGCGCCGGTTGCCGCCTAGCGCCACATGGCCGACGCCGCCGAATGCGACGTGGCGCGCCCCCGGCAGCACGCTGGACAGCTGCGGGGCGACGATGTTGTCGTGGTGGCTGTAGAGCGAAGTGAGCAGCGCGCGCGTGGCCGGGTCTTCGCCAGCGCCGAGGCGCTGCAGCCAGGCCGAGGCGCCATCTGTTCGCGACCAGCGCATCTGCCTGGCGTTGGCGCCCGGACCGAAGCCGGCCAGCGCGGTGCCGTGGTGCGGCGTGCCGAGCGTGATGACGCGCGCCACCTGCGCCGTGCCGCAGGCGCGCATCCAGGCGCGTGCCACCAGCCCGCCCATGCTGTGGCCGACGATGGCCACCTGGCCTTGGCCGCTGGCCGCGCACAATTGCTCGACCGCCCGCTGTACCTGGGCCGCGTAGGCGTCGATGTCGCCGCCGATCGGTTCCAGGTCGACCGTGGCGTGGCTGATGCGTTCGGCGTCCAGCAGCGGCAGCAGGCGCACCCAGTAGCCGCTGTTGCAGCCGTAGCCGTGCACCAGCAGCACTGGCACATTGACGCTGTCCGGATGGATGCGCATGCCGGCCACGGCGCGCGGCATGCGCCACGAGGTGGTCAGCATGCTGGCGCAGAACTCTTCGGCCAGCAGGCGCAGGCGCGCCGCCGGGCCGAGCCGGAACGCGGCCGGGGTCGGGCTGGCAAAGCAGGCCGCCAGCAAAAAATTGTTCATGTTAATCAGCAGGCGCAGCGCGACCACGGCGGCGACCCCGGCGAAGATCGCCCATCCCGCCGTGAGCCCAGCCCAGCGCTGCAGGCACCATCCGATCAGCAATGCAGCCGCGGCCTGTGCCAGCAGGAGGATCCGGGTCATCCAGCGCACGCTCATCCTGCTATCTCCTGAAAATTCGGGGTCAGAGCGCAATCTCTGCCAATTCGGGGTCAGAGCAAAAACTGGCCGGCGCCCGGCGGCAAACAAGCGATGTCATTTTGACGCAAACCTCGCGTGGGGTGTACATGGATGAGCGTGGCGGCGAATCTTCTTTGCCGCGCTACTACGTGAACTTGCACAGCAAAGTGCTCTGACCCCGAATTTCTGCTCTGACCCCGAATCAGGGTGCGCGCCGGCCCTGCATGTGGCGGGCGATGCCGCGCAGGATGTTGACTTCCTCGGTTTCGAGCCCGGTGCGGGCAAACAGGCGCTTCAGGCGCGGCATCAGCTTTTTCGGGTTGGCCGGGTCGAGGAAGCCGATCGCCACCAGCGCTTCTTCGAGGTGGGCATACATGCCTTCGATCTGGGCCAGGCTGGCGGCTTCGCCGTGGAAGCCGACGCCGGTCTGGGTCCGATTTTCACCTTGGGCGGCCAGACGGCACTCGTAGGCCAGCACCTGGGCCGCCTGCGACAGGTTGAGCGACGAATAGTTGGGGTTCGCCGGGATGTTGATCAGCACGTTGCAGCCCTCGACGATCTCGTTCGGCAAGCCGAAGCGCTCGTTGCCGAGGATCAGCGCCGGGCGCAGTTCGGCCCCGTCGGCGACATGGCTGGAGAAGTCGCGCGGCGACCACACCGGCGGCGAGAACTCGCGCAGGCGCGCCGACACCGCCGCCGCGAAATTGCAGCCTTCCAGTGCCTCGGCCACGCTGCCGACGATGCGCGCCCCTTCCAGCACGTCGATGGCGCCGCTGGCAAAGGCAACCGCTTCCGCATCCCGCAGCGGCGCCTCGCAGCGCGGCGTCACCAGCACCAGGTCGGAAAATCCCATGGTCTTCATGGCGCGCGCCACCGAGCCGACGTTGCCCGCGCGGCTGGTTTCCACCAGCACGAAGCGCAGGCGTCGGAAAAGAGATGTGTCAGTTTCGGTCGGGTTCATTTAAAATAGCGCTATCGCGCGGTGACGAGCAGTTGAAATCGGGCCAGGGTCTTGTCGATCCGGCTCGCGATTTTAACGGTTTCGGCACCGCTTTGCTCTTTGTCATTCTCATCGTTCGTCACGTTCACTGCGCCTGTTCGCCGTGGGCGTCAGCATTTTTCACGGAAGCCCTATGCACCCAATGCTCAACACGGCCATCAAGGCCGCCCGCCGCGCTGCAAGCGAGATCAACCGCGCCTCCTTCGACCTCGACCGCATTACGGTCAGCGAAAAGAACCACAACGACTTCGTCACGAATATCGACCAGCTGGCAGAGCAGGTGATCGTGGAAGCCCTGCTGAAAGCCTACCCGGATCACGCCATCCTCGCCGAGGAAAGCGGCGCTTCCAAGAACCTGAACGACGAGAGCGAAAACGTCTGGATCATCGATCCGATCGACGGCACCACCAACTTCCTCCACGGCTACCCCAACTTCTGCATCTCGATCGCGCTGCAGCAGCGCGGCGTGATCACCAACGCGCTGGTGTACGACCCGGTCCGCAACGACCTGTTCACCGCCACCAAGGGCGCCGGCGCCTACCTCAACGAAAAGCGCATCCGCGTGCGCAATCCGGACCGCATCAACAAGGCCCTGATCGGTTCCGGCCACGGTGCCGACCCGCGCGCGCTGGCCGAGTACCTGCGCATGTACGAAGTGGTCGCCTCGCGCTGCCACGGCGTGCGCTCGAGCGGTTCGGCCGCGCTGGAACTGGCCAACCTGGCCGCCGGCCGCACCGACGGCTTTTTCGAAAAAGGCCTGAAGGTCTGGGACATCGCCGCCGGCTCGCTGCTGGTGACCGAGGCAGGCGGCATCGTCGGTGAATTCAGCGGCGAATCGGATTACCTGCACAAGGGCGACATCATCGCCGCCGGTCCGAAGGTGTTCGCCAACATGGTGGCCCTGCTGAAACCGTTCGCATAAAAACGCACATCCGGTCTTTCGCGTAAAATAGAGTCTGTGTAAGTCTGGATCACCCGGTAGCGGTCTGCACGCGCTGATGCGTGCATGACCGCTGCCCAGCCCTGTCGCTTCCGGCCCCCATGAGGTGCCGCGCCTCCCGCTTCCACCGGCCCTGCCCTGATCGGCACGGGCTGCGCTAAATTTCCATAGCGAAACATTTTTAAAATATAATGCTACGTGGCTTCATTGAGCCGCGTCTCGGCGTCCCGGCACCAGTACCGGCCGCCCTGCTTGTGTAATCCGATCGGCTGGACTGGCGCCCAGGTCAACAACGGGCGACGCGCCGATCCCTACCAGAAAACTATGTCATTCAATACTCTCGGTCTTACCGACGCCATCGTGCGCGCCGTTACTGAAGCAGGCTATACCGCGCCGACGCCGATCCAGGCCCAGGCCATCCCCGCCGTCATCAAGGGCGGCGACCTGCTCGCCGGCGCGCAGACCGGCACCGGCAAGACCGCCGGTTTTACGCTGCCCGTGCTGCACCGCCTGTCGACCGACAAGGTGGGCGCGGCGCTGACCAATAAAACTTCCAAACGCGCGATCCGCGCATTGGTGCTGGCCCCGACCCGCGAACTCGCGGCCCAGGTCGAGGAAAACATCCGCACCTATGCCAAGTACACCAACTTGAATTCGGCCGTGATCTTCGGCGGCGTCGGCATCCACCCGCAGATCAAGCTGCTGGCGAACGGCATCGACATCCTGGTCGCCACCCCGGGCCGCCTGCTCGACCACGTCGGCCAGGGCACCGTCAAACTCGACAAGGTCGAGATCCTGGTGCTGGACGAAGCCGACCGCATGCTCGACATGGGCTTCATCCACGACATCAAGAAAGTGCTGGCCGTGCTGCCGCCGAAGCGCCAGAACCTGCTGTTCTCGGCCACCTTCTCGGACGAGATCAAGGCCCTGGCCGACAAGCTGCTGGACAATCCGGCGCTGATCGAAGTGGCCCGCCGCAACTCGACCGTGGAAGTGATCGCCCAGACCATCCACCCGGTCGACCGCGACAAGAAGCACCCGATGCTGGCGCACCTGATCAAGACCAACGACTGGAAGCAGGTGCTGGTGTTCACCCGCACCAAGCACGGCGCCAACAAGCTGGTCGAGCAGCTCGCCAAGGACGGTATCGGCGCGATGGCGATCCACGGCAACAAGAGCCAGTCGGCGCGCACCAAGGCGCTGGCCGAGTTCAAGGACGGCAGCCTGACGGCGCTGATCGCCACCGACATCGCGGCACGCGGCATCGACATCGACCAGCTGCCGCACGTGGTCAACTACGACCTGCCGAACGTCCCGGAAGACTACGTCCACCGCATCGGCCGTACCGGCCGTGCCGGCGCCACCGGCGAAGCCGTGTCGCTGGTCTGCGTCGACGAGCACCAGATGCTCAAGGACATCGAAAAGCTGATCAAGCAGACCCTGCCGCGTGAAGTGATCCCGGGCTTCGAGCCGGATCCGACCGCCAAGGCACAGCCGATCCAGCTGCGCAGCGGCGCGCCGGGCCACACCGGCCGTGGCGGCCGTCCGGGCGGCAACGGTGGCGGCCGCGCACACGGCGGCGGTAATGGTGCGGGCAACGGCGGCAACAAGCCGCGCAGCGCGGCCGGCGCCCCGTCGGGCGGGCGCAGCGGTAGCCCGGCCGGCAACGGCGGCGGCGGCGGCCGTGGCGGCCAGCCGGGTAACCGTGGCGGCAATGGCGGCAATGGCGGCGGCAACGGCGGCCGTCCGCAGAACCGCGGTCCGCGCCCGGCGTCGGCACGCTCGGGTAGCGGCGAGCGTTGATTTTTTGGGGTGGCGATAAGCGCTGACTGACAGCGTTTATCGTAGTCGGCCCCAGCACGTCGTCCCTGCGCAGGCGGGGGACCCAAGTTCTGCAAGCACTCACGATATGCGTGCAACTTGGGTCCCTGCCTTCGCAGGGACGACGTTTTTATTGTGTCGGTGCTCACACCGCCGGCGCATGTCAACCGCCCCCGACATGGCACTATATATTTGATCACTCAAGTACTTGCGCATAATTAAAGCCATGCCTATACTTGACAAATCAAGTACCAATCCACAAAAGGAGCCTGCCATGTCCACCGACACCCTCACCACCGAATTCTGCCTGCGCCTCTCGCGCGCCTGGGCCACCCTGTCGCGTCGCCTCGACAGCGCACTCGGCAGCCACCACGGCATCAGCTTTTCCGACTACCAACTGCTGCTGCAACTGCACCGCGCCCCCGGCGGCCGCCTGCGCCGGGTCGACCTGGCTGAAAAACTGGGGCTGACCGCCTCCGGCGTCACCCGCTCCCTGCTGCCGCTGGAAAAGATCGGCCTGGTCACGCGCCAGAGCGATCCGCGCGACGCCCGTGTCGGCTATGCGCTGATCACGCCGACCGGCAGCGAACTGGTGACCAATGCGACCGTCGTGGTCGACAACGTCAGCCGCAACGCCCTCGTCGGTCCCGGGCGCGACCGGATCGAGGCGGCCTCGTCGCTGATGGCCCAGCTGGCCGGCGTGTCGCAGTAATAACCACGAGGCCGATCTCGTGGGCTAAGTTGCGCCGGATCGTTTAGCATGGCGGGCTGTCCAACCCGAGAAAGCCCTGTCATGCCACGCTTCGCCGCCAATCTGAGCCTGATGTTCAACGAGCTCGGTTTCCTCGACCGCTTCGCCGCCGCGCGCGCGGCCGGCTTCGACGCGGTCGAATTCCTGTTTCCCTACGCCTTCGAGCCGGAACAGATCGCCGGCCGCCTGCAACGCTACAACCTGGAGCTGGCGCTGTTCAATTTCCCGGCCGGCGACTGGGCCGCGGGCGAGCGCGGCTTCGCCTGCGATCCGCGCCGCATCAACGAATTCCAGGACAGCGTCGAGCTGGCGCTCGAATATGCGCCCGACCTCGGGGTCAAGCGCCTGCATTGCCTGTCCGGCCGGCTGCACCCGGCGGTGGCGCCGGAACGCGCCCACGCCACCTTCGTCGACAACCTGCGCTTCGCCGCCGCCAAGATGGCGCCGCACGGCATCGACGTCCTGATCGAGCCGATCAACACCCGCGACATCCCCGGCTACTTCCTGACCGGCACCGCCCAGGCAGCCGAGGTGATCCGCGATGCCGGCGTCGACAACCTGTTCCTGCAATACGACATCTATCACATGCAGCGCATGGAAGGCGAACTTGCCAACACGTTGCGCGAACGCCTGCCGCTGATCCGCCACATCCAGCTGGCCGACGTGCCGGGACGCCACGAACCGGGCACCGGCGAGATCAACTTCCCCTACCTGTTCCGGGTGCTCGACGAGATCGGCTATGACGGCTGGGTCGGTTGCGAATACATTCCGCAGGGCGATACCGTCGCCGGCCTGGGATGGCGCGACACCGTGCGCTGACTTGATAGCGGGCAATATCTCTAGGTAAAACTTTTGGAAGAATGGGACGTTTCGGGCACGGCCTTTTGCCGTCCAGAAAGGACCCATGAACCTGCGCCGCTTTCTTTCGCTTCCCGCCCTCCTCGCCCTGGCCGCCAGCCTGCTGCTGGCCAGTTGCGCCACCCCCACCAGCGGCCCGGTCAGCCTGTACGAGGTGCGCCAGTTCGCCGATGCCTCGGCCCGCATCGGCGGCTATGGCGAACTGTCGCGCCGCTACCGCGACACCTACCAGCGCGAACAGCCCTACCTGTCGCCGGCCGCCGACCGCATCGCCAAGGAAAACGATGCGCGCCGGCGTGCCGTCTACGACGACTTCGTCAGTATCCAGAAAAGCCTGGTGCTCTACATGCAGACCCTGAGCCTGCTCGCCGGCGAAGCGCGCTACGACCTCTCGACGCAGCTCGACGACCTCGGCACCGGCCTCAAGGCCAATGCCGAGTCCGGCTTGCAGGGGCGCCACATCGCCGCCTACACCGGCTTGACGCGGCTGCTGACGCGCGTGATCGCGTCCGGCTACCAGAACCGCAGCGTGGCGACCATGGTCCGCGACGGCGATGGCGACGTGCAGGCGCTGCTGGAAGCGATGATCACCCTGACCCGGCTGTACGCCAAGACCAACGACAACGAGAAGAAGACCGTGCTCGGCATCTTCGACGTCGAGATCCCGTTTTCGGCCAAGAACCAGGACCGCATGCTGGTGACGCTGGCCAAGGTCCACTACCTGAACAAGGCCACCGAATACAAGCTGGTCGACAAACGCTACGACCTGGCCCTGCAGGGCTTGACCAAGGTCGCCCAGGGCCACCAGCGCATGCGCGAGAATCTGAACAACCTGACGGGTGACGAGATGCGCAAGCTGCTGGCCACCTACGGCCGCGACCTGGTGGCGCTGCGCGACGCCCTGTCGGATTGAGCCTTTACGAGGCAAGGAGATAGCATGGCAAACGAATCCCCCCCCCGCCAGCCCGGTGCCGCCGGCGCCGCGGCCGCTGCAAGCCCCGCCGCTCCACCCCCTGCCGCGGCACCCGCATCAAAGCCGCCGGTGCCGGCTGAGGCGCTGGCCACCGCGAAACAGGTCGAGGAGCTGGCCGACAAGCTGTCCGCCTGCGCCGACAGCATCCACGCGCGCGTGATGGCCGACATCCGGCGCCATGGCGGCGGCGAGGTGCCCGAGGCCGAGCAGGCGGTGGCGCGCGCCCTGCTCGACGCCGAGATCGAACTGCGCCAGCGCGCCAACCGCCTGTATGCGGATGCGGCCGCCTGCATCGTGTCGTCGCTGGGCCAGTCGCAGCAGAAGCTGGTGCAGCTCACCATCGATGCCGCCGCAAAAATCCAGCAGATCACGCGCATCAGCGACGGCATCACCCTGGTCGCCCGTTTGCTCGGCCTGGCGGCGGCCGCGGCCAGCGGCCAGGTCATGCCGATCCTGGCTGCGGTCGGCGCGCTCAAGCTCCAGCTCGACACGATCGCCCTCCACAATCCCGCCGCATCGGCAAGCTCGTCGGCAAAGCCGGCGGCAGACGCCAACACCCCCGCCTCCGACGCCTGAACCGGCCGGCCCTCGCGCTCCGCATGGCGCTTGGGCCGCGCCGCGCGGTGCGCTACACTGGTCGCGCAATCGGACCAGCGCCGGGAGGCATCACCATGGACACGTTGACCGAGGAGCAGCTCGGCCTGCTGCGCTCGATGCTGGCGCAGCGCCTGGATGCGCTGGTGCGGGTCGGGGAACCGGCGGCGCGCGAAAGCGGCCTGCCGGTGTCGGAGGTGGAAGCGTCGCCGCTCGACCGCGCCACCGCGCGCCTGCTCAACGACCTGACGCTGGAAGCGGCCGGCCAGCACACCGCCCAGGTACAGGTGCTGCGCCACGCGCTGGCCAAGTTCGAGGATGGCAGTTACGGCATGTGCGAGGAATGCGGCCAGCCGATCGGCGTATCGCGCCTGCTGGCGCGGCCCGAAGCCCGCCTGTGCATCGCCTGCCAGACGCGCGCCGAAAAACGCTGAGCGCCCGATACAGCCGCCATGGCGGCGTTGCAGCGTCTCGACGTACTAATGTACTGTCTTCGACGCTGCGCCTTGCCCTGGAAGCTGTCTCAGGCGCTACTTATATTAGTACATGTGCTGCCCACCGTTGATCGCCAGGTTGGCCCCGGTCATGAAGCCGGCGTCCTCTGACACCAGGTAAGCGATCAATGCCGCCACCTCGTCCGGTTCGCCCAGCCTCCCCATCGGGATCTGCGGCAGGATCTTGCCGCTCATGACCTCGGCCGGGACCGCCTCGACCATTTTGGTGCGCAGGTAGCCGGGCGAGACGGTGTTGACGGTGACGCCGTGGCGCGCCATCTCGAGTGCCAGCGCCTTGGTGAAACCGTGCATCGCAGCCTTGGCCGCGGAGTAATTGCATTGGCCAAAGGCGCCCTGCTGGCCATTGACCGACGAAATGTTCACGATGCGGCCCCAGCGCTGCGCCATCATCGGCTCGATCGCCTGCTTGCTCATGTTGAACACGCTGTCGAGGTTGGCGCGCAGCACGGCCTGCCAGTCTTCGTGGTCCATCTTGCGCAGGCTACGGTCGCGCGTGATGCCGGCGTTATTCACCAGCACATCCAGGCGCCCGAACTCGGCCAGCAGCTTCTGCACCATCCATTCGCAGTCGGCGTAATCGCCGACGTCGACTTTGTAGGCGGAAAAACGGTAGCCTTCGTCGCGCTGGGCTGACAGCCAGGCGTCCGGCGTCGTATTGCCGGGCGAAAAAGTCGTGGCCACCCGAAAGCCATCCGCATGCAGCCGCCGGCAGATCGCCGTGCCCAATCCGCCCATTCCTCCAGTCACCAACGCCACCCGGTTGTCCATGATCGTCTCCTGTCTTATCGTGTCAGCTGCGCTGGATGCGCGGCATGAAACGACGAGTCTAGGACGGCGTCAGCGCCGGACTTTGATCAGGATCAAACCGGCAATGGGATGAACCCGCTTGCCAGCGATGGCATGAGCGAGTAGCAAAATAAATTGATTCAGCGAATGATATCCGGAATGCTCGACGGATCGAAATCGGCCCAGTCGCCATCCACGATATTCCCCTGCGCGCGCTCGATGTGGTGGGCGCCCAGGCGCCGCAGCAGCGCGACCGCCTCCTGTTCCCGGCCCGCATCGTCGAAGGCCACCGCGACCAGCATCCCGGCCGGACGGTTCTCGACCGGCGCGCGGCCGCCCTCTTCTTTTTCGCCGGCATCCTTCATCTTGGAAAAGCTAAACAGCGAGCCGACGTGGGCGCCGACCAGGCCACCGACCACGGCGCCGAGCGGACCGGTGATCGGGGCCGTGGCGGCACCGGCCACCGCCCCCACGGCGGCCCCGGCACCTGCGCCCTGCACCACGCCTTCGGGCGATTCCTTGGCGCCCGGCGAGTGCAGGTGGTCGCCGCCGATCGGCGTCATGTCGTGCTGGCCCGGCTGGCTCAGGTAGAAACCGCTGATGCGCTCGCTGGCGAAGCCGGCATCGACCAGCGCACGGCGCGCGGTCTCGACCTCATCCTGGAGCTGGAAATGACCTGCAATGATATTGGACATGGTTCCTCCGTCGACGGTGGTGCACGCCACAGTCGGCGCGCGGACACGCCCAGCATGCGCGTGCCAGCTCGACCGTTCTGTACGCGAACGCACGCAGCCGGTGCCGCCACGGCGGCGTACGTCGAGTCACGCCGCTGCTACTGCCATTGTCCATAGACCACGCCCCAGGGCTCGGGTTCAAGCCGCGGTGGCGCCGCCAGCCACTCGCGCGGATCGACCCGGAAGTAGGCCTGGAACTCGGCATACAGTTCGGGATGGCGTGTTGCCAGCGCGTGCGGCAATTCGAAAAAGGTTTCGGTCGCCACCGCGAAGAACTCGGCCGGGTTGGTCGCGCCATACGGATCGAGCACGTCGCGGTAGCCCCAGGCAGTGTCGCGCCGTAGCAGCGCGAAGTCGCGCCCCAGCGTTTCCGACCAGCTGCGGTAGCGTTCGGCGCTGCCGAGGAAGGGTGCGCCGTTGGTGCTGCCCGACTCGCTGTCGAGCTGGTGCGCAAATTCGTGCAGCACCACGTTGTGCGTGCCCTCGGCCTCGTGGCCGGCGCGGCGCACGTGTTCCCACGACAGGATCACGCGGCCGTCGCCCCAGGATTCGCCCAGCAGGTCCTGGCGCGTCTCGGTAACCACGCCGGCGGCGTCGACTTCGTTGCGCGGCACCAGGAAGGCGCCCGGATACACCAGCACCGAATGCAGGCCGGGGTACACCTTGCCGGGCCGCCCCAGCAGCAGCAAGCAGGCCTGGGCCGCGATCGTCACCCGCATCTCTTCGGTGACCTCGAGTCCGGCGCAGCCGACGAAAGTCTTGTGATGCAGGAAGCGCTTGACCAGGTCTTGCAGCTCGCTGCGGCGGGCCGCCGCCATGCCGCGGTATTGCGCCACGTTGTGCTCGATGATGGCGAGCTGGGCCGGCGTAAGCGGACGCGCCAGCGCCCGCCGCAGGCGCCAGCGCGGCGTCAGCCAGACCCCCAGCAGCGCCAGGGCCAGCAGCGTGGGAACCAGTGCGTCTTCCATCATGCCCCGCCGCCGGCACTGGCTGCAGCCTCGGCCTCGGGCTGCACCACCGGCGCCGGCCCGAAATGGGCCACCACCTCGTCGGCGCCGCCGATCAGGCGCCCGCCCTCGAATACCTGGGGCCAGGTGGTGCCGCCGGACACGGCGCGCAGCACGCTGGTCGTGATCTTGCTGTCCTGGGAGATGTCGGTGAAGTCGATGCCGCGCGCCTTCAGCACCGCCTTGGCGCGCGCGCAGAACGGGCAGCCCGGCTTGGAAAACATCACCACCGGTTCCGGCGCACTGGCATCGGGCGCGATGTGGCGCAGCATGGTGTCGGCGTCGGATACCTCGAACGGATCGGCTTCCTGGTCGTTCTCGTCCTGGGCCTCGATGAACATGGTGTCGACGACGCCGTCGCGCACCAGCATCGAATAGCGCCAGGAGCGCTGGCCCAGGCCGAGCGCGCGCTTGTCGACCAGCATGCCCATGCCGGCGGTGAATTCGCCATTGCCATCGGGGATCATGGTGACGTGCTCCGCTTCCTGCCCACGCCGCCATTCGTCCATCACGAAGGCGTCGTTGACCGAGATGCAGATGATATCGTCGATGCCGTGGCCGCGCAGGGCTGGCGCCAGTTCGTTATAGCGCGGCAGGTGAGCCGACGAACAGGTCGGCGTATAGGCGCCCGGCAGGGCGAACACCACCACCGTCTTGCCCTTGAACAGCTCGTCGCTGGTGATATCGCGCGACTGGCCGCCGCTGCGCGTCTTGAACGTGACTTGTGGAACAGGTTTTCCTTGCAATGAAGCGGCAGTCGGTAACATTTTCTCTCCTGGATGGGCGGACAAGATGCCGCGTTCGCCTGCATATGCGCGCCATTGCCAGGTTTTCAATGAAAAAAAACGCCACCCTGCACGAAGCAGGGTGGCGCTTATGGGAGAACTGCGCTCAGGAGCGGCCTGCGCTCCTGCCAAGCAAGCTTATTTGGCGACGGTCTGGCCCGGGGCCGGGCCGAACAGTGCGGCGACCAGCGGGTCACGGGTGACCGGGCTGCGGTTCACGCGGATCGCGTAGTGAGTGTCGTCGGCCAGGATGTGGAAGTGGCGGCCGGTGCCAGCCATGCTCTGCTCGCGCAGGCCCGGACGTTCCTTGCGCGGCGATGCGCCTTCGCGTTTCGGCTGGCAGATCGCACCCAGGAAGGTCTTGACGCGGTCCGGATCCGGCGAGATGCGGTACACGGCCTTGCCCAGGTAGGTGGCGGTGCCTTCGATATAGCGGGCCAGCTCGATCACGCCGGCTTCGCGCAGGTCGCGGATGTACTTACGGGCACCCGACGGCGAGAACTTCAGGAACCAGGCGATTTCGTCGGCCAGCATTTCATGGGTTTGCAGCTCGCCAATCAGCTTCTGCATGTTCTCGATACGGCGCTGGGTAGCGGAAGTCGACCGCACACGTTCGATCGGCGCCAGCGAAATCGGGGAGCGTTCGGTCGGTTGCGGCGGGACACGTTCGATCAGTGCAGAGTTGCTGGACGTGTGCACTGCGTTGAGATCGCCTTGCACCGCATTGTGGTGAGTCGCTGCATGCATATTGGTTTGCTCCGTATAAAAGACAGTGTTCTGGTGAGGCTGCGGGCCCATCGTCTGTCTTATGACCTAATGACAACACGGCGGTTCCGCTTAACTGGATACAAGATTGCCTGTGTCATCACGCCTGGTCTGTGCGCCATCCAACATTGCCGGAAAATTCCGAACGAGTAGGAAATGGCTGAGCTAACGCTCTCCACTATGCCCGAACACCTGGCCAGCACACCTTCGCACGATTGAAACGACAAGAAAACAACATGCGGACCAAATATTTTGTTGGCGCTCAAAAAAAATTGTGAATGGGCAAACATGTCGGTTTTATGACATCTTGCACGCTTATGTAGGCTCTATATAGGCAGATTGCTTACATATGGAGCAATATCTGACTGCAAATATGGACAAAAACACTTAATTCCGTAACATTCGGAAACACTCACTCGACAGTTTGTAACCGCTCACGTTGTAAAATTTCCACACCAGCCGTTCCTAGGTGCGCTAGCGCACGGACCTCAACGAGGAACGACTTGTAAGCTTGACATCAACATCACTGCAAGGCATGCGATGTCAGTACCTTTACAACTTATGGGAGTTACCTGTGAATAACATGAAGAAGATCGCTCTGGCTGCCGCCATCCTCTGCTCGGCCGGTTCCACGCTGGCACAAGAAGTCATCAATCCGTCGTGGTACATTGCACCGACCGTCGTCGGTATCAAGCCGGACGCGGATTTCGGCGTCGATGACAAGGACTGGGGCGGCGGGTTGAAATTCGGTAAGCCTGTGCACCCGCTGTGGGACATCCAGATCGGCGCAACCCACGCCCGTGCCAAGGATAACGGCAACGACTACCGCCAGACCCTGGTCGGTATCGACTCCCTGCTGATGCTGTCGCGCCAGAACTTCCGCCCGTTCCTGCTGCTGGGCGTCGGTGGTCAACGTGACCACATGAGCACCCCGCTGCGCCGCGCTTCGGGCTGGTCGCCATACGCGACTGCAGGCCTGGGCTTCCAGGTCGGCATCAACGACCGCCTCGCGCTGCAAGCCGACGTGCGCGCTGTGAAATCGAACCTGCGTGACGACGACAAGTACGGCTTCAACAAGTCCCTGACCAAGTACGCTTCGGTCAGCCTGAACTACGCCCTGAGCCCGGCACCGCAGCCGGTCCCGGTCGCAGCCCCGACCCCGGTCGTCGAAGCCCCGCCGCCGGTCGCTCAGCCGGAACCGGTCGCTCCGCCGCCGCCGCCGCCGGCACGTTTCGAGAAAGTCACCCTGGACGCCAACAAGACCTTCGGTTTTGACAGCGCCACCGTGATCACCCCGGCACCGCAACTGGACGAGATCGCCGCTGCCCTGCAGGCCGACACCTCGATCAGCAACGTCGACGTCACCGGCTACACCGACCGCCTGGGTTCGGACAAGTACAACCAGAAGCTGTCGGAGCGCCGCGCCAACGCCGTGCGTGACTACCTGGTCGCCAAGGGCATCGACGGCAGCCGTCTGCGCGCTTCGGGCAAAGGCAAGGCCAACCCGATCGTGACCGATTGCAAGCAGAAGAAGAAGTCGGACCTGATCGCCTGCCTGGCACCGAACCGCCGCGTGGAAGTCGAGCAGATCACCATCGAACGCCGCGTGCAGTAATTGCTGGCTTGAATTGACGGCGCCCTCCCGGGCGCCAGTCGAGTGGGCGTAGGCCCGAGAACGCGCCTTCGGGCGCGTTCGTCTTTTGGAGATGCGCTATGGAAGTAAAAAACTTTATGCCGTACATGCGCAAGCTCATCCATGTGATGCGCTGCGCCATCACGGAGTGGATAGACCATCGCGCGGCCAGCAAGGGCGCAGCCCTGGCATTCTATTCGCTGTTCTCGCTGGCACCGATCCTGGTGCTGGTGATCGCCGTGGCCGGCTTTTTTTACGGTCGCGAAGCTGCTCAAGGGCAGTTACTTAACGAATTGCGCGGCTTGGTCGGCCCGCAAGGGGCCACTACCATCCAGGCGATCCTGGCCGGCGCCCAAAACAAGGACAGCGGCCTGTTCGCGACCATCCTCGCCTCGGTCCTGCTGGTGGTCGGCGCGACCAGCGCCTTTTCGGAATTGAAGGACAGCCTGGATGAAATCTGGGGCGTGCCGCCGCCCAAGGATGCCAGCTGGTGGGACACGGTGCGCACGCGCCTGCTCTCGTTCGGCCTGATCCTGACCCTGGGCCTGCTCCTGATGACCTCGCTCGTCGTTTCCGCCGCACTGACCCTGGTCGAAAAATACCTGGGCGGGATCTGGCACTCCACCACCGTCATCCTCGGCTGGGTGGCATGGGCATTCGGCTTCCTCGTCATCGCCACCATGTTCGGCGCCATCTACAAGCTGCTGCCGCGCATCCACCTGTCGTGGCACGACGTGACCATCGGCGCGCTCGGCACCGCCGTCATGTTTACGCTGGGCAAATTCGGAATTGGACTGTATATCGGTAACAGCGGCACCGCCGACAGCTTCGGCGCGGCCGGCTCGCTGATTGCGCTGCTGCTGTGGGTATATTACTCAGCACAAATCTTCTTCCTCGGCGCAGAATTCGCACGCCAGTACGCGCTCCAGATGGGCAGCCTGAGCAAGAAAGACCGCCACACGTCCGCGGCGATGGCCACCCTGCCCGACGGCCGCCCGGAACGCCGCATCCGCGAACGCCGCAGCCCGGGCTCGCGCGACCGCCGCGGTAACACCGGCCAGGACCGGCGGCTCGGCGTGGCAGTCAGCCATACGCATTGACCGCAGCGCCTGACGGCGAGCACTCCGCGAACGGTGAAAGCCACCTTCGCGGAGTTTTTTTATTCAATCGAGGAAAAGCACGTCATTTCCTTACCTGGGCAACGTCGTCTATTTCCTGACCAGGGTGCGCCTGCCCCTGCCCTTCGCCACCTTCGCCCTCTGGTCGCTCTGGCGACCTTGACTGCCGCAGCCTGCTTGCGACCGCGAATTACGCCGGCTGCACGCCGAGGGGCGCATCGGCATGGCCAGGCGCTTCGCGAAAGACGGCGAGAGACGGCGCATCGCGGTCGAACATGCCCCGCATACGCTGGTCGGCGATGTAACGATGGTCGTGCTGTGCGCGGGCATCGGCGGGGCGCGCCTGTTCCATGTCCTGGAAAACGGCGACCTGTTCTGGCGCGATCCGCTGGTGCTGATCTCCAGCCGCTCGGGACCGAGCGTATTCGGCGGCCTGTGAGCTGATCGCTACCCCCGGCGTCTATCCGACCCCGGTCTACGAATCGGCGATGGCCCTGTCCTACTTTGGCGTGCTGTGGGCGCTGCGCAGGCATCCGTGACAGGCCGGCTGTTCTCAGGCTGTCTGCTGCTGGCCGGCATGGAGCGTCTGTTGATCGAGCAGATCCGGTGATCGAGCAGATCCGGATCAACGTCAGGTTCGCGCTCTACGGCGTGCATTCCACCCAGGCCGAATGCATTGCCGTCCTGTTCACCGCCATGGGCGCGGTCGGGATGGGCTTGCTGTGCCGCACGCTAACCTGACGGTAAATGGCAACGCTATTCGCCGAGCAGCTCCGCCACCACTTCCATCCCTTCCACGCGCTCGGCGACGACCTTGATCACCATGACCATCGGCACGCCGAGCAGCAGGCCCCACATGCCCCATAGCCAGCCCCAGAACAGCAGACTGACAAAGACGGCCGCCGGGTTCATCTTGGCGATCTTGCCGGTCATCCAGGTGGCAACCACCATGCCGACCAGGGTGGCGATCGCCATCGAGGCGCCGGCCACCAGGATTACCATGCGCACCGACTCGAACTGCAGGAAGGCGACCAGGCCGGTGGCGGTGGTGATCAGCAGCGGGCCGAAATACGGCATCACGTGGGCGACGCCGGCAAAGATGGCCCAGGCGCCGGCATTCTCGAGACCGATCAGGCGCAGCGCCACCCACATGAACAGCGCCAGCAGCACGTTGGTGACCAGCAGCATGAACATATAGTTCTGGATCGAGGTGTTGATGTCCTCGAGGATGTGCACGGTGACTTTTTTCTTGGTCAGCGAGGGGCCGGTCAGCTTGACGAGCTTACGCTTGAAGGTATTACCGGCCAGCAGCAGGAAGAACACCAGGAAGATCACCATGGTCGCCTGCGAAAGGAAGCTGGCGAGGCCGACCGAACCGGCCAGCAGCCAGTCCATGATACGGAAGTTGCTCGAGCCGGCACTGGCCGCCTGCTGGGCGGCCGCTGCCACCGCGCGCCGCTGCTGCGCCGCACGGCGCGCATCGGCGCCGGAGTTCGACGCCGCCTGCTCGATCTCGGCCGCCGCGGCCTGCATCTGCTGGATGGTCGACGGGGTGCCGTCCGAGGCTTGGGTGATCAGCTTGGTCACCTTGTGCGTCAGGGCCGGCAGTTCGTCGACGATATTGAATATTTCGCCCTGTACGCGCTGCACGGTGAGCGCCAGCCCGGCCAGGATCAGGCCGGTGACCAGGGTGGCGCCGATGGCGCGCTTGATGTGCCAGCGCTCGAGCCAGCGCACGACCGGACTGAGCGTGTAAGCGATGAAAATGCCGAGTAACAGCGGCACGAAGAAATTCTTGGCCCATTGCAGGGCGTAGACGAAGGCCACCGTGGCGATGATGCCGAGCGACAGCCCACGCGCATTGACGTGCATCGGCAGGCGCAGCCCGCCATGCTGGGCGCCCAGCGCTTCGCCGGTGGGCGCACCCGCCGGCGACAACAGGCCGGCGGCGCGTGCAGCCGCCTCCGGCTCGGGTTCCGCGGCGGTCGTCGCCGGGTCCGCCGGCTCGGTTGCCTCGGAAGATACCGGGCCTGGTTTGGCGAGCTGCATATGTCCTGCCTGATAAAAATGCCGGATCGACCGGCATTGTAGACTGCTTACTTGACGCGGATGTCGTTCTTGACCGAGTTCACGCCCTTGATGCCACGTGCGACTTCAGCGGCTTTCTGTGCATCTTGCGCCTGAGCCACGAAGCCCGACAGCTGGACGTCGCCCTTGTAGGTCTCGACGTTGATCTCGGTTGCCTTCAGGCTCGGCTCGTTGAAGATCGCGGCCTTGACTTTACCGGTGACGACGGAGTCGTCGACGTATTCGCCGGTCGATTCGCGGGTGCCGGTCGACGAGCAGCCGACGATGGTGAAGGCAACGGTAGCGGTGAAGATGGCGGTAGCGACGCGTTTGGTCATGTTCATGGTGGACTCCTTGTTGTTGATGATGTGTTGCTGGTTGAGCTCTGGTGAGCGGGTGGCGGAGCGATCCGCCCTTCGTTGAAACGATTCCTCGTTACCTGTTGAATGCCGTCCGGGCTGCCGAGACGCACTGGTCCTTGGCGGCACCGGCAAAGGCATCGCATTTCTCCATCTCGACGCGGTAGGCCGCGCTAAGCTTGTCGGCGCGCGCATCGTTGCGCGCCTCGATGGTCTTCTGGTCGGCGCGGGCGTCGGCTTCGGCCGCGACCAGCGTGACCTTGGCCTGGGCCTTGCAGACATCCTTGTCGTTGCCGGTCATGCCGGCGCAGCGTGCCTGGTCGCGCTGGTAATTGGCCGCGGCGATGCGCACGCGGGCGCGGGTAAAGGCCTTCAGCGTGTCTTCATAGCGGGCGCGGGCGGATTCCTCGGCCTGTACGCGCTGGGCCTTGGCCTCGGCGACGCAGATGTCCTTGGGATTGCCGGTGATCGCATCGCAGCGGGCACGCGCATTCTTGTAGGAGGCGCCGGCGGCATCGCGTGCCTGCTGGTAAGCCAGCTTGGCCTCGGGGGTGGCCGCACGCGCATGCCCGGCCGCCCACAACAGGGCGGCGGCCAGCAGCAAGATCATATGGGGTGTTCGCATCACGACTCCTGTTTTCGTTCTTTTCAGTCCTTGATGACGTTTTACTCTGCCGTAAGGAAGCTTTCTGTTCGGTGCCGTACACATGCATCCGAATCCCACTAGAAGCTGATAAAAGTCTATAGCCCTAGCGTATAAAGACACGGTTAGCCATCGCACAGACCCTGGTGCGACGAGTGCTTAAGCTGAACTGACATTTTTGCCAGGAGAACAAGTCATGAAAGCACCTCATACCTTGGTCGCACTCGTCGCGGCCAGCGCGATCCTCGGCGGCTGCGCCAGCAGTAATCCGCAACCCTACTACGGCAGCAACGACGGCTACCGCCACGGCTACGACAACACGGCATCGGCAGGCTACGGCACGATCGAATCGATCCAGGTGAGCAGCGGCGACGGTCGCACCGGAGGCGGCGGTGCCCTCCTCGGCGGCGTGGTCGGTGCGCTGGCGGGCAACCAGGTCGGCAGTGGCGGCGGCCGTACCGCGGCCACCGTGGCCGGCGGCGTGGCCGGGGCCGTGATCGGCAACCGGGTCGAAGCCAACCGCAATGCCGAAGGCCAGCAGATGTATCTGGTCAGGGTCCGCCTGGACAATGGCGAGTACCGCGACGTGACCCAGGACAGCGTGTATGACCTGCGCGAAGGCAACCGCGTGCGCATCGTCGACGGCCGCGTTTACCGGTACTGAGTCGCTACTGAGCCGCTAACGAAGCGCAATCCTACCCGCCGGCGCCTGCGCCGGCTTTTTCATGAGCAAACGGAAATGTGAAGGAGGCACGATGCGCACATCGATCCCGACCTTGTGTAGCCTGGCACTGGCCTGCGCCCTCGCACTGAGCGGCGCCGCCCACGCGCAAAACGACGCCGCCAAGGCGGAAAGCGAAGGTCGCCAGGCAGGCTTGAAAACATTACAGAAGGAAATCGGCGCGGCCTACGACGAAGCGAAGCGCGCCTGCGCCAGGGGACCGGCGAACGAGCGCAGTGCCTGCCTGCAGAAGGCGCGCCAGACCCGGCAGGAAGACATGAAGGCGGCACCGGCCCAGGTACAGGCCGCGGGTGGCATGGGCAGCGTGACGACGACCAGGACCACCACCGTCGGCGACACCAGCACCACCAGCGTGACGACCACGCCGGCGACCGCCGAACCCGGCGTGCGGTAAGCGCACGGGCGCCCGGGCACGCAAGCGGCAGACAAAAAGACGGCGCCCAATCGGAGATTGCGGCGCCGCTCAAGCCCCACCATATGCATTGCGGCATGGCCCCACACCTTGTCGTGCGTGTCATGCCTTGCCATAAACTGCGGCGCCGGACCGACGCATCGGCCCGGCGGCTGCGCGTACCCTGCAGCCGGAAAGAAGCTGCAAAGTGCGCGCTACGGGATCAGCATACCTCAGTATGACACTTGCTGCGCGCGTTTGCGCTGCAAATACCATCCGATCGCGCCAACCAGCAGGCCGGCGCCGAGTGCCTGCTTGCCGAGCTTGCGCTTGCGGATGAAGCTGATCGCGGTCAGCGCGTACGGCGCCAGCACCGACACACTGGTGCCGGTCGGCTTCAGCAGCGCATCGGCGCGGGTACGCAGCACCCAGGTCGCGTGGTCCAGCACTGAGTGGAACATCACTTCCGGACGGGCCGAATGCGTGATCTGGGCACGCGCGTGGGCCACGCCCGCGCGGTAGAACTCGCCGTCGCGCAGCAACGCGCGCTTGCGCTCTTCGGGAGAACCGTTGTGGCCGGGGCTGACGTGGTAGTCTTTTGCTTGCATGGGAACACTCTCCTTTTACATCAGCGCTTTACAGCAACATGTCGCGGTCGTTCCGCAGTTCCTTCATGGTTTCCGGGAAAGTCAGCTTGCCCTGTTTCAGCATCGAGATCCCCTTCATGACCAGCACGGCGGTCAGGACGACGAACACGATGAACATGACCAGCAGGATCTTCCAGCCCATTTCGTCCCAGGCCAGCGCCACGATCGTCGCAGTGCCGTAGGCCAGCGCGAACCAGGTCGCCATGACCGCCACCGCGAAGATGGCGACCAGTTCGATCAGGTGGTTGCGCACCTCGGCCATTTCGAGCGCGGCCAGTTCCGCACGCGAGACCAACAGCCCCACCACGTTCTTGGCCAGCGCGGTGATGCCACCCAGCAGGCCGGGGCTGTGCACGACGTTTTCTTGGTTATCCATGGCTGCTGCCCCCGTCCGCTATTATTTACGTCCTAATGCAACGCCGACCAGCAGGCCGACACCGGCCGCCACGGCGACGGTACGCCACGGGTTATCCTTGACATAGACATCGGCTGTCTTCGCCAGTTCCTTGCTCTTGACGACGGCTTGATCCTGGTACTTGCCAGCCTTGCCCAGCGCGGAATCCAGCAGCGCCATGCCGCGCTCGCGCAGATCGTCGGCCTTGGTGCCGGTCAGGGCAGCGGCGGCGGTCAGGAGCGACTGCGCGTCCTTGACCAGGGCTTTCACGTCGGTGTTGGCATCGTCCAGCTTGCTGTTGACGGCGGCTTCGTTGGCAGTGGCGCGGATATTGTTCAGCATGTTCTACTCCTGTTGTTGGTGGGTGGTTTGTAATCGATTCTGGTTCAGGCCAGCAGGTCGCTCATGTCGTCCGCGTGCTCTTCTTCGGTGGCAAGGATTTCCGTCAGCATCAGCTTGGTGGTCGGGTCCTTGTCGCCGATCGCCTGGATCATCTGGCGATAGGATTCGATGGCGACGCGCTCGGCGATCAGGTCGGCGCGGATCATTGCTTGCACGTCGTCGGAATCGTCGTATTCGGCGTGGCTGCGCTGGGTCAGCGTGGCCGGGTTGAAGTTCGGCGAACCGTTCAGCTGGACGATGCGCTCGGCGATACGGTCGGCGTGGTCCTGCTCCTGCTGGGCGTGCTCGAGGAACTCGGCCTTGATGTGGCCGGTGTTCGGGCCGCTGACGGTGAAGTAGTGGCGCTTGTAGCGCAGCACGCACAGCAGTTCGGTGGCAAGCGCGGCGTTCAGCATCGAGATCACGGCCTCGCGGTCGGCGGCGTAGCCGTCGGTGACCGCGCCGTCTTCGAGGTTGGCGGCGGCACGGCGGATCTCAGCGACGTCGAAGCCGTGGCCGAGGTTGGAATTCGTTTCGTTCATGATGACTCTTCCTTATTTCTTTTGCTTGGGTTAAGACGGTTCAGCGCGCGGTTCAGCGCGCAGTTCAACGTTGCGCTGCGCGCGGCGGAATCGCCGCGCCTTGGTTCGACAGCACGATTTCCACGCGGCGGTTGAGCTGGCGGTTGCCCGCCGTGTCGTTGGCGGCGACCGGGTAGGCCTCGCCGTAGCCGCGCGTGGCCACGCGTTCGCGCGGCACGCCCAGGCCGGTCAGGGCCTGCGCCACGGACGCCGCGCGGCGCTCGGACAGGTCCTTGTTATGGGCCGAGCCGCCGGTGCTGTCGGTAAATCCTTCGACCAGGACCGTGCGGTCCGGGTTCTGCGCCATGACCTCGGCCAATTTGCGCACCGTGGCGACGCCGTTCGCATTCAGTTCGGCACGGTCGGTGCCGAACAGGACGTCGCCGATGGTCACGACCATGCCGCGGTCGGTCTTCTGGGCATGCAGCTCGACCAGGATGGCTTCCAGGCGGGCCGAACGCTCGGCCAGCTGGGCGGCCTGCTGCTGCGCCGCCTGGGCCTGTGCCTGGGCATCGGCGGCCTGGGCCTGGGCGGTGGCAAGTTGGGCCTGGGCAGCAGCGGCGTCGCGCTTGGCACGTTCGGCCTCGGCGGTGCGGGCTTCCAGCTGTACGCGATCGCGTTCGCGGCTGGCGTTGGCGATCTCGGCTTCGGCGGTCTTGGCCTTCGCCACTTCCTGGGCGGTGGCGATGCGCTGCTTGGCCACGTAGGCCAGGCGGTCGATGGTGTCCAGGCTCTCGCGCTTGGCGGCGGCCTGGTTGGCGCGGTCGAGCGCGTCGGTGGCCTGGCGGAATTCGTTCGGCGCGTAGCTCGACACCTGCGGGTTGTTGTTGGCGGCGACGAAGTCGGCGCGCGCCTCGTCCAGGGTGGGCGTAGTGGTCGGCACCGAGCTGCAGGCGGCGAGGAATACGCTGCCGGCGAGCATCAGCGACTTCGTGAAATGCGCTTTCATGTGCTATCCCTTTCTATCGGTGCTGTTTTTCTTATTGCGAATTGGCGCGGTCGACTTCCTGGCGCAGCACGCGCAAGTCCTGGTTGAGTGCGTCGGCGGCGGCCGTGGCCTTGGCCGAGGCGGCCTTGCTCTGGGCCAGCTTGGCGTCGGCCTGGGCCTGCACCGCCAGCTCGCGTGCCAGCTTGTAATCCTTGGCGGCCAGCGCCTGGTTGGCACGCATCATCTTGTCGCGCGCCGCGTTGATTTCCTGCGGCGCCAGTTCCGGCGCGCCGGCCGAGACCGCGTTGTCGACGGCGTTGTGCGACACCGCGACAGCGGCCGTGGCCGGGGTCCTTTCCTCGCTGGCGCAGGCAGCCAGCGACAATACGGCGGCGGCAGCGCCGACCCGCAGCAGCACCTGCAGCGGATTCATCGATTGTTTTGGCATCATGTCCTCCTGTTCAAGCTTTCTGTGTTGGTAACGTTATAACCCTATTAATAGACGCTTTCGGTTCGCTGGCGCACATTGCCCACCGCTTACCCAGCAGTTCCCCCTCTCACGGTGTGCCACCGCACATTGACGGATAAACCTTTACGTTAATCTGCGGCTAACATCTCGTATAGAGGACAGCCATGACAGACCAGCAGACCAAGCCGGCCAGACACATGTCGCGCCCGCTGAAGATCACCCTCAGCATCGTCGGTATCCTGATCGCCCTGCCGATCATCGCCATCATCATCCTGCTCACCTTCGACTGGAACCGCGCCAAGCCCTGGCTCAACGCCAAGGTTAGCGAAGCCATCGACCGCCCCTTCGCCATCGTCGGCGACCTGACCGTGCACTGGGAGCGGCCGTCGGAGAGCATCATCCCGAACCAGCGCACCTGGCGCGACTACATCCCCTGGCCGCACCTGTATGCCAATGACGTCCACGTCGGCAACCCGGCCGGCCTGCCGCAGCGCGACATGGCCAGCGTGCGCCAGTTTTCGTTTTCCCTCAATCCATTTGCCCTCCTGAAGCACACCATCAACATCCCGGTGCTGCGCTTCGACGGCCCGCGTGTCGAGCTGCTGCGCACCGATGCAACCCACTACAACTGGGTCTACAAGCATGAAGAGAAGGAATCGAAGTGGAAGCTCGACCTCGAGCGCCTGGTGCTGTCGCGTGGCCAGGTCCACGTGCTGGATGCGATAACCAAGGCCGACGTCACGGCCGACATCGATACCCTGAACAACGATCCGACCTACGGCATCGGCTGGAAGCTGCGCGGCACCTATAACGACGTTCCGGTCGGCGGTGGCGGCAAGGCCGGCGCGGTGCTGTCGCTGCAGGACCAGGACGCGCCCTTCCCGGTCCAGGCCGACATGCATGGCGGCCCCTATCGCGTCGCGCTGGAAGGCACGGTCACGCGCCCGGCCAAGCTGTCCGGTCTCGACCTCAACCTGAAGCTGGCCGGCCCCAGCATGGCGCGCCTGTACGCCCTCACCGGCGTGGTGCTGCCGGAGACCCCGGCATTCTCGACCGAGGGCCACCTGACCGGCTCGATCGGCGAGGAAGGCAAGAGCCGCTGGACCTACGACAAGTTCAAGGGCAAGGTCGGCCAGTCCGACATCGGCGGCACCCTCAGCTTCGCGGCCCAGAAACCGCGCAACAAGCTGACCGCCACCGTGGTGTCGCACCAGCTGCGCTTCGAGGACCTGGGTCCGCTGGTCGGCGCCGACTCCAACGCCGACAAGAAGAAGCGCGGCGTGGCCGACGTCCAGCCGGAAGGCAAGGCGCTACCGGTCGAGAAATTCCACACTGAAAAATGGAAGGCGCTGGACGCCGACGTCAAGTTCTCGGCGGACCGCATCATCAAGACCGCCAACCTGCCGCTCAGCAAGCTCAACACCCACCTGGTGATGAACAACGGGGTGCTGACCCTGAACCCGCTGAACTTCAATTTCGCCGGCGGCAGCGTGACCTCGCATATCAAGCTCGACGGCAGCAGCGGCGGCAACGCCAAGGGCGACGCCATCAAGGCCACGCTCGACGCCACCGCGCGCCAGATCAAGATCAAGCAGCTGTTCCCGGCGGTCGAGAAGATCCAGCAGGCCACGGCCGGCGACATCTATGCCGAGACCAAGCTCAGCGCGACCGGCGATTCCGTCGCCGAGATGCTGGCCAAGTCGAACGGCGAAGTGAAGGGCCTGGTGAGCCAGGGCGTGGTCAGCAAGCTGCTGCTCGAAGAGGCCGGCCTGAACGTCGGCAACGTCATCATCACCAAGCTGTTCGGCGACAAGCAGGTGCAGCTGAACTGCCTGGCCTCGGACCTCGCCGTGACCAACGGCGTGGCGCAGACGCGCACCTTCGTGCTCGACACCGAGGAAGCAATCGTCGACATCGACGGCTGGGTCAACCTGAACAACGAGCAGATGAACCTGCGCGTGAAACCCGAGACCAAGGGACTGCGCCTGTTCACCCTGCGTACGCCGTTCTACGTCAAAGGCACCTTCAAGAAGCCTGACCTGTCGCTCGACAAGAAGGTGCTGGCGCTCAAGGGTGGCGCCGCGGCCGCGCTCGCAGTGATCGCGGCACCGGCCGCCGCCCTGCTGCCGCTGATCAACACTGGACCAGGCCACGACAGCCCGTGCTCCTCGCTGCTGGCCAAGGCGCGTGCCAAGCCGGAAGCGCCGCCGCCGGGCAAGACGGCCAAGCGCTGACATGTTGGACATGCGCTCGGCAAACCGTAGCGAGCAGCAGCGCTGGCGGTCGCGAAGCGCAACTGTACGGAGGTACGGTGAGCATCGCAGACCGTCAGCGCAACGCGCAGCAGGCTTGCCGTGCGTCCGAGTGTTATTTGACGTACAGAGCGGTAGTCAAAAGAGCACTATTCTGCAGTCATGGTGGTGCGGCGGGAATGTCCCGTCGCTGCCTCCGCAAGAACGAACAATAACTCGCATAAACAATAATTCAAGGACTCCATCATGAAGCATTTCGGTACCACCGCGACCCTGGCAACCGCCCTCCTGCTTGGCATGGTGACCGGCTGCGCCAGCGACGGCGGCAAGCGTGAAAGCGTTGGCCAGTACATCGACGACGCCAGCCTGACGACCAACGTCAAGGCCGCCATCCTCGCGGATTCGCGCCTGAAATCGACCGAGATCAACGTCGAAACCTATCAGGGCGTAGTCCAGCTGAGCGGCTTCGTCGGCCAGGCCAACGATGTGGCGACCGCCGCATCGGTGGCCCGTACCGTGAAGGGCGTCAAGTCGGTCAAGAACGACCTGCGTCTCAAATAAGCAGTAAAACCTCATCAAAGGAGAACATCATGAAAGCCATCAAACACATCATCGCTACCGCTTCGATCGCCACCGTCGCATTCGGCCTGACCGGCTGCGCCGGCATGTCGCAAAATGACAAGAACACCGCTGTCGGCGCTGGCGCCGGCGCCGTGATCGGTGGCGTCCTGACCGGTGGCAGCGCCGTCGGTACCGTGGGTGGCGCAGCCGTCGGCGGCGTGATCGGCAACCAGGTCAAGACCACGCACTGATCGGCCAGCCATATATCCTGCCAGCCACATTTACAAAAAGCCCCGCTAGACGCGGGGCTTTTTGTTATGGGGCTTTTGTTTTTGTTATGTGAGCAAGCGCCGGCAACGGCAGGAAAAACGGATGTGCGGGATCAGGCGAATGCCGGCGCACCGATGCTGGCGCCGGCTTCGCGCACGATTTCGTAGCAGGTGCAGGCCGCCGCCGCCAGGCCGGCGGGATCGAGGATCTCGATATTGCCGCGGCTGTAGTTGATCAGCCCGTGCTGCTGCAGCGCGCTGGCGGCCTTGGTGACGCCGACGCGGCGCACCCCGAGCGCGTGCGCCAGGAATTCATGGGTCAGGTGGAAGCGGTCGGAGTGCAGGCGGTCGCGCGTAACCAGCAGCGAACGCGCGAGCCGTGCTTCGAGCACGTGGTAACGGCTGCAGACAGCGATCTGGATCGCCTGGGCCAGCAGCGAATCGGTATAGCGGTACAGCACGCGCTGCAGCGACGGATTGCGCGCGAATTCGTCGCGCAGGTGGGCAGCGTCGATGCGGCTGGCGCTGCCGGCGCGCTGGACCACGGCGCGGACCTGGGTCACGTCGTGGCCGAGCGCGACAGTGGCGCCGAGCATGCCTTCGCGCCCCACTTGGCCGACCTCGAGCGTCATGCGCCCTTCAGCCACGGCCATCAGCGAGATCAGGCAATCGTGCGGAAAGTAGATGTGGCGAATCGGATCGCCCGGTTCGCACAGGACGGCGCCGACTTCCACCTGGACGTGGTCGAGCGCCGGCAGCATGCGGTCCAGCTCCTCCAGTGGGAGCGCGGCCAGCAGCAGATTGGCGTTGTGCTCGGCAACCACTGGTGGAGCAGGAGAATTCATCGGACCCTCACGGTTGGGCAGCAATGGCGCAGCATCAATACCAAGAACATTTTAAAAATCAAGTACATACGCCAGGCACTAAGGTTAACTAACAACTTGTTACCAGCGTACTGGCTGTGCAGGGCGAAGTATGTACGGTGACGCACGGAACCTGGTGTTGTTGACAAGGACAATCGAGGAACCGGACTGAACACCATATTTTGAGGAACCTTTATGAACCCACACCAGCCACGGCCGGCCACGCCGCGCCAGCACCCTCTCCTGATCGCCGCCGCCCTGGCGGTGATCCTGTTCTGCGCGGTGGGTACCGCCGCCATCATGGGCTGGTTGCCCGCCTCGAAAGGCAGCAGCCGCAACCAGCTCAGCGACACCGACCGCGCCGCGCTGACGGCCGGCCTGCAGCAAGAGACACAGCCGGCCTACGCCCCGCCGCCACCGGCGCTGGCAGCCCCGCAAGCGATGCCGCCGCAGCCGTTAGCGCCGGCAACTGGCGTGCCGGTGCAGGCACTGGCCGCCGCGCCGGCAGCGCCGGCCTACCCTGCCGGCAGCGTCCAGTACGGCGCCAGCGGCAGCCAGGGCGCGACCGTGTCGGGCGCCGCCACGGCCTACCCGTCAGCGCCCGCCGAACCGGTGCGTGAGGCCACGCCCGTACGCACGGCCGAGGCCGATACCGGCGCACGCTGGTGTGGCACCTGCGGCAACGTCGAGTCGGTGCGCACCATCAGCACGCGTGCGCGCGCCAGCGGCGTCGGCGCAGCCGGCGGCGCGATCCTGGGCGGCCTGCTCGGCAATCAGGTCGGCGGCGGGCACGGACGGCAGCTGGCCACGGTTGCCGGTGCAGTCGGCGGCGCCGTGGTCGGCAACCAGGTCGAAGGCAACATGAAGGCGACCCAGAGCTTCGAGATCCGGGTGCGCCTGGATGACGGCACCCTGCGTACCTTCCACCAGCAGAGCGCCCCGCGCTGGCGCAACGGCGACCGCGTGCGCATCGTGAAGGGTTCGCTGCGCGCGGCCTGAGCCGTCATGCATCCTCTGGAATAGGCGTATTCCGGCCCTTTCGGCGTTGCGGGAAGCGGCCTCCAACACCTGGAAAAACGATTTGCCTTGCGGCAAATCGTTTTCTTTTTCGCAATGTGTGCCAGCGCACGGACCTGTTTTTAATTGCATATAAGAATCCTTTCACGTCGAAAGACAATGACGGATACCAACGGAAAGGAAGCACATCATGAACAGCCTTGCATGGATCGGTATCATCCTTTGGGGACTTTTATTGACGGGTTTTGGCCTGGCAAGCGCGCCTCAGGCCGGCGGCGAGCTCGCGCCCCAGGATGTCATCTTCCTGATCGGCGGCGGCCTGCTGACTTGCCTCATCGGTTGCGTCGGCCTGATGGGCTTCATGGGCTGGATCCCGGGATTGCGAAAAGAACAAAAAAATCTGGCGTAATGTACGGCATCGAACGGAGCGTAGCCAGCAATGATCGGATACTGATTTCACGGCACACGCAGCGCCGGTTCAATCAAAAGAGGACACTATCATGCTCTACACTATCGCCGTCATTCTCATCATCCTGTGGCTGCTCGGTCTGGTCACTTCGTACACCGTCGGTGGTTTCATCCACATCCTGCTGGTCGTCGCCGTCATCATGATCCTGGTGCGCCTGATCAGTGGCCGAGGCATCTAGCCTGAGGCATCTAGCCCGACTCATTACGCCAGGCATCCGCCTGACCCGCATTACCTGCGATCCGTTTCGCGATCACGGCTCCCTAACGAGAGTGTGACCACGAAACGGATGTTTTTTTTGGGAGAACGACGATGAACATCACTTTCATCCGGTCGACGCTGTGCGCGACCGCTTTCGCCGTGGCCGCCTCCGGCTGCGCAGACATGAACGCCACCCAGCGCGGCACCGCAACCGGCGCCGGCGTCGGTGCCGGACTGGGCGCCCTGCTCGGCGCCACCACGGGCGGC
>NZ_JAXSQX010000012.1:0-99309 GCF_034659755.1 Massilia phyllosphaerae
GAGCCTTGAGCTCCTTGAAGGGTCGTTCGAGACCAGGACGTTGATAGGCTGGGTGTGGAAGTGCAGTAATGCATTAAGCTAACCAGTACTAATTGCCCGTACGGCTTGTCCCTATAACCTTGGCAGTAACAAGGTTGAGATGACAGCTGTTTGTTGATACCCAGATTCAAAAAACTAAATACTTCTTCCGGATTCAGAGTGGCGCCCAGCACAAGCGAAGCGCACTCGTACAAGTTATGCCTGATGACCATAGCAAGTCGGTACCACCCCTTCCCATCCCGAACAGGACCGTGAAACGACTTTGCGCCGATGATAGTGCTGCAACCAGTGTGAAAGTAGGTTATCGTCAGGCTAATTAATATGCTGTGAAAGCAGCAGCAAGTAAAGCAGTAATGCAAAACCCCACCCGGCAAGCCGAGTGGGGTTTTTTGCGTTGAGCCTTCCATTCGCACCTGCTCTCCTGCCGAAAATCGCTCAACTATAGAAACTAGTTGCAACCTCAGCAGTGTCTATCTTTTGCCAAACGAAACGGCATATACTTCAACATAGATCGTGCATATGCAGCGGTTGAATATGGCTGTTCAAAACCGGGAATCAAGCAGAGGGGACGAGATGAGAGACGAACAAGTAAAAGCGAGTGGGACCGGCCCCGAAGGGCAACGGAGCAACCCACCATCCGTCTGCGGGCATTTTCTCGTCCCGTATATCGGCGAACTTCCTGCATTTCTTTATCCTGATGTTATCAAATCATCGTTGTTGGCGATTGACGATACGGTGGAAGAGTACGTATATGTCCTGAGGCGTCCGGATCGTGTTCTGGACGGTGAGCCAGAGCCTTTTTACGTCGGAAAAGGAGTCAAGAGGCGCTTCGCGTTTCACTACTACCAAGCAGCAGCGAAAGTCGATTATGCCACCAGCAGTAACAAACACAAGATCCACGTCATACGTAAAGTTGACAGGAATAAAGTCCTTATACAGATCGTTCCCTGTCACTCGGAAAATTATGCAAAAGAACTGGAAATCCAGCTAATCAAAGCGTGGGGACGCAAGAATAACAACACAGGTATTCTGACGAACATGACCGACGGGGGAGAGGGTGTCAGCGGTCTTGAAATGCCTGAACACGTATTGAAGATACTGAGCGAAAACGCCAAACAACCGGTCAGATTTGCCGACAAGGATTACGCAGGTATCAAGGACGCCTTCACGGCGCATAGCGCAGAGCAAATCGCGGTTGCGTTCGATGTCAGTGTCGATTCAGGTTACTGTACGGACTATGGAACATTCAAGGCCTGGTACAGCTATTGGGCGAAAAAGGGTTACTTCCCTGAAGGTTTCAATTATATCGAGGAGGGCCGTCCGATTTACCTGGAGATCAGTCGTAATGAGATCGAAGAGCAGATAAAAGCTAACAGGGAAGCAGGCTATGAGAGGGCCTGGACTACAAAATATTCCTATCCGCGCTACGTGGTCAACGGAAATCGATACTATACTCTGTCACAAGCCGCGCAGCAGGAAGATGTCGGTACGCCATCGAATCTTGCGGCCCGCTTTCGACGAATGACATCGTTAAACCATTTTTCCACCGGTTTCAACATTTTGAATGAGGAAGGTAATCCATTATTCGAAGAGCGCAGCGATTCGATATCGCAACGCGCACGCAAGCAAGCAGGCGAGTTCTTAACCTCGTTCGTAGCCGAACCTGTTATGGTGGACGGCGTTCTATACGACACGAGCATGGACGCCTATGCCATGTACCGTCACGCCGATGTCATCGATTATGGCAGCTTCCGGGCTCAGATCAAGCGATACAAAGAAGCTGGAGTTTTTCCAGCTGGACTCAATATCCCTGATGAGGTAGGAAATCCACGTTATCCTGAAATCGACCCATTCCTCATCAGTTCCGGACAGCTTGATTCTTATGTGAAGGTCGCGGGAAAATTATTTCCCAGCATGCAGATGGCCTCACTTTATTATGGCTTGAGTCACGGCGCCGTACACACATACTTTAAAAAATGGAAACAACAAGCCGACGATCCGACGCATCCTACGCCATTTCCCAAAGGGTTCAACGTCTACGATTCCAGAACTCAACAACCCAGCTATGAAGAGATGCAGCGGGTCGATCCTCGCGTTCCCCATTCGGGTTTCCTTTACAATGGAAAATTTTTTAAGACATTGATTGAGATCGATGCTTATCGAGAAAGCGCAAAGAATTCGGCCTCGGCTTTGTACAGCAAACGACGCAAGGCGTTTTTTGAAAAAGGAAAGTGTTTCGATCCATTCTTGAATGTAATCGGATGGGACGAGATGCCCTTGTACCCTGTGACACTGGACGCCAAAATGTCCACTGTAATTGCTCGAGCAAATGGTGTTGGACACCGGCTGCATAACGCGGCGCTAGCGATCTCGGTCTTCGATGGCATCACGTGGGTACATTTCGATTCGATCGCTGCTGCCTGGCGAGCACTACCTATTTTGCAGCAGAAGTATGCAAGTGCCGATAGTTTTACCAGCTCGATTGCCTGGTTCAGAAAAGCCGGGCGGCTTCCAGACTGGCTGAAATTGACAGACATGCAGGAATCGACAGCGCATTCGGAGGGCGCCGAGTCGGTCAATAAGCTTGACTGATACATCACACCTGACATTTGGACCCGCTATTTAAGTGAGGACCATCTCTTTGATGTCGATGCAGAATGCTGACGTATTCCGGGATAAATCAGATGTTCGACGCACTCATCATCGGCGGCGGCCACAACGGCCTGGTCTGCGCCTGGTACCTGGCCCGCGCCGGCCTGAAGGTGACGGTCCTGGAAAAGCGCGCCGTCGTCGGCGGCGCAGCCGTCACCGAGGAATTCCATCCCGGCTTTCGCAACTCGGTTGCTGCCTACACGGTCTCGCTGCTCAACCCGAAGATCATCCGCGACATGGACCTCGCCGCGCACGGCCTGCGTATCCTCGAGCGGCCGCTGTCCAACTTCTTGCCGCTCGAGGATGGACGCTACCTGAAGATCGGCGCCGGCAGGACCGCCGGCGAGGTGGCAAAGTTTTCCGAACGCGATGCCGGCCGCCTCGACGCCTATGCCGCGCAGCTGGAGTGCGCCGCCGATGTGCTGCGCGAACTGGTGCTGCAGACGCCGCCGAACCTGGTGGAAGGCGGCTGGCTGGCCGCGCTGCCCGAATGGATCAAGGCCGGCAAGCTCGGCAACCGCATGCGCAAGCTGCCGCTGGCGGCGCAGCGCGGCCTGCTCGACCTGTTCACCAAGTCCGCCGGCGATTACCTGGACGGCTGGTTCGACAGCGCGCCGATCAAGGCGGCCTACGGCTTCGACAGCGTGGTCGGCAATTACGCCAGTCCGTATTCGCCCGGTTCGGCCTACGTGCTGCTGCATCACGTGTTCGGCGAAGTGAACGGCAAGAAGGGCGCATGGGGCCACGCGGTCGGCGGCATGGGCGCGATCACGCAGGCGATGGCGGCGGCGGCGCAAAAGCGGGCCGTGGATATCCGCACCGGTTGCGCGGTCGACCAGGTCTTGCTCGATGGAGGCCGGGCCACCGGCGTCGTCACCGCCAAGGGCGAGCGGCTCGACGCGCGCGTGGTGGTCTCGAACCTGAACCCGCGTCTGCTGTATACCCGCCTGGTCGACCCAAGTGCGATTCCGCCGGAGTTCCTGCGGCGCATGCAGGCCTGGCGCTGCGGGTCCGGCACCTTCCGCATGAACGTGGCGCTGTCCGAGCTGCCGGACTTCAGCTGCCTGCCGGGGCGGCAAGCGGCCGAGCACCACGGCAGCGGCATCATCATCGCCCCCAGCCTGCAGTACATGGAGCGTGCCTACCACGATGCGCGCGCCTTCGGCTGGGCGCGCGCGCCGATCGTCGAACTCCTGATTCCGTCCACGCTGGATGCGACCCTGGCGCCGCCCGGCCAGCACGTGGCCAGCCTGTTCTGCCAGCACGTGGCGCCGGAACTGCCCGACGGTGCCAGCTGGGACCTGCACCGCGAACGGGTGGCCGACCTGATGATCGACACCGTGGACCGCCATGCGCCGAACTTCAAGCGCGCGGTGCTGGGCCGCCAGATCATGAGTCCACTCGACCTGGAGCGCACCTTCGGACTGGTCGGCGGCGACATCTTCCACGGCGCGCTCGGGCTCGACCAGCTGTTCTCGGCGCGCCCGATGCTGGGCCATGCCGACTACCGCGGACCGCTCGCCGGCCTGTACACCTGCGGTTCGGGCACCCATCCCGGTGGCGGCGTGACCGGCGCGCCCGGCCACAACGCCGCCCGCGAAATCCTGCGCGGCCTGGGCCGTCGCCCACGCTGACGCGGCAGTGGCATGCCAATTCACGCAGCAAGTTGATCGCAACACCCGTCCCGACGCCGGGTATGATGGCCGCAAACAGAACCGCCTACCGGAGACCCGTTTGGACCCGACACGCCGCCGCCTCGCCCTGACCCTGCTCGCTTCGCCACTCTGGTCCACGGCGCTCCACGCGGCCACGCCGGCGCCGCGGCAACGCTCGATCACCGAGTTCGGCGCCATCGACGACGACGCCACGAACGACGCCACGGTCAACACCCGCGCGATCCAGGCCGCGATCGACCATGTGGCCAGCCAGGGCGGCGGTACGGTGGTGGTGCCGCGCGGGGTCTTCGTCAGCGGCGCGCTGTTCCTGAAGCCGCGGGTGCACCTGCACC
Organism: Massilia phyllosphaerae; assembly: GCF_034659755.1. Taxonomy (NCBI): domain Bacteria; kingdom Pseudomonadati; phylum Pseudomonadota; class Betaproteobacteria; order Burkholderiales; family Oxalobacteraceae; genus Massilia; species Massilia phyllosphaerae. Next base: position 4,700 of record NZ_JAXSQX010000012.1, read on the forward strand.
TCGACCAGGGGGCGGTGCTGAAGTGTTCGACCGACATGAAGCATTTTCCGGTGCGGCGCACGCGCATCGAAGGCCACTTCGAAGATCATTTCAATCCGGCCTTGATCAACGCCAGCGGCTGCGACGGCTTGAAGATCAGCGGCGAGGGCACGCTGGACGGCGCCGGGCGTCCGGTCTGGGACCTGTTCTGGAAGCTGCGCAACGCCGCGCCGGACAAGCGCAACTTCCCCAACCTTGGTGTGCCGCGCGCTCGCCTGGGCCTGATCGAGCGCTCGCGCGGCGTCACCATCGAGGGCATCACCTTCAAGGACTCGCAATTCTGGAACCTGCACCTGTACGACTGCCGCGACGTGACGGTGCGCAACGCGCGCTTCCAGGTGCCGGACGACTACAAGCAGGCGCCCAGCACCGACGGCATCGACCTCGACAGCTGCCGCGACGTGACCATCGAGGGCTGTCATTTCTCGGTGACAGACGACTGCATCGCCGCCAAGGGCTCGAAGGGCCCGCACGCGCTGGAAGACCGGGACAGCCCGCCGGTCGAACATATCCGCGTGCGCAACTGCGTGTTCCGGCGCGGCCATTCGGTCATGACGCTGGGGAGCGAGGCCACCTTGGTGCGCGACGTCGTGGTCGAGGACTGCACGGCGACCGGCGTAGGCAACATCGCCGTGCTCAAGCTGCGTCCGGACACGCCGCAGCAATACGAAGACATCCACCTGCGCAACCTGACCCTGGATTCAGCCGGCGGCGCGGTGATCAGTATGCAGCCCTGGACCCAGTATGTCGACCTGAAAGGGGCCGCACCGCCGCGCTCGACCGTGCGCAACATCAGTCTGGAAAACATCAAGGGCCGCTTCGGCACGCTGGGCACGATCAAGCCGAACCCGGGCCAGACCGAGATCGGCGACATCCTGCTGAAGGACATCGACGTACAACTGGCCAGCGAGGGATTCGAGGTCAGCGGCGCCGGCAAGTTGCGCCTGGAGAACGTGGTCGTGAACGGCAAGCCGTTCTCGGTCTGATGGCGCCGCCAAGGTTGTAAAATGCCGCCTCCAGCAGCGAGGCGACCATGACCCAGGCAGCACCCGGCATTACTATCTCCAGAATCCTCCACGCGGGCTACGTGATGGCCTGCGAAGGCACGCGCATCGCCTTCGACACCATCTTCGAGAATCCGTTCAGCCGCAACTGCCACGCCTTTCCGGACCTGCGTTTCGACCAGGACGCGATCCGCCGGCAGCGCTTCGACGCCGTGTTCATCTCGCACTTCCACGACGACCACTGCTCGCTCGAGAGCCTCGACCTGCTGGACCGCGCGACGCCGATCCATATCTACTGCATATTCGACGAACTGTTCGACATGGTGCGTCGGCTGGGTTTCACGCAGGTGCACCCGCTGCGCCTGAACGTGCCGGTGACGGTCGGCCCGTTCCAGGTGATCCCGCGCGAAGCGATGGATGCCGACGTCGATTCGATGTTCCAGGTGAAGGCGGCCGGGCTGAACGTGTTGAACGTGGTCGATTCCTGGATCGACGACGGCACCCTGGCCCAGCTGGTGCGGGAAGGGCCGTGGGACATGGTGTTGTGGCCGTTCCAGACCATGCGCGAAATCGAGGTGCTGGCGCCCTCGCGCTCGACGCCCGCGCCGCCGACCTTGCCGGAGGAATGGATCCCGCAGCTGCAGGCGCTGGCGCCGCGCTACGTGGTGCCGAGTTCCTGCCAGTTCCTGCAGGAGCCGTGGTCCTGGTACAACCGCGCCTTCTTCCCGATCACCTATGCGCAGTTCGCGCGCGAGGTCGGCGCGGCGCTGCCGGCGGCGCAGGTGGTGCGGCTCGATCCGTCGGTATCGGTGCAGCTGGACGCCGCCTCGCTGCGGCCGGCGCCGCCGCTGGACTGGGTGATCCCGGTCGGCCCGCAGGACGTCGATTACGTGTATGAAGGCAACGCCGCGCCGCCGCCCACCGCGGCCATCGCGCGCCACTTCGCGCCGCTGTCGCCCGACCAGTTTGCGCGCGTGCTGGATTACTGCCGCACCACGCTGCCGGCAAAATACGGCGAAATCGACGCCGCCTCGGACTACTTCGACCAGCCGCGCATCTGGCGCCTGTCGCTGCTCGACCATGCGGGGCAGGCGACGCATTTCCGCTACCGCCTCGAACCCGGCGGCCCGGCGCGGCTCGACGACAGCGATGCGCCGCTCGGCTGGGCCACCGAGATCCCGGCCACCAAGCTGTACGGCGCGCTGGAGGAGGGCGAGTCGCTGACCACGATGTACCTGCGCATCAACGACACGGTGTTCGACGCCGCCACCGAGCGCGACCTCGAAGACGCCGACGTGGTCGACGACCCGCTGATCCGCAGCCTGTTCAGCGACACCTTCGGCGCCTACCAGGCGGCCCAGCTGCGGCGCCTGCTGGCGCGTTCATTTCCCGAGTAAAGCCAGCGACTGCTCCCAATCGCCTTCCCACGCCTGCAGGAAGCCGTGCGTCTTGAACGCGCGTTTCAGGGCGCCTAAAGGGGCACGGTAGACGTCGTGCAGTCCCAGCGCCAGCGTGACCGGGTTCCAGACCGCGTTGCGCTTCGACTTGCGCGCACTCGCCTTTACCCGCGCGCCGTCGTCGCCGAAGATGCCAATGGCTTCGTCCAGCGCCTTGTCCAGGTCCATGCGCACGATGCGGCCGAATGCTTCCAGCACCTCGGCCTTGCCGATACCGAACTGCGATTCGGCCGCCGGGGGCGGCGTCTTCTGCACCGCCACGGCCTCGTGCTTCAGCTTGCCCGCCAGCTTTTCCAGGTCCTTCTTCTGGAAGCGCAGCGCCTCGATCGGATAGCGCAGGCCCGGTGGCGGCAGGTGCACCGCAATCCTGTACGCGTCCTTGGTCATCGTGATCAGCACGTCGTCGCTGCCGGCCAGAAGGCGGGCGACGTCGCCTTCGAAGAACACGGGCGCTGCATAGCCGCCGTTGGCATCGCCGAACAGCTCGGGCATGGCGGCGTCATAGTCCAGCCAGACATAGGGCGTCAGGCCGTGCCCGAGCAGATGCGCCAGGGTCCAGGGCGTGCCGGTCTGCAGTGTCAGCCAGGCGCATGCTTCGCCGGTGGCGGCGCGGAAAGGAAGGTCGGTGGTGCTCATGTCTTCTCTTATACGGTAACGGACGGCCATTGTAGTGCAAACGCTTGACAGTAAAATATGATGACAATAATATGAAGGTCATCATATTTTGAATGCCGTCGCCATGTCCACGGACCTCAAGCAGACCCGCCGCGAACAATCGCACGAACGCATCCTCGACGCCGCCGCCCGCGCCATCTGCCGCGACGGCTATGCCGGCCTCGGCGTCGCCAACGTGATGAAGGAAGCGGGGCTGACCCACGGCGGCTTCTATGCCCACTTCGGATCGCGCGACGCCTTGCTGGCTGCTGCCGTCGAGCACGCCGGCGAACAGAGTGCGGCGCGCATGCGCGAACGTCTCCAGGCCCGTATCGCCGAGGGGGCCAGTGCGCTACGCGCGCTAATAGAAGAGTACCTGTCGGCGCGGCATGTCGAGTCGCTCGAGCAGGGGTGCCCGGTGGCCGCGCTCGGCGCCGACCTGGCGCGCGGCGAGCCGGCCCTGCGCCAGGTGGCCGAGCGGCGCGTGCTGCATCTAGCCGGCGCGGTGGAGCGGGCGCTGCCCGCGGGCAGTGCCGCCGGCACCGGCATGGTGATCGCCAGCACGCTGGTCGGCGCCGTCCAGATCGCCCGGGTGCTGCAAGCCGAACCACGCAACGCCGTGCTGCGCAGTTGCAGGGATGCGCTGGTGAACCAATACGACCATCCCGCCGTGGCGGGCTGATTTCACGGGTGCCGCCGGCGCAGGCCGCGGCATTTTTTTACCATCGAATATGACGAGCATCATATTTCGACCATCAGGAGAGCCAGCATGAAACTCGACAATGCAATCGTCCTCGTCACCGGCGCCAACCGCGGCCTGGGCCTGGAATTCGCCCGCCAGGCACTCGCCGCCGGCGCCAGCAAGGTCTACGCCGGTGCCCGCGACCCGGCCAGCGTCACGCTGCCGGGCGTGGTGCCGGTACGGCTGGACGTCAACGACCCGGCCCAGGTGGATGCCGCCGCTGCCGCCTGCCGCGACGCTACCCTGGTCGTCAACAATGCCGGCATCGCCACCATGGGCGGCCTGCTGGACCCGGCCAGCATCGACGCCCTGCGTGCCATGTTCGACACCAATGTGTCCGGCCTGCTGCGCGTCAGCCAGGCCTTTGCCCCGGTCCTGGCGCGCAACGGCGGCGGCGCCTTCCTCAACGTGCTGTCGGTGGCCAGCTGGATCAGTACGCCGGGCCTGGGTGCCTATGCGGCCACCAAGTCGGCCGCGTGGAGCGTGACCAACGGCCTGCGCATCGCGCTGCAGGGGCAGGGTACCCAGGTGCTGGGACTGCATGTCGGCTTCATCGATACCGATCTGACGCGCGGCATCGACCTGCCCAAGCTGGCGCCGGCGGATGTCGTCGCCAAGGCGTATGCGGCGCTGGAAGACGGCGCGAAGGAGGTGCTGATCGACGAGCTGTCGCAGCGGGTGCGGCAGGGACTGGCAGCCGACCCGGGGATTTATCTCGACAGTGTGGCGCGCGAAAGCTGATGCAGCTTGTCTCGGATCCGGTAGCTCTGCTGTCGCCGGATTTTACATAGTTCCTTAAGGGAAAATAATTCCTAAAAATATTCCGATTAGAATCAAGGGCATACGGAAATAAAAATGTTAGGCACGACTGTTGCTTGCCTTGTAAGCTCTTATGCAAGGAGGTTGCCATGTTGTTGAGGTCTGTCAGTAAATTGCTGGTCAGCCTGTCGGTCTTCGCTAGTTCATCCTTGTTCGCTGCGCCGCTGGTGGTCAACCTTGCCAACGTCCAGAGCAATGCATTGTTTACCGATCCTGCGAATACGGTGCTGACCTTCGACGTCGGCGCGAACTCGGCCATCACCGGTTTTTCGTTCGCGGTCAACCTGAGTGCCTACGCACCGAGCTGGTTGTCGGAACTCGGACTGGCGGTGTCCGACTCGAGCCTGGGTACCGGCTTCACCGTCTCGCCGGCCTCCGGCAACGACTTGTCGGGGACCGCCAGCTATGCCGCTTCCTACGATCTGGTCGCCCTCGGCGTCGACTTCAATGTCGGCGCCGACGGTATCCTGCGCCTGGAGTTCTACGAGGATGTGGACGACCTGACGGGGCCGGATGGCCAGTGGAACTTTGGCACCCTGACCTTCAACGTCGAAGCGGCAGGCGGGCCGGACCAGCCGGGCGAGGTACCGGAGCCGGCCTCGCTGCTGCTGCTCGGCGCCGGCCTCGGCGCGCTGGCTTGCGCCGGCCGCCGCCGCGCCGTGCGCAAGCCTTCCTAACGCCCGTCGCGTCCGCGATCGGCTTCTGCCGCAGCGGCGTCGGCCTCGCCGCTGCGCGCCACCGGCAGATGCCAGTCGTAGCGAATCGCGGCCAGGCGCAGCACGAAGCACAGCGCCGCACCGGCACAGGCCATCGTGGCGCTGTGCCAGCCCAGGGCATCGCCCGCGACCACCACCGTGGCGCCGGCCAGCGCCGCCACCGCATATACCTCTGCGCGCATCACGGCCGGGATCTCGGACAGCAGCACGTCGCGCGCGATGCCGCCGCCGATCCCGGTCAGCATGCCGAGCAGCGCCGCCATGTACGGCTGCACGCCGAACACCAGCGCCTTTTGGGCGCCGGCCACGCAGAACAAGCCCAGCCCGGCCGCATCCAGCACCAGCACGGTGTTGCGGAGGTGGCGCAGGCCCGGATGCCAGAAGAAGATCAGTACGCCGGCCATGATCGACGCCGCCAGGTAGCGCCAGTCGCCGATCGCGGCCGGCGGCGTGGCGCCGATCAGCAAGTCGCGCACGATGCCGCCCGAGTTGGCGGCAACAAACGAGAGCACCAGCACGCCGAACAGGTCGAGACGGCGGCGCACGCCCGCCACCGCGCCGCTGAGCGCGAACACGAAGGTGCCGAGCAGGTCGAGCGTCAGGACCAGGGTCCGCAGCGCGGTGCCTACATCAAGTGCAACAGCATTAAATGAAACAGCGGGAAACATCTCGTCAAGCCTGGATTCGGTAATCGGTACGTCCGGCGCGGGCGCGCCGCGGACAACGGGACATTATGAGGCTTGCGCGCCTGCCGCGGAAGAGCTGTGCCCGGCCAAAGCGGCATGAATCAGTAGCGGCATTGTCGGGTTATCGTAATTACGTTCATCAATCGCAAGCTCGATTCATGACTGCCAATCATAAGGTCATGCAGTATTCATGCGCCCGCTTGTGACGATTTGCCATTATCATGCGCGCTGGGTCGGGGATGGACCGCCGACCACCATGACATCTTCAAAGGACAACATGACTGTGAAAGCCTATGGCGCGCTGGCCGCCGACAAGCCGCTCGAATCCCTCGACATCGTTCGCCGCGTACCGGGTGCGCACGACGTCCAGATCGACGTCGCCTTCTGTGGCGTATGCCACTCCGACCTGCATACCGTGCGCGCCGAATGGGCCGGCACGCTGTTCCCGTGCGTGCCGGGCCACGAGATCGTCGGCCGCGTGTCCGCGGTCGGCGGCCACGTGCACGGCGTCAAGGTCGGCGACCTGGTCGGCGTCGGCTGTATGGTCGACAGCTGCCAGCACTGCGGCGATTGCGAGGACGGCCTGGAAAACTACTGCGACGGCATGGTCGGCACCTACAACGGCCCGACCCAGGATGCCCCCGGCCACACGCTGGGCGGCTACTCGGAACAGATCGTGGTGCACGAGCGCTTCGTGCTGCGCGTGCGCCATCCGGAAGAGCAGCTGGCCGCCGTGGCGCCGCTGCTGTGCGCCGGCATCACCACCTACTCGCCGCTGCGCCACTGGGGCGCGGGTCCGGGCAAGACCGTCGGCGTGGTCGGCATCGGCGGCCTGGGCCACATGGGCATCAAGCTGGCGCGCGCGATGGGCGCCCACGTGGTCGCCTTCACCACCTCGGAATCGAAGATCAAGGATGCGGAAGCGCTGGGCGCCCACGAAGTGGTCGTGTCGCGCGATCCGGCAGCGATGGCGGCGCGTGCCAAGACGCTCGACCTGATCGTCAACACGGTGGCCGCACCGCACGACCTGGACGCCTTCCTGAACCTGCTCAAGCGCGACGGCACCATGGTGCTGGTCGGCGCCCCGGCCACGCCGCACCCGTCGCCGCAGGTGTTCAACCTGATCACCAAGCGCCGCGCGATCGCCGGCTCGATGATCGGCGGGATCCCGGAAACCCAGGAGATGCTGGACTTCTGCGCCGAGCACAATATCGTCGCCGACATCGAAATGATCCGCGCCGACGAAATCAACGAGGCCTACGAGCGCATGCTCAAGGGCGACGTCAAGTACCGCTTCGTGATCGATAACGCGACCCTCGCAGCGTAACGCCCTCAGTTTTCAAGCCGCCGCCCGTGCGCTGCGCGGGGGCGGCTTTTTCTTTTCCTGTCGATGAATCCAAATATTTCCATCGCTCCCGGCGCACGCCTGGAGCAGCCCGCGGCATGGGGCGCCGTGTGCGCCCTGTCGCTGGCCGCATTCGCGCTGGTCGCGTCCGAATTCATGCCGGTCAGCCTGCTGACGCCGGTGGCCGCCGAGCTGCACATCAGCGAAGGCCAGGCCGGCCAGGCGATCGCCATTTCCGGCGCCTTTGCCCTGGCAACCAGTTTGCTGATCCCGGTGCTGGCCGGACGGCTCGACCGCAAGGTGCTGCTGCTGGCGCTGACCGGCCTGATGATCAGCTCCGGCACGGTGGCGGCCTACGCCCCCGACTACACGATGTTCATGGTCGGGCGGGCGCTGATCGGCATCGCGATCGGCGGCTTCTGGTCATTGTCGGCGGCCACCGCGATGCGCCTGGTACCGCCGGCGCAGGTACCGCGCGCGCTGGCGATCCTGAACGGCGGCAACGCCCTGGCGACGGTAGTCGCGGCGCCGCTGGGCAGCTACCTGGGCGGCGTGATCGGCTGGCGTGGCGCCTTCTTCTGCGTGGTGCCGGTGGCGGCACTGGCCTTTGCCTGGAAGGTTGTGAGCCTGCCGCCGATGCGGCGCGAACGGTCATCCGGCTCGGCCAATGTGCTGAAGCTGCTCAAGCGGCCGGCCGTGGCGCTCGGCATGGCCGCGAGCGGCCTGTTCTTCATGGGGCAGTTCACGCTGTTTACTTACCTGCGCCCATTCCTGGAATCGGTGACGCATGCCGGCGTGCAGACGCTGTCGCTGCTCCTGCTGCTGGTCGGCGTGGCGGGCGTGATCGGCACCACCTTCATCGGCCGCTTCCTGGAAAACGGCATGTACCGCACGCTGGTCGTGATTCCGGTGCTGATGGCGGCGATCGGCGTGCTGCTGGCCGCATTCGGCGGCTCGGTGCCTGTCGCGGCGGTGCTGCTGGCATGCTGGGGCCTGGTCGCCACGGCAGCCCCGGTGGGCTGGTGGACCTGGCTTGCCCGGACCCTGCCGCACGACGCCGAAGCCGGCGGCGGCCTGATCGTGGCTACGGTGCAGTTGTCGATCATGCTCGGCGCCAGCGTCGGCGGGCTCCTGTTCGACGCCGTCGGCTATGGCGCGACCTTCGGCACCAGCGCCCTGATGCTGCTGGCGGGCGCCGCGATGGCGGTGCTGGCTGCACGGGCGGCGCGGCGCGAAGCAGCAGCCTGAACGCGGACGCACCCTGCATCACCGCGAAGGACTTCCTCCTTGCTGTCGACCTGCTCGGCTGAGCTGGTGATAGTGGCCATCCGGGTCGCGCACCAGCGCATCGCGTTCCGCATGCCAGACGATGCGGGTAGCGGCGATGTCGTTGACCGCCAGGTCAAGGCTGCCGCTGGCGCGGTCGCGGTAGCCCAGCAGTTCGATGTGCGGCGGCGCTTTCGCCGGCCATACCGGCACGATGTCGACCACGACATCGTCGATACCGTCGAGCGCGACCTGGGTCGGCCCGTGGTTGAGCATCGGTTGGCCTTCGGCCAGTCCATGCTGCGCGTAGAAGCGACGGCTGGCTGAAAGATCGGCCACCACGATGGCACTGTGATCGATTCCCAGCATGCCGCTGCCTTGCCAGCCCACATTGGCGCCCTTCGGAAATTGCGTGAACTCCAGTGGATGACCGTCGGGGTCGCATAGCTTGACCGCCGTGACGCCGCCGGAGGAGCGCGGAAGCGCGACCGGCTGCTGCCGGCTGATCGGCGTGGCGCCGGCGCCGCGGGCGCGCTCCCACGCCGTTCGCGCGTCGTCGGTGACGAGCGCCAGGTGCTGGAAGATGCGGTCGGACGCGCTTCTCGCGGTCGGGTAAGAACGCCCCGCCAGGGCATAGCAATCCAGGTCGAGGCGGCTGGGACCGAGCGCCATGGCGATCCGCATGCCGCTACCGCCGATGCCCAGCAGCGCCATTTCGGCTGCCGGGATCGGTGCCGGTTCGCCCGCGTCGAACCCGATCGACCGGTAAAACGCGGCGAGGCGCGGCAAGTCCGTGGTGACGAGCCGGAAACCGGCAATGGTGCCGAAGGTCAGGTGAGGTGGCATGGCACGCGCTCGGGAGGGACATGGCACTGGACCGTCATCAGGCAGCACGGCTGGTCGCCGATGGTGCCGGAGCGGTGGCCTTTTTTTCCACCGGTCTCGACACAACCCTGGTCTTCGCCGAACGAGAATTCGCCGGGGCCCTGTTCGACGCGCGTGCCATCCATGCTCTCGACCCACCAGCGGCCCGACAGCACGACGATCCATTGCGGGGCCGGATTCTCGTGCCACTCGCCGACCCAGCCGGCCGGTTGCACGGTAAACACCACGGTGGCCTCGCCGCGCGCCAATGCGTTGATCCATTGCGGCGCGGATGCGCCGATGCCTTTCAGTTCGTACTGGGTCAGCGCGCAGTCCGTTTGATGGCTCACGCCCTGTGCATCGACATACAGGTGCGAGTAGGGCACGGAAGGCTTGGCACCGGGATGGGAAGTCGTACCGCTCATGGATGTGAAAGGTAAGGTTGGCTGGAAGCCAGCGGTGAATGGAGAAACGGCACCAGTCCGGCACCATCGGTGCCGACCACGATCAGCAGAAAAGCGCCCGCAAGGGACAGGTTTTTCATGAAATCCCAAAACAAGGACCGTCCGCGCCCATCGGGATCGGCCCAGAAATCGCCCTGCGCCCAAAAGCGTTTGAAAAGAATTGCCGTCGCCATGCAAAAACAGGCAATGACGAAGGCGCAGGCGCGATCGGCCACACCCGTCACGACGCCCAGCGAGCACACCAGCTCGACCACGAGTCCGATCACGATGGCGCCGACAGCCAGGACACGCGGCTTGAAGACTTCCTGCGCCTGCCGCAGCGCATGGCGAAAACCGAAGGTCTTGTCGATGACGCTGCTCGGCATGAAGAGTGCCACCAGCATCAGGCGCGCGACCAGGGCCACCCCGGCGGCGGCGCTCACAAGCGTTCCCGGATGATGTCGGCGACGCGCAGCGCATTGGCGATGATCGTCAAGGTCGGATTCACTGCGCCGATCGAAGGGAAAAAGCTGGCGTCGGTCACATACAGGTTGTCGACTTCGTGGGCGCGGCAATCGAGGTTCAAGACCGACGTGGTGGGGTCGGTGCCGAAGCGGCAGGTGCCGGCTTGGTGGGCGGTGCCGGAGAGCGGGATGTCCTTGCTCAGATACAGCGATCGCTCGAGCAATACGGCCGGCTGGCCAATCGCCGTCAAAATGTCTTCGAGCTTGCGCTTGAGGCGCTTGAGCGCTTCGGGATTGGTTTCCACAAAGTCGAGATGGACGTTACCGTCCTTGTAGTAGATGCGGTTGTCGGGACGCGGCAGATCTTCGGCCTGCAGCCAGAAATTCATCGAACGGCGTGCAATCTCATCAAACGGCAGGTCGGGCAGCCACTCCATCCACTGCGGTAAAGCCTCGGCCTTGACCTGTTCGGCGTCGATACTGGCGTTCATCTGGATCAGGCCGAGCGGGTAGTCCCAGTCGTCGCTGCCGAAATAAAAATCGCTCAGCGCCATGGTCTTCTGGAACACCGAGTCGTCGGCGTCGCGTGTGACGGCCATGACGACGCTCATTTCATGGCGCAGGTAATTGCGCCCGACCTGGTCGGACCCATTGGCCAGGCCGTACGGGTGCTGCGGATTGGCCGAACGCAGCAGCAGCAGCGCGGACGACAGCGCGCCGCATGCGACAACGACCACGTCGGCGGAATAGATTTCCTCTTGTCCGGCGCGCTCGACATGGACAGCGTCGACACGGCGGCCACTCGGATCGGTACCCAGCTTGCTCACATAGGCATTCGTCAGCAGCGTGACGTTGCCGTGATGCGCCAGCATGGGATCGATGCACATGACTTGGGCATCAGCCTTTCCATTCAATAGGCAGGGGAACCCGTCGAACTTGGAACACCGGATGCAGGCACTGGTGGGGGTGGCGAAGCCATCTTCTTTCTGATCGAGCAGAATCCCGAGCGGCAGGTGAAAGGGCGCCAGCCCGATGCCGGTCAGCTTGTCGCAAAACGCGGCCACGCGCGGTTCGTGCTTGACCGCTGGATAGGGATAGGGGATGGTGCTCGGTGGCTCGAGCGGATCCTCACCGCGCTGACCGTGGACATGAAACAAGGCCTCCGCGGCGTCGTAGTACGGCGCGAAATCGGCGTAGCGAAGCGGCCATGCCGGCGATACGCCGCCCGCGTGGATGACTTCCTCGAAATCACGTTCGCGCAGGCGCAATAGTGCTGCGCCATACACTTTCGAATTACCGCCCACGCAGTAATGCAATTGCGGGCTGAACGGCTTGCCATCGATATTGGTCCAGGTCTCGTTCGCTTGGTAATGGCGTTTGACGAAGACGACTTCAGAGCTCCAGTTCGCCTCTTCGCGCGGCAGGTAATCGCCCCGTTCGATGACCAGGATGCGTTTGCCGGTCGGCGCCAGCGAATGCGCCAGGGATGCGCCGCCAGGGCCACTGCCGATCACGATCACGTCATAATGCTCAGCCAATTTTACTCCTCCGCAATATGCGATCGAGGATTGAATGCGATCGCAATCTCAAGTTTTCGAAACGTTACCGCCTTGCTGGAATTTGCTGTGCACGAATCATGCGCTCCTGGGCACAGGGAGGCCACGACATCGCTCACTCCGTATTTTTAGGCGCTGCGGTGGCGGCGGTTCCGCTGCGGCCATCGGTGGCGGTCCACCCGCTCATCGGTGCCACAGCCGGGTAATCGGAAGGCAGCGCGACCGGCACCTGCAGGCACGCGCTTTGCGTGGGTAGCACCGCGCCCCAAGCCCGGATCAGGTCGCGGTAGGCAACGCCGACCGGACGGATATTGCGGTCCAGGTCGAACAGACCGAGGGCATTGACATTGCCATTGTTTTCACGCAGGGCGGAATCCCAGTCGACCTGATCCGTCAGCGAATACCAGGTGAAGCCCACCACCGGCACGCCGCTGTTACGAATGCTGAGCACGTTCGCCCACTCCTTGCGCAGCCAGCGCACGGCCTCGTCGCCGACAGGGCCTTGCGACAGATTGGTTTCCGTATGCATCACAGGCAAGTGGTAGCGGTCGAAGTACTGCCGCGTGATCGTCGCATAGCCGAATATCTCACCGGAGGCCGATGTGCTGCCGTCGGCGCTGACATGGTGTTCATTAGTCTGGTAATAGTCGTTGCCCATCAGGCAGTGGTGCTTGAGATTGTTGTCGAGGAAAAAATGGTATTCCTCGCGCGTCATCCCGTTATCAATCAAATATTCATACATCTGCGAATCGACCCTGCGCCCATAGTTCAGGTCGAGGGAAAGAAAGCGCAGCGCATTTTTGACTTCGGCCACGCCGATCGCGTCCGGACTTTCGGCATGAAAGTACTCGCTTGACTCGCTCTGCACGAACAAGGCGTCGGGACGGACTTGCAGGATTTCGCGCATTGCCAGGATGTTGGCCTTGACGATGTACTTGAGCGCGTTCACAAAGGTACGATCGCTGCGCATTTGTTCGTTCCACCAGCCATAAAGCGCGGAAAAGATGGCGCAGATGGACATCTCGTTGACCGGCGTGTAAAGCTGAATCCAGGGATAGCGCTCGGCGAAGGCGCGTGCATAGCCGGCGAACAATCGCGGAAAATCCGGGTTTTGGAAATTACCGATCCAGTCCGGTACGCCGAAATGGCATAAATCGACGATGACGACCATGTCACGCCTGCGCAGCTCGCCCAGGGTCTCGTCGGCGAATGCCCAGTCATAGCGCTTTGGGCCGCGCCAAGTCAGGTGCAGTGGGGGACCATAGCGGAGGACACGGATGCCGAGCTCCTGCACCAGATCGAAATCCTTGCGCCAATGGGTGTAGTGACCGCATTTATCCATTTCGTCGACACGGATCTTGCCGTTGCCGATCGTCGGGATGCTGTTTTCGATTCCGGTCGCAAACATGAATCCGGTGAACAAACCAGTCTCCTCAGGCTGACAATGAGTTCAGCATACTTGAGCACGGTTCGTTTCAACATTGCAAATTGTCCATCTTGGCGCAGCTGAGATTGCGGCGTGGTTCCGGACTGTTATGATTCTCCGAATGGCTATCTTCTTGGCAACGAGTTATGCTGGCTCACGTGTCTGCAATAGGCCAGAAACGGTCATTGGATCTTTACATTTCAAGGAGTGCCCACGATCCGCGATCCAGTTGGATTTGACGGGTGCTCGAACTGCTGCGAGGAACAGGGACCTTGACCTCGTTCTGCGGCTGTGGCAACTCATCTACGCCGCTGCACGGATTAGCGAATTCGGTTTAACGGATGTGTTTCCAGTCGAGGGCCCCAGTCTCCGCACGGATTTGGTTCGTTATCTTGAGCAGATTAAAGTCGATCAGTCTTCAAAGTCGACCAATGAATGACTGCTTGGATTGGTTCAGGCCTGTCGTGACACTTTACGAGTTTTTCGCCTCCGCACTCTGATATGCTGGCTTGACAAGCTCGCGTGGCTCTATTTTGTGCAAAACATCAAATATCCATCCTCAGGAGCGCCTGATGCAAAACGCTTTTATAAAAAATATTTCAGTAATTGCAGTTTCTTTACTGATTACACCGTTTGCGAGTGCAAGGCCAACTGTAGGAGGCGTGTACCCGCTTGCACAAGGGTTTTACGTGGCCAACGGTGGCGACTGCGCATCTCCAGCCAATGCCTGGTTGCGTGAATATAATGGGAAAGGCATCAGCGGAGCAGCAACCCATGACTGTGTTGCTGAAATCGTTGACAAACATGGCAATACCTATACGGTCGATCAAATTTGCACCGATGCGGGTACGGGGGTGGCACCTAAATCAAGTGAAAGGCAAAACATTATTGTTCAAAATGCGAACCACTTTACGCAAATTGCTGGCGGGAAGCTTTTCAGCTATCACTACTGCACTTTCAACCAGCTACCGTCGGATCTAAGAAAAAATTATCGATAGAGCCGCCATCTCCTAGCAGGCTACTCGTATTGTCTACTTTTTGTGCGCTGTTATTCTGGAAAAGTGTTTGGTAACGTTAGGCAGGCCTCATTTGATAAGGAGGCTTTGGATTGATGCACTGGGTATTGACCGTTGTCCGTAATTCGCCAAACGCGGACCATGAACTTCAATCCAGTTGATCGCGAGCGACAGGGTCTTTCAGAGGTCGTTCGCGTCAGGAGACTACATGGTCTTATTAGAAAGAACTTGCATGGCAAACCATACTATGGTCACCTTGTTGCTGGGCATCGGGGTGAGCCTGAATAGCCAGGCATGTCACAGGCCTCCTGCTGAGCAGATAGTCACGCCGGAACAGCAGATTGCGCTCGCTACGGATGTGTCTGTTGCCCGGTTAATTCGTGCGACCCCGACTGCACTTCTAACACTTGGTGGACGTGCACCAGTCGATTACGAATTCGAAGTCCAGCAACGTCTCTTGGGTTTTCCTCAATCGCGCTTTATTCTCGCTGGTGCACAAGGCGAAACACGGCCAAAACCTTTATCAAAAGATCATAGTGATGCGGAATTCTGGGAGCGCGGTGGCGGGCGCCTCTACAACGATCCCGATTGTGTCTTGCGACCCGACTTTATCGTCGGCGAATATTACCTTATTTTCCGAGGAAAACTTGCAACTTGGCGCAGCTTCGAACATATCGAGACCGCTAACGGAAGCCCTAATCCAAATGATCGATGGCTGTCCTTCGTAAAGGAAAAGCTTCGAGACCGGTAGTTTTCCATCACTATTTTTACGCATGTTAATTCCTGAGCGTTCCGGATCGTTAAAAAGTTAAATCGCTGGCTGCGGACTGGATCATAGTGTGCTCTGTAATCAGGCCACTTAAGCCACTTTGTCAAATTGTTGAGCATGAATACTTCCGAGATAATTTTTACCGAGATTGAAGGGATTTTTTTTCGCGCAATCAACCCTGTATTCCGTCAGTATGCGTTGTCTGGTTCCCAAGCCGCGGGGCGCTACTCTAGCAGTGCTCAACCTACGCTCTATCTGAGCTCGTCGCGTGAAGGAGTAGACGCTGCAATGCAATCTCATAAGACGAATCGTAGTAGTACGTTAGACGTGCTCAGGGTCCACGTCGTGGCAAACAAGATTATCGATCTTCGCAATTCGTTCGCGTTGGCCGAAATCGGGGTCAGCATAGAAGATGCCCTCGCTCCATGGCAAGAAATTGTGGCGCGAGGTGCCACGCCACGTTCGTGGGCAGTTCGTGATCGTCTCGTAGCTTGCGGAGCAAATGGGCTAATCGATCCATCAAGAAAAGCACCCGGTTTGTGGCATCTGGTTTTGTTTTCTTGGAACAAGAATGATGCGCCGCAAGTCCACGTCGTTGATGAGACCTGAACGAAGGCGCCAACTTCCGCTCGGGGTCGGTTGCAGACGCCTGTGGCCATTTGCGAGAGTTTTTTACTTCGGTAGCATGTTATGCTGGCTCGACTTTCTGCAATCGGCCAAGAGCGGACTGCCCAGGTATCGATGACCGCGTGGCGTTAATCGGAGTCCTGTTGGTATCCAAGATTGGCATAGCTTGGGCGTACCTGCCGCGCCAACTCGGCTGCGATAGCAGAATGATTCGCAGCCTGCGCATACGGCATGAGCGGTGGGCAAACATCCATCGTTGGTTCTTTTCACTCGCTCCCTCATCTGTTGGCGGTATGTCGAGCGGCTTTGTCGGACGCGCTAAAGCATTGGACCACGTCAGCCCTTAGCCGAAGGCCGACTCGTCACATGATTCAGTATGGATATCAACCCTTGTGCCGAATCGTATCGATCACCAGCGCTAGCGCGCGCGAGGCCTGGCGCCGGCTTGGGTAATAAGCGTGCAGGCCGGGGAACACCGCGCACCAGTCGGGCATCACGCTCACCAGCCGTCCCGACTGCAGGTAGGGCCCGACCAGGCTTTCCGGCAGGTAGGTCACGCCGACGCCGCTCAGCGCCGCGCTCAGCATGTGGTAGACATTGGTGAACACGGTCTGCCCGCGCACCTGTACTTCGAGGTCGCGTCCCGCGTGGCGCAGTTCCCACGCGTACAGGCCGCCGCTGCTGGCCAGGCGCAGGTTGATGCAGTTGTGCTTCATGAGTTCCTGGGCCGTCGTGGGCACCGCATGCCATTCGAAGTAGGCCGGGGCGGCGACGATCATCATCTGCACGTCGGGCGTCAGGCGCACCGCGATCATGTCCTTGTCGACCTGGTCGCCATGGCGCACGCCGATGTCGTAGCGCTCGGCCGCGATGTCGACGATGCGGTAGTCGGAACTCATCTCGACGTGCAGGTCGGGATACTGCGGCAGGATGGGCGCAAGGCGCGGCCACAGCACGCTGTCGATCACGTGGTCGATGGCGGTGATGCGGATGGTGCCGGCCGGTCTGTCGCCGAGGTCGCTGACGGCGGCGATCTCGGCTTCGATCTCTTCGAGCCGCGGCGCCACGTTCTGCATCAGGCGCTCACCGGCTTCGGTGGGCGAAACGCTGCGTGTGGTGCGCGTGAGCAGGCGTACGCCGAGGCGTTCTTCGAGCGCGCGCACGGTGTGGCTCAGCGCCGATTGGGTCATGCCGAGCTTGGCGGCAGCGCGGGTGAAGCTGCGTTCGCGGGCGACGGCGAGGAAGACGAGGATGTCGTTGATGTTGTCACGGGCCATCCAGGTATTTTACACGCGACAACACTAAGGCCCCGCCAGGAAGTCCTCGACCAGCTTGACGGTCGCTTCCGGATTCTCTTCCATCAGCCAGTGCCCGGCCCCCGGCACCACGGCTTCCCGGACGTCCGTCGCCGCATTGCGCATGACCTCCGCTACCTTCGGTCCAAAGGATTTCTCGCCGCCGATCGCCAGTACCGGCATCGCCAGCTTCACCTGCGCGCCGGCGCGGTTGTCGGCCACGTCGCGGGTGGCAATCGTGTTGAATTGTGCGAATGCAGCCTTCATCGCACCGGGCTGGGCATACAGCCGCGCGTAGTGGGCGCGCGTGGCCTCGTCGACCCTGGCCGGATTGGCGGCGAAATCGTTCCAGAAGCGGTCGAGGTAGAGGCGCTCGCGGCCTGCAACCAGGCGCTCGGCCATCTCGCCGCCGAAGTTGAAGTGCCAGAGGGCGGGACTGAGGATGATCTGGTCCCAGGGCGGGACACCGGGGACGGGCGCATCCATCACCACCAGCCGCGTCACCTTGTCCGGGTAGCGCGCGGCGTAGGCGTAGGCGACCATGGTGCCGATGTCGTGGCCGACCACGGCGGTGCGGTCCTGGCCGAGTTTTTCGACCACGGCGCGGATGTCGGCCGCCTGCGATTTTTTATCGTAGCCGCCGGCCGCTTTCGACGAGCGGCCCATGCCGCGCAGGTCGGGAACGATGACGGTATGGGTGCGCGCCAGCCGCGTTGCCAGCGGACCCCACATGTCGCCGGTGTCGCCGAAGCCGTGGATCAGCACGACCGCCGGCCCGGCCCCGCCGCTGCGCACCCAGATGGTGGCGCCGTCCGCAAGCTGGACGGTGCTGGTCTTGAAGCCTGGCGGCAGCGAGGGTTCCCTGGCGCGCGCCGGCAGGACCAGGCCAAGCGCGAGGACGGTGAACAGCAGCAGGCGCAGCGGTATCGTCATGATCGTGATTCCGTGGGAGGATCACGATTGGACACGGCACCTCAGCGCAGGTTGCCCCGCCGGCGCCGCACCCTGAACTGGATCAAATGCCGTCGACGAGCGAGCGTGCCTGTACCACCTGGCCGCGGTAGGCGTCGAAGATGTGGCGCAGCGCATCGGCCATCGTCACCTTCGGCGACCAGCCCAGCTCGGCGCAGGTGTTCTCGATCTTCGGCACGCGGTTCTGTACGTCCTGGTAGCCGTTGCCGTAGTAGGCGCCCGAGGTGGTCTCGACCAGCGCCACGCGGCGTGCGCCTTCGGCGTATTCCGGATAGTCGGCGGCCAGGTCGAGCATCATGCCGGCCAGTTCGCGGATCGAGTAATTGTTGACCGGGTTGCCGATGTTGTAGATCTTGCCGGTGGCGGCGCCGTCCTTGTTCTCGATGATGCGCATCAGGGCGTCGACGCCGTCGTCGATGTAGGTGAAGGCGCGTTTCTGCTGGCCGCCGTCGACCAGCTGGATATTCTCGCCGCGCACGATATGGCCGAAGAACTGGGTCAGCACGCGCGAGGAGCCTTCCTTCGGCGTGTGGATCGAGTCGAGGCCGGCGCCGATCCAGTTGAATGGACGGAACAGCGTGAAGTTCAGGCCTTCCATGCCGTAGCCCCAGATCACGCGGTCCATCAATTGCTTGGCGCAGGCGTAGATCCAGCGCGGCTTGTTGATCGGGCCGTAGACCAGGCTCGAGTTTTCCGGATCGAATTCGGCGTCCTGGCTCATGCCGTACACTTCCGAGGTCGACGGGAAAATCAAGTGTTTTTTGTATTTGGCGGCCGAGCGCACGATCGGCAGGTTGGCCTCGAAATCGAGCTCGAACACGCGCAGCGGTTCTTTCACATAAGTCGAGGGCGTGGCGATTGCCACCAGCGGCAGGATCACGTCGCACTTCTTGACGTGGTACTCGACCCACTCGGTATTGATCGTGATGTCGCCTTCAAAGAAGTGCATGCGCGGGTGGTCGAGCAGGTCGCTGACGCGCTCGGACTGCATGTCCATGCCGTAGACTTCCCAGTCGGTAGTCTCGAGGATGCGCTTGGACAGGTGGTGGCCGATGAAGCCGTTGACGCCGAGGATGAGGACTTTTTTCGTGTTCATGGATGATGACTTTCGTGAAGCGGTGTGACTGAAATCGGAGTGACAGGGTTGGCGATGACGACGCGGCGCGCGTCCGATGCGAGTACGCGCAGCGGTACGTGCCGGTGCTGCAGTTCGAACACCAGGTCGGCGCGCGCGATCGCCATGCAGGGAATACCGCGCGCGGTGTTGTCCTGCCAGGTGCGGATGAAGGTATCGAGGTCGGGGATGCCGAGTTCAGGCTGCTGCTGCAGGCCGAACGCGAATTCGTCGGTGTAGTCGACCAGCGTGACCGTACGGCCCAGGTAGAAGGTCAGCGACTGTTCGTACAGCCCGACCGAGTACACGCGCGTGGCCGGCGTCAGGACACTGCGCATGGCCGGCAGCAGCGCGCTGCCGGCGCGGGCCTGGCCCAGCGGCTCGAAGCCGGCCAGCAGCACCTGGCTGGCCAGGAAGCCGCCGACGGCCAGCACCAGCACGTGGCCGTCGCGGCGGTCCTGGCCCGCCATCCACAGGGCCAGGATGCCGCCGCACAGCGCCAGCATGCCGGAGGCGTTGATCCAGACCGCGAAGTCGGCATACAGCCGGCTTTCGCCATCGTGGCGCGCAAAACCCGGCGCGAAGGGTGCGGCCAGCAGCAGGGCCAGGCCGATGAGGATCAGGGTAGAGGCATTGATCATCTGCTGGCGGCGCGACGCCCCCTCGAGATACTCGCCCATCAGCAGCGCCAGCGCCGGGAACACCGGCAGGATGTAGCCGGGCAGCTTCGAGCTCGACGCGCTGAAGAAGGCGACGATGAACACCAGCCACACCAGTGCCAGCAAGCGCGGGCGGAAGGCCGGCACCGGATTGCCCGCACCGGCGCCAGCACCGGCGGCGGTGGCGCCGCGGCGTGCGCCGGCGACCAGGCTCGGCACCAGCATGCTGATCCACGGCATGCTGCCGACGGCCAGCAGCGCCAGGAAGCTCCAGGCCGGCGCTTCGCGGTGATGCTCTTTCAGCAGGAAGCGCTCGAAGTGCTCGTGCACGAAGAAGAAATGCGGCTGCTCGGGATTGCGCAGGCCGACCAGGATGAACCAGGGCGCCGCGATCGCCAGGAACAGCGCCAGGCCCTTGGCCATGTGCAGGCGCGTCCACAGGCGCCAGTCGCGTGCCGCCAGCGTATAGCAGACCAGCACGCCGCCCGGCAGCACGATGCCGATCAGGCCTTTCGCCAGCGTCGCCAGCGCCATCCCGGCCCAGCAGGCCAGCATCCAGTTGCGCCGCTCGGCCGGACCGGCGTCGGCGCGCTGGGCCAGCAGCAGCGCACACAGGCACAGCGTCATCATGCCGGACACGCTCATGTCGACCGAGTCGACCTGGCTGCCCAGCACCCAATAGAAAGAAGAACCCAGCACCAGCGCCGCAGACAGCCCGGCGCGGGCGCCGAACAGGCGGGTGCCGGTGAAGCCGGTCAGCAGCACGCCGAAGACGCCGCACAGGCCGGTCCACAGGCGCGCCTGCCACTGGCCGACGCCGAACAGCGTGAAGGTGAGGGCGTTCATCCAGGCCTGCAGCGGCGGCTTTTCGAAGTACTTGATGCCGTTCAGGCGCGTCGTGACCCAGTCGCCGCTGGCGAACATTTCGCGCGCGATCTCGGCATAGCGGCCCTCGTCGGGCGGCACCAGGGTGCGGATCGCCAGCACGGCCAGCGAGGCCAGCACGAAGGCGGCCGCGAGCCCGCCCATGGCCGCCCGGTTGCGGTGTAATTCTTTCATGCTTCAGGTCAATGCGATGTCGTGGATGTCGGCCGCGGTCGCGGGGTATGCGGAAAACGCAGGGTAAACGTGCTGCCCTGTCCCGGACTGCTGGTGACGCCGGCGGTGCCGCCGTGCAGTTCGGCGATCGAGCGCACCACGGCGAGGCCCAGGCCGGTACTGTCGGTCGAGCTGCGGGCGGCGTCGGCGCGGTAGAAGCGGTCGAACAGGTGCGGCAGGTGGCGCGCGTCGATGCCGGCGCCGGTGTCGCTGACCGCGATGATGACGGCGTCCGCCGTCGCCGTTCCCAGCAGGCGGATGGTGCCGCCGCGCGGCGTGTAGCGCAGCGCATTGGTCAGCAGGTTGGACAGGGCGCGCCGCAGCAGCAGCGGATCGGCGCTCAAGCGGCCCTCGGCGCGCGCTTCCAGCGTCACGCCCTGTTCGTCGGCGGCGATCTCGTAGAACTCGATCAGCTTCTGGAACTCGCCGGCCAGCGCCACCTCTTCCAGGTGCACGTGCTGCTCGGCGTTGTCGGCGCGCGCCAGGAACAGCATGCTGGCCACCATGCGCGACAGCCGGCTGCCTTCCTCGACCACCACTTCCAGCGTCTGCTGGTACTCGAGCGGGGTGCGTGCACGCGCCAGGGTCACGCTGGCGGCGGCCACCAGGTTGTTCACCGGCGAGCGGAACTCGTGCGCAATGTCCGACGAAAAGCGGGTCAGCTGCTCGAACGACTGTTCCAGGCGGGCCAGCATGGTGTCGAAGTTCTCGGCCAACGCGCGCAGCTCGGCCGGCCAGGCGTCGTCGGCGATCCGCTGGTGCAGCTTTTCGGCGTTGATGCGGCCGATCTCGGCGGCGATCGCGCGCACCGGCGCCAGGCCGCGCCGCGTCAGCATGAAGCCGATGGCGGCCGACAGCAGGATCGCCAGGCCGATCACGCCGGCCAGCTTGGTGCGGTAGGCTTCCAGCAGGCGGCGGCTGTCGCTGACGTCCAGCACCCCGCGCAGGACGGTGCCCTTGGGACCGAGGGCCGGCCCGTGCACTTCGATGGCTTCGGCGCCCGGCGTATCGACCGCCAGGTCGTACACCAGCAGCGCGCGCGCATGGCCGCCCTGGTTGTCGTCGATGTGCCGGAAAGTGGGGTTGCCGGTCTCGGTGCGCAGCGACGCTAGCGCACTCGAGAAAATGGCGGCGTTCGCGGAGGCGTCGCGCACCGAGCGGTCGGGCGCCAGCAGCTGCCAGCCGAAGCGGCGGTAGGCTTCCTGGTATTCGCGCCACTCGACCTGCCACTGGTTGAGCGGATGGCTGCGCACCGCCAGGATTTCCAGCACGTCGCGCTGGATCTGCAAATCGTTCTTGAGCGCCGCCTCGTCCTTTTCGCGCAGCTGGTCCACCAGTTCGGTGTACATCATCGCCGATACCCCGAGCACGATCGCGGTGATCGCCACGCTGACGAACACGCTCATGCGCAGCGTCAGCGACCAGCTGCCTCCGCTCTTTTTAGGCGCGGATTTCGAGCACATAGCCGACTCCACGCACGGTGTGCAACAGTTTGACCGGGTAGGGGTCGTCGAGCTTGGTGCGCAGGCGCCGCACCGCCACCTCGACGACGTTCGTCTCCGAGTCGAAATTCATTTCCCATACCTGGTCGGCGATCACGGTACGCGACTGCACCTCGCCGGCGCGCCGGATCAGCAGCGACACCAGGGCGAATTCCTTGGGCGTCAGGTCGAGCCGCTCGCCGGCGCGGGTGGCGCGGTGCTTGAGCAGGTCGAGGCGCAGGTCGGCCAGCTCGTAGATAGTCGGTTCGGCCTGTCCCTGGCCCTGGGCGGCGCTGGCGTTGCGGCGCAGGATCACGCGCACGCGCGCCAGCAGCTCGGCGAACGCGAAGGGCTTGACCAGGTAATCCTCGGCGCCCAGCTCGAGCCCGCGCACGCGGTCGTCGACGGCGTCGCGCGCGGTCAGGAACAGCACCGGCGTGCGGCGCTGGGCACGGCGCGCGGTCTCCAGGATCGCCCAGCCGTCCAGGCCGGGCAGCATCACATCGAGGATCGCGAGGTCGTACTCGGCCGTGAGCAGCAGGTGCAGCCCGTCCGGACCGGTATGGGCGACGTCGACCACCATGCCTTCTTCCTTGAGGCCCTGGGACAGGTAGGCGGCCGCGGTGGCCTGGTCTTCGACGAGCAGTAACTTGGTCATGGGCGCATTGTGCCCGAAATCGCCTGACGAAAGCCCGGCGGGAAGATTACATTTCCGTAAGCTGCTCGGCAGGGAAAAACGGTTTCAGGCCGTCTTGCCCTCTGCCGACGCGGCGTCGATTGCCTCTTCCACCATCTTCCCCGCCGCGTCGCCGGCGGCCGGTGCCTGCTCGCGCCCCCATTCCCGGTACTCGACCAGCGACGGAATCCGCGCCAGCGCCCCCAGCGGCTCGATCCCCATGCCGTCCAGCTGGGCCAGCAGCTCGGCCAGTACCGTCTCGCGCTGCAGGGACCAGGTGGAGGCGAAACAGCGCCAGAAAGTCCAGCCGGCGCGCTCCAGCACGCGCTGGCGTCCCATGTCGGCGGCCCACTTGTCGGGGCCGTGGAATTCGTCGCCATCGAGCTCGATCGCCAGGCGGCGGTCGTCGGCGCCTTCGACCACCATGTCGATGCGGTAGCCGGCCGCCGGCACCTGCGGGATGACGCGGTAGCCGCGCTCGAACAGTTCGATGTAGACGTCGCGTTCGAACCCGGATTCGCACAGCTCGATCAGCGAACTCGCCTCGTCGCCGGCCGCCAGCGGCTTGGCGAAGTGCTCGACCAGCGTGCGCCGCAGGTCCAGCGTCGACAGCTCTTCCAGCCGCACCGAGCGCACCAGCACCATGCGGTCGCGCGCGCGCGAGGCGGCGACGTTGAAGCGCTGGTCGTACATCGTGCCCGACAGCGCGTGGTGGTTCTTGCTGTCGGCGACCATGCTCAGGAAGATGATGTCGCGTTCGCTGCCCTGGAAGATGCGGGCGTCGCCGCAGGAGAACTGGCGCCGCGCCAGCTCGGCGGCGTCGCAGCGGGCGCGCACCAGCTTGTCGATCAGCAGCGCCTGCTCGGGGCCGAGCAGCGAGACCACGCCGATGGTGCGCCCCGCCATCTTCGGATCGCGCAGGATGGAGTCGATCTCGGACGCGATGCACTCGGCCTCGGGCGCGTTCTGGCCCTTGGCGCCGCGGTAGCCGTTGGCCACGAAGATGTCGACCAGCGGCGGATCGAGCCGCTCGGACGCGGTCGGGATGCGCAGCGGCTGGATGAAGCCCTTGTAGAACACGCGATTGCTGTAGGCGATGATCGGCGGCACGCAGCGGAAGTGCTCGCGCAGCATCACCTTGGAGGCGGCGAACACGGTCGAGGCGATGTCGTACAGCGACATGTCGGCGCTCAGCACTGGCTCGAACGGCTGGCCGGCCAGGAAGCGGCGGCGCAGGTCGGCGATCTTGGCGGCGGCGACGAAGCCGGCTTCCGGCGACACCTGCTTGTCGTCGCCGACCACCAGGATCTGCTTGCCGCGCAAGACTGCCGGCAGCGCCCACAGGTCCGACTGGCTGGCCTCGTCGACGATGACCAGGTCGAAGGCGCCCAGCTGGGCCGGCAACGATTCCGACACGCGCGCGTGGCTCATGATCCAGCACGGCACCGCGGCCTGGGCGTCGACCATCGCCTTCTGGGCGTCGCGGCGGTAGCGGCCGGCATTGACGCCGGTGCCCTTGCCGAACTTGCGCATCGCGGTGCGGTAGGTTTCCAGCGCGCTGAGGACGTTCTGGCCGGCGAGGCGGCGCGTGGCCAGCCAGCTCGAGGTCGACACCAGGTCTTCGTACAGGCGCGCCAGGCCGGCTTCGAGCTCGCGCCGGCGCGCCGCCAGCGTGCGCATCTCGTCCCTGGCGTCGATGTCTTCCAGATGGGTCTTCAGGCGCGCCCAGTTCCAGGCGTCGCGCCAGCGCACCGGGAACACGTCATCGTCGCCGCTGGCGTCGGTCGGCAGCGACAGCACGCGCGCCGCCAGCCAGGCCGCGCCATGCGCTTCGATCAGGCCGGCCAGCTCGCGCAGCGCGGCAAACGCCGGGGCCAGGGCCTCGATGCGCCGCAGTTCCGCGACCTCGGCGACGTAATCGTGCATCAGCTCGCCCGCATCCAGCTCAGGTGCGCCCAGCGCGTCGTCGACCAGTGCGCGCAGGCGCTGAGAAACCGGTCCGCCGCAGCCGGCCAGCGCCGAATGCAGCGCGGCCAGGCGGGCGTTGGCCTCGGCCAGGCCGCTCCTCAGCAGGTGGCGGCGCAGCTGGTCGCGCACGCCTTCCAGTGCCGGCCGGCGGCCCAGCAGGTCCTGCGCCGGCACTTGCTCGAACACCTGTTCCGCCAGAGGCGGCAGGCCGGCATCGTGGCGCATCGCCAGTGTATGCGCGTCGCGCGCGGCCACCGTGATCAGCTCGATCGTGCGCAGCTGGCCGACGTCGGGATGCAGCACGGGCAGGGCCAGCAGTTCGGCGAAGGCATTCCAGCGCACCACGAAGGAGAGCACGCGCGCATGCAGCCCGGCGAAGCGCTGCACGTGCGCCCAATCCTCGCGCGAGGCAGGGGGAAGCCCGGCCACGCGGATAGCGTTGACATGCGGCTTGACGTCGCCGGCGCCGAAGCTGAACAGGCCGAAGGGCTTGCCGCCGTCGGCGCCGCGCGCGATCGCTTCCAGCGCCTTCGGCAGTTCCAGTGCTTCGCGCGGCGCGGTCACCGGCTTTTGCATGAATTCGGCGCGCGCCTGCAGCAGCGCGTCCATTTCGGTGAACAGCGCTTCCAGCGAGCCGCGTTCGGTGGCGAACTGCGGCCGGCGCAGCCGGTCGCGCAATGCAAACACCCAGTCGTGGCCCGATTCTTCCAGCGCGGCATGCTGGGCGATCGCCGCCTCCAGCGCCGCCAGCAGTGCGCGCGCCGCCCCCAGCACTTCCGGCGTGGCGGCGCGCAGCGGCAGCAGGGCGCCGCTGGCCTCGTCCCGTTCGAGTTCGCGCATCGCCTGCAGGGTGCCGTGCAGCTGCCTGACGTCGGCGGCGGACGGCAGCGCGTTCGATGCGGGAATCCGCGCCTGGCAGTAGACCAGGCCGGCGCCGAGCCGGCGCCGGATCTCGCGCAGGCGCATGCCCTGTTCGTCCGGGAAGGGCGGCGCGTGTTCCGGCGCCAGCGACAGTTCGTCGTCGAACCAGCCGAACTGCGCGCGTCCGTGCACCACCAGCTCGGCCATCTTCTGCGCGCGCATGGCGACGCCGTCGACTTCGATGTCGTCCAATTGCGCATGCGCGATCTCGTCGATACGGGTGTCGATGCGCGCCATCTCCTCATGGGCGCGGTCGAGCGCGCTGCGGCAGGTCGCGATGCGCTCCTGTTCCACCGCCGGGTTCAGGTGGGTGAGGGTGTGGATGATGGCCTCGATCGCCGCCTGGAACTGGCGCATGCCTTCCTTGTCGCCCGAGAGCAGGGCGACGGTCAGCGGCCGGATCGCCTCCGGGATTTTTTGCTGCAGCACCTTCAGCGCCGGCTCGCCCTTGGATGTCACCAGGATGCGCTTGCCCGAGGCCAGGTAGTGGCTGATGATGTTGGCGATGGTGTGGGTCTTGCCGGTGCCCGGCGGACCCTGCACGGCCACGCCGGGCGAGCGTTCCAGTTGCTGGATGATGGTTTCCTGCTCGCGGTTGTAGGGCAGCGGGAAATACAGTTCGCGCGGCTCGCCACGGCTCGATGCGCGGCCCGACAGCCCGCGGAAGGCGATCGGCGCATGCTCGATCACGTCCTTGCCTGGCGCACTGACGATGCTGAGCGGGCCCTCCGGCAGGGCGTCGACGTCGCCGACGCGCTGCTTGAGGCGGGCGATATCCTCGACCAGGAAGTGGCTGGCGCGCGGGCGCGCGAAGATCACCCATTCGTCGGTTACCACCAGCTCCGGACCGGGCGCCGGCGCGGCGTCCAGCTGGGCGTCGTAGCGCGCGTTGGCGGCGATGTTGCCCGCCACCAGCTTGAGGATCGGTTCGACGCCCGCCGGGTCGAACGGCGATATGACGCCGTCTTCACGATCGCGCAGCAGGCCGCGCGCAGCGCGCTCGACGTCGCCGGTGCCGGGCACGTCGCAGGCCGCGAAGGCATCCAGTTCCAGGCGCGGCTCGAGCTGGCGCGGGCGCAGCCCGATCGCATGCGTCGCACCGTCGATGTCGATTTCCATCGCCTGCGTGATCAGGGGATAGTGGTAATCGACCTTGCCGATGCGCCAGGACGACACGCCGATGCCCCATACCAGTTCCAGCGGCCGCACGGCTTCCTCGGATTCCAGGCGGGTCTTCAGCGCGAACAGGTCGGCATACAGGGCGATCACCTGGCGCCGCGGCTTTTCGCGTGCGGCCCACTCGGTCCAGCGCGGCAGGTAGATTTCCAGCAGCCGCCCGAGGCGGGCGCGGCGCTGCTCGTCGCGGCGGGCGGCGCGTTCCTCGCCGTCGATGCCGCCGGCCTCATGGTTGCGGATGCTGGCCAGCGCCGCTTCCTTGATCGCCGGCGGTGCGCCCGCCGGATCGTCGCCGACCACCAGGAAGGGTGCGAACTCGGGCTCGGGCAGCTGCGGCGCGCGCGTCGCTTCCAGGCGCTGCACGCGCAACCACCAGCCGTCTTCGTCCGCGTCGTCGTCGTCGTCGCCGCGCACATTGAAGTCGACCCAGGGCAGGGTGCCCAGGTCGGCGAAGGTTTTGCGGAAGTCGGCCAGCTTCGATAGGTTGAAAGCGGCGGGGTCGATGTCTCGGGCCTGTTCGACGAGGTAGTCGAGCAGGCCGCTCATGAGCTGGGCTGGGGTTTGCATGTGCTTGCCGGTGGGCGATTCAATCGCGTGATACTGGGTAGTACTGTATTTCCGCACAGTATAACCAGTTTGCGGCTTTCCCTAGGGGCGCAAGCGTGCTCATCACCTATTTATTGCTCTATTTCAAGATCAAACATGCATTTCCTGTCGCAGGCCGGCCAAAATCGGCAGCCTGACAGGCCCAGCGAATCCGGATACCGATTGGTCGATGCCGAATCCGGCGCGCGTGACCGAAGCTGACCGGCGTAGTGCTGCGGAGGTGATATACTGAGGCCGTCATGTCTTCCACCCCCTGCATGCGACGCGTTCTCGTCATCTTCCTGGTCCTGTTGTTCCCGCTGAACGTGTTGGCGCTGTCCCTGTCCGTCGCCACCATGCACGTCGCCACTATGCCGGCCGCCGTCCTGGCACAGGCCGCCGATGCGAACGACCGCGTGCACGTGCCGGCAGCGCTGGCCGGCGACGTGGCCGATGACGATGACGATGCCGGCCCCGGCGACATCGATCCCGACGAGCCGCCCGCCGGTGCCGACATCCACTACATCGTCGGCCATGCCGGCTGCCTGCACATCGCCGGCTTGTCCAGCGCGTCGCCCGCGCTGCACGACGCCGCGCCCCGCTGCCATTCCGTTCCGCCTCCCGTGAAGCCGCCGCGCGCGGCCTGAGCCTCCCTCAGTCCGACCGGGGCGTTGCCCCGCGTTCGATCCGGTTTTTCCCGGACCTGCCGCCGGCACGCATGCCGCCTGCGCACGTCCACTCACCGACAAGGTATACACATATATGGAATGGCTCTTCGACCCGACCATCTGGGCCGGTTTGCTCACGCTCGTCGTCCTGGAAATCGTCCTGGGCATCGACAACCTGATTTTCATCGCCATCCTGGCCGACAAGCTGCCGCCGCAGCAGCGCGACAAGGCACGCCTGATCGGCCTGTCGCTGGCGATGCTGATGCGTCTCGGCCTGCTGACCATCGTCTCCTGGCTGGTCACGCTGACAACGCCGCTGTTTTCGCTCGGCTCCTTTGCTTTTTCCGGGCGCGACCTGATCTTGCTGGCCGGCGGCTTGTTCCTGCTGTTCAAGGCCACCGTCGAACTGCATGAACGCCTCGAAGGCGTGGCGCATGCCCAGTCCGAATCGAAGGCCTATGCCGGCTTTGCCGCCGTGGTCGCCCAGATCGTGGTGCTGGATGCCGTGTTCTCGCTGGACGCGGTGATCACCGCCGTCGGCATGGTCGACGAACTGGGCGTCATGATGGCCGCGGTCGTGATCTCGATCGGCATCATGATCCTGGCCTCGAAGCCGCTGACACGCTTCGTCAACGCGCATCCGACCGTGGTCGTGCTGTGCCTGAGCTTCCTGCTGATGATCGGCCTGAGCCTGGTGGCCGAAGGCCTGGGCTTCCACATCCCCAAGGGTTACCTGTATGCGGCGATCGGTTTCTCGATCGTGATCGAGACCTTGAACCAGTTCGCGCGCCGTAATTTCCTGCGCAACGAGGCGCGCGTGCCCTTGCGCGAGCGTACCGCCGAATCGGTGCTGCGCCTGCTCGGCAAGCGCCGCCGCGCCGAAGCCGAGGCCGACGCCGCGGCACAGGAAGAGGGCGCCCAGCCGGCCGTCGAAGACGTGTTCGCCACCGAGGAGCGCAACATGGTCAGCGGCGTGCTGGCGCTGGCCGACCGGTCGATCCGCTCGATCATGACGCCGCGCTCGGAGATGTCGTGGATCGACCTCGGCCAGGATGCGCCGACCCTGCTGCGCCAGTTGCAGGCGACGCCGCACAGCCAGTTGCCGGTGTGCCGCGGCGAAGTCGACCAGCTGGTCGGCGTGGCGCGCACCAAAGACCTGGTGGCCGGCCTGCTGCAGCACGGCTGCATCGACCTGTCGAGCGCCGGTCCGCTGCGCGCGCCGATCGTGCTGCCGGAAACGGCCGGCGTGCTGCGCGCCATGGAAACCCTGAAGCGCGCCCACGGCCAACTGGTTCTTGTGGCCGACGAGTACGGGGTGGTGCAGGGCCTGCTGACGCCGATCGACATCCTGGAAGCGATCGCCGGCGAATTCCCGGACGAGGACGAGCAGCCGGCGATCCGCCAGCAGGCGCCCGGCGTGTGGGAAGCGGACGGCACGGCCGACCTGCACCTGCTCGAGCAGATGCTGGAAACCGACGCCCTGGTCAGCGAGGAAGCCGACTACAGCTCGCTGGCCGGCTTCCTGCTGGCGCGCTTCGAGACCCTGCCCGAGGCCGGCCAAAGCGTCGAGGTCGACGGCTTGCGCTACCAAATCCTGGAAGTCGCCAACCGGCGCATCGCCCGGGTGGCGATCGAGCGGCTGGCGACCCAGCCGCAGCCGCAGCCGCAGCCCGAATGAGCCGGTTCGCCATTCAACCTATTTTAGAGAGCACATCATGAAACGCGTATTCCTGTTCATCGTCACCAACCTGGCCGTGATGCTGGTGCTGAGTCTCAGCGCCAGCCTGCTCGGCGTCAACCGCTTCCTCACCGCGAACGGCCTGAACCTGGGCATGCTGCTCGCCTTTGCCGCCCTGATGGGCTTCGGCGGCGCCTTTATCTCGCTGTGGATGTCGAAGCCGATCGCCAAATGGTCGACCGGCGCCCGCGTTATCGAGCAACCGGGCAACGCCACCGAAGCGTGGCTGATGAATACCGTCGCGCGCCAGGCGCAGGCGGCCGGCATCGGGATGCCGGAAGTGGCCGTGTACCCGGGCGCGCCCAACGCGTTCGCGACCGGCGCCACCAAGAACAGTTCGCTGGTGGCGGTGTCAACCGGCCTGCTCGAATCGATGACCCAGGAAGAGGTCGAAGCGGTGCTGGCGCACGAAGTGGCGCACATCGCCAACGGCGACATGGTCACGTTGACCCTGGTGCAGGGCGTGGTCAACACCTTCGTGATCTTCCTGGCACGCGTGGTCGGCTACTTTGTGGACAGCATGCTGCGCAAGAACGACGACGAGCACGCCGGCCCCGGCATCGGCTACATGGTGACCGTGGTGGTGTGCGAGATCGTGTTCGGCATCCTGGCCAGCATCATCGTGGCCTGGTTCTCGCGCCGGCGCGAATTCCGCGCCGACAGCGGCGCCGCGCGCATCATGGGCCGTCCGCAGCCGATGGTTGCGGCGCTGCGCCGCCTGGGCGGGCTGGCCGAGGGCGAGCTGCCGAAGAACATGTCGGCCTTCGGCATCTCGGGCGGCGGCGCGATGGCATTGTTCTCGAGCCACCCGCCGATCGAAGAGCGCATCGCCGCGCTGCAGGGACGCTGAGCCGCCCGGCCGGCGCTACGATCAGCGCCTGCTGGCCACCGCGCCGCTGGCCGCCTGCGCCAGCCGCGCGCCGCCGGGATTGCTCACGCTGCGCGTGACCAGGATGTCGACCGGCGTCGCCGGCTGGCCATAGTAGGCGCGGTTGCGGCCCTCGTCCACGTCGATCACGGTGCCATCCACATTGACGCCGCCGTACAGTCCCTTCGAGCGCGTGTAGACGATCATGTCGGCCGTGACCGGGGCGCCGGTGCCGGCACCGATCGGGCCGGCCGCCACGCTGACGTCGCCGCCCAGCTTGAAGGTGGTCGCGAGCAGCGAGTTGAGCGCCTTGTCGGTCATCACCAGCGCCACCATTTCCGAGGCCTGGGCGCCGGTCTGCAGCCCGATGCTGCCGGATGCCAGGCGGTAGAAGGCCGGACCGTTCCAGCCGGTGCCGCTGCGGCTGCGCGCGATCACCACTGCCGAACCGCCGGAACCCCCGACGATGAAGCCGGCCTGCACGATCTGCGGGCTGATCAGCAGCGCCTTGGCATTGCCGACGTGGTCGCGGAACCAGGTCATGTCGGGGTCGCGCCTGAAATTCGCCAGGATGGCCTGGGCCGCGTCGACGCGGGCCTGGGTGTCGTCCTTCGTCGGCGGCGTGGAGGCGCAGGCCGCCAGGCCGAGTACCGTGCATGCCAGGACGGGCATGAGTGCCGTCCCTGCCGTGTTGCTTGCAATCCGCTGGAACATAATGACCTCGCAGGAAGCTAGTCGCGCGGGCGCGCTATGAAAGACCTCGTGGGGAACGGATGGTTGCGCAGGAGCCTGGCTTGACGATGCGGTTGTTTGTGATTCGTCAAAGTCTGTCCGGGTGAGCTGGTAGGTTTGCTTACCCCTTCCTACAATCGTCCTACTGCGCTATCGGAGGACATCATGTTCAACAAGCTTCTGGCCGAATGCCTCGGCACCTTCTGGCTGGTGCTGGGCGGCTGCGGCAGCGCCGTCCTGGCCGCCAGGTTCCCCGAGGTCGGGATCGGCCTCACCGGGGTTTCCCTGGCCTTCGGCCTGACCGTGCTGACGGGCGCCTACGCGCTCGGCCCGATTTCGGGCGGCCATTTCAATCCGGCCGTGTCGGTCGGCCTGTGGGCCGGCGGCCGCTTCCCGGGGCGCTACCTGGCCCCCTACATCGTCAGCCAGGTAATCGGTGCCATCGTGGGCGCCGGCGTGATCTGGCTGATCGCCAGCGGCAAGGCCGGCTTCGACGTGCAGGCCGGGTTTGCGGCCAACGGCTATGGCGCGCATTCGCCGGGTGGCTACACGATGGAAGCGGCGCTGGTGTGCGAACTGGTGATGAGCTTCATGTTCGTGCTGGTGGTGCTGGGCGCCACCCATGCGCGGGCGCCGGTCGGCTTCGCCGGCATCGCGATCGGGCTGGCGCTGGCGCTGGTGCACCTGATCAGCATCCCGGTGACGAACACCTCGGTCAATCCGGCGCGCAGCACCGGGCCGGCCCTGTTCGTCGGCGGCTGGGCGGTGCTGCAGTTGTGGATGTTCTGGCTCGCGCCGCTGCTCGGCGGTGCGCTGGCCGGGGTGTTGTACCGCACGGTGCTGCAGCGCGACCTGAGCGAACCGGTGGTCAGCGGCCAGCCGGGTCCGGACGTCGGGGTGCATGCGTGACGGATGCCGCGCTCAGCGTCCGGGCAGGATCAGGTTCAGCTGGAAGCGCAGGAACCAGGTGGCGGCGCGCTCCGGGCGCACCAGGTTGTAGCCGGCGCCGACCATCGCGTTGAGCGGCATGCTGTCGTGCGGCCGGCTCAGCGTCGACCACGCCAGCCCGAGCGGCACGGTCCAGCGGCGGCCGCCGTGGCGGTCCCAGTCCGCCGAGATGGTGCCGCCGTAGCCGATCGTGTGGCGCGGCGACAGGCGGTAGCTGGCGATCGGCTGCAAGTGGAGGCCGCGCATGCTCGGACGGTCGTCGGCACCGCCGAACGACCACGATGCCGTCACTTGCGCACCGTAGGTCCAGTCGCCGGGCTGGCGCACCACCAGCGCCACCGGGTCCAGGCCGGCGGCATGGCGCTCGTGGCGGCCGGGACCCCAGGTCCAGTCCGGACGCGACGGTTCCGTCAGGGTGAGCAGGGCATAGCGGGTAAGGTGCCCGGTGATGGTGAACCGGGCGGGCGGGTTGATGTTCTGGGCCAGCGCCGCTGCCGGCAGCGGCAGCAGCAGGCTCGCCAGGATGCGTGGCAGGCGTGGTGCGGGCACGGCGGTCTCCTTCGGAACGCGAGGCAGCCGGACGTGCACGGCATGCCTGACGCTGAGTTGGACCGCCGCCCGCCGGCGCGGTTCCTGCCGCGCTGCCGATCCTGTACTGCCGACGCTGCGCTTACGCTTGCGCGTCGTCCTCCGTGGCCGCCGGCAGGAACCAGTTCAGCAGCACCGCGCAGATGCCGCCGGTCGCCACCCCCGACTCGAGCACGTGGCGCAGCGCTTGCGGCAGGTGCGCCAGGAATTCCGGCACCTGCGAAATTCCCAACCCCAGCGCCAGCGACACTGCTATGATCAGGAGCGCGCGGCGGTCCAGCGTCACGCTCGCCAGGATGTTGATGCCGGCCGCGGCCACCGCGCCGAACATCACCATCGCGGCGCCGCCCAGCACCGGTTCCGGCACCGCCTGGATCGCGCCGGCCACGCTCGGGAACAGGCCGAGCAGCACCAGGAACAGCGCGATCCACATGCCGACGTGGCGGCTGGCGATGCCGGTCAGCTGGATCACGCCGTTGTTCTGGGCGAAGATCGAGCTGGGAAAGGTGTTGAACAGGCCGGCCAGCAGCGAGTTGGCGCCGTTCACCAGCACGCCGCCCTTGATGCGGCGCATCCACACGGGACCCTCGACCGGCTCACGCGAGACCTTGCTGGTGGCGGTCACGTCGCCGATCGCTTCCAGCGAGGTCACCAGGTAGATCACGATCATCGGGATGAACAGCGACCACGAGAAGCCGAGGCCGAAGTGCAGCGGCACCGGCACCTGGAACCACGCGGCCCCGTGCATCCCGGTGAAGTCCAGGCGCCCCATCGACCCGGCCAGCGCGTAGCCGACCGCCAGTGCGATGACGATGGCGGCGCTGCGCAGCCACACCACCCGCACGCGATTCAGCGCCACGATGATCGCCAGCACCACGCCGGACAACACCAGGTTCTGGCCGTTGGCGAAGCTGCCGTTCGCCATCGCCGCGTAGCCGCCGCCCATGCTGATCAGGCCGACCTTGATCAGGGTGAGGCCGATCATCAGCACCACGATGCCGGTGACCAGCGGCGTGATCATGCGCTTGACGAAAGGCAGGACGCGCGACACGCCCATCTCGATGAAGGAACCTGCGACGACCACGCCGAAGATCGCGGCCATCACGCCCGTGACCGGCGTGCCTTCCTTGATCATCAGGGTGCCGCCGGCAATCAGCGGGCCGACGAAGTTGAAGCTGGTGCCCTGCACGATCAGCAGGCCGGCGCCGAAGGGGCCGAAGCGGCGGCACTGGACGAAGGTGGCGATCCCCGAGATCACCAGCGACATCGAGACCACCAGGTTGGTGTCGCGCGCCGGCACGCCGAGCGCCTGGCAAATCAGCAGGCCGGGCGTGACGATGGGGACGATGATCGCCAGCAGGTGCTGCAGGGCGGCGAGCATGGCGACCAGCGCGCGCGGGCGGTCTTCGAGGCCGAGGACGAGTTCCGGGACCGGGCTGGCGGTGGCGGGCGGCGGGACGAGTGTGGTCATGGCGGGCAGGGGCAAAGCGCGGATTTTACATGTGCTATTTAGCTTGTGCCATTGCCCATGATGGTGTGGCGCACGGTTGCGCCGCGAATCTGCCCGGATGATCTGGATGTTCTAGAATGATTCGCAGCCAGTGCCATCGTCATGGAGACGGCGCATGAACCTGCTCGAGACACGCGATTCACCGGCCGACCTGCGGCGCCTGCCGCGCGCACGACTGGCGCCGCTGGCGCGCGAATTGCGCGGCTTCCTGCTCGATAGCGTGGCGCGGTCCGGCGACCACCTGTCGTCCAACCTGGGCAGCGTGGAACTCACGATCGCGCTGCATTATGTGTTCGATACGCCACGCGACCGTATCGTGTGGGATGTGGACCATCAATGTTACGCCCACAAGGTACTGACAGGAAGGCGCGACCGCATGCACACGCTGCGCCAGCTGGGCGGCCTGTCCGGTTTTCCGCGCCGCGACGAGAGCGCCTACGACAGTTTCGGCACGGCGCATTCGTCGACGTCGATTTCGGCGGCACTCGGCATGGCCGAAGCGGCCTGCCTGCGCTGCGCAGACCGCCATGCGGTGGCGGTCTGCGGCGACGGCGCGATGAGCGCCGGCCTCGCCTTCGAAGCCTTGAACAATGCCGGCCACCGCCACGACCTGCGCCTGCTGGTGGTCCTGAACGACAACGGCATGTCGATCTCGCCGTCGGTGGGCGGCCTCGATCGCTGGTGCGCGCGACGACGCGGCCCGGCGCCGTCGGCGGCGGCGTCCGCGTCCGTGTTCGAACAGCTCGGCCTGCGCTACAGCGGGCCGATCGACGGCCACGACCTCGACGCGCTGGCGGCGGCGCTCCAGGACCTGCGCGGCCGGCGCGGGCCGCAGCTGCTGCATGTGCTTACCCGCAAGGGCCGCGGCTATGCGCCGGCCGAGGCCGCGCCGACGCTGTACCACGGCGTCGGCCGCTTCGACCCGGCCCGCGGCCTGCCCGCGCCGGCGGCATCGGCCTCGCTCCCGGCCTCGATGCTGGCGCGCAGCCGGCCCACCTACACCGAGGTGTTCGGCGACTGGCTGTGCGACATGGGCGCCTGCGATGCGCGCCTGGTCGGCATCACGTCGGCGATGTGCGAAGGATCCGGCATGGTCCGCTTCCAGCAGATGTTCCCGGCGCGGTATGTCGACGCCGGCATCGCCGAACAGCACGCGGTGACCTTTGCCGCCGGCCTGGCCGCCGAAGGCCTGAAGCCGGTGGTGGCGATCTATTCCACGTTCCTGCAGCGCGCCTACGACCAGCTGATCCACGACGTGGCGCTGCAAAACCTGGACGTCACCTTCGCCATCGACCGCGCCGGGTTGGTGGGACCGGACGGCGCCACCCACGCCGGCAGCTTCGACATCGCTTTCCTGCGCTGTGTCCCGAACATGGTGCTGATGGCGGCCTCGAACGAAGCCGAATGCCGGCGCATGCTGAGCACCGCCTACCGCCACCGCGGACCGGCCGCGGTGCGCTATCCACGCGGCAGCGGGCCCGGCGTGGCCGTCTCCCCGGACCTGGATACCATCCCGATCGGCCGCGGCGAGCTGCAGCTGTCCGGGGCGGACACCGCGATCCTGGCCTTCGGCACGCCGCTCGCGGCCAGCCTCGAAGCCGGCGCCGAACTCGGCGCCACGGTGGCCAACATGCGCTTCATCAAACCGCTCGACGTCGACCTGGTCGTGCGCCTGGCGTGCACCCACGCGCGGCTGGTGACGGTGGAAGAGGGCGCCGTGATGGGCGGCGCCAGCGCCGCCGTGGCCGAGGCGCTGGCCGCCGCCGGCATCGCGCGGCCGCTCTTGACGCTCGGCCTGCCCGACCGCTTCATCGAGCACGGCGACACGGCGGCACTGCTGGCCGCGGCCGGTCTCGACGCAGCGGGCATCGCCGCTGCGATCCGGCGCCGCTTCGCACTCGACACGCCGCTGCTGGCGGCAGGCGGTGCCTGACACCCTATAGCACGAGGTGCAGCGATGTTTTCCTCATTCCAGTCTGCCCAGGCGGCGCTGCCGTTGCCGGCGCAGCGCAGCGGCAGTTCCTTCCGCATGGCGCTGCGCCTGCTGCCGGCAAGCCAGCGCGCCGCCATGTTCGACATCTACGCCTTCTGCCGCGCGGTGGACGATATCGCCGACGGTGACGCGCCGCCCCCCGCCAAGCGCGCCGCCCTGGCGCGCTGGCGCGACGGCGTCGACGCCTGCTACGCCGGGATGCCGCCGCCG
The DNA here is from genome assembly GCF_034659755.1 of Massilia phyllosphaerae. Taxonomy (NCBI): domain Bacteria; kingdom Pseudomonadati; phylum Pseudomonadota; class Betaproteobacteria; order Burkholderiales; family Oxalobacteraceae; genus Massilia; species Massilia phyllosphaerae. The sequence continues at coordinate 41,793 of NZ_JAXSQX010000012.1, forward strand.
GCAATGCAAGACATGGCGCACCACATCGCCGCCTTCGGCCTGGCGCGCGCCGACTTCCATGCGCTGATCGACGGCATGCTGATGGATGCCCAGGACAGCCCGCTGTGCGCGCCGGCAGCAAGCACGCTCGACCTGTATTGCGAACGCGTCGCCAGCGCGGTCGGACGCCTGTCGGCACGGGTGTTCGGCCTGCCCGACCCGGACGGCGAACGGCTGGCGCACCACCTCGGGCGCGCGCTGCAGCTCACCAACATCCTGCGCGACATCGACGAGGATGCCGCCATCGGCCGCGGCTACCTGCCGCGCGAGCTGCTGCTGCAGGCCGGGTTCGATGCAGACGCTGGCGCCGCTGCGATCGCGGCCCATCCGGCGCTGCCGGCGGTTTGCGACGGAGTCACCGCGCAGGCGCTCGACCACTACGATGCCGCGCAAACGGTCCTGGGCCGCAACCGCGGCGGCGCCTCCCGCGCCCCGCGTTTGATGGGCGCGACCTACCGCAGCCTGCTGGCGCGGCTCGAGCGGCGCGGCTGGCACAGTCCACGCGCGGCGGTGCGGCTCGGGACGCTGGAACGCATCGGCATCCTGCTGCGCCACGGGATCGGGTAGCGGCCATGCGCGATAGCCTCCACGCCGCCAGACGGACCAGCGGGCTTGCCCATGCGCTGGCGCGCGCCCACGGCGGCGCGCTCGACGCCGCACTCGACGCCGCACTCGACGCCGCACTTGCCCACGCGCTGGACGCGGTGCTGTCCGAGCAGCGTCCGGACGGCCACTGGGTGTATGAACTCGAAGCCGACGCCACCATCCCGGCCGAGTACGTGCTGCTGGTGCACTACCTCGGCGAGACCGCCGATGCCGGTCTCGAAGCCAAGATCGGGCGCTACCTGCGCCGCCTGCAGGGCAGCCACGGCGGCTGGCCGCTGTTCCATGGCGGCGGCTACGACCCCAGCGCCAGCGTCAAGGCCTATTTTGCGCTGAAGATGATCGGCGACGCGCCCGACGCGCCGCACATGGCGCGGGCGCGCGCGGCGATCCTGGCCCACGGCGGCGCCGAACGCAGCAACGTCTTTACGCGCCTGCTGCTGGCGCTGTACGGCGAGATCGGCTGGGACGCGGTGCCGGCAATGCCGGTCGAGATCGCGCTGCTGCCGGGCTGGTTCCCGTTTCACCTGTCGAAGGTGTCGTACTGGAGCCGCACCGTGGTGGCGCCGCTGCTGGTGTTGGGCGCGCTCAGGCCGCAGGCGCGCAACCCCCGCACGGTGCGCATCGCCGAGCTGTTCGCCGCGGATCCGGCCGCGCTTGGCCAGGCGCCGCGCGCGCCGCACCAGTCGCGCCTGTGGTTCGCCTTTTTCCGTGCGGTCGAGGCCCAGGTGCGCACGCTCGAAACACGCGTACCGGCGCGCCTGCGGCGGCACGCGATCGAACAGGCCGCCGCCTTCGTGCGCGCGCGCCTGAACGGCGAACATGGCCTCGGTGCGATCTTCCCGGCGATGGTCAACGCGGTGCAGATGCTGGACGCCCTCGGCGTGGCGCCCGACCAGCCGGAAAGTGCCGCTGCCCGCCGCGCCATCGACCGGCTGCTGGTCGACCGCGGCGACGAAGCCTATTGCCAGCCCTGCCTGTCGCCGGTCTGGGACACCGCGCTGATGAGCCACGCGCTGCTGGAAGCCGGCACCCCGACCGCCATCGACGCCGCCGGCCGCGCGCTCGACTGGCTGCGCCCGCTGCAGATCCTCGACACGCGCGGCGACTGGGGCCTGCGCCGGCCCGGCCTGCGCCCCGGCGGCTGGGCCTTCCAGTACGAGAACGCGCATTACCCCGACGTCGACGACACCGCCGTGGTGGCGATGGCGATGCACCGCGCCGACCGCCTGCGCGGCGAGCAGCGCTACCGGCCGCTGGTCGAGCGTGCCGGCGAATGGGTGCTCGGGATGCAGTGCCGGGGCGGCGGCTGGGGCGCCTTCGAGGCCGACAACACCCAGCGCTACCTGAACAACATCCCGTTCGCCGACCACGGCGCGCTGCTCGACCCGCCGACGGCCGACGTGTCGGCGCGCTGCCTGTCGATGCTGGTCCAGCTGCAGCCCGGCGCCTGCGCCCGGCCGCGCACGCCGGCGGCGCGTGCACTGGCCTGGCTGCTGCGCCAGCAGGAACAGGACGGCAGCTGGTACGGCCGCTGGGGCGTCAACTATATATACGGCACCTGGAGCGCCCTGTGCGCACTCGGGGCTGCCGGGCTGGGCACCGATGCCGCCCCAGTGGTGCGCGCCGCCGGCTGGCTCGGCGCGATCCAGAACGCGGACGGCGGCTGGGGCGAGGACGGCAGCAGCTACAAGCTCGATTACCGCGGCTACGAACCGGCGCCGTCGACGCCGTCGCAGACCGCCTGGGCGCTGCTCGGCCTGATGGCGGCCGGCGCCACCGACACGCCGGCAGTCCGGCGCGGCATCGGATGGCTGCTGGCGCAGCAGGGGCGCGACGGGCTGTGGCGCGAACAGCACCATACGGCGACCGGCTTCGAGCGCGTGTTCTACCTGCGCTACCACGGCTACGCGCGCTATTTTCCGCTGTGGGCGCTGGCGCGCTACCGCACGCTGCGCGGCCGCGGCCGCGGCGGCGCTGCCCGGCCGGGCGCCGGCGCCGGCGTCGGGATGTGACGATGACCGCGCGCGAACCCTTGCCGGTGCTGGCGGCCTGTGGACTGGCCTTCGAGGCGGCGCTGGCCGCCGGTCCCGGCGTGGTGGCCGTGTGCGGGCCTGGGCCGTGGCGGCTGGCGGAACGGCTCGATGCGCTGCTCGACGGGCGGCGCGATACGCGGTCCGCACTACGGCATGCCGAGCGGCTGAACGAAAGCTTGCTCGCACGCGCGGCTGTTCAGACGGCCGCCCAGCTTGCCGCGCACGCAGCTGGCGAGACCGAAGATCGGCCGGCGTGCGACGGACCCGCCTGGGCCGGCATCCTCAGCTTCGGCTGCGCCGGTGCCCTCGATCCCGGGCTGGCACCCGGTACCTGCATACTCGCCACCGGTGTACAGACGGCAGACGGTTTCCTGTGCGCCGACGCCGCCTGGCTGCGCGGCCTGGCACGGCGCCTGCCGCAAGCCGTGCACGGCGAACTGGCCGGGATCGACGCGCCTTTGACGAGCGCGCGCGACAAGGCCGGCCTGTGGCGCGCCAGCGGCGCCTGCGCCGTCGACATGGAATCGCACGCCGCTGCTCGCATCGCCCGGCGCCACGGCTTGCCGTTTGCCGCCTGCAGGGTGGTGCTCGATCCGGCCTGGCGCAGCGTGCCGCCGTGCGCGCTGGCGGGCATGCGGCCGGACGGCGGCAGCGCACCGTGGCTGCTGTTGCGCGCCCTGGCCGCGGCGCCGGCTGAATTGGGCCCGCTGTGCGTGCTGGCCTGCGACGCCTGGCGTGCACGGCGTGCGCTCGCGCGGGTGCGCGCGCGGTTCGGCAAGCGGCTTGCGGCGCCCTGAGTACGCCGTGCATTGCTGGATGCCTGCTGCCTTCGCACGTCGCCCCTGCGCAGGCAGGGGCCCAAGTTCGAGGCGCCGCCTGTGTGCATGCAACTTGGACCCCTGCCTGCGCAGGGGCGACGGTCTTCGAGCAAACTTATTTGTTCGGCACCGGAGTCGGCGGCGCTTGCGTTCCCCCTTTGCTCTCGCCCTCGTAATCCGGCAGGGCCTGCTCCTTGCCTTCGTCGATCTGCGACTGGCGCCGCCCCAGATAGCCATCGCGCACGAACAGGTAGCGGTCCAGCGCCGCCTGCTCCAGCAGGTTGGTCGTATTCAGGTAGCGCGCCCGGGTGCTCACGAAGTCCGCGCCCCACATCGCATTGCGCCAGGCCGGGTCCATGTAGGTGACCGGGGCGGCGTACTGGTCGACGCCGAAGCCGACGCCGTCGCGGAAGCTGCTCGGTCCGAACAGCGGCAGCACCAGATAGGGGCCGCTGGGCACGCCGTAGTGGCCGAGCGTCAGCCCGAAGTCCTGGTCGCGCTTGACCAGGCCGGCCGGGGTGGCGACGTCCAGCACGCCGAGCAGGCCGAAGCTGGTGTTGACGGCGATGCGCATCATGTCGTTCATGCCGTCGCGCAAGCGCAGCTGCAGGAAGTCGTTGGCCATCACGACCACGTCGCCCAGGTTCGAAAAGACGTTCTCGACGCCGATGCGCAGCGGCCGCGGCACCACGCGGATATAGCCGCGCGCGACCGGCTGCGCGATGTTGCGGTCGAGGACGTCGTTGAAGCGGAAGGTGGCGCGGTTGAGCGGCTCGAGCGGATCGGCCGGATTGCGCTGCGGTCCGCTGGCGCAGCCGCACAGTTGCGCCAGCAGGATGGCGGCCGCGGTGGTTCGCACGGTGCTTCTTGGTAGCATTCGCATGGCGGTTCCCGATTCAGGAGGAGGAAGGGGGCGGGCGCGGCCTGCCCAGCAGGACCGGCTGGAAGAACACGGCGCCGATCAGCGTGCAGACCAGCGACAGCACCAGCAGCTTGCCCATGCTGGCGGTGCCCGGGTGGTTGGACAGCCATAGGCTGCCGAAGGCGGTGCCGGTGGTGGCCGCGCTGAGGACGGTCGCCTGGGTCAGCGGATGCGCCAGCTGCGCCTGGCGGCCGCTGCGCCAGGCCATGATGTAATAGATCTTGAAGGCGACGCCGACCCCGAGCAGCAACGGCAGCGCGATGATGTTGGCGAAGTTGAGCCGGATGCCAAGCAGCACGCAGGCTTCCAGCGTGGCCAGGCTGGACACCAGCAGCGGCACCATCGTCAGCAGCACGTCGCCGACGCGGCGGAAGGCGACCCACAGCAGCAGCGCGATCGTCGCCACCGCCAGCAGCGCCGCCTCCACGAAGGCATCGATCACCAGGTCGGCGGCATGGCGCACCGAGATCGGGCCGCCGCTGGCGTCCGGCGCGACCGCCTGCACCGCGGCCACGAAGGCGCCCAGTGGCGTCTCGCGGCCGGGGACGCGTTTCGGGCTGATGTCGACCAGGACGCGGCCGTCCGGCGCGATCCAGTTGCGGCGCAGGTCCGCGGGCAGGCTGTCGACCGTCACCGGCTGCGCCTGCAGCGCCAGCGCCAGCGTGGCCAGCGCCAGCCGCAGTGGCGCCGCCAGCGCGTGTTCGGCACGCGTACGGGTGGCGGCATCCGCACGTGCCAGCGCGGCCAGGTCCTGGGCCAGGCGCCGGGCCGAGGCAGCCCCGGCGCCGGGATGATCGAGCGCGGCATTGCGCAGCGCCTGCGCCGCCGCCCGCAGCGCCGCCACGCGCTGCAGGTCGGTCGCCGGCGCCAGCGGCGACTGCGCCAGCACCGGCAGCAGGCTGCGCGCCGCCGCGCCGATCGCCGCCAGCTTGGCCGGTTGGTCGTCGGGCACCAGGCTGGCGGCGGTGAGCGCGTGCGCCACCTCGGGCAGGCGCTCCAGGCGCGCCGCCACCGCCTGCGCTTGCGCCAGCGACGGCCTCAGCACCTGCACGTTGTCCAGGCCGATGTCCATGCTGCGCGACAGCTTGGCCAGCGTCACCATCGATTCGCTGTGCGGGTTCTTCAGGTGCAGCGGATCGAAGTCGAACTCGAGGCGCCACAGCAGCGGCAGGCCGGCCGCCACGATGCCCAGCGTCGCCACCAGCACCGGTGTGCGGTGCGCCTGCAGTGCGCGGTCGAGCGGGGCCAGGCGCGGATAGCCGGGCGCGCCGCGGCTGCGCGCCGGGTCCAGCACGCGGATGAGTGCCGGCAGCACGGTCAGGCAGGCCGGCAGCGCCACGAACAGGATGCCGACGCCGGCAATCTGCCCCAGTTCGGCCACGCCGCGGTAGGCGGTCGGCAGAAAGGCGAGGAAGCCGAAGGCGGTGGCGGTGGCCGCCAGGCTCAAGGGCAGCGCGATCGAGCGGCCGGCCGCCAGCAGCGCCTGGCGCGCGCTGGCGCGGTGACGCCGGTATTCGCGGAAGCGCATGCCGAACTGGATGCCGAAGTCGACGCCGAGGCCGACGAACAGGATCGCGAAGGCCACCGAAATCAGGTTCAGCGCACCCACCATCATCAGCCCGAGCGCTGCCGTCAGCGCCAGCCCGCCGAGCATGGTGATGCACACCGCCAGCACCAGCGCGCCCGAGCGCAGCGCGCGCCACAGCAGCACCAGCACCACGACCACCGGAATCGCGCCGGTCAGCGGCGAACCTTCCTGCAGCGAGGCGAATTCGTCGTCCGACAGCGGAATCGGGCCGGTCAGCGCGACGGTCGCGCCATATTGCTCGCGTAGCCGCAGGTCGGCGGCGGCGGTGCGGATCGCGTCGCTCGACGGCGCGCCCGGCAGCAATTCGCTGAAGTCGAGCACCGGCCGCACGTCGACCAGGGCCGGCTCCGCCGGCAAGTCCGGATCGGCCACCGCCTGCCACGAAAGCGCGGCCGGGCGCCCGGCCAGCACGGCCTCGACGGTGCCGGCGCTTTTATCGAGCAGCGGCGCCATGCCGGCCAGCGTGATCCGGCCGGTCTGGAGCGGCGTCAAGAGAGTCACCGACAGCAGGTTGGCCAGGCCGCGCAGCGAGGGATCGCGCGCCAGCGCATTCAGCAGGGCGCGCGCATCCTGCAGGCGGCCGGTCAGATCGCGCACTTCCCCCGTGGACAGGTAGAGCAAGCCATGGCGGCGGAAGAAATCGTCGCCGCTGCCGAGGCTGACCGCGCGGAATAGGCGTGGCTGCTGCCGCAGCCTTGCCGCCAGCAAGCGGGCCGCCTCGGCGGCCAGTTCCGGCGCCGGCGCGCTTATCACCGCCAGCGTGGTGTCGCTGCGGTTCGGGAAGGCGGCGGTGACGGCGGCATCGCGCCGCGCCCAGGCGGCGTTCGCATCCATCAACTGCGTGACGTCGGTAGTGATGGCGAAATCGCGCACCACATAATAAACAGACAGCACGACCAGCAGCGCGAATACGCCGAGCACCGCCCAGGCGTGGCGGGAGGAGGCATGGATGATCCTGGCGATCAGGGCAGTCAGCATGCGATGTTAGACAGGTGCGGAACGCCTGCGACTGCACGCGGTCTCATGATGCATATCGGAGAACTTGCATGAAGTCGACGATCCTCCTGACCCTGGCGCTGCTCGCCGTGCCCGGTATTCACGCCGAGCAGGCGGCCGCGCCTGCCCAAGTGGTGAAGACGATCATCGACGGGGTAATGGATGCCGTCCATGCCGAGCCAGCCGCCGCTGCCGGCGATCCCGACCGCACCTACGAGATCGTCCGCCAGCGTTTCCTGCCGGCGACCGACTTCATGCTGACCACGCAGTACGCGGTCGGCCCGGCCTGGAACCAGGCCACGCCGGCCCAGCGCGATGCCCTGTTCAAGGAATTCCAGACCCTGCTGGCACGCACCTATGCGCTGCAGCTGACCCAGCTCCAGGGCCAGGACACGCACTTTGCCTACGGCCCGCCGCCGCGCCTGGCCGCCGGGGCGAGCGACGCCGTGGTCAAGACCACGGTGCGCACCGGCGGGGACACGATGGCGATCGACTACCGCCTGCGCCGTAGCGGCGCCAGCTGGAAGATCTACGATATCAACATGATGGGGGCCTGGATGATCCAGGTGTACCGCCAGCAGTTTGCGGCGCAGCTGGCCAAGGGTGGGGTAGATGGCCTGGTCAAGTACCTGGCGGCGCATAATGCGCAGCCGTGACCCGGCCGCGGTCCTCGGCCCTACCAGGGCGAATTGCCGCCCGGTTCGACGAAGGAGCCGGACACGGCATCCGTACCCAGCAGCGCATAGGCGACCGGCAGCGCCGCGCCTTCCGCTGGGGTCATGAATCCCATGTGGCCGGTCAGGTCGGTCCGTACGTAGCCGGGACTCACCGAATTGACCACGATTGCCGTCCCGCGCAATTCTTCGGCAAGTTGTACGGTCAGCATGTTCAGTGCCGCCTTGGAGGCGTTGTAGCCGATCAGGCGTGCCGAATAGTACGGCGAAGCCGGATCGCCGTTCACGGCCAGCGAACCTAGCGCGCTGGACAGGTTGACGATGCGTGCGGCCGGCGCCAGACGCAGCAACGGCAGCATCGCCTGCGTCACAGCCAGGGTGCCAATGAAGTTCGTGTCCATGATCCGCCGTGCCGCTTCGACGGACCCGGTGCTCGGCGGTCCGTCACCTCCATCGACGATGCCGGCATTGTTGACCAGGATATCAAGTTGCCCATGCTGCGTCCGGATCGCCTCGGCGGCCGTGGCGATGCTGGCGTGGTCGGTGAGGTCGATCCGGACCGCGTGGGCGACCAGTCCGTCAGCAGCGAGCATGTCGACCGCGGCGCGGGTGCGGCCCGGATCACGGGCGCCGATGATGACGATGATGCCGGCCTGCGCGAGCTGGCGCGCGATTTCCAGGCCGATGCCCTTGTTCGCGCCGGTGACGAGTGCAATGCGTGTGCTGTGCGCCATGAACGAATCCTTTCATTGTTGGGTTGGTGGATTTAGTATATGAAGGATCCTTCAGTTTGAACATTCGCATATGACCATCCAGCCTCCTGCCCACCTCAACGCCCGTAAACGCCCGCGCCAGAGCCGTTCGATGGCCACACTGGACGCTATTTTCGAGGCGACCATTCAGGTTTTGCTGAGCGAAGGACCGCAGCGGCTGACCACGACCCGGGTGGCGGAGCGGGGCGGCGTCTCGGTCGGCACGATGTACCAGTATTTTCCGCACAAGCAAGCGCTGATCTACGCCCTCAACGAGCGCTACCTGCAGATCTTGGCCGAACGGGTGGAAGCGGCGTGCCGGGCCGAACATGACGCCCCGATCGGGCGCATGGTCGAGGCGCTGGTCACGACCTACTGGACCGCCAAGACCGAACGCCCCGAGGTCACGCGCGTGCTCTACCAGACCGTCGTCGAGATGGATAACCGGGCGTTGATCGAAGCCTTCGGCGCCCGGGCCGACGCCGCGGCCGCAGCAATGTTGGCCAGCGCCTCCGATGCGGCGTTCGTCGACCTGCGCATCGTCACGCTTACGCTGCTGACGTCGGTATTCGGTACGGTGCGCAATGCATTCGAACGCGATCTACCTGCGGTGGATGCCGAGGCTGTGCTGGAGCAACTCAAGCTGATGTGCCGCGCCTACCTGGAAAGCGCCGGAACGGCGGCCCGAGACCGGGCCGTCAACTGACAGGGCCGTCGGCCCGCAGCCGGCGCGCCTCGACCCACTGCCACGACAGCAGCGCCGGCACGCCCAGCGCCAGTTCGCGCATGCGCTTGACCAGCGCCAGCGACAGCGCGACCTCACCGCCGACCCCGGCCAGGCGGCTGAACAGCAGCACCGCGGCTTCCTGCACGCCAAGGCCGGCCGGCACTAAAAAGCTGGCGTGGCGCGTGGCCTGGGTCAGCGCTTCGATCGCCAGCGCCGCCGGCACGCTGACCGGATGGCCGAGCAGGGCCAGCGCGTACCAGGTCTCGAAGATGCCGAGCAGGTAGGACAGCAGCATCAGCCCGCCCGCGCGCGCCAGCCGGCCGTGTTCCCCGAACAGCCGCTTGATACAAGCGTCGAGGCGGATGCCGTCCAGATGAAGGACCAGCCGGTTCTGAGGTCCGAGCAGGCGCAGCGCCCAGCGCTCCAGCCACGCGAACGGAGCGCCGTAGCGCACCAGCCACCAGGCCAGCAGCGGTAGTGGCAGTGACAGCAGCAGGGCGGCGCCGACGATCCAGACCTGGCCCAGGCCAGCGGCCAGGTGCGCCATCAGCACCACGCCCAGGCCGCAGAACAGGTAGATCACGATGATCGTCAGCAGCACTTCGACGATGACGCTGGCCGCAAGCGCGGTCGTGTCCGGGATGCGCAGGCGCGCCAGGCGAACCCCCACCACTTCGCCGCCGACCCCGGCCACCGGCAGCAGGCGGTTAACCGCTTCGCGCACAGTGCCGACCCACAGTAGGAACAGGGGACCGGCAGCGCGCCGCGGATCGAAGGGATGGAGCAGCAGGCGCCAGGCACGGGTGTCCAGCATCAGCGTCAGCAGGCGCGCCGGCAGCACCAGCAGCAGCGGCCAGCCGGCGTGAAAGAAGGCGGCCAGGATCGCTGGCCAACCCTGGGCCACGATCAGCGCGGTCAGCAGCGCCAGCCCGCCGATCGTGCCCAGCCAGGCCAGGCGCTTCATTGGCTGCGTGGTGTGCGTGACGCGAGCGGCGCAGCCGGTAACGCACGCGCCGCCAAATCGCAGAAGCCGCCGAAGCGGAAGCCCTGCACGCGCAGGCAGTCGCAGGCCCATGCCACCCGTGGCGACACCAGCGCCGCGAATTCGTCAGCGTGGCGGTAGCCGCGCATCGTCGGCGAGATCACCGCGCCGGATTCCAGCGCCGGGTGGACGTACAGCTCGCCGATGCCGCTGCGCGGCAATCCGTGCAGCGCCCGCAGCAGAGCGGCGCTGTCGAAGCGGCCCGACCGTCGCATGCCGACCAGGTAGTCGTTGTGGGCGATGCCGGCGGCTGCCAGCCGGGCGCGCTGCAGCGCCAGCCATGGGCGCAGCCACAGCGGCAAGCCGGCCTCGCGCGGCAGGCGTACCGCGCGCAGGCCGAAGCCGCGCCCGATGTCGACGATCATCCCCAGCACGGTCGGGTGCAGGTGAAAGTGCTTGTGGGCGTTGACGTGGTCGAGCGCGAGGCGGGTGGCGGCGAAGGCGGCGAACTGGGCGCGGATCTCGTCGGCCAGCTGGCGCCGCACGCGCGGCAGGCAGAAGAAGCGCATGCCCTCGCGCGCCATGGCCGACCCGGTCTGGGCGCCGAAGCGTCCGTTGTCATCGACCAGGTCCGGGATCGCAGCGGGCGGCAGCAGCGGCCGCCCGTCGGCCAGCACCAGGTGCAGGCCTACGCGCAGGCGCGGGCAGGCGCGCGCCCGCGCCACCGCGTCGGCTGCGGCGGGGGCGCCGACCATCAGGCTGGCAGCCGCCAGTACGCCGTCGCGGTGCGCCAGTTCGACCGCGCGGTTGACGCTCGGGTGCAGGCCGAAATCGTCGGCGGTGATGATCAGGCCCGGTCCGCGCATCGAGACGGCTCCGCCACGTCAGGAGTGCGAGGCGCCGTGGGCACGCAGGAAGCGGAAGAACTCGACGCCTTCGCGCAGGCGCCGCTGCGTCATGTCCCAGCTATGCAGCATCTCGCTGACGATTTCCCAGATTTTACTGGGGCGGAAGTAGAAGCTGCGGTAGAAGGTTTCCACGCCATGGTAGATTTCCTCGCGCGACAGGTGCGGGTAGCTGAGCGCCGCCAGCTGCACGCCGCTGTCGTTGACCAGGTGGATGGTCTTGCCGTCCGCGATCCAGCCGTTTTCCACGGCCTGCGCATGCAGGCGGGTGCCGGGGTAGGGGGCGGCCAGCGATACCTGGATCGTGTGCGGATTGATTTCCTTGGCGAATTCGATCGATTTGGCGATGGTCTCATGGGTTTCGCCCGGCAGGCCGAGGATGAAGGTGCCGTGCACCGTGATGCCGAGCGCATGGCAATCGTCGGCGAAGCGGCGCGCGATGTCGGTGCGCAAGCCCTTCTTGATGTTCACCAGGATCTGGTTGTCGCCGGACTCGTAGCCGACCAGCAGCAGGCGCAGGCCGTTTTCCTTCATGATCTTCAGTGTCGAGTAGGGCACGTTGGCCTTGGCGTTGCACGACCAGGTGACGCCGAGTGCGCCGAGGCCGCGCGCGATTTCTTCGGCGCGGGGGCGCAGGTCGGTGAAGGTGTCGTCGTCGAACATGATTTCCTTCACTTCCGGCATGTTTTCCTTGATCCAGCGTACTTCTGCCAGGACGTTGGCGGCCGAGCGCGTGCGGTAGCGGTGCCCGCCTACGGTCTGCGGCCACAGGCAGAAGGTGCAGCGCGAGCGGCAGCCGCGGCCGGTGTACAGCGAGACATACGGATAATTCAGGTAACCGATGAAGTAATTGCGGATGTCCAGGTCGCGCTTGTAGACCGGCGCGACGAAGGGCAGCGCGTCCATGTCCTCGATGATAGTGCGCGGCGGGTTGTGACGGATACAGCCGCCGCGGTCGCGGAAGCTGATGCCGGCGATGTCCGCCAGCGCCAGGCCCCGGGCGACGTCGAGGCAGGTGTAATCGAATTCCTCGCGCGCGACGAAATCGATGGCGCGGCTGGCCTGCAGCGCACTGTCGGGATCCACCGCGACGCGGGCGCCGACCATGCCGGCAAGTAGCGCCGGATCGCGCTGCTTGAGCAGTTCCACGAAGCGCACGTCGCCGGGAAAGGAAGGCGTGCTGGTGTGGATGATGACCAGGTCGTAACAGGCGGCGATGTCGAGCGCCTGTTCGATCGTCATCCCCTCGGCCGGGGCGTCGAGCAGGCGGCTGCCGGGTACCAGGGCGGCGGGCTGGGCCAGCCAGGTCGGGTACCAGAACGAGCGGATCTCGCGCTTGGCCTGGTAGCGCGAGCCGGCGCCGCCGTCGAAGCCGTCGAAGGAGGGCGCTTGCAGGAACAGGGTCTTCAGCATCTTGCTTGTCATGGTGTGGGCCTCATGATGGCTTGCCCGGCGCGTGCAGCGGCAGCACGTGGCGGCGCCAGCGGGTGGTACGGCCGGCAAAGGCGCTCAGCCACTCCAGCAGGAGCAGGCAGTCGCGCAGCGGTGCATAGACGGCATGTCCGGGCGCCGGGATGCCGGGCGCCGGCCGCCGCCAGTACAGCGCCAGGCGCGCAGCGCTGCCGGCCAGCGCCAGCGCCCCGTTCCAGGCGTTCGGCGCCAGCCACAGGCCGAGCGCGAGCACGGGCAAGGTAAAGGTGATGAAGGAAAAGGTGTAGCCGACCGGATGCAACGAACGGATGGTCTGCATCCAGCGCCGCTCGCGCGCCCACAGGGCCGGCAGCGTGTCTTCGGTCACGTCGGTGCAGACCCAGACCTCGGACAGCACCGTGCGCAGGCCCAGGCGCCGGCTCAGGGCGCCCAGCCAGTAGTCGTCGGCCAGGCGGTCCTGCAGCGCCGCGAAGCCGCCGATTGCCTGCAGCGTGTCGGCGCGCAGCGCGATGGTGGCTCCGAAGCCGAACGCGGTCCCGCCGCCACTGCTGGCAACCCGCACCGAGGGCGCGAACCAGGCGTCGATGAAGAGGGCGCCGATGCGGGTCCAGAAACCGCCCTGCGCGCGTCCGTGGTACAGGCAGGTGACGATGCCGACGCCGGGGTCGTGCAGCGGCGCCGTCACGCGCTCCAGGTAATCGGGGCCGACTGCGATGTCGCTGTCGGCCAGCACCAGCCACGGGTGCCGCGCCACGCCCATCATGTTGGCCAGGTTGCCGACCTTGCGGTTGCAGCCGCGCGGGCGCGTTGCGTCGCCGGGGCCGATCATTAGCTGCATGTCGATCCACGGAAAGCGCCGCATCAGGCGGTGGACGGTGGCGACGGCCGGATCGCCGGGGTCGTGCACGCCGAACACCAGCTGGTACTGCGGGTGGGTCTGGAAACACAGCGTGGCGAGATTGTGTTCGAGGCGCGGCTCCGGGCCGCACAGCGGCTTGAGCACGGTCACCGCGACCGGCGCCAGCTGCCGGCCGTGGAGCGGCGGCGTGAATGAGCGTCCGCGGCACAGCAGGGCGGCCAGCGCGTACAGCGTGGCCAGCAGCGTCAACAGCGTGCCGGCGGCGGCGAGCGGGTCGATGGGTATGGCGGGCATCGGTGCACTCCACTGAGGCTCAGCGGCCCGGCTCCCCGGCCGGCCCGGCGGCTGCCTTGCGCCCGCGGATCTCGTCCAGCTTGATCGCGACATGGCGCGCATGCACGTACTCGGCGGGGCGCTGGCCGGCCAGCGGGATGTCCGGCGCCATCGGCCCCCGCGTGCGTACCCCTTGCAGGGCGACCCGCGCAGCCGCCAAGGGCCGCGCCATGGTGTCGAGCACGGCGCTGGCTTCGTAGCCGCTGTGGACCATGCAATTGGCGCATTTTTCGTAGCGCCCGGTGCCGTAGGCATCCCAGTCGGTGTCCTCCATCAGTTCGCGGAAGGTGGCGGCATAGCCTTCGCCGAGCAGGTAGCAGGGGCGCTGCCAGCCGAACACCGTGCGCGCCGGGTTGCCCCAGGGCGTGCAGCGGTAGGTCTGGTTGCCGGCCAAGAAGTCGAGGAACAGGCTGGACTGGCTGAAGGCCCAGCGTCGGCCGCCCTCGCCGCGCGCGAAGATGTCGCGGAACAGCTTGCGGGTGGCTTCGCGCGCCAGGAAATGCTGCTGCTCGGGTGCGCGCTCGTAGGCGTAGCCGGGCGACACCGTGATGCCGTCGACGCCCATGCCGCGCAGCGTGTCGAAGAAGGCGGCGACCCGCTCCGGCACCGCATCGTTGAACAGCGTGCAATTGATATTGACCCTGAACCCGGCCTCCTTGGCGCGGCGGATCGCCGCCGCCGCACGCCGGTACACGCCCGGCTGGCATACCGAGCGGTCGTGCATGGTTTCGTCGCCGTCCAGGTGCACCGACCACACGAAGAAGCGGCTGGGGCGGTACTGGTCGAGCTTCTTCTCCATCAGCAGCGCGTTGGTGCACAGGTAGACGAATTTGCGGCGCGCGACGATGCCCGCGACGATGGCCGGCATGTCCCGGTGCAGCAGCGGCTCGCCGCCGGCGATCGACACCACCGGCGCGCCGCACTCGTCGACCGCGCCCAGGCAAGCGTCGAGCGACAGGCGCTGGTCGAGGATCTCGTCCGGATAATCGATCTTGCCGCAGCCGGCGCAGGCCAGGTTGCAGCGGAACAGCGGCTCCAGCATCAGTGCCAGCGGGTAGCGTTTTTCGCCGGCCAGGTGCTTGCGCAGCACGTAGGCGCCGACCATCGCTTTCTGCAGGAAAGGGATCGCCATGGCAGTTCTCCCGTAAGTGTCCACCCTCAGGCGGCGCGTCCGGCCAGTTCGGGCGGCAACTTGAATTCGACGTGTTCCTCGAGTCCGTCCATGGCCGACACCTCGACCGGCCCCAGCGCACGCAGCGCAGCGATCACGTGCTCGACCATGGCTTCGGGCGCCGACGCGCCGGCCGTGATCCCGACCGTGGCTGCGCCGGCGACCCAGGCCGGATCGAGTTCGCTGCCGTCGGCCAGCAGGTGACTCCGAATGCCGCTCTCGCTGCCAATCTCGCGCAACCGGTTCGAGTTCGAGCTGTTGGCGGCGCCGACGACCAGCAGCACGTCGACCTGGCGGCACAGCTCGCGCACCGCGCGCTGGCGGTTCTGGGTGGCGTAGCAGATGTCGCGCACGTCGGGGCCGACCAGGTCCGGAAAGCGCCGCTGCAGCGCGGCGATGACCGCCCGGGTATCGTCGACGCTGAGCGTGGTCTGCGTGATATAGGCGACCGGAGTGGCGGCGGGCAGGTCGAGCGCGTCGACGTCGGCCTCGTCCTGTACCAGCAGCACGCGGCCGTCGATCTGCCCCATCGTGCCTTCGACCTCGGGATGGCCGGCATGGCCGATCAGGATCACGACGCGGCCGGCGGCAGCATACAGGCGCCCCTGGATGTGCACCTTGGCCACCAGTGGACAGGTTGCGTTCAGCACGCGCAGGTCGCGCGCCCGCGCATCGGCCTCGACCGCGCGCGCCACGCCGTGCGCACTGAAGATCGTGACGGCCTGCGGCGGCACTTCGGCGAGCGCCTCGACGAACACGGCGCCCCGGGCACGCAGGCCGCCGACCACGGCCTTGTTATGAACAATTTCGTGTCGCACATAGACCGGCGCACCATAGCGCTCGAGCGCACGGTCGACGATCTCGATGGCACGGACGACGCCGGCGCAAAAGCCGCGCGGCTGGGCGAGGATGACGTGCATGGCGGCCTTCGGGTTGACGAAACCTGTTTGATTACGCACACGCGCAGAGGTTCGCGACAGTGCACGTATCCGGCCGCGCGTCTAGAATGCGCGCAAGTGACAACGTTGCCCACGCGGGGTGGAGGCCGGCCATGAGGGAAGACCTGATGCTGATCACGGGTGGGGCCGGTTTCATCGGTTCCGCGGTGGCGCGTGCGGCGCTGCATGCCGGCTATCCTGTGCGCCTGCTGGTGCGCGCGACCAGTCCGCGCCGCAATCTGGCTGGGCTCGATGCCGAGATTGCCGAGGGCGACATGCGCGACCGCGCCGCCGTCGGCCGCGCCCTGGCCGGCGTGCGCTGGCTGCTGCACGTGGCCGCCGACTACCGGCTGTGGGCGCGCGACCCGGACCAGATCGCCCGCAACAACATCGAGGGTACGGAAACGGTGATGGGGGCGGCGCTGGCGGCGGAGGTCGAGCGCGTGGTGTATACCAGCAGCGTGGCGACCCTGCGCGTCGGCCCGTCGACCGAATCATCCGACGAAGAGGCCCCGCTGGCCGTGCACGAGGCGATCGGCGCCTACAAGCGCAGCAAGGTCGAGGCCGAACGCCTGGTCGAGCGCATGGTCGCGTTCCAGGGGCTGCCGGCGGTGATCGTCAACCCGTCGACACCGGTCGGGGCGCGCGATGTCAGGCCGACCCCGACCGGGCGCGTCATTGTCGAGGCGGCGCGCGGGCGGATGCCGGCCTACGTCGAGACCGGGCTGAACCTGGTCGACGTCGATGACGTGGCGCAGGGACACTTGCTGGCGCTGGAACGCGGGCAGGTCGGCGAGCGCTACATCCTGGGCGGCGACAACCTGATGCTGCGCGCGCTGCTGGACGAGATCGCCGAACTCAGCGGACGCCGCGCGCCGCGGGTGCGGCTGCCGGTGGCGCCGCTGGTGCCGCTGGCGCACGCGGCCGAGGCGCTGGCCAGGGGGCGCGGCAAGGAGCCTTTCCTGACCGTGGATGGGCTGGCGATGGCGCGCAACCGGATGTTCTTTTCCTCGGACAAGGCGCGGCGTGCACTGGGATACCGGCCGGGGCCGCACAGGACAGGGGTGGCATCCGCCCTGGAGTGGTTTGGACGCGCGGGTTACCTGCATTAAGCAGCCTGGCGTTTGCAGACCGGATGCTCCGATGTATGGAGCTTGCTTTCGATTAGGATAGGCGCTTCCGGCCCAGGCCGCATGACGATAAAGCGATGACGATGTTGGACGAATCACTTACCTTATGGCTGGAGGAGCGCGCCGAAGCCCTCGACGCCGATGCCGGATTGGCTGGCGCCCTGGTGCCGCGTCTCGCCCTGGCCGGGCGCTTCAAGATTGGCGTGCCGGCAAGCGAAGGCGGCACCGGCGCCCCGTCGAGCGCCGCGATCGGCGCCGTCGCCGACCTGGCCCGCTACTCGATGAGCGCGGCCTTCGTGTTCTGGGCCCAGCGCGCGCTCATCGAATGCGTGCTTGCCAGCCCGAACCGCGCACTGGCGCAGCGGCTGTTGCCTTCCTTGCTGGCCGGTGAGCTGGCCGGCGCGCCCGGGCTTTCGAACGCCATGAAATTCATGGGTGGCCTCGACCAGCTGCAGACCCGTTTCACGCCTGACGCCCATGGCTTCACCTTGCATGGCCGAGTGTCCTGGGCAACCAACCTGCAGCGCCAGGGCTTCGTCCTTGCGCTGGCCGCCGGTAACCGGGAAGGGACCGACACGTCCGTGTTTGCGGTGCCGTCCGAAGCGGACGGACTGACGCGCGAGCCCGACCTCGACCTGACAGGACTGCGCGGCACCAGCACCGCGGCGCTGCGCCTGGCCGGCGTCCGGCTCGGCGAGGACTGGCAGCTGCATCCTCAGGCGAAGGTATTTCTACCAAGCGTAAGGCCGATGTTCGTGGGGATGCAGTGCGGGCTGGGCCTCGGGCTGGCGCGCGCCAGCCTGCACGCGGCGCGCGCGGCGCTCGACGACGGCCGCTCGGTGCTCCTTGGCGAACTCGAGGCAATCGAGGCGCAGGTCCAGGACTTGTGGGAAGCACTGTCGACCGGAGTCGACAGCGGGCGGTTGCGTGAACGGCCGCCCGAGCTGCTCGGCTTGCGCATGCGCATGGTGCAGATCGCGACCGATGCCGTCCAACTCGAGCTGCAGGCGCTCGGCGGGCGGGCCTACCTGCGCGGCGAGAATGGCGGCTTTACCCGGCGCTGGCGCGAGGCCGCGTTTCTTCCGGTCGTGACGCCGACGCTGGCGCAGTTGAAAACCGAACTTGCGCGCGCTCAGGCCGCCAGCGCAGCGCGCTGATCGGCCGTTGGTGGCGCGTCTTGCATCGTGCGACATGCGTAAGCTGCTCTTGAGGCGCTTGCGTGCACTGGTTGAATCGACGGCCGCTTGCAGAGCTGTTGTGACGTCGCCTTATGGCAGGATGACGTCGATCTCGACCAGCGCGCTGCCTTTCGCCGCATAGCCGAGCTTGGCTGCAGCCACGTACGACAGATCAATGATCCTGTCAGAGAGAAACGGACCGCGGTCATTCACGCGAACGACGATCGTTTTACCGTTTTCGACGTTGGTCACCCTGACGTACGAGGGGATGGGGAGGATCGGATGCGCAGCCGTGAGTTTCATCGTGTCGTAGAGCTCACCACTTGAGGTCGGCAATCCCTGGTAACGGGTGCCGTACCAGCTTGCCACGCCACGCGCGTGGTAGGGCACCAACTTGTTCATCGGCCGGTAGCTATTTCCCATAGCAACATAAGGCTTGAGCGTACCGGAGACAAACCGCTCTGTTCTGGGTACCGGTTCCTTGACTGCATCGATCTGTGCCTGCGTTATCCCTTTTGGCGGACCATCGTTGCGGTAATAGCGCCCGCCGCCTTTGGTTGGCTGCACTTTTGTTGTCGAGCAGGCTACAAGAGACAGCGCCAGCGCAGCCACCAACCATGATCTTGAACAGATAGGTAAAATGCTTTTCATCGTTGCTTTCCACATGTTTCATCGCGCCCGGCACTTTGCAGACTTGTCACGGTTATGGGTGACTTGCCTCAACATCCATTGGCAAGCTCTGCAGGCTCAAGGCCGAGTTTGTGGATCATACATGTGGAACGGCAGAACAGGAAAATCGTTCGGGCACGGTCTTGGATCAGCGACAGTACGGATTTGCGCGCTGCATAAGTACTACCGGGCAGCAGAGCACGCCAACGGCATCATCTTGATCGGGCAAGCGCCCGGGTTCTGGGTAGATATCGCCTTCGCTACCAGCCACACTGCGCCATGCGCGCGACGTCGATGCGCAATTGCTTGCAGAATCAGCGTTGCCGACATGCCTCGGCCAAGCTTGAGGAGGAGATCATGAGCAGGACACCGAACGACGACCGTAGTGACAGTCTGAATCCGAACAGCGACGCGTACAATTCCAGCCAAGACAATCGCTCGGATCAACTGAACCCAAATAACGAACGCTATCAGGGAGGCGACAAGTCCGAGCAGGAGGACGAGGACGACTGAGTACGCTGCGGGGCGCCGGTCCCGCTCAGTCTTCCACCATGCCGCTGGCCAGCTGTGGCGCGGACCAGTGGCGATCCGACGTCGACGCCGAACAAAGTACAACCAAGATCCATTCCGGTCTTGATTCCGCAGTCGAGCATTGCGCGAAATAAGTTGATGAGCAAAAAGCTGCCAAGCGCGATGACGAGGTAGGCTCCCGCGATGCGTATGCCGAAGCGCATTGCCTGCCATGCCAATGAAGGTACGAACAGTGTCACGACCGGCTGATGCCGACGCCAAGCGGACGCTCCAGACACGTGGCAATGACGGCAGCATATGCAATCGAATCAACCGCAAGAGACGCTGCCAGTAACGCCAGTGCCAAGCTGCGCAATGCGCTCATGCAGGCGGCGTCGCTCGTCCGGATTGTTCTCTGATGCTGCCATTCTCGTCAGGATGGCGACCTGTGCGGTTCTCGAAGCATCACGGGCACAGACGCTGACATCGGGCTTGACGCCAACGCCTTCCCAATTTGTTTTGGTCACCGGGCTGATCACGCGGCCCAAGGGCACAAAGAGCGAAAAGTTTGATGAGAGCCGCCTGTCGTCGCCCTGGTTGGCGCCGCCTCCAGTGGTTTCGCCGACGACCGTCGCACGTTTGAGATTTTTGAGCGCGTAGGTGAAATCCTCTGCTGCCGAAAACCTGTCTTTGCTTGTCAGGATATAGATCGGCTTTGCACTGCCATACCGCGAGCCCCGGACGACGTCTGCAGTCCATCGCTGTTCGGTGCGGTCGCCCTCGCGGAAATAGAAGTCGTTCAGCTGGGTTCGCTTGTCGAACAGATAGCTGGCCAGCAGGGTCACGGTGGCAGCGTCGCCTCCACCGTTATTGCGTAGGTCAATGATGAGCGCGTTGGTATGGGTAACCAGGGTCATGGCAGCGGCCAGGGTCTCGGCCGCGTCGTTGGCCCGTGCAAATCCGCTAAGTTCCAGGTACCCGATGTTAAGTGGCAGGCGCTCGACCCGCTCCACGCCGAAATTGTTCGACCTCATCATGGTGAGGTAGCCCGCTGCTTCCTCAGGCGATCGCTCGTCATCGGACTTCCTGTCCGCGATGACTTCCTTGCTGTAGGTCACGCGCAGGTGCCGGTCCTTGGTGGCGGCTTGCAGCTCATCGGTCAGGACTTCGGACAGTCGCTGTGGACTCGCAATGGTGTCGTAAGCGCCGCGCTTTTGCTGCTGACGCAACGACGTTTCGACTTTGTTAGCCATGTCAGGAAAGACATAGCTGCTGTTAACTTCCTTGATCAGGTTGTCAATCAACTGCTGGCGGCTGGCGGCCGTCATTTGCATGCCATCTGGCTCTGAAAAGCCGGATGATTGGGCAAAGGCCGACGAACAAGTGAGGACTGAGGCGATAGCGGCGATACCTAGAGCTCGCAAAATGTTCATTACTTTTCCTGAATCGCCGACAGTTTATAAATGTTTGACCGGAAATCCTGTCATTCTTTCAAGGTGGCGGTAAATTGCAGATTTTCAACCTCATACTTCCCACCCGATAATTCCGCGAGACGTAAAAGCCCCCGCTCTATCGGGGTATCCCAAAGTGCCGGAATAACGACCATTCGCTCGACCTGCAGTCGGCGTTTGCCCGTGTCACTCAATTCGATTTCGATGCGATCATCGATCGTCCGTATCGACTTGACGCCGTGATAGCACCCGAATACCTGATCATCCCGTTCGATGTACAGACCGTCCAATTCGAGATTCCTGTCCTGCTCGTCCGCTTGTAGAGGATATTGGAACATCAGGTATTTCGCCGACCCCCCCTCATCAGCAGAGAATGCGAAAGTCAACGTTTCCTCGTTTTCCTCAAACGAAACGACGCTCGCCAAAAGTTCGTAATCCATGTGATTGCTTATCCTTGCGATTTTGGCGGGCGGCGCTGGGCAGGTATAGCACCTCGCCATCGATCTGCACGGCTCGCTCGATTATCGCATTCAGGCGCATCCGCCGGGCGTCAACCGGCAACGCGCATGGCCCCGGTATCACATCAAGCTGCCCTGCATCCTGGAAGCCGCATCACGCGCAATGCGCAACGCACCAGCCGCGGCATCGTCAACGGCCGCAACAAGCGCGCGTCGTAGCCGGCAAAGCGCCGCTCGTTCTCGGCCAGGCACAAGGCCAGCAGCGCCCGCAGACCGACCCCATCGCCGGACACCGACTGCGCCCCGTTCAAGGTGAAATTATTGTCCTGCGCGGTTGACGCCGGCCCGGCATCGACCGCCCGCGCCAGCCCGATCCGCTCCCACGCCAGGAAGGCCCACACCCGCGCCACCTTGCACTCGAAGCGCAGGCGCCGCCATGGTGACAGCCGCGCCCGGTGCCATCCCGCCCAGTTGGCAAACAGCAGGATGTGCCGGCACTCTTCCTGCATCACCGGCTCGAAGGTGTCGACCAGCGCCTGCGGGAACAGGCCCGAGCGGCGCGCCAGTTCGAACAGGCCGAAGGCGAAGAAGCTGTCGATGCATTCGCTGTAGCCGGTGACCAGGTAGGCCCATTCCGGATCGGACGGCATCGCCGGCGGCGGCTCGGGCGCCAGTGCGATGCCGTAGGCGGCCACCATGCGCGCCAGCACTTCCTTGTGGCGGTGCTCTTCCCAGGCGTTCAGGGCCAGCGCGTCGCGCATGTCGGGGTCCGGCAAGGTCGCGGCGTAGGCCGCCATGCGCAGGCGCGCCTTGCCTTCGGTCTGGACGGCGATGTTCCAGATCGGCAGCGATACGATGCGCTCGCGCACGGCCGGCGCCAGCACCGGCCAGTCGAGGGCGGCGGGACGGTAGGGGTTGAAGGTGTCGCGGAACATCCGGCAGCTGGCTTCACGGTGGGCGTCGGAGCCGGGCACGAGCGGGCCGGGGACGGGGCTGCGCCAGCGCCGCATGGCCTTATCTGCGGCGGCGACGGCTACCGGATCGGCGGCCGCTCCGCCCGGTGCGGCGGCCGGGCGCGGTGGCGGCCGGAAGCCGGGGACCAGCTGTTCCACGTCGAATGTGTCCAGGGTATGAGGTTCCATAGGTGCTCCCGGCTATGCGCAATGCATGCCGCGATCATATGCCGGCACCCATCCGCGCGGCACACCGTATATCATGTTCAGCACGATTTTTGACACGGTAATGACTATGCATGCATTGACACGCGGCCAGAAAGCCGGACTCGCCGACCTCGGCCTCGGCAATCGCTTCGAGATCGCCATCGACGTACACACGACAAGCGGCAGCGCCGATATCTCGTGCTTCGGCCTGGACGCGGACGGCCGCCTGTCCGACGACCGCTACATGGTGTTCTACAACCAATTGTCGAGTCCCGGCGGGGCGATCGCACTGCGCCTGCAGCAGGGACGGGCGTCGTTCCAGGTCGACCTCGCCGCGCTGCCGCCGTCGATCGCGAAGCTGGTGTTCACGGCCGCACTCGACGGGCCGGGCACGATGCGCGACGTCGGCCAGGCCGTGCTGCGCCTTGGCGACGGCGCGCAGTTCGCGCTGGGTGGCGCCGACTTCGCGTCCGAGAAAGCCGTGATCCTGGGCGAATTATATCGGCGCGATGGCGCCTGGCGCTTCGGCGCGGTCGGCCAGGGCTTCGATGGCGGCATGGCGGCGTTGCTGAAGCACTTCGGCGGCGAGGAAGCGCCGGCTGCGGCGGCCCGGCCCACGCCCGCATCCGCGTCCACTCCGACGCCCGCAGCGGCGCACAACAGGCAGGTATCATTGTCGAAGATCACGCTGGAAAAGCGCGGCGACAAGGTATCGCTCGAGAAGCGCCGCGGCGCCGGTTTTGGACGTATCCACGTCAACCTGAACTGGAACCAGCAGGCGCCCGGCGCGCCGCGCGGCTTCCTCGCCAGACTGCGCGGCGCCGCGGGAGGGGCAGGCGGTACCGACCTCGATCTCGGCTGCCTGTACGAACTCGCCGACGGCAGCGCCGGCGTGGTCCAGGCCCTGGGTAAGCGTTTCGGGAGTTTCGAGCAGCGCCCCTGGATCAGTCTCGATGGCGACGACCGCACCGGCGCGGTGAGCGGCGGCGAGAACCTGCACGTCAACGGCGACCATTTCGACCAGATCCGGCGCGTGCTGGTGTTTGCCTTCATCTACCAGGGCGTCGCCAACTGGACCCAGACCGATGGCGTGGTGACGATCACGCTGCCGGACCAGCCGGTGATCGAGGTCCGGCTGGATAATGGCACGTCGCAGCGCATGTGTGCGATCGCCATGATCGAGAACACCGCGGGCGGACTGCAGGTGACCAAGCTGGCCGAGTACGTGGCGGAGCATCGTGCGCTCGACCAGAAATACGGCTTCGGCTTGCGCTGGAAGGCTGGATCGAAGGACTGATCGCTCAGCCGCCTGAGTATTGCGGCGGACGGCTTCATTTCTCCTGTAGGGTTTGATCCCAAGCGCTCGTATTTGCGCCATACTTGGCTGATCTGTAACTTCATGGCCCAGCCGATGCCGACATCCCAGCGCCTGTTTTCCTTCCTCGTCCTGAGTGCCGCGCTGAGCGGCGGTGCGGCACACGCCGCAGACACGAACCTTCGCGAACGCATCGCCTTCAACGCCGACTGGCGTTTCAGCAAAGGCGACCCCGCCGGCAGCCCGCAGCAGCCGGCCGAGGCCGACCTCAGGAACGGTTTGCCGGCCGCCCAGGCCGGCTTCGACGACGCCGGCTGGCGCAAGCTGAACCTGCCGCACGACTGGGGCATCGAAGGACCGTTCAAGCAGGAATACCCGGGCGATACCGGCAAGCTGGCCTGGTGGGGCATCGGCTGGTACCGCAAGCACTTCACGCTGCCTGCCGGCGACGCCGGGCGCCGCGTCTACCTCGATGTCGACGGCGCCATGTCGCATGCCGTGGTGTGGATCAACGGCCGCTACATCGGCGGCTGGCCCTATGGCTATGCCTCCTGGCGCGTCGACCTGACGCCGCACCTGAAGCCGGGCGGCGACAACGTGGTGGCGGTCCGGCTCGACAACCCGCCCGAGTCGTCGCGCTGGTATCCGGGCGGCGGCATCTACCGCAACGTGTGGCTGGTCAAGACCGCGCCGGTCGCCGTGGCGCAGTACGGCACCTTCGTGACCACGCCCCAGGTGAGTGCCGCGGCGGCCACGGTCGACGTGCAAGTCACGCTGGATAACCACGGCGGCGATACCGAAGTCCAGGTCGCGACCGAGATCTACGCGCTCGACGCGAACGGCCGCCGCAGCGGTGCGCCGGTCGCGCGCAAGGAAGCTTCCGGCGCTGCCAAGGTCGCCAACGGACGCCAGGTGCAGCTGAGCCAGGCCTTGCAGGTACCCAATCCGCGCCTGTGGAGCCCGGCCAGCCCGCAGCGCTACGTCGCCGTCAGCACGGTCCTCGACAAGGGGCGCACGGTCGACGTCGTCGAGACGCCGTTCGGCATCCGCACCATCGCCTTCGACCCGCAGAACGGGTTCCTGCTGAATGGCCAGCGCCTGCCGATCCAGGGCGTGTGCGACCACCACGACCTCGGCGCGCTCGGCACCGCGATCAATACGCGTGCGCTCGAACGCCAGCTCGAGATCCTGCGCGAGATGGGCGTCAACGCCATCCGCACCAGCCACAATCCGCCGGCGCCCGAGCTGCTCGACCTGGCCGACCGCATGGGTTTCCTGGTGATGGACGAAGCCTTCGACGCCTGGCGCGAGAAAAAGACGCCGAACGACTACAACACCCTGTTCGACGCCTGGCACGAGAAGGACCTGCGTGCCATGATCCGGCGCGACCGCAACCACCCGAGCGTGATCGCCTGGAGCATCGGCAACGAGATCCCCGAACAGGGCCGCCCCGAGGGCTGGAAGTTGTCCGCGAGGTTGGCCGAGATCGCGCGCGGCGAAGACCGCACCCGCCCCGTCACCTCCGCCTTCAACCACGTGGCCTCGGGCTACAACGGTTTCCAGGACACGGTCGACGTGTTCGGCTATAACTACAAGCCGAACGAATACGCCAAGCTGCACGTCCATGCGCCGCACCTGCCGCTGCTCGGCAGCGAGACGGCATCGACCGTGAGTTCGCGCGGCGAGTACTTTTTCCCGGTCAGCGACGACAAGTCGAAGGGACTGGCCAACTTCCAGGTCAGCAGCTACGACCTGACGGCGCCACCATGGGCGACCACGCCCGACGCCGAGTTCAAGGGCCAGGACGAGAACCCCTTCGTGGCCGGCGAGTTCGTGTGGACCGGTTTCGATTACCTGGGCGAGCCTACGCCCTACGGCAACGACGCCACCAACCTGCTGAACTTTACCGATCCGGTGCAGCAGCAGCGCATGGCGCAGCAGCTGGAAGCCATGAAGAAGATTGCGGTGCCCTCGCGCAGCTCCTACTTCGGCATCGTCGACCTGGCCGGCTTCAAGAAGGACCGTTTCTACCTGTACCAGGCGCGCTGGCGTCCGGACCTGCCGATGGCGCACTTGCTGCCGCACTGGAACTGGCCGGAGCGCATCGGCCAGGTCACGCCGGTGCACCTGTACACCTCGGGCGACGAGGCCGAGCTGTTCCTGAACGGGAAGTCGCTCGGCCGCAAGAAGCGCGGCCGCGGCGAGTACCGGCTGCGCTGGGACGACGTCGTGTACCAGCCGGGCGAATTGCGCGCTGTGGTCTATAAAAACGGCAGGCGCTGGGCCGAGGACAAGGTCGCCACCAGCGGTCCGGCGGCGCGCCTGGCGCTGGAGGCCGACCGCAGCACGCTGCGCGCGGACGGCAGCGACCTTGCCTTCGTCACCGTGCGCATCCTCGACAAGGACGGCAGGCCGGTACCGCGCACCCACGACCGCATCCGGTTCAGCCTGAGCGGGCCGGGCGAGATCGTCGCCACCGACAATGGCGATCCGACCAGCTTCGAATCCTTCCAGTCGCGCGAGCGCAATGCCTTCAACGGGCTGGCGCTGGCGATCGTGCGCACGCGGGCGGGCGAGGGCGGGAAGGTGGTGCTGAGCGCTACGGCGGAAGGGCTGGGCGGGGCGCAGGTGACGCTGGAGAGCAAGCTCTAAGCAGCAAGGTCGTCCCCGCGAAGGCGGGGACCCAAGTACTGCCTGCATGACCGAAACGCGTCGAACTTGGGTTCCCGCCTGCGCGGGAACGACGTCGGTGAAGCGAGCGACCTTACTTCTTCTCGCCCGGCAGGATCGCGCTGAGTACCTGGCGCGCCACGCCTGCCAGCATCGATCCCTCGTTCGGATCGCCGTGCACGATCGTGCTCATGAACTGCTTGGCCTGTTCAAAAGTGATGTGCGACGGCAGCGGCGGCACTTCCGGATCGGTCTTGAACTCCAGGACCACCGGGCGGTCCGAGGCCAGCGCTTCCACCCACGCCGCGCCCACCTGCTGCGGATCGTCGCAGAAGATGCCCTTCAGGCCGATCAGTTCCGCAAAGCGGTGGTAGGGCACGTCCGGCAGGTTCTGGCTGGCCTCGAACTTGGGGTCGCCCTCCATCACGCGCTGCTCCCAGGTCACCTGGTTCAGGTCCTCGTTGTTGAACACGCAGACGATCCAGCGCGGATCGGCCCACTGGCGCCAGTACTTCGACACCGTGATCAGCTCCGCCATATTACTCATCTGCATGGCGCCGTCGCCGACCAGCGCTACCACCGGGCGGGTCGGATGCGCGAACTTGGCGGCGATCGCATACGGCACCGCCGCGCCCATCGAGGCCAGGCCGCCGGACAACGAGCACATCATGCCGCGCCGTATCTGCAGGTCGCGCGCGAACCAGTTGGCGCAGGAGCCGGAATCGCTGGTGACGATGACGTCGTCCGGAACGCGCGGCGACATCTCGTACACCACGCGCTGCGGATTGATCGGCTTGGCGGGGGCCAGCGCACGCTCTTCCAGCTGCTTGCGCGAATCCGCGATGCTGGACGAGATCTTCTGGCGCCACGTGCCGTCCTGGCTGTGGTTCAGCAGCGGCAGCAGCGCGCGCAGGGTCTCGGCGCTGTCGCCGTGCAGGTTGACTTCGCTTGCGTAGCGCATGCCCAGCATGCCAGGGTTGATGTCGATGTGGACCGCGCGCGCCTGGCCTTCCTTGGGCAGGAACTCGGCGTACGGGAAGGCGGTGCCGACCATCAGCAGGGTGTCGCAATCGTTCATCAGGTCCCAGCTGGCCTTGGTACCTAGGATACCGATCGAACCCGTCACCCACGGCAAGTCGTCCGGCAGCACCGCCTTGCCCAGCAGCGCCTTGGCGCAGCCGGCACCCAGGCGGTCGGCCACCGCGATGACTTCGTCGGTGGCGCCGAGGGCGCCGGCGCCGACCAGCATCGCGACCTTCTTGCCGCTGTTCAGCACCTCGGCCGCGCGCAGCAGGTCGGCATCATAGGGGATCACGCGCGGGCGCGTGTAGCCGCTGCTGGAAAACACGTTGGCGTGCTTGCGCGGCGGGTCCTCGTACTTCATTTCCTGCAGGTCGTTGGGCAGCACCAGCACGCCGACGCCGCGGTTGGCGGTGGCGATGCGGATGGTGCGGTCCAGCAGGTGCCGCACCTGGGTCGGCACCGAGGCTTCCTGCACGAACTCGGCGACGTCGGAAAACATGCGGTCCAGGTTCACTTCCTGCTGGTAGTGGGCACCGCGGATGGTGCGCGCGGCCTGGCCGGCGATGGCCAGTACCGGCTGGTGGTCCAGCTTGGCGTCGTACAGGCCGGTGATCAGGTGCGACGCGCCCGGGCCGCCGGTCGACAGGCACACGCCCAGCTCGCCGGTGAACTTGGCATAGGCGGCCGCCATGAAGGCGGCCATTTCCTCGTGCCGTACCTGGATGAATTCGATCTTGCCCTTGGCGCGCGCCAGGGCACCGATCACGCCGTTGATACCGTCGCCCGGATAGCCGAAGATGCGCTTGACGCCCCATTCGGCCAGCCGTTCCACCACGAAATCGCCTACTGTCTTGCTCATATCCGCTCCATTTGCCGTGTAAGGTTGATGAGGTCAACCCTAGCACTTGGGACGGGTGGGCAGCGCACGCTATCTTGCCGGCCTGTATGTATGCCTCTGCTTCAGGGGATCTTGACCCGCAGCGGCATCGGCACTGGAATGCGATGGTCCGGCATCGGCGCCCGGTCGGGCAGGTCCAGGCCCGTGACCAGGTCGGCGATCTTCACGGTCTGTCCGGTCTCGAAGCAGCGGTTGGCCGCGATGCCGACCAGGGCCGACCAGGCGCCGGCGCGCTCGTCCGAGGCGCGCTTGTACGGGTCAGCCGGCGCGCTGCCGAAGATCTCGGCCAGCATCACCTCGTCGCCGCCGCCGTGGCTGCCCTTGCCGGTCCAGGGTTCGATGTCGCGCGGCGCACCGCGCAGCGGGATGATGCGCGTGCTGACGCCTTCGCTGCCGCTCTGCACCTTGGCCGCGCCGGCGGCACCGGCCGATTCCACGATGCGGTGCTCGAGGCGGCCCTTGGTGCCGTTGAAGGCAATGTGGTAACCCTCCCAGGCGTCGTAGGCCGACAGCGCGTACTTCAGCTGCACGCCGTTGTCGTACTTGACCATCACGTTCATGGTGTCCTCGATGTTGATCTCGGGGCGCCACACGCACTGGTCGCGGAAGTAGCCGTCGTACTTCTCGTTGTCGAGGTAGAGCGCCTTCAGGCCCGGGTCGGCGGCCAGGTCGAAATAGAAGCTGCACTTCTGCTTTTCCGGGCAGGTCAGGCAGCGCTCGTGCGCGCCCTGCAGGCCCATGCGCTTCGCGGTCTCGGGCGTGTAGAACTGGCGCGAGCCGAAGGCCGCCACGCGTTCCGGCTGGGCGCCGAGCCACCAGTTGACCAGGTCGAAGTGGTGGGTGGCTTTATGCACCATCAGGCCGCCCGAATTGGCCTTGTTGCTGTGCCAGCGGCGGAAGTAGTCGGCGCCGTGCACGGTGTTCAGCAGCCAGGTGAAGTCGACCGACAGCACGTCGCCGATCTCGCCTTTCATGAGCAGGTCCTTGACCTGGGTGCGCGGCGGCGAATAGCGGTAGTTGAAGGTGACGCGGATGTGGCGCCCGCTGCGCTTGACGGCGTCCAGGATGCGCTGCGCCTTCTCGGACGTGGTCGTCATCGGCTTTTCGGTGATGACGTCGCAACCGGCATCCAGCGCGCGCACGATGTAGTCGTCGTGGGTGGCATCCTTGGTGGTGACGATCACGAATTCCGGTTTCATTTCGTGCAGCATCTTGTCGAAGTCGGCCGCCAGGTAGGGGCGCGGCTGGCTGGCGCCGGTCTTCGAGATCGACTTGACCGCGCGCTCGACGCGGCCGGCGTTGGTGTCGCAGACGGCGACGATCTCGGACGTGTCGCGGAACTTGCCGGTGGCGGCGTCGGTGTACATGCGCGAGCGCGAGCCCACGCCGACCACTGCGTAACGCTTGCGTGTCGTGGCGCTGGCAGCGGCGGCGTGCGCATGGGCGCCGCTTGCCAGCATCAGGCCCGCAGCGCCGGCCGCTTTCAGGATGCCGCGGCGGTTCTTGTTGCCGATCTCATTCATCTCTGTCTCCTCGTTTTTTATGTCGCCCCGCAGCGGTGGGGTCGTCTTCATGCCCCCGTTCAGGCGGACAGCGTGGTATTCACCTTCTTGCCCGCGATCGTCACGTTGTTCAACTTCAGGTTGCGCACGTTGTACAGGAACCAGGGCTTGTCCAGGTTCGACGGCGTGCCGAAATCGCAGTCGGTGATGGTGATGTCGCGCACCGGCAGCACCTCGGGCCGCGGGTCCGGGCCGTTGTAGTCGAAGGCGACCGGCCCCAGGATCACGACCGCCTGGTAGCTCGAGAACCGTTTGCCGTCCTTGGTGGCGACGTTGCCGACCTTGACGTTGGAGATATGGACGTTGCTGACTTCCGGCGGGCGGATGCGCACGTTGTCGGCGCGCGGCGTGTAGTCGCAGTCGAAGGTGATCACGCCGCCGGCCGCCGCGGCCACCGAGCGGTCCGGGATCGGCGAGCCGGGCAGGGTGGCGTAGAACGAGGGCGTGGTCTGCACGCCGTTCGGGATGCTGACGTTACGCACGTAGAAGTGGCGCAGGAAGCCGCCGCGGTTCATGTTGGTCTTCAAGCGGATCGCGATGTTGAGCGGATTGGTGGCCCAGTTCTTGTTCTGGAACACCAGGTCCTGCGCATACACGTGCTGGATCCCGGCAGACATCTCGCTGCCCAGCGTCACCGCGCCGTGGCCACTGTGCATGATGCAGTGCTGGATCACGATGTTTTGCGACGGCCCGAATTGCGTATCCAGGTTCTTGCCGGCCTTGATCGCGATGCAGTCGTCGCCGGTGTCGAACTGGCAGCCGTCCACCAGCACGCCGTCGCAGGATTCCGGATCGAAGCCGTCGCTGTTCGGCCCGAGGCTGTTGGCATACACCTTGCGAATCGTGAGGTCGCGGCAGGCCACCGGATGGTGCTGCCAGAACGGCGTGTGCGTGACCTGGTAGCCCTGCAGCAGCACGCCGGTGCAGCCGACCAGGTGGATCATGGGCGGGCGCAGGTAGTGGCCGAGGCCGAACACGCGCTTTTCGATCGGCACGCCGGCTTCGGACAGGGCCGGCAAGAAGGCATCGTCGGCGCGCCATTTGTCGCCCTCGCCCTGGATCAGACGGCGTTTTTCATCTAGCAGGCCGGGTACGATCTCGGCCAGCGACTTCGGGTTATTCGGGTTCGGCTGGTTCTGGGCCAGCTTGCCCGGCACGTAGTTCGGCGACTTGTCCTGCGCCACCGAGTTGATCGTCATGTTCTTGCCCTTCCAGGTCCACCAGCAATCGCTGGAGCCTGCGAACGGCACGCCGCCCTGGCCGTCGAGGATGGCGGTCCAGTCGTCGCCGGTGAGGGCGATGTTGGTCTGGTTGTGGGCGTAGATCATCGACGAGAAATTCAGGCAATCGTTGCTTTGCCAGCGCGACACCACCAGCTTGCCGTTGGCGCCGCAGTCGACGTCGCCGTATTTGGCGTAGTCGCGCGGGTCGTTGCTGAAGTAGACGTGGGCGCCGGCCTGCAGGTGCACGTTCACGTTCGACAGCAGGACGATCGGACCTGCGCAGAACCAGTCGCCCTTCGGGATCACGACGCGGCCGCCGCCCTCGGCATGGCAGCGCGCGATGGCGTCGCGGATCGGCGCGTAGCAGTCCTTGCTACCAGGCGCCGGGGTCTTGACCGTTTCCTGCTCCTCGAACGAGATCCAGGCCTTGACCGGCACCAGGCGGCAGGGTGCGGCGCCGAAGTCGGTGATTGTATAGTCGACCTTGCGGAACTTGACCGGCATCTGCAGGCGGTCGGCGATGGCGCGTGCCTCCTGCCAGGGGTCGGCGGCCTGCGCGGCTGCGGCCTGCGCGGCTGCGGCACGGACCGCGGACAGCGGCAGCGAAGCGCCCAGCAGCGCCAGGCTGCCGGCCGAGGCGCCGCGCAGGAAGGTGCGGCGGTGGTTGAAACGGGTGCTCATGCGGTCTCCATCATTCATTGGTGTTGTTGTATTCGCCGAGGTAGACGTCGGGCGCTGCCGGGCGCACGGTCTCGCCCAACTTGGTGACCGGGTCGAAGCCGGCCTGCCGCAGGTTGTTCCACCAGTCGTCGGAACTGAACTGTGCCGGGCGGTGCGCCAGCGTGCCGTTGCGGTTCCATTCGGACCAGGGGTTGTCCTTGACGATGTGGGCGCCGATGCGCGAACGCAGGATCACCGCCTTGCCGACCGCTTCCAGCGTGCGCTTGCGGATGGTGCCGTTTGGCGCCTTATAGACGTCGACCTCGCCCAGGCTGCAGGTGTAGCCCTCGACCGGCACCCGGCCGTAGGGCGTGCAGCGCTGGTTGTGGAACCACTGGCGGGCGAAATAGAAGGCGGTGTCTTTCGCCTTGGCGGAAGTATCGCCGCTGAAGCGGCAGCCGTTGAACACCATGCCGTACTTCGCGCGGCGGCTGGTGTCCGGCGCCAGCGCGTACGAGGCCGGGCGGCCGCCGATCTGGTGCACGTCGCAGTCCTGGAAATAGGCGATGGTGTCGCCGAAGATGAAGTCGACGTCGCCTTCGATCCAGGTCTTGTGGAAGAAGCTGCGCGTCGTGTTCACGTAATCCTTCGAGCTGAGGAACAGCGTGTCCTGCAGGCCGAGCAGGGCGACCCCTTCGAACTGGGCGCGGTCGGCGCCGTCCACGCGCAGTGCCACCGCCTGGTGGTGCACGCGGTTGCCGCCGGTGGTGTCGGGGCAGTTGTCGCCCGTGCACTCGTTGTGCTTGACGCCGCCGTCGCGGTTGTAGACGTTTTCGATGGTGAGATTGCGCGCCTGGAAGCCGTCCGCCTGCACCCACACGGTGCTCGAGCCGTAGGTGCCCAGCACCGCCAAGTCCTTCAGGCCGTCGTAGAGCGCGCGCACGCCAGGCGCGGCCTTTGCGAACTGGGCAGCGTAGCGCTGGCGGTAGGCGGCGCCGGTGGTGGACGCATCCAGGCCGGCGCGGATGCGCGTGGCGCACGGATCGGGGCCGTCGCCGTACAAGGTGATCGGGGCGCCGCCAGCCGGCACGTACACCAGCTCGTCGTAGGTGCCTGGCGCCAGGCGGATATAGATACGTTTCTTGCGGCCGGTGTCGAGGAGGGCGCGGCTGACCGCCGCCTGCACGGTCGCGAAACGGGTCACGCCGTCGGCCGGCGCACCCGCATCCACCACGTAGTCGGGACTCAAGCGCGCCTGCGTGACCAGCGGGTCGGCCAGCGGATCCCACGGCTCGACACGCTCGTTGCCGACTGGACCGACGTACTTCAGCACTTCGCGATAGTCGTAGGCGCGGGCCTGTTCGGCGCTGAGCTGCGGCCGCGCATTGCGCGCTGGCTCGGCCGGGAAGGGCAGGAATTTCTCGCTGCACTCGATGTTGGCCGCAGCTTGCATATTTGGGGCATTGATTGGCGTGCCCGACAGCCGGGTGTGGCCCATCATGACTTGCGGCTCGTCCTGCACCGTCACGTCGCTCAGCGCCAGGTTCAGCGGGTGGGCATCGTCGTAGCCCTGCAGGCGCACGCGCGCCGGTCCCGGGCCGGTGCTGCGCACGCGCTCCATGCGGATATCGCTGTACGAAGGCAGCAGCTTGCCCGGCTGCCCCGTGTCTTCGTAGTGGGTGCTGATGTCGATCGGGGTCTTGATGCCGCGCATGCAGACGTCATGGTAGAGAATGCCGGACACGGTGCCGCCGCGCGTATCGTTGCTCTTGATGCGCAGGCCGGACGTGGTGCCGTCCATCGCCAGGTCGTCGACCAGCACCTTGCGCACGCCGCCATTGGTCTCGCTGCCGATCGAGATGCCGTGGCCGCTGTAGAAATGGTTGTGCAGGATCGAGACGTTCTCGGTCGGGCCGCCGTTGCCGGCCTTGATGGCGACATTGTCGTCGCCGGTGCGGATCCAGCTGTGGGCAATGGTGACGTTGCGCGAGGAAATCGGATCGATGCCGTCGGTATTGCGGGCATCGTGCGGGGTGTCGATCTTGACGGCCCATGCGGTGAAACCGTCGACCTTGTTCAGGGTGACGTGGAAGTTCGGCGAGTTCTTCAGCAGGATCCCGTACATCGTGAAGTCCTGCGACTGGTCCACCTGGATCAGGCGCGGCACGTTCTGGCGCGTCTTTTCTCGTTGCGCGCGGCGGGCGATCTGCCACCAGCTTTCCTCCTTGCCGGCGATCTTCTGGCCGCCCTGGCCGTCGATGGTGCCACGGCCCATGATGCCGCTGCCGCGCGTGTTCTCGGCGCTGATCAGCGGGCGGCAGCCCTTGCCCGAGGCGTCGTTGGTGCCGCAGGTGCCGGCGCCCCTGTCGAATAGCTTGGGATCTTGGCTGGCGTACAGCGTGGCACCGCCGTCCACCACCAGCGTCACGCCGCTTTTCAGCTGCAGCGGCCCGGAGACGAAGCTGCGCTTTTCGTTGCTGGCCGAGAGCACCACCGCATGGCCGGGGGCGCACTGGTCGATCGCGGCCTGGATGCGGGCGGCGTCGTCGCGGCCGCCGTTGGCCGCCTCGCCGAACAGCACCGCGCAGGCGGCCGGCAGCTTGGGTTCCTGGACGGCGCGGCTGTCTTGCGCATGGGCGCCGCCGCAGGACAGGCTGCCTAGCGCGGCGGCGATGGCGATGCGGCGCATCAAGGCTTGCCTCCGTCGATGAAATACGCGCGGGTTTGCGGAATCGCCTGTATTAGCTCACGCTCGACCATGCGCGCGAACAGGTCGGCACCCTTCTTGCCCAGGTGGGTGCGGTCGAAGGCGCTCTTGGCGGCGCCGGCGACTTCCACCTTGTTCGGATCGGCGGGTGCGGCGACTGCCGGCGGCGGCGGCGCCATCGCCAGCGTATCGGCTTCCTGCTGGCCCATGGCCTGCACCGCGCCGGCGCTGTCGGCATTCAGGTCGAGCAGCGCCGCATGCTCCTGCTGCGCCACCTTGCGGATGGCGGCGGCCCAGGGCGCCAGGTCGTCGCGCAGCCATTGACCCTTGAAGCTGCGGCGCGTGAGCGGCGTCACCAGCACCGGCACGCCACCAAGGGCTGTGGTCTCCTGCGCGTAGCGCGCCATGTTGGTGGGGAATTCGGTGACCAGGTCGGTCGAGCGCGGCGGCTTGCCCGGCTGGTCGTTGTGGCCGAACTGGACCAGCACATAGGTGGTGGTGGCGCTGCCGTTCTGCAGCAGGCGCCGGACTTCGTCCCAGCGCCCCTCGGCGCGGAAGCTCTTCGAACTGCGGCCGCCGCGTGCCAGGTTGACGCAATCGACCTGCGGCGTGAAGCGGGCGCACAGGGCGTCGCCGTAGCCGCTGTTGCTGGCCATGGTGGAGTCGCCCACCAGGATGACGCGCACCGGCGCTGCGGCGGCCGATGCCGCGGCGGCGGATGCCGCGGCGGCCGGCCCCGCCAGTGCGAGCGCCGCCAGTGCGGCAGGCGCGATGGTAAGTAATTTCATGGTGCTCCTCGATGAAGGCAAGCCGATACGGGATCGGCTCCCATCGGGCAGGGCGTGACCGGCGGCCGCGCCCTGCTCGTCGCTCAGCTACACATCCCGGAGCTTACTGGAAGTCGTAGGTCACGCGCAGGTTATACGCGCGTCCGGTCGGATTCGCCGCGCTGCTCAGGTAAGCGTAGCTGTACACCGTGTTGTTGGTGATCGGCGGCGCCTTGTCGAACAGGTTGGTGATGCCGGCGGTGACCGTCACCTGCTTCTGCGCACGCCAGGTGCCGGTCAGGTTCCACGCCGAATACGACGAGATGTCGCGGTAGTACTGCGGCGCCACCGCCACGTTGGCATCGCGGTACTTGCTGTTGAAGTTGTTGGTCAACTGGGCGCCGAAGTCGCCGTTTTCCCACGACAGGCGCAAATTGTGCTTCCAGCGGTAGGTGATGATCGGGTAGCTGGAGGTGGTGCCGTTGCTGGCCCAGCCGAAGCGGCCGACGTTCGACATCCAGGCGCCGTTCTCTTCCAGCTGGTTGTCGAAGCGGGTCAGCCAGGTGCCGTCCAGACCGATGCGGAAGGTACCGAAGCGGGTGCGCGGCAGGTCCCAGTTGCCCGCCACGTCGACGCCGCCGGCGATCTGGCCGCCCAGGTTCATCGTGGTGTTGTTGATGTAGGCGAGGCTGCCGTCGGCATTGCGCACGAACAGGTTCTGGTACTGGGCATAGTTGGTGAAGTAGACCGATTCCGGCAGGTTGGCCAGCATCTTCTTCATGTTGACCTGCCAGTAGTCGAACGACAGCGTGACCGCGCGGCTCGGCTCGAACACCACGCCCAGCGTGCCGCCCTTCGATTTTTCCGGCTCCAGGTTCGGGTTGGAACCGGTCAGCTTGTTCAGCTTGGCGTTGCAGACGTCGGCCGCGTTGGCGCCGGCGACGGCGGTGCCGGTGCCCGGAATGGTCGGGGTCCGGCTCGGGCACAGCACCGGGTCGTCCCAGCGCGCCGCGGTGGTGGTGTTGGCGACCGTGGTGCGGTAGCCGTTCAGGTCGAACAGGGTCGGGGCGCGGAAGCCGGTATTCGCGGAACCGCGGAACATCACGGTCTTGGCCGGCTGCCAGCGGAAGCTGATCTTCGGCGTCACGGTACTGCCGACGTCGCTGTACCTGTCGACCCGGACCGCGCCGTTCAGGGTGAGGGTCTTGGTGACCGGCGCATCCAGCTCGGCGAACACGCCGGCGATGTTGCGCGCGCTGTCGCCATGGCCCGTCACCGACTTGGCGTAGGTGATGTCGGTCGCCTGGGCCAGCTTGGTGTCTTCGTTGGTGTCGCGGTGCACGTCGGCGCCCAGCGCCAGCGCCAGGTCGCCGCCGCCGAGGGCCATCAGCGAGCGGCTGATGGTGCCGTCGACGCCGTAGTAGGCGGTCTTGGCGCTGCGGTTCAGCATGCCGTCGGCGGCGATCGAGTTCAGGTAGTCGCGGCCGGCCTGGTCCTGCAGCCCGAACGGGTTGAGGGTGCCATTGGCCAGGCCGTTGATCAGGCCGATGCCCGAGTAATAGCCCGACGCGAAGTACACCTTGCGCTGCGACAGGCCGTAGCTGGCACCGGTCCGGTAGTCCCAGCCGCCGACGTTGCCTTCGGCCGACAGCAGCAGGCGCTGGTTGACCTGGTTGTCGCGGGTGACGGCCGCGCCGTCGTCGGCAACCGCCCAGCTCACCGTCAGCGGCTGGCCGGTGACGCCGGCCATGGCCGGCACGCCGCCGCTGGCGCCCGGGTACCAGCGGCTGGATGCCGGCAGGATCGCCTGGCGCGAACCGACGGCAAGCACCTGGGTCGGGTTCTTGTAGCTGTAGATCGATTCGTCGCCGCGCGTGTATTCCAGGCTGACGGTGTGTTCGCCGAAGCGCTTGGTCGCCTTGCCGTACATCGTCAGCTGCTTGTTCGGGTACAGCGCGGTGCCGTAGGTGTCGTTGTCCAGCACGCAGGTGTTCTTGGCGCCCTGGATCGAGTAGGGCGCCAGGCAGCCGGCCGCGTAGTACGGGTTGGCGGCGTTCTTGTTGGTCGGCGTGGTGAAGTTGGCCGGGGTGGCGTAGCCGCCGCTGGCTGCGCTCGGCGCCAGGCCGATCGAGGTCAGGGTGGCCGCATCCGGCACGAAGCCGGCGCGGTCCGACATCAGGAGACGGCTGCGCTGGTGGAAGTCGACGGTGCCGTACATGTTCCAGCCGTCGTTCTGCAGGCTGCCCTTGCCGAAGGTCAGGGTCACGCGCTGTTCGTCGCCGCCGCCGTGGCGCTCCGGCTGCACGGCCTGGAGGGTGGCCGAGACGCCCTGGACTTCGCGCTTGGTGATGAAGTTGACCACGCCGCCGATCGCGTCCGAGCCGTAGATCGAGGACGCGCCGTCGCGCAGCACCTCGACGCGCGCCAGGGCGCTGATCGGGATCGTATCGAGGTTGGCGTAGCCGTCGGCGATGGCTTCGTTGGCCAGGCGGCGGCCGTTCAGCAACACCAGCGTGCGGTTCACGCCCAGGCCGCGCAGGTTGATGTTGGTGCCGGAACCGGCCTGCGACGGCGCCAGCGACGCCGATTGCGGCAGCGCCATCATCACGTCGGCCAGAGTAGTCATGCCCTGCTTGGCGAGTTCTTCGGCCTTGATGGTGGTGACCGGCAGCGCTTCTTCGGCGGCCAGGCGCTTGATGCTGGAGCCGGTGACTTCGACGCGCTGCATCGATGGGTCGGCCTGCTGCGCGGCGGCCTGCTGCGCCAGTGCGAACACGGCGAGGGAAATGGCGGAAAGGGCGATGGACTGCTTGCTACGCTTGGTTGGGTACTTCATGAAGCTGTCTCCTGGTTTTGATTCGATGCGACTCGATGACGTGGCGCCGTCGGTGTCCGCGGCGCCTTTGGTGTCGTTCCGGGCTTCTTGAAACTTGATGCTTGTGGCTGCTCTGTGTCGGGTGCTCCGCTTGAATGTCTGGTCCGTCCAGTCTAAATTGGTTTGGCCAGTTTAACAACTGGTCCAGCCAATATTTGAGCAGTTCTGATTTGTTGTGGTTGGGAACAGACAGTTCACGGATGTTCGCGGTAGCTGGTCTGGCCGCCGTCCTTCGGTACGAAGTGGTAGGTGCGCACCTTGTACTGGATCTCGAAGGCCGGGTTGGCCATCAGCTTGATCATCTCGGCGCCGGCCAGCAGGGTCGGGCCGTAGCCGTGCAGCGCATCCTTGCTGGCGGGGCGGTTGTAGTAATAGACCTGGTCGCCGGCGAAGGTGGTGCCGACGCAGGTGCCGTCGACCGCGCCGTCCTTGCCGATGCGCGTCGACAGGCCGGCCCAGCCGGCAAGCGCGATGTCGCCGTAGGTCGTCGGGCTGATCCAGCCCTGGTTGATCGCGTGGGCGTAGGTGTAGACGAAGATCGCAGTGGCCGAGGTCTCGAGGTAGGAGTCGTTCCGGTCCAGCATCTGGTGCCACAGGCCGCTGCCCGACTGCAGTTGGCCGATGCCGCGCAGCGCCTTGCGCAGCTGCGCCAGTACCTGCGGATAGCCCGGATGATCCTTCGGCAGCACGTCGAGCAGGTCGGACATGCTCAGCACCGCCCAGCCGTTGGCGCGGCCCCAGTAGAAGTGCGGCGCGTCCGGGTTGTTGGCGTTCCAGCCGTGGGTGTACAGGCCGTCCTTCTCGTCGAACAGGTAGCTGGAGAACTGCAGCACGTTCCTGACGGCGTCGTCGAAGTAGGCGCGCTTGCCGCTCATGCGTCCGAGTTCGGCCAGCGCCGGCACGCCCATGTACATGTCGTCGGCCCACAGCGACACCGCCTGCGGGCGCTCGCGCGCCAGGGTGCCGTCCTTCAGGCGGAACTGGCCCTTGGCGACCCAGTCGCCGCAGACCTTGATCTGGCTTGCCATGTCGGGACCGACCTTCGCCGCGCGCGCGCGCATCATGGCGGCGCACATCGAACCGGCGTCGTCCAGCGAGCGCGGATCGAGGAAGCGCGCGAAGCTGTTGTTGCGCTCGAGGTGGAAGCGCGCTTCCTGGGCGCGGAAGTAGGGCAGGCGATCGGCGAAGAACTGCAGGTGGCGCGCCGTGAGATCGGAGAAGCGCCTGTCGCCGGTGACTTCCGCGGCCCGCAGCATGCCGGCGTGGACCACGCCCATCTCGTAGGCCTGCAAGCCGAAATCGGCGTCGGTGGTGTCCATCACCGCATCCGCCACCGGGGTGCTGAAGTCGGTGATGGCCGCGCCGCCCTTCCTGTGCACCACGCGCGTCGGCGTATGCGACTCCATGTAGCCGCGCACGCGCTGCAGCGCATCGGTGATCTCGGCCGCCGTCGGCTTCTTGTACGGGACCGGATAGCTGCCCTCGGCGGTATCCTTGAGGTTCTTGTTGTCGGTATTGCGGAAGGGGCCGTCGGCGTGGGCCGCAGTGCTCAAGGCGAGGGCGATCAGGCTGGCGAGCAGCTTGGCGTTCAGATTCACCGTTGTCTCCGGTTGCATATCGTCGTGGTCGGCTGGCCGGATCTCTGGTGGACCGTGCTCATCCGTTTTATGGTCGGACCATTCTAAGTTGGTCTGGCCACATTGGCAAGGTGGACTAGCCGGATGTGGTGGCAGCGTGGCATACTGGACAAACCACGTGGCCCTGGATGGCTGCGCCGATGACAATGAGGAGACGCCATGAAGCTTGTCCGCAATGCGATGCTGGTGTGCGGCCTGTGCCTGCCCGTGCTGGCGCTTGCGCAGTCCGCGGCACCTTTGACTACGTCCACGCCCACGCCGGCGCCGGCGCCGTACACCGCCGCGACCACCTACGCGAAGCTGATCGGGAAGTACCCGTTCATCCGCATCGCCGGCAGCGAACTGCCGGCGTCGGTGCGTGCGGTTCGGGACATCGCTTATATGAGACGTGGTGAGCATGCGCTGCAGCTGGACCTCTACCTGCCGGCGCAGCAGGCGGCGGTGCCGGCTCCGGCGGTCGTGTTCGTGCACGGCGGCGGCTGGCAGACCGGCAACCGGGCGGAATTCGCGCCGATGGCGATCCGCATGGCCGAACGCGGCTTCGCCACCGCGACCGTCAGCTATCGCCTGTCGCCGGAAGCGCGTTACCCGGCCGCCATCCACGACGTCAAGTCGGCGCTGCGCTGGGTGCGCGCGCATGCGGGCGAGTACGGGATCGATCCGGCGCGGATCGCCGTCGCGGGCGGGTCGGCCGGCGGGCAGATCGCGAGCCTGGTGGGCGTCACCAACGGGGTCGCGCGTTTCGATCCGGACGGCGGGCCGGGGGCGGTGTCGAGCGCGGCGCAGGCCATCGTCAACATTGACGGCCTGTCCGATTTCACCTCGCCGGCGGCGCGCGAGAACGAGGACAATCCGGCCAAGCGGCCGACGGCGGCCGGGTCCTGGCTGGGCGGCAGCTATGCCGAAGCGGCAGACACCTGGCACGACGCCTCGCCGACCTTTCATGTAAGCGCGAAGACGCCGCCGATCCTGTTCATCGGCAGCGCGCAGGCGCGCTTCGCCGTCGGCCGCGAAGCGATGATCGAGAAAATGACAGCGCAGGGCGTGGCGGCGCAGACGGTGCTGCTGCCGGACACACCGCACAGTTTCTGGTTGTTCGACCCATGGCTGGCGCCGACGGTGGAGGCGACGGTGGCTTTCCTGCGCACGCGGATGGCGGCGGGCAGCGGGCGGCCGTAGCGCTGTCAGGTAACGAGCGACGTATCCATCCTCGGTCACCTCAAAGAAAGCTCGTCGAACCACCAGCCAGGTCGGACCTTGCAGCTGAGACGAATGATTTGCAACGACAATGCGTCAATGTAAGGAACTGCTGTCGTTCGCATATCGCTGTCTACCGATGCGGTCACTGTCGACCGCGCTGTTCGGCAAACGCTGCGGCAAAAATGACGAATTCGATGCATGGCGCCGCGATGCAAATCCGCAACATTGGCGCGCTGGCGTGTCCAACTGGCAGCAGGATTGAGCCCTTTCACGCGCCGTCCACCTGTATCCAAGATTATTCGCGTAAAGGCCACTGCCAGCCGCGAATCGCCCACCGACATCCAGCGAGCCCACGTCGCGATCCCTGAAACGTACTCCATCGTGCGGCAGGACACAGCTTCGTCGGAAGCACTGTGCCTGCCGCGTCCGGCGTGCCGGCCCCAATTCCGGGAGCCAAGAAAGCCATTGGGGGCCTCAGCTCGTCACCGACGGCAAACGCCTGTACCACCTGTTCCAAGATATTAAAAAGTAAAATTTGATTTTTTTGAGCAACATGTATTTATGTATGTTATCTTTGAGTTGCATCGAATAAGTACTACTACGCTGTGGCGGCTAGCCCGCCCGCTCAAAGAAGCGCGCTGTAAAAAAGCGATGTTTTGAGATAGATGTCGTGACAAATCATTAATAATAAACCAATCAAACCCTATGAAAAAAATGCATAAGTATCTCGTCACAGCTGTGTTCTCAAGCTTGTGCGGCGTAGCCGGCGCCACCCCGATCTTTTCCGTCACTTATGAGGCAGCCGGCGTCACCAACTCGACCGCGGCGTTTGCCACCAAAGGCATCGAGACCTTCAATAACAAAGGTGCTGGGCTGAACCAGACGTTCACGTCGACGTTTGGGATGAGCGGCGTCAACGCGATCACGGGTACTTATAAAAACGTGGACATCGCCGCACAGAATTTGTACGGCGGTGCTGACGGCAGCTACGCATTGACCTCGACCAATACCGCCTCTTCGGCGACCTACTCGCTGTCGCTGTCGAGTGCGCAACCGATCACCTATTTTGGTTACTGGCTCTCCGCGCTCGACGCGGGTAACCAGTTAAGCTTCTACAAAGGCAATGACCTGTTGTTCAGCTTTACGCCGGATGCCGTGTTGTCGCTGACTGGAAACTGCACAACGGCAGGCAACGCTTACTGTGGCAATCCCAAAACCGGCGAAAACAAAGGCCAGTCTTACGTTTTCCTGAATTTCTTCGATCAGGATGCGAGCGGCTTCGACCGCATCGTGTTCAACGAGACCGTCGCCTATTCCGGCTTCGAATCGGATAATCATACCGTTGGACGCTTTGTCACCACGAGCGGCACCGAACTGAACAAGGTGCCGGAACCAGGCACGCTGGCGCTGCTGGGACTGGGTGTCCTTGGTCTGGCGAGGGCGCGAAAGCGCAAGAAGCTGTAAATCTGCATCAGTGTCGCGGCCGCTCTGATGGCCGCGCCGGCACTGGCGGCGAGAGTCTTGCAAGCAGATACCCATCATATTCCACAACTCGGTTTCGTTCGCCAGAGGGTTGGCCTAGCTTGCAAGCGTCCAGGCGAGCTGCATCCCGATCGAGCATTCGCTGCGGAAGCGCATCGGGCCTGGTTGCGGGCTCCAGGTATTGCCGCGTTTAGCGGGCCACGAGGCAGATGCGAAGCAAGCCAGGGTCAGTATCTTTTTGTTGCATAAAGAGAAGATCAGTTGCTGTGGAGTATTCCCGCAGGGACTTTATCTGTAAAATATTTAAGTTGCATCAAGTCAACAACCTCCTCGTCCGGCGTCGACGAGTGGAGGGCTGCGCAACTTAACGTGTTTGGAGATAGACGGTGAAAGTAAGGGAATTCCGGGCCGCAGGAGCACAAGGCGGTTTTACGCTGATCGAGCTGATCGTCGTCATCGTTATCCTTGGCATCCTGGCCGCGACCGCGCTGCCGAAGTTTGCCAACCTCAGCAGCGATGCCCGCAAGGCTACCGTCCGCGCTGCCGGCGGATCACTGGCTTCGGTTAGCGCCATGACGCATGGGAAGTCGCTGGTCACCGGTTCCCGCAACGCACCTGTCGGTATGGAAGGTGTTGCCGTGGCGATGGTCATCGGCTACCCATCCTCTGCCGCCACCACCGCCACTGCCGCCGGCTTGACCGACGACGACTGGAAGATCAAGGTCAATGGCCGTGACCTGATCGTGTCGCCGAAGAGCGCCGCCGATGCCGACACCTGCAATGCGATCTATTCCGAGGCAACGTCGGTCGGTGGCGTGGTCACGCCGGCGCGGGTCGCCATCGTCGATAGCGGCTGCTGAGACAGCGGTAGCTCAACCGCGCGAGAACGTCCGCGTC
Source organism: Massilia phyllosphaerae (assembly GCF_034659755.1). Classification (NCBI taxonomy): domain Bacteria; kingdom Pseudomonadati; phylum Pseudomonadota; class Betaproteobacteria; order Burkholderiales; family Oxalobacteraceae; genus Massilia; species Massilia phyllosphaerae. The sequence continues at coordinate 85,039 of NZ_JAXSQX010000012.1, forward strand.
ACCCGGTCGAGGTGCGCCCGCATCGCCAGCCTGGCTCCCGGCACATCGTGCGCCGCGATTGCCGCCAGGATATTCCGGTGGTCGATCAGCGTCTGCTGGCGCAATTCCTCGGTCTGGAAGTGTTCGGTCAGCTTGTGCCACAGGGTGCCGCGCTGATTCCACAAGTAATCGATTACACCGACCATCGCACTGTTGCCGGAAGCCCGTGCGATCGCCAGGTGGAAATTGCGGTCGGCCGATTCGTTGTTGCCAAGGTCTTCGTGATGCTGTTCCATCTGCTCGACGGCGACCAGGATCGCGTCGATGCCTGCATCGGTGGCGTTCTTGGCGGCCATCGCGGCGACTTCGACTTCGATCATGCGGCGCGCCGCCAGCACTTCGAACGGGCCGGGGCCGGCCGGGCGCACTTCGGGCTGGGGCGGGGCTTGCTCGCTGACATAGACGCCGGAGCCGCCGCGCACTTCGATGATGCCGCCCAGCTCGAGCGCGATCAACGCTTCGCGCAGCGAGGTGCGGCTGACGCCCAGCTTGATGGCGAGGTCGCGCTCGGAGGGCAGGCGCTCGCCCGGCTGGATGTTTTCTTCCTTGATCAGCTGCTCGATCTTGCCGGACACAACCCGATACAGGCGCGGTTCAGCCACAATCGCTTCGTGCAACACGGTGTTTCTCTTCATTATTCAGTGTCCAGAAAGATCGCAATGGCGAATCTTAGTTTGGGCGCAGAAATGTTGCAAGTGCAGTAACCCAAGCGATCAGCGGCATGACAATGGTGGCCTCAGCGGACGTAGCTCGGGTGGCGCTTGCGGATGTCGTCGATGTTGCGCAAGGTACCCGATAAATGGCGCCGCAGCACTTCCTGGGCGCCGGGAGCGTCGCCGCGTTCGATCGCATCCACCAGTTCGGTGTGGTCGCCCAGCACGCGCGCCAGCTTGCCCGGCGACGGCAGGTCGAGGCGGCGCAGGCGGTCGATGTGACCGCTCTGGCTGCGCACCATCTGCCACAGGTTGGGCACGTTCGCGGCGACGTACATCATCTGGTGCATGGCCTGGTCGGCCAGGCTGAATTCGTGCAGGTCGTCTTCCGCCGCGACCAGGCGCTGGCGGGCCAGGTTCGACCGCAGTTTCGCGATCAAGGCGGCGTCCTGGCGGGACGCGAGGGTATTCACGACTTCGAGTTCAATGGCATTGCGCAGGAAGTGGGCCTCGCGCGCCAGTGCAACTTCGATCGGCCGTACCACGGTCGCATACTGCGGGAAGATGTCGACCAGGCCTTCTTCGCCGAGGCGCTGCAGGGCGTCGCGGATCGGCGTCTGCGACAGGCCGAAACGCGCCGCCAGTTCGGTGCGCGACAGTACCGTGCCCGGGGTCAGCGTCATGTCGATGATCATGTCGCGCAAGCGCTCGAATACCTGGGGCGCAGCGTGGCGCGAGCGGTCGAGCGTGAACTCGGGCAGTTCGAGGGCGGCATGCATGGCGGTGGTCGGTCTTCGGCGAATGAGATAGCGACATCATAAGCGATTTCCATCCACGCAAACACTTTGACACACTAATACATTAGTGCTTTAATGCTTCAACGCCAAGCCATCGCCTTCGAGATCATCATGACAAAGAAAACACCCGAGACACTTCGCAGCGCCCGCTGGTTCGCCCCCGACGATCTGCGCTCTTCCGGCCACCGTTCACGCATCATGCAGATGGGCTATTCGCCCGAGGAGTTCATGGGCAAGCCGGTGATCGGTATCATCAATACCTGGTCCGACATCAATCCCTGCCACGCTCACTTCAAGCAGCGTGTCGACGACGTCAAGCGCGGCATCCTGCAGGCCGGCGGCTTCCCGATCGAACTGCCGGCCATCTCGCTGTCGGAAAGTGCGGTCAAGCCGACCACGATGATGTACCGCAACCTGCTGGCGATCGAGGCGGAAGAGCTGATCCGCATGCACCCGATCGACGGCGCCGTGCTGATGGGCGGCTGCGACAAGACCACGCCGGGCCTTCTGCTGGGCGCCACCAGCGCCGCCGTGCCCTGCATCTTCATCCCGGCCGGCCCCATGCTGCGCGGTAACTACAAGGGCCAGGTGCTGGGTTCCGGCTCGGACGCCTGGAAGTACTGGGACGAGCGCCGTGCCGGCAACATCACCGACGAGCAGTGGACCGGCATCGAGTTCGGCATCGCGCGCAGCCACGGCACCTGCATGACCATGGGCACGGCCAGCACCATGATGGCGATCGCCGAATCGATCGGCATGACGCTGCCGGGCGCGTCGTCGATCCCGGCCGCCGACGCCAACCACATCCGCATGTGCGCCAACGCCGGCCGCCGCATCGTCGACATGGTGTGGGACGACCTGACCCCGGATAAAATCCAGACCCGCGACGCCTTCGAGAACGCGATTGCGGTGGCGATGGCGATGGGCTGCTCGACGAATGCGGTGATCCACCTGATCGCGATGGCGCGCCGGGCTGGCCAGCAGATCGGGCTGGAAGATTTCGACCGCATCAGCCGCATCGTGCCGGTGATCGCCAACATCCGTCCGAGCGGCGAGAAGTACCTGATGGAAGACTTTTTCTATGCCGGCGGCCTGCCGGCACTGATGAACCGCATCCGCGACAAGCTGCACCTGGACTGCATGACCGTGAACGGCCAGACCATCGGCCGGAACATCGAGGGCGCCGAGGTGTACAACGACGACGTGATCCGCACCCCGGACAACGCGCTGTACCAAGAAGGCGCGCTGGCGGTCCTGAAGGGGAACATCGCCCCGGGCGGCTGCGTGATGAAACCGAGCGCCTGCGAAAAGCGCTTCTACAAGCATACCGGCCCGGCGCTGGTGTTCGACGATTACCCGAGCATGAAGGAAGCGGTCGAACGCGACGACCTCGACGTCACCGCCGACACCGTCATGATCTTGCGGAACGCCGGTCCGCGCGGCGGTCCGGGCATGCCGGAGTGGGGCATGCTGCCGATCCCAAAAAAGCTGGTCAAGCAGGGCGTGCGCGACATGCTGCGGATGTCCGATGCGCGCATGAGCGGCACCAGCTACGGCGCCTGCATCCTGCACGTGGCGCCGGAAGCCTACCTGGGCGGTCCGTTCGCGCTGGTGAAGACCGGCGACATGATCTCGGTCGACATCGCAGAGCGCTCGATCCACCTCAACGTGAGCGACGAGGAACTGGCGCGCCGCCAGGCCGCGTGGCAGGCGCCGCCGCCGCGTTTCGAACGCGGCTACGGCTGGATGTTCTCGCAACACATCCGCCAGGCGAACGAAGGCTGCGACTTCGATTTCCTGCAGACCGATTTCGGCGCGGCGGTGAAGGAGCCGGACATCTTCTGATACCCGCGGCAAGCCGTACCGCCACTATAAATAGAAGCAACGGAGACACAGCATGAAAAAAACCCTCGCGACAGCCGCCGCGCTGGCAGCGTTCGCCAACCCGGCCCATCCGGCCTGGGCGCAGACTAACGTAGCGATCTACGGTGTCGTCGACGCCGGCCTCTCCTTCGAAGCCGGCAACAAGGACGGCGCGATCACCAAGGTTACCGGCGGCGCCGCGTCCGGCTCGCGCCTCGGCTTCCGCGGCACCGAGGACCTGGGCGGCGGCACCACCGCCATGTTCCTGCTCGAGAGCGGGATCCAGGCCGACACCGGCGTCTCCGGCCAGGGCGGCGTGCTGTTCGGACGCCAGGCCTTCGTCGGCCTCGGCAACAAGGACCTGGGCAGCGTCACCTTCGGCCGCCAGTACGCGCCGCACTACCTGGTCGCGGTGTTCGCCGACCCCTTCGTCTCCGGCACCGCGGCCGACGAAAAGAACCTGATCAACGCCGTCTCGAACGGCGGCCGCATGGACAACAGCGTCAAGTATGCCAGCCCGGTGTGGAACGGCGTCAGCGGCGAACTGGCCTATGCCGCCGGCGAGATCGCGGGCGACCAGACGGCCAACCGCTCGCTCGGCTTCTCGCTGGGTTACGACCGCGGTCCGCTGGCCGTGCGCCTGGCCTTGCACGACCACAGCAACGACACCGCGACGCTACGCCTGGCCAGCGCGCGCAATGCGCTGCTGGCGGCGACCTACGACTTCAAGGTGGCCAAGCTGTACCTGGCCTACGGCGTCAACAAGGGGCCGCTCAGCTCGACCCTGCGCAACGCCAACAACCCCTACGGCTACGCCGTGACGCTGACCTCGGCCGGCATCACGCGCGACAGCACCGACGCCCTGGTCGGCCTGAGCGTCCCGATCGGTGCCCACACGCTGCTGGCGTCGTGGATCCACAAGGACGACAAGGAGGCGCGCCACCAGGACGCCGACCAGGTCGGCCTCGGCTACCGCTACAACCTGTCGCGCCGCACCGACCTCTATACGATCTACGCACGCATGCTGAACAAGCGCGGCGCCAGCTACACGCTGGGCAACGCGGCCGACGGCGGCAGCGGCGACCGCGCCATCAACCTCGGCATCCGCCACCGCTTCTGAATTACGACTATCCCAAGGAGAACACCATGCAAGCAATGAACGAAGCCACCCGCCAGAAGTTGAAAAGCGTCAGCGTGGCCACCCTGTGTACGGCGCTGTTCAAGCGCGGCCTGCGCAACCAGTACATCCAGGACGTGCGTCCGCTCAGCGCCGACAAGGGCACCATGGTCGGCGAAGCCTATACGCTGCGCTACATCCCGGCACGCGAAGACTTGAACCCGATCACCGTGTTCCAGGACCGCGCCCACCCGCAGCGCAAGGCAGTGGAAGAGTGCCCGCCGGGCGCCGTGCTGGTCATCGACAGCCGCAAGGATGCGCGCGCCGCGTCGGCCGGCTCGATCCTGGTGTCGCGCCTGATGGTGCGCGGCGTGGCCGGCATCGTCACCGACGGCGGCTTCCGCGATTCGCCGGAGATCGCCGCGCTGGCGATCCCGAGCTACCACGCCCGTCCGTCCTCGCCGACCAACCTGACCCTGCACCAGGCGCTCGACATCAACGTGCCGATCGGCTGCGGCGACGCCGCCGTGTTCCCGGGCGACGTGATCGTCGGCGATGCCGAAGGCGTGATCGTGATCCCGGCGAACATCGCCGACGCGATCGCCGACGAGGCGGTCGAGATGACCGCGTTCGAGGATTTCGTCACCGAACAGGTGCTGGGCGGCCGCTCGATCCTGGGCCTGTACCCGCCCACCGATCCGGACGTGAAGGACCTGTTCGCGACCTGGCGCCAGGCGAAGGGCCGCTGATATGGTGAATGCCGAATCCATCATCGGTAATACCTTCGTGCGCGGTGCCGAGGGCGAGTTCCGCGCCGTCGACCCGTCCAGCGGCGCCGAGATCGAACCCGCCTTCGGCCTGGCCGGCAGCGCCGACGTGGAACGCGCCTGCACGCTGGCCCGGGACGTCTTCGACGCCTACCGTGCCACCACGCCGGATGCCCGCGCCGACTTCCTCGAATGCATCGCCCGCAACATCCTCGACCTCGGCGACGACCTGATCGAGCGCGCGATGCAGGAATCCGGCCTGCCGCGGGCCCGCCTCGAAGGCGAGAGCGGACGCACCGTCGGCCAGCTGCGCCTGTTCGCCGCAACCGTGCGCGAAGGCGGCTGGATGGACTTGCGCATCGACGAAGCCATGCCGGCGCGCCAGCCGCTGCCGCGCGCCGACCTGCGCCAGCGCCACATCGGCCTGGGACCCGTCGCGGTGTTCGGCGCCTCGAACTTCCCGCTGGCGTTCTCGGTGGCCGGCGGCGATACCGCATCGGCGCTGGCGGCCGGCTGCCCGGTGGTGATCAAGGCGCACGGCGCCCATCCCGGCACCTCGGCACTGGTCGGGCGCGCCGTGCAGGCCGCCGTGCGCGACTGCGGCCTGCCCGAAGGCGTGTTCTCGATGCTGTTCGCGTCGAACGAGGTGGCGATCCGGCTGGTCACCGACGCCCGCATTAAGGCGGTCGGCTTCACCGGCTCGCGCCGCGGCGGCCTGGCGCTGGTGGCGGCGGCCAACGCGCGCCCGGAACCGATCCCGGTGTATGCCGAAATGAGCAGCATCAATCCGGTATGCCTGCTGCCCGCCGCACTGGGCCGGCGCGCGGCCGGCATCGGCCAGGGTTTCATCGCGTCGCTGACGCTGGGGTCGGGCCAGTTCTGCACCAACCCCGGCCTGGTACTGGCGCTGGCCGGCCCGGATGCCGACACCTTCCTCGCCGCCGCGGCCGACGCACTGGGTGGCCACACCGGCACCACCATGCTCACGCCCGCCATCCACGGCGCCTACTGCGCCGGCGTCGAGCGCTTGCGTGGCGTGCCCGGCGTGACGACGGTCGCACGCGGCCGCGCCGGCAACGGTCCGCACGCCGGCCAGGCTGCGCTGTTCACCACCGGCGCGGCCGCCTTCCTGGCCGATCCGGCGATGCAGGAGGAGATCTTCGGCGCCAGCGCGCTGGTGGTACTCTGCACGGATATGGAAGAGATGCGCCGCGTGCTCGAAGCCCTCGAAGGGCAGCTGACCGCGACACTGCAGATGGACGACGACGACATCGACCACGCCCGCATGCTGCTGCCGGTACTGGAGCGGCGCGCCGGCCGCATCCTGGTCAACGGCTATCCGACCGGCGTCGAAGTCAGCGACGCGATGGTGCACGGCGGCCCGTTCCCGGCGACCTCCGATGCGCGCGGGACCTCGGTGGGCACGCTGGCGATCCGGCGCTTCCTGCGTCCGGTGTGCTACCAGGACTTCCCGGCGGCGTTGCTGCCGGCGCCGCTGGCCGCGCCCGAGGCGTATCCGCGCCGCGTGAACGGCAGCCCGCTGCTCGGGGCATGACCGGCTGAAGCGCAGCAAACAATATCAGGAGACAATCGTGAATCAAACCGCAAGCGAAGCAAGCGCAAAAATCTACAGCCCCGAGCTGGCGCGCGCCATCGGCAAGGTGAAATGGCGGGTGCTGCCGCTGTTCGTCGTCATGTTCATCGCCAACTACATCGACCGGGTCAACATCGGCTTCGTCCGGCCGCACCTGAGCGCCGACCTGGGCATCGGCGCGGCCGCATTCGGCTTCGGCGCCGGCCTGTTCTTCGTCGGCTACGCGCTGTTCGAGGTGCCGTCGAACATGATGCTGCAGCGCTTCGGCGCCAAGGCCTGGCTGACCCGCATCATGGCCACCTGGGGCATCGCCGCCACCGCCATGGCTTTCGTGCAGGGCGAGATGTCCTTCTATGCGCTGCGCTTCCTGCTGGGCGTGGCCGAAGCCGGCTTCTTCCCCGGCGTGGTGTATTACTTCACCCGCTGGCTGCCGCGCGCCGAACGCGGCAAGGCGATGGCGGTGTTCCTGAGCGGCTCGGCGGCGGCCTCGATCCTGTCCGGCCCGGTCTCCGGCGGCCTGCTGCAGGTCGAAGGCATGGGGCTGCACGGCTGGCAGTGGATGTTCATCATCGAAGGCCTGTTCTCGGTGCTGCTGTGCGGCGCGGTGTGGTTCATCCTCGATTCCGACCCCAAGGACGCCAAGTGGCTCAGCGACATCGAGCGCAACGCGCTGGTCGGCGAGATCGCGCTGGAGCAGAAGGAGCGCGAATCGGAGCAGCCGTCCCACGCCAGCGCCTGGAAGCTGCTGCGCGACTCGCAGATCGCGCTGTTCTGCCTGATCTATTTCCTGATCTCGCTGACGATCTACGGCACCACCTTCTGGCTGCCGACCATCATCAAGAAGATGGGCCACTACACCGAGCTCCAGGTGGGCCTGTTCAACTCGATCCCGTGGATCATCTCGATCGTGGCGATGTACGTGTTCGCGGCCCTGGCGCAGCGCTTCAAGTTCCAGCAGGGTTGGGCCGCGGCCGCGTTCGCGGTGGCCGGCGTCGGCATGTTCGCCTCGGCCTCGACCGCGAATCCGGTGTACGGCTTCGTCGCCATCTGCTTCGCCGCGATCGGCTTCAAGGCGGCATCGTCGCTGTTCTGGCCGATCCCGCAGTCCTACCTCGACGTGCGCATCGCGGCGGCGGTGATCGCGCTGATCAACTCCCTGGGCAACCTGGGCGGGTTCGTGGCGCCGGCGGCCTTCGGCATGCTGGAGCAGCGCACCGGCTCGATCCAGGGCGGCCTGTACGGCCTGGCGATCGCCTCGCTGCTGGGCGCGGTGGCCGTGTTCTTTGCGCGCAACCGTCCGAAGAAGGGGGCGCCCGGTGCGCCGGCGACGGTTGCCGGCTGATCAGCCCCGTGTACGTGTGCGGCCGAGCATGGCCCACGCGCACCCGGCGCTGCCCAGCGCCAGCAGCGCCGAGATCCCCATCACCCAGCGGAAGCCATGCACGAAGGCGGCGGCGACCGCCTCCTGTACGCGCGCGCGGTCGGCCGGCGCCGTCGACGGCGGCAGCGCCGGCGCGGCCAGCTTGCCGTGTTGCGCGTCGAGCTGCACCCGGACCGCCGCCGACAGTGGCACCGCGGCGATGCGCCGGCCCAGTTCCGCATCGTAGGCGCGCTGCATGACGATCCCCAGCAGGGCGATCGCCAGCAGGCCGGCCGCACGCGAGACGGCATTGTTGATCGCCGAGGACAGCCCGGCGTGGGCCGCGTCGAGCGCATTCATGACGGTGGTGGTCAGCGGTGCCACGGTCACCGCCATGCCGAAGCCCAGCACCAGGATCGGCGCAAAGAAGGTGGTCCAGTAGCTGCCGCCGGCGCCGGGCAGCATGAAGGCGGCGAAGCCCGCCGCGGCGATCGAAGGCCCGAGCACCAGCGGCAGGCGCGCGCCGTGGCGGTCGACCAGGCCGCCGGCCCAGCCCGACAGCGCGAACATGATCAGGATGAAGGGCACCAGCGCCGCGCCGGCCTGCGTCGCCGTATAGCCCTGCACCCAGATCAGGTCGAGCGGCAGGAAGAACATCAGCGCCCCCAGGGCCGCGTACAGCAGCAGGGTCAGCAGGTTGGCGGCGCTGAAGGCGCGCACCCGGAACAGCGCCAGCGGCAGCAGCGGCGCCGGGTGGCGGCGTTCCGCGATCACGAAGGCGGCCAGGGCCAGCGCTGCCAGCGCCAGGCTGGCGACGACGCCGGCATCGCGCCAGCCGCGCGCCGGCGCTTCGATCAAGCCGTAGACGAGGCCGCCGAGCGCCAGGCTGGCGAGCAGCGCCCCGGTCCAGTCCAGCCGGCCGCCGCCGCCGCTGCGGCTTTCCGGCACATGGCGGAAGGTCAGTACCAGTACCGCCAGCACGAAGGGAATGTTCACCAGGAAGGCATAGCGCCACGACAGGTGCTCGATCAGGAAGCCGCCCAGCACCGGACCGACCGCGGCCGTGATCGCGGTCCAGCCCGACCAGGTGCCGATCGCCTTGCCGCGCAGTTGTTCCGGGAACGCCGCGCTGATCAGCGCCAGGCTGCCCGGCACCAGCAGCGCGCCGCCGACACCCTGCAGGGCGCGCGCCCAGATCAACCCGTCGATGGTCCGGGCCAGCCCGCAGCCGACCGAGGCGGCACCGAATACCAGCACGCCGCCGGCGAACACGCGGCGCCGGCCGTAGCGGTCGCCCATGGCGCCGCCGAGCAGCAGCAGGGCGGTCAGCAGCAGGGCGTAGGCTTCGACCACCCATTGCGCCCCGGCGACGCCGCTGTCGAAGGCCTGCTGCAGCGCCGGCAGGGCGACGTTGACCACGGTGCCGTCGACGAAGACCATGCCGGAGGCCAGGATGCTGTTGGCCAGCACCCAGGGACGGGCTTGCGGCGTACACAGCGCGGCGTCGTCGTGGCTGCGCGCTCGAGCAGTATCGGGCTGGTGTGGGATAGGGTGCATGGCACCACTTTAACCGCCTGCCTTGCGCAGGTCCGTCGACCACGTTTGACCCGTGTCAGGCCGCGACGTCTTCTCTTGCGTTTTTTTCCATGAACAGCGAATGCGGATCCGCCGGATAATCGCCGAACGGGCCGCGGCAGCGATAACCCAGGCGTTCGTACAAGACCAGCGCTTCCGCCTGCGCGGGGCCGGTCTCGAGCAGGAAGGTCCGAACGCCATGTTCGAAGGCTTTCGCTTCCAGCGCCGTCATCAGCCTGCGCGCCAGGCCCTGGCCGCGCGCCTGCGGACGCACATACACCCGCTTGATTTCGCCGTAGCCCGGTTTCATCACCATCGCGCCACAGCCGAGCGGCGCACCGGCAGCATCGCGCAGTACGGCGAAGGATACGTTCGGTTCGCACAGCGACGCGATATCCAGCGCATACACGCTGTCGGCCGGATAAATCGAATACAGATAGGCGTCCAGTTCGGCAATCAGCGCACGCACGTCGGGCTGGTCCGGGGATTCGAATATGACCTGCATGGTTTTTTCATGAGCGGTGAGAAAGGGGAGTATATCGTTATTGATACCGAAATAATCCGCCCGATCGATTCCACCTGGAATAAACTGAGGCATCCGCATTTGCTTCGACACCATGTCAGCCGACCCCATTACCCTGCGCGCCCGCTTCAATCCCCTGATCAAACCGTTCCTGGTCATGCAAATCGGCGTGACGATGATCTTCACCGTGGTCGGCATTCCACTGGCCGTGATCTGGTTCCTGGGCGTCGGCCGCTGGTGGGCCCAGCATTACTTCGACCGGCTTGAATGCCAGCTCGGCGAGCGCAGCCTGCGCTTCCGCAAAGGCATCCTGGTCACGACCGAAAAGACGATCCCGCTGGAGAATATCCAGGACGTGACCTTCATCGAGGGGCCGATCCTGAAGCATTTCAACCTCAGCACGCTGAAATTCGAAACCGCCGGCCACAGCGTCGGCCAGGCCTCGGACATGCGCCTGACCGGCATCGTCGACGCCCAGGCCTTCCGCAGCAGGATCATCGAGGCGCGCGAAGCCCTGCGCCATCCGGCGCCAAGTGCGCACGACGATCCGCAGCTGGCGGTGCTGCGCTCGATCGAATCGAAGCTGGACGACATCGCGGCGCTGCTGCGGGCGAGGCAGTAAGCCCCGCTGCAGTCTCAGGCGCCCGCGAGAATGGCGTCCAGCGCCGCGATCTCGTCGGCCGTCAAGGCCGGCATCTGCATGGCGCGCACCGCTTCCAGCACCTGTTCCGGCTTGCTGGCCCCGATCAGCACCGAGGTGATTGCCGGCTGGCGCTTGACCCAGCGTAGCGCCAGCTGGGCCAGCGACCCGCCGCCCGCGCGCGCAACGGCATCGAGGGCACGCACAATGCGCAGGCGCTCGTCGGTCACGTGTTCCGGCTTCAGGAAGCCGACGCCGCCGGCCGCGCGCGAATCGCCGGGCAGGCTGCCGCCCAGGTAGCGGTCGCTCAGGAGGCCCTGGGCCAGCGGCGAAAAGGCCACGCCGCCGATGCCTTCCTGTTCCAGCACCGGCAGCAGGTCGGCTTCCGCCGCGCGCACCAGCATGCTGTACTTCGACTGGTTGACGATGCAGGGCGTGCCCAGGCGGCGCAACCCGGCGGCTGCTTGCCGGGTCTGTTCGCCGTTGTAGTTCGAGATGCCGGCATACAAGGCGCGGCCGCTGCGCACGATCCAGTCGAGCGCCGCCATCGTCTCTTCCAGCGGTGTATGCGGGTCGGGGCGGTGGTGATAGAAGACGTCGACGTAGTCCAGCCCCATGCGCTTCAGGCTCTGGTCCAGGCTGGCGACCAGGTATTTGCGGCTGCCCCAGTCGCCGTAGGGGCCCGGCCACATCGTGTAGCCGGCCTTGGTGCAGACCACGATCTCGTCGCGGTAGGGCCGCAGGTCTGCCTCGAGCAGGCGTCCGAAGTTGGTTTCGGCTGACCCCGGCGGCGGGCCGTAGTTGTTGGCCAGGTCGAAGCAGGTGACGCCCTGGTCGAACGCCGTGCGCACGATGGCGCGCTGGCGCTCGAAATCGGCATCGGCGCCGAAGTTGTGCCACAGGCCGAGCGACACGGCCGGCAGGCGCAGGCCGCTGCGCCCGCAATGCGGATAGGGCATGGCCGCGTAGCGCTCGCTAGGTGGCGTCCAGCTCATTCGGCGATGGTCCCGGCACCGGCCGCCGCGCGGCAGACGTAGATGGTGGACAGCTGCCCCTTCGGCCCGCGGTAGTCGCGCTCGACCGCCGTTTCGGTGGCCTCCACCAGGTCCTGCGGCACCAGCGCCACCACGCAGCCGCCGAAGCCGCCGCCGGTCATGCGCACGCCGCCGCGCTCGCCGATCGTCGCCTTCACGATCTCGACCAGCTGGTCGATCAGCGGCACGGTGATCTCGAAGTCGTCGCGCATCGACGCATGCGAGGCCGCCATCAGCTGGCCCATGCGCGCCAGGTCGCCGGCCGCCAGCGCCTCGGACGCGGCGAGCACGCGCTCGTTCTCGGTGACCACGTGGCGCGCGCGGCGCAGCGTCATCGGATCGAGTTCGGCGCCGCGCTGTTCCAGCACGGCCATGTCGATGTCGCGCAGGGCCGGCACGCCGAAGTGGCGGGCGGCGGCTTCGCACTGCTCGCGCCGGGTGTTGTATTCGCTGTCCACCAGGCCGCGTTCCACGTGCGAGTGGAAGATCATGATGGCCGCGCCCTCGGGGATCGGCACCGGTTTGACGTCGAGCGAACGGCAGTCGATCATCAGCGCGTGGCCCTCTTTGCCGCAGGCGGAGCTGATCTGGTCCATGTTGCCGCACTTGGTGCCGACGAACTCGTTTTCGGCACGCTGGGCGGCCAGGGCGATGTCGATCGGGGTGAGCTGGTCGTAGCCGGGCAGGGCGGCGAACAGGGTGCCGATCGCCACCATCAGCGAGGCCGACGACGACAGGCCGGCGCCCTGCGGCACGTCCCCGGCGATCACCAGGTCCATGCCCTGCACCGGCAAGCCCTGCTTGGTGCCGTAAGCGAGCAAATCCTGCACCATGCCGCGCACGTAGTTGGCCCACATCGGCTGATCCAGGCGCTCGATCGGGGCGTCCATGCGGAACTCGTCGCCCGCATTGTCGTAATCGGCGGCCACCACGTGAACCACGGTATCGTCGCGCAGGCGCGCGGCGATCACGGTGCGGTAGTCGATGGCGCAGGGCAGCACCAGGCCGTCGTTGTAGTCGGTGTGCTCGCCGATCAGGTTGACGCGCCCCGGGGCCTGGACCAGCAGCGGTGCCGGTTCGCCGAAGGTGCTCTCGAAAACGCTGGCCACGCGGGCCGTCAGGGTTGTGCTCATATTAGTCAGGTTGTGGATTGTTCAGGTAATGCACGTCGGACTGGGCGCGCAGCTGGGCAGCGGCTTGTTCCGGGGTCAGGTCGCGCTGGGCCTCGGCCAGCATCTCGAAGCCGACCATGAACTTGCGCACCGAGGCCGAGCGCAGCAGGGGCGGATAGAAATGCGCGTGCAGCTGCCATGGGGCGCCGTCTTCCTCATTGTAGGGCGCACCGTGCCAGCCCATCGAGTACGGGAACGAGGTCTGGAACAGGTTGTCGTAGCGCGTGGTCAGCTGCTTCAGCGCCAGCGCCAGGTCGGCGCGCTGTTCCTGGCCCAGGTCTTCCAGGCGCCGCACGGAAAAGCGCGGCAGCAGCAGGATCTCGAAGGGCCAGGCCGCCCAGTAGGGCACGATGGCCAGCCAGTGCGCGGTCTTGACCACCACGCGCTCACTGTCCGCCTCGCGCTCGGCGACGTCGAGCAGCATCGGGCGCCCCTGGTCGGCGAAGTAGGCGCGCTGGCGCTCGTCCTCGGCCGCCGGCAGCTCCGGCAGGAAGCTGGTGGCCCAAATCTGGCCGTGCGGATGCGGGTTCGAACAGCCCATCACCGCGCCCTTGTTCTCGAAGACCTGCACCCAGGGGTAGCTTTTGCCGAGTTCCGTGCTCTGCTCGCACCAGGTGTCGATCACGCCTTCGATCGCGGGCAGGTCGAGCAGCGGCAGCGACTTGCTGTGGTCGGGCGAGAAGCAGATCACGCGGCTGGTGCCGCGCGCGCTCATGCTCTGGAACAGCGGATCGGCACCGCCGGGGGCGTCCGGCGTGTCCGGCGTCAACGCGGCGAAGTCGTTTTCGAAGACGTAGGTGCCGGTGTAGTCCGGGTTCTTGACGCCGTTGACGCGGGTATTGCCGGCACACAGGTAGCAGCTCGGGTCATGCGCGGGCCGCGGTGCGCGGTCGACCGCTTCCTGCTGGCCCTGCCACGGGCGTTTGGCGCGGTGGGGAGACACCAGCACCCAGTCGCCGGAGAGCGGGTTGTAGCGGCGGTGCGGATGGTCGGTTGGATTGAACATGGGTTTCCTTGCAGATGCCGTTCAAAAAACCATATCTTACCCGCACAAGGAATTATGTTGTTTTCATGTCGTTGAGCGGTGTGGGGGGGGGGGGGGGGCCACCCCCCCCCCCCCCCCCCGCATGGGGGGGC
>NZ_JAXSQX010000012.1:99319-140827 GCF_034659755.1 Massilia phyllosphaerae
AATCTTCTTTTTTTTTTTCATTTGGGGGGGGGGGGGGGGTGTTGCCGTCCGCCCCCCCCCCCCGCGCCGAGCCATGATGTCGCTGGACTCAGCGCCAGCGATCCACCGCGCCGGAAGCGATCACGCTGTCGACCGCCTCGGCGAGCCGGGCGCATGCCGCCCCCCGCAATGCGCCGGGGTCGGCGCCGAGCAAGGCGCGCAGCAGCGCCGGTGCCAGCACCCGGTCGACCAGCGCGGCCGCCGGCACGGCCGCAGCGGCGCCATCCGGCGCGCCCGCCGCGCTGACGGTCGCTACGGCCGCTGCGGCCGCCCCGGGGGCGGCGCCGGCCGTGGCCGCGCTGATCGCCAGCGCGATGTGCTGCGCGCCTACCCGGTCGAGCATCGCCACGGCGTCCAGGTCGTCGGCCTGCAGGCGCGGCCCTTCGGCGACGATCAGGCGTAGTAGCGCCACGGCGTCCGGCTGCAGCAGCCGGCTCACCACGGTCTCGGCCGCGTGCAGCATGCGCGCGCGCAGCGGCGCGCCGGCGCTCGCCACAGGGTCGGGGTCTTCCAGCAGCTGTCCCAGCTTGTACGCGATCACCGCCTTCAGCAGCGCCGTCTTGTTGGCGTAGCGCGCATAGATGCTGGCCTTGCCGGCGCGCGCATCCTGGGCGACCTGGTCGCAACTGGTGCCTTCGTAGCCGGATGCCAGGAACAGGCGCGTGGCGGCGTCGAGCAGGCGCTCTTCCACATCGCCCTTGCGCGACACGGGCGGCCGCCCGCCGGCCCCGCGCCGGATCGGCTCTGCTGCGTTCATAGATCTCCTTCCAAATTCCTGCGTAAAAATTGCCAAACACGAATTGCCAAACATGCTAGACTGAACCGTTCAGTTCAGTTTTATGCCGTCATCGTCCCCGAATTTTACGCGGGTCCCACCCTAGAGAGGAACTACCATGTCCGACGCAGTCCATCCCTTCCATCTATCGATCCCCCAAGCCGAACTCGACGACTTGCGGATGCGCCTGGCGCACACGCGCTGGCCGGACGCGGAAACCGTCGGCGATACCAGCCAGGGCCCGCAACTGGCGAAACTGCAGGCGCTGGCCGCGCGCTGGCAGGACGGCTACGACTGGCGCCGCTGCGAGCGCCTGCTGAACGATGCCGGCCAGTACCGCACCGAGATCGACGGCCTGGACATCCATTTCCTGCACGTGCGCTCGCCCGAGCCCGGGGCGATCCCGCTGCTGCTGACCCACGGGTGGCCCGGTTCGGTGCTGGAGTTCCGCAAGGTGATCGGTCCACTGACCGACCCGGTCGCGCATGGCGGCGATGCGCGCGACGCCTTCCACGTCGTGATCCCCTCGCTGCCCGGGTTCGGTTTTTCCGGCAAACCGACCGCCACCGGCTGGCACATCGGGCGCATCGCCGCGGCATGGACCACGCTGATGACGCGCCTGGGTTACCCGCGCTGGGCCGCGCAGGGCGGCGACTGGGGCGCGGCGGTTACCGCCACCCTCGGCTACATGGCGCCGCCGGCGCTCATCGGCATCCACCTGAACATGGTGATGTTCCACCCGACCGACGAGGAACGCGCCGCCGCCAGCCCGGAAGAGCAAGCCATGCTCGACGCCGCCCGCCGCTACGACGATGCATT
Organism: Massilia phyllosphaerae; assembly: GCF_034659755.1. Taxonomy (NCBI): domain Bacteria; kingdom Pseudomonadati; phylum Pseudomonadota; class Betaproteobacteria; order Burkholderiales; family Oxalobacteraceae; genus Massilia; species Massilia phyllosphaerae. The sequence goes on from NZ_JAXSQX010000012.1 coordinate 100,953, forward strand.
CTCGGGCTACTTCAAGGTCCAGGCCACGCGTCCGCAATCGGTCGGCTTCGCGCTGGCCGATTCGCCGGTCGGCCTGGCGGCATGGATCTACGCCCTGTTCCAGGACGTGTCGGACAGCGGCGCCGATGCCGAAAGCGTGTTCGAGCTCGACGATCTGATCGACGACATCATGCTGTATTGGCTGAGCAACGCTGGCGCCAGCTCGGCGCGCCTTTACTGGGAAGCGATGCGGGCGATGCGCGAGGGCGGCATGCCGTCGGCGCCGATGCAGACGCCCGCCGCGATCAGCATGTTTCCGGGCGAGCAGCTCAGGCTGTCGAAGCGCTGGGCCGAGCGCCGCTTCGCGCGGCTCGTCCATTTCAATGAACTGGACAAAGGCGGCCACTTCGCGGCAATGGAGCAGCCGGCCGCGTTCACCGACGAAGTGCGCGCCGCCTTCCGCTTCGCGCGCGGCTGATCAGCCCTGGAGCGGCACCCAGCGCGACCCATCCTGGTGGCTGGCCAGCACCGCATCGATGAAACGCATCCCGCCCACGCCGTCCTCTACCGTGGGTAGCCAGGCGACTTCTGGCGGCACCGGCAGTCCGGCGTCGAGCGCATGGATCTGCGCCGCCGCATCGCGGTAGAGCTGGGCGAAGGCTTCCAGATAACCTTCCGGATGCCCGTTCGGGATGCGCGTCGCCGCTTCCGCCGCCGCTCCGCTTACGCGCCCGCGCGTGAGGCGCTGCGCGCAGCTGCCCTGCGGCGTCAGCCACAGTTCGTTCGGCTGTTCCTGGTCGAAGGCCAGGCTGGCTTCCGTGCCGAACACGCGCAGCTTCAGCGCATTCTCGCAGCCGGTCGCCATCTGGCTGGCCCACAGCGTGCCGCGCGCGCCGTTCGGGTAGCGCAGCATCACCTGCAGGTGGTCGTCCAGCGTGCGGTTCGGCGTAAAGGCATGCAGCTCGGCCAGTAGCTCGCTCGGCTGCAGGCCGCTGACGAAGCCGGCGATGTGCCAGGCGTGGGTGCCGATGTCGCCGGTACAGCCGGTCGGCCCGGCGCGGCGCGGGTCGTTGTGCCAGTTGGCGGCCTGGAAGGCGGGGTCCTGCTTGTCGAGCTCGGCCATCCAGTCCTGCGCGTACTCGACGTGCACCATGCGCACCTCGCCGACGGCGCCGGACGCCACCAGCTCGCGCGCATGGCGCACCATCGGGTAGCCGGTATAGGTGTGGGTGAGGGCGAACACGCGCTTGCGTGCGCGCGCCAGCGCGGCCAGCGCCAGGCCTTCGTCCAGCGCTATGCCCAGCGGCTTGTCGCAGATGACGTGGATACCGGCTTCCAGGAAGGCCGTGGCCACCGGCGCGTGCAGGTGGTTCGGAGTGACGATGGCGACAACGTCGATGCCGTCCTCGCGCGCGGCTTCGGCCCGCGCCATCTCGCGGTAGTCGGCATAGCAGCGCGCCGGGTCGAGCCGGATCGCGGCGCCGGACTGGCGCGAACGCGCCGCATCGCCGGACAGGGCGCCGGCCACCACTTCATAACAGTCGTCGAGGCGCGCCGCGATCCGGTGCACGGCGCCGATGAAGGCGCCCTGGCCGCCGCCGACCATGCCCAGGCGCAGCCTGCGTGGCATCGTGTTCGTCATGGCGCGATCCCCATCAAGGTGCGCAACTGGGTGCGGTCGGCGCCGCTGCCGGCGAAGTCGTCGAAGGCACGTTCGGCCACGCGGATGATGTGGCGGCGGATGAAATCCGCGCCTTCGCGCGCGCCGTCTTCCGGGTGCTTGAGACAGCACTCCCATTCGAGCACCGCCCAGCCGGCATAGTCGTACTGGGCCATTTTGGAGAAGATCGCCTTGAAGTCGATCTGGCCGTCGCCCAGCGAGCGGAAACGCCCGGCGCGGTCGACCCAGTTGCCGTAGCCGCCGTACACGCCCTGGCGGCCATCCGGGCGGAACTCGGCATCCTTCACGTGGAAAGCCTTGATGCGCGTGTGGTAGATGTCGATGAAGGCGAGGTAATCCAGCTGCTGCAGCATGAAGTGGCTCGGATCGTACAGGATGCTGGCGCGCGGGTGGTTGCCGACCGCCTCCAAAAAGCGCTCGAAGGTGACGCCGTCGTGCAGGTCCTCGCCCGGATGCAGTTCGTAGCACAGGTCGACGCCCGCATCCTCGAAGGTATCGAGGATCGGCCGCCAGCGCCGTGCCAGTTCGCCGAAGGCTTCCTCGACCAGGCCGGCCGGGCGCTGCGGCCACGGGTACAGGTATGGCCAGGCCAGGGCGCCGGAAAAGCTGGCGTGGGCGTTCAGGCCGAGGCGGCGCGAGGCGCGCGCCGCCAGCTTGAGCTGGCCGGTAGCCCAGGCCTGGCGCGCCTGCGGATTGGCGCGCACCTGCGCCGGCGCGAAGCCGTCGAACAGCGCGTCGTAGGCCGGGTGCACCGCCACCAGCTGGCCCTGCAGGTGGGTCGACAGTTCGGAGAGGGCGATGCCGTGGCTGGCCAGCATGCCCTTGATGTCGTCGCAGTAGGTCTGGCTGTCGGCGGCCAGTTCGAGGTCGAACAGGCGCTTGTCGGTCGGCAGCTGGATCCCCTCGTAGCCGAGGCCGGCGGCCCAGCCGGCCAGGTTGTCGAGGGTGTCGAAGGGCGCTTCCGCGCCCATGAACTGGGCCAGGAAGATCGCCGGCCCCTTGATGGTCTTCATGCGGTTCCTTTTATCGTTTTTATATCAGTACGGCGACTCGGGGAAGTAGAACTGGCGGGCGTTGTCGCGCGTGATCAGCACCGACGGAATGATGGTGCGCGCCGGCAGCGCCTCGCCCTTGAGGCGAGCGTTGGCGGTCATCTTGATGGCGTCGTAGATGAACTTGGGCGAGTAGGACACGTCGGCTTGCACCAGCTTGTCGCCGTCCATCACCTTCTTCACCGCGAACTTGGCGCCGGCGCCGCCGAACACTTCCTTGACGTCGGTGCGCCTGGCCTGCTCGATCGCCTTCAGCACGCCGATCGCCATGTCGTCGTCGGCCGCCCACACGGCGTCGATGGCCTTGAAGCGGGTCAGGTAATCCTGGGTGACCTTGAAGGCGTCGTCGCGGTTCCAGTTGCCGTATTTGGCGTCGAGCACCTTGATGCCCGGGTACTTCTTGATCTCGGCATTGAAGGCGTTGACGCGCTCGTTGTCGATGGTGCTCGGCATGCCGCGCAGGACCACGATGTTGCCCTTGCCGTTCAGGCGCTTGGCCAGGTACTCGGCCGGCAGGCGGCCGAAGGCGGCGTTGTCGCCGGCCACGTAGGCGTTCTGCGCGGCGGGGTTGGTCAGCCCGCGGTCGACCACGGTCACGTAAACGCCCTTGTTCTTGACCTGGGACACCGGCTGGGTGAGCGAGCTCGATTCCAGCGGCAGGATCACCAGCGCGTTCATCTTGTTCACCACCAGCAGGTCCTGCACCTGATTGGCCTGTTCGGGCGTGCTGGCCGCCGTCTTGACGATGACCTTGAGGCCGGGATTGGCCGCTTCCAGTTCCTTCTTTGCCTGGTTGGCCCACCAGACGATGCCGCCGGTGAAGCCGTGGGTGGCGGTGGGGATGGCGACGCCAAGGGTGACGTTGGCCGGTGCCGCGGCGTGGCTGGTGGAGAGACCGGCCGCCAGCGCGCAGGCGAGGGCGATCCGGGTGAGTGGGGTGTGCGAGAAGCGCATACGGTTTCCTTGTAACGGTTTTGAGAGCTTTCTTGTCAGCGGCGGCCGCGCTGCAGGTAAGCCACGGCAATGATCACCACGCCCTGCACCGCGGGATTCAGGTGCACGCTGATGATGCTGGTGAGGTTGAGGATGTTGCCGATCACGGACAGCAGGATCGCGCCGACCACGGTGCCCATGACGCGGCCGGAACCGCCGCGCAGCGAGGTCCCGCCGACCACGACGGCGGCGATGGCTTCGAGTTCCCACAGGATGCCGGTGGTCGGCGTGGCCGAACCCAGGCGCGGCACGTAGAGGATGGTGGCGATCGCCACGCACACGCCCAGCAGCAGGTAAGTGAGCACCTTGGCGCGGTCGACCCGGATCGCGGCGTAGCGCGCCACCTGTTCGTTGGAGCCGATCGCCTGCACGTGCTGGCCGTAGGCGGTGCGGTTCAGGATCACCGTCCCGCCGATCGCCACCAGCGCGAACACCCATACCGGAATCGGCACCCCGAGCACGCTCTGGTAGTACACCGGGCTGTAGGCTTCGGCCAGGTTGAAGTCGAGGGTGAGGGCGCCGCCGTCGGACAGCCAGGTCAGCACCGCGCGGAAGATGCCGAGCGAGCCGAGGGTGACGATGAAGGCTTCGATGCGCCCGCGCGTGATCAGGAGGCCGTGGGCGATGCCGAACACCGCCCCGCACACAAGTGCCAGCGCGATGCCGGCGCAGATGACGGTCGCCGGGCCGGGTGCGCCGGCGCCTGCCACCAGCGCGTTCATCGCCACGATCATGGCGCCGGCGATCAGCGCCGCCATCGAGCCGACCGACAGGTCGATGCCGCCGGAGACGATCACGAAGGTCATGCCGACCGCGATGATGCCGATGAAGGCGGTGCGGGTCAGCACGTTCATCAGGTTGTCGACCGTGGCGAAGTCCGGGTTCAAGAAGGCGCCGGCGATGCACAGCAGGACCAGCGCGATCAGCGGTCCGGCCGCTTTCAGGTGGCTGAGACCGGGGAAGGCGGCTGCGGCGGGTTTGCCCGGTTCGGTGGCCGGCTCAGTGCTTCGTGTGTTGGGTGTCGGTTGCATGGGCGATCAGGTTTTCTTCGGTGAGTTGGCCGGCTTCGAGCACGGCCTGCAGGCGGCCGCCGTGCAGCACCGCCACGCGGTGGGACAGGCCGATCAGTTCGATGAGTTCGGACGAGATGACGACGACGGCGCGTCCCTCGGCCGCCAGGCGGTGGATCAGCGCATAGATGTCGCGCTTGGCGCCGACGTCGACGCCGCGGGTCGGTTCGTCCAGCACGATCACGCCCGGGTCCGGGCGCAGGTACTTGGCCAGCGCCAGCTTCTGCTGGTTGCCGCCTGACAGCGAGCGCGCCGCGCAGCCGGGGTCGCGCAGGCGGATGCCGAAATCGTCGATGGCCTGGCGCAGCGCGCGCTCGCCGGCTTTCAAGTCCAGCCACGGCCGGGCGTCGCGCTCGAGCGTCATCATGGTGAGGTTGTCGCGCAGGCCGAGGTCCAGGTGCAGGCCCTTGCCCTTGCGGTCTTCGCTCAAATAGGTGAGGCCGTGCCGCATGGCGTCGCGCGGGCTGCGGATGTCCACCGGCTTGCCGTCGATCTCGATGCGGCCACCGGTGCGCGCACGCAAGCCGAGGATGGCTTCGAAGGCTTCGGTGCGGCCGGCGCCGACCAGGCCGGCAAAGCCGAGCACTTCGCCGGCGCGCACCTCGAAAGCGAGGTCACCGATCCAGCCCGGCACCTGCAGGCCCTCGACGCGCAGCCGCACAGGTGCGTCGGCTGCCACCGGCGTCTTCGGCTGGAACATGCTGGACAGCTCGCGCCCGACCATCAGGTTGGCCATCTGGTGGCGGTCGACGTCGGCGGTGGCGGCGCGCGCCACGAACTTCCCGTCGCGCATGACCACCACTTCGTCGGTGTGCGCTTCCATCTCGTCGAGCTTGTGCGATATATAGACGATGGTGACGCCCTGGCCCTTCAGGCGCGCCATCAGTTCGAACAGCTTGCGGGTTTCGCCGGGCGACAGGCTGGCGGTCGGCTCGTCCATGATCAGGACCCTGGCGTCGCGCGACAGCGCCTTGGCAATTTCGACAAGCTGCTTTTCGGCGACGATCAGCTCGGACACGCGGGTGTCCGGGTCGCGCTCGAGCCCGACCTGGGCCAGGCAGGCGGCCGCCTCGCGTGCCATGGCGCGGCGGTCGAGCAGGCCGCCACGCGTTCTTTCGTGGCCGAGGAAGATGTTCTGGGCGATCGTCAGGTGCTCGGCCAGGTTGAATTCCTGGTGGATCAGGGCGATGCCGAGCTGCTCGGCCTCGCGCGCATTGGCGAAGCGACGCTCGACGCCGTCGACCACCAGCTGGCCGCCGCTGGGGCGCTCGTAGCCGGCCAGGATCTTCATCAGGGTCGACTTGCCGGCGCCGTTCTCGCCGAGCAGGCCGACCACGCGGCCCGGCTCGAGGGCGAAGTCGACGCCGTGCAGGACGCGGACCGGGCCGAAGTCCTTGACGATGTGCTGGAAGCGGATGGGTAGGCTCATGGTGCTTTAATTAGGTAACACTTGAACCGTCGTCCCCGCGCAGGCGGGGACCCAAGTTTGCGGCATGGCGCCGCTGCTTCTCTGTGCGACGAACTTGGGTTCCCGCCTTCGCGGGAACGACGCAGTTTGGTGGTTCATGCAGTGCTGGCCGGTGTCACTGCGCCGGCAACTTCGCCAACACCCCCTGCAGCCCCTTCATCGACGCCGCCACCGTCTCCAGCTGCCCCATCCCGTTCGGATACTCCTCCTGCTCGATGATGATCCACTCGGTCCCGCCGACCGAGCGCACCGCCCGCGTCAGCCCGGCCCAGTCGGTCTTGTCCTGGCCGATGATCGGGGTGCCGCCGGTCGTGCCCTCCACGAACTTGGCCTTGTAGTGGGTGGTGATGGTGCGGCCCGGGTAGCGCTTGACGTAGGCCACCGGGTCCTTGCCGGCAAAGGTGGTCCAGCCGACGTCCTGCTGCATGATCGACGCCTTGGGCGTGTTCTTGGCGATCACGTCCCAGGGCGTGCTGCCGACCCTGCCTGCCAGTTCCTGGGCGTGGTTGTGGTAGCCGATGCGCATGCCCTTGGCGGCCAGCTTGCCGGACAGCGCGGTCAGTTCCTGGCTCATCTGCGCACTCTGTTCGGTGCTGGCGCCGCGCTGGTCCATCGAGATCACCAGGTTGGTGCAGCCGAGGGTCCGGTAAAAAGCGGTGGTGGCCTCGAAGCGCTCGGGTGTCAGGTCGTCGAAATGCATGTGGGCGCCGGCGCACTGGAGGCGGTTCCTGTCCAGGAAGGCTTTCAGGCCCGCCGGGTTGTCCTTGTAGGGACCGAACTCGCCGGCGAACTCCACGCCCTGGAAGCCGAGCTGGGCGATCCTGGTGAGCGTGCCTTCGAAATCCTGCTTGATCTCGTCCTTCACCGACCACAGTTGCAGGCCGATGCGTTGGGTCGGCTGGGCCGCCGCCGCATGCGCGGATAGTGCGCTCGCGCCGGCGCCGATCAGGATCGCCAGCAGGGTCTTGGTAAATGGTTTCATGTCGTCTCAGTATATGAATGTGGCTGATCGGCGTATCAGATCGTCCCGGCCTTCATCTGGTCGACCGCGTAGGCGCAGGCGCGCGCGGTCAGGGCCATGAAGGTCAGCGACGGGTTTTGCCAGGCACCGGACGCCATCGAGGCGCCGTCGGTGACGAACAGGTTGGGCACGTCGTGGGCCTGGTTCCAGCCGTTCAGGACCGAGGTCTTGGGGTCGCGGCCCATGCGCGCGGTGCCCATCTCGTGGATCGCCAGCCCCGGCGGGTACTCGGTCTCGGTCGCCATCTTGGTCTTGACGTCCTTCAGGCCCAGGTATTCGAGGATGTTGCCGGCGCTGTCGGCCATGTCCTTGCGCATCTTGCGGTCGTTGTCGCCGTGGGTGACGTCGACGTGCAGCAGCGGCATGCCCCACTTGTCCTTCCTGGTGGCATGCAGGCTGACGCTGTTCTCGTAGCGCGGCAGCATCTCGCCCTGGCCGCCGAGGCTGAAGTGCCATGGGCCGGGCTTCCTGATCATGGCCTTGTAGTCCTTGCCGAAGCCGGGTTTCCAGGCGGCCGATTGCCAGCCCTCGCGCGCCGCGCCGCCGGCCAGCGCATAGCCGCGCACGAAGTCCGGGTGCTTGTCGACCACGTTGCGGAAGCGCGGGATGTAGGTCCCGGTCGGCCTGCGGCCCTGGTAGTAATGGTCGTCGAAGCCCTCGACGCGGCCGTCGGCCCCGGCCGACCACAGGTGGTCAGTCAGGTAGTGCCCGAGCGCGCCCGAGGAATTGGCCAGGCCGTTGGGGAAGGCTTCGGACGTCGAGTTCAGCAGCACCGCGGTGGAACCCAGCGTCGAGGCGCACAGGATCACCACGCGCGCATGGTACTCGCGCGTCTCCATCGTGTCGGCGTCGATCACGCGCACCCCTAGGGCGCGGTTGGTCTTCGGGTCGTACAGCACGCTGTGCACGATGCTGTCGGTGGCGATGCGCAGGCGTCCGGTCTTCAGCGCCGCCGGCAGCGTCGAGCTCTGGGTCGAGAAGTAGGCGCCGAACGAGCAGCCGCGATGGCACTGGCTGCGCGCCTGGCACGGTGCCCGGCCTTGGGCCAGGTGCTGTTCGCCGGCGGTATTCAGGTTGGCGGTGCGGCCGATGATCATGCGCGCCGGCGCATACTTGGCGTCGAACTTCTGCTTCAGCGCCGCTTCCACGGCGTTGAATTCGAAGGGCTTCAGGAATTCGCCGTCGGGCAGCACGGCCAGGCCGTCGCGGTTGCCGCTGATGCCGACGTGGCGCTCGACGTGGCTGTACCAGGGCGCCAGGTCGGCGTAGCGGATCGGCCAGTCGACGCCGTGGCCGTCCTTCAGGTTGGCCTCGAAATCGAGGTCGCTCCAGCGGTAGGACTGGCGCGCCCACATCAGCGACTTGCCGCCCAGCTGGTTGCCGCGGATCCAGCTGAACGGGCGGCCGTCCGGTGTGGAGTAGGGCATGTCGCGGTCGTTGTTGAAGAACTGCTTGGTGTGCTCGTCGAAGGCATAGCACTGGCGCTGGATCGAAAACTGTTCTTCGGCGACCTTGGCATCGACCTTGCCGCGGTTCGGCATGGTCCACGGGTCGCGGTTCTCGCCGATGTAGTCGACGCCGTGTTCGACCGGGCGGCCGCGCTCGACCATCAGGGTCTTGAGGCCGCGCTCGGTGAGTTCCTTGGCGGCCCAGCCGCCGGTGATGCCGGAGCCGACGACGATGGCGTCGAAGCGCTCGGGGGTGCTTTTGATGTAGAACGATGCGGGGGCATTCATGTGCGTTCCTTCAGGTGGCCGAGGCTAGATGGCCCATGCATGGGTCGAGCGGGTGACCTTGACGTCGCCCTTGAAGCCGCCCGGGACGGGCAGGTAGGCCAGTTCCTGGGAAGCACCGGCTTCCGAGGTGTAGTAGGCAAAGGCGACATAGCCTTTCAGCTGGCGAAAAAAGCCCTGGTCGGCCGGCCCGAACGGCGCGCTGCCGGTGTCCAGCGCCTGCAGCAGCGCGACCTGGCGCGCCGCCGGCAGCGCGGTAAAGGCCTTGCCGCCATTGGCGCGGGCGGCGGCGTCGATACGCGCCAGCCCGGCCTTGTAGGCGGCCTGCGCCGGCGCTTCCGCACACACCGCCAGCAGGTGGTCGACCGTGCGGTGGGCGCCGACGTCGAGCGCACCGGGGGTGTCGGTGCGCGGGATGACCAGGTCGGCCAGCACGCCGGTAAGCTGCAGCTCGGCCTGGCTCAGGAACGCGGGGGTGCCGGCCTGTTTGCCGGCAGCGGGGGCGGCCGCCAGCGCATCGGCCAGCAGGCCCAGGTCGCCCAGGCCGGCCAGGCCGCACAGCGCGCCGATGCGCATCAGGGCGGTGCGGCGTGCGCGGTCGGGTTGCGCCGGACCGGGGCCGGCGCGATCTCGATTTTGTTGCATGCTTCTCTCTCCAAAGAAGACAACGGGAGCCGGCCGCGACGTCTAGCGCGCGCGTGCCAGCGACATCAGGTACTGTTTGGGCGTGATTCCCACCACGCTGCGGAACTGCTTGGTGAAATAGCTCTGGCCGCCGAAGCCGGTGTCCAGCGCCACCCGCGCGATGCTGCCGGCGGTCGGCAGCAGGCGGCAGGCTTCGTGCACCTTCAGGTGCAGGATGTACTGCTTGGGCGTCAGCGAAAAATGCTGCTTGAAGCGGCGCTCGAAGGTCGACAGCGACATGCACGACAGGCGCGCCAGGTGCTCGATCGCGATGTGCTCGGTCAGGTGCGCCTGCAGGTACTCGATGCAGGCCTTGAATTCGTGGAAGGGCGCGATGGTGTCCTGCGAGCGCCGCGCATCGCGCGAAAAGCCCTCGATGCCGACGATCTCGCCCTGGCAATTGCGCAGCGGCGCCTTGGTCGTGAACAGCCAGGTCAGCACGCCGTGGCCGCCGTCGATCACTTCCAGCTTGTTGTGAACCGTGACGCCGGTCTCGATCACCGCCAGGTCGTCGGCGCGGATGCGGTCGGCGATGTCGCGCCGGAAGAAGTCGTGGTCGGTGCGGCCGATGATGTCCTTGACGTCGGCCAGCGCGTGCTGTTCCTGCAGCAGGCGGTTGCCCCAGACGAACTGACCGTCGCGGTTCTTGGCGAAATAATAGGTGTCGGACAGGGTGTCGAACAGCGCGCTCGGGGTCGAGATGCCGTGCTCGGTGTAGAAGTCGGCGCAGGCCTGGTGCGCCGGCGCCGGCGTGGCGCGCAGCGGCGCATCTGCCCGCTGCGGCCGGACCGGACGCGGCGGCCGCGGGCGCTGCTGATCGCTGCGGCGTTCGTTGTCCGGGCCATGGGCGACGACCATGCCCCTGCCGATCACGATTGTGCTCACCATGTGTCTCCTGCTTATAAGTACAACTATTTATGTGGCGATATTAGCACCAGGAAAACATCCTAAGTGTTAAAAATTCGGAAAAATTTATAACGAAATCGGCAAGCTGGGCCTGGATGGTAGCGCTCACAAATCCTGCATGCTAGATTGCAATCGCTCACGCAGATGGGCCAGCCGACCATTCACCCCGACAAGGAGACACCGCCATGAACCGCTTCCGCCGCCGTTGCCACGCCACCCTGCTGGGCGCCGTCCTGGCCCTGCACCTGCCCCTGCACGCTGCCGAGCCGGGCTGGACCCAGCTTTTCAACGGCAAGGACCTGAGCGGCTGGCGCACCTGGATCAGCATGCAGCCGACGTCCGACAACATGAAGTCGCCGACCTCGGTGCGCGGCCTGGACCAGGACCCGCGCGGGGTGTTCTCGGTGGTCGACGGCATGCTGCGCGTGTCCGGCGAAGAGTGGGGCGCGGTGTCGACGGTGGGCGAATACGAGAACTTCCACCTCAAGTTCGAGTTCAAGTGGGGCACCAAGAAATGGTTCCCGCGCCTCGAGGCGCCGCGCGACAGCGGCCTGCTGTACTACGCGGTGGGTCCCGAGGGTGCCCAGAGCGGACACTGGATGCGCAGCCACGAATTCCAGCTGCAGGAAGGCGATTGCGCCGACTACCACAGCCTGGATGGGGTGACGGTCGATGCCCACGTGGGCGACGCCAACCAGGGCGACTGGAAGTTCTACCGCTACGACCCGGCGCTGCCGCTGCGCACCGGCCTGGCTTCACGCATCCTCAAGCGCGGCAACTACGAAAAGCCGTCGGGGGAGTGGAACACGATGGAAGTCATCGCCGACGGCAAGACCCTGATCCACGTCGTCAACGGCCATGAAGTGCTGCGGGTCGAGAATTCGCGCCAGCGCGTGGACGGCAAGGTGGTCCCGCTCGCGCGCGGCAAGTTCTCGATCCAGTCCGAGGGTGCGGAAGCCTACTATCGCAATATCCAGGTCAAGCCTTTGAGCGGGCCGGCGGCTGCGGAGAAGTTCTGAGCATGCACGGGAGCCGATGGCTTGCCGCGCCCGCGTGACAATCCGAGTATTTTTCGGCTGGCAATGGCTTCTATAATAAGCGGTCAACCGCCATCACCCAAGTCGCCGCATGCCGCCTCGCACCCTCGTTCTGCTCGCCTCGATCATGTGCACCGGCGCCATCGCCGATCCGCTCGACAATGCCATGCTGCAGGAAATGAAGCGCGAGCATATTCCCGGTGTGAGTGTCGTGGTGGTGCAGAACGGCAGGATCGTCAAGGAGAAAGGCTACGGCCTGGCCAACGTCGAACACGGCGTGCCGGTCACGCCGGAGACGAAATTCCAATCCGGCTCGATCGGCAAGATGTTCACGGCGGCGCTGGTCATGCTGCTGGTCGAGGACGGCAAGCTCAAGCTCGACGATCCCATCTCGCGGCACCTGGCCAACACGCCGGAGGCCTGGGACGGGATCACGATCCGCCACTTGCTGACCCATACCTCCGGCCTGGGCGATCCTTATGAAGTGCTGGACTTCCGCAAGGATTACTCTGACGAAGAACTGGTCGCACTGGAGGCCGGCATACCGGTGCTATTCGCGCCGGCCGAGCGCTGGGCCTACAGCAATATGGGCTATCACTTGCTGGGCTTCATCTGCAACAAGGCAGGCGGCGCCTTCTACGGCGACCAGCTGCGCGAGCGCATCTTCAAGCCGCTCGGCATGGGCACCCGCATCATCAGCGAAAGCGACATCGTGCCGCACCGTGCGGCAGGCTATGAATGGGTGAAGGGTCAGCTGAAAAACCAGTCGTGGGTCGCGCCCAAGCTCAATACCACGGCCGACGGCAGCCTGTATCTGACGGCGCACGACCTGGCGCTGTGGGACATGGCCCTGGACCGCAAGACGATCCTTACCGAACAGATCCGCACCGCCAGCTGGACCCCGGTCACCCTCAACGACGGCAGCACCGCCCCGTACGGCTACGGCTGGGATCTGTCGCCGGTCAACGGTCACCGCACCATATCGCATGGCGGCTCCTGGCAGGGGTTCAAGACGGCGATCGAGCGCTATGTCGACGATAAACTGACCGTCATCGTGCTGGCAAACAGCGCTGCGGCGCGCCCCGCCAAGCTGGCCAATCTGGTGGCCAGACATTACGTGCCCGCCCTCGAGATTCCACTCGCAAAAGCGATTCCTGACAGCGAGCCCGACGTTGCCGCCAAGCTGCGTGCGGTCGTCAGCCAGATGGCCAAAGGCAGCGTGCCGTCCGGCGTGCTCAGCGACAAGGCGGCGGCGGTCTTTTCGCCGCAACGGGTGCAGTCCCTGAGCCAGCAAATGGCAGACCTGGGCACATTGCGTGCGGTCGAGCTGCTCGAGCGCAAAGCCGATGGCGACCAGCGGGTCTACCGCTACCGCTTTATCTATCCCGACGAGCGGCTGCTGATCGGGGTCACGTTCGACAAGGCCGGCAGCATCGACAAGCTGTCGCTCCGGCCTGAGTAACTTCTGGAGTCGCCATGCCTCACCGTATCCGTTCCCTGCTGCTCGCCACCTTGCTGGCATGGGCGCCGTTCCACGCCGGCGCGGCGGGTTGTGCCAAGCCGGAATACCCGCGCGCGTCGCTGCGCAATATGGAAGAGGGCATCACCCTGCTGGGCTTCCTGATCCGTACCGACGGCAGCGTGGGCGATACGGTGGTCCTGAATGCCAGCGGCCACCCCGCGCTCGACATGTCAGCGAGGGATGCCTTGTCGAAGTGCGTGTTCAAACCCGCGCGCAGGAACGGCGAGCCGGTCGAGCAGTGGGTGCCGGTCGCTTATAAGTGGTGGATCGACGGCGACCAGGGCATGAACCGCGCCAAGCGCGACGCGTTGCAACTGGCCGAAGCGCGCGACGTGGGTGCGCTCTACCATCTGAGCCTGCTGTATGCGGCCACGGCGCGGACTGACGCCGACCGCGACGCCGCGCTGGCCGGGCTGCGCAGTGCCGCGGAGCAGGGACAGGCGCACGCGATGTTCGAGCTGGCCAGGCGTTACGACAAGGGCGACGGGATGCCGGTGGATGCCGGCGAAGCGCTGCGCTGGTACCGCCAGTCGGCCGACAAGGGCGACGTGCTCGCGATCCAGCACCTGAAGAACAGCGCGCACGCCCACTGAGCGAAGGCGCGCACGCATCGCTCAACAAGTTGCGCACGCGGGGCACCGCACGGATGCTAATGTAGCGCGCATGATCCGATTCCAACCCGTGCGCCGCCGCGCGCTCCAGCGTATCCTCACCGCCCTCGGCGCGACTGCCGCCGGCGCCCTGACCCTGCCGTCGATCGCGGCGCCGCTACAAGCGGGCTTCAACGTCCGCACCTACGGCGCCCGCGGCGACGGCGCCACCCTCGACACCGATGCCATCAACGCCGCCATCGCCGCCGCCAGCGCGGCAGGCGGCGGCACCGTGTGGTTCCCGGCCGGTCGCTACCTCAGCTTCTCGATCCGCCTGCGCAGCAACGTCGCGCTGTACCTGGATGCCGGCAGCGTCATCGTCGCCGCCGACCCGGCGCTCGACAAGGGCCGCTACGACGACGCCGAGCCGAATCCGTGGGACCCCTACCAGGACTTCGGCCACAGCCACTGGCACAACAGCCTGCTCTGGGGCGAGGGACTGGACAACGTCGCCATCCTGGGACCGGGCCGCATCTGGGGCCGCGGCCTGACCCGCTCCGGTCCCGGCGCCAACCGGTCCCTGAAGGCGGGCGACATGCCATCGTCCCTGAAAGGCGCCGATCCGATGGGCGAGCGCGCCAGGAAGGGAACGATGTTCGGTGCCGAGATGGCCGGCAAGGGAAATAAGGCGATCGCGCTGAAGAACTGCCGCAACGTGCAGCTGCGCGATTTCTCGATGCTCAAGTGCGGCCACTTCGCGGTACTGGCGACCGGCGTCGACAACCTGGTCATCGACAACCTGATGGTCGATACCGACCGCGACGGCTTCGACATCGATTGCTGCCGCAACGTGCGCATCGCGAACTGCGCGGTGAACACCCCGAACGACGATGCGATCTGCCTGAAAAGCTCGTACGCGCTGGGCAAGCCGCGCTTCACCGAGCACGTCACCATCACCGGCTGCCAGGTCTCCGGCTTCGACCTCGGCACGCTGCTCGACGGGACCTTCGGCAAGACCCAGCTGGAAGCGCCGGACAAGGAAGGCGTGTGCGGCCGCATCAAGCTCGGCACCGAATCGAACGGGGGCTTTCGCAACATCGCCATCGCCAACTGCGTGTTCGAGCATTGCCGCGGCCTGGCCATCGAAAGCGTGGACGGCGCCGTGATCGAAGACGTCACCGTCGACAACCTGGCGATGCGCGACCTCACCACCGCGCCGCTATTCATCCGCCTGGGCCGGCGCATGCGCGCGCCGGCGGGCACCCGGGTCGGCGCGATCCGCCGCGTCAACATCAGCAACGTGGTGGTGTCGCAGGCGAATGCGCCGTTTGCCTCGATCGTGGCCGGGCTGCCGGAGGCGCCGGTCGAGGACGTCCGCATCAGCAATCTGACCGTCGTGCATGGCGGCGGCGGCAGCGCGGCGGATGCCGTGCGCCAGGTGCCCGAGGAGGCCGACCACTATCCGGAGCCGAGCATGTTCGGCGTCACCCCGGCCTACGGCCTGTACGTGCGCCACGCGCGCAACCTCGAGGTGCACCACGCCGACCTGCGCAGCGCCGGGCAGGAAGGCCGGCCGCCGGTGCTGCTGGACGACGTCGACGGCGCCGGCTTCGACCACGTGCGCTTCGCGCGCGGGACGGCGGCCGCGACCTTCGTGCTGCGCGGGGTGCGCGGCCTCGCCATCCAGGATGCGCAAGGGCTGGCCGACCTGGCGCGTTCGGATCACGCGCGGGCCGCCTTCTGAACCACGGGCGCCGCGCACGACTGCAGGACACTGGCCGCCTCCGCGTTATCGCCTTACAGTAGCGATAACAAAAACACGGAGGAGACCCACCATGCCGAGCCGCAGCCCGACCCTGGCGCGCCATCCGGCGCTGGCCACCCTGTTACTCACCGCGCTGGCGATGCTGGCCTTCGCCGCCAACTCGCTGCTGTGCCGCATCGCGCTGCGCCAGGGCAGCATCGATCCGGCCAGCTTCGGCGCCATCCGCCTGGCCGCCGGCGCCGCGGCGCTGCTGCTGGTGATGCGCCTGCAATCGCGGCCACGCACCGAAAAGGCCGGCGACTGGCCGGCGGCGGCGATGCTGTTCCTGTACGTGGCCTGCTTTTCGTTTGCCTACCTGCGGCTGGCGGCCGGCAGCGGCGCGCTGATCCTGTTCGGGATGGTCCAGCTGACCATGTTCGCGGCCGGGCTGCGCGCCGGCGAACGCTTCACGGCGCGCGGCTGGCTCGGGCTGGCGCTGGCCGCCGGCGGGCTGGTGCTGTTGCTGCTGCCGGGCGTGGCCGCGCCCTCGCCGGCGGGAGCGGCGCTGATGGCGGTGGCGGGCGTGGCCTGGGGCGTGTATTCGCTGCGCGGGCGCCAATCAGGAGAAAAGCGTACGGATCCGCTGGCGGCGACCGCCGGCAATTTCGTGCGCGCGACGCCGCTTGGTATCGCATTGTGGTTGGCCTGGGCCGCGCGCGGCCACGTCGAGGCGCGCGGGGTGGCGCTGGCGCTGGCCTCGGGCGCGCTCACGTCGGGACTCGGTTACGTGGTGTGGTATGCGGCGCTGCCGCGCCTGAAGGCGCTGCAGGCCGCCTCGGTCCAGCTGTCGGTGCCGCTGATCGCGGCGCTCGGCGGGGTGCTGCTGCTGGACGAGGCATTCACGGCCAGGCTGGCGCTGGCCGCGCTGGCGATCCTGGGCGGGATCGCCCTGGTGCTGGGCGGGGGACGGCTTACTCGACCCAGCTGAAGCCGTCGCGCGCCAGCAGCGCGAACGACTCGGCCGGACCCCAGGAGCCGGCCGCATACGGATGCGGCTTCTCGGCAAGCGTCTGCCAGCCCTCGATGATCGGGTCGGCCCACTGCCACGCGGCTTCGAGCTCGTCGCGGCGCATGAAGTGGGTCAGGCGGCCGCGCACCACGTCGATCAGCAGGCGCTCGTAGGCTTCGGCGCGGCGCTGCGGCATGGCCGATTGCAGGTCGAGGTTCAGCGACACCTGCTGCGTCTCCATGCCGCTGCCCGGCTGCTTGGCCATCAGCTGCAGCTTGATCGCTTCTTCCGGCTGCAACTCGATGACCAGGCGGTTCGCGACCGCGCCGGCGTTCTGGTGGAACAGCGGGAACGGCGGATTGGCGAACTCGATCACGATCTTGGACGAGCGGCGCGCCATGCGCTTGCCGGTCCGCAGGTAGAACGGCACCTTCGACCAGCGCCAGGTATCGACGAAGGCGCGCAGGGCGACGAAGGTCTCGGTGCCGCTGTCGGCCGGCACGTTCTTCTCTTCGAGGTAGCCCGCCACTTCCTGGTTGCCGCTGACGCCGTGGATGTACTGGCCGCGTACGGTATCGCGCGCGATGTCGGCCAGCTTGAAGCGGCGCAGCGAACGCAGCACCTTCAGCTTTTCGTCGCGCACCGCGTCCGCGTTGAGCGAGGTCGGCGGTTCCATCGCGACGATGCACAGCAGCTGCAGCAGGTGGTTCTGCACCATGTCGCGCATGGCGCCGGCGCCGTCGTAGAAGCCGGCGCGGCTGCCGACGCCGACTTCCTCGGCCACCGTGATCTGCACGCTCGCGATGTTCGGCGCGCGCCACAGCGGTTCCAGGATCGAATTCCCGAAGCGCAGCACCATCAGGTTCTGCACGGTCTCCTTGCCGAGGTAGTGGTCGATGCGGTAGATCTGCGACTCGCTGAAGTAGCGGCCCACGTCTTCGTTGATCGCGATCGCGGACGCCAAGTCGGTGCCGAGCGGCTTTTCCAGCACCACGCGCGCGTTGTCGTCGACCAGGCCGCTGGCCGCCAGCTTGTCGCAGATGGTGGTGAACAGCGACGGCGCGGTCGACAGGTAGAACACGCGCTGGGCGCCCTTGCGCGAGGCTTGCTCGAGCGTGTCGAAGCGCTCGGCCGCCTGCACGTCCAGCTTGACGTACTCGAGCAGCTGCAGGAAGCCGTCCCAGGTCTTGTCGTTGAAGTTTTCCTGGGCGATGAAGGAACGCGAATGGTCTTCGATGTGCTTCAGGTAGGCGCCGCGGTCGATGTCCTGGCGGCCGGTGGACAGGATGCGGGTGTCGCCCGGCAGGTTGCCGTGCAGGTAAGCCATGTAGAGCGCGGGCAGCAGCTTGCGCATTGCCAGGTCGCCCATGCCACCGAAGATGATCATGTCGAGGGGCAGGCTGCTGTCTTGTTCTTTCGATTGCTCGGTGGAAGAGGTCATTTCTGTTTGGCCGAAAAGTTAAGGGTCAATGTGCTACGGTAGCAGAAGGATACTGCCTCGCGCCAGCTTTTGCTGGCGAAGGAAGGATTTCCATACCTCATTTGGGTGGGTCTACAAGCCCTCCAGGGCCAGGGTCCGCGCCTGCGCGCGCAAGAAGGCCAGGTGGGCAGCGCGCGTGGCCGGCCCGGCGTAGGGCAGCAGGGTCCAGGTTTCATGCGCGTCCATGCGCTGGCCCGGCGCCAGGCGGCGCCACGGTGCGTGCACTTCCATCTCGAGCAGGCCGGCAGCCGGGCGCGCCGGGTCGACGTCCTGGTACAGCTCGACCTGGCCCTGGTCGGGGTGGATGGCGGCACGCGGCTGCAGCGCGAACTGGACGATGAAGGCCTGGCCGCCGCGGAAAGCCGCCATCCAGCCGGCCGCGGGCTGGGCAAATAGCTTGCCGCGGCGCGCGCCGTCTCCTGCCGCCGGGACCGCGAGCGCCAGCACGCCGTTCGCCACCAGCGGGCGTGGCGGCGCCAGGCCGTCCGCGGCTTCGGTGCGCACGTCGGTCATGCCGGCCACCGGCACGTAGACCTGGGTGTCGCCCGGTACGCGCGTGTTGAACCAGAGGTCCCACGCCACTTCGCTGGCGCGCCGGTTGATGGCGCCGGCATCCAGGCGCAGGCTGTTCGGCCTGCCCGGCACCAGCGCGTAGCGCTTGACCAGCTGCAGGCCGCTCACCGGGCTGGCCGGGCTGGTGACGGCGACGGCGTCGCGGCCGGCCCCGTCGAGCGTGTAGCGCGCCAAACTCAGGTAGGGATCGGGCGGCCACACCGCCTTGGCGGCCTTGCGTGCCGGATTGACGTCCTGGTGCACCACCACTGCTGTTGCGGACCAGCCCAGACTTCGTGGCCATAGTAGGCGACGTTGCCGGTGTTCGCATCGACCGCCGCGGCGGGATCGCCGGCCGCTTCGTCGACGCGCAGGAAATTCGGCTGGCCGGCCAGCGCGAACGACAGCAGCCGTCCGCCGATGGCCTCGGTGACGCCGGCGCGCACGGTGCCGTTGTCGAGGGTGTGGACGGGCAGGCCGGCCATGGCCGGCGTGGACAGCGGCATGGCCATTAGAATCGCCAGCAGCGGCGTGGCACGGTCGGGTGTCGGCATCATCTCTCCAGGGCGCCGCTGCGGCGCGTGTTAGCATCGCCCGATGGACAGACGAAGCGATTACAAGACCGCGCTATTGATCGACGCGGTGATTCATGGCGACCCGGCGCAGGGTTTCGGCGGCCGGGCACGCGAACTGGCGGCGCTCGGCGTGCCGGTCGAGGTGGCACTGCGGGTGCTGACGCGGCCGGAAGCGCGGCGCTACAACCCCACGGTGCCCCTCTGCCAGACGGGTTAGGCCTTGGCGCGCGCGATGTATTGATCCACCACCGTCGGCAGCACCGCCATCGGCACGCCGCCGCAGGCCAGCAGCGCATCGTCGAAGGCCGCCAGGTCGAACTTCGCGCCCAGCGCCGTCCTGGCCCGTTCGCGGTTGCGCAGGATTTCGTTGTGGCCCATCTTGTAGCCGCAGGCCTGGCCCGGCGACACCGTGTAGCGGTCGATCTCGCTCGTGACCGAGGCCAGCGCGCGGCCGGTGTGGGCCGACAGGAAGTCGATCGCCTGGCGCCGTTCCCACTTCAGCGCATGCATGCCGGTATCGACCACCAGGCGGCAGGCGCGGAACTTCTGGGCCTGCAGGTAGCCGAGGCGGCTGAACGGGTCGTCAGCATACAGGCCGAATTCGTCGACCAGCTGTTCGGCGTACAGCGCCCAGCCTTCGACGAAGGCATTGAAGCCGATCAGCGAGGCGATCAGCGGCGTCTCGGCATGGTGCTCGGCCAGGTAGGCGCCCTGCAGCGCGTGGCCGGGCACCCCCTCGTGCGCGGTGAGCGAGCTGAGTTCGTGGCGCGGCCACATCGCGGTCGACTTCAGGTTGATGTAATAGATGGCCGGACGCTTGCCGTCGAGCGAAGCGAAATTCATGTAGCCGAGCGGGGCACCGTCCTGGATGTCGGGCGGCACCCTCTTGATCGCCAGCGGCGCCTTCAGGCCGAGGTGCGAGACGCGCGGCAGCAGCTTGCGGATCGCCGCCACCCGCTCGTTGCAGTAGGCGATCAGTTGGCTGCGGCCGCGCTCGTCGTCGGCGAACAGGCGCTGCGGGTCCTTCGACAGCGCCTCCATGCGCGCGCCCACCGAACCTTGCGTCAAGCCCTGGCCGCGCAGGATGGCGTCCATGCGCCCCTCCAGTTCGCGGTTCTGTTCCTGGCCGATGTCGTGTACCTGCTGCGGCGCATAGCTCGTGCTGGTGCCCAGCTTCAGCGCCCAGCGGTAGTAGGCTTCGCCGTCCGGCAGGCGGTGCACGCCGGCAACGTCGTCCGCCTTGCGGCCGGCCTGCTCCAGCGCCGCGATCTGGCGCTCCAGCGCCGGATAGATCGTGTCCGTGACCAGGCCTTGCGCGCGGCCGCCCCAGTCGCCGGCCAGTCCGAGCGCGCGCGTGCGCGTGGCGAGCGAGGTCACCAGCGTCTGTTCCTGCCCCGGCAGCGCGCGATAGGCCTTGAGCTGGTCCAGTGCCGTGCGGATGATGAAGGCCGGCGGGCGCACGTTCATCGCATCCTGCTCGGCGATGCGCCGCGTCTCCTGGTCGAGCAGGCGCCCCATTGCCTGCACCCGCGCCAGGTAGGCGTCGGCGTCGGCGCGCGTGGCGATGGCGTGCTGCGAGTTCAGGAATTCCGGGATGCGGGTGACGGCGCCGTCCTGCTGGGTGACGGGGAAGGGCGCGGTGCCGCCCTGCAGGCCGGCGGCCGCGCCGCCGAAGGGGAAGGCGGTGCCCTCGAGGCCGGCGCCGACCGCGTAGCGCACCGTGTCGTAGCGGATCTGGTCCTGCGGCGTGAGCCGGGCGCGGTCGATGCCGTCCAGGCGCGCCGCCATCGATTTCACCTGCGCCGTCCAGCGCGCATCTTCCTCGGCCGAGACCTGTTCCAGCCGCGACTTCAGCGCGGCGTGCTTGCCGCTGTCGAGGCCGAGGCTGGATGCCGTGGTCGGCGCCAGCATCAGGATCTCGTCGGCGAACGCATCCAGCAGCGCCTTGAAGCGCGGGTCGTCGGCGGCGTCCGGCGCCGGCTTGCGTTGCGCCGGACGGGCGGCCAGCGCCGCGCCCGGCATGGCTGCGGGCAGTGCGGCCGCGGCGGCGCCGCTCACGGCGAATTTCAGGAGGTCACGGCGGGTCGGGGTGCTAGCGGGCATGTGGTCCTTGGCAATTGGAATGTTTGTCTAACAAGAAACACCATAGCCGCTACGCTTGAGAACTGTCAACATGCCATGCGGGTGCGTGGCGCTGGATTTCAAGCGCGGCTTGGATTACAGTGGTCTCGACGGGCCCGGCCATGCACCGGCGCCCGCACCAAGGCTTTCCAAAAAGCAAGGAGGACGACACATGGACTTCATGTTGCACGCCAGTCTTCTCGCGCTCGGCTGCGCGACCTTTTTCGGCATTATCTTTTGCAGCCAGTGTCCGGACTGCGGCTGGCACGAGTGGGTCAGCGAACGGCTGGGCCGCGAGCGCGCCGAATAAGAGCACCTGGCAAAACCTCCATGGCGGCGTTGCATCGTCTCGCCGTACATTCGTACTGTCTTCGACGATGCGCCTTGCCCTGAAGGTTTTGTCAGGCGCTCTAAATTTGAGCGGCGCTTCAGACGCGGCGGCGGGGCAGCAGGCTGGCCAGCCAGTCCTCGGATGCGAGCGCGGTACGGTCCTGGTCGGAACGGCGCGCTTCCAGGCTGCGCGGGGTCGGGCCGTCGTCGGGCGCGCGCATCGGCGGAGCCTCGCTGAGGTCGATCAGGTCGTTGGTGATCGCGTACTGGATCAGTTCGCTGAGCGAGGCCAGGCCGAGGCGCTCCATCATCCGGCTCTTGTGGGTCGAGACCGTCTTCACGCTCAGCTGCAGCACCTGGGCGATGTGCGACACCGTGTGGCCATGCGCCAGGAAGCCGAAGACCTCGGCTTCGCGCGGCGACAGGCGCGCAAAGCTGTTGGTACGCAGGCCGGCGCACAGTTCTTCGGCCAGGCTCTCGCTGAGTTCGTTGCTGACATAGAGGCCGCCCTCGGCTACCTTCTGGATCGCGCGGATCAGGTCGGCGGTATCGTTGTTCTTCGACAGGTAACCCTTGGCGCCTGCGCGCAGCAGGGCCACCGGGTCATCGTTGCTGGCATCCGATGCCAGGGTCAGCAGTGGTAGATAGGGCAGCAGCTTGCGCAAGTCACGGATCAGCGCGATGCCGCCCTGCAGTTCGAGCCGCGGGTTGAGCACCAGTACGTCCGGCGCCACGCTGTCGAGCGCCGCCATCAGTTCGACGCGCGAGCGCGCCACCGCCACGACCTTGATATCGGCCCGTTCGTCCAGCACGCGTTGCAGCCCCTCGCACATCAGTTGGCGCGGGTCTGCGAGCACGACTTTGACTAATCCAGCCTGTTCCATGGGGCACGCTTTTGCCTGTAATACTTGGCATTATGCCACCATATGCACTATTGTTGCAGGCCAGCATGCAGTAAAGGTAGCCGCGCCCGCGTTTCAGCTGGCCTGGTGGCGGCGCAGGAAGGCCGAGAACGGTGCCACCGGACCGTCGAGCAGGGCCGGATTCAGGTCGAACATCGCCCAGTAATAGCGCTCGCGGCCGCGGCATTCCTGGGCCGGCGCCGTATGGTTGTACCAGCCATCGTCGAAGGCGTCCGAATACATGCCGTCGCCATCGCCGCCACTGAAATTCGGGATCACGCGCCGTTCGCGCAGTGCCTCCAGCAGGGCCGGCGGTGCGCCGCTGTCCTGCGCCATTTCGTAATGCGCGCGCATGCCCTGTTCGGTCTCGATCACCAGCAAATGCGGCCGCCCCTCGGCGTCGAACATCAGGAAGCCGGACGGGCTCTTGTATAAATAGTGTTCGACGATCTGGTAGGAGCGTGCGACCTGGTCGACCAGCGCCGCGATCGCCGGATCGCCGACGAAGCGGTATTCGTGCAGCGCGAGCAAGCCCTGCACCACGCGCGACTGCGCCACGAAATAGTCGCGCTGCAGGGCGATCAGGTCGGATTCCAGGCGGTCGAGCGCATCCGGGTCGCTCTTGCGGATGAAGCGGTCGATCAGGCCGCGGTTGAAGGCGGCGATCGCCACTTTCTCGTCGGCCACCCCGGTCAGCAGGATTTTCTTACACGGCAAATCCCTGACCGCTTCGCAGAATTCGATGCCGTTCATCTGCGGCATCGAGTAGTCGACAACCAGCGTCGACGGCGTCATGAAGCGGCGTGCCCGGCGCGCGATCTGGCACAGCTGGCCGACGTGCAGTGCCACGCTGAACGGTTGCGGCTCGTGGGTGTAGGTGTCGACGCAGGGCGACAGGAAGCTTTCCAGGTCCGAGCCGTCGCGGCTCTGCTCGCGCAGCCAGGCGAGGGCGGCGCTGGCATCGCTGAAGGTGATGCTGGGCAGCGCGTTGCCCAGCTGGAAGCGCAGGCTGTGCAGGAAACTGACGCTGTCATCGACCAGGACGGTCATGGTCGGGTGCTGATAGATAGGCAAAGACATGAAGGATTCGGTAGAAATGCTTGGGCGGTGATGTTCGACGGCGATCGATCAATGCGATCGGTCGGCGGAGATCGTTGGGGGAAATTCCAGCGCGAACACGGTCCAGGCCGATTCGCGCGAGCGGCAGCGGATCCGGCCCTGCCAGGCATGGACGATGTCCCGGCACAGGGACAGGCCGATACCGGCGCCGGAACTCGGCGGCCAGGAGTAAAATCGTTCAAAGATATGGGGCAACTGGCTCGCGGAAATACCGCAGCCGGAGTCCATGACCAGCAGGCGCGGCCGTGCACGGGTGCCGTCGATCACGATGCGGACCTTGCCGCGGCCGGCACGCTGCAGCGCCTTGAGCGCATTGCGCAGCAGGTTCAGCAGCACGACCACACACAGTTCGTGCTTGCCAGCAAACCAGAAATTGCCACGTATTACCACGCTGACGTTGTCGCGCTGCTCCTGGCCGGTGAACGGATAGCGCTCGACCACATGCGTGACCACGTCGGCCATCGACACGTATTCGGTGGCCGTCAGCTGCTGGTTCAGCGCCGCTGCCGATTGCAGGAACAGGTCGATCATCTGGTTCATGTGGCGCACTTCGAAGCCGATGCGCTCCATGGCACCGGCAACCGCAATGTCCTCAGGATCCAGTTGCACGGTGCCGGCAGCGCCGGCAGGGGGCTGCCCACGCGCCTTGAGCGAGCGTTCGATGCCGCGCACGTTGGCCGCCACGCTGATCAGCGGCGTTCGCAGCTCGTGCGAGACCATCGCCAGCGCCTGCGCCATGCCGGCCAGTTTTTCGCCCGCCAGCACGCGCCGCCCTACCCGGGTTACCGACACGATCGCGACCGTGAACAGATAGATCGGTGCCTGCTCCAGTACCACCGGGCTGGCCAGGAAGGCGGCTTCGCCGTGCAAGGCAAAGGCGACGGCGGCCAGCAGCGTGCCGCACAGCCAGCTCGCCAGCGCCCACCAGCCGTCGAACTGGAACAGCACGATCAATGCCACGAGTAGCGATTCGCCCCACACGGCCGAGCCGTGGTTCATCAGGAACATGTAGCTGAAGAAAAACGGCAGCACGTAGGTGACGCCGATGAATTCGTAGACCTGCATCGTGCGCGGCTGCGCCAGCCAGCGCAAGCGCTTCAGGAAGAGTGCCGGCACGCACAAGGCGACGCCGAACAGGCGCAGCGCCAGGCTCTCGTACTGTTGCGGAAAGAACACAGTCCATACCACGTAGTACATCGGCATACCGAGGCAGCCGATCCAGGCCAGGCATTGCAGGCGCCAGGCGAGCCGATCGCTTTCCTTTCCATTGCCGAGCAACCATTGCATGACGGATGCCCTCAGCCCGCGCAGGCGGGCATCGATCAAGAAAGTGCTATCGGATAAGACTTTTTTCACGGCTATGGTCGGAGATCGGCAGTCAAGTCGCACAACGCGTCATGCCCAGGTCATCGTTGTACTGTCAAAATTGATTTTACGCAATTTCTCGTGGTATTAACTAAGTATCGTTGAAATACATTGATTTTAGTCAAATGTAGCGCTAACACGGCATTATTCGAATCTGCGTAACCACTTATCAACTTTTATTTCACCGCCAACCGGAGGAAGCATGACCCCAGCACTCAATATCGAACGTTTCGCCACCCAACCGGCTGCCCGCCGCATGCCGGAATTCGTGACCCGGCGCATGGATGAGCACTATGTGACCCGTGTGGAAAAGCTGCTTGGCGGCGAACACATGCACGTCTGGGCGCCGCCGCAAGCCGGTGCGGTCATGCTGGCCGGCAACGACTACCTGTGCATCGCCAACGAACCGGCCCTGATCGACGCCCAGGTGCGCACCCTGCAAGGCACCCAGGGCCAGATGCTGATGTCGTCCGTGTTCTTGCAGGAAGGTAGTTATCAGCATCGCCTCGAAGCCAAGCTGGCCGCCTTCATGCAGGCCGAAGACGGCGTGCTCGCCCAGTCCGGCTGGGCGGCAAACGTCGGCTTGCTGCAGAGCATCGCAGAACCCGGCATTCCAGTCTACCTCGACATGCTGGCCCATGCATCGCTATGGGAAGGCGTGCAGTCGGCACAGGCCCTGCCGGTACCCTTCCTGCACAACAGTCCGGCCCATCTCGAGCGCCAGATCGAAAAACATGGCGGTGGCGTGATCGTGATCGACGCGCTGTACAGCACCAACGGCAGCGTCGCGCCCCTGCTCGAGTTCGTCGAACTGGCCGAGCGCAGCGGCAGCATCCTGATCGTCGACGAATCGCATTCGCTCGGCACCCATGGCCCGGGCGGCGCCGGCCTCGTGGTCCAGGAAGGGCTGACCGAACGCGTGCATTTCAGGACGGCGTCGCTGGCCAAGGCGTTTGCCGGTCGCGCCGGTTTCATCACCTGTTCGAGCCACTTCAAGGGCTACTTCCTGTCAGCATCGCGGCCGGCCATCTTCAGTTCCTGCCTGCTGAACCACGAACTGGCCTGGTTCGACGCCGCAGTCGATTTCATCAGCAGGGCGGACGAGCGCCGCGCGGCATTGCACCGGAACACGCAGGAGGTGAGGGTGCGCTTGAGCGAACTCGGCTATTGCATCGACGACGGCACCGAGCAGATCATCGCGCTGGAAGCCGGGCCGGAGCCGAAGACCCTGGTGTTGCGCAAGGCACTGGAAGCGCGTGGCATCTACGGCGCCGTGTTTTGCGCACCGGCCACCGCGAAGAACCGCTCGCTGGTGCGTCTGACCTTGAATTCCGGTATGACCCGGGAAGAGATCGAGAAGCTGGTGGCGGCCTGCGCCGACATGCGTAGCGAGGTCGACCTGGTCAACTGGTCGTCGTCGAGCCGTCGCAAGCGCATGCACTAGGCGCCTTGCGGGAAGGCGGGTATGGGGGAGAGCGCACCAGTGCGCTCCGGTGCCTGTTTTTTCTCCCGCAGCCCGCAGATTATTGCAACTAACCGACGATTGCCAAAGAACAAAAAACCGGCAGCCAGGAAGGATGGCACGCCGGCGTCCGAGCACGCGCGCTGTTGACGGAGACCGGATTCAGCCCGCAAGAGCATCGTCCAGGTGTCCGCCGCGCCGCGCACGGCTCATTTCGGGCGATACATCCTGAATAGTTGTTCCGCCCCGATTTCGAAGTAATCCGCCGGTCCGCCGCCGCGCAGGATGTGGCCTGCCGCGCCGGTATCGTAGACGCCGTCTTTCAGCAGCGAACGGTCGATATGGATGCCGACCACTTCGCCCAGCACCAGCCAGGTCGGCACCGTCTCGCCAGCGGCTGTCTGCAGCTGGACGATCTGGGTGCAGCGGCACTCGAAGGCCACCGGGGTCTCGCCGACCCGCGGCACGCCGACCAGGCGCGACGCGACCGGCGTCAAGCCGGCCAGCGCGAATTCGTCGACCTCGGGCGGCACCGCGGCGCAGCTTGCGTTCATCGGTTCGGCCAGCGCGCGGGTGGCGAGATTCCACACGAACTCGCCGGTCTGCTGGATGTTGCGCAGCGAATCCTTGGCGCCGATGCTGGCGAAACCGATGATCGGCGGGGTGTAGTTGAAGGCGTTGAAGAAACTGTAGGGTGCAAGATTCAGGATGCCGTCGGCGCTGCGCGACGAGATCCAGCCGATCGGACGCGGGCCGACGATGGCGTTGAAAGGATCGTGCGGCAAGCCGTGGCCGTTGCGCGGTTCGTAGAAGTGGATGTTGCTGGTCATTCTGTCTCCTTGATGCCAGACCGAACCATACATCATCCGCGCCGGCCGCGTGAGCGCAGCGGCGATTTTCAGTGTGCCGTGTCCGCCGCCGGCGGCGCTTGCGCCTCGGTATCGTCGGCGCGTTTCTTGCGCAAGCCGCGGTTGGCGGCGACCACGCCCACGCCCAGTAGTGCCAGGCTCAGCATCGCACCGACCGACGGCGCCGACAGCCAGCGCAGCGGCTGGCCCGGCGTCTCCGACGGTTCTTCCTGCGGCGGATCGGACTGTGGTGCCGCCTGCGTGACCGCGGGCGGGTCGAGCGGCGGCGCGCCGGCAAAGAAGGGGATCAGCGCCTGCACCAGCGCGGCCGTGTCCTGCGGCCCGCAGCTGGTCAGCAGCTTGCCGTCGCACACCACGTCCTGGTTGCGCCAGGTGGCGCCGGCATTCACCACGTCGTCGCGCACCCCCGGCCACGCCGTGACGGTACGGCCGCCGGCCAGCCCGCAGGACACCAGCAGCAGCACCGCCTGCGACATCAGCGCGATCGGCTGGTCCAGCGCATGGGCCTGGCGCAGGAAACCGCGTGCCGGGCCGGATTGGCGTAGCAGGTCCGGGCCGATGTAGCCGCCGGGGACCAGCAGGGCGTCGAAGTCGGCCGCGACGGCATCGCCGATGGTCTTGTCGACGCGCAGCAGGTCGGCCGACTGGTGCACGTGCATGGCACGGATGCGGCCGGGACGCAGGGCAATGACGGCGACCTCGGCGCCGGCGGCCTTCAGCGCCGTCACCGGCGTGACCAGTTCCGCCTGCTCGACGCCATCCGCGGCCAGCACGGCGACGCGCTTGCCGGTAAGTAGTTGCGGGCTCTCCATGTCGTCCTCGGGTCGAACAGCATGTCTGACAGAGTCTGCCGACAGGTCTTTAGTTCCGCAGGACGTCGCCGCTCAGCCCGGCAGCGGTGGATTGGTGGCCGACTTGACTTCCTTCAGCACGAAAGCGGTGTACACCTCCTTCACGCTCGGCAGGCCGTTGATCTCGTTGCCGGCAAACACACCGTAGGCTTCGAGGTCTTCGGCGACCACCATCAACTGATGGTCGTAACGGCCGGAGATGCGAAAGCAGGCCAGCACCTGCGGGATCCCTTGCACCGCCTCTTCGAAGGCCTGCACGGTGGCCGCATCCTTCTTGTCGAGCGAGATCTGGACCATGGCCATGACCTGGTAGCCCAGGCGGCGCGGATCCAGGCGCGCATGGTAGCCGCCGATCAAGCCTTCCTCTTCCAGCCGCTTGACCCGGCGCCAGCAGGGCGACGTGGTCAGCGATACGCGCTCTGCCAGGTCGGCGCTGGACAGGCGGGCGTCCGCCTGCAGTTCCTCGAGGATTCGACGGTCAATACGGTCGAGTTTGATATGCGACTTGCCCATTGCTTCAGTTTTTCCAAAAATCAGTATTTCGCGCAACAACCGTTCCAAAACGGATTATGACAGCGCTGTGAATATGGTAAATCTTTGCGATAGAGAAAGCCTATAATTTTTGTAAGAAGGCAAAAAAACAACAATAGCGGTTCGCCGCATCGAGGGAAACAACCACGCCGGTCAAACGCCGGCTTACGTCAGGCGCGTCATCACGTGTCCTGGCGGCAGCACCCCTCTGGAGACAGAAAGACAACGCCGACACGGCGCGCAGCTGCTCGTACCACTCCCGCATCACGCATCACGCATGACCGACCGTTTCACGGCGACCGTATTTTACGTATTTGATGTCATCTAAGGAGTAGTCCCGCATGTCCGCACCATCCACCCCACTGAAACCCTTCGCCGCCTTGCTGGCTGCCTTATTCGGCGCTGCCGTGCTACCGGCGACCGCGCTGGCGCAAAACGCCGAGGGCGCGAATCCGAACTTGCAACGCGTCGTGGTAACCGGTTCGTCGATCGCCCGTATCGACGGCGAGACCGCCTTGCCGGTGCAGATCCTGAAGCGCGAGGATATCGAGCGCGTCGGCGCCACCTCGACCGAGGAACTCGTCAAGCAGCTGAGCTCGCTTTCCAGCGCCGGCAGCTCGACCACGGTCGCCAACGCGTCCGGCTATGGCGGCGGCAGCATCGCCACCGTGTCGCTGCGTGGCCTGGGTTCGGCGCGCACGCTGGTGCTGGTCAACGGGCGCCGGGTGTCGGTGTACGGCGGCGGCTCGGCCGGCGCGGCGGGTTCGTCGGTGGACGTCAACAGCATCCCGCTGTCGGCCATCGAGCGGGTGGAGGTACTGAAGGACGGCGCGTCGGCCATCTACGGTTCGGATGCCATCGCCGGCGTGGTGAACTTTATCCTGCGCAAGGATTTCACGGGTCTCGAGATCAGCGGCAACTACGGCCAGACCAGTGACCGGCTCGGCCGCGACCGCAAGGCAACGCTGTTCGGCGGCCTCGGCCGCATGGACACGGACGGCTGGAATTTGACTGGTGGCATCACCGTCCAGCATACCGACCCGATCCAGGGTACCGACCGCGCCTTCGCGCGCCGCCTCAACGTCGCCGAGCAGAACGACTACACCTCGTCGATCGCCTTCCCGGCCAACGTGGTGCTGAACCGCAATGGCGTGCTCGGCAACCCGGCGCTGCCGAACTGCGGTCCGTATTCGCTGGTATCGCCGTACTCGAGTAACCGCTGCACCTACGACAACAGCCCTTACGTGTCGCTGCAGCCCGATTTCGAAAAAGCCAGCTTCATCGCCAACGGCCGCCTGCGCCTGAACGACGATGCCGAAGCCTACTTCGAATCCGGCTACACCAGGAACAAGATTACCTCGACCACCCAGCAGGTGCCGCTGTCCTACAACGCCATCACCACGGCGACCAACCCCTACGTGCCGGAATTCCAGAAGCTGATCGCGCAATACCCGCTGATGCAGACGAAGTACAGCAACATCGGCCGCGGCGGCTTCATCCTGATCCCGTCCAGCCCGTACTACCCGACCGCCTTCGCCGCCGCCAACAACCTGGCCGGCGTGCCGCTGCTGCTGAACTACCGCGACGTCGCCAACGGCCAGCGCAACACCCGCGACATCTCCGAAAACGGCCGCTTCGTGGCCGGTGTGCGCGGCACCCTGGCCGGCTGGGACATGGACAGCGCTTTCCTGTACACCCAGAGCAAGGTGCACCAGAACCTGCTGTCGGGCTATGCCCAGTATTCGCGCGTCCTGCCGATCTTCAACAGCGGCGTGATCAATCCGTTCGGCGAGACCACCGACCAGGCCGCGCTCGACGCCGTGCGCGCCGCCGAGTTCCGCGGCACCAGCTACAGCTCGAAGACCTCGACGACCTCGGTCGACATCAAGGGCTCGCGCGAGATCTGGACGCTGCCGGCCGGCGCGGTCGGCATGGCGCTCGGCGCCGAGCTGCGCCGCGAAAAGTTCCAGTACGACCCGTCGGTCGCGATCCAGACCGGCGATATCGCCGGCCTCGGCGGCAATGCCTTCCCGGTCCTCGGCGCCCGCAACGTCGGCTCGATGTATGCGGAGTTCAGCATCCCGATCATCAAGAAGCTGGATGCCGACGTCGCCGTGCGTTACGACAACTACCAGGGCGTCGGCCACACCGTCAATCCGAAAGCCTCGCTGCGCTGGCAGCCGACCCAGAGCCTGATGCTGCGCTCGGCGGTGGGCAAGGGCTTCCGCGCACCGTCGCTGACCGACCTCAACACCCCGCAGGCGACCGGCATCACCGGCAACGGCTCGCGCGACTTCGTGCGCTGCCCGAACCTGCAGACCGGCGCGCCGCGCGACTGCAACTTCCAGTTCACCACGATCACCGGCGGCAATCCGAACCTGAGCCCGGAAAAATCGATCTCGATGACGGCGGGCGTGCTGTGGGAACCGGTCAAGAACGCGTCGATCAGCCTGGATGCCTTCCGCATCAACCTGAAGGATGCGATCGTGGTTGGCGGCCTGAGCTCGACCTACTTCCTGGCCAACGCCGACCGCACGCTGCAGTATGCGCAGTTCATCAACCGCGGCGCACCCGACGGCAACGCGGCCGGCGTCGGCCCGATCGAATCGATCGTGCAGACCAACGCCAACCTGTTCAAGACCCAGGTCGCCGGCGTCGACCTCGACGCCATGTACCGCGCGCGCTTCGGCAACGGCAACCGCGTCAACTTCCGCCTGGCCGGCACCTACATGAGCAAGTTCGACGTGCAGGGCCCGGACGGCAGCTACACCAGCTCGCTCGACCAGGCGCTGAACGCCTCCGGCGGCGTGGTGGTGCGCTGGAAGCACAATGCCAGCGTGAGCTGGGAAAACGGTCCGTACGGCGTGAGCCTGCTGCAGAACTACCAGAAAGGCTATACCGATGCGCTGGCCAGCCAGGTGGCACGCACCTCGACCCCGCGCAAGGTCGATGCCTACCAGACCTTCGACCTGCAGCTGACCTACGCCGGCATCAAGAGCACCAAGCTGGCGCTGGGCGTGAAGAACCTGTTCGACCGCGATCCGCCGTACACCAACCTGACCTCGAACTTCCTCGGCGGCTACGACGTCAGCTACGCCGATCCGCGCGGACGTTTCATCTACGTCAACGCCAGCTACACCTTCAAGTAATTCGCGCAATCCAGTACCACAGTAAAGGAAACACCGATGCATCCGACTTTGAAACACAGTGCCGTCGCCGCCATGCTGCTGGCGGCGACCTGCGCCGCCCAGGCCGCCG
This sequence comes from Massilia phyllosphaerae, assembly GCF_034659755.1. Lineage (NCBI taxonomy): Bacteria > Pseudomonadati > Pseudomonadota > Betaproteobacteria > Burkholderiales > Oxalobacteraceae > Massilia > Massilia phyllosphaerae. The sequence goes on from NZ_JAXSQX010000012.1 coordinate 132,857, forward strand.
ATCCTGATATCAACAAGCGCCAGGCCGACATCGACGCCATCGTGCGCGAGATATCGCCCAAGCGCATGCACGACTACGTCGAAAAACTGGTCGGCTTCGGCACCCGCCACACGATGTCCGACACCAAGTCGGACACGCGCGGCATCGGCGCCGCGCGCCGCTGGATCAAGAGCGAACTCGAGCGTTGCGGCGCCGGGCGCCTGGAAGTCGCCTTCGACAGCCACGTGCACCCGGTGATGGCGCGCCTGTCGGCCCCGACCGAGATCGTCAACGTGGTCGCCACCCTGCCGGGCACCCAGGCGGAATCGAAAGACCGCATGTACGTCGTCAGCGGCCACTACGACAGCCGCGTCACCGACGTCATGAACGCCACCGACGACGCACCGGGCGCCAACGACGACGCCTCCGGCACCGCGGCGGTGATGGAAATGGCCTGCGTGATGGCCAAGCACAAGTTCGACGCCACCCTGGTGTTCATGGCGGTTGCGGCGGAAGAGCAGGGCTTGCTGGGCGCCGAGAACTGGGCCAAGCTGGCCAAGGAAAAGAACTGGAACGTGGCCGGCATGTTCGACAACGACATCATCGGCAACTCGCACAGCGACGAAGGCAAGAAGGACGCCAGCCAGGTGCGCTTGTTCGCCGAGGGCGTGCCTCCCGGCAAGGAGATCCCGGAAGCGCTGCGCACCCTGGTCGCCACCGGCGGCGAGAACGACACGCCGACGCGCCAGCTGGCGCGCTACGTCAAGTTCGCCGGCGAGCGCTATGTGCCGAACTTCAAGGTCACGATCGTCAACCGGCGCGACCGCTACCTGCGCGGCGGCGACCACATTCCCTTCCTCGAGCGCGGCTTCCCGGCGGTGCGCTTTACCGAGTATGCGGAAGACTTCAGCCACCAGCACCAGGACCTGCGCACGGAATCCGGCAAGAAGTACGGCGACACGATCGAGTACATGGACTTCGACTATGCCGCCAAGATCGCCCGCGTGAACGCCGCCGCACTGGCCTCGCTGGCGCTGGCGCCGGCGGCGCCGAAGGATGTGCGCGTCATCACCAAGAACCTGACCAACAAGACCGAACTGGCCTGGTCGGCCAACGCCGAGCCGGACGTCGCCGGCTACCGCGTAGTGTGGCGCGACACCACCGCGGCCGACTGGACCGGGTCGAAGTTCGTCGGCAACGTGACGAGCTACACCAGCGACCTGTCGAAGGACAACGTGTTCTTCGGCGTGCAGGCGATCGACAAGAGCGGCAACATCAGCCCGGCGACCTATCCGCTGCCGGCACGCTGAGGTGTCACTCGCGCAGGCTGTGCTTGTCCATCAGCCTGTACATCGTCGTGCGCGAGACGCCCAGCTCGCGCGCGGCGAGGCTGACGTTGCGGCCGCTGCGCTCGAGCGATTCGAGCAGCGCCGCGCGCTCGCTGTGGCCGCGGGCATCTTCCAGCGGCGCCGTGCCCACTGTGGTGGCGCCGGCGCCGCCGCCGGCCAGGCCCAGGTCGTCGGGGGTGATCAGGCGGCCGTCGGCCATCACCAGCGCACGCCGCACCCGGTTGATCAGTTCGCGGACATTGCCCGGCCAGGCATGCTCGAGGATGGCATGGACGGCACGCTGCGAAAAGCCCTGCAGGCGCGGTGATTTTTCGTTCGCATAGCGCCGAAAGAAATGTTCGGCCAGCACCATCAAGTCGTCGCGGCGTTCGCGCAGCGCCGGTACCTTGAGCGGCAACACCGCCAGGCGGTAGAACAGGTCTTCGCGGAAGTTACCCGCGGCGACGGCGTCCTGCAGGTTGACGTGGGATGCCGCCACGACCCGCACGTCGACCGCGATCGAGCGGGTACTCCCGAGGCGGGAGATCGTTTTCTCCTGCAGGAAGCGCAGCAGGTTGGTCTGCAATTCCTGCGGCAGGTCGCCGATCTCGTCCAGGAACAGGGTGCCGCCGTGGGCGGCCTCGATCAGGCCGGCCTTGCCGCGCGTGGCGCCGCTGAAGGCGCCGCGCTCGTAGCCGAACAGTTCCGAGTGGATCAGGCTGGGCGCGATGGCGCCGCAGTTGATCGGTATGAAAGGCCCCGCGGCATGCGCCGACTGCGCGTGGATCGCCTGCGCCGTCAATTCCTTGCCGCTGCCGCTTTCGCCCCAGATCAGTACGGGTGCCGTGACCGCGGCCACGCGTTTGATTTGATCGCGCAAGCGCATCATCGCCTCGGAATCGCCGGCCAGCGCCTTATCGTCGGGCGGGCGCTGCGCGAGGCCGACGCCTGGGTGGCGCCTCAGCATGGCCCAGCCGTGCGCATGCCCCAGCGTGTACCCGAGCCGCACCGGATCGAGCGGCAGGGTGTGGTAATCGCACAGGTGCTCGACGATCAGCTTGCGGCAGCTCGGGCTGTCGAGCGCATCGGGCGCGAATATGCCCACCCACTGCACATGGCCGTGGTGGCGCAGGAAGTCGGCAAGCACCTTCGTATCCGCATGGCCATCGTGCAGCACCAATCCGACACCATAGACACGCGCGCTCAACAGGCGCCGGGCGTCGACCAGGTTCGCCACGAAGTGGACGTCCCACGCGTGCATGGTTTCCGATTGAAAATTCGCGGGACGCGCATTGCCGACATCAATGCACAAGACTTGTTTCATATAAACATCTCCGTGAGGACAAGACAGCCTGGAGTGGGTGCCGGTTGTTCTTATACGGACGAGATGCCGGATCGGATTCGGGATGGTGCATGTTGGCGACGACGGCGGACTTCATGTGTCGGCGAACGGTGGAGTTCGCTTTCGCGAGCAGATGATAGTCAATACAGTTGTTGCAAATGATTCTCATTAACGTTAGGATGCTGGTTTTGTTAAATTACAATCAAGCAACGTCCTAATGAGAAATATCGTTCACGCGCGGCTGCCTCTGGTCGCCGTTGCCTTGTCGCAGGCCTTTTCCGTTATCGCCCAAGCCCAGGAATCGGACGATCAGCTGACGCAGACCGTGCGCGTCACGGCCACGAAAGCGCAAGGCTTCGTTCTCAAGACAGTCGAGGCGGGCAGTTTCCGCGGCGCCGACGTGATGGACGTGCCGTCCACCGTGAATGTGGTCACGCGCGAGGTCCTGGAATTGCAAGGTGCGGCCGGCCTGTACGATGCGGTACGCAATACGGCGGGGGTCACGCGCCAGCAAAATGGCGGCGACACCTGGGACCAACTGGTCATCCGGGGCATCGCCGTTGAAAATCGCACCAATTACCGGCTCAACGGCACGCTGCCCATCATGAATTTTTCGCAGGTGCCGATGGAAGACAAGGAGCGCGTCGAAGTCCTCAAGGGCGCGACCGCGCTCTATTACGGCTTTACCTCGCCGGCCGGGGTAGTGAACTTCGTGACCAAGCGCGCGGGCAGCGCGCCTGTGACCACGCTGGGCATGACCGTCGACCAGTTCGGCACGGCGGTCGCAAGCGCCGACATCGCGCGCCGCTTCGGCAGCGACAATCAGTTCGGCGTGCGGATCAACGCTGCCGGTGGCACGCTCGGCTCGTTTCTCGACGATGTGGGCAACGGTAACCGGCGCTTCCTGTCGGCTGCCCTGGACTGGCGTGTCGGCACTCGCCTGAAGCTGCGGGCCGACCTCGAATACGACAGCCGCCGCGTCACCGAACAAGCGGCCGTCGCCCTGCAGACGGCGGTCAACGGCGTGATCACGCTGCCGCACGCCCTCGATGCGCGCAAGCTGGTCGGACCGGATTGGGCGATCTTCAGCGCGCAGACCAGAAACGCACAGTTGCGCGCCGACTGGGCGGTGAGCGACGGTTGGGCGCTGACGGTCGAAGCCGGTCATTCGGACATGGCGCGCGACCGGCGGCTGGCGATTTTCCGCTTCAATAATGCGGCGGCCGTCGCCACTGGTAGCGGCCGCATCACCGGCAACATGCAGCACCACGTGGTCGACGCCGACATGGCGCGCGCGGAATTGGCAGGCAATCTCGTGACCGGCGCGATCACGCACGACCTGACCATCGGCGCGACAAGGACGAACAAGACACAGGATCCGATCTATCAGGCGAACTACACGATCGCGTCGCAGAACCTTTACAACCCGGTTGCCGTGGAAAACGTCACCTTCGGGGCGTTTCCAAAAGCACCCACTACCGCGGCACTGGCAAGCTACGACAAAGGTGTTTACGCGATCGACCGCGTGACCTGGGGGGCGTGGCAAGCCATTGCCGGCGCGCGTGCCGTCAAGTACCAGAGCGAGCAGGGTGCAAACCGGTACAGCGTGAGGGAGACGACGCCCATGCTGGCGCTGGTGTACCGTCCAGCCGCCGACCTGTCCTTCTATGCTTCAGCGGCCGAGGGCCTCGAAGAGGGCGAGACCGCGCCTACCGGCAGCGCCAACCAGAACGTTCGCATGCCGCCGGGCGTCAGTAGGCAGAAGGAACTTGGCGCGCGCTGGCGGGGAGGGGCCGGATTCCTGCTGCAAGCCGCCTTGTTCGACATCGACAGGCCCGGGTACTACACGAACGCCGCCAACGTCTTCACGGCCGACGGCAAACAGCACTACCGCGGCATCGAATTCTCGGCGCAGGGGAAGCTGACGCGTCGATTGTCGTGGCAGGGTTCGGCGCAAGTCATCGATCCCGAATTCCAGCATGTTGGCCCACTATACGACGGCAAGCTGCCGGAAAATGCTGCCCGCCAGACTGCGAGCACCTTCCTGTCGTACGATGTCAATGCGATCCATGGCTTGTCCCTCAATGCCGGTGCGTACTTCACCGGCCGTCGTCCTGTCAACGACCTGGACCAAGCCTTCTTGGGTGGCAATACCTTGTTCAGCGTCGGCGCACGCTATATGCACGACCTGATGGGCAAGCGTGCGACTTGGCAGATCAACGTTGACAACGCGGCCGACAAGCGCTACTGGGCCGGCGCCGGCACGCGCCTGGCTGCCGGCTTGCCGCGCGTCGCCAAGCTGACCGTCAAGGTGGATCTGTAATGCGTGGGACGACGGTTTCGCATCGCCCGGCGTCCAAGTGCTGATGGGCGCAAGGGCGGGGCGAACGTTGTGTATGGGCTCAGCCCATGATGGTGCTTGAGCGTCTGCTTGTGGCCAGTTTCAGACGTATTGCAGCGTCTGCTATCGACCCAGAGCAGACCTTCGATGGCTCCGCTAAATCGGCTCGACTGGGCCAGTTATGCCAATAATTTTTCCATGCTGAAATTATGAATTGCCACGCCACATACGCTCAGTTCGTTCCGCCTTATCAGCGTAAATCCCTGCTTCGCAAACAGATGCCGTGCCAGTTCACTGGCCTCCACATGCAGCAGTGGCATTGACCTAGACCTAGCGTGCTGTTCAACGGCGCAATATAGCCTAGAGCCCAAACGGCGCCCATGTGCTTCAGGCGCGATGTACAAAAAGTCGATGTGACCGTCGGCCTCCAGATCAACCCATCCTAGAACGTTGCCTGCTAAGTCGTTTGCTACTATCACATGGCGGCCGTCGCCACTGCGCTCACGGATTTTTTCTGCTGAGACCGTTCCAGCCCATGCTTTCACTTGGGCGGTTGAATAGGCTGTCGGCCCATAGTACGAAACGGACCGCTCGTAAAGGCGCGCCAGGTTTTCTGCATCTGATCGTTGATACAGACGCAAGGTATACCCCGCCATATCGGGGCATGGGTTGCGGTTCAATTTAGCAGTATCTTGCATGTTAATTCGATGTTTCAATGCGCAAATTTTGGGGAAAATCCGGCGATCAATGACCGACCGCTCCTGGCCGAACCCGGCCGTTGTGCCCAGCATAGCAGTTCACCAGACTTACAATCCAGTGGCCGCGGCGACAGGCTGCATCCGACCCAAAGCGGACCTGCTGCATGGCTATCAGAGTCAACCGACAGCACCGCTTTTTCGGAGTTCCCCACCGACTGCATACACGCGCTGCCCATGGCAGCAGGCATCAAAGTGAATTCCCTTCCCGTTTCCCTAGTGCGTAGCCGGGCCAGATCATAAATATGAAGGCAAATACCCCGGCAAAAAACAGGGTCGATCCGACAACCCCCGACTGCTGTGCGAACGAAAAAATGGCACCAAGAAGTATTGGAACTGTTAACAAACCTCCAGCGAAGATTCGGTGAAGCGTCGACCTCCCTATTAGATCAGGCCAAATTCCAACGTAGATAAATCCTCCGGTGACTAGTAATAGGCATAAAAACGCGCCAATGAAAATCAGTCCAGGAGCAATGAATGGCTCGCCTTGAGGTGTCGCCATCACCAGGGCGCAGACTAAGCACCCCGGTATGAAAATCAAAATGCCAAACAATGCAGCCAACGCTGGAAAGATCCTCAGCATAAAACCCTCCTTAAAGTGCCGCGTTGGCAACACGTCTGCTTTTGGCCGATCTCGGCCGTTGGCCCCAGCATATCAGGTTGTCGTCGAGGAAAAGTCACCAACGGTCACGACAGTCCGGAACCGACCCATTGCAGCCATTCGGATGGTCATTGGAGATTTACTAGCGCAGACTCAAAGGGAGCGGGTTAAAGCATTGCAGTAAATTACTGAATCGATTGCTCCGCCTTTGAGTTTTGATGTCTGCAATATGATATTAAAGACTGCGCTGTAAGCAAAACCGTCGGTTTCAAGAACTAGCCCGCCAACGAGTTCATTCGGTTTACTTGTCGGCCCCGTGTTGGGAAAAAGGTCGAATTTTTGTCCGGCAGCTCTCAGTATTTTGTTCGCCTGTTCAGTAGATTTTCCAACCTTGGATTCAACCGGTCGACGCAACAAGTTGGCTGAATCGTTCAGCGGGTGTTTGATATTCTAAAGTCTTCCTTGGTCGCTCATTCAGTTTGCGGGCAACTTCATTGAGTTGAGCCTGCGAGTATGACGAGACATCGACGCCTTTGGGGAAGTACTGGCGCAATAGCCCATTGGTGTTTTCGTTACTGCCGCGTTGCCACGGGCTGTGCGGATCACAGAAGTAGACATCAATGTCGGTAGCAAGCGTAAAGCGCTTATGGTCAGCCAGCTCTTTACCCCTGTCCCAAGTGAGCGATTGATAGAGTTCCTGGGGTAATTCGCGTGCGTTATCGATCAATGCATCGATAACTGTTTCGGTGTCTTTGCTGGCGACTTTTACCAACATGACATAACGGGTCTGACGCTCAACCAAAGTGGCGATCTGGCTGTTACGGTCCCCGAACAACAAGTCGCCCTCCCAATGGCCAGGTACCGCTCGATCTTCGACTATGGCAGGCCGTTCGCTGATCGATACCGTATCTTTGATCCTGCCGTGGTTGTCGGTTTTTTGTGTGTGATGACGCGATCGGCGCATGATCCGGGGCCGCCGAAGATGCGCTAACAGCTCTTTTTTCAGCGCACCACGTGCCTGAATGAAGAGGCTACGATAAATCGTCTCATGCGACACCTGAAAGTCCTCATCCCCTGGAAACGTATGCTTGAGCCAACCGGCAATTTGCTCTGGCGCCCACTGTAATTGAAGTTTGGTGGCCACTATTTCTGCCAGCATAGGATTGCCCACCAGCTTACATGTCTTGGGACGTTGGGCACGCCTCCAGGCAGCATCGTCGGCACAGTTTGCTCGATAGCTCACCTGGCCGCCATTTCGGCAGATCTCGCGGCTAATTGTAGAAGGTGCTCGTCCAAGAAGTTGGGCGATTTGCCGGACCGGATGACCAGCAGCTAACGAGCGCGATATCTCTTCCCGCTCTGCCAGTGACAAGGCTAACCTTGACCGCTGCCTTTGCGCAGGGCGAATGCCTACAGACTCGGCAAGAATTCGCTGTATCGATGAGTGATTTCGATCGAACAGCGCGGCAATTTGATGAAGCGATTCGCCCTTCTTCCAACGCTCCCACATGAGCGCCTTCTGCGTTTCTGTATAGTAGATCCTAGGTCTCTGCTTCATCCGCAACACTCCTTCTGCTCATGCAGAGTTTAGTGTGTTGCATTGACCAGTTGAATCCAAGGCCGAT
>NZ_JAXSQX010000013.1:0-53174 GCF_034659755.1 Massilia phyllosphaerae
TATATTACTCACCCGTTCGCCACTCGCCGCCAGGTTGCCCCGCGCTGCCGTTCGACTTGCATGTGTAAAGCATGCCGCCAGCGTTCAATCTGAGCCAGGATCAAACTCTTCAGTTTAATCTCTGTTTGTTGGCATTGCTGCCATCGGTATTGCTACCGAGTCGCTCACTCAAGATACTGACCGTCATCTCATTGCTGAGACAACGCTTAATACTTTTGTGAACATTTGATAATTTAAGTAATCAGCTAAACTAGTCAGCTGGCACCTTCATCAAACGCCCACACTTATCGACTGTTAATTTTTAAAGAACCTTGTTCGGTGCCTTGCTGCATTCTGCGAATCGTTTTGTTCGTCAGCAGCAGAGGAAGAAGATTATGCACTACATCGCTTAACTCGTCAACCCCATCTTTTTCTTTAGCGCCAGCGGTGTTGTCAAAACACCGCGCTCAACTACTTGATTTCGTTCAGCTTTATTTGCGCTGCAGAAGCAGGAGGCGAACTATAGCAAAGCCCGACGGCGTTCGCAAGAGCTTGCGCTGGCCATACTTTGCAGGCTGCTGGTGTCGACGGCATGGCCGTTGTAACATCGCAACTTGGGTGCGTTCATTCCCGCTAGGAATGACGTTAAACGGGAAACCAATGAAGCCGCAAGAAAAACGCGGTCATTCCGGTGCAGCCCCCGCTGCTGTAAGCCTGACGACTCCGTCCACACGCCACTGAGCACTGCTCGGGAAGGCACGGAGAAGGAAGACGGCGAGCCAGAATACCGGCCCAGATTGCCAGCACCATTCCCCGGGGTGACGGGATACCGCTGTCGATGGGTCGGTGCCGCGTCGCCGATGCCGTCCGCGGCCGCCTTCATTCCCTCCCGATGGTGTGATACCGACCGTGTCATACCGACCATTCGACTGGAGGAATCCTCTCTCATGAATACCAACGCTTTTTCGCCGGCCGAAATCGACGGCGTGTACCGCGCCATTCGCGAACGGCGCGACATGCGCCACTTTCTTCCCACACCCATCGCTCCTGAACAACTGGAACGTTTCATCGGCGCGGCCCACCAGGCGCCCAGCGTCGGGCTGATGCAGCCATGGCGCTTTATCCGGATCGCCGACAGCCGGCTGCGCCGCCAGATCCATGCCCACGTGGAGGACGAGCGCGTGCAGACCGCGCACGCGCTCGACCAGCGTGCGCAGGAATTCATGCGCCTGAAAGTCGAAGGCATCCTGGAGTGCGCGGAACTACTGGTCGTCGCGCTGATGGACGATCGGGAATCCTACGTGTTCGGGCGGCGCACGATGCCACAGATGGACCTCGCGTCGGCGTCCTGCGCGATCCAGAACTTCTGGCTGGCGGCACGCGCGGAAGGCATCGGCGTCGGCTGGGTGTCGCTGTTCGATCCCCAACGCCTGCGCGAACTGTGCAATATGCCGGACGGCAGCGCGCCGATCGCCGTGCTGTGCGTGGGCCATGTCGAACAGTTCTATCCTGCACCGATGCTCGAGGCCGAAGGCTGGGACAAGCGCCGGCCGCTGTCCGGCCTGATTTATGAAGACACCTGGGGAAAGCCCGCGCCTCTCGTCGAGGATGCGGCTGGCTGACGCCGTGTATCGGATTCGATGGCATCGAAACCGGCTCATGCCAAGATTACAGTTCAATCATGTTCGCGATCAAACCAGCCCTACCCTACTAGAATGAGGTCCCGGCTGTTCCAGCCCGATGACCGATGATTGGAGAATACGATGAAGAAAACCATGGCCCTGCTCGTGAGCGCCCTGTTGGCGACTGGCGCGTTTGCCCAGACGACCACCGTGCCGAACCCGCTGTCCCCGTCGGCGCCCGCGAACACGAGCCAAGCCCCGGCCAAGGCCGCCCCCGCAAAGCCGGCGAAGACCACTGCCCCAACCGCCGAAGCGCCTGGCGGCGGCCCCGGCAAGGTCTGGGTCAACAGCGCGAGCAAGGTCTACCATTGCGCGGGCACCAAGTACTATGGCAAGACCAAGAAAGGCGAATACATGGCGGAAGCCGACGCCAAGGCCAAGGGCTACCACGGCGTGAACGGCAAGGCCTGCTCCTGACCCACCGCCCAGCAGGACCCAGTATCGCCCGGCCGGCGGCTGCCGGCATGCGCAGCCCGCTGGCCGGTACAGCCTTCGATTCGCGGATAATACGGGCTTGTCCATCAGCCCTATGCCCGCAACATGTTCGCTTCCCTCGACCTCCGGCGCACGTGCCGGACGCTATCCATTGCCTTGCTGCTGGCCGCGCCGCTGGCCAGCCATGCCGCGCCGGCCGACGACGACATCCAGGTCAAGGTGGAACGGCATGGCGAGTCGGTCACCGTCCATGCCCAGCTGTCGGTCCCCGTCGACGCCCGCCAGGCCTTTGCCGTGCTGACGGACTATGACCACATGAAGCAGTTCCTGCCCGACCTTGACGAGAGCCGCATTCTCTCGCGCACGAAGGACGGCTTGCTGGTGCGCCAGGCGGGCAAGTTGCGGTTCGGGTGGTTCGCGGTGCCGTTCGAGTATGTGCGGCGGATCGAGCTGACGCCGGATACCAGGCTGGTTTCGCATATCGTGTCGGGCAGCGTCAAGAAAGGCGACGTCACGACGACGCTGACGACGTCGAACGGACGCACGCTCATCACCTACGACAGCGAAGCGGCCATGGGCGTCTGGCTGCCGTTCGGGATCGGCAATGGAGCGATCGCCGACCATCTGCGCCAGGACCTGGACAGCATGCGCACGGAAATGCTGCGCCGCAGGGCAGCGGCCATCGGCGCCGGCGCCGCCGCCCCCCCCTAGGCAGGCCGGCGCAGGCGCTGCCAGCCGCGGTAAAGGGGACCGATGGTCAGCACCACGAACACCATGCGCGATACGTGGAACGCCGTCACCACCGGCACGCCGAGGTGCAGCACGCGCGCCGTGAGCGACATCTCGGCGATGCCGCCCGGCGAGGTCGCCAGGATCATGGTGCCGGGATGCAGTGCAGTCACCTGCGCGACCGCCATCGCGAACAGCCCGGCCAGCAGCAGCATGGCCAGCGTACATCCGGCCACGGCAACCAGGTAGCGCGGCGCCGTGTGCACGAAGGCCCGCGTGAAGCGCGTGCCCAGCGAAACGCCGATCAGCAGCTGTCCGCAGCGCACCATCCACTCCGGCAGGCGCGACAGCTCGACGCCGGCCGCGGTCAGCGCCATCGCCATGAGCAGCGGTCCGATCACCCAGGCGTTCGGCAACCGGATGCGCTTGAGCAGGAGCGCGCAGGCGCTGGTGAGCAGCGCCAGCAAGGCCAGGCCGGCGCCGTCGACGCGCGCCGCCAGCGGCAGGAAGGCATCCAGGCCACCGCCCCAGCCGTGGCGGCCGAGCCAGCGCACCGCGAACGGAATGGTGCCGACCACCAGCATGATGCGCAGGCTGTGCGCCGCGGCGACGCGGTCGACCGCGGCGCCATGGCGCTCGGCCTGCACCGCCATCTCGGACGCACCGCCGACCGCCATCGCAAAAAAGGCGGTGGCGGCGTCGCAGCCGGACAGGCGGCGCAGCAGCGCGCCGCAGGCGATGCCGAGGCAGACGGTGAAGGCCACCGCCAGTACGATCCATGCCAGGTTGCGCGCCAGCGCCGCCAGCACCGGGGCGCTGAAATACAGCCCGAGCGCGGTGCCGATCGCCCACTGCCCGGCCTCGCGCGCCTGCACCGGCGCGGCCAGGCGCGCGCCCAGCATGCAGGCGGCCGCGGTCGAGAACAAGGGCCCGATCATCCAGGGCAGCGGCGTGTCGAGCGCGACGCAGGCCATGGCGGCGATGGCGGCCAGCGCCAGGGCCGGCACGAAGGTGCGCAGCATCGCCGGCGGCCGGGCGTTCAGAACACCCAGAGCTTCTCGGCCGGCATCTCGAGCCAGTAATTGCCCGGATCGATACGGTGCCGCGAATAGGCGCGCACGTTGGCCTCGCCGCTCTTGAACAGGCATTCCCAGCGGTCGCCCAGATACATGCAGGTCGACAGCGGCAGCTGGATGCCGTTGTCGACCGGGGCGCGGCCGATACGGACTTCCTCGACCCGGATCAGGGCCGCGGTATCCTTGGCGCCGCCGGCGCCGCGCGCGGTCGCGTTGAGCGCCATGCCGCCGACCTGCAGGCGCGCGGCGGCGCCGTCGCGCTGCACCACCTGGGCCGGTATGCGGTTGTTACTGCCCATGAATTCGGCGGTGAACAGGGTATCCGGCGCTTCGTACATCGATTGGGGCGTGCCCTGCTGCTCGATCTTGCCGTTGTTGAGCAGCAGGATGCGGTCCGAGATGGCCATCGCCTCGGCCTGGTCGTGGGTCACCATCAGGGCCGACAGGCCCAGGCGCACGATCAGCTCGCGCAGGAAGGCGCGCGCTTCCTCGCGCAGCTTGGCGTCCAGGTTGGACAGCGGCTCGTCGAGCAGGATCACCGGCGGGTTGTAGACCAGCGCGCGGGCGATCGCCACGCGCTGCTGCTGGCCGCCCGAGAGCTGGTGCGGGAAGCGTTCGCCCAAGTGGCCGAGGCCGAGCTGGGACAGCACTTCCTTCACTTTCTGCTCGATGTCGCGCCCCGCCATCTTGCGTAGCTTGAGGCCGTAGGCGACGTTGTCGAACACGGTCTTGTGCGGCCACAGCGCATACGACTGGAATACCAGGCCGAGGTTGCGCTCCTCGGCCGGCAGCTCCAGCGGGCGGCCGGCGCCGCCGCCGTTGAACACGCGGCGCTCGCCGATGTCGATGGTGCCCGACTTCGGGCTTTCCAGGCCGGCGACGGCACGCAGCAGCGTGGTCTTGCCGCTGCCCGAAGGGCCCAGCAGCGCCACCACTTCGCCGCGCTGCAGGTGCATCGAGACGCCCTTCAGGATCGGGTTGGCGGAAGCGCCGCTGCCGTAGTCGAGGTGCAGGTCATTGACGGTCAAAACGTTCATGGTCGGGTCTCGTCTTATATTAGTTGTGAAGCTTGACGCCGAAGCGCAGCGCGATGCCCAGGCCGATGGCCACGAGCGTGATATTGATAAAGGACAGGGCTGCCACCAGGTCGGTGGAGCCGCCCGCCCACAGCGAGACCAGCATCGCGCCGATCACTTCGGTGCCGGGCGAGAGCAGGTAGACGCCGGTGGAATACTCGCGTTCGAAGATCAGGAACACCATCAGCCACGCGCCCAGCATGCCGAACTTGATGAGCGGCAGCGTGACGTCGCGGGTCACCCGGCCGCGGCTGGCGCCGACCGCGCGCGCCGCCTCTTCCAGCTCGGGCCCCACCTGCAGCAGCGAGGTCGAGACCAGGCGCATGCCGTAGGCCAGCCACACTACCGAATAGGCCAGCCACAGCGCGAAGATGGTCGAGCGCAGCTGGCGCAGTTGCGGGATGAAGTGTTCCGACAGCCAGGCCGCGACGCCGTTGTCCATGCCCTTCAGGACCGTGTCGAGCCAGCTCGGCACGAACAGGAAGACCCACAGGAAGGACAGGCCGGCCAGCAGGCCCGGTACCGCACGCGGCACCAGCACGCTGTAGTCGAGCAGGCGGGTCACGCCATCCGGCTTGCGGTGCATCGCCAGGGCGATCGCGGTGTAGCAGGCCACCGCCAGGGCGCCGCCGATCACGCCGATCAGGATCGTGTTGAGGATGCCGCGCACCAGCGAAGGCTGTTCCCAGATATCGCGGAAGTGCTGCAGGGTCAGCACGTCGGCCAGCTTCACGCCCTCGCCCCAGTACTGGACGAAGGAGCGCAGCACGATGCCGGTCAGCGGCAGCACGATGGTGACCAGGATCCAGCCGCCGATCACGGCCAGCGCCAGCCATTTCCAGCGGCCCAGCGGCAGCGGTTTCTGGCGCGCGCCCTTGCCCTTGATCGACACGTACTTGTTGGCCGACTTCAGCAGCCAGCGCTGCGCCATCACCAGCGGCATCGTCACCGCCACCAGGCACACGGCCACCGCGGCCATCAGGTGGTAGGACGGCGTGCCCAGCTTGTTGGTCAGTTTATACAGGTAGGTGGCCAGCACCAGGTGGCCCTCCGGGTCGCCCAGCACCAGCACCAGGCCGAACACCTCGAAGCCGAGGAAGAACACCAGCACGCCGGCATACGCCAGGGCCGGCATGATCATCGGCAGCGAGACGTTGAACATGACCTGCCACGGCGAGGCGCCGGACACGCGCGCCGCCTCTTCCACGTCCGAGCCGAGGCTCTTCAGGGCCGACGAGGCGTACAGGTACACGTGGGGCACGTGGGTCAGGCCGGCGATGACGACGATGCTGGTGAACGAGTACACGTTCCACGGAATCACGCCGAGCAGCTGGTGGATCCAGGTCGAATAGAAGCCCACCGGACCCATCGAGACCACGTAGCCGAAGCCCATCACCATCGGCGAGACGAAGATCGGCACCAGCAGCAGCGGCCCGATCCAGCCGCGGCCCGGCAGGTCGGTGCGCACCATCAGGAAGGCCAGCATGCCGCCCAGCGGGACGGCGATCGCGGCCAGGCCCGAGGCCAGCAGCAGGCCGTTCTTGAAGGCGAGCCAGAAATCAGCGTCCTCGAAGATGAAGCGGAAGGCGTCCAGGCTCAGCATCTTGTCCGGCATGAAGAACGGCGCCGACAGGACACTCTGGTAGAAGATCAGGAACAACGGCAGGAAGATCGCCAGGCAGGCGAGGACGACCACGATGGCGCGCGGCCAGTTCAGGCGCGGGCGGCGCGCGGCGCGTTGGCCGTCGGCGCCGGTCGATTTGACGGCGCCGGGCAGGGAAAAAGTAGGCATGGGAATATCCGATCGAGGAGGTCCACGGCGGACACGCGGTCCGCCCCGGGTGACGGCTGACGGCGCCGGCTTATTTTTTGCCGGCGGTTTCCTTCCACTGCTTCAGGAAGGCCATGCGCTTGGCCGGCGCCAGGTATTCCATCACGGCCGGGCCGACCGCCAGCGGTTTCAGGTTCTTTTCGCCCACCTGCTTGACCAGTTCCGCGGAGGTGGTCTCGCCGGTCACGTCGGCGCGGATCGCGAACAGCTTCGACTCGTTGGCGATGACGGTCTGGCCGCGCTTGGACAGGATGTAGTCCATCCACAGCTTGGCCGCATTCGGGTGCTTGGCCGACTTGTTGATGAACTGGACGCGCGACATGACCAGGGTGTAGTCCTTCGGCAGCACCACGCCCAGCGAGGGATCGTTCTTGGCGCGCACCAGCGCGTACGGGCCCAGCACGTTGTAGCCGATCAGGTTCTCGCCCGAGGAGATGCGTTCGAGCATGGTGCCGGTCGAGGACTGCACCCTGACCCGGGCGGTGCCGAAGGCCTGCTGCAGCGCGCCGAACTGCGGGAAGTCCTGGGCATCCTGGGTCATGAACATGAAGCCCACGCCCGACTTCTCGATGTCGTAGGTGGTGACCTTGTCCTTGAATTTCGGCTGGGCGATGATGCGCGCGAAGTCGGCGTGGGTCTGCGGGATCTCGGCGCCCGTCACCAGCCGCTTGTTGTAGACGAAGACGGCCGGTTCGTAGGTGGTACCGTAGGCCATGTCCTTCCACACCGCCCAGCCCGGGATCTTGTCCGCCTCGACCGATTTGTAGGGCAGCGCGTAGCCGCCGGCCGCCAGCTTGATCTGCAGGTCCATCGCGGACGACCACAAGGCGTCGGCGGTATCGCCGCCGGCCGCGGCTTCCGAAATGAAGCGGTTGTATACCTCGGTCGAGTTCATGTCGTTGTACTCGACGGTGATGCCCGGGTAGAGCGCGTTGAAATCCTTGACCAGCGGCTGCACCGCCTTGCTGTCGGTGGCGCCATAGACCACCAGCTTGCCCTCTTTCTTGGCGGCGTCGATCAGTTGCTGGTAGTTGGACGGGTAGCCGGCCGGCACCTGTGCCAGGACCGGGGCGGCGGCGAATGCCAGGGCGATGGCGGCGGCGGCGATGGTGGGTTGGAAGGTCATGTCTGTCTCCTGGTTGTATGGTTATGAATCAGTGCTCGCGCACGAGGTTGAACTGTCTGGCCTGGCGCTTGTAGTCGGCCACGGCCTGTTTGATATGGCGGGTCAGCGCATCGCCGGTCAGGGAAAACGGATACAGGCCGGCCTGGGCGCGCATCCGTGCGAATGCGGGCGACGCCTGGACCTGGTCGAAGGCCCGGACCCAGCGCCGGTAGTCGGCATCCGACACGCCCGGTCCCATCCAGAGGCCGCGGATCAGGAGCCAGACCAGGTCGTAGCCCTGTTCGCGCGCGGTCGGCACGGCCGCCAGCACGCCCGGCAGGCGTTTGTCCGCGAGCACGGCCAGCACGCGCACCTTGCCGCTGTCGGCATACAGCGAGGTTTCGGAAGCGTCGCTCGACACCACCTGGACGTAGCCGGCCTGCATCGCCGTGTATTCCTCGCCGCCGCCTTCGAGCGCGACGAAGCGCAGCCGATGCGGATCGACGCCGGCCAGTTGCGCCAGCATCGCCATCTTCATCCAGTCCTGGCTGCCGACGGTGCCCGACATGCCGATCAGGACCGCCTGCGGATCGCGCTGCAAGGCCTGCACCAGGTCGCGCAAGCTGCGGTAGGGGGAATCGGCCGGCACGGCGATCACGCCGTAGTCGGCGCCGAGCCCGGCAACCCAGCGCACGTCGTCCACACCGGCCTTGCCGAATTTTCCCTGGGCCAGGTTGAGCAGCGAGCCGCCCGAGAACGCGACCAGGGTGTCCGGCTCGGCCCGGCGCTGCGACACGATGGTGTGCCAGGCAACGGCCCCGATCCCGCCCGGCATATAGCGCAAGTTCAGCGCCGGGGTGCCCGGCACCTCATGCAGGGCTTTGCGGGCCAGCTTGCAGCTCAGGTCCATGGCGCCGCCCGGCTTGGACGGCACCAGGCATTCGGCGGCGGCCGGCTGGCCCGCGAAGGCCGGCAGGCCGGCCAGCAGCGGGATCGATAACAGGAATGCGGGCAATGTTTTCATGGCGCCATCATAGCCGTGGGACCGGGCCGCTACCGTCAGAAGCGATGCTGGATACCGGCGGTCACGCCGGTCTGGGTGGTGCCGCTGCCCGGGTCGTCGCGCGACAGCCCGACCAGTTGGCCATGGTCGGCGCTCGCGTGCGCCGCCGACAGGTAGAGGTCGGTGCGCTTGGACAGTGCGTACATCGCGCGCGCCACGATCATGGTCGGGTCGGCGTCGCGCGCGGTGGGCAGGTTTTTGGTATTGATGTGGTAGACGGCGCCGGTCAGGGTGGTCTTGCCGGTCACCCAGGTGATGCCGCCCCAGTAGGTGTCGCCGCGCAGGTCGGGCGTGGCCGCCTTGCCGGCTTCCATCTTGTAGCCGCGCATGCCGGCCAGGTAGCGCCATTGGCCGGTCCGGTAGTCGGCGCCCAGGTGGAAGGCGGTGGTCTTGTCGCGGTTGCCGGTCGCCGGCAGGATCGACCCGTTGATCTGCTCGTAGGCCGCCATCAGCGACAGGCCGCCGGCGGTCCAGCTGCCGCCGACCGCGTACTTGCGGCCGTCGGCCGTGTTGCCGGGCTGCTCGCCGAGGCCGACGCTGGCGCCGTAGCTGAAATTGCCGGTGCTGCCGCTGTACTTGACCAGGTTGTCGAAGGCCGTCGTCATGCCGTACTTGGACGGGCCGGTGGCGGCGCCGGTCGTGGCCCATGAATAGTTGGGTGCGAAGCCGAGCGGATCGAACTTGATCACCAGGTCATAGGTGGTGGTGAAAGAGCGGCCGATCACCACGCGGCCAAGACTTCCTTCGAGGCCGACGTTGGCCTGGCGCCTGAACAGCGCGCCGTCGGCGGCGCCGGTGTCCAGCAGGATGCCGCCTTCGAGGTTGAACACCGTCTTCAGGCCGCCGCCCAGGTCTTCGCTGCCGCGCAGGCCCCAGCGCGAGGTGTTCTTGCCGCCCGAGATCACGCGCACCATGCCGCCATCGTTGGCGCCCGCGTGGTTGACGGCCTCGACGCCGGCGTCGATCAGGCCATACACCTGGACGTTGCTCTGGGCATGGGCGGAATTGTTCAGGGAAAGCGCTGCCAGGACGGCGAGCGCGAGGGCCGACTTCGTCATGTTATCTCCGGTAGTTATAATCGTTATGTGCTACGTGTTTGAGGCAACTATATGCGGGCCCGGCTTTCAATCAGCTTTCAGTGGCACAAGACCTTGCTGCGGAAACCACGTAGTGGCGCAAGCACTTTCCGAAGCGAACGCTTTGCGCTTACACTGAAAGCATGAGAATCCTGTTAGTCGAAGACCACGTCGAGCTGTCGCACTGGGTGTCCAAGGCCTTGCGCGACGCCAGGCTCACCGTCGAGTGCGCGGCCACCGGCACCGATGCCGACGCCCTGCTCCATACCCAGGACTATGCCCTCGTCATCCTGGACCTCACGCTGCCCAGGATGGATGGCCTGGATGTGCTGCGCCGGCTGCGCGCGCGCGGCGGCGCGCGCGGCAAGACCCCGGTGCTGATCCTGACCGCGCGCGGCGGGCTCGATGAACGCGTGCAGGGGCTCAACCTGGGCGCCGACGATTACCTGGCCAAGCCCTTCGAACTGGCCGAACTGGAAGCGCGCGTCAAGGCGCTGCTGCGCCGCAGCATCGGCAACGAAGCGCTGGTGTACCAGTGCGGCCAGCTCAGCTTCGATACCGTCACCCGCATGTTCACCTACTGCGGCGAAGCGCTGGCACTGACCCCGCGCGAGCACGCCCTGCTGGAAGCGCTGATCGCGCGCCCGGGCCGCGCCTTGTCCAAGGAAAAGCTGTTCCAGGACGTGTTCTCGCTGGACGACGACGCCAACCTCGACGCCATCGAACTGTACATCCACCGCATCCGCAAGAAGCTCGACCGCCGCCCGGGCGGCGGCGCCGCCATCGCCACGCTGCGCGGCATCGGCTACCTGATGCAGGAACGCCCGGCCTGAGGCCGTCTTCCATGATGCTGGCCTTGCGCACCTTCCTGGTCCGGCGCGCCGCGGCGGCCGCGGCGTCCGGCCAGCCGGCCCCGCTCGGCAGCCTGCGCAAGCAGCTACTGCGCTGGCTGATCATCCCGCTGGTGGTGCTGGTCGCCCTGAATTCGATCTCGCTCTACCGCGACGCGCTCGAGGCCGCCGATATCGCCTACGACCGCTCGCTGCTGTCGTCGACGCGCGCGCTGGCGGAACGGGTGTCGGTGCGCGACGGCAAGGTGGTGGCCGACGTGCCTTACGTGGCGCTGGACAGCTTCGAGACCGACACCCTCGGGCGTATCTACTACAAGGTCAGCGGCCTGCACGGCGAAACCGTGTCCGGCTACGACGACCTGCCGCCCGTACCCAAGGATGCGCCGCGCTCGGAACTGTATCCGGCCCTGGTACGCTTCTACCATGCCGACTACAACGGCGAACCGGTGCGCATCGCGGCCCTGCTACAGCCGGTGTACGACGATTCGATGCGCGGCATCGCCCTGATCCAGGTCGGCGAGACGCTGGATGCCCGCCGGGCGCTGTCGCGCCGCATCCTGGTCAACACCCTGCTGCGCCAGGCGGTCATGGTGCTGGCCGTGGCGACCCTGGTCTGGTTCGCCGTCGGGCTGGTGCTGCGGCCCCTGATGCGCCTGAAGAACGAAGTCGAGACGCGCGACCTGTCCGACATGTCGAACATGGACGAGGCGCTGGTGCACAAGGAAGTGCGGCCGCTGGTGGCGGCGATGAACGGCACCATGGCGCGCATGCAGGACCTGATCGCCAGCCAGCGGCGCTTCATCGCCGACGCCTCGCACCAGCTGCGCACGCCGCTCGCCGTGCTCAAGACCCAGGCCGAGCTGGCCTTGCGCGAAGACGACGCGGCGGCGATGCGCGCGATCGTGCGCTCGATCGCCGGCACCACCGATTCGGCGGTCCACCTCGCGAACCGCCTGCTGACGCTGGCGCGCATCGAGCACGGCAGCGGCAACGCCCATGCCGAGCCGGTCTCGCTGGCGGCCGTCGCCGGCCGGGTCGGGCTGGAACTGGCCCTGCCGGCGGTGCAGAAAGGCATCGACCTGGCCCTGGAAGCGGCGGACGGCGCCGACACGACGGTGCGCGGCCAGGAGCTGCTGCTGCACGAGCTGGTCTCCAACCTGGTCGACAACGCGATCCGCTACACGCCGGCGGGCGGCAGCGTACTGCTGCGCCTTGGGCGCGCGAACGCCGGCGTGCTGCTGGAAGTGATCGACAGCGGCCCCGGCATCGCGCCGGAGGAAGTCGAGAAGGTGCTGATGCCGTTCTACCGCGCCCAGTCGACGCTGGACGCCAACCCCGGCGGTACCGGACTCGGCCTGGCCATCGTGCGCGACATCGCGGGCGTGCATGGCGCCACCCTGGCGCTCGCCGCAGGTGAAGGTGAAGGAGAAGGCGGCGCGGGCGGCCGCGGCCTGAAGGTGAGCGTGCTGTTCGCGGCACCCGCCGACGCGCACGATCCATCTTGAACACCTCCGCCGGCCCATTTTTGCAACATCCGCAGCAATTAACCAACTAGTTAGTTATAATATGGCCCGCGGCTTGTTTCAACCAAGCCCACTTGACACTGCGGTGCCGGTCGAGCGTCTCGACGACCGGCGCGCTGCCTGTGCAGCGCGGACGCAAACGCGCGCCTTCCCTGGCGCGGTCGATGCCCTGTTCGACCCTGCGTGCCGCCGCCTTCATGCAGGATAAGTTCTCGGAGAGATATTCAAAATGACTAAAAGCGAAACCCATCCTTCAGCGGCGCTGAAGGCCGGGTGTGTATTGCTCGGACTCGTCTTACTGGCTACCGGCCTGTTCTTCTTCGTCGGCGGCGCCAAGCTGGCGGTATTGCACGGCAGTCCCTACTTCCTGATCGCAGGCGCGGTCATCGTGATCGCCGCCATCGGGTTCATGCGGCTGAAGTCGTCCGCCGTCACCGTGTACGGGGCCGCATTCGCCGGCACCCTGGTCTGGGCGCTGGCCGACGTCGGCTTCGATTTCTGGCCGCTGGTGTCGCGCCTGATGCTGCCCACCGGCCTGATGGTGCTGGCGCTGCTGGCCTGGCCGTCGCTGCGCAGGCGCGAGGCCCGGACCACCGCGGCCAAGGGCGCCTACGCGCTGGCCGCCGTGCTGGCGGTGGGCATGGGCGCCACCTTCGTCCAGATGTTCGCGCCGCACCCGACCGTCGCCTTCCAGGGCACGCCCACGCCGCTGGTACCGGTCGCCCGTGGCCGCCAGCAGGAGAACTGGAGCCACTACGGCAACACCGCGGGCGGCAGCCGCTTCGCCGCGATCGACCAGATCACGCGCGACAACGTCAAGGGCTTGAAGGTCGCGTGGACCTTCCATACCGGCGACACCCCGATCAGCCCCACCGGCAACGGCGCCGAAGACCAGGAAACGCCGCTCCAGGTCGGCGACCGCATTTTCCTGTGCACCCCGCATAACAACGTGATCGCCGTCGACGCCGACAGCGGCAAGAAGATCTGGGAGCGCGACATCAATGCGCAGGCGCAGGTCTGGAACCGCTGCCGCGGCCTCGCCTATTTCGATGCGACCAAGGCGCCGGCGCAGCCGACCGTGGCCGGTTCGACGCCCGTGGCCGCGGCCACGCTGGCGGCCGACGCCAACTGCCAGCGCCGCCTCTTGATGAATACCATCGACGCGCGCCTGGTCGCCATCGACGCCGACAGCGGCGCCCTGTGCCAGGGCTTCGGCAAGGACGGCTTCGTCGACCTGAAGGCGGGCCTGGGCAGCGCCGACGATCCGAAGTACCAGCTCACCTCCGCACCGACCCTGGCCGGCACCACCGTCGTGGTGGGTGGCCGCGTGGCCGACAACGTGCAGACCGACATGCCGGGCGGTGTGCTGCGCGGCTTCGACGTCATCACCGGCGAGATGCGCTGGGCCTTCGATCCGGGCCGCGACAATCCGAACGCGCGCCTGGCGCCGGGCCAGACCTTCGCCCGCAGCACGCCGAATTCGTGGGCGCCGATGTCCTACGACGCCACGATGAACACCGTCTTCATCCCGATGGGCAGCTCCTCGGTCGACCTGTGGGGCGGCAACCGCACCCCGCTCGATCACCGCTACGCCACCTCGATCCTGGCGCTCGACGCCAGCACCGGCAAGCAGAAGTGGGTGTACCAGACCGTCCACAACGACCTGTGGGACTTCGACGTGCCGATGCAGCCGAGCCTGGTCGATTTCCCGGGCAAGGACGGCGCGGCCACGCCCGCCGTGGTGTTCGGCTCGAAGTCCGGCCAGATTTTTGTGCTCGACCGCCTGACCGGCAAGCCGCTCACGCAAGTCGAGGAGCGTCCGGTCAAGACCGCCGGCATCTTCAAGGAACAGTATTCGCAAACGCAGCCTTTTTCCACCGGCATGCCGAGCATCGGTGCCGACACCCTGAAGGAATCGGACATGTGGGGCGCGACGCCGTTCGACCAGCTGATGTGCCGCATCAGCTTCAAGTCGATGCGCTATGAAGGCCTGTTCACGGCGCCGGGCACCGACGTCTCGCTGAGCTTCCCCGGCTCGCTGGGCGGCATGAACTGGGGCAGCCTGTCCACCGACCCGAATCACCACGTCATCTTCGTCAACGACATGCGCCTCGGCCTGTGGGTCCAGATGATCCCGCAAAAGACCGATGCCGGCCCGGCCAGCAACGGCGGCGAAGCGGTCAACACCGGCATGGGCGCGGTGCCGCTGAAGGGTACGCCGTATGCGGTCAACAAGAACCGCTTCATGTCGCCACTGGGCATTCCCTGCCAGAAGCCGCCGTTCGGCACGCTGTCCGCGGTGGACCTGACGACCCAGAAGATACTGTGGCAAGTCCCGGTCGGTACCGTGCAAGACACCGGTCCATTCGGCATCAAGATGGGCATGAAGATGCCGGTCGGTATGCCGACCTTGGGGGGCACCCTGGCGACCCAGGGCGGCCTGGTGTTTATCGCCGGCACCCAGGACTACTACCTGCGCGCCTTCGACAGCGCCACCGGCAAGGAAGTCTGGAAAGCGCGCCTGCCGGTGGGCAGCCAGGGCGGACCGATAAGCTACGTGTCGCCCAAGACCGGCAAGCAGTACGTGCTGATCTCGGCCGGCGGCGCACGGCAATCGCCGGACCGCGGCGACTACGTGATCGCCTATGCGCTGGAGCGTTGATCCGTATGCGCCTTCGTATGAAACATGAGCATGCATGCCGCGCGCTGCTGCTGGCCGCGGTGGCGCTGGCCCCGGCGGCCGCGCAGGCGGACGACGCCACCCTGAGCGGCGACTGGGGCGGCGCCCGCACCCGCTATCTGGATGCCGGCGTCAACTTCCGCGGCGACTACGTCTCCGAGACCTTCGCCAACGTCAGCGGCGGGCGCGCCCGCGGCAGCACCTATGCCCAGCAGCTGCGCCTGGGCGCCGATCTCGACATGGCGCGCATCGCCGGCTGGTCCGGCACCACCCTGCACTTTACGGTCAACGACCGGCGCGGCGCCGGCGTGTCGGCCGACTACATCGGCAACCGGCTGCCGGTGCAGGAAGTCTACGGCGGTCCGTACACGCGCCTGAGCGAAGCCAGCATCGAACAGAACCTGCTCGCCGGCCGGCTCAACCTGCGTCTCGGCTTTTTCGCGATGGGCAATGACCTGGGCGGCATGATCCTGGGCTGCCAGCTGGTGAACGCGGCCTTCTGCGCCCACCCGCTCTCGATGTCGGGCAACAGCGGCTGGTACAACTACCCGAACGCGCGCTGGGGCGCGGCCGTGCGCTACCGGCTGCGGCCCGACCTGCTGCTGCGCACCGGCGTGTACCAGGACAATCCGCACCTCGGCGACCGGGACAACGCGTTCCGGCCGTTCGCCGCCGGCACCGCCGGCATGATGCTGCCGCTGGAGCTGGAATACGCGCCGGGCGCCGCGCCGCAGGATGCGGCGCTCCCCGGCCACTACAAGCTCGGCGTGTTTTACGACACGGCGCGCGCCAAGCGCCAGGGCGAAACCGGCACGGTGAACGGCCGCTACGGCGTCTACCTGCTGGCCGACCAGACGATCCTGCGCCAGGAGCGCGGCCGCGGCCTCGCCGTGTTCGGCCAGTTCACGGCCAACCCCAAGGCGTCGGCGCAGATCACGCGCTGGTATGCGGCCGGCCTGGTCAAGACCGGCACCTTCGCCGGCCGGGATGCCGATACGCTGGCGCTGGGCGTGGTGCAGGCGCAGGTCAATCCGCGCCTGCGCGACGCCGCTGCTGCTACTGCTGCTTCCGCCGCTTCTGCTGCCGATGCAGACACCGGCGGCTATGCGGCACGTCCCGCCGGCGAAACCGTGGTCGAACTGAGCTACGGCGTGCAGCCGCGGCGCTGGCTGGGCGTGCGCGCCGACGTCCAGTACGTGGTCGATCCGGGCGCCTTCGGCTACCGCGCGACCCGCAACGCGCTGGCGCTCGGCACCCAGCTGCGGATCGCGTTCTGAAGCGCCTGCACGTGCGCGCCGCTCAGGGCACGCGCACGTAGCGCAGGATGGTGTCGATCACGGCATCCCTGCGCGCAGCGTGCACCTCGGCGGCGCCGAGGTCGCGCTCGAAGATGAAGCTGAAGGTGTGCCGGTTCGACACGTTGTAGAACGACAGCGCGCTGATCGACATGTGCAGGTCGACCGGATCGACATCGGCGCGGAACACCCCATCGGCGACGCCGCGCCGGCACAGCCGCTCCAGCAGGACGATGGCCGAGCGGTTGATCTCGCGCAGCGCCGGGATCTTGCCGATGTAGTCGCCGTGGTTGATGTTCTCGTTCATCACCATCCGCACGAATTCCGGATGCGCCGCATGGAAATCGAAACTGGCCCCGACCAGCTTGCGCAGGGCCTCCAGCGGCGCCAGCGTCTCGTCGATATGCAGCCCGCCTTCGATGTCGCGGAAGCGGCGGTAGCTTTCTTCCAGCGCGGCGACGTACAACGCCTCCTTGCTGCCGAAGTGGTAATAGATCATCGCCTTGTTGAGCCCGCTTTCGGCCGCGATCGCGTCGATGCGGGCGCCGCTCAAGCCGAGCCGGGAGAATTCCTGGAGCGCGACATTCAGGATGCGGGCGCGGGTGCCGTCTTCCTCGGCCTTGCCGGGAACGGTCTTCGATCTGCTTGCTTTCGTCATCGGCTTATTCTAAACGATCGTGGCGGCTCGACAATCCGGCCGGGGCCGGCCGGATCCAACGCGTCAACCCAGCATATGACGCTGCAACGCTTGCATGCAGCGCTCGGCCATCTGCTCCTGCACGGCAATCGAACCATCGCCGAGGCTGTCGAACTGCTCGTACCATATCACCGTACCCGCATCCGTATGGCGCAGGTGGAGCGAAAGCCGCAGGCGTGACGCACCGTCCCCTTGAGCACGTGGGTGGCCGGCTGCGCCCCTGCCTGCGCGGTCGCGCTGTCGGGGCCAAGCAGGCGTAACGAGGCCATGTCGCGATACAGCCGGTAGGCCAGTTCGTCGTTCAAGCCCAGGGTGAAGCCGTTGGCCGACGGCTCGGCGCTCAGGCAGACGATCGGGCTGAACATCAATAGCGCGGCCGCCGCGCTCGCCGGCCGCACCGGTCTTCCGTTCGCGGAAGCAATCCGCGCTTGGTAGCTGCCGAGCGGGATGCTGATGCGCAAGGGGTTAGTGGCGCCTTCGTCCGCGTAATAGGCTTCCAGCCGCAGGCGCCCGCCCTGGACCTGGACGATCGGGTCGTCGCCCGGATAGTAGGCATCGGGGTCGCGCCCGAACACGGCGACGCCGAGCGCGTGCGCCAGCGGTGGCGACGCGCCGTCACGGTTCAGGGCACACTCGATCAGATAGTTAGCAAAGCCGAGCAACGATACGCTTTGGCAAATTGCCGGCCCGTGACGACCAGCTTGAGTGCCGCGAACGGCCTCGCCCGGCCAGCCCGATGCGCCGACCGCCGTGCCGATCGACAAGGACATGCGTGCACTGCAAGCGCGCCTAGCACACCATGACAAAGTCAAGGGAGCGCATCCGCGCCTGTGGCAACTGAGCATACTGCGCATCGAACAGACCGCCCAGGGACTCGAGATCCTGACGGCGCAGCACCCCGACACCTGCCAAGCCCCGGACTTGCTGGCGCGCGCGGGCCTGCTCCTGATGCGCCTCGATACCGGAAAGACCCGCCTGGCCCTGCAGCCGGCGGTCAGCTGCGTCCAGGCCGGTGCGGTACTCGAAGCATGGCGTGCCGCGCGCGCCTGCGCGGACCGGGGCGGTATTTCAGACAGCGATGTGCAGAAGCTGACGGCGGGCGGCTATCGACCGCGATCGACCGGATTTCCAACGCAGTGAGTGTCCGATAATTCTGCCACCTATTTCGTGGTACCCGTGATCACCCAAGATGAAACCTCGGAAAATGTCTTGTACTTCGAAGCTTTGCCCGAAAAGGAACCGTGGTCGCGGATCTCGTCCAAGGACCTGAATGCCAGGCGCCAGGGCTGCAATGCCAATAAAATCCAAGCTGCGCCAACCGGACGCGGCGGCGATCGCCGCCCCTGCCGACCTTTCCCCCGATCAGTTCGACCCGACCGCCCAGCTCTTCGCCGAGGTGGCGAGGACCCTGCACGCCGACGACGACCTGCCGGGCGTCTATACATTCGACCTTGACGGCGCCATGGTGGTGCCGGTCAAGCCCATCACCACGCGCGGCCTGATCCTGGTGTCAATCCGACAGCACCGCTGCCTGCGCCTCGTGCAGCAGCGCAAATCGTATGGCCGCCAGCACGGCCTCGCGCGCGCCGTTGATGAAGAAGTGGTCGCCCTCGAACCATTCGATCCGGCACGGGCCCAGCGTCTCGCGCTGCCACTGCGCGCGCAGCGCCGGCTCGGCGGCGTCGTCCGCGCGCCCCGCCAGCACCGTCAACGGCAGCGTCAGCAAGGGCCCCTCGTCGTAGCGGTAGGTCTCCACCAGCGCGAAGTCGGCGCGGATGGTCGGCAGGAGCAGGTCCATCAGTTCGCGATGGGCAAGGATTTCGTGCGGTGTACCGTTGTATTCGCGCAAGGTTTCAATCAAGTCGTCGGTCGGCAGCAGGTGCAGCTGGCGCGGCGGTTTGCGGTGGCGCGGCGCGGCGCAGCCGGACACGATCAGGTGTGCCGGTTGCGCCAGGCCCAGGCGTTGCAGGCGGCGCGTGAGTTCGAACGCGACCATTGCCCCCAGGCTGTGACCGAAAAAGGCGAACGGCACTTCGTCCAGTGCGGCGACGACCGGCAACAGCGCGCGTACCAGCGATTCCATGCTGCTGAACGGCACTTCGCCAGTGCGCGCGCCGCGCCCAGGCAACTGCAGCGCGCACACTTCGATGTCGCGCCCGAGCTCGGCCTGCCATGGCAGGTAGGCGTTGCCGTTGCCGCCGGCATAGGAAAAGCAGAACAGGCGCAGGCGCGGCGTGCGCACGGGGTGACGCAAGATCCATCGGAGGGTGTTCATGACATGTTCCGTCGAATGACACGCCGCGGCGGCGTCTCCCGCAAGGGTCGGCACGCCGCGGCGCAGGGGTGGCAAGTGGATTACAGGGCGGCGTCGCCACGCAGCGCGTGCACCGGCCACTGGCCGATGATCCTGCGTACCGGAAGATAGCAGGCCACCGACACCGTGCACAGCACCAGCACTACGGTCACCAGCACCGGGCCGGCCCCGGCCTGGGCATATTGGGCAACATGCTGGCGGATGTAGGAATAGATCAGCATGCCGGCCAGGCCGCTGACGACCAGGCCCGCCGCCACCGGTATCATGCTGTCGCGGTACACCATGGCCAGGATAGTGCGTGGCGCCGCGCCAATGGCCATGCGGATGCCCAGCTCGTGGCGGCGCAGCTTGATGCTGTAGGCCAGCACCCCGTAGACGCCCAGGCCCGCCAGGAACAGCGCCAGCCCGGCCAGAAGCAAGGTGATGCTGGCCGTGGTGACGTCGCGCGCCAGCAGCTTGCCATAGGCTTCCTTGACCGAAGTCAGCTTGGCGACGCGCAGGGTCGGGTTGACCTCGGCGACCGCTGCCACCAGCGCCGCCTTGTCCAGGCCCTGGCCCGGCTTCATGCGCACGACCATGTTCATGTTGGTCGGGCCCGGGATGTAGAGGCGTCCGACCGGTTCGACCGTGGGCAGGAACACGTCCTTCACCACGCCGACCACCCGATAGGGTTCGGTCTTCTTGTTCCAGAACAAGTTGGCGCCGACGGCGCTGCCGGACGGGTTAATGGCGCGTGCCAGGGTCTCGTTGACGATGATGACCTGGGCCTTGTCGTTCGACTCGGCGGCGCTGAAGTCGCGTCCGTCCGCCATCGGCAAGCCAATCAGCGTGAAGTAGCGCTCGTCCACCTTGTTGGTGTTCGGGTTGAACTTGTCGCTCCCGCCCAGTTCGCGGCGCAGGGTGCTGGCCCACACGGCGGTCGAGGTCGGGCCGTCGCCGACGAAGCTGACGCCGCTCACGCCCGGCCATGCCGCCAGCTTGGCTTCGATCGCTATCATCTGCTGCCGCGTCAGCTCAGGCGACAGATTCTGTTCGCCGGCCGAGAGGCTGATTTCGTAGAGGCCGTCCACTGCGAACCCGGCCGGGCGCGCCAGCACTTCGCCGGATGCCTTGAGCAGCGTGAAGTTCCCGACCAGCAGGACGGCGGCGATCGCGATCTGGCTGGCGATCAGCACCTTGCGGGTGGTCTGGGAAATCTGCATGCCGGAACCCTTGCCGCCGCTCTGCAGGAAGGCGGCCAGGGCGCGGTAGTTGACCATGCGTATGCTGAGCGCGGCGAAGGCCAGCGCCAGCAGCGCGCCAACCAGCAGCACGAACAGCACCGCCAACGGATCGAGCGCCAGTTCCTGTACACGCGGGATCTTGCCATGGGCGAAACGGCGCAGCAGGCTGAAGCCGGCAACGGCGACTACCAGCGCCACGCCGGACGCGGCCGCCATTACCAGGCAGGCTTCGGCGAACATGCTGCGAAACAGGTGGCCACGATGGGCGCCCAGCGACGCCTGGATCGACAGCTGGCGCTGTTTCTGGGCGGTGCGCGCCAGGAACAGGTTCGACACGTTGGCGCTCGCGATCAGCAGCAGCGCACACACGCCGGCCAGCAGCATCAGCGCGACCGTGTTGCTGCCGCCGTTGATGATGTGGGCGAACGACTGCAGGCCGATGTCAACCGTCACCGTGCTGAAGGCGGCGACGCCGGCGGTCTGGGCGCGGAAGCGTTCGTTCAGCGGGCCGGCCAGCGCGGCGTTGGCCTGGGCCACCGACACGCCGTCCTTCAGGCGGCCGACCAGGAGGATGTTGCTGTCGAAGTTCTCCCAGTCCTGGCGGGCGCGCTGGTCGCGCGGGTTGGATTCCCACGGAATGAAGATGTCGGTCGCATGCTCGAGCGAATGCAGTTGCGGTTCGACGTAATCGTCGGCCAGCACCCCGACCACGGTGAAGCCGGCACCGTCCAGCGCCACCTTTTTCCCGACAATGTTCGGATCGCCACCGAAATTGACGCGCCAGGCCTGGTGGCTGATCAGCGCGACCGGATTGGCCTTGCCGACCTCTTCGCCCTGCTGGAATGCGCGCCCGAGGCTGACGCGGGCGCCGGTCAGGTCGAACAGGCCGGCGCTGGCGTAGGTGACGTTCAGGCGTGGCTGGGTCGGGTCGCTGGTCAGGAACTTCTTCTGGAAGTCGATCAGCGCGGCGCGCGCGAACACGCCCGGCTGGTTGTACAGCTGGGTGAGCGCCGGGTAGGTATGCAGGCCCTTATAGGCCACTTCGCCCTTGTCCAGCACCACGCCCTCGGCCACGTACAGGCGCTCCTGCTGCGGGTAAGGCAAGGGTTCGAGGAACAGCAGGCGGTTGACGCCGACGATGCAGACCAGGGCGCCCAGCGTGATGCCGAGCGTGACCGCGACCGTCAGCAGGAAGCCGGGCGTACGCCGCAGGCTGGCCAGGGCCAGCTTGACCTCATGCAGGAATGCGCTCATGCTGCCACCTGTTCGACCCGGTGGTAGGCGGCCACCGGAGCGACGGCCGGGCTGGCAGATGCTTCCGGCTCGGCCTGCTTGCTCGCCATCTTGCCGTCCATCAGGTGCAGCCGGGTGGTGGCCATGTCGGCATAGCGCTGGTCGTGGGTCACCATGCACAGGGTGGTGCCCTCGCGGTTGAGCTGGGCCAGCATCTCCATCACGATGTCGCCGTTGGTCGAATCCAGGTTACCGGTCGGTTCGTCGACCAGCAGGATCGCCGGTTCCCCGACCAGGGCGCGCGCAATCGCCACGCGCTGCTGCTGGCCGCCCGACAGCTGGCTGGGTCGGTGGCGGGCGCGGTGTCCCATTTCCACCTTGTCCAGCCACTTGGCGACGCGCGCATCGATCTCCGACTGGCTCAGGGTCTTGTTGCGGTAACGCAGCGGCAAGGCGATGTTGTCGTGCACCGACAGTTCGTCGATCAGGTTGAAGGCCTGGAACACGAAGCCGATTTTCTCGTTGCGGATGGCCGCGCTCTGGGCCAGCGACATGCCGGCCACGTCCTTTCCTTCGATCAGGTACTGGCCCGAGGTCGGCGTGTCGAGCAGGCCCAGGATGGCCAGCAGGGTCGACTTGCCGCAGCCGGAAGGGCCGGCGATGGACACGTAGTCGCCGGCGCGGATCGAGAGGTCGATACCGCGCAGTGCGTGGGTCTCCATCTCGTCGGTGGCAAACATCTTGGTGATATTTTTCAGCTGAATTTTCACGTCCTGCATGATGCTCTCCATAGCTTGTGCTGTTCGATCGGTGGGTGTGCTACATACGGTTCGGCAGGAACTCAGTCGGCGAGTGCGACATGGGTCTGCCTGAGGTACCTGGACATGTCCGACACGATCACCGTGTCGTTGGGCTTGACGCCGGCGACGACCTGGATATAGCGCCCGGCTTCGGTGCCGAAGCGGATCTCGGCGCGGTCGGCGGCAGCGCCGTCGGCGCTGACCCGGAACACCGGCGTGGTGGCGTTGGCGCGCGCATTGACCGGGCGTTCGACATACATGACGTTGTTCAGCGTGTTGGTGAAGATGGTAGCGTCGACGTTCAGCTCGAGACGCGCGCTCGGCGGCGGCGCTTCGGTAAAGGCCACTTCGACCATGACGGTGCCGTTTTCCACGGCGGGGTTCACGCGCAATACTTTTCCTGGAACTTTTTCCTGGCGAGTATCGATCTGCGCCGCCTGGCCGGGCTTGACCTGTTCGGCCGCCGCCTGGGGCACCTTGACCATCGCGATCAGGTCTTCATTGCTGCCGATCAGCGCCAGCTTCTGGCCGGGGCCAAAGCTTTGGCCGAGTTCCACCGACAGCCCCTGCAGCACGCCCACCATGCCGGCACGCACGTTCAACATCGCGTGCTGGGCCTTCACGATCTCGTAGCGCTCGGACTGGGCGGCGATGCGCTCGTTCTGGATGCGCAGCACTTCCGAATGCACCAGCTTGAGCTGGTCGAGGCGGCTTTTTTCCGCTTCGATGTTTTGTCCAAGCACGGTCGCGCGCAGTTCGGTGGCGCGGAACGACAGTTTGGACACCACCCCCATCCTGGCCCACTCCGCCTGCTCGTCGCGGGTGGCCTTAGCGGACAAGTAATTGGTCTGGATTTCCTCGAGCTTGGCGTTTTCCGCCAGCAGCTCGAGGGTCTGGCTGAGCTTCGTCTGGCGCAGGCTGACCTGTTCCTGCACCAGCTTCTGCTTCTCGTCGAGCAACTGCTTTTCCAGTTCCGGATTGCTCAGGCGGAGGATGATGCTGTTGTCCTTCACCACCGCACCCGGCTTGAGCAGGATTTCCTCTACGGTGCCGCTGGTCGTGGTCGTCAGCATCTTCTGTTTGTCCGAACGCAGGGTGCCATACCCGTCGACCTGCACCTTTAGTTCGCCATAGCGCACCTTGCCGAACAGGGCGCTGGAACGCGTCAACTTCTCATCGGCGGCAGGAGTGCTCAGCTGATAGCCGGTCAGCAGGAGGACCGCCGCGCCCACCCCGAACATGCCGCGCTTCGAGCGAAGGAAACTTTTCGTTGCTTTTTTCTTGATCACATCCATGATTTATCTCGACAGGCAGTGTTGGAACCCATCCGGCGCAGTGCCGCCGGCGCCCGGCGCCACGAACACGCGTCCATTGCCGCGCGCTCAGCGCGCGCCCTTGCTCGCCAGGTACTTGCGGATATCGCCCGATGCCGCCTGATTGAGCGGCGTACGCCATTCGGGCTTGTCGTTGTTGGCGTCGGCGCCCAGGTTGACGTCGGCGCCGGCATTCACCAGCAGCTTGACCAGCTCGAGCTCGCCGTTGCGCGCCGCATTGATCAGCGCGGTCTCGTCGCCGGGCATGACCTGGTTGACGCGAGCGCCGGCCTTCAGCAACTGGCGCGCGATCGCCACGTCGCCTTTGGCGGCGGCGGCAATCAGGGGGGTGCCGTCGCCGTCGGCGCCGCGGTTGACGTCGGCGCCCAGGCGCAGCAGTTCGGTCACCATGGCGGCATCGCCCAGCCTGGCGGCCGAGATCAAGGCACTGCCCTCCCCGACCATGGCGGCGTTGACGTCGACCCCGCTCCTGACCAGCATGGCAACCACTTCGGCACGCCCCGATTTCACCGCCTCCAGCAGGAGGGCGATGTCGCCCGAGGCGGAGTTGGCGGCATGGGCGGCCGGCGCCAGCGCGCAGGCAAGCGCCAGGGTCAGCGCGGCACGGCGCAGCGACAGGCGCAGATCGACATTGGTTTTCATGATGTTCCTCGTAGGGTGAGCGTCAGACACGGAGCGTAAAAGGCAGCCTGGCGGGTGCCGATGATTTGCATGGCTGCATTAGACCCGATCGCCACCGGCGGTATAACTGTCAATAATTGCAGGCGCGCTTCAGGCCGGCAGGGCCAGCGCCGTGAACACGGTTGCATGGTCGGGCAACGCGTAATGGGCCACGTGCACCGAGCCGGCGCCCAGGCCCGGTCCCAGCGTTCCGGTACAGCGCAGCGCGATCGTGCGCGCGGTCGGGTCGATCGCCAGCACCTCGGCCGCATCGAAGTCGAAGTACGCGCCGACACGGCCGAAGGCGGCCTTGAAAAAGCTCTCCTTGGCCGAGAACACCAAAGTCAGCAGCCGGTCGGCGCGACCGTCGCCGGCAAGCCCGAGCAGGTAGCCGTGCTCGCGCGGGCTGACCGCCAGTGCCGCCACGGCGGCCAGCGCATCGGCATCCGGGACGGTTTCGAGGTCGATGCCGATGCCGCCCAGCCGGCCGGCCGGACAGGCCACGGCAGCGGCATGGGTGGCGTTGTGGGTAATGCTGCCGATCATGCCGGGCGGCCACAAGGGCTCGCGGTGGCTGCCGCTCGTCACCGCGCAGCCCTGCAAGCCGTAGGGCGCCAGCGCCATGCGCGCGCACAGGCGGCCGGCCAGGAACTCGCCCTGGCGGCTCGGTACGCTGGCCCGGATCGAGGGCGGGAAGTCGATGGCGCTGCAGCCGAACAGTGCCGGCGTGAAGGCCGGCGCGTGGTAGCGGCCGGCAATATAGGCGAGGCCGTTGCCGCCGGGCAGCGGCCGGGACGAGGCCCGCATGAAGACGGAAAGAGACATAGGGGGCGCAAGACAGGCTTGCGGCAACACGGATCAACCCATATTAGATGCCGCGCCCTGCACTTCCCGGCACTGTAAAGCTTGACAGATGACTTTCGATTACAAAAGACGCAACATGGCAGCCTTGATGACGCATGCCGTCTTGTTCACCGCACCCAGCTTTTCTAGAGAGTTATTGACATGAAAATTGACAGTGCGCTCAGTAATATTCATGATCTGACCGACTTCGCTCGAGGTTTTGCCGTCGGCGGTCCAGCGCAGGACTTCGACCTCGCGTGCAGTCAGCGGCGATTCGATGGCCGGCATGGTACTTACGTGCAGCCGCCGCATCCCTTCGTGCGCCACCTGCACCAGCCATGACATGCGCATCGAGTTGGCCGCCATTTCGCTTTCGGAGATCGGCTCGCCCGAACGCGCCAGGGTCAACAGCCCGCCGACGCCCATGGCGTCATACGACGACTGGGCCCAGCCCACCTCCAGCCCATGTTCGCGTGCCTCTTCCCAGAATGGGCGGCAGTTGTCGAACAGTTGCTCGGTCCACAGAAGCGGGAGGATCGAGCGGCTGCCGTGTGCCACCGTCGGGTCGATCGCCACGTAGTTCTGCGCGGCATAACGGGCTTGCCATTCCGTTGGGTAGTTGTTGAGCATGAACACCTTGGGATTCGACAGCGGCAGCGGCATCCGCATGCCGTAGGCGCAATAGTCAAATCCGAGCTCGCCGGCGGCACGCGACAATACCTTGAAGAATTCCGCCTCATTGGGGGCGCCCAGCAGCGCATGCAGTACGGTTTTCTGCCAATCGAAAAGATTCATACCGTTTCGTCTCAATGTAATGCATTGATGGCATGGCGGCCTCGGCAGGCGCATGATACGTCGGCAGACCCCGTTCGATTCGACGAAATCCAACCAGACTGCAAATTGCGCTATGCTGTCAAGGGCGCTACACTTATTTACATGCAACGTTGCGCTATGACGTACTGCTAGATAAACACGCTACCTATGTTTCTCACATCCAGCGACGGTTATATCCGTCTTACCCAAGAACAACTCGTCCGTATCGAACTTGTTCACCTGATCTCTGGCTTTGACGATCCCAACAGCTCGAGCGACGCCATCGTCACCGGTTACACTGAGTGGGTGAGCGTCATGAACCACGACGGCTCGGCCATTTCGGTAGGTTGGGACTGGCAACTTCGGCGGGTTGGCGGTGTCTCCAACCTTGCTCGGATTTCTAGTCCTAGAAGCAACTTGATGATGCAAGATAACAGCATAACTGATCTTGGTCAATTCAAGAGTGAGATCATTCTGGCAACCTTCGTCGACGCCTTGCATTGGCAAGACAATACGCTTTCACACATCATGCTGGGCTGCACTGCCCCGGTGCATCAATCCCATTGAATCGTCCCGGATCGGGTCATCCAGTCGTGGTTTTTCCTCGTCCTGGTGCCGCCGCGGCACCAGGACCCGGTTCAGGCGTCGCGATGCTCAGGCGCTGTCGTGGCCATGCGGCCGCGCCATGCCGACCAGCACCTTGCGTTCCCCCACATAGGGATCACGGCCATGGGTGTACAGCATGTTGTCCAGTAACAACAGATCGCCGCGTTCCCAGGTAAATCGCACCTTGGTCTGCTCGTAGGCGTCGCGGATCAGCGCCAGCGTTTCCGGCTCGATCGGGCTGCCGTCGCCGTAAAAGGTGTTGCGCGGCAGGCGGTCCTCGCCCAGTACCGACACCAGGCTGTCGCGCACCGCCTCGTCCAGGCTGCTCACGTGGAACAGGTGGGCCTGGTTGAACCACACCGGTACCTGCGAGACTGGGTGCAGCGCGGTGGCCGGGTTGACCTGGACTGTCCGCAAACAATTGTCCTCTAGCCACTCGTAACCGATACCGTTGGTGTCGCAGAAACGCTCGACTTCGCCGCGGTCGCTCGTCTGGAACACTTCCGACCATGCCAGGTCCAGGTCCGAGTAATTACGCACATACATTACGCCATGGCGCTCGAAGCGCTCGCGCACCGCCGCCGGAATCATCTGGTAGACGCGGCGGCTGTCCGCGATCGGGGTGGCGCCGCCACCGGCCGCGGGCTGCAGGCACAGGAAACCGATGCGCATCGCCCAGCTGCGCGCATAGGCATTCTCGTTGTGCTGAGGGATGGTTTGGTCGGCATGGTACTCGGTGGCCGTGTAAATGTTTCCGCGCAGTTCGGTGCGCGGGGTCGAGCGGTAGCTGTACTCGAGCAGCGTGTCGCCGAACAGGATGGCCAGCAGCTCGCCGAACTGCTTGCTGCTGTGGACCGGCAGGCCGCGCAGCAGCAGCGCGCCGTGGGCGGCCACCACCGCCTCGATGCAATCGTGCCGTTCCCGCGCCCACTCGAGCAGGCGCATGCCGTCCAGTCCAGGCCGCAGCATCAGGGACATGCCGCCGAGTTGTTCGAGTGCCGCTACGCCGATATCGTTCATCGCATTCATGCTGGTTCTCCTTTGGATTGTCTGCAGGCCGGCATCACGCCAGGCATAAGGTTTGTTTTCCGCACAGGCGCTCGACAGGGATGCCCATGCCTTCGCAATGAGCGACCATGCGCCCGGACTGGATGATCTGCTGCGAATCGTCGCTGTAGTCGACGCCCATGAAATAGCTGTACCAGGACTCCATGCCGAGCGCATACACCAGCACCTGGCGCGGGCGGAAAGTCGCGACCATGCGCGCCGCCTTGTCGAAGTCCGAGCCGTTCAGGCGCCGCGATTCCTTCACGGCACGGCTGACGGTGTCGGTGGTCAGGGCGCCGTACAGCCAGGTATACGGCGCGCCCACGCATTCCATGCCGATCGCCAGCACGTCGAGGTCGCCCACCAGCCTCTGGATGTGCTGGTACATGCGCGGCTCCAGGTTGGACGAATCGGCGCCGGCGTAGATCTTCTTGCCCTTCAGTTCGACCAGCCAGGCTGTCTTGCTGCGGATGTTCAGGTCGCCGTGCTCGCCCAGGAAAGGAATGCTGAGGATGCGCCCATCCGGCAGCAGCGTCGTTTCCATGTCGTCCAGCTCGCGTACCTGGAAGCCGAGCTGGCCCAGGATCAGCTTCAGCGACGGATCGGCCAGGCTACCGCCATTGTTCTTCGGTACCAGCACCTGACCAACGCGGTGGCGCAGCTGCAGCAGCGACTCGATGTTGACGTGGTCCGAGTGGTTGTGGGTCAGGCACAGGTAATCGATGTGCTCGGGCAGTTCGGTATAACTGATGACCTGGTCGGCGTTGCCGGCGCCGCGATTGGCGATGACAGGGTCGATCAGCACCGCGCAGCGGGCCGTCTCGATCAGGAAGCCGGCATGGCCGACATAAGCCAGGCGCACTTCTTCGGCCGGGGCCTGATAGGTGCGCGCCGGCGCCTCGGTGGTGAACAGCTTGCGCCAGTCCAGCCCGCCTTCGGTGGGCACGCCCGTGAACATCGCCTCGGCTTCCTCGCGCGTGACCGGCTCCGTACGGGCACGGAAGATCCGGTCCCATAGCGGGGCATTGAACGGGGCGTGCAACTGCAGGTTGTCCGGCCCCGGCAAACGCGGCGTGCTCAGCACGAAGGGGCGCGCCTCGGTAGCTGACAGGATACCGAACGACACCGACTGGATCGACGGCTGGTAGTAGGGGCTCTGGTACAGCAGCCCTTCGATCAGGCGGTAGGACGGCTGGTGGTACAAGTCCATGTGCAGCTCGACATACCCTTTCAGCAATTCCGGCACCTGTTCGTACAGCGGTTCGATCGACTCGCCGCTGGTATGGCTGCGCAGCAGGGCGTCGAGTTGCTTGACCGCCTCGCACAGTTCGCGGCAGATGCCATGCTCGTTCTCAAACTTGGCGATCAGCCTGCGCACGTCGTCGACCTGCTCCCGCGTGCAGTTGACGAACTCGCCACCGCCGGCCATGCCGGCATCCTGGTTGGCGATGATGTGCAGCTCGTAATTGTTGACGAAGGAATTCATCAAGCGCTTGTGGGTCTTGGTCATGTACATCGCATAGGTCACCGGCGCCACCAGGTTGGGCCAGGCGTACCATTTGTTGACCAGTGGGTCGATGTAGACGTCTTCGCGCAAGTACAGTTTTTCTTGGGTCATGACGGGTTCCGTATTGTTCTAGTGGGTTGCCGGTACCATGGGCGTGGCGCGCAGCGCCAGGCCCGCCGCCAGCGGGGCCAGCATCTGGTGCACGGAAGCCGGTTCCATGAAGTTGTTGTGGGTGGCGCTCACGCTGCGGAAATCGACGTCGTTCTCGAACACCCCGCTCCAGCCGCGCCGGTTGGCGGCGTCGGCCTGGTTGCCGCTGCTGACGAACGAGGCCACGGCACCGGCGATGCGCAATCCCGACGGATCGCTGCAGGCGGCGCGCAGCAGGTTGACGCCGAACTTGAGGGTCACGACGACCTCGTCGCGTGCATAGCTGCGCTTCTTCAGCACCAGGCCGGCAAAGTGCTCGAGCTGGTCGGCATAGCTGGCCTGGCGCCACGCCTGCGGCACCTCGGCGGCGGCGTTGATGACGTTCAGGCTGTAGCAGAAGCGGCACAGGCGGGTGAAGTCGTCCTCGTCGTCGCTGCGGTCGGGATCGACCATGTTGGCGTCGAACAGGGCCACGTAGTCCACCTCGTGACCGCGCCCGATCAGGATCTGCGCCACTTGGGCCGCCAGCTTGCCGCCGCCCGAGTAGCCGGCCAGCGAATGCACCCGCAGCGCGCTGTGCGCGACGATCGCGTCGGCATAGAAGCGCGCCAGCTCGGAAAGGTCGCTGAACGGGAAGTCGAACCCGAACATGAACGGCGCCTGCAGCCCGAACACCGGGCAGGTGCTTTCCAGCCCGCGCGCCAGCACCCGGTAGCCTTCGACCCCGCCGCCGAAGGGATGCAGGATGTACAGCGGCTGTCCGGCCTTCGCTTCGTTCAGGCGCACGACCGCCTTCAGCGCCGCGGCGCTGGCATGGCGCCCGGCATCGTCCAGCAAGGCCGCCAGGCCGCCTACCGTGGGCTGCTCCATGAGCTCCTTCAGCGAGAACTCGAATCCGGCCTCCTGCAGGCGGTAGCGCAGTTCGATCAGGGTGATCGAGTTGCCCCCGGCCTCGAAGAACGGGGTGTCGATACCGACCTCCGGCATGCCGAGCAGGGCGCACCAGACCGCGGCGATGCGCGACGCGGCGCCGAACGGCGCGGCGTCGGTAGCCATGGCGCCCTCCGGCGCTGCGGCGGCCAGCGGCAGCGCCAGCAGCCGGCGGCGGTCGACCTTGCCGCTGGTGGTGAGCGGCAGCGCGGCCACCGGCACGAAGGCCGACGGCACCATGTAGTCGGGCATGGCTTGGCGCAGCGCGGTGCGCAGTGCCCCGGCAAGGTCCGGGCCGCCGGCGCCGCCGGCGACGTAGGCCACCAGCCGCTTGTCCTTACCCTCGCCGTGCAGCACCACGCAGGCTTCGGTCACGATACCGGAACGGACCAGGTGGGCTTCGATTTCCTCGACTTCGATGCGGAAGCCGCGCAACTTCACCTGGCCGTCGCGGCGCCCGAGAAATTCCAGGCTGCCGTCGGCGCGAAACCTGGCCTGGTCCCCCGTGCGGTAGCGGCGCCCGGCGCCGCTGCCGGTGAACATCGCGGCATTCAAGTCGGGACGGCCCAGGTAGCCACGCGCCAGCCCGGCGCCTCCCACGCACAGCTCGCCCGCCACCCCCACCGGCGCAGGGACGCCGCAGGGATCCAGCACTTCGATGGTGGTGCCGGCGATCGGGCCGCCGATCGGCAGCGCACGGGTGGATGGCCAGTCGCGCGGCACGGGAAAGAAGGTGGTCACCGACGTGTTTTCGGTCGGGCCGTACAGCGCCACCATCTGTACCCGGCCCATCGCCGCATACAGGCGCGCCGCCGCCCCCGGCGGGACCACGTCGCCGCCCGTCATCACCCAGCGCAGGGTGCCCTCGCCGGGCAGGTGCGAACTCCACAGGTCGAACATGCCCGAGGTCAGGAACACGGTGGTCACGCCATGCCGCGTCATCAGCGCGTTGATGCCGTCGACGTCGAGCACCGTATGCGGATACACGACTACCTTGCCGCCGTGCAGCAGCGGCCCCCACACCTCGAAGGTGGTGGCGTCGAACGACACCGACGACAGGTGCAGCATCACCGTCTCGTTGTCGAACGGCACATAGTCACCCGGCAGCACCAGGCGTGCCACGCCGCGGTGCTCGACCATCACGCCTTTCGGCATGCCGGTCGAGCCGGAAGTGTAGATGACGTAGGCGAGGCTGCCGGCGCCGGCGCACGGCCCCGGATTATCATGTGGCTGGCCGGCCAGTAGCTCCGCATCGTCCAGGCACAGCACGGTTTCCCGGCGCGACGGCAGCGCATGGCACAGCGCGGCGCTGGTCAGCACGATGCCGAGCGCGCTGTCGCGCAGCATGAACTCGAGGCGCTCGCGCGGATAGGCCGGGTCGAGCGGGACGTAGGCGCCGCCCGCCTTGAGGATTCCGAGCATGGCGGCGATCATCATGCCGGAACGGCGCAGGCAAAGGCCGACCAGCGTGCCCTCCCGCACGCCTTCGGCACGCAGACGGTGCGCGATGCGGTTGGCCTGCCGGTTCAGCTCGCGGTAGGTCATTGCCTCTTCACCGCAGATGGCGGCCACCGCATCCGGCGTGCGCGCGGCCTGGGCCTCGAACAGCTCGTGGATGCAGACGTCCTGCGGATACGGCACCGGACTGGAACGCCATGCGGCCAGCTTGCGGCGGTCGGTCTCGGTCAGAAGCGCCAGCGTGCCTACCGGCGCCTGCGGGGCGTCGACGATCGCATCGAGCAGTACGCCGAAGCTGTCTGCCATGTGCGCGACGGTCTCAGCGTCGAACAGGCCGGCGGCCCCGTTCCACACCAAGCGCAGGGTGCCGCCGCTCTCGACCGCCGACAGTTCGAGGTCGAACTTGGTGATCACGCGGTCGTCGCCGATGCCGCCGATCTGCAGGTTGGTCAAGCGCAGGGAACCCTGCTCGGTGTTCTGCAGCGAGAACATGATCTGGAACAACGGCGCGTGGGCCTGGCTGCGTTCCGGCTTGAGCGCATCGACCAGCTGCTCGAACGGCA
This sequence comes from Massilia phyllosphaerae, assembly GCF_034659755.1. NCBI lineage: Bacteria > Pseudomonadati > Pseudomonadota > Betaproteobacteria > Burkholderiales > Oxalobacteraceae > Massilia > Massilia phyllosphaerae. Next base: position 32,580 of record NZ_JAXSQX010000013.1, read on the forward strand.
AATCCTGGTGCGCGTAGGCGTCCAGCAGCATCGCCCTGCCCTCTTCCAGCAGTTCGCCGAAGCCGGCGTCCATGCGCAGGCGGCTGCGCAGCACCAGGGTATTCACGAACAGGCCGACCAGCCCGTCGACTTCGCGGTGGTTGCGGCCCGCGATCGGGCTGCCCATCACGATGTCGGTGTCGCTGCTCCAGCGTGCCAGCAGCAGCGCGAACGCACTTTGCAGCACCATGAACAGGGTCGCCCGGTGGGTACCGGCCAGCGCTTTCAGGCGCTCGAGCAGTGCCGCATCGACCACCTGGGTGTGCAGCCGGCCTTCGAACTGCTGGCGCGCGGGACGCGGATGGTCGAGCGGCAGGCCGTGCACCTGCGGCAGGTCGGCCAGCTGGCGCTGCCAGTACGCCATCTGGCGCTCGAGCCGGTCCGGCTGCCAGCTGGTGCGTTGCCAGTGTGCATAGTCGGCATACTGCACCGCAATCTCGGGCAGCGGGCTGCGGCGGCCGGCGCTGAAGGCCTCGTACAGGGTGCCGAATTCGTTCACGATCACGCCCATCGACCAGCCGTCGGATGCGATGTGGTGCAGCGTGACCAGCAGCACGTGGCGTTGCGGCCCCAGGAACAGCAGGTGGGCGCGCAGCATCAGGTCGTGCGATAGGTCGAACGGACGCCCGGCCTCGGCAGCCGCGATGCGGCGCACCTCGGCGTCCTGCGCAGCCCCAACCAGCGTGCTAAGGTCGGTCACCGGCAAGGCCACCGGCCGCGCCGGGCCGACCTGCTGCATCCCCTGGCCGTTGACGCTGGCATAGGTGGTCCGCAGCACTTCATGGCGGCGCACGATCTCGTCGAGGCTCGCACGCAGCGAATAGCGGTCGAGCCAGCCGTCCAGGCCGAGCGCGGCCGGCATGTTGTACTGCGTGCTGCCGCCGCCCAGCTGGTCGATGAACCACAGGCGCTGCTGGGCGAACGACAGCGGCAGCGGCGCGCTGCGCGAGGCCGGCCGGATCTCGCCGTAAGGCCGGGCGTCGTTGCCGGTCGTGCTCTGCAGCAGCGCCAGCAGAGCGTGGCGATTGTCGCGGATCTGGCGGCCGATTTCCTGGCTGATCACGCCGGGCGCCGATTTCGTCATCAGTTTGCCGTTCTCGACGTAGATGTCGACACCGCTCCGGTGCAAGGACAGCAGAAACTGCTTCAGTTCGGTGACTACCATTCGATTTCTTCCTTTTCATGAGATGCGGACTGGGATGCGCTTGCCGCCGCGGCCTGGGCCACGAGCAGCTCCACATGCAGCGCCAGCGCGCGTACGGTGCGCAGGTTGAAGACGTCCTTGATGGCTAGGCCGCAGCCGAATTCCTGGTTGACCTGGGCCAGCAGCCGGGTTGCCAGCAGCGAGTCGCCGCCGGCATCGAAGAAATCGGCGGTGGCGCCGACCCGCTCGCGCTTGAGCAGTCGCTCCCACAGCGCGCACATGCGTGCCTCCATCTCCCCGGCCGGCGGGGTGAACTCCGCCGTGGACGCCGCGGCGTCGCCGGCGGCCGCCGGCGGCAAGGCCTTGCGGTCCAGCTTGCCGTTGGGGGTATGCGGCATGCGCTCGAGCAGGACGAACGCGGACGGCACCATATAGTCGGGCAACCCGGCCGCCAGTTCCCGGCGCAGGCGCTCGACGGTATCCGCGCCCTGGCCGCCCGCTGCCGGCACCACGTAGGCCACCAGGCGGCGTGCGCCGGCCTCGCCGGCGGCGGCGACGGCCGCCTCGCCGACCAGGGTGGAGGCACGCAGGCGGCTTTCGATCTCACCCAGTTCGATGCGGTAGCCGCGGATCTTGACCTGGTCGTCCATCCGTCCGAGGAACTCGAGGCGGTCGCCGTCGAGCCGGCGCACCAGGTCGCCCGTACGGTACAGGCGCAGGCCGGCCAGCACGCCGGCGCCGGCATCGGTGAATTTCTCCGCGGTAAGCGCAGGACGGCCGCGGTAGCCGTCGGCCAGCGAGACGCCGGTCAGCACCAGTTCCCCGGCCACGCCGGCCCCCACCGGCACCAGGCCGGCGTCGACCACGCAATGGCCGTAGCCCGGCAGCAGGCCGGCCACCGCGACCGGCGCACCGTCGCCGGCGACCGGCGCCATATGCGACCAGATGGTGGCCTCGGTCGGCCCGTAGCAATTGAGCACGCCGCGGCCGCAGCGCTGTACCAGGGCGCGCGCCAGGTCGGGCGGTAAGGCTTCGCCGCCGACCAGGCCGAGCAGGCCGGGCGCACCGTCCCAGCCCGCCGCCAGCATCATCGCCCAGCTCGACGGCGTGGCCTGCAGCACGCTGATGCCCTGCCCGTCGATGGTGGCCGACAGCCAGGCGGCGTCGCGCGCCGCGTCCGGGCCGGCCAGGCAGATGCGCGCGCCGCGGGTCAGCGGTCCGAACAGCTCGAAGCCGGCGATGTCGAAGCTGATGGTGGTGATCGCCAGCCAGCGCGCATCGGCGTCGAGGCCGGCGCGGGCGCTGGCGCCGTCGATGAAGTTGGCCAGGGCGGCGCGGCTGACCATGACGCCTTTCGGCATCCCGGTGGAGCCGGAGGTGTAGATCAGGTAAGCCAGGCCGGCGCCATCCGGCGCGGCACGCCCGCGCACCGGCACCGGTTCCGCGGCCTCCGCGTCCACGTCGAGCACGCGCACCGCGCCCTGGCCCGCCGCGGTCGCGGCATCGCACAGCACCAGCGCGGCGCAGCTGTCGGCCAGCATGAAGTCGCGGCGCGCCTGCGGATGGGCCGGATCGAGCGGGAGGTAGGCGGCGCCGAGCTTGAACACCGCCAGCAGGGCTGCCACCATGGCCGGGGTGCGCTCCATGCACACGGCCACCACCGCGCCGGGCCGAACGCCGCAGGCGGCGATGCGGTCCGCCAGCCGTTCGGCCAGCGCATCGAGTTCGCCGTAGCCGAGTTCCTGCCGGTCCGATACCAGCGCCACGCGGCCGGGATGGCGGCGCGCCTGCGCCTCGAACAGCGACAGCACGTCGGGCGCGCTGCGCGGCGCCGCCGTGGCCAGCGCGGTCACCTGCGCCAGTTCTCCTTCGCCCAGCAGCGCCGCGCGGTCGACCATGCTGCCGGCATCGTGCGCCAGCGCGGCCAGGATGTTGCGGTAGTAGCCGCCGATGCGCTCCAGCGCCGCCGCCGGGAACAGCGCGGCGTCGGCCTTCACGCTGAGGGTGAACAGCGTGGTGCCGCCCACCGCCTTGGCGAATTCGGACGCGAAATGGTAGTTGTTCGCCTCGAAGCTGTTCTGGACCGAGGCATCCAGCGGGGCGGCCATGTTTTCGTAGACGTGGAAGCTGGTGAAGTTGAACAGCGATCCGGACAGGTCGATGCGCGAATCGGACTGGATCTGCGCCAGCGGATAGTGCCGGAACGGCTGGGCAGCGGCGCCGGCTTCCTCCACCCGGCACACCAGTTCATGCCAGCGCAGGCCGTCCACGCGCAGGCGCAGCGGCAGCGAGTTCAGGAACAGGCCCAGGGTCAGGTCGGCGCCGGCACGCTCGGGGCGTCCGTTGGCGACCACCGACGTGAGGACGTCGGCCTGTCCGGTCAGCATCGACAGCAGCACCATGTGCGCGGCCTGCAGCACCGATTTCTCCTGGACGCCGAGGCTGCGCGCCAGCGCCGCCAGCCTGGCCGAGACGGCGGCACCGATTGGCACCGCCAGGGTCGCGGTGGCGCCGCGCGGGCGTCCGCTCCACCACGCCAGCGGCGCGCCTTCGAGCATCCGTTCCCAGTGACCGCGCGCGGCGGCGTCGGCCAGCGCCTGCTGCTCCTGCTGCACGTAATAGCGGTACGGTAGTGCCTGGCCCGGCTGCGGCGCGGCGCCGTCCGCGGCCAGCGCGGCGTAGCGGTTGAACAGCTCCGTGTTCAGGCTGGCGACGCTCCAGCCGTCCAGCATCGAATGATGGAAGCTGAAGATGAACTGGAACTGGCTGTCGTCGATACGCACCAGGATGATTTTCCAGAGCGCCTGCTCGAAGCGGATCGGGCTGCGGCGCTCGCGCTCGACCAGGTCCGCGATGAACGCCATCGCATGTGCCTCCCCGCCGCTGCCGGCGTCAAGCACGTCGAGATGCGTGTCGCCGTGCCGGTACACCAGCTGCAGCGCGCGTTCGCCGTTCAGCGCATACACGGTGCGCAGCATGGCATGGGACGCGACCATGCCGTCCAGCGCGGCGCGGAAGGCGGGCAGCGCGAGCGGCGCGCGCACCCGCACGTTGAGCACGTCGTGGTAGGCGCCGGCCTGCTCGTCGAGCTGGTGGTGCAGCACCATGCCCTGCTGCAGGCGGGTGAGCGGATACGCATCTTCCAGCAGCTGGGTCGCGCGCAGCACCGCCAGTTCGGCGCCTTCCTCCGGCGTCAGCATCGCGAACGGCGCGAGCTCCTCCTGCGACTGCGCCGCCGTGCCGTCGGCCAGCAGCGCCAGCGCGCGCACGGTCCTGGCGCTGAACAGGTCGCGCACCGACACCTGGACGCCGGCCGACTTCATGGCAGACACCAGGGCGATCGCCTTGATCGAATCGCCGCCGATGGCGAAGTAATTGTCCTCGGCGCCGACCTGCGCCAGGCCGAGCGCATCCGCCCACAGCTTGCAGAGCAGGATTTCCAGCGCGCCGGCCGGCGCCACGTAGCTTGCCGCGATGCGATTGCCGTGCTCGATCGCCGGCAACTGCTTGCGATCGAGCTTGCCGTTGGCGCTCAGGGGGAAGCGCGCCAGCACCATGAAGTCGGCGGGAACCATGAATTCGGGCAGGCCGGCGCGCAGTCCCGCCTGCAGCGCGGCGCCGAACGGCGCTTCGTCGGCCGCGGCGACGGCGGCCTGGACGTAGGCCGCCAGGCGCATGTCGGCGCCCTGCCCCCATGCCACCACCACGGCGTCCTGTACCCCCTCCAGCGCGCGCAGGCGCGACTCGATCTCGCCCAGTTCGATGCGCAGGCCGCGCAGCTTCACCTGGTGGTCGGCACGGCCCAGGTATTCGAGGTTGCCGTCGGCGAGATAGCGCACGATGTCGCCGGTCTTGTACAGGCGCGCTTCGCCGGGGCCGGCAATGAAGCGGTCGGCGGTCAGGTCGGGCCGATTCAGGTAACCGCGCGCCAGGCCGACGCCGCCGATGTGCAGCTCGCCGGCCACCCCGATCGGGGTGTCGCACAGCCGCGGGTCCAGCACCCGCAGCACCGTGTTCTGGATCGGGCGCCCGATCGGCACCACCTGGTTGCGGTAATCCGCGCAGGCGGTGTAGTGCGAGACGTCGATCGACGCTTCGGTCGGGCCGTACAGGTTGTGCAGCGCCGCGCCGTGGCATGCCTGGAACTGGCGCTGGATCGCGAACGGCAGCGCCTCGCCGCTGCAGAACACCTGGCGCACCGTGTTGCAGCCGCCCCAGCGCCCGCTGTCGAGCATCGCGCCAAGCATCGACGGCACGAAGTGCAGCACCGTGACGCCTTCGCGATCGATCAGGTCCGCCAGGTAGGCCGGGTCCTTGTGTCCTTCCGGCCGGGCCATCACCAAGCCGGCACCGGCGATGAAGGGCCAGGTCAGTTCCCATACCGAGACGTCGAAGCTGAACGGGGTCTTCTGCAGCACCCGGTCGGCCGCCTCGAGGCGGTAGGCATCCTGCATCCACACGATGCGGTTGACCAGGCCGCCGTGCTCGGACATCACGCCTTTCGGCTGGCCGGTCGAGCCCGAGGTGTAGATCACGTAGGCCAGGTTCGAGGGCGCCAGGCCGATCGCGGCGGCGTCGATGTCGCTGTCCGGCTGGCCCGCGAACTGCGCCGGGTCGTCCAGGCACAGCACCGGCACGGCCGCAGCTGGCGCCGTGCCCAGCAGGTGCGACTGGGTCAGCACGACGCGCGGCGCGCAATCGCGCAGCATGTAGTCGAGGCGTGCGCGCGGGTAGGCCGGGTCCAGCGGCACGTAGGCGCCGCCGGCCTTGAGGATACCGAACACGCCGACCACCATCTCGACCGAGCGCTCGACGCACAAGCCGACCATGCAGTCCGGGCCGACGCCTTCGGCGCGCAGGCGGTGGGCAATGCGGTTGGCCGCGGTGTTCAGTTCGCGATAGCTCAGGCGCGTGTCGCCGCACACCAGCGCGGTCGCGTCGGGAGTGCGTGCCGCCTGTGCTTCGAACAGCTGGTGGATGCAGTCCCGGTCCGGGTACGGCCGGGCGGTCGCATTCCATGCGGCGAGCTGGCGCGCGTCGCTCTCGCCGACGATCTCCAGCGCGCCGACGGCGCGCGACGGCGCCGCCACGATGGCCCCCAGCAGCGTCGCGAAGCTGTCGGCCATGCGCGCGATGGTCGGCTGGTCGAACAGGCTGGCCGCGTAGTTCCACACCAGCGTCAGGCCGTCGGCGTTCTCGCCGGCCGACAGTTCGAGGTCGAACTTGGCAACCACGTGGGTGCCGGCCATGCCGGCGACCTGGAGGCCCGGCAGGCGCAGCTCGGCCGCCTCGTTGTTCTGCATCGAGAACATCACCTGGAACAAGGGCGCGTGCGCGAGGCGGCGTTCCGGTTTGAGCGCATCGACCAGTTTCTCGAACGGCAGGTCCTGGTGCGCATAGGCTTCCAGAAGGGCTTCCCGCGACTGCCCCAGCAGCACGTCGAAGCCAGCGTCGAGGTCGACCTGGCTGCGCAGCACCAGCGTGTTGACGAACAGGCCGACCAGCCCTTCCAGGTCGTGATGGGGCCGGCCCGCGATCGGGCTGCCGATCACGATGTCGGTCTCGTTGCTCCAGCGTGCCAGCAGCAGCGCGAAGGCGCTTTGCAGGACCATGAACAGGGTGGCGTCGTGTGTCTGCGCCAGCGCCGCCAGGCGCGCATGCAGGGCCGGTCCGATCCGCTGCGCATGCAGGCGTCCTTCGAAACGCTGCTGGGCCGGACGCGTGCGGTCGAGCGGCAGGCTGTGCACCTGGGGCAGGCCCTGCAGGCGCGCCTGCCAGTAATCGAGCTGGCGCGCCATCGTGCCGCCTTCGAGGCGTCCGCGCTGCCACTGCGCATAATCGGCATACTGGAGCGGCAGCGGCGCGAGCGGCGCCGGCCGGCCGGCGCTTGCGGCAGTGTACAAGGCGCCGAACTCACGCACGATGATGCCCATCGACCAGCCGTCCGCCGCGATGTGGTGCAGGGTCACCAGCAGCACGTGCTGCTCCGGTGCCAGCCGCAACAGGCGCGCGCGCAGCATGAGGTCGCGCTGCAGGTCGAACGGCCGTGCGGCTTCCGCGGCGCCGAGCTGGCGCACCGCCGCCAGCTGCTCGTCGCTGCCGAGCCCGGACAGGTCGTCGGTCGCCAGCGCCAGCCGGCACGGCGCCGCCACCAACTGGCTGTCACCGTCGGCGGCGTAGGTGGTGCGCAGCACCTCGTGGCGCGCCACGATGGCGTCGAGCGCGGTCTGCAGCGCTGCCCGGTCGAGCCGGCCGTCGAGGCGCAGCGCCACCGGGATATGGTACTGGCTGCTGCCGCCTTCGAGCTGGTCGATGAACCACAGGCGGCGCTGGGCGAACGACGGCGCCAGCGGCGCATCGGGGCTGGCCGGCGGGATCGGTGCCAGGTCCTCTTCCACGGCGCCGGCGCCGCTGTCGATCAGCGCGGCGATGGCGGCCAGGGTCTTGTGCTCAAACACGGCGCGCACCGGCAGCGTGGCGCCCAGCTGGCGTGCGACCGCGCTGAGCATGCGCATCGCCAGCAGCGAGTGGCCGCCGATCTCGAAGAAGTTGGCGTCGGCGGCCACCTGGCCGAGGCCGAGCAGGCCGGCCCAGATGGCCGCCAGCGCGACTTCGGTCGGGGTGGACGGCGCCGGGCCATCATCCCGGGCCGCGCACGCGGGCTCGGGCAGCGCGCGCTTGTCCACTTTTCCGTTCGGGAGCAGCGGCAGGCAATCGAGCACCACATAGGCCGAGGGCAGCATGTAGTCGGCCAGCTGGTCTTTCAGGAAGTCGCGCAGTTTGGCGCTCAGAGCGGCGCTCATCGCGGCGTTATTCCGGGTGGCCTCGGCCGCAGGCACCACGTAGGCGGCCAGGAAGCTGGCGGCGCCGTTGCCCCTGACCTGCACGACCGCGTCGCGCAGCGCCGGATGGCGCATCAGGCAGCTGCCGATCTCGCCCAGCTCCACGCGGAAACCGCGCACCTTGACCTGGTCGTCGGTGCGGCCCGCGAACAGCAGCTCGCCGCGCGCGTTCAAGCGCACCACGTCGCCGGTGCGGTAGCGGCGTCCGTCCGCGTGCACGGCGAAGCGTTCAGCGCTGAGGGCATCCTGCTTAAGGTAGCCGCGCGCCAGTGCCGGACCTTCGATGTGCAGCTCGCCGGCGACGCCGGGCGGCACCAGCGCGCCGGCCGCATCGCGCACCGAGAAGACGCGTCCCGGCAGCGCGGCGCCGAGCGGCACCGCGGCCGGGTCACATCCCGCCGCGACCTCGCCCAGGCTGGCCGAAATTGTCGCTTCGGTCGGGCCGTAGGCGTTCACCAGGCGGCAGCGGCCAAACAGGCCGAGTGCGCGCCAGCGCACCAGCAGCGCGCCGGGGAAGGCCTCGCCGCCGGCCACCAGCAGGCGCAGGCCGGTGCCCTGCCAGGCGCCGGCGTCCGCGGCATCGTCGGCGGCCAGTTCGTTGAGGTAGGCCGGCGGCAGGTCGGCGGCTGTGATGCCATGGCCGCGGCAGAACGCCAGGAACTGCTGCGGCAGCAGCAGTTCCTGGTCGCGCAGGCGCACGCTGGCGCCGGCCAGCCAGGCGCACAGCGGCAGCTCGAGCGCCGCGTCGACGCTGGGCGTGGAAAACATCAGGATGCGGTCGTCGGCGCGCAGGCCGTAGAACTGCTGGGCGGCGACCGCGTGGCCCGCGATGCTGCCGTGCTCCACCATGACGCCTTTCGGGCGGCCGGTGGAGCCGGAGGTATAGATGACATAGGCCAGGTGCGACGGCGCCAGGCCGATCGCCGCCGGCGCCAGGTCGGTGCACGGCTGGCCGTCGATCGAGGCGTCGTCCAGGCACATCACGTCGGCGGCGCTGTCGGGAAGCACCCCGCGCAGGTGCGCCTGGGTCAGCACCACGCGCGGCGCACTGTCTTCCAGCATGAACGCCAACCGTGCGCGCGGGCATGACGGGTCGAGCGGCACGAAGGCGCCGCCCGCCTTGAGGATGCCGAGCAGGCCGGCCAGCAGCAGCGTCGAGCGTTCCGCGCACAGGCCGACCGCCACGTCGGGCCCGACGCCGAGCGCGCGCAGGCGGTGCGCAATGCGGTTGGCCTGTTCATTCAGGTCACGGTAGCTCAGGCTGTCGGCGCCGCACGCGAGGGCGATGGCGTCCGGCGTGCGCGCGGCCTGCGCCTCGAACAGGGTGTGCACGCACACCCTGTTCTCGTAGGCGGCGCCCTGCCCGCTCCAGGCGGCCAGCCGGGCGCGGTCGGCGGCGGCCAGCATCGGCAGCGTGCCGACCGGTGCCGCCGGCGCTTCCGCGATCGCCTCGAGCAGCACATGGAAGCTGTCGGCCATGCGTGCGATCGTGGCCTCGTCGAACAGGCTGTTGGCGTAGTTCCAACCGAGGGTGAGGCCCGCCGCCGTCTCGGCGGCGGACAATTCGAGGTCGAACTTGGTCACCGCCTGGCCGCCGCCCAGCGCGGTTACTTGCAGGCCGGGCAGTTCGAGCGCGGCGGCGTCGTTGTTCTGCATCGAGAACATCACCTGGAACAACGGTGCGTGCGCCAGGCTGCGCTCCGGGCGTAGCGCGTCGACCAGTTTCTCGAACGGCAGGTCCTGGTGCGCATAGGCGTCCAGCAGCGTCGCCTTGCCCTGGCCAAGCAGGTCGGCGAAGCCGGCGTCGAGGTCGAGCGCCGTGCGCAGCACCAGCGTGTTGACGAACAGGCCGACCAGGCCTTCCAGCTCCTTGTGGCCGCGGCCGGCGATCGGGCTGCCGATGACGATGTCGGTCTCGTTGCTCCAGCGCCCGAGCAGCAGCGCGAACGCGCTGTGCAGGACCATGAACAGGGTGGCCTGGTGCGCATTGCCGAGTGCCTTCAGGCGCGCTGCCAGCGGGGCGCTGATCGTCTGCAGGTGCAAGCGCCCCTCGTGGCGCTGGCGCGCCGGCCGCGGCTTGTCGAGCGGCAGGCTGTGCACCTGCGGCAGGCCGTCCAAACGTGCGCGCCAGTAGTCGAGCTGGCGCGCCAGCCCGCTGCCGTTCTCCTGCGCACGCTGCCAGTGGGCGAAGTCGGCATACTGCAGCGGCAGCGGCGCCAGCGGGCTGGCCTGGCCGGCGCTGAAGGCCTGGTACAGGGCGCAGAACTCGCGCACAATCACGCCCATCGACCAACCGTCGGCGGCAATGTGGTGCAGGGTGACCAGCAGCACGTGGCGCTCGTCCGCCAGGCGCAGCAGGCCGGCGCGCAACACCGCGCCGGCGGCCAGGTTGAACGGTTCGGCCGCGGCGGCGGCGGCCAGGGCCCGCACGCGCTCGTCCTGGGCGGCGCCGTCGAGGTCCGCCAGGTCATGCACCGCCAGCGCCACCGGCTGCGCGACGGCGATCTCCTGCACGCCTTCGCCGTCGACGTTGCGGTAGGCGCTGCGCAGCACTTCGTGGCGGCGCACGATCTCATCGAGGGCGCACTGCAGCGCCTCCCGGTCAAGGCGGCCCGTCAGCGACAGCGCCGACGGTATGTTGTACTGCCCGCCCGCCCCCATCTGTTCGATGAACCACAGGCGCTGCTGCGCGTACGACAGCGGGAAGCATGCCTGCGCGGCGCGCGGCTGGGTCGGGATGAGGCCCGCGACGGCGCGGTTTTCCTTCAGCAGGCGCGCCAGTTCCGGCTTGAGGGCGACGGTCTGCCGGCGAAATTCGGCGTCCATTGCGCCGGGCGCGGCCTTGTAGGCGAGCTGTTCGCCATCCAGGTAGAAGTGCACGCCGCGGCGCGCCGCTTCGCCCATCAGTTCGACGACGTTCATAGGATTCCTTCCTCGTATTCATGGGTGCCGGCGAGCGCATCGGCGCTGGTCGCGCGCAATGCGTCCACCAGCGCGGCGGTGGCCGCGATCGTGGGTGAAGCGAACAGGGTCTTGACCGAGAGTTCGACCGCGAACGCCGAACGCATCTCGTACACCAATCGCGAAATCTGAAGCGAGTTGCCACCGATATGGAAGAAGTTGTCGTCCATGCCGATCGGGCCGCGGCCGAGCACCGACTGCCAGATCGCCTGCACCGCCTGCTCGGTGGCGCCGCGCGCGGCGACGAAGCCGTGGGCGCCGCTTGGCGGCTCCGGCAGCTTCGCCTTGTCCACCTTGCCGTTTGCGGTCAGCGGGAAACGCTCCAGCAGCATGAACCGGGCCGGCACCATGAACGCGGGCAGGACCAGCCCGAGCGCCTCCTTCAGCTCAGCCACCAGCTCGCCCTCGGCGTCCGGCCCCGCCGGCGCCGCCAGCGGCGCCACGTACGCCAGCAGGTACTTGTCGTTGCCGCTGCCCTTGACCTGCACCACCGCCTCGCGCACCGCATCCAGCGCGAGCAGCCGGGCTTCGATTTCGCCGCGTTCGATGCGCAGCCCGCGGATCTTCACCTGCTCGTCGGCACGCCCGAGGAACTCAAGCTGGCCGTCGGCCAGGCGGCGCACCGTGTCGCCGGTGCGGTACAGGCGCTTGCCGGCCAGGGCGCCGGTCCCGTGGACGAAGCGCTCCGCGGTCAGGTCGTCGCGGTTGAGGTAGGCCCGCGCCAGCCCGGCGCCGCCGATGTACAGCTCGCCCGCCACCAGGGGCGGCACCTGGCGCATCCGGCTGTCCAGCACGTGCAGCTCGACGTTGGCGACCGGGCGGCCGATGGTGATCGGGCTGGACGGGGTCAGGCAGGCGGCACTGCTGGCGATGCTGGCCTCGGTCGGGCCGTAGATGTTGAAGAACAGGCAGCGCGCCGCCCAGAACTCGACCATCGTCTTCGGGCAGACGTCGCCGCCGACGATGATGGCCTTCAGCGACGGCACGTGCTCGCGGCGCTGCGCTTCCAGCACCGAGGTGGCGAATGCGGCGTGGGTGATCTGGTTGCGCTGCATCGCCTCCACCAGGTCGGTGTCGGGCGCCGCCAGCCAGGTGGTGGCGCCCGAGCACAGGGCCATGAACAGGTGCGCGGTGCCGGCGTCGAAACTCATGGACGCGCAATGCAGCGCACGCGACTGCGGCTCGATCTCGAACAGCGGAATGTCGTGGTGGATCAGGTTGACCAGCCCCGCATGCTCGATCATGACGCCCTTGGGCATCCCGGTCGAGCCGGAGGTGTAGATCACGTAGGCCAGGTTGCGCGGCGACAGCCCCAGCGCGGCCGGCACCAGGTTGTCGCCCGCCAGCTCCGGCGCGCACGCGGCGCTGGCGATGTCGATGCAGGCGATGTCCGCCGGCAAGCGTGCGTCGAAGTCCTGGCCGACCGTCAGCACGATGCCGATCGCACTGTCGCGCAGGATGTGCTCGAGCCGCGCCTGCGGGTAGTTCGGATCGAGCGGCACGTAGGCGGCGCCCGCCTTCAGGATGCCAAGGATGCCGGTGACCATTTCGAGCGAGCGCGTGACGCACACGCCGACCGGCATGTCGGGACGCACGCCCTGTGCCAGCAGGCGGCGCGCGACCCGGTTGGCGCGCTGGTTCAGCTCACCGTAACTGAGGCTGCTGCCTTCGAACACCAGCGCCGTCTGCTGTGGGCGCACGCAGGCCTGGGTTTCGAACATCTCGTGAAGGCACTGGTCGACCGGGTAGTCGCGAGCCGAGCGGTTCCATTCGAGCAGCTGCTGCATCTCCTCGGGCAACAGCAGCGACAGCGCGCCGACTCCACCGGCCTGCGGCAGCTGTTCCAGGATATGCACCATGTGGCGCAGCAGGCGCGCGATCGCGGCCGGTGCGAACTCGCGGCGCGGAAAACGGCACTTGATGGCCAGCGTGTCGCGCAGGCTGGCGCTCAGCGACAGCTTGTAGCCGGTTTCCTCGAACGACGCGTACTCCTCGATACGGAACGGCGGGCGCTCGCCGTCTGCCGCCGCCGCATCCAGCGGGTAGTTCTCGAACACGAACATGCTGTCGAACAGCGCGCTGCCGCCGGCGATCGGGCTGCATTGCGCGATCTCGGTCAGCGGCAGGTGGCCGTGGCCGGTGCTCGCCTGGAACGCGGCGTGCATCGATTCGAGCATCGCGCCGACCTCCATGTCGGTGTCGAACGACACCCGTACCGGGATCGTGTTGATGAACAGGCCGACCATCTCCTCGACGCCCGCCACCTCGGGCGGGCGGCCCGAGATGGTGGTGCCGAACAGCACATGCTGCTCGCCGCTGTAGCGGTGCAGCAGGTAGGCCCAGGCCAGCTGCAGCACCGTGTTGACCGTGGTCTGGTGGCGCCGCGCGAACTGCTGCAGGACTGCGGTGCCGGCGGCATCGATGTCGATGCGCTGCTCGTCCTGGCCGCCGGTGCCGGCCTCAACGCCGTGGCCGATGCCCAGCGGCGTGGGCGCCTCGACCGCTGCCAGGTGCCGGCGCCAGAAAGCGCGCGCCGCATCGCGGTCCTGCGCCTGCAGCCAGCCGATATAGTCTTCATAGGGGCGCACCGGCCGCCGGATGGCCGCCTCCTGGCCGCGCAGCAGCTGGCCATAGGCCTCGAGCACGTCGCGGTAGACCAGTGGCGTGCACCAGCCGTCGAGCAGCATGTGGTGGTGGCTCCACAGCATCTGGTAGCGGGTCTGCCCGAGACGCAGCAGGGCGATGCGCTGCAGCGGCGCGCACGCCGGGTCGAAGCCGCGCGCGCGGTCCTCGGCCACCAGGCGCCGGAAGCGGTCCGCCTGCTCGGCGGCCGGATAGCCGCGCCAGTCCTCTTCCTGCCACGGCAGGACGGCATCGGCGCAGACCAGCTGGTGCAGCTGTTCGCCGTGGCCGACGAACACGGTGCGGAAAATGTCGTGGCGCGCCACGATCGCGTTCCAGGCCGCGCGGAACAGCGTCGGATCGAGTTCCCCGTCGAACACCGGGCAGCACTGGGACACGTAGGCGCCGCTGTCGAGCAGGCTGTGGAACAGCATCCCCTGCTGCATCGACGTGGCCGGATACAGCCTGCCGATCCGGTAGCGCTGCTGCCACGCGTCGAGTTCGGCGGCGCCGGTGCGCGCCAGCGGGAAGTCGCTCGGGGTGAAGCGGTCCGGCGCCGCATCCGTGCAGTGGGCGACCACTTCTTTTAGGGCCGCTTCGAGCAGGTCCGCCAGGCGCTCCATGTCGGCGCGTTCGAATTCGAGCGCGCTGTAGTCGAGGGTGAAGGCGAGCACACCGCCGGCAACCTTGCCGTTCAAGCCGAGAGGGCAATGCCTCAGGCGGCGCGGGTCGATCGCCTCTCCGGTCGGCTCCGGCGCCACGCGCAGGGCGCTCGCCGCATTCACGGTCTGGTCGAACTGGCCGAGGTAGTTGAATACCAGCTGCGCCGGGTTGTCGTGCTCGAGCCGTGCCAGTGCCGGGTCACCGGCGAGGTAGCGCAACACGCCGTAGCCAAAGCCCTTGCCCGGCACCGCGCGCAACTGCTCCTTGACCTCGCGGATCACGGCGCTGGTGTCGCGGGCCCCGCACGCCAGCGTCACCGGGTAGGTGGTGGTGAACCAGCCCACGGTCTGGCTGGTGTCCATCGCCTCGAACAGGTCTTCGCGGCCGTGGCCCTCCAGCATCAGGCGCACGCCGCCGGCACCGCGCCAGTCGGCCATGGCGATCGACACCGCCGCCAGCAGCAGTTCGTTGACCTGGGTACGGTGGCGCTGCCCGCAACGCTTGAGCAGCGCTTCGGTATCGGCGGCGGACAGCGCGACCGGTATCGCGCGGGTGCTGGCGCGCGGCGCGCCGCCGGCCAGCGGACGGTAGCCGGGCAGCGCCGGCACCGGCAGCGCCAGCTGGTCGGTCCACCAGGCCAGCTCGGACGCCAGCCGCGGTGCATGCCGCGCCACGGCCTCGCCCCAGGCCTGGTAGGACGAGGTCTTGGGCCCGAGCGCGGCGCCATTGCCGGCACTGAGCTGGCGGTAGGCCTGTTCCAGGTCCGCCAGCAGGATGCGCCACGACACGCCGTCCACCACGAGGTGGTGGGCGACGATGAACAGGCGCGCCGCGCCGGCGTCTTCCGACGTGAGCAGCATGGCGCGCAGCAGCGGGCCGGCGGCCGGGTCGAAGCCGCGCTGCAGAGCGGCGCAGCGTGCCGCGACATGTCCGGCGCGCCCGCCCGGCGGCAGCGCTTCGACCACGGTGGCGGCGTCGGCCAGCCTCGCGGACGGGGGCGCGTAGCCGGCTTGCCATTCGCCGCCGTCTTGCGTCACGCGCAGGCGCAGCGCATCGTGGCGCTCGTACAGCGCCGCCATCATGGCCGACAGCATGGCGTGGTCGAGATCCGCGGGCGCTTCGAGCAGGACCGACTGGTTGAAATGGGAAATATGCGGGGACATGCCGAGGAACTGGCGCTGGATCGGCAACAGGACCTGGCTGCCGCCGACCGCTTCCTGGCTGGCCTGCTCGCGCGCGGCGCCGGCCTGAGCCGCCAGTTCGGCCACGCTCTGGTGCGAGAACAGCAGGCGCGTGGTGATGCCCAGGCCGGCCTGGTTAGCGCGCGCCACGACCTGGATCGACAGAATTGAGTCGCCGCCCAGCGCAAAGAAATTATCGTGCACGCCGACGCGCTCGACCTTCAGCAGCTGCTGCCAGATCTCGCACAGCACCTGTTCGGTGGGGTTGCGCGGCGCCAGGTAGCTCGGCTGCTCCGGCGCGGCGATCGGCGGCAGCGCGCGCGTATCGACCTTGCCGTTGGCAGTCAGAGGCAAGGCCGACAGCACGGCGAAGCCGGACGGCACCATGTAGTCGGGCAGCGCCTGTTTCAGGCGCTGCAGCAGCGAGGCGATGAAGACCGCCTCGCCGGCGCCGGACTGCGCGGGCACGACGTAGGCCAGCAGGCGCTGGTTGTCCTCGCCGCCGCCCACCAGCACCAGGGCTTCGCGCACGTCGTCCAGCGCGAGCAGCGCCGCGCGCACCTCGCCCAGCTCGATGCGGTAGCCGCGCAGCTTGACCTGGTCGTCGGTGCGGCCGACGAATTCGAGCTCGCCGCCGGGCAGACAGCGCACCAGGTCACCGGTACGGTACAGGCGCGCGCCAGGACGGAAGGGATCCTCGATGAAGCGTTCCGCGCTCAGCTCGGGCCGGCCGCAGTAGCCGCGCGCCACCGGCAAACCGCCGATCAGCAGCTCGCCCGGCACCCCGGACGGCAGCAGCTGGCCGCGCTGGTCGACCACGCGGTACTCGACGTGCGGGAACGGCGCGCCGATGTTGCGGTTTTCCTGGGCCGAGCGCATCAGGTGGGCGCCGGAAGCGATCGCGGTCTCGGTCGGGCCGTAGGCATTGAAGCAACGTTTGGTCGCGATCCATGGTGCCAGGGCGGCGGCGCTGGCGGCGGCGCCGCCGACGACGACCGTGCCGAGCGACGGGAAGCGGGCCGCGTCGAGCTGGGTCAGCACCGGCGCGGGCAACTGCATGTGCGTGGCACTGCAGGCGGCGGCCAGTTCTGCCAGCGCACCGGCGTCGCGCCGGTCGTCCTCGGTGGCGATGCACAGCGCGGCGCCGCTGGTCAGGGCCATCGCCCAGTCGGCGGCGGCGACGTCGAAGGTGAAGGCCACGTATTGCAGCACCACGCTGGCGGCGTCGACGCCGTACGCGGCGCGCTGCGACAGCACGCTCTGCACGAAGGCGGCGTGCTCGATCATGACGCCCTTCGGCTTGCCGGTGGAACCCGAGGTATAGATCACGTAGGCCAGCCCGTCCGGCGCCGTGACCGGGCCGTCCAGGTTGGCGCCGTCGAGTTTGGCGAGCAGCAGGCGGCGCCACTGGCTGTCCACCAGCACCGTCGCCAGACCTTCCAGCGGCAGCTCGCCCATCAGGGCCTGCTGGGTGACCACGATGCGCACGCTCGCCTCGTTCAGCATGTGCGCCATGCGTGCTGGCGGACATGCCGGGTCGAGCGGCAGGTAGGCGGAGCCGGCCTTCAGGATGCCGAGCAGGCCGATGATCGTGTCGGCCGAGCGTTCGGTGCACAGGCCGACGATGTCGCCGCGTCCGGCACCCTGGGTGCGCAGGTGGCGCGCCAGCTTGTTGGCATGGGCGTTCAATTCCCCATAGGTCATCGTCGCGCCGTCGCAGGCCAGCGCCAGCGCGTCGGGCGATTGCGCGGCCTGGCGTTCGAACAGCTGGTGCACGCACAGGCCCTCGTTGTCGCCGCTGCGCGCCTGGCGGCCGAGTTGCTCCGCCAGGTCGGCCGGACTCACCATCGGGAGGCGGCGGATGTCCTGGTGCGGGGTCTCGGCGATGCTTTCGAGGAGGACCGCGAAGCTGGCGGCCATGCGCTCGATGGTCGCGCCCTCGAACAGCTGGTCCGAGAACAGCCAGGACAGGCCGAGGCCGTCGGCGCTTTCGCGCACGAACAGGCTGAGGTCGAACAGGGTCTTGTTCGCATCGAAATCGACGTTCGACACCCGCAGGCCGGGCAGGTCGAGGGACGCTTGCGCATTGTTCTGCAGGGTCAGGCTGACCTGGAACAGGGGCGAGTACGCCAGGCTGCGTTCGCTCTGGACCGATTTGGCCAGCGTCTCGAACGGCATCTCCTGGTGGGCGAATACCTCGATGGCGTCGGCCTTGACGCGGGTGAGCAGGTCGACGAAGGTCAGCTCGCCCGCCAGGTCGGTCCGGTACACGACGGCGTTGGCGAAGAACCCGATCACCTGTTCGAGGTCGCGGTGGGTGCGTCCGGCCACCGGACAGCCGATCACGATGTCGTCTTCGCCGCTCCAGCGCGACAGCAGCAGGGCGAAAGCGGCCTGCATCACCATGAAGAAGGTGGCGCCGTGCGCCTCGGCCAACCCGTTGAGGCGGCGCTGCACCGATGGCGATATCGTCTGGCCGATGCGCTGGCCGCTGAATTGCTGCTGGGCCGGACGCGCGTGGTCGAGCGGCAGGCTGTGCAGCTTGGGCATGCCGTCCAGCCGCTCGTGCCAGAACGCCAGCTCGGACGCCAGGGTGTCGCCTGCCAGCCGGCAGCGCTGCCACACCGCGTAATCGATATAGCGCGTCGCCAGGGCCGGCAAGGGGTTGGGCGCACCCACGCTGAAGGCGCCGTACAGCGCGGCGAAGTCGCGCGCCAGGATGCCCATCGACCAGCCGTCGGAGGCGATATGGTGCAGGGTGAAGACCAGCACATGCTCGTCGTCCGCCAGCACCAGCAGCAGCACGCGCAACATCGGGGCGCCGGCAAGGTCGAACGGCTGGGCGGCCTGGCGGGCGGCGGCGGCCGCGACTTCGGCCTCCTGCGCCGCACGCGGCATGCCGCGCAGGTCACGTTCCGGCAGGGCCAGCGGCGCTGCCGGGTTGACGCACTGGACCGCGACGCCGTCGCGTTCGTGGTAACTGGTGCGCAGCGCCGCATGGCGCCCGACCAGCGCGTCCAGCGCCTGGGCCAGCGCCGCACGCTGCAGGTGGCCCGACAGGCGCAGCGCCTGCGACAGGTTGTACTGGGCGCTGCCCTCCCCGATCTGGTTGGTCAGCCAGAGGCGTTCCTGGTTGAAGGAAAGCGCTTGTGCGGCGTCGTCCGCGACCGGCGGAATGCTGTCGCTGGCGCATGCCGCCACACCGTCGTCCTGCGCGGCAAGGAAGGCGACCAGCGCATCCTTGCCGGCACGAATACGTGCCGCGGTGTCGGCATCGATGCCTTCGCGCGAACGCGTCTTCAATTTTCCCTGCTCGAGGTAGGGGAAGATGCCCCTGCCATTCAAGTATCCAATCAGTTGTGCGGCATCCATCTCACCACTCCGTTTCGACATTGTTTTCATTGTCATTGGCGCCTTCGCTGTTCCCGGCGCGGGCCAGCGAGGCGTCGATCTGGCTGGCCATCGCCCCGATGGTCGGATTCGCCAGCAAGGCCTTGAGCGAGAAGGCGACGCCAAAGCCGCCCTGCACCGCATTGATCAGCCGCATCGCCAGCAGCGAATGGCCGCCGACGTCGAAGAAGCTCGCATTCGTGCTCACCTGTTCGAGGCCCAGCAGCGCGCACCACGTTTCGGCGAGTCGGCTTTCGGTGTGGCCGGACGGCGCCACCATCGCCACCCCGCCGCCCAGCAGGCCGCCCAGTGCCAGCAGGCTGCGGGTATCGGTCTTGCCGTTCGGCGTGAGCGGCAGTTGGTCCAGCAGCGCGAAACCGGCCGGCACCATGTACTCGGGCAGCGCCTGGCGCAGGGCTTCCTGGACGGCGGCGATGTAGGCCGCTTCGTCCGCCGCCGGCGCGGCCGGCACCAGGTAAGCCAGCAGGCGCCTGCGTTCGCCCTCGCCTTCCACCAGGACCGCGGCGTCGCGCACCTGCTCCAGGCGCTGCAGCGCCGCGCGCACTTCGCCCAGTTCGATGCGGTAGCCGCGCAGCTTGACCTGGTCGTCGGCGCGCCCGATGAATTCGAGGTCGCCGCCTGCCAGCATGCGCACCAGGTCGCCCGTCTTGTACAGACGTTCGCCCGGATTGAACGGATCGGCGATGAATTTCGCCGCCGTCAGCGCCGCTTGGTTCAGGTAGCCCCTGGCCACGCCGGCGCCGCCGATGTGCAGTTCGCCCGCCACGCCCACCGGGCATGGCTGCAGCGCCGCGTTCAGCACGTACAGGCGGGTGTTGTCCATGGCGCGGCCGATCGGCAGCACGCGCCCGATCGCATCCAGGTTGGCGCTGATGTCGTACATCGCGCAGCCGACCACCGTTTCGGTCGGACCGTAGTGGTTGAACAGCTGGCTGTGCGGGCAGCGCGCCTGCAGTTCGCGCGCCAGTTCCGGGGTAAAGGCTTCGCCGCCGACCACGAACACGTGGCGGCCCTGCACGGGCACCGTGGCTGGCAACAATTCCAGCAGCCCGCGCACGTGCATCGGCGTCATGCGCAGCAGCGCCGGGGCGCAGTCCGGATCGGCCAGGCGCGCCGCCAGCCCGGCCAGCTCGTCGCCGGCGTCGAGCAGCTCCACGGTGCCGCCGCGCAGCAGCGGCAGGTACAGGCTGGGCACGGTGATGTCGAAGCCGTGCGAGGTCACCACCTGCGAGCCGGCCAGGTGGCCGGCGTAATAACGGCGCGATGCGAAGGTGCAGTAGTCCATCAGCCCCAGATGGGCGATGTCCACGCCTTTCGGGGTGCCGGTCGAGCCCGAGGTATAGATCAAGTAGGCACTGTCCTGCAGCGTCGGCCCGTGGCCGTCGGCCGACGGGTTGTCCTCCGGGTAGCCGTCCAGCCAGCCGGCATCGGCGCCGTCGTCGAGCATCAGCAGGTCGACCCCGCCCGGCGGCAGGCGGTCCGCCATGCCGGGCTGCACCAGCACCCATTCGATACCGGCGTCGCGGATTATGGCGCCCAGGCGATCGCGGGTGTTCTTCGGCTCGAAGGGCACATAGGCGGCGCCGGCCTTGAGCACGCCCAGCATGGCCACCAGCAGCTCGGGCGAGCGCTCGACGTAGATGCCGACGCGATGGCCAGCGCCCACGCCCTGCTCGGCCAGGTAGTGCGCCAGGCGGTTGGCCTTGGCGTTGAGCCGGGCATAGCTCAGGGT
>NZ_JAXSQX010000014.1:0-23805 GCF_034659755.1 Massilia phyllosphaerae
AGCGCTGCGCCACGGCGGCCGCCTCGGCGTCCGTCAGCGGCGCCAGCGCAGCGCCGCTGGCCGCGTCGACGCCGACCCAGCGCTTGTCGGCGCCGAGCAAGCGCCACACGGGCCGGTCGCCAAGCATCCCCAGCCGCGCTTCGGAAAAGCGCACGCCAGCACGGGCCGACGCATCCTGCGCCGTCAGGCAGCACGGGGCTTGCGCCCGGAGCGGTTGCATGCCCGCCAGGCGCTCGCCTTGGGTCAGGGACGGGAAAGGCACGTAGTACATCACGATGCCGCTGGCAAACCACATCGCGAACAGCAGCGCCAGGCCGACGCCGAGCCACTTGTGCAGGAAGATCAGGGTCTTCTTCATCGCGGATCAGAAGCTGGTACGCGCCGTCAGCTGCAGGGTGCGAGGCGCTCCAAGCAGCCAGCGCACGCCACCGCTGCCCGACAGGGCGTAGTCGCGGTCGGCCAGGTTCTTGACGGCCAGGACCAGGGTCAACGCCGACGACTGGCGCCACGCCAGCGAGGCGTCGAGGACCGTGTAGGCCGGCAAGTTGGCGGTGTTCGCTGAATTAGACTGGCGCAGGCCCACGTAGCGTGCGCCCAGGCCCGCATCCCATTGCGGCAGGAAGCGGTAGCGGGTCCACAAGCTGGCCGTGCGCTCGGGCACGCCGGCCGGGGTATTGCCGTCGCGCGCCACAGGGACGCCGCCCACGATCTCCTTGAAATCGTCGTAGCGCGCGCGCAGCACGGCGGCGTTGGCGTCGATGGTCCAGCCGCGCAGCGGCTCGGCTACAAAGGCCAGTTCGAGGCCGGTCGACGACTGCTGGCCGACTTGCTGGGCCACGGAAGGATTGTCCGGATCGCGCGACAGCAGGTTGCGCTTCTCGATGCGGTAGGCGGCGACGGTCCACTCGCCCTTTACCGCCGGCATCCCACCCTTGGCGCCGAATTCCAGCTGCCGGCCACGCGTCAGGTCGTAGCTGACTGAGCCGTTCGGCAGCGACAGCGCGCCGCTCAGCGGATCGGTGGCGGTGCCGAACTGGCCATACAGCGACAACTGCGCGGCCGGCTTCCATACGGCACCCACGCGCCCCGTGACAGGATGATAGTCCTTGCCCAGTGCGACCCCTGTACGCAGGTCCAGGTTGTCGAAATTCATGGCGTCGCGGCGCAGGCCTGCCACCAGTTTCCAGTCCGCCGCGATGTCCAGCACATCCTCGGCAAAGAAGGCGCCGGTTGTCATCTCCGCGCGGCGGCTCGCGACGGTGGGGACCGGGCTGACGAAATAGCCGGGCATGAAATCGTGGGGATCGACCACGCTGGCGCCGCCGTAGGGCGAATTGTTGCTGTGGATGAGGCGCGTGCGATACCACTCGAGGCCGACCACCAGCCGGTTGGCGCGGCCGGCGATGCGGCCGTCGACAACTGCGTCGAAGCGATTGCCCGCCTGCTCCTGGTCATGCAGGATTTCCAGGTAGTCGCTCCGGTTGACGCGCGTGCCGGCGGCATTCAAGGCGTAGCTTTCTGCATTGCGCCAGTGGCGCTTGCTGGTGATGTAGTAGCTCTCGTTGCGCACGAGCAGACCGGGCGCGGCATGGTATTCGAGGCGCAGGCGGCCGACCCGGTCGTTGTAGCGCACCAGTGCGTTTTCGACGTTGAAGCTGGTACGGCGCAAGTCCGGGTCGAGCCGGCCGTTGCGCAGCGGCGTGCCGAAGTAGCGCGCGTCGTCGTTATGGCCGGCGTCCAGCGACCCCGTCGCCGTGAGGTCCTGGTTGATCCGCCATGCCAGCGCCGCGGACAAATTCTGCCGCTCGTAGCCGTTATCGCGCCGGTAGCCCCGGCTCTTGTCGGCATCCACGTAGACCGAATACGCGACGCCGTCCCCCGCCGGGCCGCTGACGCCGACGCCGCCCTGCACCGTATCGAAGGAACCGGCAGCCAGGAAAGCTTCGCCGCGCGTGCGGTCGAAGCGCGGCTTCCTGGTGACGTAGTTGACGGCGGCGCCGATGGCGCCGTCGCCGTACAGCACCGACGCTGGGCCGCGCAGCACTTCCACCGCTTCAAGGGGCCAGGTGGAAAACGGATAGGTGATCGTGCCGGCGGCGACGACCAGGCGAGTGCCGTCCACCAGCTGCGCCACCGAATTGTGGCCGCCGAAACCGCGCGCCGACAGGCTGGTGCCGCCATTGCCGGGCGCGGGGGATTCGCTCATGCCGGGCATGCGCACCACGACGTCCTGCGCGCGCGTGAGGCTGCGCTCGGCGATGTCGGCGCTGCCGAGCGTGCTCACGCTGGCGGGAGTGTCGCGTGCGCTGAGGCCGAGCCGCGAGCCGGTCTCGTTGCGGTCGTCCAGGGAAAAGGTGGCGCTGCGCGCCAGGCGGGTCTCGGTGATTTCCACCGTATTCAGCGCCTGCTCCTGGGCCGCACTGTTGGCGCCAACGGCGAGCGCGAGGGAACCGGCGGCCCAGGCGGCTTTCTGCCAGCGGGGGTTTTGCATGCTGTCGTTCATTTCTTGTCTTTCCAATGTGTGACCGGCGTTCTCCGCTTTCCTCTGCCCTTCGTATGAGCGCGCGCGCGCCCACGGGCATGCCATGCCCGGCAACAGGTACGAGAAAATCAGGAACGCCAAGGTGCGAGACCACACCCCGGGTCTCGCGCTTTCAAGGTGAACGGCCGGTCTTCTGGCTCGCCGTCTTCCTCCCCGGTCCTGCCTTCCCGCGCATGGCGCAGTGGCGTCGGACCGGTTCGTCAGGCTTACAGCAGCGGGGGCTGCGCCGGAATGGCGTGGGATGAGGATCCCGCGCTTCACCGGCTTCCCGTTTCACCCCGCCATCGGTCGATGGCGGGACACCGTTCACTCGAACGCGGAATTGTACAGACGGCGCGCGGGATTGTCAGTTTGAAATTGCCATCTATCAGCGATTGCCTGTGAGTTTGGCTGCCTACCGACGAAAGCCCGTACCAAGTTAATATCCCGGTCGGATTCGCGTTATGCTTGCAGCCTGATCTCTAGCTCAACTCACGTAATCCGGTTGAGCTCGCCGAGCTTTTAGAAAATCGGCCTATTGGTACCCTGGCAGGTGTTGGCTAATAGCATGTCATGCCGTGCCCGAGTTCACGCGATATCTATCCCACAATCTTCTCATTTCCAATATAAACTGATTTCTAATCAGGACCACGCGATTAACTAAACGCAGTCTGGTCACGGAGTAAATCTACTCCTTTCTGTGAAAGCGATCGCAGTAAAAACCATCAAACAGGCATTTCCACTAGAACCAGAAAAAGTCGTTAACCGACGATGACGTGTCGACCGGCGACGGTCATCGAAAAGCGACTGTCATACGAGTGATTATCGACCAGCGACTCAGCGCCAGCCCCTGGTCAATAGCAGACGGTTCGTTCGGATAGCATAGTGTCAAGGCGAAAAATCTCGCGGAGTGTCACGGATCTCCGCAATAAGCAAAAGCGAACTCGGCAAAAAGCCAGCAATGTCAACGGACGCGACCCTGACAGCGCGGGCCGCATAGCGACGCGAGATAGCGAATGATGTGATTCGCATGGCGCATACGATGACGCGAATGGCAGCGCTCACCTCTTAGAAAAAAAGGTCTGGTCTACCATCCTCAACCGACGATCGTAGCAAAAGGACAGGCAAATATGCAAAATAACAAGACCTGTTTTCTGGTTGACCAGATAACCAATTCATTCCTCTTATACGATTAGTCGCCACCATCCGAAAACTGTCTCTCCGTTGCCACGACGATGAAGAAAGCAAATTTAAACCGTGACAAGGGGTAACCGAGATCATAGAATTTTAGTGTTTCCTTGCATCAATAATCAATGCAAAGACAGGTAGTGCCGTCCACTGGGTCGAGCCATAACAGTCATAAACTATATTTCCACATGCCAATTCCTTCCAAGCGTTTCATTGTGGTCGCTTCGTTGTGCGCCCTTATCACACTCACCGGCTGCGCCACCACGCATACCCATCCCTTGAGCGCGGCCGACGTGGCATCGACGATCGCGGCCGATCGTGCACGCGCGCAGCAGGGTGTGGAGCCGTTACAGGGACCGTTATCGTTCGATGAGGCCGTTGCTCGCGCCATCAAATACAACCTCGATCGACGCGCACGCGCGCTGGAAGTCGCACTGGCGCAAGGGCAGCTGGATGCCGGCGCCTACGACGCGCTACCGAAATTGATGGCTGACGCCGGATATCGCTACCGCAACAACGACCTCATCACGCGTAGCATCGATTCCGTGACAGGCCAACCGTCGCTGGCGAATCCGTTTATCTCAAGCGACCGGGTGGCAACCACCTACGACCTGACGTTCACCTGGAGCCTGCTCGATTTCGGCCAAAGCTACTACGCTGCGCAGCAGAACGGCGATAAGGTACTCATCGCCGCTGAGCGGCGTCGCAAAGCCATGCACTTGTTGATACAGGACGTCCGCACCGCATTCTGGCGCACCGCCAGCGCGCAAAAGTTGCGTGGCGACGTCGAGGCGTCGATCATTGTCGCCGAGGAAGCGCTTGCCGATTCTCGCCAGGCCGAAGCAGAACGCCTACGCAACCCGGTGGACGCTTTGCGCTACCAACGCCAGCTGCTGGAAAATCTTCGTCTGCTTGAAGCGATCGACCAGGAACTGTCGTCGGCCAAAGTGGAACTCGCAGCACTGATCAACCTGCCGCTGACGCAGAACATCGTCGTCCAGGAAGCCGAAGAAAAAAGCGGCGCTGAGTGGCTGGCGATTCCCATCGAAAAAATGGAAGAACTGGCTCTGGCGAACAACCCTGACCTGCGCGAATCGATGTACAACGCCCGCGTCGCCTCAGTCGAAACGCGACGCACGCTGCTGAAGTTGTTCCCCGGCTTGTCGTTCAACTATGGCCGCCGCCACAGCAATGACAGCTACCTGATCTACCAGAACTGGAACGAGGCCGGCCTGCAGGTATCGTATAACTTGCTCGGCCTGCTGTCCGCGCCGGCGCAAAAGCGCCTCGCCGAGGCCGGCGTCGCGCTCGCCGACCAGCGCCGCGTGGCGACCCAGATGGCGGTTTTGGCCCAGGTGCACCTGGCACGCCTGCAATACCAGAACGCGCTGCGTCAGCTGGATCGCGCAGACGCCATCTGGAAAGTCGATAGCGAAATCGCGCGCCATGCCGCAAATCGCGGCGAAGTCCAGGCACAAAGCAAGCTCGACGTCGTGGCCAACCGAACCACAGTTCTTCTGAGTCATCTGCGACGCTACCAGGCGCTGGCCCAAGCCCAGGCCACGGCCGGCAAGCTCCAGGCTACACTTGGCCTGGAGCCGATGCTCGGCATGGCCGACGATGCGCCCCTTGCGGACCTGACCCGCGCGGTCAGCGCGTCGATGCGCGTTAATCCGACCCAAGCCAACCCTTGAACGCCATGAATCGATCTCATCCGCGCTGGACCGCGCTAGCGCTGCAATCCATCCTGGTCATGGCTGCGCAGCAGGCCACCGCCGCGTTGCCAGCCCAGCCACTCAAACCGACGTCGAGCGCGCTCGACCAGCGCGATATCCGCGCCCAGCTCTCGCCGCTGCGCTATACGACACTGGCGGCGGAATTCGGTGCCAAGGTGGACCGCCTGCCCGTCGCCGAGGGCGGAGCCTTCCGCGCCGGCGCCACGCTCATCAGCTTCGATTGCTCCATGCAGCAAGCCCAACTGATCAAGGCCAAGGCGGCGCTGTCAGCCGCGGAAATTGCCTGGAAAGCGAACCAGCGCCTGAACGAATTGAATTCGGTCGGCAAGGTCGAACTCGACGTCTCGGCGGCCGAGTCCGCAAAAGCCAGAGCTGAGGTCGCCGCCGGCACCACCCTCATGTCGAAGTGCCGGGTGACGGCCCCGTTCTCGGGACGTGTGGCCGAGCAAAAGGTGCGTGAACAGCAATACGTACAGGCGGGCCAGCCCATACTCGACATTCTTGACGATTCCGTCCTCGAACTCCAGTTCATCGTGCCCAGCGGCTGGCTGGCCTGGCTGAAGCCCGGCCAGACGTTCCAGGTGGCGATCGACGAAACCGGCAAACACTACCCGGCCAAGGTAAAAGGCATCGGCGCCCGCGTGGATTCGGTCAGTCAATCGATCAAAGTGAACGCCGTCATCGACGGCAGATTTTCCGAACTGGTGGCGGGCATGAGCGGAAAAATCCTGTTAGCCCCGCCAGCCAATCGTTAAACGAGAGACTTACAATGAAGAACCCGACTTCGCGGCCTATCGCCAGCCTCATCAAATCGGCCGGCCTCGCCGCCCTGCTGGCGTGGGGCAGTAGTGCTCAGGCATGTACGCAAGATCCCTACGTCGGCGCCGTCTGCATCCTGGCGGTGCCATGGACCAACCTGGAAGGTTACGCTCCCGCCAACGGCGCGACCATGTCGATTGCATCCAATATGGCGCTGTATTCCCTGATTGGTGTCAGCTTTGGCGGTGATGGCGTGTCAACGTTCATGCTGCCTGACTTACGCGGCCGCGTCGTCGTAGGCGCCGGTGCTGGCGCACCGGGCGGTTTGCCTACCTACAAGGTGGGCGACAAGGGTGGTGCGGCCACCGTCATGCTGACCCCGGCCAACGTGCCGTTGGCACAGCACAGTCACGGCGCGACAGGACTGACCGCCGTCGTCAACATCGCCAACTTGACGGCGACGACAACCATGACCGGCCTGGCTGCCACTACCAGCCTGGCAGGCGTCAGCGGTTCGGTCAACGGTTCCAGCTTTACCCTGAAAGCCTATAACGCCAACGGTGGTAGTACCGCACCCGATGGCGCTGTACTCGCGGTGTCGAATGGCTCGAGCAGCAAGATCTACTCGAGCAACGCGCCGAACGTTCCCATGGGCGCGGGCAGCATCGCCGGCACCGCGCCGGTCACCTTCTCCGGTGCGCCCACCACCACCATCACCGGTAACCCCACCACGACCCTGGGCGGGCAGGCGCTCGTGACCATGGGTGGCATGACGGCGCCGGCCGCCGTTCCGGCGTCAGCGGCGGTTAACATCATGCCGCCTTTTCTGGCCATGAACTATTTCATCGCCACCACGGGCCTCTACCCGCGACGGAACTGATGCTGAGGATATCCGGCGCCCTAGGTGCCGGATATCCGATCGATGAACATATGACACGCTCTCTTACTCTTTTCTCCGTCCTGCTGGTCTTCACCTCCTGCGCGCAGGCCGCCGCGCCAGCCGAACGCGCCAAAGACGTCAAGGCGGCACATGCTGCCCTAGTCGCCAACGATTATGTCGCAGCCTACCGACTGTATCGTGCAGAGTCAGCGAACAACCCCTTGGCGCGCTTCATGCTCGGCGTGTTCGACAAGAACGGGTGGGGCCGCAAAGCGGATCCCGTCGCTGCCTGCCGCTGGTTCGAGAGCGCCGCTGCCAAGCGCATTGCCACGGCCGAGCACGAGTGGGGTGAATGCTTGGCCAAAGGTATTGGTCGCGCGCCGGACATTCCGGCCGCCCTCGAATGGTATGCAAAGGCTGCCGGCGACGGCCATCTGATCTCGGACTGCAATGCCGCCGATTATTATTTGCGCGGCGAGGGCGTCGCCAAGGACACCGCGCGCGGCTTGGCGCTGTGTACCCGCGTGGCGATGTCGAATTCGCCGCCAGCCATGCTGCGGCTGGCGCATTACTTCGAGGATGGCACGCTGGTAGCGCAAGACTTGGCTGCAGCGCGCAGCTGGTACGGCCAGGCGGCCTCGTATGGGATGCCTGAGGCCCAGTTCCACTTGGGCATGATGCTGGCCCAGGGCGCAGGTGGCGACGCCGACCGTGACGAAGCGCTACGCTGGCTCGAAACCGCCGCCGGAGAGGGTTATGCGCCGGCCTATCTGCCGACTGCGATCTTGTACGGAAATGCACCAGTAAAGGCAAACACCGGCGCGCTTGCGCCTGAACATCTTGCCAAGATCTATTTATGGAGCAACGCTGCAATGGCGCGCGCGAAGACACAAGACCAACTGTCAGCGGCAACGGGAGTGCGTGACAGGGCACTGTCGGTGATGCCGCCCGAATGGCGGCCGCAGCTGGACCGCCAGGTGGCAGCGCACCTCACTGCCCACCCCGCCCTTACTGCCCGCTGAGCGCCTGTCATCCGAGCGCCTTCTTTCATACATTCAATAACG
Source organism: Massilia phyllosphaerae (assembly GCF_034659755.1). NCBI lineage: Bacteria > Pseudomonadati > Pseudomonadota > Betaproteobacteria > Burkholderiales > Oxalobacteraceae > Massilia > Massilia phyllosphaerae. The sequence goes on from NZ_JAXSQX010000014.1 coordinate 8,149, forward strand.
GCCATGCCGTACGTCTCCGGAACCACGTAATGAACGATATCGTCCCTGCCTTCCGCCTGATCCAGAGCCTGCGCACCGCCACGATCGCGCCGCGACGCACGCTACGGCGTACCTCGCGCCTGCTGCCGCTGGAGCAGCGCTTCATGTTCGACGGCGCCGCCGTGGCCACTGCCGCAGACGCCGTGCATGCACGTGCGCACGAGGTGTCGCTGGCCGACGCGGCAGCGACGGCGGCAGTGGCGTCGGCGCACGAGGTCAGGAGCGCGGACGCCGGCCGCAACGACGGCAAGAAGGAAGTTGTGTTCGTCGACACATCGGTGGCCGACTACCGCACCCTGGAGGCCGGCTTGCGCGACGGGATGGCCATCATCGAATTCGACGGCGCCCGGGACGGTCTGGCGCAGATCGCAGCATGGGCCGCACGGAACAGCGGCTACGACGCCATCCACATCTTGTCGCACGGCGCGCAAGGCCAGCTGCACCTGGGCAGCGCCCTGATTGACGAGGCCGCGCTCGCCTCGCAGACAGTGCAGGCTGAGTTGGCCGACATTGGCCACGCCCTGAAACCCGGGGGCGACGTCTTGCTGTACGGTTGCGACGTGGCCGCCGGCAGCGACGGCGAGCGCTTCCTGGCGGACCTGGCGCGTCTCACCGGCGCCGACGTCGCGGCCTCGACCGACGCCACTGGGTCGGCGGCCGAGGGAGGTAACTGGACGCTCGAATCGCACGTGGGCGAGATCGATGTGCGCACGCTGCAGATCGATGCCTATCGCGGTGTGCTCGACACGATCGCCTTTACCGATGCGGATGCGGACTTTACGTCGACCACGATCGACAAGCTGATTTCCGGCATCCACATGACGTTCTCCGGCGGATACGGGAATGACAACCAAGGCATGGGCATCGACACCTACGACAACAACAATGGCGTGTATGCTTACCAGGGTCCCGAAGACCAGGTGCAGCTGACCATCAAGACTCAGCCCGGCTATTCGTTCGATATCAATTCCTTTGGCGCCGGCATGGATTCGGGACAACTGTCGGTGGCCCTCACCTACGCCAACGGCGCCACCGACAGCTTCACGATCAACCTGACGCCCGGTGCCTGGCAGACCTTGTCGAGTTTCGCCAAGCCGATCAACGACGTCACGCAGGTCGTGCTGAGTTCGGATAAGTTCGGTATCTTTCAGAATTTCAACATCACCGACGTCAAACCGATCGCCGCATCGCCCACCGTCACCGACGCCAACATCGCGATTATCTCGAGCGCCACCGGCCTGGCGGGCACCTACAAGATCGGCGACACGGTCACTGCGCGCTGGAACAATGGCGCTTCTGGTGACAATAACAGCGGTGTGACAAGCGTGACCATGGACTTCAGCCAGTTTGGCGGGAGCAGCGCCGTCACCGCAACCGGTGACGGCAGCGGCAACTGGAGCGCCAGCTACACGATCGTTTCCGGCGCAATCGACGCTACTGGCCGCAAGGTCTCCGTCAGCGCCACCAATGGGGCTGGCACCGCGACTGCAGCGGACAGCACCAACCTGTCGGTCGACAATGTCGCGCCCACCGTCACCGACGCCCGCATCGCCATCAGCGGCGCCAGCGGCACGGCAGGGGCCTACAAGATCGGCGATACCGTCACGGCCACCTGGAACAATACCGCCGGCGGCGACAACAATACCGATACCCTCAGCCGGGTGACGGTCGACTTCAGCCAGTTCGGCGGCGGCAGCGCGGTCATCGCGACCAACAGCGGGGGCGTCTGGAGCGCGACCTACACGATCGGGGCCGGCGCCATCGACGCAACGGGCCGCAACGTGTCGGTGACGGCAGTCGACAATGCAGGCAACGCCACCACCACGGCGGACAGCAGCAATGCCACCGTCGACAATGTCGCCCCCCTCGTGACCGATGCCAACATCGCCATCAGCGGCGCCAGCGGCACGAACGGCGCCTACCGGATCGGCGACACCGTCACCGCCACCTGGAACAATACGGCCGGCGGCGACAACAACACCGACGCGCTGGCCGGCGTGACGATCGACTTCAGCCAGTTCGGCGGCGGCAGCGCGGTCGCCGCCACCAACGCAGGCGGACGCTGGAGTGCCACCTATCGCATCACCGCAGGCGGCATCGACGCGACCGGCCGCAACGTCTCCGTGAAGGTCGTCGATAACGCCGGCAATGCCACCGTGCGCGCCGATACGTCCAACGCCACGGTGGACAGCATCGCACCGACCGTCACCTTTGGCAACTTGGTACTGTCCAACGACACAGGCAGCAGCGCAACCGACTTTATCACCAACAGTCCGGCCCAGACCATTGGCGCCACCCTCAGTGGCGTACTGGCGGCCGGCGACGTCGTCTACGGCTCACTGGACAACGGCGCAACCTGGACCGACATCAGCGGAAAGGTCGCCGGCACGACGCTTAACTGGGACGGCGTGACGCTCTCGGGTAGTAATGTGCTCCAGTTGAAAGTGGTCGACAAGGCCGGCAACGATGGTAGCGTCGCGTCGCAGGCCTACGCACTGGATACCACCCCACCCGCCACGCCGTCCAGGCCCGCCATGAGCGCAGCCAGCGACACCGGCAGCTCCGCCAGTGACGGCATCACTCGCAACATGACCCCGACCTTCAGCGGCAGCGCCGAAGCGGGCAGCACCGTGGCGGTCTATGCCGACAGTGTCCTGCTCGGCACCACGGTCGCCAGCGGTGGCGCGTGGACCTTTGCCACCCCGGCCGGCGCCGCGCTGGCCGACGGCAGCCACACGATCACCGCCAGAGCCACTGATGTCGCCGGAAACATGTCGAACATCTCGAGCGTCCTTGTCGTCTCGATTGACACCGCCGCCCCCACCGGCCTGGCGCTGGCCGCCGACAGCGCCGCCACCCAGGCAGCCGGCAGCGGCGCCACGCTGACGACCCTGGTGGCCAACGACAATACCAGCACCGCCGCCCAGATCAGCTACCAGCTGGTCCAGGGCGACGGCACCAACGATGCCGACAACGCACGTTTCACCTTGCAGGGAAATGAGCTGCATGTGGGTAACAGCGCACTCACAGCCGGCAACTATCACCTGTACGTGAGCGCCACCGACCTGGCAGGCAACGTCGTCAACCAGGCGCTGGCCTTCACCGTCATGGATGCGCCGTCGGTGACCTCGGTGGTGCGCACCGGCGGGGCTGCAGGCGGCGTCGACCATGCCGCTGCATCGGTCCAGTACACCGTTACCTTCAGCCAGCCGGTGACCGGGGTCGACGGCTCCGACTTCACGCTGACCTCGACCGGCACCGCCCACGGCACCGTGGCCGGCGTCAGCGGCAGCGGTGACACCTATATCGTCACCGTCGACAGCCTCGGCGGCGATGGCACGCTGCGCCTTGACCTGAACGCCAGCGGGACCGGCATCCAGAGCGCCGGCAACGCCGCCATCGCCGGCGGCTATACCGCCGGCGCCGTCTACACGCTCGACCACACCGCACCGGCGGCGCCGTCCGTGCCCGCCATGAACGCAGCCAGCGACACCGGCAACTCCGCCAGCGACGGCATCACCAGCAATACCACCCCGACCTTCAGCGGCAGCGCCGAATCGGGCAGCACCGTGGCGGTCTACGCCGACAGTGTCCTGCTCGGCACCACGGTCGCCAGCGGTGGCGCGTGGACCTTCGCCACCCCGACCGGCGCCGCGCTGGCCGACGGCAGCCACACGATCACGGCCAAGGCAACCGATGCCGCCGGCAACATGTCGGCCGCTTCGGGCGGCCTGGCGGTCGTCATCGACACCGCAGGCCCCGCCGTCGGCTCGGTAGCAGTGCCGTCGGCCGGCGTCTACCGCGCCGGCCAGTCGCTGACATTCACCGTCAACACCAATGAAGCCGTCACGCTCGATACCAGCAGCGGTGTGCCACGCCTCGCGCTGCAAATCGGCAGCGCCACGGCCTATGCCGATTATCTATCGGGGGCGGGTAGCAATGCGCTGGTGTTCGGCTATACCGTGCGTGCCGGCGACAACGGCAGCCAGGGGATTGCCGTCGCCGGCCTGCAAGCCAACGGTGGTCTGCTGCGCGACCAGGCCGGTAACGACATGGCGCTCGACCTGCACGGTGTCGGCGTCACCGCCGGCGTGCTGGTCGACACCACCGCGCCCACTGTGACATCGGTCGCGGTGCCCGCGCAAGGCACATATGTCATCGGCCAACACCTCGACTTCACGGTCAACTTCTCGGAAGCGGTAACCGTCTCCACCGCGGACGGCACGCCGCGCATTGCACTCACGCTGGACAACGGCGGAACCGTGTACGCGAACTACCTCTCCGCGGCGCCTAGCGGCGCGCTGACGTTCCGTTACGTGGTGACCGACGGCGTGCAGGACCTGACCGGCATTACAGTCGGCACCCTGAGCGCCAATGGCGGTGCGCTGCGCGATGCTGCCGGCAACGATGCGGCTTTGGCGCTGAACACCGTGGGAGGCACCGTGGGCGTCAACGTCGATGGCCAGCAAGCGCACGTGCTCGGCGTCGGCTCGTCCACCAGCGACGGTGCTTACGGCCTCGGCGCCACGATATCGATCACCGTGACCTTCAACCGCACCGTCGTCGTCGACACCGGCGCCGGTGTACCGAGCTTGGCTCTCGGCGATGGCGGTGTGGCAACCTATGCCGGTGGCTCCGGCAGCGCTACGCTGGTCTTTACCTACCGGGTCGCAACGGGCGAAAACGCCGCCGATCTCGATTACGCATCGAGCGCGGCACTGGCACTAAACGGCGGTGCCATCCGCGACACGGCCGGCGCCCGCGACGCAATGCTCGACCTGGCAGCACCGGGCTCGCCCGGCTCTCTCGGTACGGCCAAGAACATCGTGATCGACACCACTGCGCCGTCGATTGTCTTCAGCCGGCTAGCCTTCTCGAACGACAACGGTGCCAGCGCGAACGACTTCGTTACCGACGTGCCGACGCAGACAGTCACGGCGTCGCTCAGCGCCGCGCTCGCCCCAGGCGACATTGTCTACGGCTCGCTCGACAACGGTGCTCACTGGACCGACATCACCGCCAAAGTATCGGGTACCAGTCTGGCATGGAACGACGTGGTGTTGTCAGGCAGCGGTACGCTGCAGTTGAAGGTGACCGATCAGGTCGGCAACGACGGGACAGCCACGGTCCAGGCGTACAAGCTTGCCATAGGTTCGCCGTCGACCACGTTCACCAACATTGCCCTGTCCAACGACAGCGGCATCAGCGCCACCGACTTCGTGACCCGGATCTCTGGCCAGACCGTTAGTGCGAGCCTGAGCGCGCCGCTCGGCGCGGGCGACGTCGTCTACGGCTCGGTCGACGGCGGTGCGCACTGGGTCGACATTAGCGGCATGGTTTCGGGCACCGCCCTGGCCTGGGACAACGTCCTCGTCGGCGGCGCCAACAGCCTGGCATTCAAAGTCGTCGATGCCTTTGGCCACGACGGCCCGGTCACCCAACGTGCCTACGTGCTCGACACGACGGCGCCCGGCGTGCTCCCTACCGGTGTCACGTTTTCGAACGACACCGGTGCTTCGGCGACAGACCTGATCACGAGCGTCGGCACGCAGACGCTCAACGGCACGCTGTCGACACCGCTTGCCGCAGGCGACACCGTCTACGTATCGCTGGACAAAGGTACGACCTGGGCCACGGCAGCGGACACGCCGGGCCAGGCTGGCTGGACGCTTGTCGGACAGACGCTCAAGGCCAGCAATACACTGCTGGTCAAGATCGCCGACGTAGCCGGCAACGAAACGCCGGCGTTTGCCCGCGCCTACGTGTTGCAGACAGCAGCGCCGGTGGTGACGTTCACCGATCTGGCCTTGTCCAACGACAGCGGCGCAAGCAGCAACGACTTCGTTACCAACGTAGCCGACCAGACCATGACCGCAACCCTGGGAGCGCCACTCGCGACGGGTGACGTGGTGCGCGGTTCACTCGATGGCGGCGCCACCTGGGTCGATATCACAAGCAAGGTGAACGGCACGCGCCTGACCTGGGACGGCGTTGTGCTGCCGGCCAGCGGCACGCTGGCCATCCAGGCAGTCGGCGCCTCCGGACTCGAAGGCAAGGCCACCACACACGCTTACGTGGTCGACACGACGCCACCAGCCGCATTCGCGGTCTCTCCTTTTACATCGACGGACACGCGTCCGATCCTGAGCGGTACCATCGCCGCGGCGCCAGGCGATAAGCTTGTGATCAGCGTCGGCGGCGCCAGCTACGGCGTGACGCCTGCCGACGGCGGCTGGCGTCTCGACCTTGCCAGCGCCGCGCCCGCTAGCGGCACGCTTTCGCTTGCTGCCGGCAATACCTATGCCATCGATGCGACGCTCACCGACCTTGCCGGAAATGCGAGCAAGGCGTCGGGTACCTTAACAATCGCGCAGACCGCACCGCCGGTCGCACCGGAGCAGGTTACCCCGGAAACCGTGCGGGTCCGTGACACTGTCTTCATCGCTGCTCCTGCCGGAGCGAAGACCCTCCTGCCGGCCGGCTCGGACACGCCCTCCTCTCTTTCCGCAGTACCCACCATTCAGCTTACCCCGTTCGTCGTCCCTGCGCTCGATACTGGCCTGCGCCTAGCGCCCGACGTCCAGGCAGTCGGGCTCGTGCCCGCCGCAGAATTTACCCGCAGCGATGGTGCATTCCCGGTCGTCGTGGTTGCGCCACGCGGTCAATCGGGCGACGGCCTGATTCTGAACCGGCCATTGCCGGACCAGGCGGTTGCTGCCGACGGCACCGTCGAGATCGCGATACCGTCCGACGCCTTTGCCCACACCGATGCCGGCGCCGCAATCCACCTGTCGGCACGTCAGGCCAACGGCCAGGCGTTGCCTTCCTGGATCCAGTTCGATGCCGCCGGCGGCAAATTCATCGTGCAGCCGCACGCCGGCATGACGGCAGATGTCGAAGTCAGGGTGACAGCGCGAGACGCCCAGGGCCGCGAAGCAGTCATGATCTTCAGGATCAAGGCAGCGCCGCAGCGCCTGGGTGCGCAGCTCCATGGGCGCGCGGGTTTCAGCGAACAAGTGCGCCAAGCCGCCGACGGCGCAGCCAACCGCTTTGACCGCTTGCTGCGCGCCGCGACCCGGGGAGTCTGACAATGAACGACGCCATGTCCAATGCACCGCCACTGGCGCGCCTGCTCGAGTTGTCGCGCCGTGCGCGACTTGCGGACGACGTCGAGGAACTGGCTTTCCTGGCCGTGAACGATACCCATGACCTGGCGCCTTACCGCCAGGCCGTGCTGTGGTTCGCAGGGGCCGGCATCAAGGCACTTTCGGGCGTCGTAGAGCCCGAAGCCAACGCCCCCTACGCTCATTTCATCGAAGGCGCCTGCCGGGCTCTGGACCAGGACGCGCGCAAGGCGACAACGGTTACCGCCGCCGATCTGCCGGAGAAGCCGGCCGCCGAGTGGTCCGAATGGCTACCCACCCACGGCCTTTGGCTACCCTTCGGCACCGCAGGCGATGCAGCCCGCGGCGGGCTGCTGCTGGCCGCCGACCGGCCCTGGAGCGAGGACAACATCCTGCTGCTGGAAGAGTGGGCCGCAGTCTGGCACCATGCGTGGCTAGCGCGCGCCGCGGCTGCGCCATGGCACTGGCTGCACTGGCGGCGCATGCTGGGTGCGGCGCCGGGCCTCATCCACCGGCCATGGTGGAAGCGTCGCGGCGCCTGGTTCACCGCGGTGGTCGGCCTGACGCTGCTGCTGCCGGTGCGTATTTCCGTGCTCGCGCCCGGCGAACTAGTGCCGGGCAGGCCGGCCGTCATCCGCGCGCCGCTAGACGGCGTGATCGGCCAGTTCAGCGTGCAGCCCAACCAGACGGTCAAGCCCGGCCAGTTACTGTTCACCTTTGATGAAGCATCGGCAGACACCCGTAGCGCGGTGGCCGGCCAGGCGCTTGCGGCCGCGGAAGCGGAGTATCGGCAAGCCGAACAAATGGCGCTGTCCGACTCGCGTTCGAAAGCGCAATTGGCGCAGCTGTCGGCGAAGGTCGGCGAGAAACGTGCCGAAGCCGCTTTCTATGTCGACCAGACCCGACGCGCACGCGTGCTGGCGCCTGAAGGCGGCGTTGCACTGCTCGACGACCCGAGCGAATGGATCGGCAAGGCAGTGCAGACAGGCGAACGCATCATGCGCATCGCCGTGCCAGGCGACGTCGAGATCGAAGCCTGGCTGCCGATCGGCGACGCGATTCCTCTTGCCGGACGCGCGGATGCCACGCTCTACCTGGCTTCGCGTCCGCTCGACGCCTTGCCGGCCAAGGTACGCTACGTGGCGCACGATGCCGTCGTCCGTCCCGACGGCACCTACGCATACCGCGTGCGCGCCACCCTTGATGCGCCCACGTCGACGCGGGTCGGCCTGAAAGGGACCGTCAAGCTTGCCGGCGAACGCGTCCCGCTTGCTTACTGGATCCTGCGCCGCCCGCTCGCCACGATCCGCCAGACACTGGGCATCTAGCATGCGCCTGCCTTTACTGCGCGAGGAATTGACTCTGCTGCCGGGAGCCGTCCTGGCCGACGGCCAACCCAGCCATACCCTGCACGACCCGGTGCGCAACCTGTTCTTTCAGATCGACTGGCCGACTTTCGAAATCCTGCGTCGCTGGGACATGGACGACCCGGCCGCGATCGCGCGTGCGGTCTCGCACGAGACCGCGCTGCAGCTCGACGCGGCAGACGTGGACGACGTCGCGGCTTTTTTCACGGACAACCAGCTGGTGCGCGCGCACGCCGGCGTCGCCTCAGCCTACGCGGCCGACCTGCGCAAGCGCCGCGGCGGCGCCGCGCAATGGCTCCTCCACAACTACTTGTTCTTCCGCATTCCGCTGCTGAAGCCCGATCGCTGGCTTACCCGCGTGGCGCCCTATCTAGATCCTTTATATACGCGCACCTTCCTGCTGCTGACCTTGGCTGCGCTGGCTTTCGGCGCCGTCGAGATCTACCGCCAGTGGGACCATTTTGCCGGCACGCTGGTCGACACCATTACATGGCGCGGCATGGCCGGTTACGCGGTAGCCCTAGCTGTCGTCAAGGTGATGCACGAACTGGGCCACGCGATGACCGCCAAGCGGTTCGGATGCCGAGTACCGGCGATGGGACTGGCCTTTCTCGTCATGTGGCCGGTCGCGTACACCGATACCAACGATGTCTGGCGCTTGACCAAGCGTCGCCAGAAGCTTGCCGTGGTCGGCGCCGGCATGGCGGTCGAACTAGGCGTAGCGGCGTGGGCGACGCTGGCCTGGGCGCTGCTCCCTGACGGCATGCTGCGCTCGCTTGCGTTCGTATTGGCAGCGGTCACCTGGATTGCCAGCGTCGCCATCAATGCCAGTCCGTTCATGCGGTTCGACGGTTATTTCCTGCTGTCCGACTGGCTCGAGATGCCAAACCTGCACACACGTGCCTTTGCGCTTGCGCGCTGGGACCTGCGTGAGCGCCTGTTCGGGCTAGGCGTGGCAGCGCCGGAAGTATTCCCGCGCGCACGTCACGTCGGCCTGATCCTGTTCGCCTATGCGACTTGGCTGTACCGGCTTACTGTCTTCCTTGGCATCGCGTCCCTCGTTTATCTATTCTTCATCAAGGCGATCGGCATCGCGCTGTTCGCCATCGAAATCGGATGGTTCGTCATGCTTCCCTTGATTCGCGAAATGCGCGTCTGGCGCACCCTGTGGCCGGTGCTGCGCCGTCGTCCGCGCGCACGCATCGCCCTGGCCATGTTTTTGGCGCTGGCGTTGGTTGTCTTTCTTCCATTGCCGACCCTTACCCGCGCGACCGGTTTGTTGCGACCGGCCGCACAGTTCGTCATCTACTCGCCTGCACATGCACAGGTTGTCGACTTACCCGTCGCCGACGGCCAGCATGTGGCGACAGGAACCTCTTTGATGCGGCTGGCGTCGCCGGAACTGGAGGCGCGTGCCCAAGGTGTCGCGTCTCGCCTAGAGGGACTGGAACAACAAGCCGTTGCCGGGGTATTTGACCCCCAGCAACGCGCGCGCTGGCAGATACTGCAGCAACAGGCGCTGGGTGCGCAATCGGAAGCGGCCTCGATCCAGGGTGACGCCTCGCGCTATGTGCCGGTAGCGCCGTTTGCCGGCACCCTGCGCGACATCGCGCCCGATCTGCGGCCAGGCATATGGCTGAGCGCGCGCGAGCCATTGGCGCGTCTAGTGTCCGACCAGATTGCAGCGGTGGCCTACGTCGATGAGGATGATGTTGAACGTATCAATGTCGGTGATGCTGCACGCTTCTACGCCGACGCCCCCAGCGGCCCGGTGGTCAAGCTAACCGTAACCAGCATCGAACCGGAAGCGCGCCGTATTCTCGACGAACCGGAGCTAGCCACGGTTTTTGGCGGAGGCATTGTGGCGCGAGAAAAGAACGGCCAGTTCTATCCCGAGCGACCATTGTACCGTGTCATCTTTCAAGCAGCGTCAGGACCGCAATCACACACCTGGCGCGGCACGGTCATGATCGATGGGAATTGGAGCGCGCCGGGGTGGCGTTACTTGCGCAACATCGTAGCCCTCGTCAGGCGTGAATCAGGATTTTAGAGATGTGAGCTTCACAAAACAGAGCACTCAGGCAAAAGCAGGCTTTCACCTATTGGAAGTTCGGCAACGAACAGATGTTCGTGTCTTAAGTCCACCTGCCATGCTGGATTCTCTTGATCCGCCAGGGATGCGGCTACGAGGTTGGCATCTGCTGCTGTAACGTCAGAACGATGAATTCGGCGGGACGCACAAGAGCCACCTTGACCACGACGCGCATTACGCCGTCGAGGATGTCTTGGCCGGTCATGGTCGAATTCAGGCCGACGGCGACCGAGAACGCGTCCGCTGGCGTAGAGCCCTGTAACGCGCCAGCCTTCCACTATTCCTGGAGGAAACTGGCGATCATCGACTGCACCGCCGTCCAGGTGATGCTGTCGTTTGAGCCGAATACGTAAGGCTGCATCGCATACTTGATCGACTGTTTCAGCATGATCACTGTCCGGCACACGCTGATGTAACGCCACTCGTCGCTGTTACCGGCCAGCGTGCGCGCACCCCATACTAATAGGCCGTAGTCGGGGAAGATGCGGATCGCATTTACGGCCAGGCCGTTCAGCGGAGCGTTCAAGTCGCTCTGCTGGCTGTCGGACAAGCTTACGGCCGGCGACACGGCGTTGACGATGGTTGTATTGGCGGGCGAATAGAATACCCCGAAGGAATTGTCGTTGCGGGTGTAGACGCCTGCCATCGCGCTGCTGGGCGGCATCAGATTGACACTGGCGCACAGGTTTGCCATGGTCTGCATGTACAACGGCGAGAGATTGTTCAGCGTTTTGTGGACCTCGTCGACGGCGAGTAGCGTGTCCGGGTCGTTCAGCTCGTCCGGGGGCGGCGGCACCATCCTGGCCAGGACGTTCTGGTAGGCAGCGAGCTGAGGGTTCGTCTGACTGTTCACAGGCGGGAAGATGACCGTGCTTGCCTCATTGTCCATATCGCTGGCGAAGTGACTGAACGTGGCAGCACTGATCCATGTGAAATCGATCGAGTTCTGCGCCACAATGTTGGTGTTGATCCACGGATAATAGACGGCGCCGTACTTGTTGAACTCCTCGCCAAGACCGTCGATTGCATAAAAGCCGGATTTACCATCGGTGCCCTGGATCGGGTCGGTAGCGGTCCGATCCGGAGAGTAGTAGCCATGCCACACATCAAGGATGGCAATCCGGCTCTGCATTGTCTGGCAATGCCGCAGCGCCTGCTGCGAAACCGATTTCCAGTCGGCCGCGTCGAGCAGGACGGCATCAGGCATCACTACTATGGTGGGTTCGGCATGCTGCTCCAAGGTTTCGAAACAATTAGTGTAGTCGGCCTTTGATATCCCGTTGGTGATCGCATTGGCATAACTGCCTATGGATAGAACGTAGCAATTGCCGCCGCCATTATTGAAAAACAGCTCCATTCCATAGAATAGGTTGAAGCGAGGATTTGCCAGGTCGAATGCGCATGGCGGAATGGCCGTGGCTTCGGCGCTATACGCGAACGTCGATTCCGTTCACATATAGGCCTGGGATCATTGGTTTTTGCATGCGCTGCCTCTCTTCTTGATACTCTAGTGAAAGACCTAGACGGCTTTTGTGTTTGAACGAAACTGCGGTCACGAAGAGACCGATGTTGCGCTTGACGACGCCACGCTCGTCCTCTGTCAGGACGTTCGTATCCTTTCTAAGCTCACGACGCGCTGCGTGTGAACTACCTGCGGCATCCAGTAATTAGCGCAGCCGGCCAGATACTATGCAGGCCTTTTCCAACTTAACCAGATTAACTGCTTAACGTCAACCGAATACGCAAATTGCCTTTTCTTGTGTGTGTCAATCCGGACATCATCGCTGATTACGAAAAAAATTACATTTATTATCGAACAAATAATATTTGGCATCATAAATTTTTATGATAATTTCCAAATTAACAAATATAATTTAGCTCAGCCATGAACAATAACGGTGCATGCAAAGCGGGTAACAAGGGTAGTCATCAACGAGCCTGCGACCCTCGGCGCACTCCCTTTATTTGAAGAACTTGCAAAGAAATAAATTAGGAAGTTTTCTTATATCGACGCCCAATACAATTCTGCCATCATTTCTAAATTGCAAGTTGGTCGCGATATATATACATGACTGAAGCTTCTTAAAAATATATGCATCGCAGTAAATCGCCTGTGTTAGCATCAACTGTCACGAGTAGGGGCCATCATCTAAAACCTGTAAATTAAAACAGTCTATACGGTGAGCCTACAAGGCTAGCTGTTCAGAAATGCAATTTTTCGTGAGAATTGATTCGATAACCTTTCGTTGGAGAAAACATGGCGTGTACTTCTGGATCGGTGCAAAGCGTTGCTGATAAAACTGTAGCTGCCAGGGAGCAGATAGTTAAGTTACAACAGATGATCGAATCGCAGTCCGAAAATTTGAAGACCAAGTTCTTCAGTGAAATCGACTCTCACTTGTCGGCCTCACATATTGGTGACGCACTTGAGCTAGCTTATAATTCAGATGTAAAGACCGAATACACGAGCGAGTTCAGCCTAGATAAGATAGCAGCGGTTGTAACTAAAGCATTGAAGGCAGTGGCAGTAGCTCAAGATCCAGCATCTAAAGCACCGGCTCTCAGTCCTGAAGCAATCGCCGCCTATACAGATGTAGTAAATACAGTAGCAGAGGCTGCAAAGTCTTCATCAAGCTCTTCCGCTAGCTTGTCGTTCTCGATGACACGCTTGTCTCCAGGGTTGTTCGCTTTCCTTTCTGCCTCATCGATTAACATCAAAGATGAAGATACCTTTGGCACTGAAGCGATCACGACTACAGCTATCTATTACCGCTTCATGCAGAGTATTGATGACATAAGTAACGAGGCAAAATTCGGCGAGGCGCTGATCGATGCAAGCAATCTTATAAATATGAAAAGGTTACAAGCTGCGCTAACTGATCAGCTGGCCAATGGCACTATTGATTTAGATACCTGGTCAACAAAAGACGATAAGTACTCGGAGGCGGTAAAGAGAATCGAAACTCGGCTAGATGCAGATGGGACAATACCACGGCTCCAGCCTGTCTTGGTTGGAGTTCAATTTAATATCAAAAATCCGAATGATGATATCGCACGAGGATCGATCGACCGACTTGGTAAAATGGGTCCGCAGTACCAAAAAGTGGTCGATCTAACCAAGTCGCGCTTACTAAAAGGATATTATTAATTTTTCTTTAGTAAAAATCTGACCATGGCGCATGCCTTATCTTATATTATTAGCGTCGTGGTCATTAACAATGTAGTAAGGCTTTATCGCATAACTCACCTCAGTTCGTAGTTTCCTAACTCCACGATAATTGGTTAGTGTTCAAGTGGAGCTCGAATCCCTTGTACGTAAGGATTAGCTTGCTGGACGGTTCTAGACCGCCAGCCCATCCGTGCCTTCCATCTCGACGCGCACCAGCGGACGGTGCGGGTTGTAGCCCTGGGCGACGGTCCATTGATCGCGCTCCAGCCGCTTTACGTGCAGCGCGCGACGGCCGCTGCAGCGCTGCGCCACGGCGGCCGCCTCGGCGTCCGTCAGCGGCGCCAGCGCAGCGCCGCTGGCCGCGTCGACGCCGACCCAGCGCTTGTCGGCGCCGAGCAAGCGCCACACGGGCCGGTCGCCAAGCATCCCCAGCCGCGCTTCGGAAAAGCGCACGCCAGCACGGGCCGACGCATCCTGCGCCGTCAGGCAGCACGGGGCTTGCGCCCGGAGCGGTTGCATGCCCGCCAGGCGCTCGCCTTGGGTCAGGGACGGGAAAGGCACGTAGTACATCACGATGCCGCTGGCAAACCACATCGCGAACAGCAGCGCCAGGCCGACGCCGAGCCACTTGTGCAGGAAGATCAGGGTCTTCTTCATCGCGGATCAGAAGCTGGTACGCGCCGTCAGCTGCAGGGTGCGAGGCGCTCCAAGCAGCCAGCGCACGCCACCGCTGCCCGACAGGGCGTAGTCGCGGTCGGCCAGGTTCTTGACGGCCAGGACCAGGGTCAACGCCGACGACTGGCGCCACGCCAGCGAGGCGTCGAGGACCGTGTAGGCCGGCAAGTTGGCGGTGTTCGCTGAATTAGACTGGCGCAGGCCCACGTAGCGTGCGCCCAGGCCCGCATCCCATTGCGGCAGGAAGCGGTAGCGGGTCCACAAGCTGGCCGTGCGCTCGGGCACGCCGGCCGGGGTATTGCCGTCGCGCGCCACAGGGACGCCGCCCACGATCTCCTTGAAATCGTCGTAGCGCGCGCGCAGCACGGCGGCGTTGGCGTCGATGGTCCAGCCGCGCAGCGGCTCGGCTACAAAGGCCAGTTCGAGGCCGGTCGACGACTGCTGGCCGACTTGCTGGGCCACGGAAGGATTGTCCGGATCGCGCGACAGCAGGTTGCGCTTCTCGATGCGGTAGGCGGCGACGGTCCACTCGCCCTTTACCGCCGGCATCCCACCCTTGGCGCCGAATTCCAGCTGCCGGCCACGCGTCAGGTCGTAGCTGACTGAGCCGTTCGGCAGCGACAGCGCGCCGCTCAGCGGATCGGTGGCGGTGCCGAACTGGCCATACAGCGACAACTGCGCGGCCGGCTTCCATACGGCACCCACGCGCCCCGTGACAGGATGATAGTCCTTGCCCAGTGCGACCCCTGTACGCAGGTCCAGGTTGTCGAAATTCATGGCGTCGCGGCGCAGGCCTGCCACCAGTTTCCAGTCCGCCGCGATGTCCAGCACATCCTCGGCAAAGAAGGCGCCGGTTGTCATCTCCGCGCGGCGGCTCGCGACGGTGGGGACCGGGCTGACGAAATAGCCGGGCATGAAATCGTGGGGATCGACCACGCTGGCGCCGCCGTAGGGCGAATTGTTGCTGTGGATGAGGCGCGTGCGATACCACTCGAGGCCGACCACCAGCCGGTTGGCGCGGCCGGCGATGCGGCCGTCGACAACTGCGTCGAAGCGATTGCCCGCCTGCTCCTGGTCATGCAGGATTTCCAGGTAGTCGCTCCGGTTGACGCGCGTGCCGGCGGCATTCAAGGCGTAGCTTTCTGCATTGCGCCAGTGGCGCTTGCTGGTGATGTAGTAGCTCTCGTTGCG
>NZ_JAXSQX010000015.1:0-18778 GCF_034659755.1 Massilia phyllosphaerae
CGCGGCGCCGCCGGCCCGCTGCATCCACCATTTGTTCGAAGAACAGGCCAGGCGCACACCGGCGACGGTGGCGGTGGCGGTGGTGTGCGAGGGCAGGGCGCTGAGCTACGCCGCGCTGAATGCAAAAGCCAACCGCATCGCCCACCGCCTGCGCGCCGAAGGGGTGGGACCGGACACCCTGGTCGGCCTGTGCGTCGAGCGCTCGGCCGACATGGTGGTCGGCATGCTCGGCATCCTGAAGGCAGGCGGCGCCTACGTGCCGCTGGACCCGGCCTACCCGCGCACGCGCCTCGACTTCATGGTGCGCGACAGCGGGGCCCGCATCGTGCTGACCCAGGCGCGGCTGCTGGACACGCTGGTCCCGGGGGCGGCACTCGCGCTGTGCCTGGACCGCGACGGCGACTTCGCCGGCTACAGTGAGTCCGATCCGGACGCGGCGGCGGTGGGCGTCACGCCGGCGCACCTGGCCTACCTGATCTATACATCGGGCTCGACCGGGGTGCCGAAGGGCGTCATGATCGAGCACCGCAACACGGCGGCGCTGCTGGAATGGGCCCATGCGCACTTCAGCGCGGTCGAACTGCGCGCGGTACTGGCGAGCACCTCGCTCAACTTCGACCTGTCGGTATTTGAGATCTTCGTGCCGCTCAGCGCCGGCCACCGCTGCGTGGTGGTGCGCGACGCGCTGGCCCTGCTCGAGGAGGATTGCGACGTCAGCCTGGTCAACACCGTGCCTTCGGCGATGAAGATGCTGCTGGAGCGGGGCCGGGTGCCGCATTCGGCCGAGGTGATCAACCTGGCTGGCGAGCCGCTGCCGCAAAAGCTGCTCAACGGCCTGTTCGCGGGCACCGGTTGCAGGAAAGTGTGGAATTTGTACGGTCCGTCGGAAGACACGACCTATTCGACCGGTGCCATGTTCACCGGGCCGGTGGCGGGCATTCCCGGCATCGGGCGGGCGGTGTCGCATACCCGACTGCACGTACTGTCGGCGAGCGGCAGGCTGCTGCCGGTGGGGGCGGTGGGCGAGCTGTACATCGGCGGCGCCGGGCTGGCGCGCGGTTACCTGAACCGCGCCGAACTGACCGCCCAGAAATTCGTCGACGATCCTTTCATGCCGGGCGAACGCCTGTACCGCACCGGCGACATGGTGCGCTGGCTGGACGACGGCACCCTGGCCTTCCTCGGCCGCGCCGACGACCAGGTCAAGATCCGCGGCTTCCGCATCGAACTGGGCGAGATCGAAACCCGGCTGTCGGCCCAGCCCGGGGTTGCCGAAGCGGTGGTGGTGGCACATGGCGAGGAGGGCGAGCGCAGGCTGGTGGCCTACGTGGCCACGCGCGAAGCCGGCGCCGACGGCGAGGCGCTGGGGGCGTGCCTGCGCGCGGCCCTGTCCGAGACCCTGGCCGACTACATGGTGCCGGGCGTGTTCGTCGTGATGGATGCGCTGCCGCTGTCGCCGAACGGGAAGATCGACAAGCGCGCGCTGCCGAAGCCGGACCCGCAGGAGAGCGGCGCCTTTGTCGCTCCCACGACGCCGACCGAGCTGGCGCTGGCCGCGATCTGGCGGGAGCTGCTCGAGTGCGAACGCGTCAGCGCCGACGCGAACTTCTTCCACATCGGCGGCCATTCCCTGCTGCTGACCCGGATGATCCACCTGGCCGCGCAGCGCGCCGGCCTGGCCATCGGCGTACGCCAGGTGTTCGCCAACCCGACCATCGCCGCCCTTGCCGCGGCCCTCGACGCCGGCGCCGACGGCGAACGGCTGCGGCGCGAGGCGGGCACCGGACCGGCGCCGCTGTCGGCCGCGCAGCAGCGCATCTGGCTCGCGTGCCAGATGCAGGAGAATGCGGCCGACAACAATATCGTCGGCGCGGTGCGCGTGGCGCGCCGCATCGAGCCAGGATTGCTGCGCGCCGCCTTCCATGCAGTGGCGCGCCGCCACGACATCCTGCGCACCGTGATCGAGGTTGACGAAGGTACGGTGAGCCAGCAGGTGCAGTCCGAACCGGTCTGCGCGATCGCATGGCACGACCTGCGCGGGCAGACACAGGCGGATAGCGTGCTGGCTGACCTGCTGCGCGAACACGGTGAGCGACCGTTCGACATCGGCCGCCTGCCGCTGGTGTCGCTGCTGGTGGCGCAGGACGGCGACGACAGCTGCGTGGTCCAGGTCAGCATCCATCACATCGTCGCGGATGGCTGGTCGCTGGTATTGTTCTTCGACCAGCTAATGGCTGACTACGACGCCCTGGCGGCCGGCACCGGCACGCCTGCCGGCAGCGGCGAGGCGCAGCCGGGCTACCGCGATTACGTCGCCTGGCAGCAGCGTTTCCTGGCATCGGCGGAAGCGCGCCGCCAGGAAGATTTCTGGCGTACCTACCTGGACGGCGCTGGCGAGCAGATCCTGCTGCCGTTCCAGTCGGCCACCCCGACCCGCGAAGGCGTGCGCGGCGAAGTGATCCGCCAGCGCTTGAGCGCGTCGACCCGCGCCGGCCTGCAGGGGCTCGCCCGCCAGGCATGCGGCTCGCTGTTCAACGTGATGCACGCGGCGCTCGCGCTGCTGCTCGGCCGCGTCTGTGCCGAAACCGACCTGAACATCGGCATTCCCGTCAGCGGTCGCCACATCGTCGGTTCGGAAGGCGTGCTCGGCATGTTCCTGAACAACCTGCCGCTGCGCAGCCGGATCAATCTGCAGCAGCCGTTCGACACCTTTCTCGAGACCCAGGTGGCCAATGCCGCCGAGGTGCTTTCGTACCAGGACCTGCCGTTCGAACGTATCCTGGCGGTGAGCGGTACCGCGCGCAACCCAGACAGCACGCCGCTGTTCCAGGTCTTCCTGAACATGCTCAGCCTGCCGGATGCGCGCGACGGACGGCGCCTGCTGGACGAGGCGTCCGACACGGTGGCCGCGCTCGGCAGCAAATTCAACCTCAGCCTGTACGTGAGCGACGGCGCCGACGGCATCCGGCTGTACTGCAGCTTCAACGAAAAGCTGCTGGCGGCGCGCGACGTCGAACTGCTGCTCGAACAGTACGCCTACCTGCTCGACCAGGTCGCTGCCGACGCCGCCCGCCCGTGTGGCCACTACCTGCTCAGGGCCGGTGCGGCCGGGGTGCCGGTGCCGCCGATGCTGGCCGCTGCCACCTTGCCGGACCCGGCCCTGCCGATGATCGAGAACGCATGGATCGGGTCGGTGCAGCAACGTTTCGGCCAGGTTGCCGCGCGCTGGCCGGCACGGCTGGCGCTGGCATGCGCCGGCCGCAGCTGGACCTACGGCGAACTGGATCGCATCAGCGGCGTGGTCGCGGCACGGCTGCAGGCGCTCGGCGTGCGGCCCGGCGACGTGGTCGGGATCATGACCGAACGCCACGACGCACTGGTGATCGCGACCCTGGCCATCCTGAAGGCCGGCGCGGCATTCATGATGCTGTCGCAGGCGGTACCTCCGCTGCGCGTGCTCCAGCAGATCGAGGCCGTGCCGCCGCGCTGCCTGGTCACGCTGGAACCATCGCCGCGGCTCGACCCGGCGATCGTCGCCCATCTCGAGGTGATCGGCTGCGCGCGCCTGGACGTCGCGGCCGACCGCGGCCTGCTCGATGCCGGGCATGGACCGGCCTTCGACACGGTGGCGAGCGGCCCGGACGACCTGGCCTACATTGCCTTCACCTCCGGCACCGAAGGGCGGCCGAAGGCGATCCGCGGCCGCCACGGGTCGCTGACCACCTTCATGCCGTGGATGGCGGCGCAGTTCGGACTGACGCCCGACGACCGCTTCGGCATGCTGTCCGGCCTGGTCCACGACCCGCTGCACCGCGACATGTTCACACCGCTGTGCATGGGCGCCGCGCTGTACGTGCCGCTGGAGGCCGACCTGGCGTTCGCGCAGCTGAACGGCTGGCTGCTCGAGTACGGCATCACGGTGCTGCACCTGACGCCGAGCCTGGGCACCTTCCTGTCGAGCGTCTGTGAACGCCCGGTCGGGTCGCTGCGCATCGCCTTCTTCGTCGGCGAAATCATCACCACCGGGCACCTGCGCCAGTTCCGCCGCGCAGCCCCGGCGATGCGGGTGATTAACATCTACGGCTCGACCGAGACCGGGCGCGCCATCAGCTATCACGACGTCGAGGCCTACCAGGATGCGCACGCCTACTGCACCGACGTGATCCCGGTCGGCATCGGCATCCGCCACGTTCAGCTGCTGGTCCTGAACGATACCATGACACCGTGCGGTGTCGGCGAGCTCGGCCAGATCGCCACGCGCAGCCGCTACATGTCGCTGGGCTACCATGGCGACGCCGCGCTGAGTGCAGCCAGGTTCGTGCCCAATCCGCAGGGCGTCGACCCGGCCGACGTCGTCTATCTCACCGGCGACCGCGGTCGCTACCGGCGCGACGGGGTGGTGGAATGCCATGGCCGCACCGACCGGCAGATCAAGATCCGGGGCTTCCGGGTGGAGCTGTCGGAAATCCAGGTGTGCCTGAGCCTGCACCCCGGGGTCGCGCAGTGCGCGCTGTCGACCTGGTGCGACGCGCGCGGCGAGACGGCGATCGTGGCCTACGTGGCGGCGGCGCAGGACGGCGCGGCGACGGTGGACGGCATGGCCGCGTTTCTCGCGCAACGCCTGCCGGACTACATGCTGCCGTCCGAGTACCTGTTCCTCGACGCGCTGCCGCGCAACGAGAACGGCAAGCTCGACGCCAGGCGGCTGCCGCCGGTAGTGCCGCGTCCGGCCGCGGCACCGAGCGCGCCCGAGAACGAGGTGGAAGCGCGGCTGCTGGCGATCTGGCAGTCGGTGTTCCGGCGCGAGGGTATCGGAACGCAGGATGATTTTTTCAGGATCGGCGGCCATTCGCTGATGGCGACCCAGTTGCTCGTGCGAATCGAGCGCGAGTTCGGCCTGCGCATGGATTACAAGAGCTTCTTTGCCGCCAGTTCGATCCGCGCCGCCGCCGCGCGCATCGAAGCGGCGCGCCTGGCGGCGGGCGTGCGCCGCGCAGGCGCGGGAAAGGCACGCCAGATCACCCTGTAATAGTTGACAGGCCGGCCGCGTCGTCCCGCGCATCGTGGGGCACGCGGCCTTTTTTCTGTCTGCTCACCTGTCAACAGCAGCAGCTATCAAACACCGGAGCGCTACCTACAATCCCCCTCACGATTGATGCCAAAGAACAATCGGTTCATGAGACGAAAGGGATTGCATGGAAACGACGGACCGCTTTGCGAACAACCGATTCTATTCGGCGCGCTTCCAGCAGCTTGGCCACGAATGGGACGCAAACCCCGCGCTGCGCAGGCTGCGCCTGGAGCTGAACCGTCCCGCGGTGGCCGAATGCATGCGCGACTATCCGTACGCGGTGTCGCCGTGGCCGGTCATCATTTCGGCCGAGCGGGTGGCTGAGTTCGAACACCTGATCGCGCGCCTGCCGGCCCTGTACCTTAAGGCGATCCGGATCATGTTCGGCAGCGACGCCGACGCCTTCGCGCTTTACCTGAACGAGCCGGCCGTGATCCACGAGATCCTGCTGAGCACCCAAGCCGATCCGCGCCAGATGCTCAATCGCCACGACGTCCTGTATGCGAATGGCCAGCTCAAGCTGATCGAGGTGAACGCGGGGTCGACCATCGGCGGCTGGCAGCTCAGCTGGATCGAGCCGCAGTTCCGCGAGATTCTGGCCAGCGGCGCTGCCACCGCGCGTTGGGCGCTCGACTACCGCAACATGGTCGACACCATGTTCACCGGCTTGTTCGACGCCATCGCGCGCCAGCAACCTGGCGGCGGCACAGGCAACATCCTGTTGCTGGTGGCCGGCGCGGTGCAGGAAGAACAGGAAGCGCGGCTGGCGCCGTTCGGCGGCGCGTTCGTGCGCATGCGCCCGAAGCGATGGCCGCGCGGCCGTATGGTGATCTGCACCGACGTCGCGCACGTGGCGTTTGACGGTGACGGCACGGTCAGCCATGAGGGTGAGCGCATGGATGCGGTGCTGCTGCTCTCGCCCGAGGGCACGATCATCGACCCGACCATCCAGTTGCGCCTCACGAGTGCCCACCTGGCCGGCCGGGTGGTCATGCCGGACAGCCCCTTGTACACGCTGTTCGGCAACAAGGCGCTGATGGCGCTGCTGCACGAGCCGGTGCTGGCGCCGCACCTCGATGCCGGCGAGCGTGCCCTGGTCGAGCGCCACATTCCCTTTACCGCCCGCATGGGCGCCACTTCGGTGCAGTGGCGTGGCCGCGCTTGGGCCCTGCGCACGCTGCTGTTGGCTCACAAGGACGACTTCGTGATCAAGAAGTCGCATTCGCTGCAGGGCCGCGACGTCCATGTCGGCAAGTTCTGTGGTGACGATGAATGGGCGGCGGTGGTCGAGCGCGAGCTCGGTGCCCAGGACTGGCTGGCGCAGGAGTACTGCGGCGCCGACACCGTGGTTGCGCCGGATGCGCACGGCGAGCTGTCCGACTGGACCTTCATCTGGGGCATCTTCGATGCCGGAGGCCGCTACGGCGGAGCCTTCGTACGCGGGATGCCCGTGAATAACCGCCGCGGCGTCATCAACTCCGCCACCGGGGCGGTCGAGTTTCCGGTGTTCGAAGAAGCGGCGAAGAAAAACAAAGTCACATTATGAATCGATGGGGAGCTGAAATGGACATGCAGGAATTGATTGGGCGCTGCCGCGCCGAGAACGTCGAACTGGAGGTGTGCGCGGGCGGCCTCGAAGTGTATTTCGACGACGAGCCGTCCGCCGCGCTGCTGGCACTGCTGAAGCAGCACAAGCAGCAGCTGGTGGCCTTCCTGGCGGCGGCGCCAATTGCCGGGGAGGAGGGCGCGCTGGCGCCGCGCGTGCGCACCGGCGCGCCGCTGCCGCTGTCGTTCGGCCAGCAGCGCCTGTGGCTGCTCGACCAGATGGAGGGGGGCAGCCCGCAGTACAACCTGTTCAGCGCCTTTGCGTTCGAAGGCGCCTTCGACGAAGACACGGCGCAGGCCGCGTTCAATGTGCTGGTGGCGCGTCACGAGCCGCTGCGCACCGTGTTCGCCGAAGCCGGCGGCATCCCGTGCCAGTTGGTGCGCGCCGAGTGGGCGCTGGATATGGTGCGGCACGACCTAGGACGGCTCGACGCCGCCGCCCGCGCGCCGGCCCTGGCCGCCGCCATCGCCGCCGAAGCCGGCCACGTATTCGACCTCGCCCGCGACCTGATGCTGCGCGCCGTGTGCGTGCGCACCGGGGCCGACAGCGGCGTACTGATGATCAACGTACACCACGTCGCCGCCGACGGCTGGTCGCTAGCGATCCTGGTGGACGAGTTCGTCCGCCTGTACCGCCAGTTCTCCGGCGGCGCGGACGCCGCGCTGGCGCCGCTGCCGCTCGCCTACGCCGACTACGCCGCCTGGCAGCGCGACAGCCTGGCTGGCGACGCGCTCGAACGCCACCTCTCCTACTGGGAGCGGCGCCTGCAGGCGCTGCCGCAGGTCCACGACTTCCCGCTCGATACCCCGCGCGGGGCGCAGCAGGGCAAGCGCGGCGCCAGCGTCGCCGGCCGCATCGGGCAGGCGCAGCTGGCAGCGCTGGGCACGCTCGCCGCCGGCCATGGCGCCACCCTCTTCATGGCCCTGCATGCAGTGCTCGGGGTGGTGCTGGCACGCTACTGCCGCAGTAGCGACGTCGTGATCGGCACCCCCGTGGCCAACCGCGGCCGGCCCGAGCTGGAAGCCCTGGTCGGTTTCTTTGCCAACACCCTGGTGCTGCGCACCGAGGTCGACGCCGACGCGTCGTTTGCCACCCACCTGGAAAGGGTGCGCGACATCAATCTCGAAGCCCAGGAACACCAGGACGTCCCGTTCGAGCTGCTCGTCGAGCGCCTGAACCCGGTACGCAGCCGCGCCCACGCGCCCCTGTTCCAGGTGATGCTGGCCCTCAACAGCGTCCCGGCCGCCACGTTCGAGCTGCCGGGCCTGCGCTTGCGGCCGCTCGCGCCGGCCGCCGCGGCCGCCAAGTTCGACCTCGCCATCGGCGCGGTCCCGGCCGACGGCGGGCTCGACCTGCGCATCGACTACAACGCCGACCTGTTCGAGTCGGCGACCATCGAGCGCCTGCTCGGCCATGTGCTGGCCACGGTCGACGCCGTGACCGCCGACCCACACGCACCGGTGGCGCGGCTGCGCATGAGCGGGGCCGCCGAACTGCGCGCGCTGCTGGCCGCGCCGCCGGTCGCCGCCGCGCTGCCGGACGGGCTCGCGCTGCATCACCTGTTCGAACGCCAGGCCGCGGCGCAGCCCGATGCCGTGGCAGTCGAATGCGGCGCGGACAGCGTGAGCTACGCGGAACTCAACCGGCGCGCCAACCGCCTGGCGCGCCACCTGCGCGCCCGCGGCGCCGGCGCCGACATGCCGGTCGGGGTCTGCGTCGAGCGCTCGATTCGCATGGTGACGGCACTGCTGGCGGTGCTCAAGGCCGGCGCCGCCTATCTGCCGCTCGATCCCGGCTATCCGGCGGCGCGTCTGCGCTACATGCTGGAAGACAGCGGCGCCACCCTGGTGGTGACCGAATCGCACCTGGCGGGCATGCTCGGCCTGGCGGCGGGCGCCGCGCTCTGCCTCGACCAGGACACCACCCTGCGCATGCTGGAAGACCTCGACGGCGCCGACCTGGCGCCGCCTGCAGGCGTGCCCGGCGCCGCGCTGGCCTACGTCATCTACACCTCCGGATCGACCGGGCGGCCGAAAGGCGTCATGGTCGAGCACCGCAACGTGGTCCACCTGCTCGATGCGGTGGCGCCGCTGACAGGCGGCGCCGCGGCCGCTTGGCTGAGCCTGACGGCGGTCTCGTTCGACATCTCGGTGCTCGAGATCTT
The DNA here is from genome assembly GCF_034659755.1 of Massilia phyllosphaerae. Classification (NCBI taxonomy): domain Bacteria; kingdom Pseudomonadati; phylum Pseudomonadota; class Betaproteobacteria; order Burkholderiales; family Oxalobacteraceae; genus Massilia; species Massilia phyllosphaerae. The sequence continues at coordinate 8,842 of NZ_JAXSQX010000015.1, forward strand.
CGGCGCGCTGACGTCCGGCGCCCGCCTCGTGATCGCCGCTGAGCACGGCGGCCAGGCCGGCGCGGGCCCCGACTTCAGCCTGTTCTATTTTGCCAGCAGCGCCGGCGCCGACGATGCCGGCCTGTACCGGCTGCTGCTGGAAGGCGCGAAATTCGCGGACGATAACGGTTTCGCCGCGGTGTGGACGCCGGAGCGCCACTTCGCCGCATTCGGCGGCGTGTTCCCCAACCCTGCCGTGACCGGCGCGGCCGTGGCCGCGGTGACCCGCCGCGTGCAGGTGCGCGCCGGCAGCTGCGTGCTGCCGCTGAACGATCCGCTGAAAGTGGCGGAGGACTGGTCGGTGGTCGATAACCTGTCGAACGGCCGCGTGGGCTTGGCCTTCGCATCGGGCTGGAACCCGAACGACTTCGTGCTGGCTCCGGACCGCTTCAAGAACCGCCACCAAGTGCTATTCGACGGCGTCGACACCTTCCGTGCGTTCTGGAGCGGCCAGCCGGTACGGCGCCTGAACGGTAGCGGCGCCGCTATCGACGTCAAGCTGTATCCGGCCCCGGTGCAGGCGATGCCGCCGATCTGGATTACCGCGGCCGGTCACCCGGACACCTTCCGCAGCGCCGGCGCGCGCGGCGCCAACGTGCTGACCCACCTGCTGGGACAGACCACGGGCGAGCTGGCCCAGAAGATCGCCCAGTACCAGCAGGCATGGCGCGCCGCTGGCCATCCGGGCAAGGGCAAGGTCAGCCTGATGCTGCACACCTTCATCGCGGACAGCGACGAGCAGGCGCTGGCCGAGGTCCGGCAGCCGTTCAAGGCCTACCTCGCCACCTCGCTCGCCCTGATCAACGGCATGCGCGCCGACGTGGAGGGCGGCGACGGCATGGACACCGACGCCATCCTCGAGCTGGCAGTCAACCGCTACTTCAGGAGCGCGGCCCTGTTCGGGTCGGCGGAGCGCTGCGCCGCCATCGTCGACGAACTGACAGCCCTCGGCGTGGACGAGATTGCTTGCCTGATCGACTTCGGCGTGCCTACCGACACCGTGCTGGCTAGCCTGCCTAAACTGGCGGCGCTGAAGGACAGCATCGCTGCACGCCGGCGCGGCCCGGCGCCGGCGGTGGGCGCGCTGATTGCCCGCCACGGCGTGACCCATCTGCAGTGCACCCCCTCGCGCGCCGCCATGCTGCTTGCCGACGAGGCCGACCGCGCCGCTCTGGCGGGCCTGCGGACCATGCTGGTGGGCGGCGAAGCCTGCAGCGCGGCGCTCGCCGGCCAGCTGGCGCAAGCCACCACGGCCAGCCTGCACAACATGTACGGACCGACCGAAGCGACGGTATGGGCCAGTACCCAGCCGATCGCTGGCGGCATGGGCGAGGTCTCGCTCGGCACCGCGCTGGCGCACTACCGCCTGCACGTGGTCGACCGCTTCCTCGAGCTGGCGCCGCTTGGCGTGCCCGGCGAACTCCTGATCAGCGGGGCGGGCGTGGCGCGCGGCTACCTGGGACGCGCGGCGCTGACCGCGGAGCGCTTCGTGGAATTCCGGCCCGGCCCCGGCCAGAGCGCCGTGCGCGCCTACCGTACAGGCGACCTGGTGCGCCAGCGCGCCGACGGCAGCCTGCAGTTCCTGGGCCGCATCGACCACCAGGTCAAATTGCGCGGCTTCCGCATCGAACTCGGCGAGATCGAGGCGCAGCTGCTGGCGGCGAGCGGGGTGACGGCGGCGGCGGCGCTGGTGCGCGACTTCGGTGCCGGTGACCAGCGCGTGGTGGCGTACGTGGCCGGCCGCGGCCTCGACGGTGCCGCCCTTCGCAGCGGGCTGGCGCAGGTGCTGCCCGGCTACATGGTGCCGTCCGAGATCATCGTCATGGAAGCGCTGCCGCAGACCGCCAACGGCAAGCTGGATCGCAATGCGCTGCCGGCGCCCGGTGCGGCCGCTGCCGCCGCTGGTGCCGTTGGCGCAGCCGTGGCGCGGGTGGCGCCGTCCACGCCGACCGGGCGCGCGCTGGCGGACGTCTGGGCCGCACTGCTCAAGGTCGACCCGGCCCTGGTCGGCGCGGACGCCAACTTCTTCGAGCTGGGCGGGCATTCGCTGCTGCTGATGCGCCTGGCCGCGGAGATCCGGGATCGCTTCGGCGTCGACCTGTCGATCCGCGACGTGTTCGAGCTGCCCACGCTAGCGAAGCTGGCGGAGCGGGTCGACTGGGAGGCGCGGCAGATGGAAGAAGCGGAGAGATTCGGGCGCATGCAGGCGCGCTCGCGGGATAACGAGCAGGAAGTGGTGTTATGAGAACAGAGAACTTCAGTGATTTCATCGACTGGTGCATCGGCCAGGACATCGGCTTCCGGCTGGAAGACGGGACACCGCGCGTGTCCGCCCAGCCGGGCGTGCTGACCCCCGAGGTGCTTGCCGCGATCCGCGCCCGCAAGGACGAACTGGGCGCCTGGTTGGCGCGGCAGCAAACCGCCGCGCGCAGCCTGTCGGCGGCGCGCGTCGAGCCGGTGGTGCGCGACGGCGGCGGCCATCCGCTGTCGTATGCGCAGCAGCGCGTGTGGTTCATCGACCGCATGGAAGGCGGCAGCGCCCATTACAACATGCCGGGTGCGTTCCGCATCCGCGGCGACTTCAGCGAAGCCCTGGCCGAGCAGGCGCTGGCCTACGTGATCGCGCGCCACGAGGTGCTGCGCACCGTCTACCAGGACAGCCCGGACGGGCCGCGCCAGCACGTGCTGGAGCAGCCCGGTTTCACGCTCGCCTGCCATGACCTGCGCGGTCACGATCCGGCGGCGCGCGAAGCGGCGGTGCGCGCCGCGCTGGCGGCGGACGCGGCGCGTCCGTTCGACCTGGGCGCCGACCTGATGCTGCGCGCGGCCTTCCTGCGCAGCGACGACCGCGAAGGTGTGCTGCTGCTGAACATGCATCATATCGCCTCCGACGGCTGGTCGGTCGGCGTGCTGGTCAAGGAGTTCGCCGCGATCTACGAAGCCTTGCGCGGCGGACGCATTCCGGATGCTGCCGCGCTGCCGATCCAGTACCTCGACTACGCGGCATGGCAGCGCAGCGGTTCCCACGCCGAACAGGTGGAGTGCCAGCTGGCGCACTGGAAGCGTGTGCTGGACGGTTGCCCGAAAGTGCATGCGCTCCCGCTCGATAAGGCGCGCACCGCACGCCAGGAATTCCGCGCGCTCAGCCACCAGACCCAGGTGCCGGCGGCGCTGGCCACGCGCCTCTCGGCGCTGGCACGCCAGCACGACGCGACCCTGTTCATGGTGCTGCAAAGCGCGTTTTCGGCCTTGCTGTCGCGCTGGAGCGGCGAGCAGGACATCGTGCTGGCGGTGCCGGTCGCGGGCCGCACCCGCAGCGAGTTCGAACCCCTGATCGGTTTCTTCGTCAATACGCTGGTGTTCCGCAGCACCCTGTCCGGCAACCCGACCTATGTCGAGCTGCTGCGCCAGGCGCGCGACTATGCGCTCGACGCCTACGGCAACCAGGACGTGCCGTTCGAGCTGCTGGTCGATGCGCTGCGTCCGGAACGCGACCTCTCCTACAACCCGGTCTGCCAGGTCAAGTTCCTCCTGCAGAACCATGAAACGGCGCGTTTCGAGCTGTCCGGCATGGCGATGGAGGCGCTGTCCGCCGACGAGGAATTCATCCGCTTTGACCTCGACCTGACGATCGGCGAATCGCCGCGCGGGCTGTTCTTGAACTGGACCTACAAGGAAAGCCTGTTCCTGCCGCCGACCATCGAACGCCTTGCCGCCGCCTTCAACCACATGCTGCAGGCGATCGCCGAGGCGCCGGCCACGCCCGTGGCCGAGCTGCCGCTGCTGGACCAGGCGGGCCTCGACCGCTGGCTGGGCGACGCGCGCGGCGCCGACGATGCCACCGGCCGCGACCAGACCGTGGCGGCCCGGTTCGAGCAGGCGGCGGCCGAGTGGCCGGCGCGTACCGCGGTGGCGCACGGCGCCCGCACCCTGAGCTATGCCCGGCTCAACGCCAAGGCCAACCGCCTGGCGCACTACCTGGCCGAGCAGGGCGTGGGCGCTGGCCATCGCGTCGGCATCTACGTCGAGCGCTCGCCCGAGCTGCTGGTGGCCATGCTGGGCGTGCTCAAGGCCGGCGCCGCCTATGTGCCCTTCGAGCCGAAGAACACCCGCGATCGCCTGGGCGCCATAATCCGCGACGCCGGTATCGAATGGGTGCTGGTGCAGCCCGGCATGGCGGACCGCCTGCCGCCGGGCGGGGTCGACCTGCTGATGCTCGACGACGGCGCCGATGCCGGCTGGCTGGACGGCTACCCGGAGGACAACCCGTCGGCCGACGGCCACGGGCCGACGCTGCAGGACAGTGCCTACTTGATCTATACCTCGGGCTCGACCGGCACCCCGAAAGGCGTGGACATCGCCCATCTGGGGCTGATGGACTACTGCACCTTCGCATCGCGCCGTTATTACGCCGGCCACCTGGCCGGCTCGCAGGTGGTGACCTCGCACGGCTTCGACATCACCGTGCCCAGCCTGTACCTGCCGCTGCTGCGCGGCGGCACCGTGGAGCTGCTCGACGCCGGCGACGAGCTGGCCGGGCTGGCGGCGCGCCTGGCCGATCCGGACTGCGCCCCGGCGCTGCTGCGCATGACGCCGATGCACGTGCGCGGGCTGCTGGAATTGTTGCCAGCCACGGTGCCCGTGCAGGGCCGCCACGTGTTCGTGGTCGGCGGCGAAGCCTTTACCCCGGAACTGGCGCGCGAACTGCAGGCGCGCTGCCCGCACAGCCAGCTGTTCAACCACTACGGTCCGACCGAAACGGTGGTCGGCTGCGCGATGTACGACATCAGCGCCAACCTGGATGCGATCGGGCGCGTGCTGCCGATCGGCCGCGCCATGGACAACACCCGCCTGTACGTGCTGAACGCGGCGCTGCAGCCATGCCCGGTGGGCGTGGCGGGCGAACTGCACATCGGCGGCGCCGGCGTGGCCAGGGGCTACCTGAACCAAGCGGCGCTGACGGCGGCGAAATTCATCGCCGATCCGTTCAATCCGGGCGAACGTCTGTACAAGACGGGCGACCTGGTGCGCATGCTGGCAGGCGGCGACCTCGAATTCATCGGGCGCGCCGACGACCAGGTCAAGCTGCGCGGCTACCGCATCGAACTGGGCGAAGTGCGCGCGGCGCTGCAGCGCCTGGAGCAGGTGCGCGACGCCGCGGTCCTGGTGGAGGGCGAGGGCGAACGCAGGCGCCTGCTGGCTTACCTGGTGCCGGCCGCGCCGGCGGCGGACGAAGCGGCCTACATCGCCGCCGTCCAGGAAGCCCTACGCCAGGCGCTGCCCGAGTACATGGTGCCGGCCGGTTTCGCGCTGCTGGACCAACTGCCGCTCACGCCGAACGGCAAGATCGATACCCGCAGCCTGCCGACCGTCGCGGTCACGGGCAAGGCCGACTTCGAAGCGCCGCGCGACGCCACCGAGGCGCTGCTGTGCGACATCTGGCAGCAGTTGCTGAAGGTAGATCGGATCGGCGTGCACGACAACTTCTTTGCCCTGGGTGGCGATTCGATCCTGTCGATCCAGGTGGTCGCGCGCGCCAACCAGGCCGGCCTGGGCATCACCACGCGCCAACTGTTCGCGCACCAGAGCGTGGCCGAACTGGCGCGGCATGCGGGCGCCGCCCGCCAGGCCGGAGCGCAAGAAGCGGTGCAGGGCGCCCAGGTGCTGCTGCCGATCCAGCGACAGTTCCTGGACACCTCCGCCTACCACAGCCATTACAACCAGTCGGTCCTGCTGGAAGCGCCGCCGCGGCTCGATCACGCGCTGCTGGTGCAGCTGATGGGCGCGCTCCACGAGCGTCATGACGCGCTGCGCCTGCGCGTCGTGCGCGGCGCCAGCGGCTGGGAGGCTGGCTACGCGGCGCCGGCCGCGCGCTTGGCGCAGGAGGCGGTGACGAGCGAGGCGCTGCCCGAGGGCAAGGCCGCCGCGGCCGGTATCGCCGAGCGCTGCGCCGCCATGCAGGGCAGCTTCGACCCGGCCAGCGGCCCGCTGCTGCGCGCGCTGCTGCTGACGTCCGCAAGGCCGGGCGCCGCGCGCCTGTTCCTGGTCGCCCATCACCTGGTGGTGGACGGCGTCTCCTGGCGCATCCTGCTGGCGGACCTCAAGCTGGCGTTCGGACAGCTGGCGGCCGGCCGGCCGGTCGCACTGCCCGCCAAGACTTCGTCCTACCAGGCCTGGGGCGCCGCCGTGGCCGCCTATGCGCCGCGCGCCGCAGGGCAGCTGCCGTACTGGCTCGGCCAGCTGGCGCAGCCGGTGCCCGCGCTGCCTTGCCGTCGCCCGCATGGCGAGGGCGCGCCGAGCGCCTCCACCCGTACGGTACGGATCGAGCTCGGCGCGGCCGATACCGAGGCGTTGCTGAAGCGCTGCGGCCAGCGCTACCGTACCCGCATCGACGAGCTCCTGCTCGCCGCGGTCTCCATCGGCGTGCGCGACTGGCGCGGCGCCGGCGGACTGCGGCTGTTGCTGGAAGGGCACGGGCGTGAGGACCTGTCCGACACGCTCGACACCAGCCAGACCGTCGGCTGGTTCACCACGACCTATCCGGTGGCGCTGGCGTGCGACAGCCAGGACACCGGGGCCGTCATCCGCCAAATCAAGGAACAGCTGCGCGCGGTGCCGCAGAAAGGCTTCGGCTATGGCGTACTGCGCCAGATCGCAGGCGAACCCGCGCTGGCCGATGCCGAGCGCGCCAATCCCGCCCAGCTGGTATTCAATTATCTCGGACAGTTCGACCAGACGGTCGATGCGGTCGGGCCCCTGCGTCTGGCGCCCGAGCCGACCGGCGCCGCCATCGACCCGCGCCGCCCGCGTTCCTGCCCGCTAGGCCTGAATGGGCAGGTGGTGGCCGGCAAGCTCGGTTTCGTGCTGGACTACAGCGGGCTGGAATTCGCGCATGCCGACGTCGAGCGCTTGGGGCAGAGGATCCGGGCCGGCCTGCTGGAAGTGATCGCGCACTGCGCCGACGCCGCACCCGGCCCTTACACCCCGGGCGACTTTCCGCTGGCGCGCGTCAGCGGCGCCCAGATCGAGGCATGGCAGCGGCGCTACCCGATCGAGAAGCTGTACCCGGCCACCTCGACGCAGCAGGGCATGCTGTTCCATACGCTGCTCGACAGCGGCGCCTACGTGACCCAGACCTATCCGGTCATGACCGGCGCGCTCGACGTCCCGCGATTCCGCGCCGCGTGGGATGCTGTCACGGCGCGCTACGACATCCTGCGCACTGCCTTCGTAGGCCAGGGCGAGCAGTTGCAGCAACTGGTCTGCACCGGTGTGGCGCTGCCGTGGAACGAGCAGGACTGGCGCGACGCGGCGCCGGCCGAACAGGCGGCACGCCTGGCGCGGCTGCTGAAAGAAGACCGCCGCCGCGGCTTCGATCCGGAGCAGGCGCCGCTGCAACGCATCACCCTGGTGCGCCTGGGCGAGGAGCGCTACCAGCTGCTGTGGACCCACCATCACATGCTGCTCGACGGCTGGTGCACGCCGCTGGTCTACCGCGACCTGTTGCACGCCTACCGCCGCCTGCTGACCGGCCAGGCCCCGTTCGCCGCCCCGGCGCCGCCCTACGACAGCTACATCGCGTGGCTGCAGCGCCAAGACAGCGAGGCCGCGCGCGACTACTGGCGCGGCTACCTGGCGGCGGTCGAGGGGCCGACGGCGCTGCGCCTGCCGCAGCCGGCCGCCGGCACCGCGGACGGCGAGCAGCGGATCCATTTCGACACCGCCGAGACCGCCTCCCTGCAGCGCTTCGCACGCGAACGCCGCACCACCGTCAACACCATGATGCAACTGGCCTGGGGCTACCTGCTGCACAGCTACAGCGGCGAGCAGCATGTCCTGTTCGGCACGACGGTTTCCGGCCGCCCGGCCGAGGTGGCGGGCGTGGAAGAGATGGTCGGGCTGTTCATCAACACCATCCCGGTACGCGTGTCCTTCGACACCGGACGGGAGGTCGATACGCTGCTGGCCGGCTTGCACGACGCGTTCCAGGCCAGTACCGCGCACGGCTTCCTGCCGCTGACCGAAATCGCGCGTTGCAGCCCCGCCGGCGGCAGCACGCTGTTCGACAGCATCGTCGTGTTCGAGAACTACCCGCTCGATGCGGCGCTGGGCGAAGGCGACCAGGCCGGCATCGCGCTCGAGACGCTGGACAGCTTCATCGCCAACGGCTACGGCGTGACTCTGAACGTCAACAACGGCGCGGCGCTGCGCATCAGCTGCGCCTACAGCGGCAAGGTGCTGGACGCGGCGATGGCTGCAGCCGTGCTGGACCAGCTCAAGCGCGTGCTGCTGGCGATGGCAGGCGGCGCCGGCGATATCGGCGTGATCGGCCTGCTCTCGCCGGACCAGTACCACCAGGTGCTGGTCGAATGGAACGGCACGGCGCGCGCCTACGAGGACGGACGCTGCGTGCAGGCCCAGTTCGAGGACGTGGCGGCGCGCCGCGGCGATGCCCTCGCGGTGGCGCATGGCGCCCATACCCTGAGCTATGCCCGGCTCAACGCCAAGGCCAACCGCCTGGCGCACTACCTGGCCGAGCAGGGCGTGGGCGCTGGCCATCGCGTCGGCATCTACGTCGAGCGCTCGCCCGAGCTGCTGGTGGCCATGCTGGGCGTGCTCAAGGCCGGCGCCGCCTATGTGCCCTTCGAGCCGAAGAACACCCGCGATCGCCTGGGCGCCATAATCCGCGACGCCGGTATCGAATGGGTGCTGGTGCAGCCCGGCATGGCGGACCGCCTGCCGCCGGGCGGGGTCGACCTGCTGATGCTCGACGACGGCGCCGATGCCGGCTGGCTGGACGGCTACCCGGAGGACAACCCGTCGGCCGACGGCCACGGGCCGACGCTGCAGGACAGTGCCTACTTGATCTATACCTCGGGCTCGACCGGCACCCCGAAAGGCGTGGACATCGCCCATCTGGGGCTGATGGACTACTGCACCTTCGCATCGCGCCGTTATTACGCCGGCCACCTGGCCGGCTCGCAGGTGGTGACCTCGCACGGCTTCGACATCACCGTGCCCAGCCTGTACCTGCCGCTGCTGCGCGGCGGCACCGTGGAGCTGCTCGACGCCGGCGACGAGCTGGCCGGGCTGGCGGCGCGCCTGGCCGATCCGGACTGCGCCCCGGCGCTGCTGCGCATGACGCCGATGCACGTGCGCGGGCTGCTGGAATTGTTGCCAGCCACGGTGCCCGTGCAGGGCCGCCACGTGTTCGTGGTCGGCGGCGAAGCCTTTACCCCGGAACTGGCGCGCGAACTGCAGGCGCGCTGCCCGCACAGCCAGCTGTTCAACCACTACGGTCCGACCGAAACGGTGGTCGGCTGCGCGATGTACGACATCAGCGCCAACCTGGATGCGATCGGGCGCGTGCTGCCGATCGGCCGCGCCATGGACAACACCCGCCTGTACGTGCTGAACGCGGCGCTGCAGCCATGCCCGGTGGGCGTGGCGGGCGAACTGCACATCGGCGGCGCCGGCGTGGCCAGGGGCTACCTGAACCAAGCGGCGCTGACGGCGGCGAAATTCATCGCCGATCCGTTCAATCCGGGCGAACGTCTGTACAAGACGGGCGACCTGGTGCGCATGCTGGCAGGCGGCGACCTCGAATTCATCGGGCGCGCCGACGACCAGGTCAAGCTGCGCGGCTACCGCATCGAACTGGGCGAAGTGCGCGCGGCGCTGCAGCGCCTGGAGCAGGTGCGCGACGCCGCGGTCCTGGTGGAAGGCGAGGGCGAACGCAGGCGCCTGCTGGCTTACCTGGTGCCGGCCGCGCCGGCGGCGGACGAAGCGGCCTACATCGCCGCCGTCCAGGAAGCCCTGCGCCAGGCGCTGCCCGAGTACATGGTGCCGGCCGGTTTCGCGCTGCTGGACCAACTGCCGCTCACGCCGAACGGCAAGA
>NZ_JAXSQX010000016.1:0-18072 GCF_034659755.1 Massilia phyllosphaerae
GAGCCTTGAGCTCCTTGAAGGGTCGTTCGAGACCAGGACGTTGATAGGCTGGGTGTGGAAGTGCAGTAATGCATTAAGCTAACCAGTACTAATTGCCCGTACGGCTTGTCCCTATAACCTTGGCAGTAACAAGGTTGAGATGACAGCTGTTTGTTGATACCCAGATTCAAAAACTAAATACTTCTTCCGGATTCAGAGTGGCGCCCAGCACAGCGAAGCGCACTCGTACAGTTTATGCCTGATGACCATAGCAAGTCGGTACCACCCCTTCCCATCCCGAACAGGACCGTGAAACGACTTTGCGCCGATGATAGTGCTGCAACCAGTGTGAAAGTAGGTTATCGTCAGGCTAATTAATAGCAGTAAGTAAAGTAGTAATGCAAAACCCCACTCGGCAAACCGAGTGGGGTTTTTTGCTTTTCATGCCTCGTTTGTGCCCGTCCGTACGGAACCCACACGCCAACTCAGGCACAATGTCTCGGCAAGCTTGTTAAAGACACCAGACAGGAGCACCATGAACGAGCGGACTGCGCGCAAGGTCGTGCTGATGCGTGCCATCGAAACGGCGGACACCAAACACGAAGTCTTGTCCGAAGACGACCGGCTGTATGCCAGCCGTAGCGCACGCGAACTCGCCAATTGGCAGGCGGCGGAAGGCAAGAGCGAACCCTCATTGCACCATTTCCTGCAGCAGCGCGCCGACTTGATCCTCAAGCGCCTGGCCGAGCGCACCCCGGCGTTCTCGTCCTTCCTGTATCGCCGTCCCTTGATGCCGCTCGTTACCGTCCTGTTGCCGCTGCTCGGTTTCATCGCCGGTGCCGTACTGGACCGCATCGGCGATCCGCACCGTGTCGATCTGCTATCGGCGCCGCTGCTCCTGATCATCGGCTGGAACCTGCTGGTCTATCTCGCCTTGATCGTCTGGGGCCTGATTCCCTCGAAACGAACCGGCTGGGCCAGCCCGCAGTTGCTGCGCCGCCTGGCGGTCGGCAAGAGCGCACTGCCGCGCAAGCTGCCGGCCCCGCTGGCGGCCGGCCTTGCGCAATACCTCACCGACTGGTCGACGCTCTCGGCAAAGCTGGCCCAGCTGCGTCTCGGCCGCGCCGTTCATCTGGCCGCGGCCGCGTTCGCATTGGGCGCCATCGCCTCCCTATATGCGCGCGGCATCGTCAACCAATACGCGGCCGGCTGGGAAAGCACTTTCCTCGACGCCCAACAGGTACACACGATGTTGTCGGTGCTGTTCGCGCCGGCACTGGCGGTGTTTCCGCTGCAGGGCTTTTCGCTGGCCGACATCCAGGCCCTGCGCTTCGTCCAGGAACCGTCGCCGGCCGGTGGCGCGCGTTGGGTGCACTTATATGCGGCCACGCTGCTGCTGGTGGTCGTTCTGCCGCGCATCGTATTGGCCGTGGTGTCGGGTATGCGCGCAGGGCGGCTTGCGCGCAATTTCCCGCTCGACCTGGGCCAGCCATATTTCCGCCTGCTGGCCGACCGCGTGGGTGCGTCGGGGCCCGCCGTGCTGCGCGTGGTGCCTTACAGCGTTACCGTCGACGAAGCACGCCACCGGGGACTGGCGAGCGTCGCCGCCATGGTCCTTGGCGAGCAGGCGCAGCTGATGCTGCGTCCTTCCAGCCCCTACGGCGAAGACGCCAAAGACAGCCTGCGCGACGCCCGTCTCGACGATGCCGGCGTAGCCATCACCGCCGTCCTGTTCAGCCTAGCCGCAACGCCGGAGCGTGAAAACCACGGCGCCTTCCTCGACTACCTGGTGCGCGGCACGCCGCGCGGCATCGCCGTACTGCTGGATGAATCCAGCCTGGTCGAACGCGGCGCCGCCCAGCCCGGGTTCGATACCCGTCTCGAAGAGCGGATCGCGCTGTGGCGCCAGTTCTGCAACTACCATAAAGCGCCTGCCACCGTGGTCAACCTGCTGCACCCCGAAAAATATCCGCTCGACCTGGGCAGCGGACTGGCCCTGTCCACCGCGCCCTAAGTTAACAATGAGCCAGCAACCCATCGACATCCAGTTCGCTCTGGTCTCCCATACCAACAACGGCAAGACGACGCTCGCGCGCACGCTGATCGGCGTCGACGTCGGCGAGGTGCGCGACGCCGCCCATGTGACAGTGCTGGCCGAGGCCCATGTGCTGCAGACCAGCGCCGCCGGCGACCGCCTGCTGTTGTGGGACACGCCCGGCTTCGGCGATTCGCTCCGCCTGCTCAAGCGCTTGGCGAGTTCCGGCAATCCGATCGGCTGGTTCATGCGCGAAGTGTTCGACCGCTATCGCGACCGCCCGTTCTGGCTCAGCCAGCAGGCGCTGCGCGCCGCCAAGGACGCCGCCGACGTCGTGCTCTACCTGGTCAACTCTTCGGAAGACCCGCGCGACGCCGGCTACCTGGCGCCGGAAATGAAGATCCTGGAATGGCTGGGCAAGCCGGTCGTGGTCTTGCTGAACCAGCTCGGCCCGCCGCGTCCGGATGCGCAGGAACAGGCCGAGCAGGCACGCTGGAAGGAGTACCTCGACCAGTTCGGCATCGTGCGCGACGTCTTGGCCTTGGATGCGTTTGCGCGCTGCTGGGTGCACGAGGACGTGTTCTACGAGCGCGTCGGCAAACTGGTCGACGAAGCCAAGCGGCCCGGCTATGCGCGCCTGCTGGCAACCTGGCAGGCGGAGAACCTGAAGCGCCTGCATGAATCGGTACGATTGAGCGCCGCGCAGGTTGCCGCCGCCGCACGCGACAGTCAGGCGATCGAAGCGGAAGGGAAGGGCAACCTGTTCAAGTCGGCACTCAAGGCGGTCGGCCTGGGCAAGGACGAGCAGAAGCGCCAGGATGCGGCGATGGCCACCCTGGTCGAACGGCTGAACCGGCGCATCGCCGACACCACCGCAGCGCTGCTGCGCCTGCACCGCGTCGATCCCGGCGAAGCGGGCCGCATCAATGCCCGGGTGCGCGATCATTTTGCCGTGCGCGCGCCGGTCGACAAGACCCAGGCCGGGCTGCTGGGGGCGGTGGTGTCGGGTGCGGCCACCGGCCTGTCGGCCGACCTGATGGCGGGTGGCCTGACCCTGGGCGGCGGGGCGCTGCTGGGGGCGATCGTCGGCGGGCTGACCATGGCCGGCGCCGCCTGGGGTTTCAATACCACGACCGAGCGCGATCGTCCGAGCGTGCAGTTCGCCGATCCCTTCCTGCGCACGCTGCTGGTCGGCGCCGTGCTGCGTTACCTGGCGGTGGCCCACTTCGGCCGTGGCCGCGGCCAGTTCGTCGAGGGGGAAGCGCCGGCGTTCTGGCAGACTGAAGTCGAAGCGGCCCTGGCGCGGCGCGAGGCCGACCTGGCGCGCCTGTGGAAGACGGCGCGCACGGCGCCCGACGAGGACGGCGCGGCGCAGCCGCTGCGCACGCTGCTCGAGGGTGTGGTCGCCGATACGCTCGAGCGCCTGTACCCCGGCTCGGCGGCGCAGGCACTGGCGCGCCAGCCCGTGTGACACCTGTACCAGATTGACACATGCCGGCACGCGGCCGGCGTGTGTTACACGCATGAAAGGCATGGCACGCGGATTGCTCATGACGAGGGAGATCGATAAACCCTCAGGAGACCTCATGAAGCATCCCATCCGCATCGCCGGCGGCACGCTGGCCCTGGCCGCCGCCATCCTCACCTCGCTGTTCGCCCATGCCCACGGCAACGTCGTGCCGCAGGCAGTCGACACCACCGGCTTGCCGGTGCTGGGCGACAAATGGCGCGACGAAAACCCCTACCGCACCAACAAGCTGGCCCTCAAGATCGGCACCTCCGCCTATACCCAGAACTGCGCCCGCTGCCACGGCCTGGACGCGGTATCCGGGGGCATCGCCCCCGACCTGCGCCTGCTCGACCGCGACTGCAACGGCATCAAGAACGAGACCAAGAAGCAGGCCTGCTACAAGGAGATGGACAATTACTACCTGACCAGTATCCGGCATGGCAAGGTGCGCAACGGCGCGGTCTACATGCCGCCGTTCGAGGGCGTATTCAACCAGGAAGCGATGTGGGCCATCAAGACCTACCTCGAATCGCGCCGCAGCGTCGAATGAAGCGGAGCGCCATGAGGAACCGTTTGCGTACCACCGTGTCCGCCTTGCTGCTGTGCGCGGCCGCGGTCCATCCCGGACTGCTGCGGGCCGCCGATGCGCCGGCCGCCAGGGCCGATACCTTGAAGGTCGCGGTGTATAACGAGCTGGCGCCGTTTTCGGACAAGGGGCAGGGCATCGATGCCGACCTGGCCGCGGCGCTGGCCAAGAAACTCGGCCTGACACTCAGCCTGCTGCCGTTCAACGCCGGCGACGACCTGAACGACGACCTGCGCAACATGGTCTGGAAAGGGCATTACCTCGGTTACGGCCCGGCCGACGTCATGCTGCATGTGCCGGTCGACCGCATGCTGATGAACGCTAACCCGCAGGTGACGATTTTCGCACCCTACCACGTCGAAAGCGTGCGCCTGGTGCGCAGCGCGCACAGCATCCCGTCGTTCGACGGCGTCGATGCGCTGGCCGGCAAGCGCATCGGCGTCGAGAAAGTGTCGATTTCCGGGATGGTGATGCTGGGCGAAGGCAATGGACGCTTCCGCGACCAGGTGCACATCTACCCGACCGCGACCGAGGCGCTGCAGCAGCTCAAGGGCGGCCAGCTCGATGCGGTGCTGGCGACGCGCTCGGAGATCGAATCCGTACTGCGCGGCGATCCCGCCTTTCCCGTGCAGGACGTGCCTTTCGAGCGGCTGCCGCGCGCCGGCTGGGCAATCGGCATGGCGGTCAAGAAGGACAATGTCGAGCTGGCGCGCCGGCTGCAGGCCGCGCTCAACGAGATGGCGGCCGACGGCGAACTGAAGGCCGTGTTCGCGAAGTACGGCGTGCAGGTGGTCAAACCGTAGGCACCGCCCCGTCAGGGACAGTGCCTACGGTTTCCGTACTATTCCTTACTACTGTCGGGCTACATCAGAACTGGTACTGGGCGCTGGCGCCCAGCATCCAGTTGCGGCCGGGCGCCGGTTCGTAATAGCGGCGGTTGCTGTCGCCGACGATGACCGAGCCGATGTAGGTACGGTCGAACAGGTTGTTCACGCGCGCATACTCGCGCAGGCGCCAGCCGCGCATCGGGCCGTCGAGCTGCTGGCTGGCCTGCACGCGGGCGTTGAAGATGGCATAGCCGGGTGCCGGGATCGCGGAGTTGGCGTCGTCTGCGTAGACCTTGCCGTTGGCGACGGTCTCGAGCGCGGCGCCGAAGCGCTCGCCCGGATCCTTCCAGGCCAGCTCGCCGTACACGCTGGTGCGCGGCACGCCCGGCAGGCGGTTGCCTTCCGCCACGCCGGTGAAGGCCTGGTCGTAGATCGCGCGCAGCACCGAAGCCGCCACGCGCGCCGAGAAGCCGGCGCGCAGGTTGGCGTCGAGCGAGAGTTCCAGGCCCTGGCGCAGGGTGGCGCTGGCGTTGCGGTAGCTGGTGCGGCCGCCCGAGGAGGCGTCGACCACCAGTTCGTCGTGGGTGCGCGCCTGGAACAGTGCCGCGTTGACGCGCACGTCCTTGGCGAGGGCGGCCTTGACCCCGACCTCGACCTGGGTGCTGGTGGCGGCGCCCAGGCCGTAATTGAAGCCGCCGGCGGTGCCGGAATAAAACACTTCGTTCAGGGTCGGGGTCTCGAAGCCGTGCGCCGCGCTGGCGTACACGTTCAGGTCGGGCGTCAGCTTGTACAGCACGCCCAGCAGCGGCGTGGTATGGCTGTAGTCGACGCTGCCGCTGTCGTTGCCGTTGGCCAGGTAGTGGTCGTCGATGTCGAAGCTCACCCGGCTGTGGCGCAGGCCGCCGGTGAACACCCAGCGGCCCAGCTCCCATTCGAGCTGCAGGTAAGGATCGACGTTGTTAACCTCGTCCTGTTCGTCGCGCCGCAGCCGGCCCTGCACGCCGAACTGGTTGCCGACGTAGTTTTCGTAACCCTTGCGGGCGTCGGTCGACTTGCCGGCCTCGAGGCCGACGGTGGTGCGCAGCGTGCCCTCACCGAGCGGGCGCGTCATCATCCAGTTGACGTCGAATCCATAGAAATCGCGGTCGAAATCGACCACGCCGCCCGAGTGGGTGTCCGGTGCCTGGAAGGCCCGGGTGAAGGCCTGGTACTGGATCACGCGGCGGTTGCCGCCGTACACGGTCATGCGCAGGCGGTCGCTGCCGAAGCGCTGGTCCCAGTTCAGGCCGATCTGCTGGTGGTCGATGCTCTTGCGGGTGTTGTAGCGGTCGGCCAGGGTGCGTTGCGGCGTCTGCGTATCGGTGGTGTCGATTTCGCCGGCGCGCGGGTCGCGCTGGTAGGTGCCCCAGGTGACGCCCAGCGGATCCTGGGTGTCGTCCTGGCGCAGGCCGCTGGCCACGATGGTCAGCTTGCTGGTGCTCGACGCATCGAAGGTCAGCTTGGCGTAGGCCTGGTCGCGGGTGGCGGCGCTGTGGGCGCGGTAGCCGTCGGTCTCGAAGCGCGAGGCGTCGAGCAGCCAGCCGAAGCGGCCTTCCTTGCCGCCGGCGTTGACGTCCAGCTTGTGCTGGCCGTAGCTGCCGGCGGCGACGTTGGTCTCGACGTAGGGCGCGCCTTTCGGATCGCGCGTGAACAGCTGGACCACGCCGCCGGAATGGTTGCCGTACAGGGTGGAATAGGGCCCGCGCAGCACCTCGATGCGTTCCGCCAGGTCCAGGTCGAAGGTTGCGGCCTGGCCTTGGCCGTCCGGCATGGTGGCCGGAATGCCGTCGGCGATCAGGCGCACGCCGCGCACGCCGAACTGCGAGCGGGCGCCGAAGCCGCGCGAGGAAATCTGCAGGTCCTGCGCATAGTTCTGGCGGTTCTGCACCACCAGGCCCGGCACGCCGGCCAGTGCTTCCGAGGCATTGACGCGCGGTTGGGCGGCGCCGATCTGCGAGGCATCGACCACGTCGATCGAGGCCGGCAAATCGAAGCTCAGGTGTTCGCTGCGGCTGCCGCTGACCACGACCACGCTCATCGGCGTGCGCGGCACCTCATCGGCAGCGGCAGCGGCAGCGGGCGCGTCGGCGGCGGCGCGGGCGGCCAGCGGCGCCATGGCCAGGGGCGCGGCGAACAGGGCCGCGACAGCGTTCAAACGTAAATGCTTCATTTCTTCTCCGTAAATAACAGTCGGCCCGCGCCTTGCGGCACTGGCTAACCCGGCAAGCAATATACCTGCCAGGACGAAAGTCTGCTGGCGCCTCGATGGCACGCGCTTTGCAATCCTGAACAAATACGCACCCCTGCGCTCTACTTGAAAGGACATTCATGTTCGGATTCCGTTCCCTGCGCGCGGCCTTCGCCGCCGCCGGCCTGCTCGCTTGCACCGCTGTCCAGGCCGCGCCTTTCGCTTACGTGCCCAACGAAAAGTCGGGCAGCGTCAGCGTGATCGACAGCGCCAGCGGCGCCGCCGTCCGCACGATTGCCGCCGGCAAGCGTCCACGCGGCATCGCCGCCGACCCGCAAGGCGCCGTGCTGTACGTGACCGACGCCGCCGCCAATGCACTGCTGGTACTGGACACCGCCAGCGGCGCCACCTTGGCCAGCATCGCGCTCGGCCGTTCGCCGGAAGGCGTCAGCGTGTCGGGCGACGGCCGCCTGGCCGCGGTGGCGGTCGAGGACAGCAACAGCGTCGCCCTGATAGATACCGCCAGCAGCAAGCTGGTGGCCGACATCAAGGTGCAAGGCCAGAACCCGGAGCATGCGGTGTTCAGCCCGGACGGACGCTGGCTGCTGGTCTCGGCCGAGAACGCCGAGCAGGTCGACCTGATCGACGTCGCCCTGCGCCGCCAGGTCGGATCGATCGCGGTCGGCCTGCGCCCGCGCGGCATCGGCTTCACTCCGGACGGCACGCGTGCCTACGTCGCCTGCGAACTGGCCGGTGCCGTCTACGTGCTCGACCTGGCGGCGCGCCGTTCGATTGCCACTATCCCCGCCGGCAAGAACCCGGCCGGCATCGCGGTCGGCCCCGGCGGCCGCCAGGTCTGGGTGTCGAACGGGGCGGACGGCAGCGTGATGCTGATCGATCCGGAACGTAACGCAGTAACTGCCACCCTTGCGGTCGGCAAGCGCCCCTGGAACATGGCGCTGACGCCGGACGGCGCGCGCCTGTACGTGGCCAACGGCCGTTCGGACAGCGTGACGGTGATCGACACCGCCGGCGTGGCGAAGGTCGCCGAGATCGCGGTCGGGCAACTGCCCTGGGGCGTGGTCATCCGTTGACGATGCACTGTTCAAATTTGGGACAGGTGTACCAGAAACTGCCGCCCGCCGCGGGCAGTACCGGGGCTGCCATGCCGTAGAACGCCGTGCGCCGGGGGCGAACGGGGGCTGGCACGAGGTTTGCGAAACAGTGAAGGTGCCGGCAACGGCCAACCGACCACCCGAACAGGGAAACCAGAGAAAGAAGAGGATGACATGAATCTTGCGGACATCAGCAAACTGGGCGTAGCCAATCCGTTTCGTCAACGCTACGACAACTACATCGGCGGCCAGGCCGCCGCGCCGGTCAAGGGCGAGTATTTCCCCAACCTGACGCCAATCACCGGCCAGCCGTTCTGCGAAGTCGCGCGTTCGACCGCCGAAGACGTCGAGCTGGCACTCGATGCCGCCCACGCCGCCAAGGAAGCCTGGGGCAAGACCTCGCCGGCCGACCGTGCCAACATCCTCAACAAGATCGCCGACCGCATGGAGCAGAACCTGCAGCTGCTGGCGACCGCCGAAACCATCGACAACGGCAAGCCGATCCGCGAGACCATGGCCGCCGACATTCCGCTCGCGATCGACCACTTCCGCTACTTCGCCGGCTGCGTGCGCAGCCAGGAAGGTGCGATCTCGACCATCGACAACGAGACCTACGCCTACCACTTCCACGAGCCGCTGGGCGTGGTCGGCCAGATCATCCCGTGGAACTTCCCGATCCTGATGGCGGTGTGGAAGCTGGCGCCGGCCCTGGCTGCCGGCAACTGCGTGGTGCTCAAGCCGGCCGAGCAGACCCCGGCGTCGATCATGGTGCTGATCGAACTGATCGGCGACCTGCTGCCGCCCGGCGTGGTCAACATCGTCAACGGCTTCGGCCTGGAAGCGGGCAAGCCGCTGGCCTCGAGCAAGCGCATCGCCAAGATCGCCTTCACCGGCGAGACCGGCACCGGGCGCCTGATCATGCAGTACGCGGCGCAGAACCTGATCCCGGTCACGCTGGAGCTGGGCGGCAAGTCGCCCAACATCTTCTTCGAAGACGTGATGGATGCCGACGACGACTTCTTCGACAAGTGCCTGGAAGGCTTTGCCATGTTCGCGCTGAACCAGGGCGAGGTCTGCACCTGCCCGTCGCGCGTGCTGGTGCAGGAATCGATCTACGAGAAATTCATCGAGCGCGCGCTCGAGCGCGTGGGGAAAATCAAGGCCGGCAATCCGCTCGACAGCGCCACCATGATCGGCGCCCAGGCCTCGCAGGAGCAGCTGGAAAAAATCCTGTCCTACCTCGACATCGGCCGCCAGGAAGGCGCCGAGGTGCTGGCCGGCGGCGAGCGCGCCACGCACGAGGGCGACCTGTCCGGCGGCTATTACGTGCGCCCGACCGTGTTCAAGGGCGACAACAAGATGCGCATCTTCCAGGAAGAGATCTTCGGCCCGGTGGTGTCGGTGACCACCTTCAAGGACGAAGCCGATGCGCTGCGCATCGCCAACGACACCTTGTACGGCCTCGGCGCCGGCCTGTGGACGCGCGACGGCAGCCGCGCCTTCCGTGTCGGCCGCGCGATCCAGGCCGGCCGCGTCTGGACCAACTGCTACCACCTGTACCCGGCGCACGCGGCCTTCGGTGGCTATAAACAGTCCGGCATCGGGCGCGAGAACCACAAGATGATGCTCGAGCATTACCAGCAGACCAAGAACCTGCTGGTGAGCTACAGCCCGAAAGCGCTCGGCTTCTTCTGATCGACTGCAACGGCGCCGCCCGAAGGAATGCCCATGACGACCCCGATCGACCGCGTGACCGCGACCCCCGCCGCACTGGATTTCATCGGCGAGCTGCGCCGGCGCCACGGCCCGCTGATGTTCTTCCAGTCCGGCGGCTGCTGCGACGGCAGCGCACCGATGTGCTATGCCGCCGGCGAGTTCAACCTGAGCGATACCGACGTCTACCTGGGCAACCTGGACGGGGCGCCGTTCTACATCGGGCTGGAGCAGTTCGGCTACTGGGAGCATACCCAGCTGATCATCGATGTTGTCGCCGGCAACGGCGGCATGTTCTCGCTCGATAACGGCACCGGGCGCCGCTTCCTGACGCGCTCGCGCCTGTTCAGCGACGAGGAAAACACCGTGCTGCAAGCCCAGGCGCCCGGCCGCCACGCCGGCTGAACGGCAACCTACAACAACAAGGAGATATTCGTGAAACTACCCAAGATGGCCTTGCTTACGTGCCTGGCAGGCGCGGCTGGCCTGACTATGCTCGCGCAGGCCGCCGACATCACCAACGCCATGCTCGACAACGCGGCCAAGGACACTAAAAACGTGCTGTCGTTCGGCATGGGCTCGCAAGGCCAGCGCTACTCGCCGCTCACCCAGGTGAATACGAAGAATGTCGCCCGCCTGGTGCCGGCGTGGTCGTTCTCGTTCGGCGGCGAGAAGCAGCGCGGCCAGGAATCCCAGCCCGTCATCGCCAACGGCAAGATGTTCGTGACCGCCTCGTATTCGCGCATCTTCGCCATCGACCTCAAGACCGGCAACAAGCTGTGGAAGTACGAGCACCGCCTGCCGGACGGGATCATGCCCTGCTGCGACGTGGTCAACCGCGGCGCCGCGCTGTACGGCAACCTGGTCATCTTCGGTACCCTCGACGCCCAGCTGGTGGCGCTCGACCAGAACACCGGCAAGGTGGTCTGGAAGGAAAAGGTCGACGACTACGCGGCCGGCTACTCGATGACGGCGGCGCCGCTGATCGCCAAGGGCGTGCTGATGAACGGCGTGTCCGGCGGCGAGTTCGGCGTGGTCGGACGGGTCGAAGGGCGCAATCCGATGACCGGCGAGCTGCTGTGGTCGCGCCCGACCGTCGAAGGCCACATGGGCCACCGCTACGACAAGGACGGCAAGGCGATCGAGGCGGGCGTCACCGGCACCGTCAACAAGAGCTGGCCGGGCGAGCTGTGGAAGACCGGCGGCGCCTCGACCTGGATGGGCGGCACCTATGATCCGGGCACCGGCCTGGCCTACTTCGGCACCGGCAACCCGACGCCGTGGAACAGCCACCTGCGGCCGGGCGACAACCTGTATTCCTCGTCGACACTGGCGCTGGATCCGGAAACCGGCCAGATCAAGTGGGCCTACCAGGGCACGCCCAACGATTCCTGGGACTTCGACGGCGCCAACGAGTTCGTCACCTTCGACATGGACGGCAAGCGCTACGGCGGCAAGGCCGACCGCAACGGCTTCTTCTACGTGATCGACGCCAGGAACGGCAAACTGCAGAACGCCTTCCCCTTCGTGCGCAAGATCACCTGGGCCAGCAGCATCGACCTGAAGACCGGGCGCCCCAACTTCATCGCCGCCAACCGCCCGAGCGACCCGACCAAGGGCCAGGACGGCAAGAAGGGCTCGACCGTGTTCGCGGCCCCGGCCTTCCTCGGTGCGAAAAACCAGATGCCGATGGCCTACAGCCCGCAGACCGGCCTGTTCTACGTGCCGGCCAACGAATGGGGCATGGACATCTGGAACGAACCGATCAGCTACAAGAAAGGCGGCGCCTTCCTCGGCGCCGGCTTCACCATCAAGCCGCTGAACGAGGACTACATCGGCGCCCTGCGCGCGGTCGACCCCAAGACCGGCAAGATCGTCTGGGAAGCGAAGAACAGCGCGCCGCTGTGGGGCGGGGTCATGACCACCGCCGGCGGCCTGGTCTTCTACGGCACGCCGGAAGGCTACCTGAAGGCGGTCGACGCCAAGAGCGGCAAGGAGCTGTGGAAGTTCCAGACCGGTTCCGGCGTGGTGGCGCCGCCCGTCACCTGGCAGGACGGCGACACCCAGTACGTGGCCGTGGTGTCCGGCTGGGGCGGCGCGGTGCCGCTGTGGGGCGGCGAAGTCGCCAAGAAGGTCAACTTCCTCGAGCAGGGCGGCTCGGTGTGGGTGTTCAAGCTGGCTACCAGGATCTGAATGCGACGGTGCCGGGTCTCCTGTGAGTTTGCGGCGGCTGCGGCCGCCGCTTTTTTCAATCGGATGGGAGCTGCGCGCGTGAACCTGTTGCGGTGGCTTGTCTGCCCTGTCGTATGCCTTGCCCTGCTGTGCGGCTTGCCGGCGCAGGCCGGCGTGCTGGACAAGGCCGCGCTGGCGCAGCGTTTTCCGCCGCCGCTGACGGTGGGCGACAAGGTGGCCGAGGTGCCGGCCTGGCCCCTGTTCAAGCAGAACGGCACGATGACGGAGCTGGTCGGCTACGCCTTCGAATCGATCGACCTGGCGCCGGTGCCGGGCTTCGCCGGGGTGCCGGTCAACCTGCTGGTGGTGATCGATCCGAAAGGGACCTTCCTCGACGTGGCCGTGCTGTCGCAGCACGAGCCGGTGTTCCTGGAAGGGCTGGGCGAGGCGCCGCTGCGCCAGTTCGTCAGCCAGTACCGCGGCCTGTCGCTGGGGCAGAACATTGACCTCGGCGGTGCACGCAGTCCCGGCGGCGCCGGCACCGATGCCGGGCGGGCGCACCTGGACGGGGTGTCGAAGGCGACCGCCTCGGTCCGTATCATCAACCAGAGCATCCTGTCGGCGGCGCTGAAGGTGGCACGCGCCCGGCTCGGCTTCGCGGGCGACCGCGATCCGGGCCGGCTGGCGCGTATCCGCAGCGACCTGTTCCAATCGATGCCGCTGCAGCAGCTGCTGGACGCCGGCCTGGTCCACCATGTGCGCGTACTCAACCGCGATGTCGAGCGCCTGTTCGCCGGCAGCGAGGGCGCCGGCCTCGATCCGCAGGCGCTGGCGCGGCCCGACGCCGTATTCGCCGACCTGTACCTGACCTGGGCGTCGGTGCCGGCGATCGGACGCAACCTGCTGGCGCCGCGCAGCTGGAACCGGCTGCAGGGCCGCCTGGAGCCAGGCGACCACGCGCTGCTGGTGATGAGCGCGGGTCCGTATGCGATCGGCGGCGACGACTTCGTGCGCGGCAGCATTCCCCGACGCATCGTGCTGCGCCAGGACAAGCTGCCGTTCGAAATGCGCGATCTGGACATCGAACCCAGGCTGGCGGACGGCGTCCGGCTGCCGGTGACGGAGCTGCTGGCATTGCGCGTGATCGGCCAGGCCGGCCTCGATCCGGCGCGGGCGCTCGACTTTGCACTGCCGGTGGTGCGCAGCAAGGGCATCGTCTACCCGGAGCGCATCGTGCGCGAGATCCGCTTCAGCTACCGCCTGCCGCCGGACTACTGGACCGCGCCGCAGGCGGCCGCACCGTCCTGGCAGGCCAGCTGGCAGGCGCACCGGCTGCAACTGGCACTGCTGGGCGGCGCGCTGGCGCTGCTTGCGCTGGCCCTGCTGGCGCAACGGCGGCTGGTGGCGCATGCACGCCGCTTCGCCTGGCTGCGCCGCGGCTGGCTGCTGTTCACCGTCGTCGGCATCGGCTACGTATTCCGAGGCCAGCTGTCGATCGTCAACCTGACCGGCGCGCTGCAGGCGCTGCTCGCCGGGCGCGGCCTCGGCTTCCTGCTGTTCGACCCGATGACGGTGGCGCTGTGGGGCTTCGTGCTGGTGTCGCTGCTGATCTGGGGCCGTGGCACCTTCTGCGGCTGGCTGTGTCCGTTCGGCGCCTTGCAGGAATTCGCGGCGGAAGCCGGACGTCTGCTCAGGCTGCCGCAGGCGAAGCCGGGACGCCGGCTCGACGCCCATTTGAAACGCATCAAATATGGGGTGCTGGCGGTGATCCTGCTGGCCGCGCTGTTTGCGCCGGCGCAGGCCGACCGGCTGGTGGAAATCGAACCCTTCAAGACGGCGATCACGCTCAACTTCGTGCGCGCCTGGCCCTATGTGGCGTATGCCGCCGGCCTGCTGGCGCTCAGTGCCTTCGTCTATAAAGGGTTCTGCCGCTACCTGTGTCCGCTCGGCGCTGGGCTGGCCGTGCTGGGGCGGCTGCGCCTGCTGGACTGGATCCCGCGCCGCGCCGAATGCGGCACGCCGTGCCAGACCTGCCGCCACCGCTGCGGCTACGGCGCAATCGCCCCGGGCGGCAAGGTCGATTACGGCGAATGCTTCCAGTGCCTGGAATGCGTCGTCATCCACGAGAGCGATACGCAATGCGCGCCGCGCATCCTGGCACGCAAGCGCGGGCGCACGATCGTCATCGTGCCGCTCGACGCCACCACCGACAGGAGAAGATGATACATCGACGGACCTTTCTCGCCGCGGCGCTGGGCGGCATGGGCACGGGCCTGCCGCCCGCCCGGGCCGCCCATGCCGGGCAGACGCCGCTGCACGCCGGCGCGGCGCTGGCATTCGGCACCACGATCAGCGTCTCGGTGCGCCATGCCGACGGCGCGCTGGCGCAGGCGGCGATCGGCGCCGCGCTGGCCGAGGCGCGCCGCATCGATGGATTGATGAGCCTGCACCAGCCCGCCAGCCAGGTCTACCGCCTGAACCGCGACAAGCAACTGGCGCAACCGGACCCGCACCTGCTGGCCGTGCTGGGCCATGCGCGCGCGCTGTCGCGCCTGACCGGCGGCGCCTTCGACATCACGGTGCAGCCCCTGTGGCAGGCATTCCGCGACGCGGACGGTGCGCCGTCCGCGCGCGAGCGCTTGCGTGCGCGGGGCCGGGTCGGCTGGGCGAGCGTGCAGGCCGGGCCGGCGCGCATCCATTTCTCCCATCCCGCCATGGCGATCACGCTCAACGGGCTGGCCCAGGGCTATGCCGCCGACTTGGCGCTGGCGGCGCTGCGCCGCCACGGCATCCACCAGGCGCTGGTCGACACCGGCGAATACGGCGGCCTGGGGCGCAACGATGGGCGCCGCTGGCGACTGGGCGTGCGCGACCCGCGCCGCGACGACGCGCTGGCGGCCACGCTGGCGCTGGACGGGCGCTGCGTCGCCACCTCGGGCGACTACGCCTCGCCGTTCACGCCCGACCTGCTGCATCACCACATCTTCGATCCCGCCACCGGCGACTCGCCGACCGAACTGGCCAGCGTCACCGTGCTGGCGCCGACCGGGCTGGAAGCGGACGGCCTGTCGACCGCCTTCATGGTCATGGGCGCGCGCCGCGCGCACGCGCTGGCGGCCCAGCTGCCGGGCGTCGACCTGCTCACCATCGGCAAGGATGGCCGGCAGTGGATGTCGGCCGGCTTTCCGGTCGCCTGACGGGTGTTATTTGAGATGCGGCAGCTTGCGATAGATCGTATTGCGCGACACGCCGAGGGCACGGGCGGCGGCCGAGACGTTGCCGCCATGGGCGTCGAGCGACCTGAGGATTGCGCTCAACTCCATCTCTTCGAGCTTGCCGCCGCCGGCTACCGGCTGCTGCGCGGCTGCAGCAGTGGCGGGGACCGTGGTTGTCGCTTCGATATCGTCAAGGAAGTCGTCCGGCATGTGGCGCAGGCCGATCTCTTCGTCGTCGCCGGCCATGATGGTGGCAGTGCGCAGCAGATTGGTCAGCTGGCGGAAGTTGCCGGGCCATTTATGGCGCAGGAACAGGCGCAGCACCTCGTCCGAGATGCGGTGGCAGCCGCCGTGGGTCTCGGCGGCCAGGATCTTCTTGACGACGCATTCGAGATCGGTGCGCTCGCGCAGCGGCGGCAGCTTGACCACCAGGCCGTTGAGGCGATAGTACAAATCCTCGCGGAACAGCCCCGCGGCGATGCGCTGGCGCAGGTTGTGGTTGGTGGCGCAGATCAGCTCCACGTTCACGGGCACCGGTTTGCCGCTGCCCAGCGGCGTGACCATGCGTTCCTGCAGCACGCGCAGCAGGCGTGCCTGCAGCGAGAAGGGCATGTCGCCGATCTCGTCGAGGAACAGGGTGCCGCCGTTGGCCTGCAGGATCTTGCCGGTCGCGCCCTTCTTGCGGGCGCCGGTGAACGCGCCTTCTTCATAGCCGAACAGTTCGGACTCGATCAGGGTCTCGGGAATCGACGCGCAGTTGACCGCCACGAACGGTCCTTGCGCACGCGGCGAATCGTTGTGGATGGCCTGGGCCAGCAATTCCTTGCCGGTGCCGGTCTCACCCATGATCAGGATCGGGACGTCGCGTCCGAGCACCTTGTTGACCTTGTCGATCACCTGTTCGAGTTGCGGGTCGCCGGTGTTCAGGTAGCGCAGGCCGGACAGGCGGCGCGCGGCCTTGGCCTGGGGCAGGGCGGTGTGCGCCGGCGCGGCGGCCGGCACGTCGGCTGCGAACTGTGCCGGGAACTTGGCCGAGACCCGCGGCGGGGCCGAGGCGCCGGTCAGCACATGCATGCCGTTGGTCAGGCGCAGTTCGGCGCGGCCGCGCACGCGTACGCCGTCGTGCATGCACAGGTCGAGCAGGCCGGGCGCAGCGGTGCGGTAATGATCGAACAGGGCCGACACGGGCAGGCCGAACAGGGAGCTGAAAGTGTGCGCCTGCAGCGCCGGATAGCTCAAGCCCAACTGGAACAGGGCATTGCGGTTGGCGGCCAGGAAGCGTCCGCCCGGCGTGAACGAGGCGATGCCCTCCATCAGGGTGCCGATAAATTCCGGCCGCGCATGGAAATGGAGCGTGATCGCGTTTTCGAAGGTGGCCGCGAACATCTGGTTTTCGATCATCAGCGCCGACATCCGCACCAGGGCCATCGTATGCTTGTGGTAGCTGCGGCGGTCGCCGGTGACGTCGAGCACACCGACCACGTTGCCGCGGTGGTCGGTGATCGGCGCGGCGGAGCAGGTCAGGAAGTGGTTCGCGGCCAGGAAATGCTGGTCGGCGTGGACGGTGACCGGCGTCTTTTCGGCGATCGCGGTGCCGATCGCATTCGTGCCCTTGCTTTCTTCCGACCATGCCACGCCGGCGGTGAGCGCAACCCGGTTGGCTTTTTCCAGGAAATCGGCGTCGCCCAGCGAATGCACGATGACGCCGTGCGCATCGGTCAGCAACACCATGTTGTGGGTGTTGACGATCTGCTGGTACAGCGTCTCCATGGCGGGAATCGCATGGGCATACAGCATGCGGTTCTGTTCGACCAGGGTGGTGAGGTCCGGGGGGGACAGCGGGCTGAAGTCGGGACGCCGGCTCGTGTGCAGTCCGAATTCTTCGGAGCGCCGGTGCGAGGTGGCGATCATGGCATCCATGTCGGGTCGGGCGGACGATGCGCCGGGCATGACGGGGCTCAGCAGGCCGGCTGCCGGGTATTGGTAAGTCATTCCATGTCTCCTGGTTGGCCCTGGACTGCGGCTCTGTGTTGGGGAATCGACTGTTGATTAATGTAGCACCTGTACCAGGACGGAACAAACAAACTTGTGCCGAACCGGCACTTCTTTTCATAGCAAGGCCAATGCCAGCTTGAGTCGCCAAAGCAACAGCAAGACTTGCATTCCAGCTGAGCTGTTTGCTATAGTTGCCCTCCTGCTTCTGCAGCGCAATAAATACTGACCTGTATCAATCAATTGAACAAGTTATTGAGCGGGTGTTTTGATAACACCGCTGGCGCTGAAGAAAAAGATGGGGTTGACGAGTTAAGCGAAGCACTGCATAATCTCACTCCTCTGCTGCTGACGAACACAACGATTCGCAGAATGCAGCAAGGCAGTACAGAACAAAGTTCTTTAAAAATTAACAGTCGATAAGTGTGGGCGTTTGATGAAGGTGCCGGCTGACTAGTTCAGCTGATTACTTAAATTATCAAATGTTCACAAAAGTATTAACGTTGCTCAGCGATGAGCGACGGTCAGTATCTTGAGTGAGCGACACCTCGAAAGAGGTTGCCAGAAATGGCAAAAACAGAGATTAAACTGAAGAGTTTGATCCTGGCTCAGATTGAACGCTGGCGGCATGCTTTACACATGCAAGTCGAACGGCAGCGCGGGGCAACCTGGCGGCGAGTGGCGAACGGGTGAGTAATATA
>NZ_JAXSQX010000017.1:0-15888 GCF_034659755.1 Massilia phyllosphaerae
TATGCCTGATGACCATAGCAAGTCGGTACCACCCCTTCCCATCCCGAACAGGACCGTGAAACGACTTTGCGCCGATGATAGTGCTGCAACCAGTGTGAAAGTAGGTTATCGTCAGGCTAATTAATAAAGCTGTGAAAGCAGCAGTAAGCAGAACCCCGCCCGGTGATCCGAGCGGGGTTTTTTGCTTTATACGATTTGAAAGACCACCGCCATCAGGCGGTGCGCACCGTTTGCCCCGATTCCAGGTTATCCCACAACTTGTCATGAAAAGGCATCAGGAGCACATTGCATACCGGTTCCAGAATGGCTGCCAAGCCGCCGAATGCCATCGAGCCGGTCGCGAAAAAAATCACCGTGAACGCAACGCCCATGTGCATTGCAGTCAGGCTGATCTTTTCCAGAGTCACGACCATGAGCCGCTGCCCGGCTTTAGCTGAGTGCACTTTGCGCTCCCAGGCACGCTCGTGAAAAGGCACCAGCAAAACGTTCAGCAGAGGTTCGATCAAGATCGCCAGGCCGCCCAGCATCACCGATCCGGTGACCGCATAGGTGATGACGAAACCGATCGCCAGGTGGGTAAGGATTTGACTGGTCTTGCGTGCTACTGCCATCGAATGCTCCAAATTCATCGTTGAGGTAAATGATAGTCGTTCTCATCTACCGCGTGAAATAAAATGAATTTAATGATTCGATAGCAGTCGTCTATGTCCGCGCCAATCCTGTCTCCAGAAGCTGCATGAGCAGGGGCTCGGCCGCATCCGCGATCCTGTCCAGGCTCGCATCGCGCAGCGCTGCACTGTCGACGGCGGCGTCGCTATGCAATTTGGCCCAGCGCAGCAGGGCAGCACAAGCCGGCGCGTCGTCGAACAAGCCATGCAGATAGGTACCGATGATCTGTCCATCGTCCGAACATGCGCCCTCGCCGCGGCCGTCGATCTCGAATGCCGATCGGGCCAGCGCCGCGCCCTCGGACACGCCCATGTGGATCTCGTAGCCGCGCACCGTCGCACCAATCGCAGCGGCAGCGAACACACAGTTGCCGCTGACCTGCGCCAGCCGCTTGTCGCGTGTCAGCGTCGTCTGCAAGTCCAGCAAACCGAGTCCCGCCGAGCGTCCGGCAGCCGCCTCGACCCCGTGCGGATCGTCAACATGGCGCCCCAGCATCTGGAAGCCGCCGCACACGCCGATCACCTTGCCGCCGTAACGCAGATGGCGGCGGATCTGTTCTTGCCAGCCTTGCTGCATCAGCCAGGCCAGGTCGCCGCGCGTGTTCTTGCTGCCGGGGAGGACGATCAGGTCGGCCCCTGGCAGCGTCTCGCCCGCGCGCACGAAGCGCAGGTCGACGTCGGGATGCGCGCGCAGCGGATCGAAGTCGGTGTGATTGCTCATGCGCGGGTAACTCGGCACGACCACACGGAAACCGCCGGCGCGCGGCGTCACCGCCTGCACCGCATCCTCGGCGTCCAGGTACAGGCCGTGCAGATAGGGCAGCACCGCCAGCACCGGCTTGCCCGTCTGGCGTTCCAGCCAATCGAGTCCGGGTTCCAGCAATTTGACGTCGCCGCGGAAGCGGTTGATGACAAAGCCGATGATGCGATCGCGTTCGCTCGGCGATAGGCAGGCCAGCGTGCCGACGATGTGGGCGAACACGCCGCCGCGGTCGATGTCGGCCACCAGCACCACCGGGCAGTCCACGCGCTCGGCGAAGCCCATGTTGGCGATGTCGCGGTCGCGCAGGTTGATCTCGGCCGGGCTGCCGGCACCCTCGACGATCACCGTGTCGTACTGTGCCAGCAGGCGCGCATGCGATTCGAGCACGGCCCCCATGGCCACGCTTTTATATTGGTGATAGTCGCGCGCGTTCATGTCGGCGCGTACGCGGCCATGGATGATGACCTGGGCACCGGTGTCGCTGGACGGCTTGAGCAGCACCGGATTGAGGTCGGTGTGCGGCGCGATGCCGGCGGCGATCGCCTGCAGCGCCTGGGCACGCCCGATCTCGCCGCCGTCGCTCGTCACCGCGCTATTGAGCGCCATGTTCTGCGGCTTGAACGGTGCCACGCGGACGCCTCGGCGGCGCAGCAGGCGGCACAGCGCCGCCACCACGGTGCTCTTGCCGGCATCCGAGGTGGTGCCCTGCACCATCAGGGTCGAATAGGGGAAGGTGCTCATCGCGCGGACTTATTTAGGCCGATGCGTGCGCGCCAGTTCCAACTTCTCGCACAGCATCGCCGCACCGGCGATCATGCGCGGACCGGAGCGGTTCAGCAGGTTGCCGTCGATCGTGAACAGGTTGTCGTTGCGCACCGCCGTGAGGCTGGCGTAGGGTTTCCACATGCTGACGCCGCCGTAGTTCTTTTCCGCCGTGGCGAAGATCGCTTCCGGATTCTCCTGCAGGACGCCCTCGACGCTGACCACCGGCGCCGTGACCGGCAGTCTGGCGAAGACGTTCTCGCCGCCGCACAGGCGTAGCGCGTCGCTGACGATATGCGCGCCGTTCAGCGTGTACAAGGGTTTGTCCCACACCTGGTAAAAACTGCGCACCGGCGCGCGGTTCGCATATTTTGTGCGCAGGCTGGCCAGCTGGCGGCTCAGGTCCGCGGCGGCCGGACGCGCCACCGCCTCGGTACCCATCAATTGCCCGAGCTTGAGCAGGCTGGCCGGGATGTCCTCGAGCTTGTGCGGCTCGCTGTGATAGACCGGCACGCCGAGCTTGCGCACCATCTCGATCTGGCGCTCGGAACTGCCGTGGCGCCAGACCACGAACAGGTCCGGTTTCAGCGCGATGATGCGTTCGAGGTCGAGTTCGCGGTTGGAACCGACTTGCGGCACCTGTTTCGCCGCTTCCGGAAAATCGCTGTAGGCGACCACGCCGACCACGTGGCTGCCGCCGCCGGCCGCGAACAGCAGCTCGGTCACGTGCGGCGCCAGCGAGATCACGCGCTGCGCCGGCTTCTGCACGGTGACCGTATTGCCGTCGTCGTCCTTGACGGTGACGGCTGCGTGGGCGGAAACGCCGGCCGCCAGCGCGGTCATGACTATCCAGTTTTTCATCGCTGATTCCAATCTCTCAATGCATGTTCGAGGCGCCGCCAGTGCGCTTCCGTGGCAGGCAGGCCGATCCGGATGCCGCATGCGGCATCGCGGAACAGGCGGACCCAGATCGCGCGTCGCGCCATATGTTCGTGGAACGCTTCGGGCTGTGCTTGCGCCCACCAGTGAAACAGCGGCGTGCCGGATGCGCCGGGCAGCAGCGCGCGCATGCGCGTGCCGTCGCGTGCCAGCCGCGCTTGCGTGGCCTGTTGCCAGCCGCGGTCGCGCAGCGCCGCCAGCGCGACTTCCTGGGCGGGCCCGCTGACTGCCCATGGTCCCAGCAGGTCTTCCAGCTGCGCCAGCAGGGCGGGCGCAGCGGCGACGAAACCGAGCCGCAAGCCGGCCAGGCCGAAGAACTTGCCGACCGAGCGCAGCACGATCAATCCCGGCCGGTCCGCATGCGCGGCAATGCTCAGCGCAGGCGCCGTGTCGCCGAAGGCCTCGTCGACCACCAGCCAGCCGCCGCGCGCGGCCAGCTGCGCATGCCAGGCCAGCAGCTGGTCGGGCGCGACCGTCGCGCCGGTAGGGTTGTTCGGATTGACGATCACCACCACGTCGCTGTCGCGTACCGCCGCATCCAGTGCGGTGTAGGGCACCTGGCGCAGCAGGTGGCCGTGGCGCGACCAGTGGTGGGCGTGTTCCGCATACGAGGGCGCCGACACGCTCACGCGCGCCGGTGCGCGCAGGCGCGGCAGGGCCTGGATCGCGGCCTGGGTGCCCGCTACCGGCAGCAGACCGGGTGCATCGTAATAGGCGCAGGCGGCGCGCACCAGTGCCGGGTCGGGCTCGGGCAGGCGCTGCCACGCATCCGGGCTGGGCGCCGGGGCCGGGTAGCCGACCGGATTGATGCCGGTGGAGAGGTCGATCCAGTCGCTGCCGCCGTAGCGCTGCATCGCCTCGCGCAGCTTGCCGCCGTGTTCAAGCATGCAGGCCTCCGGCCAGCAGCGCGCCCGGCAGGGCGATGGCGAGCCACAGCAGCGTGGTGCGCCATACCAGGTGCCAGGCACGTTCGATGTCGGCCGCGCCGGCGGCCGGACCGCTGCCCAGCACCGGCCGCAGTTCGACTTCGCCGTCGTAGACCGCGGCGCCCCCGAGCGTGACGCCGAGCGCGCCAGCGCCGCTGGCCATCACCGGGCCGGCGTTCGGGCTGCTCCATTGCGGCGCCTGGGTACGCCAGCAGCGCCAGGCGCGCAGTTGGCCCCGCAGCCGGCCGGATCTCGACGCCAGCAGGATATAGGACAGCGCGGTCAGGCGCGCCGGCACGTAGTTCAGGACGTCGTCGATGCGCGCCGCGACGCGCCCGAACAGGTTGTAGCGTTCGTTGCGATAGCCCCACATCGCGTCCAGGGTATTCGCCAGCCGGAACAGGACCGCGCCGGCGCCGCCGGCCACCAGGAACCAGAACAGGGTCCCGAACACGGCATCGTTGCCGTTTTCGAGCAGCGATTCGGCGCCGGCCTTGGCCAGCTCCGCTTCGCTGGCCTGCTTGGTGTCGCGGCTGACGATGTGCGAGGTCAGCCAGCGCGCGCGATCGAGGTCGCCGGCCGCGAGTGCCGCGCCGATCGGCAGCGTGTGGTCGCGCAGGCTGCGCAGGCCAAGGCACAGGTACAGCAACGCCGCGTGCACGGCCAGCCCCGCCGGCCCGGGCAGGCGGCACAGGGCGGCTGCGACCAGCGTCAGCGGCAGCACCGCCAGCGCCCAGGCCAGGGCGCCGCGCCCGATGCGCCACCCCACGCGTTTGTTCAGCCGCCGCTCCAGCGCACTGGCCAGGTTGCCGAAGCCGACCAGCGGATGCCAGCGCGGCGTCTCGCCCAGCAGCAAATCGAGCGCGACGCCGACCACCAGCAGCAGGGCCAGGCTCAAGGGAGGCAGTCCGCTCAGCACGACGGCCCTTTCAATGCCAGCGGCAGGCCGGCCGCGACGAACAGCACGCGCTCGCAGCGCGCCGCCACGTCCTGGTTCAGGCGGCCCGCTTCGTCGGCATAGGCACGCGAGACCGCGCCGTAGGGCACGATCCCCATGCCGACCTCGTTCGACACGAAGATGACTTCACCCGCCGCCGGCTCGTCCAGGAAGTCCAGCAGCTCCGCGCGCTCGGTGGTGAACAGCGGCGTCAGGTCGATCGGTCCGACTTCCGGATAGTCCATGTGCGCGGAAAACATCAGGTTGCTCAGCCACAGGGTCAGGCAGTCGACCAGCACGATGCGCTCCGGCGTGCACAGGCGGCGCAGGGTGGCGGCCAGCGCGGTCGCCTCCTCGACGGTGCGCCAGTGCGGCGGGCGGCGTTCCTGGTGGCGGACGATGCGCGCGGCCATCTCGTCGTCGCCGGCATGCGAGGTGGCCAAATAGATGACTTCCTTGCCGGATGCCTGCGCCAGACGCTCGGCCAGCGCGCTCTTGCCCGAACGGGCCCCGCCGAAGACGAAGGTACGGCTCATGCTTGTGCTCCCAGCAGCAGGCCCGCCGCGGCTTCCGGATTGGAGGCGAAGAAAGCGTGGAAATACGATGCGGTCAGCGAACCGCTGCGGTACAGCGCTTCGCCCTCGGCGCCGGATGGATGCTTGACCGCGTGCGCGGCCGCTGCGGTGCCGGTCTCCAGGCGAGAGTAATGAAAGGTATGGCCGCGCAGCACGCCGGCGGCGGTCGGCATGCCTTGCGCACCCAGCCCGGCCAGGCGGCCCTGCATTTTCACCTGTCCCGGCAACAAGCCGGCCATCGGCCAGGCGTGGCCGTCCTTGTCGGTGATCGATTCCGCCACCGCCATCATGCCGCCGCACTCGGCCAGGATCGGGCGGCCGGCGGCGTGCGCGGCGCGGATCGATGCTTGCCAGTGCTGCGCCTGCGCCAGCGTTTCAGCGTGCAGTTCGGGATAGCCGCCGGGCAGGTAGACCGCATCGGCGCCGTCCGGCACCGGCTGGTCCGCCAGCGGCGAGAAGTAGGCCAGCTGCGCCCCGAGCGCGCGCAGCGTGTCGAGGTTGGCCGGATACAGGAAACAGAAGGCGGCGTCGCGCGCGATCGCCACCGTCTTCCCGGCCAGCAGCGGAGAAATCGGCGCCGACGGCAGGGCGCTGTCGTCGAAGGAGTGCGGCGGCATGGCGTCCCAGGCCGCGTCGTCGAACTTCAGTTCGTCGGCCAGCGCATCCAGCACGGCATCGATGTCGCCGACTTCGTCCGGCAGCACCAGGCCGAGGTGGCGTTCGGGCAGGCGGCGCGCCTGCTTGGGCAGGGTGCCCAATAAAGGGATGTCGCGTAGCGACTCCGCCACCATGCGCGCGTGGCCTTCGCTGCCGACGCGGTTGGCGACCACGCCGGCCAGCTGCACGGGCCCGTAGTCGCGCAGGCCCAGCACCACCGCACCCGCGGTCTGCGCCATGGCGCCGGCGTCGATCACGGCCAGCACCGGGATACCGAATTCGCGCGCCAGGTCGGCCGCGGATGGCTTGCCGTCGTACAGGCCCATCACGCCCTCGATCAGCACCACGTCGGCCTCGCGCGCGGCGCAAGCCAGGCGCCGGCGGCACAGTTCCGGTCCCACCATCCACAGGTCGAGCGAGTGCACCGGCGCGCCGCTGGCGCGTTCGAGCAGCATCGGGTCAATGAAGTCGGGGCCGCATTTCAGCACCCGCACCGTCTGCCCGCTGCGCCGGAAGCGGCGCGCCAGGGCGGCGGTGATCGTGGTCTTGCCCTGGCCGGAGGCGATGGCAGCCACCATGACAACGCGCGCGCCTTGGGTACCCATCACCACTCCGTCCCGGCCTGGGCCGCGATGCCGGCCTTGAAGGCGTGCTTGACCACGTTCATCTCGGTGACGGTGTCGGCGACGTCGATCAGTTCCTGCGGCGCGGCGCGGCCGGTCACCACCACGTGCTGCATCACGGGACGGTCGAGCAGGTCGGCGATCACGGCGTGCACGTCGAGGTAGCGGTACTTGAGTGCGATGTTCAGTTCGTCCAGCACCACCAGGCCATAGGCGGGGTCGCGCAGGAAAGAACGTGCCATCTCCCAGGCTGCCTGCGCCTTGACGATGTCGCGCTCGCGGTTCTGGGTTTCCCAGGTATAGCCTTCGCCCATCGCATGGAAGCTGACTTCGTCGGGAAAGCGGCGCAGGAACTGCTCTTCGCCGGTCGCCATCGCGCCCTTGATGAACTGGACCACGCCGACCTTCATGCCGTGGCCGAGCGCGCGCGCGGCCATGCCGAAGGCGCTCGAGCTCTTGCCCTTGCCGTTGCCGGTATTGACGATGATGATGCCGACCTGCTTGTCGGCGGAGGCGATCTTGGCGTCGATGACCGCCTTCTTGCGTGCCATGCGCAGGCGGTGGCGCTCATTAATATCCAAACTCGTGTCCGGATTGGTGTCGTCGGTCGGCTCAGTCATGGTTGGTCTCCCGGGGAATGAAGATGCGGCGGCCGCCGTGTTCGATGGTCTCGATCGGGTGGCCGAGGGTGTCGCTCAGGCGCGCGGCCTGCATGGCGTCGGCGATCGGGCCGGCGTACCAGCTGCCGTCGCCTTTCAGGAGCAGGGCGTGGCTCGAGATGCCGTGCGCCAGCGTCAGGTCGTGGCCGATCATGACGACGGTCTTGTGCTGCTGCCGGCACAGGCGTGCCAGCAGGCCCATCACCTGCACCTGGTGCGCCAGGTCGAGCGCATTGGCCGGTTCGTCGAGCAGCAGCAGCGCCGTGTCCTGGGCCAGCAGGGCGGCGATCGCCACGCGCTGGCGCTCGCCGCCGGACAGGGTGCGCACGTCGCGCGCCGCCAGGCCGTCGACTTCCATCGCCGCCAGCGCCCGCATGGCGGCCGCGTGGTCGTCGCTGCCTTCCCAGTAGCGGTTGGCGTGGTAGGGATGGCGCGCCGACAGCACGGTCTCGATCACGCTGTAAGCAAAGGCGTCGTGGCGCGACTGGGCCAGGTAGGCGCGCCGGCGCGCCAGGTCTTCCAGCTTCCAGGCCGCGACCGGGGTGCCGTCGATCTGGACCGCGCCGGCTTCGGGCGTGCGCAGGCCGGCCAGCGTGCGCAGCAGCGTGCTCTTGCCGGCGCCGTTGCGGCCGATGATGCTCCAGCATTCCCCTTGCCCTACCTGCCAGTCCAGATCCTGCACCAGGGTGCGGCCGCCGGCGCGCAGTGCGAGTTGTCGGGTCGCGATCGTCATTTGCGCCTCATTTACGCAACTGGTGCAGTTGATAGAGAAAGACCGGCGCCCCGATCAGGGCCGTGATCGCACCCACCGGCAGCTGGGTCGGCGCGACCACGGTGCGTGCCAGCGTGTCGCACAGAACCAGGAAGCTGCCGCCGCCCAGCACCGCGGCCGGGATCAGCACGCGGTGGTCGGGGCCGAAGGCGAAGCGGCAGGCGTGCGGGATGATCAGGCCGATGAAGCCGATCGAGCCGGCGCTGGTCACCGCGCTGGCGGTCAGCAGGCCGGACACGAAGAACAGGCCCTTGCGCAGCGTGCCGACGCGGATGCCGAGGGTGCCGGCGTTGTCGGCATGGAGGGCGACCACGTTCATCGCGCGCGCACTGCGCAGCGCATACAGCAGGGCGCCGCCGAGCACGATCCAGGGCAGTGCCCGCACCGGCGCGCCGGCCAGGTCGCCGATCATCCAGAACACCATGCTGCGCAGCCGTCCCTCGGGCGCGATCGACAGCATCAGCGTGACCAGCGCCATGCAGCTCGACGACAGGATCACGCCGGTCAGCAGCAGCATCGAGGTGCCTCCCTCGATAGCGGCGCCGCTGCGCATGTCGCGCCGCGCGAACAGGTACAAAAGCATCGCCACGCCGACGGCGCCGGCCAAAGCCGCCGCGTCGACCGTGGCCGCCGCGCACATCAGCAGCAGCGCCAGCAGGGCGCCGACCGAGGCGCCGGCCGAGATCCCTAATATATATGGATCGGCCAGCGGGTTGCGCAGCAGCGCCTGCATCATGACGCCGGCCAGGGCCAGCGCGCCGCCGGTGACGAAGGCGGTGAGGGCGCGGCCGGCGCGCAGCTCCAGCAGCGTCGCCGCCATCGAGTCGCTCCGGCCATGCAGCACCTGGACCAGCGCAGCCGGCAGCTCGTCCGGTGCGATGGCGATCGAGCCCGTCATGCCGGCCACCAGCAGGCTGGCGACGGCCGCGAGCAGCAGCGCGCCGACGATCAGGAGGGCGCGCTGGGGCAATGGACGCGGAGGACGGGCTTGGGCTGGATGCATGCGGTGCGGTTGGTAATGGATTAGCGGACGCCGTAGCGTAGCGCCGCGAACCAGCTGCGTCCGGCGGTGCCGTAGTTGCGCGCCAGTTCGTAGCGCTTGTCGGCCGCGTTGTCGAGGCGGACCAGCAGCGACCAGTCGGGATTGAAACGCCAGCTGGTGGTCAGGTTCAGCAGGCCATAGCCGCCGAGGCGGTTCCTGTTGGCGGCGTCATCGAAGCGCTGGCCGGAGGCCTGCAGTTCGATGCCGCTCTCCAGCCGGCCGGTCGTGTGGCTGGCGCTGAGGTTGACGTGACGGCGTGCGCGCCGGGCCAGCTGCTTGCCGGTGGTCTCGTCGCGCGGATCCTGGAAGTCGGCACTGGCGCGCAGGTCGATACCCTTGATCCGGCTGGTGGCCGACAGCGTCCAGCCTTCGAGCAGCGCGTGGTTGACGTTGTAGGCGCAGCTGCCGGTCCGGCTTGGGCAGGGGTTGACCGTGACGATCATGTCGGTCAGGCGGTTGCGGTAGTAACCGGCCTGCAGTTCGCCGCCCGATACCTGGTAGCGCAGCGCAGCTTCGGCATTGCGGCCCTGTTCCGGCTTGTTGCTGGGCAGGCCGTAGCCGGGGTAATACAGTTCGTTGAAGGTCGGGGCGCGGAAGCTGGTGCCGACGCTGGCGCTGGCGCGCAGCTGGCGGCTGAATTCGTAGGCATAGCCGGCCGCGCCGGTGGTCTTCGCGCCGTACACCGAGTGGTCGTTGCGCGCGCTGAGGTCGACCAGGTGGCTGCCGCGGCGCAGGTCGTAGGAAGCGGCCACCGAGTTGGTGACGCGGCTGCCGTTCAACGGACTCGGGGGACTGGTCGGGGTAGCGGCGCCGGAGGTGGACAGCACGGATTCCTTGCGGTGGGCCGCCAGCAGCTGCAGGGTGTCGGCACCGATGGCGAACGTATTGTGCCAGGTGATTTCATCCTGGCGCGTGTTGATCTGGCTGGCGTCCGCGGGCGCGGCGCCGCCGAAGTTGCCCAGCCTGTCGCTGGAGCGCGCCCACTGCAGGCTGCTGCGCCAGTTGGGCTGGATGCGGCCGTCGAGGAAGGCGGCGTAGCTGTCGATGTCCTGGAAGTTGCGGGCGTCAAAGGCGGCTGCACCATTGTCGTACTGGGCGCGCAGGCGGCTCTTCAGGAACTGGACGCCGGCGTCGATACCTTCGGCCAGCCGCACCGCGATGCGGCCGTTGGCGCTGTTGCGGCTGTAGCCGTCGTCGTCCGGGTTGTAGCCGAATGCGCCGGGGCGGGTCGCGGAGAAGCCGTCCGCTTCCTCGTGGGCAGTGCCGAATGCGTAGCTGACGATGCCGCTCGCACCATGGATGGCGGCGTCGTACTGGCGGGTGCCGTAGCTGCCGCCGCCGAGGCTGGCGTCCAGTTGCGGCGCGCCGGCGCTTTTACGGGTGAAGATCTGGACCACGCCGCCGATCGCATCCGCGCCGTACAGGGTGCTCAGGGGACCGTAGACGACTTCGATGTGATCGATGGCCGACAGCGGAATCGCATTCCAGCTGGCCGCGCCGCTGGTCGAGGAGCCGATGCGCACGCCGTCGATCAGGACCACGACCTGGTTGCTGTTGGCGCCGCGCAGGAACACGCTGGTGCTGGCGCCCGGGCCGCCGTTGCGGACGATCTCGATGCCGCGCTGGCGCGCCAGGACGTCGGCAACCGAGCCGGCGCCGGCTCGCGCGATCTCGTCGCGACCGATGACGGTGGTGTCGGCGATGACCTGGTCGGCACGCTCGGGCGTGCGGGTGGCGGTGACGACGACGGTCTCCGGCGCAGAATCGGGCGCAGCGAAGGCGGTGGAGGCAGAAAGGGCAAGGGCCAATGCGGCGGCTTGCCGTGGAACTCGGTGGTGCATGATGGTCGTTCTTGGTTTGACAACCAGCCGGCGTCCCCGCCGGCCAGATTGAACAGAAGCGCCACGGCATGCCGGCGCGCTTCCACCTTTTGGCCGGTATCCGGGCTGGCAAGTATGGCCGTCCGACCTTCCCATGCGTACGCACAGTGGTGTGTGAGGACGGTTGCCGCATCCATGACGCGGCACTTGCTTACCGTTGCGGGGGCAGCACACGTTCAACTCTTCGCGAGCTTCGTGTTTCCCGTTTAACTGCACCTGTGAGCACAGGCGCGAGCACCAAAACGGCGTCATTATACGGTCGCGCCGGCGCCTTGTCAGAACTCCAGCACCAGAATTTCGCCATAGCCGATGCGGTGCGGCGTGGCGGCGGCCTGCAGCGCGGCCTGTTCCAGGGGCAGGCCGGACTGCATCGCCAGCAGCAGGCGGATGGTGCCGGCATGGCAGATCACCAGTGCTTCCGCGCCCCCGTCGGCACTGGCGCCGGTCCGCACGGTGTCGACGAAGCCGGCCACGCGGCGTGCGACGTCGAGCACGTTCTCGGCGCCACCGGGCCGATGGTGGAGCAGGTCATCGGCCCAGGCGTCGACTTCGCCGCGCGCGATGCCGGACCAGGGACGCATCTCCCAGCGGCCGAAATCCATCTCGGCCAGGCGCGCATCGATGTGCAGGCTGGCCGGTTGCAGGCGCCGGGCCAGCAGGGCGCAGCGCTGCAGCGGGCTGGCGTACACCGGCAGGCGACCGGGCAAGCCTTGCGCTTCCAGCGTCGCCTGCACGCGCGCCAGTTCGGCCGCGGCGACCGGGACGTCGGTCGCGCCGTAGCAGAGGCCGGGCGCGACGTCGGGTTGAGGGTGGCGCACCAGGTGCAGCTTCATGCGGCGCCTCAGGCACCGTGGCCGAGCGTGGCCAGCACCGTCATATAGATGAGGGCTTCCGCCACCTGCTGCACGGCGCCGAGGCAGTCGCCGGTGTAGCCGCCGAGGCGGCGCACGAATTTGCGGCCCAGCCACAGCGCTGCGGCCAGCGCGGCCAGTACGGCACCGCTCACTGCCGCAGGGGAGGTGAGGCCGGCGGCGAGCAGCACGGCGGCGGGCAGCAGGGCCGTCGCCGCGGCGATCGCGAATTCCGCGCCCGTCATCTGCTGTGCCAGCGGCTTGGCCTTGCCCTCGCCGCGCACGTACTCGAGTTTCCAGATCAGCGAGGTCGCCGCCAGGCGCGACAGCGGGTGGGCCAGGAACAGGGCCGCGATCGCCGCTTGCGGCGGCAGCATCGCCAGGCTCGAGAGCTTGGCGGCCAGCATGCAGACGATGCCGATCGCACCGTAGGCGCCGACCCGCGAATCCTTCATGATCTCGAGCACCCGTTCCCGCGTCATTCCGCCGCCGAGGCCATCGCAGGTATCGGCGAAGCCGTCTTCATGGAAGGCGCCGGTGGCGTAGATCGAGGCGGCGGTGGACAGCACCGCCGCCACCGGCGCCGGCAGCACCAGTGCCGCCGCCCAGTAGACGGCGGCGGCGATGGCCGCCACCACGCAGCCGACCAGCGGGAAGTAGCGCGACGCGTGCTGCAGCCAGCTGGCCTCGAAGCCGACCCAGGCCGGGATCGGCAGGCGGGTAAAGAATTGCAGCGCGATGAAGAAGAGGCGGATCTGCTGCATGGTTTTAGTCGTCAGCGTTCTTGCCGGTTTGCTCGCTGACGCTGGCCGAGGCAAAGGTCGCCATCTGGTCGAGGAAGTTGGCGGCCGCGTGCAGCAGCGGCAGGACGAGGGCGGCGCCGGTGCCTTCACCCAGGCGCAGGCCGAGCTGCAGCAGCGGCTTCGCCTCCAGTGCATCGAGCATGCGGCGGTGGCCGGCTTCGTCCGAGCAGTGGGCGAACACGCAGTAATCGAGGATCGCCGGTTCGATGCGCGCCGCCACCAGCAGGGCACTAGTCACGATGAAGCCGTCGATGAGCAGCACCTTGCGTTGCTGCGCCGCCTGCAGCATGGCGCCGGTCATCATCGCGATCTCGAAGCCGCCGAAAGCGGCCAGCACGTCGAGCGGATCGATGGCGGTGGCGTGCAGCGCGGCCGCGGCTTCGATCACGCGCTGCTTGTGCCGCACGCCCTCGTGCGACAGCCCGGTGCCGGCGCCGACGCAGGCCGCGACCGGGATGCCGGTCAGCTTGTGCATCAAAGCCGCGGCGGCGGTCGTATTGCCGATACCCATCTCGCCGAAGCCGATCACGTTGCCCGCCAGCTCGGCCACCAGCGCTGCGCCGGCGCCGATCGCGCTGGCGCATTGGGCGTCGCTCATGGCCGGCGCCTGGGCAAAGTTGCGGGTGCCGGCGGCGATCTTGCGGTCGATCAGGCCAGGGCGCGGACCGAATTCGTGGGCCACGCCGGCATCGACGATGTGCAAGGCGCAATCGTTCTGGCGTGCGAACACGTTGATGGCGGCCCCTTGGGACAGGAAGTTCTCGACCATTTGCCAAGTGACGTCCTGCGGATAGGCGGACACGCCTTCCGCCACCACGCCGTGGTCGCCGGCGAAGACCAGGATCGCCGGCCGCTCGACCGACACAGCCACGCTTTCCTGGATCAGTCCCATCTGTTTGGCGAGGCGCTCCAGCGTTCCCAGGCTGCCGAGCGGTTTGGTCTTATTGTCGATAGCAGCGTCGAGCTGGGCGGCGAGGGGAGGACTCGCGGTGGGAACGATATGAAAGGCGCTCATGCAGGTATGTTGTAGAGTTAATGAACCGGACAACGATAGCATGGCGCTTGGCCTTGCGAACACCGCAAGGCTTTGCTATAGTTCGCGTCCTGCTTCTGCAGCGCAGTAAAACGGCAACGAAATCAAGTAGTTGTGTTTGAATTTTCGGCAAGTCCGAAAGCGTTGAAGAAAAAGATGGAGTTGACGAGTTAAGCGAAACACTGCATAATCTCACTTCTCTGCTGCTGACGAACACAACGATTTGTCGCTAAGTAGCAAGACGCAGTACCGAATAAAGTTCTTTAAAAATTAACAGTCGATAAGTGTGGGCGTTTGATGAAGGTGCCAACAGCTGCGTAAGCGCTGTTGATTACTTAAATTATCAAATGTTCACAAAAGTATTAAGCGTTGTCCCAGCAATGGGATGACGGTCAGTATCTTGAGTGAGCGACTCGGTAGCAATACCGATGGCAGCAATGCCAACAAACAGAGATTAAACTGAAGAGTTTGATCCTGGCTCAGATTGAACGCTGGCGGCATGCTTTACACATGCAAGTCGAACGGCAGCGCGGGGCAACCTGGCGGCGAGTGGCGAACGGGTGAGTAATATATCGGAACGTACCCAAGAGTGGGGGATAACGTAGCGAAAGTTACGCTAATACCGCATACGATCTATGGATGAAAGTGGGGGATCGCAAGACCTCATGCTCCTGGAGCGGCCGATATCTGATTAGCTAGTTGGTGAGGTAAAGGCTCACCAAGGCGACGATCAGTAGCTGGTCTGAGAGGACGACCAGCCACACTGGAACTGAGACACGGTCCAGACTCCTACGGGAGGCAGCAGTGGGGAATTTTGGACAATGGGCGCAAGCCTGATCCAGCAATGCCGCGTGAGTGAAGAAGGCCTTCGGGTTGTAAAGCTCTTTTGTCAGGGAAGAAACGGTTGAGGCTAATATCCTCGGCTAATGACGGTACCTGAAGAATAAGCACCGGCTAACTACGTGCCAGCAGCCGCGGTAATACGTAGGGTGCAAGCGTTAATCGGAATTACTGGGCGTAAAGCGTGCGCAGGCGGTTTTGTAAGTCTGTCGTGAAAGCCCCGGGCTCAACCTGGGAATTGCGATGGAGACTGCAAGGCTTGAATCTGGCAGAGGGGGGTAGAATTCCACGTGTAGCAGTGAAATGCGTAGAGATGTGGAGGAACACCGATGGCGAAGGCAGCCCCCTGGGTCAAGATTGACGCTCATGCACGAAAGCGTGGGGAGCAAACAGGATTAGATACCCTGGTAGTCCACGCCCTAAACGATGTCTACTAGTTGTCGGGTCTTAATTGACTTGGTAACGCAGCTAACGCGTGAAGTAGACCGCCTGGGGAGTACGGTCGCAAGATTAAAACTCAAAGGAATTGACGGGGACCCGCACAAGCGGTGGATGATGTGGATTAATTCGATGCAACGCGAAAAACCTTACCTACCCTTGACATGTCAGGAATCCTCGAGAGATTGAGGAGTGCTCGAAAGAGAACCTGAACACAGGTGCTGCATGGCTGTCGTCAGCTCGTGTCGTGAGATGTTGGGTTAAGTCCCGCAACGAGCGCAACCCTTGTCATTAGTTGCTACGAAAGGGCAC
The DNA here is from genome assembly GCF_034659755.1 of Massilia phyllosphaerae. NCBI lineage: Bacteria > Pseudomonadati > Pseudomonadota > Betaproteobacteria > Burkholderiales > Oxalobacteraceae > Massilia > Massilia phyllosphaerae. Next base: position 15,481 of record NZ_JAXSQX010000017.1, read on the forward strand.
TCTAATGAGACTGCCGGTGACAAACCGGAGGAAGGTGGGGATGACGTCAAGTCCTCATGGCCCTTATGGGTAGGGCTTCACACGTCATACAATGGTACATACAGAGGGCCGCCAACCCGCGAGGGGGAGCTAATCCCAGAAAGTGTATCGTAGTCCGGATCGCAGTCTGCAACTCGACTGCGTGAAGTTGGAATCGCTAGTAATCGCGGATCAGCATGCCGCGGTGAATACGTTCCCGGGTCTTGTACACACCGCCCGTCACACCATGGGAGCGGGTTTTACCAGAAGTAGGTAGCTTAACCGCAAGGAGGGCGCTTACCACGGTAGGATTCGTGACTGGGGTGAAGTCGTAACAAGGTAGCCGTATCGGAAGGTGCGGCTGGATCACCTCCTTTCTAGAGTAGCACC
>NZ_JAXSQX010000018.1:0-14667 GCF_034659755.1 Massilia phyllosphaerae
GAGCCTTGAGCTCCTTGAAGGGTCGTTCGAGACCAGGACGTTGATAGGCTGGGTGTGGAAGTGCAGTAATGCATTAAGCTAACCAGTACTAATTGCCCGTACGGCTTGTCCCTATAACCTTGGCAGTACAAGGTTGAGATTGACAGCTGTTTGTTGATACCCAGATTCAAAAACTAAATACTTCTTCCGGATTCAGAGTGGCGCCCAGCACAGCGAAGCGCACTCGTACAGTTTATGCCTGATGACCATAGCAAGTCGGTACCACCCCTTCCCATCCCGAACAGGACCGTGAAACGACTTTGCGCCGATGATAGTGCTGCAACCAGTGTGAAAGTAGGTTATCGTCAGGCTAATTAATAGCAGTAGTAAAGTAGTAATGCAAAACCCCACTTGGCAAGCCGAGTGGGGTTTTTTGCTTTATACCTTCCCGACTTTATACCTGCCCGATATTGTCCAGCGCCGTCAAAGCGTCTTCGCTCAATCGAAGATCGGCCGCCTCCAGGTTCTCGCGCAAATGCGCCACCGACGACGTGCCCGGAATCACCAGGATATTCGGCGAGCGTTGCAGCAGCCAGGCGATCGCCACCTGCATCGGCGTCGCCCCGCATTCCTCCGCCACTTGCGACAAGGCATCCGACTGCAGCGGCGAAAAGCCTCCGAGCGGGAAGAACGGCACATAAGCGATCCCGTCGCGCGCCAACGCATCGATCATTGCATCGTCACCGCGATGCGCCAGGTTATACATGTTCTGTACGCAGGCGACCGGCAGGATGCGCCGTGCTTGCTCGACCTGCGTCATTGTCACGTTGCTGATCCCGACATGGCGGATCAGCCCACGTTGCTTCAGCTCGGCCAGCGCCGTGAGCGGCGCCTCGAGCGAACCCTCGGCCGGTCCATGCACGTCGATCATGCTGCGGAAATTGACCACGTCCAGCACATCGACACCGAGATTGCGCAGGTTGTCGTGGACGGCCTGTTCCAGTTCCTGGGCCGTGTCCGCCAGCAGCCAGTTGGCCTGTGCATCGCGGCGGGCGCCGATCTTGGTCACGATCGTCAGCGCGTCTGGATAGGGATGCAGCGCTTCTCGGATCAATTGATTGGTAACGTGAGGTCCATAGAAATCCGAAGTGTCGATGTGATCGACACCCAGGGCCAGCGCCTCACGCAACACGGCAAGCGCCGCGGCCGGATCCTTGGGCGGGCCGAAGACGCCGGGTCCGGCCAGTTGCATGGCGCCGTAGCCGAGACGCCGGACGCTACGGTCGCCGAGTAGATAAGTACCGGCCTGGTCAATACTGGACATGTGATTCTCCTTTTGTTTAAGTAGTGTCTCCACGATAAGTCGAGACATCACCCAGGACAATCCGCTATAGTCCGGATGGGTTGTACGAAAAAACGAACAATGAAAATCGATCTCGGCGATCTGTCAGCTTTTGTTGCCGTTGCCCGCGCCGGCGGCTTCCGCGACGCCGCGCGCGCCACGAATACCAGCGCGTCCGGTCTGAGCGATGCGGTCCGCCGCCTCGAAGCCCGGCTCGGCGTACGGCTGCTGAACCGCACTACGCGCAGCGTCGTACCCACCGATGCCGGCAAGAGCCTGCTCGCACGCCTCGATCCTGTCCTGAGCGAAGTCGAGAGCGCCTTAGACGTCGTCAATGGTTTTCGCGACACGCCCAGCGGCACCCTGCGCCTGAACGTGCCGGTCAGCGCCGCGCGCCTGGTGTTGCCGTCGATCGTGCCGCGCTTTCTCACCGCCTATCCCGAGATCCGCCTCGAAGTGACCGCCGACGAAAACTTCGTCGACGTGCTCGCCGCCGGCTGCGATGCCGGCATCCGCTATGAAGAACGTCTGGAGCTGGACATGGTGGCAGTGCCGATCGGTCCACGCGTGCAGCGCATGGCCGCCGCCGCGTCGCCCGCCTACCTGGAGCGGCGCGGCCGTCCGCACCACCCGCGTGAGCTGCTGGGGCATGCCTGCATGCGCGGACGCTTCGCCAGCGGCGCCATGATCGAATGGCAGTTCGAGCATGCCGGCGACACGCTGACCATCGATCCGCCCGGCCCCTTGCTGGTCCAGGTCGGCGGCGCCATCGACCTGGCGGTCGAGTCGGCTGTCGCCGGACTCGGCGTCGTCTACCTGTTCGAAGACTGGCTGCGTCCGTACCTCGACCGCGGCCTGCTCGAGCCCGTGCTCGAACCGTGGTGGCCGCAATTTTCCGGCCCCTACCTGTATTACCCGGGGCGGCGCCTGGTGCCGGCGCCGCTGCGTGCCTTCGTCGATTTCATCCGCACTGAGCCGGACGCCGGCTAGCGCGTAGCGCGCTGTCCACTGTCACTCTCACATCACACCCTGTCCCGCTAACGGATCACCGCTGTTCAGTTTTTGAACAGCTGGACCGCACATCGCCCGGCAGTCCGCTTGGCACAACCCTTGCTGATCTTATATGACAAGACCAACACAGGGGACGATCGGTATGACGCAGCCGTGCCATCCAGGCGGTTCCTTCACTCCCATCGATGCTGATGCCGGCCCTGCGCGCTGCAGCGCCGGCTGTCGCCTTACGTTCTGATTCACCATTGATATTGGAGAACCCATGAAAACGCGAGCCGCCATTGCCTGGAAAGCCGGGGAGCCCCTGTCGATTGCCGAGGTCGACCTGGAGGGACCGCGTGCCGGGGAGGTGCTGGTCGAAATCAAGGCGACCGGCATCTGCCACACCGATTACTACACGCTGTCGGGCGCCGATCCCGAAGGAATCTTTCCCGCGATCCTGGGCCATGAAGGCGCCGGCGTCGTGCTCGAGACCGGCCCCGGCGTCACCTCGGTCCGGCGCGACGACCATGTGATCCCGCTGTACACGCCCGAATGCCGGCAATGCAAATTCTGCCTGTCGCGCAAGACCAACCTGTGCCAGGCGATCCGCGGCACCCAGGGGCGCGGCCTGATGCCAGACGCGACCAGCCGCTTCTCTCTCGACGGCCGCCCGCTGTTCCACTACATGGGCACCTCGACCTTTTCCAATTACATCGTGGTGCCGGAAATTGCGCTGGCGAAAATCCGTCCGGATGCCCCCTTCGACAAGGCATGCTACATCGGCTGCGGCGTCACCACCGGCGTCGGCGCCGTCGTATTTTCGGCCAAGGTGGAGCCGGGCGCCAACGTCGTCGTGTTCGGCCTCGGCGGCATCGGCCTGAACGTGATCCAGGGCGCGAAGATGGTCGGCGCCGACAAGATCATCGGGGTCGACATCAATCCGGGGCGCGTCGACATCGCGCGCAAGTTCGGCATGACCGATTTCGTCAATCCGAACGAGGTCGGCAACCTGGTCGACCACATCGTGCAGCTGACCGACGGCGGCGCCGACTATTCCTTCGAATGCATCGGCAACGTGCAGATCATGCGCCAGGCCCTCGAGTGCTGTCACAAGGGCTGGGGCCAGTCCTTCATCATCGGGGTCGCCGCGGCTGGCCAGGAAATCTCCACGCGTCCATTCCAGCTGGTGACGGGGCGCCAGTGGAAGGGCTCGGCCTTCGGCGGCGCGCGCGGCCGTACCGACGCGCCCAAAATCGTCGACTGGTACATGGACGGCAAGATCAATATCGACGACCTGATCACCCACACCTTGCCGCTCGAACGCATCAATGAAGGCTTCGATCTGATGAAGGCCGGGCAGTCGATCCGGTCCGTGGTCCTGTATTGAACCGTCAATACCAACAAGGAGAACGATCATGAGTGATGCAGTCAAGATCCACCCGGCTGTCGACAACGGCGTCGCGCCGGAACAGCCGGGCTTCGAGGGCGGGACCTTGTCCTGCCATTGCGCCACCGATCCGGTCACGGTCGAGATCGGCGCGCAGGTGGCCTACAACCATGTGTGCGGCTGCACCAAGTGCTGGAAGCCGGATGGGTCGCTGTTTTCCCAGGTGGCCGTGGTCGGACGCGACAAGGTCAGGGTGACAGCCAACGGCGAGAAGCTGAAAGTGGTCGATCCGAGCGCCACCATCCAGCGCCATGCCTGCGAAGTCTGCGGCGTGCACCTGTACGGCCGCATCGAGAACGACCAGCACGCCTTCTACGGCTTCGACTTCGTGCATACGGAACTATCGCCGCAGACCGGCTGGGCGCCGCCGGAGTTCGCCGCCTTCGTCTCATCCATCATCGAATCCGGTGCCCGGCCCGAGAACATGGGCGCCGTGCGTGCGCGCCTGAACGAGCTCGGCTTGCCGCCCTACGACGTGCTGTCGCCGCCGCTGATGGATGCGATCTCGACCCACGTCGCCCGGCAGAAGGGCGTACTCAAGGATTGACCCTGACGATAACAATGACCGGAGACCCGAATGAAGCCATCCCGCCTGCTGCCGATGCTGCTGCTCCTCTTGTCGACTGCGCCGGCGGCCGCGCCGGCAGTGCCGGCCGACGATTTTCCGACCAGCGGACGCGTCGAGTACGTGCTGGAGTGCATGCAAAAGCACGACGGCAAATACGAGTATCTCTACAAGTGCTCATGCGTCGTCGACCGCATTGCCAAGACCCTGCGCTATGACGACTACGTGGCGATGTCGGTCGCCTTGCGCAACCAGAGCCTGGCGGGCGAGCGCGGTGGCGAGTTCCGGGACGAGGCTTCGGTCAGGAACATGGCCAGCAAGTACAAGGAGATCGAGGCCGGTGCCAACAAGGCCTGCGCCGTGCCCCAACGTTGAGGAGCTGAACCCACCACGCTGTACCACCGAAAAAAACCACGAGGAGACGTCATCATGTCATTTCAATCGCGACTCACCTGTCTGGCCGGGTGCCTGGCCGGGGGGCTGGCACTTGTCGCCGGCGCAGCATTCGCAGCCGACTCGGACACCGCAAAGCTTACCAAGGACCCGAAGAACTGGGCGATGCAGGCCGGCAGCATGGACAATCACCGTTACAGCGAACTGAAGCAAATCAACAGCAAGAACGCCAAGAATCTCACCGTCGCCTGGACCTTCTCCACCGGCGTGCTGCGCGGCCACGAAGGTGGACCGCTGGTCATCGGCGACACGATGTACCTGCACAGCCCGTTCCCCAACAAGGTGTTTGCGATCGCCCTGGAAGACCAGAGCATCCGCTGGAAATACGAGCCGAAGCAGGACCCGACCGTGATTCCCGTGATGTGCTGCGACACCGTGAACCGCGGCCTGGCCTACGCCAACGGCAAGATCTTCCTGCAGCAGGCCGACACCACGCTGGTGGCGCTGGACGCCAAGACAGGCAATGAACTGTGGAAGGTCAAGGTAGGCGATCCCAAGCTGGGCGAAACGACCACCAATACCCCGCACGTCTTCAAGGACAAGATCCTGACCGGCATCAGCGGCGGCGAATTCGGCGTGCGCGGGCGCATCACGGCGCACGACATCAATACCGGCAAGGTGCTGTGGAAAGCCTACAGCACCGGCCCCGACAACGAACTGATCGTCGATCCCAATAAAACCATGACCTGGACCGACGGCAAGATGGCACCGATCGGCGCTAACTCGTCGCTCAAGACCTGGCAGGGCGACCAGTGGAAACTGGGCGGTGGCACCACCTGGGGCTGGTACAGCTACGATCCGGAGCTGAACACGGTGTACTACGGCACCGGTAACCCGAGCACCTGGAACCCGCGCCAGCGTCCGGGCGACAACAAATGGTCGATGACGATCTTCGCGCGCGACCTCGATACCGGCATGGCGAAATGGGTCTACCAGATGACCCCGCATGACGAATGGGACTACGACGGCATCAACGAAATGATCCTGGCGGACATCAAGGTCAAGGGCCAACCACGCAAGGCGCTGGTCCACTTCGATCGCAACGGTTTTGCCTATACGATGGACCGCGTGAGCGGCGAGCTGCTGGTGGCCGAAAAATACGATCCGGTCGTGAACTGGGCCACCCACATCGACATGAAGAGCGGCCGGCCGCAAGTCGTCGCCAAATACAGTACAGACAAGAACGGTCCCGACGTGAATACCAAGGGCGTCTGTCCGTCAGCGCTCGGCACCAAGGACCAGCAGCCGGCGAGCTTCTCGCCCAAGACCGGCCTGTTCTACGTGCCGACCAACCACGTCTGCATGGACTACGAGCCGTTCCAGATCGAATACACGGCCGGCCAGCCCTATGTCGGCTCGACCCTCTCGATGTATGCCGCCCCGAACAGCCATGGCGGCATGGGTAACTTCATCGCCTGGGATGCCGGCACCGGCAAGATGGTGTGGTCGAAGCCAGAGCGGTTTTCCGTGTGGAGCGGGGCGCTCAGCACCGCCGGCGACGTGGTGTTCTACGGCACCCTGGAAGGTTACCTGAAGGCGGTCGACCTGAACGGCAAGGAGGTGTGGAAGTTCAAGACCCCGTCCGGCATCATCGGCAACGTCACCACCTGGGAATACAAGGGCAAGCAGTACGTCGGCGTGCTGTCGGGGATCGGCGGCTGGGCCGGCATCGGCCTGGCGGCAGGCCTGACCAAGGGCACCGAAGGGCTGGGTGCCGTCGGCGGCTACAAGGACCTCGCCAGGTACACCGAACTGGGCGGGGTGCTGACGGTATTCGCCTTGCCCGATCGCTGAACCGCGCACAACCTGGCAATGACCGGCATGACGCTGGTCATTGCAGAGGCTTCCGGCTTATCCAAGGAATTTATATGAGTACATGTATGAAAGCTACGTTGTCCGTGGCGATAGCTGCCGCTTTTCTCGTCGTTCCCGGTTTGACGCCGGCCGTGGCCCAGGCTGCGGATGCGGCGCCCTACCAGGTCAGCGGCGGCAACAAGGTGGATGCCCATACCCTGAGCGGCTGGCGCACCTGGCGCGCGCTGGCATGCGAACGCTGTCATGGCGCCGCCCAGGAAGGCATGGTCGGCCCGTCGCTGGTCAACAGCCTCAAGGTTTTGACCAAGGACCAGTTCAAGGAAACCGTCCTCAAAGGGCGGATCGACAAGGGCATGCCCAATTTCGATGGCAGCAAGATGGTGGTCGAGAACATCGACAACCTGTATGCCTATCTGAAGGGGCGGTCGGATGGGGCGATCCAGCCCGGCCGTCTGGAGGAGATGGGCAAATGAGATCGCGCGTGCGCACCGCGAAAGCCTTGCCGGCCTGGCTTGGCAGGCCTCGACGCGCTGTTGCGGGTGTCATGCTGGGTGCGCTGTGCTGGCTTGCGCCGCCTGCGGGCGCCCAGCAGGCGGCCGGCGAGCCGGCAGGTGCCAAGCCTGCGGCCGTGCCAGATACGGCCGGGCCCGGACAGGACAAGGTACTGCGGGTTTGCCAGGATCCCAACAATCTGCCGTTCTCGAGCCGCTCCCAGGCCGGCTTCGAAAACCGGATTGCCGCCCTGTTTGCCCAGGAACTGGGCTGGAAGCTGGAAACGACCTGGTTCCCGCAGCGGATCGGGTTCATCCGCAATACCCTGCATGCCAAAGAGGAAAATTCGGACCGCTTCAAATGCGACCTGGTAACCGGCGTGCCGGCCGGCTTCGAGATGGCGGCCACCACCCAGCCTTATTATCACTCCAGCTATGCGCTGGTGTATGTGAAAGACCGGGGCAAGGGCCTGGATGGCGTGCGCGACCTGGACGGTGTGCTGGCATTGAACCCTGCGCAACGTGGCAAGCTGCGCTTCGGGGTATTCAGTGCGTCGCCGATGATCGATTGGTTGCTGAAGAACGATCTCATGTCGCAGGTGGAGTGGTACCAGATCCAGTCGGGCGATGCCGAAGAATATCCCGGACAAACCATCGAACGCGACCTGGCCAGCGGCAAGATCGACCTGGCCTTCGTCTGGGGGCCGATTGCCGGCTATGTGGCGCACAACAAGCGCAGTGTACCGATCGTCGCGGTGCCGCTGGCGTCGCGGCCTGGGATGAAGCTCGACTTCGAGATCGCCATGGGTGTGCGGCAGGCGGACAAGGCATTCCGCCAACGTATTGATCAATTGATCAGCGCTAATCAAGGCAAGATCAACGCCATTCTCGAGCAGTATGGCGTGCCGCTGCTCGACCAGAAGGGGCAGGCGTTGCGCATGTCCCAGCGTGCCGGAACACCATGATGACATCGTCCATGCCCCGACCGCTGCTGCGCCGGCTGCCGTTTTCATCCGCAGGCCGCGAGGCTGGCGCTTCGTCCGGCAACGTGTTGTGGACGCTGGCCGCAGCCGCGTGCATCGCATTGCTGGCGGGCCAGGCTGCAGCCCAGGTCGTCTCGTCGGCCGAAACCTTGCTGTTCGAGACCGATCACCTGGCGCGCATCAAGCCACCAGCCGTGCTGGTCTATGAATTCCGCAAGGTGAGCAACATCGAGCCGGGATTCAGCGACAAGGTGCAGCTCGACCTGGCCGCCAGCAAGGGCAAGACCAGCGCCACCCTGCATTTCCTGTCGGGGGCGCACAAGCACGACATTCCTGCGCTGGAAGAGGCACATGGCAATCCCATACTGCTCGGCTTTCTCGAACGGGACATCGCCGAGATGAAGCGCTTGACGGGTGGCTCGACTGCCTACTTCCGCAAGCGGATCCGGATGGCGCTGGCCGAGGGCGCGCAGGTCAGCGCACAGTCGATCCGCTACCAGGGCAAATCCTTGCCCGCGCAGGCAGTGCGCATCCAGCCCTACCTGAACGACCCGATGCACGCGCGCTTCGAGTCTTATGTGCACAAGACCTACGTCTTTGTCGTCAGTGAACAGGTGCCAGGTGGGATATATCAAGTGCGCAGTTCGCTCGACAATGGTAACGGCAAGGCAGCGGCCGCCATCGGCCCGGCCAGCGCGGGAACTTCCACAGCACCGGCCAAGGGCGCACCGGCTGCCGGTGCCGCGCCGGACAGCACTGCGCCGGCGCCACGGCCGGGCCAGCCCGTGCCGGCAATCGACGAGACACTCACGCTTGTCAGCGTGACGCAACCGGGGCACTGACGGATGTGGCCGGGGTACCTGGACATTCGAACCTGCTGGAGGCATGCGATGGCGCGCATGAAAGTGTTCGTGTTCGACCCAATCGCAGCAGGCGTCACGCCGGCACGGCGGCTGCCGGGAACGCTCAGGCGCCAGGGCGAGATGCTGTTCCAGGCCTTGCTGGCCGACCTGGGCGCCTTGTCCGGTATCGACGTGCTGACAACGGCAAGCCCGGGCTTGGCAGCCGTTGCGGCGGACGCGGCGGTGGACGCGGGGGGAGTCGATATAACGGCGGCTTCGGCAGAGTCTCATGTGGGCAACGGACCGGCGTGGGTGCAATCTCCAGCAGCGCCCGATGGACAGCCGGCTATGCCGTCGGCAGTGGAAGTGCCCCCGCAGCCGCAGCTGCCGTCCTTGCCGCTGGAAGCGCATCGGTTCGGTGCCCAGTTTGCCGCCGGTTTGCAGGCGGCCGATGCGGTGTGGCCGCTGGCCAGTGAATCGGATGGCATGCTCGAGCAGCTGTCGCGCGCTATTTTGCGCGGCAAGCGTATCCTGCTGGGCAGTGCGCCCGGCGCAGTGGAGGTCGTGGCAAGCAAGCTCGAGCTGGCGCGTGTGCTGAGGGCAGGTGGGGTCGCTGTCGTCGCCACCTACAGCCCGCATGCGGCCTTGCCGCACGACAGTGGTCCGTGGGTGGTCAAACCCGATGATGGCGCGGGCTGCCTCGATACCCGCTTGTTCAGCGACCGGGCTGCGGCGCTGGCCTGGATTCGCGCCAACGCGGCAGACCGTTATGTACTGCAGCCCTTCGTCGCCGGAAAACTGGGTAGTCTGTCCCTGATCTGCTGCGACGGTATCGCTCGGGTATTGGCCTGCAACCTGGAACGCATGGCGATGCGCGACAATCGCTTTCACTTCCTCGGCAGCGTCGTGAATGGCTTGAGCGATGGCGACGGCACGCTGGCGCGCCTGGCCCAGCAAGTGGCGGCGGCCATTCCCACCCTGTGGGGCTACGTCGGGGTCGATTTTGTACTTACCGCACATGGCGCCATGGTGCTCGACGTGAATCCACGCCTGACTGCGGCCTATGCCGGTTTGCATGCGTCGACCGGCTGCAATCCGGCCGGACTGGTGCTCGATCTGCTGAATGGCACAGCCGCGATGGGCACGCCGGTGGGCATGCGGCGCGCCGTCAGCGTCGACGTCGGCATGCCCTGAGCGCCGGGCACAAGCTCGCTATTTGATGATCACGCCCCAGGGCAGTTTGCCGACCGCGACGTCACGCAGCCGGGTGTGATTTTCCGTATCGATCACCGACACGCTGTTCGATCGGCCGTTGGCAACATACAGTTTCTTGCCGTCGGGTGTCAGTGCCATATTCCATGGACGCTGGCCGACCGGGATCGTGGTCACCACCTGGTTGCTGGCGGTATCGATCACCGCGACGTTGGCATCGCCACCGTTCGACACATAGACTTCGCGGCCGTTCGGATGCACGGCAATGCCATTCGCGCGCAAGCCTGCCTTGATGCGGGCGAGGATCGCAAAACGGGTGGTGTCGATGACGAACACTTCATTCGCATTCTCGGTAGCCACATAAGCCCGGCTGCTGTCGGGCAGGAAGCCGATGCCGCGCGGGCGTGCGCCTACCGCGACCTGGGCGACCTGCTTGCGCGCGCCGAAATCGATGATGTCGACGGCTTCGCCTTCCTCTGCGCTGACGAACAGCAGTTTTCCGTTCGGACTGAACACCGCATGCTCGGGATTCTTGCCGTGTACCTTGATCGAAAAGGTCAGCGCATTGTTACGGGTATCGGTCACGGCGATCTCGTTCTTGCCTTCGACCGCCGCGGCGACCCAGCGTCCGTCGGGCGAAATCGAGACACCTTCGGGCGATTCGCCAAGCGCGATCGTGCTGCCCAGCGTACGTGTCTTGAGATCGACAAGTTGCAGGCGATTGTTGGGCTGGTCGCTGACGTACAGCCAGCGCCGGTCGGCACCGACCGCCAGGCCGCGCGGCTTGCTGCCGCCGGGCAGTTCGGCGATCACCTGGTCGGTCAGCGTGTCGATGACCGAAATCGTCGCCGATCCCTCGTTGGGGACGTAGGCCAGGGCCGCACCGGTCTTCGTATTCACTTGTGCCGCGGCCCACGGTGTAGCGAACAGCGCGATCAGCAACATGAGCAGGGGTGTGACGACGGCGCGGACCAGGGCCAGCGGGGCCGGGACGGCAACAAGGTGAGCGCGGGCTGTCATCGAGTCTCCAGGGGTGAGTCGGAACGGGAAGGGGCGGTACGGACGGGACGTGGCGGCCACATGCGCAGCAAGAGCCCATCACGGTCGACCAGCATGTGCTTGGCTACGGCGAGCAAGTGCAGACCGACGAGGATGGCCAGCAATAGCGCAGCCAGGTGATGGGTCTGGTTGAAGAACGCATACCAGGCCTTGTCGTCCGGTCCCCAGGGCTGCCAGTGCACGACGTTGAAGAACTTGATGCCGTGCCTGCTGCAATTCGAGGCCAGATAGCCCGACAGCGGCAGTGCCACCATCAACAGATACAGCAGGATGTGGCTGAACCTGGCCGCATGACGCTGCCAGGCCGGCATCGTGTCCGGCAACGGCGGCGGCCTGTGCGTCACCCGCCAGCCGATGCGCACCAGGATCAGCAGGCCGATCAGGATCCCGCTACTCTTGTGCAGGTTCACGTAGATCCCGCGCGCCGGCGTGCCGCGCGGGATGTCTTCCAGCAGCAGGCCGAATGCGAACTGGCCGAGCAACAGCAGTGCAATCAGCCAGTGCAAGGCGATGGCGGTGGTGGTGTAGCGAGCGTGCATGGGCTGGCATCAATGAAACAGCGATTTCTCGGGCGGCTTGATGTGCAGCCGCTGCAGCTTGCGGTACAGGGTGTTGCGGCTGATGTTCAGCTCGCGCGCCACGCTGCTCAGGTTCCAGTCGCGCCGCGTCAGTTCCTGCATCAGCGCAACCCGTTCCGCGCTTTCGAGAGGATTCAGTTTTTCCGTGAATGACGCTTCGTTGTCGAGGACGAGGCCGACCGGATCGTCTGGTATCGCGGCGATGTTCGCTGCCTGGGCGGGCTTCGGCCCGTTTGCCGGCGTAGGCAGCACGTGGGCGCCACCAAACGGCGGTGTGGCGATGATCGGCGGATCGCTACGGTATTCGGCAGGCAAGTCGTGCACTGTCAGGCAATCGCTCTCCCGCAATGCGATCATGGTACGCAGCAGGTGGCGTAATTGCCGCACATTGCCTGGCCAGCGCTGCCGGTCGAGCAGGGCCAGCAAGCGTTCGTCGAGTTCGACCGGGCTGCCTGCATCGCTTTCCTCGTCCGCCAGGTGGCGTATGAGAGCGCGGCGGTCGGCGCGGTCGCGCAGCGGCGGCAGCGTGATCGTCACGCCTTGCAGGCGGTAATACAGATCCTCGCGGAATTCGCCCTGATCGATCTTGCGTTGCAGGTTGCAGTGCGTGGCGCTGATCAGGTGGATGTCGAGCTTGACCGGATGTTCACTGCCGAGCGGCATGACTTCGCGCTCCTCGAGCACGCGCAGCAGCCTTGCCTGCAGCGCGACCGGCATGTCGCCGATTTCATCGAGGAAGAGGGTGCCGCCATTGGCCTGTAGCAGCTTGCCGCGCTGCCCATCCTTGCTGGCGCCGGTAAACGCGCCCGAGCGGTATCCGAACAGTTCGCTTTCGATCAGCGCTTCCGGTATCGAGGCACAATTGATTGCTACGAAAGGTCGCGCCGCGCGACTGCTGGACAGGTGCGTTGCGCGCGCGAACATTTCCTTGCCGGTGCCAGTCTCTCCATAGAGCAAGATCGTGACCTTGCGCTCGAGCACGCGCCTGGCGGTGTCGATGCTGGCAGCCAGCGAGGGGTCGCCGAAGTGCAAGACGTCGAGCGCCGTTGGCAGGGTCTGCGCAGGCTGCGTGGTGCGGGGTAGCGTAGCGCTGTCCGCACCATCGCGCAGTGCCGGCCGGGTCCCGCTGCCTGAACCAGTGCTAGATACCGGCTGGTACATCACGGCAAAAAAGCGTGCACCACTGCGGGTCTCGAAGATCGGCACCGGATGGAAGGCTTTCCTGACACTGGAATCGATCAGGCCGCAAAAGGTGACATTAAACAGTTCTGCAATGTCGCGGCCGACGATCTCGCTGCGCGACCGCAGGCCCAGCTGGAACAGGGCGCAGCGCGTGGCTGCCAGCACCTTGCCGGTAACGCTGAGGGCAATCGCTCCCTCGCTCAGCGTACCGACGAATTCCGGGCGGTTGTGGAAACGTACGATGTATTCGTGGCGGAACCGCTGCAGGAAGACACGGTTCTCGATCATCTGCACCGACATGCTGACCAGGGCCAGCGTGTGTTGCTGCGCGAGGTGGGATTCACCGGAGGCATCGAGCACGCCGACGAGTTCCTCTTCATGGTCGAAAATCGGTGCGGCCGCACATGACAATCCGATATTGCGGGAAAGATAGTGCTCGTCCTGATGCACCGTCAGTGGCCGTCGCTCGAACAGGCAGGTTCCCATGCCATTCGTGCCCTGCACACGCTCGCTCCACAAGGCACCCGGCATCAGGCCGGTCTTGGAAGCCGCATGGGTAAAAGCCGGGTCACCGAAATAGTTCAGCAGCACGCCATCGCGGTCGGTCAGCATGATGGCGTAACCGGAACCGGCCAGTTGCTGGTAGAGGTTCGTCATCTCGACCTTGGCAACCGCTTGCAGGTCGGCAAGACGTTCCTGCCGTGTCCGTAATTCAGCAGCAGAAACGACCTCAGGATCGTTACACGCCCCGGGGTCCAGCTTGTATTCGTTGAGACATCGAATCCAGGACTGGGTAATCCGGTTGACTGCACCGGAAGGGCTCTGGTCGCGCTCCGATTGCGTAACGAGACCAGATGCATAGTTTGACTCAAGCCGCCCATGGACGACCGAGTGGACACGTTTAACGTGATCCACGGCAATCTCCAGCATGCTGTCTCCTCCGTCCTTCGCTGACGGCGTGAAAACCGCCGCTGCTATTTATATGGACTGTTTTCGGATGCCCAGAGTCATCTGCACGATGTCTGTACATCTTTGTTGTAGAGCATAGTACTACGTTCGGTTTTGAATAATGCAAGTATTTTGAACGAAGGAGCCTGCGGCTACTGTCCGACTAGCTAGGTATCAGACCGAGATCACATATGGCTGAATCGAAGGGAACCCTTCATGAACAGAATGGTCTTAGTACTTCGATCCTTGCGCTGTATAGCTTGGGTTTGCTATACTGCGCCTCCGCTTTACGGCACACATAGTTTCCAAGGGAATTAAAGTGCCAAGTTGCAACGTCGAAGTTGACGTTGCAAGCGAGCGAAAAGAAGTTGACGGTAAGCGCGAAACACTGCATAATCTCACTTCTCTGCTGCTGACGAACACAACGATTCGTCGCTAAGTAGCAAGACGCAGTACCGAACAAAGTTCTTTAAAAATTAACAGTCGATAAGTGTGGGCGTTTGATGAAGGTGCCAACAGTCGCGTAAGCGCTGTTGATTACTTAAATTATCAAATGTTCACAAAAGTATTAAGCGTTGTCTCAGCAATGAGATGACGGTCAGTATCTTGAGTGAGCGACTCGGTAGCAATACCGATGGCAGCAATGCCAACAAACAGAGATTAAACTGAAGAGTTTGATCCTGGCTCAGATTGAACGCTGGCGGCATGCTTTACACATGCAAGTCGAACGGCAGCGCGGGGCAACCTGGCGGCGAGTGGCGAACGGGTGAGTAATATA
>NZ_JAXSQX010000019.1:0-8383 GCF_034659755.1 Massilia phyllosphaerae
TCTGAGCCAGGATCAAACTCTTCAGTTTAATCTCTGTTTGTTGGCATTGCTGCCATCGGTATTGCTACCGAGTCGCTCACTCAAGATACTGACCGCCGCTCATTGCTGAGCAACGTTAATACTTTTGTGAACATTTGATAATTTAAGTAATCAGCTGAACTAGTCAGCCGGCACCTTCATCAAACGCCCACACTTATCGACTGTTAATTTTTAAAGAACTTGGGCTCCCGCCGAGGGCGGTACTGCGTCTTGCCACTTAGCGACAAATCGTTTTGTTTGTCAGCAGCAGAGAAGTGAGATTATGCAGTGTTTCGCTTAACTCGTCAACTCCATCTTTTTCTTCAACGCTTTCGGACTTGCCGAAAATTCAAACACAACTACTTGATTTCGTTGCCGTTTTACTGCGCCGCAGAAGCAGGACGCGAACTATAGCAAATGGATGAGTACCCGCGCAAGGCCCATTTGCCGGATCCGTGGCAAATGTCTCATCCACCTTATATTGACCATCTGCTCCGAATAGTCGAGTATGCGTCATTACTACCTCCATAAGAAAGAGACCGGTGATCCTCGACGCCACCCAGATTCTGGCCCTCGCTCCCGACGCCGCTTCGGCCAAGGCCGGCAGTCAGTTGGCGATGGCGAGAAACTGGTCGAATCTCGGCCGCAGCGAATCCGCTTTATGGGGCGAATGCCAGGGCAGCGGCAAGCAGCCCTATCGTACCCAGATCGACCTCGGCGAACCTGCCTTCAAATGTTCCTGCCCCAGCCGCAAGTTCCCTTGCAAGCACGGACTCGGACTTTATCTCCTGCTCGACGCCGAACCCGCTCTATTCAATAGCGGCGATGCTCCCGCCTGGGTGAATGACTGGCTGCAGGGCCGCCAGCAGCGCCAGGAAAAGAAAGCCGCCAAGCCCGAGCCGTCGCCGGAAGCCGCTGCCACCGCCGCGGCCCAGGCCCGCAAACGCGAAGAAAAGCGCGAGGACAAGGTCGATGCCGGCCTGCACGAATTGCAGACCTGGCTGCACGACCTGGCGCGCGAAGGACTCGCATCGGTACGCTCGCGCGGCCAGGGTTTCTGGGATGCGATCGCGGCGCGCATGGTCGATGCCCAGGCGGCGCCTCTGGCCCGGCGCCTGCGGCGCGCGGGCGGCATGCTTTATCAGTCCAACCTGCCCCATGCGGAACAACTGGTCGCCCACGAACTCGCGTCGCTGTATCTGCTTGGCGAAGCCTGGCGCCGTCTCGTTGACCTGCCGGCCCCGCTGCAGGCGGACGTGCGTGCGCTGCTCGGATGGAGCGTCAGCCAGGAACACGTGCTGCGCGAGACGCCGCTCCAGGATCATTGGCGCGTCCTGTCGCAAACCGTGTCCGAAGACGAGCGCCTGCGCATGCGCGCCAGTTGGCTGCGCGGCGTCACCAGCGGACGCTGGGCACTGGTCCTGCAATATGCGGCCGGCACGCAGGGCTTCGAGCAGGGACTGGTCCCGGGAACGGCGTTCGACGGTGCCCTCCACTTCTATCCCGGCGCCTTTCCCTTGCGCGCCCTGGTCGGCCCGCAGGCGGAGCTGCGTGCGCTGGCCGATGGCCCGGGTCCCGCATCGGGTGTGGACGCGCTGCTGGACGATTACGCGCATGCCCTTTCGGCCCAGCCTTTCCTGGAGCGTTTTCCCGCGCTGCTGGCGGACCTCGTGCCCGACGCCGGCGACCAGCGCATCCTGCGCGACGCGCAAGGACGCGGCATCGCACTGCATCCTTCATTCCGCCATGCGATCTACCTGCTGGCCGTGAGCGGCGGCCGTCCGCTCACCGTCTTCGGCGAATGGGATGGCCGCACCCTGCTGCCGCTGAGCGTATGGCACGAGGGGCGCCTGCTCAACATCGACAGCGATTTCATTTCATAACATGAGCCACGATACACGCCGGCTGCACCAGCTCTTCAAGATCGGCAGCGCACGCGCCGGTGCCGCGCTCGCCGGCTTCGGCGAACCGCTCGACACGCTGCTGCCGGAGAATGGCAGCGCCATCGAAGCCCGGCTCTGGCTGGCCATCGGCGCGCTCGACCTGTGGCAACGCAGCGGATATCGGGCAGCACAGATGCCGGACCACGCCGAGACGCAAGCGGCGGTGCCGGACTCGCTGCCGCCCTGCCCCAGCCGTGCCGAAGGCATGCTCGCCCTGCTGCTGCGCGGCGTCCATGCGGCCGGGCTGCTGTCCGAATGGCTGCAACTGCTGCACCGGCACGGCGCCCGTTTGCCCGCGCGCTTCCTCCCCAACCTGCTCGATGCGGCGACGCGCCAGCCCAGGCTGCGTCCACTGGTCGTGCCGGTGCTGGACGAGCGCGGGCACTGGCTCGCGCGCCTGCGGACGGAATGGGCGTGGGCGGCCAACGGTCCCGATCCTGCCCAGCGCGCGCTGTCGTGGGATACCGGGTCGATCGAGCAGCGCGTCGCTACACTGCACGCCTGGCGCGAAGACGATCCGGCCGCCGCGCTCCGGATGCTGATAGCGGCCTGGGCCACCGAACCACCCGAACACCGTGCGGCCCTGCTGCCGGCGCTGGCAGTCCGGCTCGGACCGGACGACGAGGATTTCATCGAATCCGCGCTCGACGACCGCCGCAAGGAAGTGCGCGCCGCCGCCCAGCGCCTGCTGGCCGAACTGCCCGGGTCGCGCCTGTCGCAGCGGATACGGGCTCGCGTGCAGCCGCTGCTGCAGGTGGAACAACGCCTGCTGCGCCCTGCGCGCCTGCAGCTTGCCCTGCCGGGTGACATCGACGCACCGATGCGGCGCGACGGCATCGGCGCCAATCCCTGGCCCGGTGCCGGCGAAAAGGCCGGCTGGGTCATCGACATGCTGGCTGCCGTCGATCCGCAGGTCTGGGAGCAGGCATTCGAGCGCACCCCGCGCAAGCTGCTGGCCATGGCCGAGAGCAGCGAGTTCGCTGCGGTCTTGATCCGCGGCTGGGCACTGGCCAGCATACGGCACGGCGCCGCGCAACGCTCTTCCTGGCTGGCGGCGCTCGCGCACTGGTGGATCGGCGCGAAGCCGGCGCTGCGCGAAGCGGTCCCCGGCGGCCTGTTCGATGTGCTGGGCACCGTCGCCAGGCACGATGAAGACGCTACCCTGAGCGCCCTGGTTGAAGGCTTTCCCGACACGTGGCACAGCGACGCCGGCCTGGTGCGCCTGCTGCAGACGCTGGCCGACCACGGCGCCGGCCGCTGGCCGCAGGCTCTCAGCCGGCGCGTGCTGCAGCGCGTCGAGACCGCACTGCCGGTGCTGGCCACGCCGGGCCACGCCTGGACCTTCCGCCAGCTGCTATCCAGCCTCGCGCTCGCGCTCGATCCGTCCACCGCGGCCGCGGTCTCGGCCGGCTGGCACCCTGCCATCCAGCCGGACCACACCTTGCGCGACGCTTTCGACACCTTCTTCAGCACCGTGCGCTTCCGCCACGAGATGCACTCATCCTTCCAGGAGCCAGCATGACCCCGCCCGATACCAACGCCGCCCTCCGCCAGCATGCGGAACAGCAGTACGCCAGCGAGCTCGATGCGCTGATCGCCAGCGACACGCGCCAGCGTCCGCCGCGCTGGCGGATGTCGCCGTGGGCAGTCGCGACTTATTTGCTGGGCGGCCGCCTGGACAACGGCGTGACGGTCAGCGCGAAGTACATCGGCAATCCGCGCATCATCGAGATCGCGGTGGCGACGCTGGCGACCGACCGCGCCCTGCTGCTGCTGGGCGTGCCCGGCACGGCGAAATCCTGGGTCTCGGAGCACTTGGCGGCGGCCATCAGCGGCGATTCGACCCTGGTGGTGCAGGGCACGGCCGGTACCAGCGAGGAGGCGGTGCGCTATGGCTGGAACTATGCGCAGCTGCTGTCGAAGGGACCGTCGCAGGAAGCCATCGTCCCGAGTCCGGTGATGCGCGCCATGCGCAACGGGAAGATCGCGCGCATTGAAGAGCTGACCCGCATGCCGGGCGAGGTACAGGACAGCCTGATTTCGGTACTGTCCGAAAAAGTGCTGCCGATCGCCGAACTGGACGACGAGGTGCTGGCGCAGAAGGGTTTCAATATCATCGCGACGGCGAACGACCGCGACCGCGGCGTCAACGAACTGTCCAGCGCCCTGAAGCGCCGCTTCAATACGGTGGTGCTGCCGCCGCCGCGCAGCGCCGACGAGGAAGTGCGGATCGTCGAGACGCGCGTGGCCAGCATCGGCCGTGCGCTGGAACTGCCGGCCGAGACGCCGGCACTCGAAGAGATCCGCCGCATCGTCACCGTGTTCCGTGAGCTGCGCGAGGGCGCGACCGCCGACGGCAAGACCAAGCTCAAGACGCCGACGGCAAGCATGAGCACGGCCGAAGCGATCTCGGTGATCACGCACGGATTGTCTTTGGCTGCCCACTTCGGCGACGGCGTGCTGCGCGGCGCCGACCTCGCGGCCGGCATGGTCGGCGCCATCGTCAAGGACCCGTTGCAGGACCGCGTGGTCATGCTCGAGTACCTGGAGACGGTGATCAAGGAGAGGGATGGCTGGAAAGACCTGTACCGCGCCTGCCGCGATGTGATGAACTGAAGCGGGATGAGCTGAGCGATGAGCGTCCACCTGTTCGGCATCCGCCACCACGGCCCCGGCTGCGCGCGCAGTCTCGCGGCCGCGCTGGACGCCCTGCGACCGGACTGTATCCTGGTCGAGGGGCCGCCCGAAGCGGATGAATTGCTGCGCTTTGCCGGCGCGCCCGGACTGGTGCCGCCGGTGGCCTTGCTGGTCTATGCGCCGGCGGCGCCGCAGCGCGCGGTGTTCTATCCGTTCGCCGAGTACTCACCGGAATGGCAGGCGATCCGTTACGCCAACCTGCACGCGGTGCCGGTGCGCTTTTGCGACCTGCCGCAGGCGCATCGCCTGGGCCGCCGTGACGAAGCCGAAGCCGAAGCCGAGGCCCAGACCGTGGCGGCCGACGGCGAGCCGCAGCGCATCGATCCGCTGCGCTGGCTGGCCGAGGCAGCCGGTTATGGCGACACCGAGAGCTGGTGGGATCACCTGGTCGAGCAGCGCAGCGACAGCCTGGACCTGTTCGGCGCGATCGCCGAGATGATGACGGTGATGCGCCAGGAAACCGGCAGCCGTATCGCCCCGCTCGAGGCACAGCGCGAAGCTTATATGCGCAACGCCATCCGCCAGGCCCTCAAGCAGGGGCACGAACACATCGCCGTCGTATGCGGCGCCTGGCACGTGCCGGCGCTGGCCACGCTTCCCAGCGCGAAGAGCGATACCGATGTATTGAAAGGCCTGCCGAAGGAAAAGGTGGCGGCGACCTGGGTGCCATGGAGCCACGGCCGCCTGACGTTCGCCAGCGGCTATGGCGCCGGCGTGGTGGCGCCCGGCTGGTACCGCCACTTGTGGCGTCATCGCGAGCGCGCGTCCCTGTACTGGCTGACCGAGGTGGCGACGCTGCTGCGCGGGCACGACCTGGATGCCTCGCCGGCCCACGTGATCGAAGCCTCGCGCCTGGCCGATACGCTCGCGGCCCTGCGCGACCGCCCTCGACCCGGACTCGACGAACTGATGGAAGCGGTGCGCACTGTGTTCTGCTACGACAGCGATGCGCCGCTGCGCCTGATCCGGGAGCGGCTGCTGATCGACGAAGCGCTGGGCGAAGTCCCGGACGACGTGCCGGCGGTACCGCTGGTACAGGACGTGTTCGCGCAGCAGAAGCGACTGCGCATGGCGGTGCGCGCCGATGCCACGGAACTCGACCTGGACCTGCGCCAGCCCGCCCACCTGGAAAAGAGCGTGCTGCTGCATCGCCTGTCCTTGCTCGGCATCCGCTGGGGTAGAGTGCAGCACATGCGCGGGCGCAGCGGGACCTTCCACGAGCTGTGGCGCCTGTTGTGGCAGCCGGAATTCGCGGTCGACCTGATCGAGGCCAGCATCTGGGGCAGCACGCTCGAGGGGGCGGCCACGGCCATCGCGTTCGACCGCGCGGCGAAGGCGCAGGCCCTGCCCGAGCTGACCGCGCTGATGGAGCAGATCCTGCTGGCCGACCTGCGCGATGCGGTGGCGCCGGTGATGGCGCGCATCCAGGACATCGGCACCCTGACCCCGGACCTGGGCCTGCTGCTGGCGGCCCTGCCGCCGCTGGTCAACGTGCTGCGTTACGGCAGCGCGCGTGCGGTCGATACGACGGCGCTGGCGAGCGTGGTCGACGGCCTGGTGACGCGCGCCTGCATCGCCCTGCCGTACGGAGTGCGCGGCCTGGCCGACGAGGTGGCCGACGGACTGCTCGGGCAGCTCATCGCGGCCGACCAGGCGATCCGCCTGCTGCAGGCGGATGCCCACCTGGCGGCCTGGTTCGAGGCGCTGGAGAGCGGCGCCGTCAGCGAGCTGTCGCACCCGTTGCTGGCCGGACGCTGCGTCCGCATCCTGACCGAACACGGACACTGGCAAACCGAACGCGCCGCGCAGGAATTGTCGCGCAGCTGCTCGAAGGCGGTCGCGCCGCTGGCCAGTGCGCACTGGCTCGAGGGCTTCCTGCAAGGCAGTGGCGCCCTGCTGGCCCATAGCGACCAGCTGTGGCGCATCGTGAATGCCTGGCTGCTGGCGCAGCCGGCCGAGGTGTTCACGGAATTGCTGCCGCTGCTGCGGCGCACGGTCGGCAGCTTTACGCCGGTGGAGCGGCGCGAACTGGGGGAGCGCGCGCTGCAGGTGGGCGGACGCCATGCAGGTACCGGGCCGGCGCAGCCGGTCGAGGTCGACCTGGCGCGGGCGCGGCGGGTACTGCCGATCCTGCAGACGCTTTTTTCGATATCGCCTTTGACGGAAACCGCTTATGACGAATGACGAGCAAGACGCAGCCGGATCCGAAGCCGCGCGCCGCTGGCGCCTGGTGCTGGGCCAGGACGCGGCCCTGCCCCTGCAACTGGAGGCGGCCGACGCCGCCATCGATGGTGCCCTTCACGCCTTGTACGGCACCGGATCGGACACGCGCCAGGGGGGCCTGGGCGGCTCGGCGCCGCGGGTGGCGCGCTGGCTCGGCGACATCCGCCAGTACTTCCCGTCCAGCGTGGTGCAGGTGATGCAGAAGGATGCGCTCGACCGCCTGGGTCTGCAGCAGATGCTGTGCGAACCCGAGATGCTGGCGGCGGTCGAGCCGGACGTGCACCTGGTCGCGACCCTGCTCAGCCTGAACCGCGTGATGCCGAACAAGACCAGGAGCACGGCGCGCATGGTGGTGGCGCGCGTGGTCGAGGAACTGGAACGCAAGCTGGCGGCGCCGATGCGACAGGCGGTGGCGGGAAGCCTGAACCGGGCCGCGCGCAACCGCAGGCCGTGTCACCAGGACATCGACTGGCTGCGCACGATCCGCGCCAACCTGAAGCATTACCAGGCGGACTACGAGACCGTGATTCCGGAAACGCGTATCGGCTTTGCCCGGCGCGGACGTTCGCTACGCGACATCGTGCTGTGCGTGGACCAGAGCGGATCGATGGCCTCGTCGGTGGTGTATGCGAGCGTGTTCGCGGCGGTGCTGGCGAGTATCCGCACCGTGTCGACGTCGGTGGTGGTGTTCGATACCGCAGTGGTCGACCTGACGCCGATGCTGTCGGATCCGGTCGAGGTCCTGTTCGGGACCCAGCTGGGCGGCGGGACCGACATCAACCGGGCGCTGGGTTATTGCCAGCAGCTGGTCACGCGGCCGCGCGAGACCATCTTCGTGCTGATCAGCGACTTGTACGAGGGTGGCAACAGGGCCGAGATGCTCAGCCGTGCGGCCAATCTGGTGGGTAGTGGCGTGCAGGTGGTGGCCCTGCTTGCGCTCGACGACAGCGGTGCGCCTTCGTATGACCGTGCAAATGCAGCGGCGCTTACGGCGATGGGTATTCCCTGTTTTGCCTGTACCCCGGATCTGTTCCCGGATTTGATGGCGGCAGCGATCCAGAAGCAGAGCCTGGAGCAGTGGGCGTCGCAGGCGGGTATTGTGCGTGCCTGATCGGAAGCCAGTCTTTTGGAAAGGCTGGCGCATAAAATGCGCATTACAAAGCAAAAAACCCCACTCGGTTCGCCGAGTGGGGTTTTGCATTACTACTTTACTACTGCTATTAATTAGCCTGACGATAACCTACTTTCACACTGGTTGCAGCACTATCATCGGCGCAAAGTCGTTTCACGGTCCTGTTCGGGATGGGAAGGGGTGGTACCGACTTGCTATGGTCATCAGGCATAAACTGTACGAGTGCGCTTTGCATGCTGCTGGGCGCCACTCTGAATCCGGAAGAAGTATTTAGTTTTTTGAATCTGGGTATCAACAAACAGCTGTCAATCTCAACCTTGTACTGCCAAGGTTATAGGGACAAGCCGTACGGGCAATTAGTACTGGTTAG
>NZ_JAXSQX010000020.1:0-6502 GCF_034659755.1 Massilia phyllosphaerae
GGTGCTACTCTAGAAAGGAGGTGATCCAGCCGCACCTTCCGATACGGCTACCTTGTTACGACTTCACCCCAGTCACGAATCCTACCGTGGTAAGCGCCCTCCTTGCGGTTAAGCTACCTACTTCTGGTAAAACCCGCTCCCATGGTGTGACGGGCGGTGTGTACAAGACCCGGGAACGTATTCACCGCGGCATGCTGATCCGCGATTACTAGCGATTCCAACTTCACGCAGTCGAGTTGCAGACTGCGATCCGGACTACGATACACTTTCTGGGATTAGCTCCCCCTCGCGGGTTGGCGGCCCTCTGTATGTACCATTGTATGACGTGTGAAGCCCTACCCATAAGGGCCATGAGGACTTGACGTCATCCCCACCTTCCTCCGGTTTGTCACCGGCAGTCTCATTAGAGTGCCCTTTCGTAGCAACTAATGACAAGGGTTGCGCTCGTTGCGGGACTTAACCCAACATCTCACGACACGAGCTGACGACAGCCATGCAGCACCTGTGTTCAGGTTCTCTTTCGAGCACTCCTCAATCTCTCGAGGATTCCTGACATGTCAAGGGTAGGTAAGGTTTTTCGCGTTGCATCGAATTAATCCACATCATCCACCGCTTGTGCGGGTCCCCGTCAATTCCTTTGAGTTTTAATCTTGCGACCGTACTCCCCAGGCGGTCTACTTCACGCGTTAGCTGCGTTACCAAGTCAATTAAGACCCGACAACTAGTAGACATCGTTTAGGGCGTGGACTACCAGGGTATCTAATCCTGTTTGCTCCCCACGCTTTCGTGCATGAGCGTCAATCTTGACCCAGGGGGCTGCCTTCGCCATCGGTGTTCCTCCACATCTCTACGCATTTCACTGCTACACGTGGAATTCTACCCCCCTCTGCCAGATTCAAGCCTTGCAGTCTCCATCGCAATTCCCAGGTTGAGCCCGGGGCTTTCACGACAGACTTACAAAACCGCCTGCGCACGCTTTACGCCCAGTAATTCCGATTAACGCTTGCACCCTACGTATTACCGCGGCTGCTGGCACGTAGTTAGCCGGTGCTTATTCTTCAGGTACCGTCATTAGCCGAGGATATTAGCCTCAACCGTTTCTTCCCTGACAAAAGAGCTTTACAACCCGAAGGCCTTCTTCACTCACGCGGCATTGCTGGATCAGGCTTGCGCCCATTGTCCAAAATTCCCCACTGCTGCCTCCCGTAGGAGTCTGGACCGTGTCTCAGTTCCAGTGTGGCTGGTCGTCCTCTCAGACCAGCTACTGATCGTCGCCTTGGTGAGCCTTTACCTCACCAACTAGCTAATCAGATATCGGCCGCTCCAGGAGCATGAGGTCTTGCGATCCCCCACTTTCATCCATAGATCGTATGCGGTATTAGCGTAACTTTCGCTACGTTATCCCCCACTCTTGGGTACGTTCCGATATATTACTCACCCGTTCGCCACTCGCCGCCAGGTTGCCCCGCGCTGCCGTTCGACTTGCATGTGTAAAGCATGCCGCCAGCGTTCAATCTGAGCCAGGATCAAACTCTTCAGTTTAATCTCTGTTTGTTGGCATTGCTGCCATCGGTATTGCTACCGAGTCGCTCACTCAAGATACTGACCGTCATCTCATTGCTGAGACAACGCTTAATACTTTTGTGAACATTTGATAATTTAAGTAATCAACAGCGCTTACGCGACTGTTGGCACCTTCATCAAACGCCCACACTTATCGACTGTTAATTTTTAAAGAACTTTGTTCGGTACTGCGCTTTGCTACTTGGCGACAAATCGTTTTGTTTGTCAGCAGCATAGAAGAGATATTATGCAATGTTTCGCTTAACTCGTCAACCCCATCTTTTTCTTCAGCGCCAGCGGTGTTATCAAAACACTCAGCTCAACTACTTGATTTCGTTCAGCTTTTCCGACGCTGCAGAAGCAGGAGCCGAACTATAGCAAATGGATGAGCATGCGCGCAAGACCCTGTTGTCGCTTTTTAACGCCCAACTAAGTGAGTCATCTAACAGAAGCAATCCACGGTAAGCAGATAATGAACAGCTAACGCTTTCCGTCCGCCGTGCCCTACCGGGAGTAGCCCATGTCCGACCAGCCGTCCGATCACCCTTCAAGCACCGATGCGGACGTGGACACCACCCGCCGCGGCTTCATGCAATCCACCCTGCTCGTCATCGGCGCAACCCAGCTGCCTGCTCACGCCGCACCGCCTCGGGCAGCGGCAGCGGCGGGGGTGCCGCCACGTCCGCTGACCCTGAACATCAACGGCAAGGATCAGACCCTGTCGCTCGAGCCGCGCGTCACCCTGCTCGACGCGCTGCGCGAATCGGCCGGCCTGACCGGCACCAAGAAAGGCTGCGACCGCGGCCAATGCGGCGCCTGCACCGTACTGGTCGATGGCCGCCGCATCAATGCCTGCCTGACGCTGGCGATCATGCACCGGGGCGCGAAGATCACGACCATCGAAGGCATCGCCCGGGGCGACGACCTGGCGCCGATCCAGACCGCCTTCATGCAACACGATGCCTTCCAGTGCGGCTACTGCACGCCGGGCCAGATCTGCTCGGCCGTGGCCTGCATCGACGAGATCCGCGCGGGTACCGCCAGCGCCGTCACGCCCGACGTGCGCGAACAAAAGATCAGCTTTACGGATCCGGAGATCCGCGAACGCATGAGCGGCAACCTGTGCCGCTGCGGCGCCTACAACAATATCGTCGCTGCGATCCGCACGACGGCCAACGTCTGAGGAGCGGCCATGCGCAGCATCGACTTCGAACAGGCCACCGACCCGGCCGGTGCCATCCGCCTGGTGCAGCAGCCCGACACGAAATTCATCGGCGGCGGCACCAACCTGATCGACCTGATGAAGGGCGACGTCGAACAGCCGGTGCGCCTGGTCGACATCAATCACATCGGCCTCGAGCAGATCACGCAGCTCCCCGACGGCGGCCTGCGCATCGGCGCCGCCGCCCGCAATAGCGACACCGCCAACCACCCGCTGGTTCGCACCCGCTATCCGCTCTTGAGCGAAGCGCTGCTGTCCGGCGCATCGCCCCAGCTGCGCAATATGGCGACCGTCGGCGGCAACCTGCTGCAGCGCACGCGCTGCCCCTACTTCATGGATACCGCCTTCGCCATGTGTAACAAGCGTGCGCCGGGCAGCGGCTGCGGCGCGCGTGAAGGCTACAACCGCATGCATGCGATCCTCGGCATGAGCGATGCCTGTATCGCGGTGAACCCGTCCGACATGAACGTCGCCCTGGCCGCCCTCGATGCAGTGGTCCAGGTGAGCGGCCCGCAAGGCGCGCGTAGCATCCCGATCGCCGACTTCCACCGCTTGCCGGGATCGACACCCCAACGCGATACCGTCCTGCTGCCGGCGGAGCTGATCACGTCGGTCGACCTGCCGCCGCCTCTGTTCGCGCGCCATGCCCGCTACGTGAAGGTACGTGACCGCAGCAGCTATGCGTTCGCGCTGGTGTCGGTGGCGGCGGCTCTCGACATGTCGGGCGGCGTCGTGCGCCAGGCCCGCATCGCGCTCGGCGGCGTGGCGCACAAACCGTGGCGCGTGCCGGCAGCGGAGCGCATGCTGGCCGGCCAGCCGCTCGACGACGCACGGTCGGCCCGCGCGGCCGCGCTGCTGCTCGAGGGCGCGCAGGGTTTGGAGGACAACCGGTTCAAGATCAAGCTTGCGCAGCGCGCCATCGTGCGCGCCCTGCGCGAGGCGGGAGAGAAAGCATGAGCGTCATCGGACAAGGTATCGACCGCCTCGACGGGCGATTGAAAGTCACCGGGCAGGCGACCTACTCGGCCGAGCACAAGCTCCCACGCCTGGCCTATGGCGTGATGGTGCTGTCGACGGTGCCGAAGGGACGCATCACGGCGATCGGCAGCGCCGCGATCGGGCGCATGCCCGGGGTGATGCTGGTGATGACGCACCAGAATGCGCCGCGCCTGCCCAAGCCGAAAGCGGAGGGCAAGACCAGCGGTAAAGACGGCAGCAAGAGCGCCGGCGCGGAGCAGTCGAAGCCGGACAACAAGCAGCAGCCGCCGAACCCGAAGCTGTCCTTGCTGCAGGACGACCGCGTCGAGTACAACGCGCAGCCGATCGCGGTGGTGGTGGCGGACACCTTCGAGCACGCACGTGACGCCGCGCGGCGCCTGCAGGTACGGTATGCGACCTCCCCTGCGCAACTCGACTTCCAGCAGGCGAAATTGCGTCCGCGCCGCCCCGAACCGCAGCCCGAGCGTCCACCGGAGACCGGCCGCGGCAACGCCATGCGCGGCTTGCAGAACGCGGCCACACGGGTCGACGTCACCTTCACCACACCGATGGAGAACCACAACCCGCTCGAGCCGCATGCGACCATCGCTGCCTGGGATGGCGATGCGCTGACCTTGTACGACTCGACCCAGAACGTCTCGGGTGCGCGCCGCACCGCTGCGCACAGCCTGGGCATCGATCCGGACAAGGTGCGCGTGGTCTGCCCCTTCGTGGGCGGCGGTTTCGGCAGCAAAGGCACGACCTGGTCGCACGTGGTATTGGCGGCGATGGCGTCGCGCATGGCCGGCGTGCCGGTCAAGCTCGTGCTGGAGCGCACCCAGATGTATGGCCCGGTCGGTGCGCGTCCGCTGACCGAGCAGCATTTGCAGCTCGGTGCCGGCCGCGATGGCAAGCTGCTGGCCGTCACCCACGACACCATCTCGAGCACCTCCTTCGTCGACGATTTCGTCGAGCCCTGCACGGCGGTGACCAGGAAAGCCTATGCCAGCGACAGCTTGCAGACCTCGCAGCGCCTGGCGACGCTGAACGTCGGCGTGCCGACTTATATGCGGGCGCCGGGCGAGTCGAGCGGCAGCTTCGCGCTGGAGTCGGCGATGGACGAGCTGGCGTATGCGCTCAAGATGGATCCGGTCGCGCTGCGCCTGGTGAACTATGCCGAAAAGGATCCCGAGAAGGATATTCCGTGGTCGAGCAAGTCGCTGCGCGAGTGCTACCGTGCCGGCGCCGAGCGCTTCGGCTGGTCGCGCCGCACGCCGCAACCCGGTTCGATGCGCGCCGACGGCAAGCTGGTAGGCTGGGGCATGGCGACCGCGGCGTATCCAGCCAACCGCAAGGGCGCCAAGGCCTCGGCCAGGATCAACCCGGACGGCACGGTGCTGGTCCGCAGCGGCACCCACGACCTGGGCACCGGCACCTATACCGTGATGACCCAGATCGCAGCCGATGCGCTGGGCCTGCCGGTGTCGCGCATCCGCTTCGAGCTGGGCGACACCACCTTCCCGGAAGCGCCGGTGTCGGGCGGCTCGCAGACGGTGGCCAGCGTCGGGCCGGCCGTGCACCAGGCGGCACTGGCCGCGCGCGACAAGCTGGTCGCGACCGCGCTGGGCGACAGCGGATCGGCGCTGCATGGCTTGAATCCGAACGAGGTGGATGCGGTCGATGGCTGGCTGGTGGCAAAAGCCGACCCCAAGCGGCGCGATTCGATGGCGGCGGTGGTGGCGCGCAACGGCGGCAAGCCGATCGTCGGTGAAGCGAGCGCCGAACAGGGCGACGAAAAGAAACGCTACGCGATGCAGGCCTTCGGCGCGGTATTCGTGGAAGTCCATGTCGACCCGGACCTTGGAACGATCCGGGTACCGCGCATCGTCGGATCGTACGGCGTCGGGCGCGTCATCAACCGCAAGACCACGCACAGCCAGCTGATGGGCGGCATCGTCTGGGGCATCGGCATGGGCTTGATGGAAAAGACCGAGATGGACTGGCGTGTCGGGCGCGCGGTGAATGCGAACCTGGCCGACTATCACGTGCCGGTGAATGCCGATATCGGCGAGATCGAGATCATCGTCGTCGACGAGCAGGACAAGCACATCAACGAACTCGGCACCAAGGGCGTGGGAGAGATCGGTATCACGGGCGTGGCGGCGGCGATCGCGAATGCGATTTATCACGCGACCGGCAAGCGGATCCGCGATTTGCCGATCACGCCGGACAAGTTGATCGATGTGTGAGCCGGAACCGTTGCCCATCCAGGCTGTCTATGCTCAAGCATCGGATGTGCGTGTGCGACGAACTGGGCGATACCGGCTTGTCCGGCGTTCTGATATCGGGGGGGAACCCGGACAGCGGCGGGTGGCTGCCCAGCCTTTCAATTAGCTGATGGCTGATAGGGAAGGTGCAAAGCAAAAACCCCCGCTCAGGTCACTGAGCGGGGGTTTTTGCAGTACTACTTTTTACTACTATTAATTAGCCTGACGATAACCTACTTTCACACTGGTTGCAGCACTATCATCGGCGCAAAGTCGTTTCACGGTCCTGTTCGGGATGGGAAGGGGTGGTACCGACTTGCTATGGTCATCAGGCATAAACTGTACGAGTGCGCTTCGCTGTGCTGGGCGCCACTCTGAATCCGGAAGAAGTATTTAGTTTTTTGAATCTGGTATCAACAAACAGCTGTCAATCTCAACCTTGTACTGCCAAGGTTATAGGGACAAGCCGTAC
>NZ_JAXSQX010000021.1:0-3070 GCF_034659755.1 Massilia phyllosphaerae
ACGTTATCCAAGCCGCAGCACTGGGCCAGCACTTGAGCCCAAGCCAGGTGAAAGAGAGTGGCCGGGGTAACGCCTTCGCGACGCGCCGTCTCACGGATCGCCAGGGCCAGATCGTCCGTGATCAGCAGCTGCTCTTCATTTACGGCACTGCCATCGCCGTGAACGTCGAGGATGCCATACGGTGCAGTGGGTGTTTCCACGTTACCCAACTCGCGACGGAAGTAGGCTTCATGTACTTCGGAAGGGACAGACAAGGTCTGGGCAATGAAATTGCGGTAGGGTACTGGTTCAGTCAGGGCATCCTGGCGTCCCTGGAGCAACAACTCCACCTCGGCGACGATCAACTCGACCCCAACGTGGTCACATGCAAGGTGATGGGTTAAGAGCGATAACAGGCATTGCCCATCGGTGCTCGGCATGACATATGCAGCCAGCAACGGCCCTTGCGCCAGGTCCATCCGGACGTGGCGCGGATCGGTATAGTCGAGTAGATACTCGCGCCCGTCCGGTTGCGTGACAGGTGCAATCTCATGGACTGGCAACGTGCAACTGCGGTGCACGACTTGAACCGGCCGCGTCAGCTCCTGCCAATGGATCGAGGTTCGCAGGATGTCGTGCCGGTCGATCACGCCTTGCAGGGCAGTGAGGAAATCATCCATACGATCACGACTGTCGCATTCGATCACATGACGCGTGATGTAAGCATCACCCTGGTCCTGCAGCAGGTGGTGGAACAAAATACCTTCCTGCAATGGACCGAGCGGATAGATATCCTGGATATTACAAGCGCCTCCAGGCGACGCAGCGACGATAGCCTCGATTTCCGCTTCGGAGAGCGTCACCAGCGGCAGCATTGCCGGCGTGATCGCAGCACAGTCATCGGGGATCGCATTTGGCGGTACGACAAACGATTGCTCGGCATGGGTGGCAAGCGATGAGGCCAGTGCAAGTACGGTCGGGGCCTCGAAGATTGCGCGTACATTCATTTGAATGCCACGCTTACGCAATTGTGCGATCACGGCAATGATCATGAGCGAGTGGCCGCCCAGCTCGAAGAAGTGGTCGTGGCGGCCAATCCGTTCGATGCCGAGCAGGTCCTGCCAGATCGCCGCTAGCGCGATTTCGGTCACGCCCTGCGGCGCTTCGTAGGCTTGGGTCGCCAGGGCCGACAGTTGGGGCGCTGGCAGGGCTTTGCGGTCGAGTTTGCGATTTGGCGTCATGGGTAGGCGATCCATTTGTACGATGGCCGACGGCAGCATGAAGTCCGGAAGCGTTTCCGCCAATTGCGCGCGCAGGTGCGCCACCGACAGGGCGGTCCCATGCTTGGCCACCACATATCCGACTAACCGCAGATCGCGCGGGCGGTCTTCCCTGGCAATTACGGCCGCCTCAAGCACGCCTTCGCAAGCCGACAGGCGCGCTTCCACCTCACTCGGCTCGATCCTGAAACCGCGAATCTTGACCTGAAAGTCGTTGCGGCCAAGATATTCGATATTGCCGTCGGCTAGGTAGCGGCCCAAGTCGCCCGTGCGATACATCCTCGCCCCCTCCACAGCGCTGAACGGATCGGGGATGAAGCGCTCGGCGGTCAGATCCGGCCGGTTCAGGTAGCCGCGAGCGACACCGGTGCCGGCGATGTGGATTTCACCCGTCACGCCGATCGGCACTGACTGGCCCATCGGGTCGAGGATGTACACTTGCAAGTTGGCTATGGGACGGCCGATCGATTTCCAGCGCATGGTTGTCGGATCCGGCTCGTATGCGGTCGCTTCGATCGTCGTTTCCGTGGGGCCGTAATGGTTGCATAAGCGAGGACGATGCCCTGTGCGCGCGAACCAGTTTTCGATGGCGTGGCGGCTGACAGCTTCGCCGCCGATCACGATTTGACGCACGCACTCGGGTATGGGTAGTGTCAGGTCCTGAGTCATCTGTTCCCAGAACATGGTAGAAAAATTAATCCAGTTAACTCCTTGCTCGGCGCAATGCGCCCAGAACGCTGTTGCGCCGTTCAGCCAAGCGTCGGTGCGCAGCACAAGGGTCGCCCCAGAGGTTAGGCAGCCCCAAGTCTCAAGGGTCGCAACGTCAAACGACATCGACGCCAGTTGAAGGTTACGCTCGCCGGGCCGGAATCGGTAGCGTTCGTGCAGCGCGTTGATGCAGTTGCACAGATTGCGGTGCTCAATCATGACGGCCTTGGCCTGGCCTGTCGAGCCGGATGTATACATCACATAGACCAAGTGGTTCTCCGTCAGACCGGCCGCCGTCCGTTCCGGATTACCGTCCGGCTGCCGCGCAATGGTCTTGCCATCGCCGTAACGATCGTCTATCACCACCACTTGCTGCGGGCTGATGACGGGCATGACGTTCTGCAGGCTGTCCTCGGTCAGCACCGCGACAGGGCTGCTGTCCTCGATCATATACGCCAGCCGTTCCGTTGGATAGGCCGGGTCGAGCGGGACGTAAGCGCAGCCGGCCTTCAAGATTCCCAGCCAGCCGATGACCATACCGATGCCGCGCCACATACAGATGGCAACCCGATCGTCCGGACGCGCACCCAGGCCGATCAGGTAATGCGCGAGCTGGTTGGCGCGACGATTTAATTCGCCGTAGCTCAGCATCTCCCCTTCGTGCAATAGCGCGGGCGCGTCTGGATAGGCGGCAGCGCGAGCCTCGACCATTTGATGGATCAAAGTTGTGCCGCCATAGGCGCGTGCGGTGTCGTTGAAGTACACGAGCAGCTGATGCCGTTCGGTCTCAGGAAGAATGTCCAGCGACCGCACTTCTTTTTCTGGCGCATCACGCAGGGCCGCTATAAGCGACTCCATCGCACGGTTCAGGTAGGCGTTGATGCGGGAAGGATCGATCGCCTTGACACACTGGGTGCTGATGGCAAAGCCGACGCCACGGTCATTGACTGAAACTCCTAATGGATAGTTTGTGCGCTCTTCTCCGCCTACATGGCGGATGCCATCCCATGCGTGCTGCGAATCGACTGGCTCCTGTGCGGATGCAGCATGGCTATGCCGATAATTCAGCATTGTTGTGAAAAGCGGCAGCGCCGGCGGTACCG
>NZ_JAXSQX010000022.1:0-2973 GCF_034659755.1 Massilia phyllosphaerae
CGGTACCGCCGGCGCTGCCGCTTTTCACAACAATGCTGAATTATCGGCATAGCCATGCTGCATCCGCACAGGAGCCAGTCGATTCGCAGCACGCATGGGATGGCATCCGCCATGTAGGCGGAGAAGAACGCACAAACTATCCGTTGACAGGCTCGGTAGACGATCTTGGCGTCGGCTTTTCCATTACTACCAAGTGTGTCAAGGCGATCGATCCTTCCCGCATCAATGCTTACCTGAACCGTGCGATGGAGTCGCTGATAGCGGCCCTGCGTGATGTACCAGAAAAAGAAGTGCGGTCGCTGGACATTCTTCCTGAGACCGAACGGCATCAGCTGCTCGTGCAGTTCAACGACACCGCGGCAGCCTATCCGCAAGACCAGCTGATTCACCAGTTGTTCGAGCAGCAGGCAGCCCTGCAGCCGGAAGCGACGGCGGTGGTCCACGAACAGGATAGCCTCACGTATGCAGAACTGAACCGCCGTGCCAATCAGGTGGCGCACCGTCTGCTCTCGCTGGGGGTCAAGCCCGATGACCGGGTGGCGATCTGTGTCGAGCGCAGCCTCGAGATGGTTGTCGGCCTGCTGGGCATTCTCAAGGCAGGCGCGGCCTACGTGCCGCTCGACCCGGCCTATCCACACGAGCGGCTGGCTTACATGCTCGAAGACAGCGCGCCGGTAGCCGTGCTGACGCAAAGCGCCTTGCGCCAAGCCTTGCCATTAAGTGCGGCCGCCGCGCTGACGCTGCCGGTATTGGAACTGGATGTCCCCGCATCATTTGCCGACCAAGCCGAACACAACCCGGATCCGGCTTTGCTGGGCTTGCATGCCAACCACTTGGCTTATGTGCTTTTTACGTCTGGTTCAACTGGTCAGCCTAAGGGAGCTATGAATATGCATTGCGGCATTGTCAATCGCTTAAATTGGATGCGAGAAACAATGAATTTAACTTCAAACGATCGCACCTTACAAAAAACAACCCTAAGCTTCGACGTGTCCGTTTACGAAATTTTCCTTCCCTTGTCTATAGGCGGGCAGATTTATCTTGCAAAACATAATTATCAGATTGATATTCAGTACTTAGCAGAGGCAATAGAATCATATAAAATAACCTTAACATCTTTTGTTCCGTCAGTACTAAAATTCATACTCGAACTTAAAGATAAGCCAAAATGGTCTAATCTAAGACATATGATTAGCGGTGGCGAACCATTAACTCGAGCTACAGCTCAAGAATTAATTAAATGTTTTCCACACGTAGAGCTATGTAACATTTATGGACCAACCGAAACCTCAATTGGAGTTACATACGGCAGAGTCCTTGATAACGCCTTTCAAAGTGTTGTATCTATAGGTCGCCCGATTAGCAATGTAAATATATATATTTTAGACAACAAAGGGAATCCTGTTCCGCTAGGTTCGGTAGGCGAAATTCACATTGGAGGAATAGCGGTAGGACGCGGCTATCTAAATAATAAAGAGCTCACTGCAAAGCGATTTATTAATATCACGTTCGATGATGCAATTAATAGAAGGCTTTATAAAACAGGCGATCTTGCACGTTATGACATCAATGGGAATATTGAATACATTGGAAGGCTAGACTTTCAGGTTAAAATTCGTGGCATACGAATAGAATTAGGTGAAATTGAGCAACAACTAACATCTTGCAAGGGAATCAAGCGAGCGGCAGTTGTAGCAAAAGCGGACAAATTTGGGCAACCAAGCTTAGCTGCGTATTTCATCGAAGAAGAGGGAAGCAATATTTCAAAAGATGAAGTTATTGAAGATCTATCTAGAAAGTTGCCCGAATATATGATTCCACATAATTTAATAAAACTGGAGAATTTTCCATTAACCTTCAGCGGCAAACTGGATATTTCTAAATTGCCTGATCTTGAAAGTTTATATAACCCTGAAAAAGAGAATATCAGTCCAGTGGGAGAGATGGAATGCTTTGTTGCTGAAACATGGGAAGAAATACTTAAAATTAAAAAAGTTTATAGAGATGATAACTTTTTCGAGCTTGGAGGGCATTCTCTTATGGTTATGCAAGTTTTGACGCGAATCAATAATGAGTATGATGTTGAAATACCAATTTCAAAAATCTTCGCAAGTCAAACATTAAAAGAATTCTCAAAAGAAGTATTGAAAATTTTGCTGTCGCAATACGCGGCCGAAGACGTAAGTTTGGAAATTACTGCTACTCAAACGCAGAAATAAATTATAAGCGTAATCGTAATTTTTTTATTTGAACCTATGTCAGAAATCAATATAGATGACCTCAATTCCTCAAGCCTTGAACTTTTGCTTCATGGGCTTAAAAAACGAGGTGCAAAAAGATATAATAATGGCCGTTCTGATCCAATAGTTGTAGTTTCACGAAATGTAGAACTTACTTTATCGTTAGCCCAGCAACGCCTGTGGTTCCTGGCACAGCTCGATGCCTCGGCCGGCGCGGCCTACCACATCCCGGCCGCGTTGAGGCTGACCGGCAAGCTCGATACGCAAGCGCTGCAGGCGACGCTGGACCGCATCGTCGCCCGCCACGAGAGCCTGCGCACGACCTTTGTCGAACTCGATGGACAAGCGGTGCAACGGATCGCTGCGCCATCCGTGGGCTTTGCCCTTGCGCGGATCGATCTGACCGCGCTGGATAAGGCGCAGCAGGAGGAACAGGTGGTGCGGCTGGGCGAAGAAGAGCGAAGCCGTCCGTTCGACCTGGGCACGGGTCCGCTCATCCGTGGCGCCTTGCTCAAGCTGGCGGAGCACGAGCATGTCCTGCTGGTAACGCAGCATCACATCGTTTCCGATGGCTGGTCCATCGGGATATTGGTCAGGGAAGTCTCGGCCCTCTACAGCGCTTTCAGCCAGGACAAACCCGATCCCTTGCCCGAACTGGAAATCCAGTACGCCGATTACGCCCATTGGCAGAGGAACTGGCTCAAGGGCGAGGTCCTCGAGCAGCAGCTGGGAT
>NZ_JAXSQX010000023.1:0-2850 GCF_034659755.1 Massilia phyllosphaerae
GTGAGTTGCTCGGCCAGGTCAAGGCTTGCACCCTGGGCGCGTATGCGCATCAGGATCTGCCGTTCGAACAGGTGGTCGACGCGGTCCAGCCGGTACGTAGCCTCAGCCATAGTCCGCTGTTCCAGGTGATGCTGTCCCTGAACAACACCCCCGATGGCGGTCGTCTGAGTCTACCCGGCCTGGAGCTGTCCGCCGTCGGCATTTCGCATGTGACGGCACACTTCGATCTGTCGCTGTCGCTGACCGAACACGACGGCGAGCTTGTCGGCGCCCTGGAATATGCCAGCGACCTGTTCGAGCGCAGCACGGTCGAACGCATTGCCGGCTACTTCGAGCGCTTCGTGAGCGCGATGGTGGAAAACGATGACGAGAAGGTCAGCCGGCTGGCCCTGCTGTCGGCCCAGCAGCGGCATGAGTTGCTGGTACAGTTCAACGACACCGCGGCAGCCTATCCGCAAGAGCAGCTGATTCACCAGTTGTTCGAGCAGCAGGCAGCGCTGCAGCCCGAGGCGACGGCGGTGGTCTACGAACAGGATAGCCTCACGTATGCAGAACTGAACCGCCGTGCCAATCAGGTGGCGCACCGTCTGCTCTCGCTGGGCGTCAAGCCCGACGACCGGGTGGCGATTTGTGTCGAGCGCAGCCTCGAGATGGTTGTTGGCCTGCTGGGCATCCTCAAGGCAGGCGCTGCCTATGTGCCGCTCGACCCAACCCTGCCGGCCGAACGCCTGGCGCACATGCTGACTGACAGCGCCCCGGTGGCGGTGCTGGCGCAGTCGGCCTTCGTGCCAGCGGCGGCCGTGCCGGTGCTGATGCTCGACAACGACGCCCAACTGCAGGTGCTGGCCGCGCAGCCGGATACCAACCCGGACCCGGCCGCGCTCGGCCTGGAGGCCGGCCACCTGGCCTACGTCATCTATACCTCGGGCTCGACCGGCATGCCCAAGGGCGTGATGATCGAGCACGCTGGCTTTCGCAACTATCTTCAATGGGCGCTGGGCAGCTATGGAGACGGCGCGATCAATGCGGTGGTGTCCTCACCGATGTCCTTCGACGCGACCATCACCAGCGTCTACGCGCCCTTGTTGAGTGGTGGTGCGATGCACTTGGTGCGGGAAGGACACGAGCTGACCGATCTCAGGCCCATCCTGGCGGAACGGGCGGGCCTGCTGGTGAAGATCACGCCTGCGCACCTGCTGGCGCTCGGGATGGAGTTCGCCGCCGCTACCCGGGTTTGCCCCGCCCATCTATTCGTCATCGGCGGCGAAGCCTTGCCGGCGTCCACGGTCGAGGTCTGGAAACAGGTCGCACCCAGCGCAAGGCTAGTTAACGAATACGGGCCGACCGAAACGGTGGTCGGCTGCATTACCTACGAAGCCGGCAGCGCCGGCAGCACTGGCCGCCAGGTGCCGATCGGGCGGCCTATCGCCAACACCCGGATCTACATCCTCGACACCCACGGCCAGCCGGTACCGGTCGGCGCGGCCGGCGAAATCTACATTGGCGGCGACGGCGTGGCGCGCGGCTACCTGAACCGACCGGATCTGACCGCCGAGCGCTTCATCCCCGATCCGTTCAGCGCTGTGGCCGGGGCCAGGATGTACCGCACGGGTGACCTGGGCCGCTATCTGGCCGACGGCAATATCGAATACCTCGGCCGCAACGACTTCCAGGTCAAGATTCGCGGTTTCCGTATCGAACTGGGCGAGATCGAGGCGCGCCTTGCTGCTTGCGATGGCGTGCGCGAAGCGATCGTGATCGCGCGTGAAGACCAGCCTGGCGACAAACGCTTGGTCGCCTATGTGGTTCCCCAGCCGGGCCGGGAAATCTCGACGGCCATTCTGCGCGCCGAGTTGGCCACGACACTGGCCGACTACATGTTGCCCGGTGCGTTCGTCAGCCTGGATACGCTGCCCTTGACGCCCAACGGCAAGCTCGACCGCAATGCATTGCCAGCGCCGGACCAGGCCGCGATCGTCGTGCGCGCCTACGAGGCGCCGCAAGGACCAACCGAACAAGCGATTGCCGAAATCTGGCAAGATCTGCTCGGTATCGAACAGATCGGCCGCCACGACCACTTCTTCAAGCTGGGCGGCCACTCACTCAAGGCGGTGCAAGTGATCTCGCGCTTACGCCAGCGGCTGGGCTTGGAAATCCCGGTGCGGTCATTGGTTGTGAACCCTGTCCTGGCGGAGTTTTCCCATGTCGCGGCGCATGCCAATGGCACCGCGCTACCTGCCATTACGGTTGCGGAACGTAGCGGCGACCTGCCGCTGTCGTTAGCCCAGCAACGCCTGTGGTTCCTGGCACAGCTCGATGCCTCGGCCAGCGCGGCCTATCACATCCCGGTCGCGTTGAGGCTGACCGGCAAGCTCGATACGCAAGCGCTGCAGGCGACGCTGGACCGCATCGTCGCCCGCCACGAGAGCCTGCGCACGACCTTTGTCGAACTCGATGGACAAGCGGTGCAACGGATCGCTGCGCCATCCGTGGGCTTTGCCCTTGCGCGGATCGATCTGACCGCGCTGGACAAGGCGCAGCAGGAGGAACAGGTGGTGCGGCTGGGCGAAGAAGAGCGAAGCCGTCCGTTCGACCTGGGCACGGGTCCGCTCATCCGTGGCGCCTTGCTCAAGCTGGCGGAGCACGAGCATGTCCTGCTGGTAACGCAGCATCACATCGTTTCCGATGGCTGGTCCATCGGGATATTGGTCAGGGAAGTCTCGGCCCTCTACAGCGCTTTCAGCCAGGACAAACCCGATCCCTTGCCCGAACTGGAAATCCAGTACGCCGATTACGCCCATTGGCAGAGGAACTGGCTCAAGGGCGAGGTCCTCGAGCAGCAGCTGGGAT
>NZ_JAXSQX010000024.1:0-2491 GCF_034659755.1 Massilia phyllosphaerae
CAGGTGGCGCACCGTCTGCTCTCGCTGGGCGTCAAGCCCGACGACCGGGTGGCGATTTGTGTCGAGCGCAGCCTCGAGATGGTTGTTGGCCTGCTGGGCATCCTCAAGGCAGGCGCGGCCTATGTGCCGCTCGACCCGGCCTATCCGCATGAGCGGCTGGCCTACATGCTCGAAGACAGCGCGCCGGTAGCCCTGCTGACGCAGAGCGCCTTGCGCCAGACGTCTATGACTGGCGAGGCGGCGCTGACGCTGCCGGTGCTGGAACTGGATGCCCCGGCCTTGTTTGCCGACCAGGCGGAATACAACCCGGATCCAGCTTCGCTTGGCCTGCACGCCAGCCACCTCGCTTACGTCATCTATACCTCCGGCTCCACCGGTCAGCCCAAGGGGGTGATGAACCAACATAATGGTGTTGTCAATCGGCTGTTATGGGCACAACGTACATATTCCATACAACACGGCGAACGTATTTTACAAAAAACACCTTTTAGTTTTGACGTCGCTGTATGGGAGTTTTTCTTGCCCCTTCTGTCAGGTGGCGAGCTTGTTGTCGCGCGTCCAGAAGGCCATCAAGATGTCGAGTACCTTGCACAGCTCATTAATAATGCGGGCATCACGATGGTCCACTTCGTGCCATCAATGCTTTCGGTGTTCTTATCCCTAGCCAAAACGCACCACTTCCCAACACTTTGTACAGTAATTTGTAGTGGAGAAGCGATTCCTTACAAGCTATTAGAGCAATTCAAGCAGTCGCTACCACATACAGATTTACATAATTTATATGGCCCAACAGAAGCTGCAATTGATGTCACATATTGGCCGGCTGAACTGAGGCCGGATAAAAAGGTTCTTATTGGCCACCCAATCGCCAATACGAAAATTTACATTCTCGACTCTAAATTACAAGTTTTGCCCGTTGGGCTAACGGGAGAAATTTTTATTGGCGGTGTTCAAATCGCTCGCGGCTATCTGAACCGATCGGATCTGACCGCCGAACGCTTCATCCCCGATCCGTTCAGTGCTGTGACCGGGGCCAGGATGTACCGCACGGGTGACCTGGGCCGCTATCTGGCCGACGGCAATATCGAATACCTCGGCCGCAACGACTTCCAGGTCAAGATTCGCGGTTTCCGTATCGAACTGGGCGAGATCGAGGCGCGCCTCGCTGCTTGCGATGGCGTGCGCGAAGCGATCGTGATCGCGCGCGAAGACCAGCCTGGCGACAAGCGCCTGGTCGCCTATGTGGTTCCCCAGCCGGGCCGGGAAATCTCGGCGGCCGTTCTGCGCGCCGAGTTGGCCACGACACTGGCCGACTACATGTTGCCCGGTGCGTTCGTCAGCCTGGATACGCTGCCCTTGACGCCCAACGGCAAGCTCGACCGCAATGCATTGCCAGCGCCGGACCAGGCCGCGATCGTCGTGCGCGCCTACGAGGCGCCGCAAGGGCCGACCGAACAAGCCATCGCCGAAATCTGGCAAGACCTGCTCGGTATCGAACGGATTGGCCGGCACGACCACTTCTTCGAGCTGGGTGGTCATTCATTAATGGTTTTGCGGGCTATAAATAAGATTAGTGAAGCAACAGGAATTAGATTGGATACGAAAATAGCATTCATTCATCCAACGTTATCTTCGTTTGCGGGTGAAATTAAAAAGCTATCGGAAGAAGAAGAAAATTTACGTAAAACAGAGATTTTTGAAATTGAATCTTCGCTTAGAAATATGCTTGATAACCTGAGCGAGACAGAATTGATCGAGCTTTTAAATGAGAAACATGTTAAACTGAACTAGCCAATGAAAAAAGATATTTCAGAAATAAAAAATAATTTGCTAGCAATTTTATTAAAAGAAGAGCTATCTAGGCGAGACATAACTAAGAAAATTTCGACAGTATCACGTGATTGTTTATTATCCCTGTCGTTAGCCCAGCAACGCCTGTGGTTCCTGGCACAGCTCGATGCCTCGGCCGGCGCGGCCTACCACATCCCGGTCGCGTTGAGGCTGACCGGCAAGCTCGATACGCAAGCGCTGCAGGCGACGCTGGACCGCATCGTCGCCCGCCACGAGAGCCTGCGCACGACCTTTGTCGAACTCGATGGACAAGCGGTGCAACGGATCGCTGCGCCATCCGTGGGCTTTGCCCTTGCGCGCATCGATCTGACCGCGCTGGACAAGGCGCAGCAGGAGGAACAGGTGGTGCGGCTGGGCGAAGAAGAGCGAAGCCGTCCGTTCGACCTGGGCACGGGTCCGCTCATCCGTGGCGCCTTGCTCAAGCTGGCGGAGCACGAGCATGTCCTGCTGGTAACGCAGCATCACATCGTTTCCGATGGCTGGTCCATCGGGATATTGGTCAGGGAAGTCTCCGCCCTCTACAGCGCTTTCAGCCAGGACAAACCCGATCCCTTGCCCGAACTGGAAATCCAGTACGCCGATTACGCCCATTGGCAGAGGAACTGGCTCAAGGGCGAGGTCCTCGAGCAGCAGCTGGGAT
>NZ_JAXSQX010000025.1:0-2429 GCF_034659755.1 Massilia phyllosphaerae
GCTGCAGCCCGAGGCGACGGCGGTGGTCTACGAACAGGATAGCCTCACGTATGCAGAACTGAACCGCCGTGCCAATCAGGTGGCGCACCGTCTGCTCTCGCTGGGCGTCAAGCCCGACGACCGGGTGGCGATTTGTGTCGAGCGCAGCCTCGAGATGGTTGTTGGCCTGCTGGGCATCCTCAAGGCAGGCGCGGCCTATGTGCCGCTCGACCCGGCCTATCCGCATGAGCGGCTGGCTTACATGCTCGAAGACAGCGCGCCGGTAGCCCTGCTGACGCAGAGCGCCTTGCGCCAGACGTCTATGACTGGCGAGGCCGCGCTGCCGGTGCTGGAACTGGATGTCCCGGCCTTGTTTGCCGACCAGGCGGAACACAACCCGGATCCAGCTTCGCTTGGCCTGCACGCCAGCCGTCTGGCTTACATCATCTATACCTCCGGCTCTACCGGCCAGCCCAAGGGGGTGATGGTCGAACATCGTAACGTCCTAAACCTGATATTGGCCCATATCGCACTGACTAAAGTCTCATCCAGAGATCGGGTTCTTCAGTTCGCATCGATGAATTTTGACTCTTCTGTAGAGGAGATCTTTGCCTCCATGGCTGTCGGTGCGGTCTTAGTCCTGAGGCCTTCCCACGTCGTTACGCCGGACAGGGATTTCATCCAATTCGCACTTGAGCACAGAATTACTGTTCTCGACCTTCCCACCGCTTTTTGGCATGAGTGGGTTCAAACCCGTGAATCGAGAGATCTTCTTCCCGATTTACGTCTGACGATCGTTGGCGGCGAGAAGGCCGAGTTACGGCATCTTCAATCCTGGTTTGCTGACCGACATCGGCACAACAGTCAGTGGCTAAATGC
Organism: Massilia phyllosphaerae; assembly: GCF_034659755.1. NCBI lineage: Bacteria > Pseudomonadati > Pseudomonadota > Betaproteobacteria > Burkholderiales > Oxalobacteraceae > Massilia > Massilia phyllosphaerae. The sequence continues at coordinate 859 of NZ_JAXSQX010000025.1, forward strand.
TTATGGCCCGACTGAAACGACGGCTTGTGCTTCATATTTTTGTACCGGATATGGACGTTTCTCCTCTACAATTGAAATCCCCATTGGCCGTCCGATTGCCAATGCGCAGATGTACATCCTGGATCGTCGCCTGCAGCCGGTTCCCCTCGGTGTCGCCGGCGAGATCTACATCGGCGGCGCTGGTGTCGCTCGCGGCTACCTGAACCGACCGGATCTGACCGCCGAGCGCTTCATCCCCGATCCGTTCAGCCCAGCAGCCGGGGCCAGGATGTACCGCACGGGTGACCTTGGCCGCTATCTGGCCGACGGCAATATCGAATACCTCGGCCGCAACGACTTCCAGGTCAAGATTCGCGGTTTCCGTATCGAACTGGGCGAGATCGAGGCGCGCCTTGCTGCTTGCGATGGCGTGCGCGAAGCGATCGTGATCGCGCGTGAAGACCAGCCTGGCGACAAACGCTTGGTCGCCTATGTGGTTCCCCAGCCGGGCCGGGAAATCTCGACGGCCATTCTGCGCGCCGAGTTGGCCACGACACTGGCCGACTACATGTTGCCCGGTGCGTTCGTCAGCCTGGATACGCTGCCCTTGACGCCCAACGGCAAGCTCGACCGCAATGCATTGCCAGCGCCGGACCAGGCCGCGATCGTCGTGCGTGCCTACGAGGCGCCGCAAGGACCGACCGAACAAGCCATCGCCGAAATCTGGCAGGACCTGCTCGGTATTGAATGGATTGGCCGCCACGACCACTTCTTCGAGCTGGGTGGCCACTCATTATTGGCCGCGCAAGTGGTTTCGAGAGTCAATAAAGCATTCGAAATAGAAATTCCAGTTATTGCATTATTTAAAAATCCTATATTTGTTAATTTTTCAGACTACACGATTACGGTACTACTGAGTGGATACGAACAGCAAGAGCTACAAAATATACAAAATGATCTAGATTTTTTAGATGAAAATAGTTTGAAAAATATCCTGGAAGAGAAAATCTAATGAATGCCAATAATAATAACTTGGAAAGTCTGAAGCGCGCAGCCTTATTACATCGTCTTCAACAACAAAAAAAGATAAAAATAAATGGGTTTAAACCCATGCTTAAGGCTGAACGTAGCGGCGACCTGCCGCTATCGTTGGCCCAGCAACGCCTGTGGTTCCTGGCACAGCTCGATGCCTCGGCCGGCGCGGCCTACCACATCCCGGCCGCGTTGAGGCTGACCGGCAAGCTCGATACGCAAGCGCTGCAGGCGACGCTGGACCGCATCGTCGCCCGCCACGAGAGCCTGCGCACGACCTTTGTCGAACTCGATGGACAAGCGGTGCAACGGATCGCTGCGCCATCCGTGGGCTTTGCCCTTGCGCGGATCGATCTGACCGCGCTGGACAAGGCGCAGCAGGAGGAACAGGTGGTGCGGCTGGGCGAAGAAGAGCGAAGCCGTCCGTTCGACCTGGGCACGGGCCCGCTCATCCGTGGCGCCTTGCTCAAGCTGGCGGGGCACGAGCATGTCCTGCTGGTAACGCAGCATCACATCGTTTCCGATGACTGGTCCATCGGGATATTGGTCAGGGAAGTCTC
>NZ_JAXSQX010000026.1:0-2143 GCF_034659755.1 Massilia phyllosphaerae
ACGGACGATCTGGCCCTGGCGATCCGTGAGACGGCGCGTCGCGAAGGCGTTACCCCGGCCACTCTCTTTCACCTGGCTTGGGCTCAAGTGCTGGCACAGTGCTGCGGCTCGGATAACGTTGTATTCGGCACCGTTCTTTCCGGTCGTCTTCAGGGAACGGATGGGGCTGGCGAAGTCATCGGCATGTTCATCAATACATTGCCGCTTCATCTGCGTCTGTCGGGCATCAGCGTCAAGGAGGCCGTACGCAGCACCAACGCTCGCTTGACCGAATTGCTGACGCACGAACAGGCATCGCTGGCCCTGGCCCAGCGATGCAGCTCGGTACCGCCGACGCTGCCGCTTTTCACAACAATGCTGAATTATCGGCATAGCCATGCTGCATCCGCAGATGAGCCAGTCGATTCGCAGCGCGCATGGGATGGCATCCGGCACGTACGCGGAGAAGAGCGCACAAATTACCCATTAGGAGTTTCAGTCGACGATCTTGGCGACGGCTTTGCCATCAGTACCCAGTGTGTCAAGGCGATCGATCCTTCCCGCATCAATGCTTACCTGAACCGTGCGATGGAGTCGCTGATAGCGGCTCTGCGTGATGTACCAGAAAAAGAGGTCCGGTCGCTGGACATTCTTCCTGAGACCGAACGGCATCAGTTGCTCGTGCAGTTCAACGACACCGCGGCAGCCTATCCGCAAGACCATCTGATTCACCAGTTGTTCGAGCAGCAGGCAGCCCTGCAGCCCGAGGCGACGGCGGTGGTCTACGAACAGGATAGCCTCACGTATGCAGAACTGAACCGCCGTGCCAATCAGGTGGCGCACCGTCTGCTCTCGCTGGGGGTCAAGCCCGATGATCGGGTGGCGATCTGTGTCGAGCGCAGCCTCGAGATGGTTGTCGGCCTGCTGGGCATTCTCAAGGCAGGCGCGGCCTATGTGCCGCTCGACCCGGCCTATCCGCATGAGCGGCTGGCTTATATGCTGGCCGACTGCGCCCCGACGCTGCTGCTCAGCCAGACTGCGGTGCAGGAGCGGCTGCCACAGCGCAGCATGGCCACGCTGCTGCTTGATGAGCATGAAGCGACGTTCGGCCACTACCCGGACAGCAATCCAGTGCGCGGTGCGCTAACCCCGACCGAGAACAACCTGGCGTATGTCATCTACACGTCGGGTTCGACCGGCGTACCCAAGGGCGCCGGCGTGTTCCATCGCGGTCTGAGAAACCTACTGTTCTGGTACGGCAGCGAGTTCGCGTTTGGCGCCGCCGACAAGGTGCTGGTGGTGACCTCGTTCAGCTTCGATCTAACGCAAAAAAACCTCTTCGTGTGTCTTTTGGCGGGCGGGCAGCTGCACTTGGGCGCACCGCTGTTCGATCCCGAGCAGATTGTGGAACAGATCGCGCGCGAGCGCATTGATACCCTGAACATGACCCCAAGCGCGTTTTACGCCATCGCTGAGAGCGTCAATGCGGCGACACGCTGCACCAGCCTGCGTCGTGTATTCCTGGGCGGCGAACCCATCCAATATGGGCGTGTGGCCGAACTGCTGGAACGCTGTCCGCAGCTCGAACTCGTGAATAGCTACGGCCCGACCGAGTGCAGCGACGTGGTGAGCTACCACCGACTGGAGCGCGAAGGGCGGAACTACCGCAAGGAGCTTATTCCGATCGGTCGGCCGATCTTCAACACCCACATCTATGTGCTGAACCCCCACGGCATGCCGGTACCGGTAGGGGTGGCTGGCGAGATCCATATTGGCGGCATCGGCGTCGGGTTTGGCTACCTCAACCGCGGCGAACTGACCGCCGAGCGCTTCATCCCCGATCCGTTCAGCGCTGTGACCGGGGCCAGGATGTACCGCACGGGTGACCTGGGCCGCTATCTGGCCGACGGCAATATCGAATACCTCGGCCGCAACGACTTCCAGGTCAAGATTCGCGGTTTCCGTATCGAACTGGGCGAGATCGAGGCGCGCCTTGCTACTTGCGATGGCGTGCGCGAAGCGATCGTGATCGCGCGTGAAGACCAGCCTGGCGACAAGCGCCTGGTCGCCTATGTGGTTCCCCAGCCGGGCCGGGAAATCTCGACGGCCATTCTGCGCGCCGAGTTGGCCACGACACTGGCCGACTACATGTTGCCCGGTGCGT
>NZ_JAXSQX010000027.1:0-1661 GCF_034659755.1 Massilia phyllosphaerae
ACTGCGTGAAGTTGGAATCGCTAGTAATCGCGGATCAGCATGCCGCGGTGAATACGTTCCCGGGTCTTGTACACACCGCCCGTCACACCATGGGAGCGGGTTTTACCAGAAGTAGGTAGCTTAACCGCAAGGAGGGCGCTTACCACGGTAGGATTCGTGACTGGGGTGAAGTCGTAACAAGGTAGCCGTATCGGAAGGTGCGGCTGGATCACCTCCTTTCTAGAGTAGCACCAGGAACTAACGTTCCGTCATCAAGCGTTCACACTTATCGGCTGTCGATTGAAACTGGACTTATGTAAGACGATGCCACGCGGCTAGTGTCTTAGATAAGTGTAGTTCTCGTTCTTTAACAATCTGGAAGAAGTAAAGTTTTCTTTAAGCGTTCATCGCATCGAAAGATGTAGTGAACACTTAGGGTAGTAATCTGTATGTATCAACAAACAAAGTAAGCTGTCATTTGCCTGTAGCGTTCTCTTTAACTCATGAAGAGGCCAACGTTATAGGGACAAGTGAATAAGTGCACATGGTGGATGCCTTGGCGATTACAGGCGATGAAGGACGTAGTAGCTTGCGATAAGCTGCGGGGAGCTAGCAAACGAGCTTTGATCCGCAGATTTCCGAATGGGGAAACCCGGCCTTTTAGGTCATCTCACACTGAATACATAGGTGTGTGAAGCGAACGCGGCGAACTGAAACATCTAAGTAGCTGCAGGAAAAGAAATCAACCGAGATTCCCAAAGTAGTGGCGAGCGAAATGGGATGAGCCTTGTATGTGATAGTCAGTTTGATAGTGGAAGCCTTTGGAAACAGGCGCCATAGCGGGTGATAGCCCCGTACACGAAATCTCACTGGTGGTACTAAGCATACGACAAGTAGGGCGGGACACGAGAAATCCTGTCTGAAGATGGGGGGACCATCCTCCAAGGCTAAATACTCGTAATCGACCGATAGTGAACCAGTACCGTGAGGGAAAGGCGAAAAGAACCCCGGGAGGGGAGTGAAATAGATCCTGAAACCGTGTGCATACAAACAGTCGGAGCCTCTTTATGGGGTGACGGCGTACCTTTTGTATAATGGGTCAGCGACTTACATTCAGTGGCGAGGTTAACCAGATAGGGGAGCCGTAGAGAAATCGAGTCCGAATAGGGCGACAGTCGCTGGGTGTAGACCCGAAACCAGGTGATCTACCCATGGCCAGGATGAAGGTGCGGTAACACGCCCTGGAGGTCCGAACCCACTAATGTTGAAAAATTAGGGGATGAGCTGTGGGTAGGGGTGAAAGGCTAAACAAACCTGGAAATAGCTGGTTCTCTCCGAAAACTATTTAGGTAGTGCCTCAAGTATCACCATCGGGGGTAGAGCACTGTTATGGCTAGGGGGTCATTGCGACTTACCAAACCATTGCAAACTCCGAATACCGATGAGTGCGAGCTTGGGAGACAGACATCGGGTGCTAACGTCCGGTGTCAAGAGGGAAACAACCCAGACCGCCAGCTAAGGTCCCAAAGATTGGCTAAGTGGAAAACGAAGTGGGAAGGCTAAAACAGTCAGGATGTTGGCTTAGAAGCAGCCATCATTTAAAGAAAGCGTAATAGCTCACTGATCGAGTCGTCCTGCGCGGAAGATGTAACGGGGCTAAGCCAGTCACCGAAGCTGCGGAT
>NZ_JAXSQX010000028.1:0-1335 GCF_034659755.1 Massilia phyllosphaerae
CCAATCAGGTGGCGCACCGTCTGCTCTCGCTGGGGGTCAAGCCCGATGACCGGGTGGCGATCTGTGTCGAGCGCAGCCTCGAGATGGTTGTCGGCCTGCTGGGCATTCTCAAGGCAGGCGCGGCCTATGTGCCGCTCGACCCGGCCTATCCACACGAGCGGCTGGCTTACATGCTCGAAGACAGCGCGCCGGTAGCCCTGCTGACGCAGAGCGCCTTGTGCCAGACCTTGCCAGTGAGCGGCGCCGCCGCGCTGCCGGTGCTGGAACTGGATGTCCCCGCATTGTTTGCCGACCAAGCCGAACACAACCCGGATCCGGGTTCGCTGGGCCTACACGCCAGCCACCTGGCTTACGTCATCTATACCTCCGGCTCCACCGGCCAGCCCAAGGGGGTGATGGTCGAACATCACTCAGCCGTAAATTTCTGGGAGATGCTGCGAACTACGACCCATAAGGACTGCCCCGAAAACGCGCGTATAACACTGAACGCAAGTTATTCTTTTGATGCGTCGTTAAAAGGCATTCTGCAACTGCTTTCCGGACACTCTTTGATTATTCTTCCAGAATATATTAGAGGTAGTGGTGAAAGCCTAATAAACTTCTTCAAAAACAATAAAATTGACGTTTTTGAATGCCCGCCATATCAGTTTGAGATTTTGATCAATTCAGGGTTCTTAAAGAATCTTGAGTACAGTCCGCCGCAAATTCTGCTAGGTGCAGATGTTATTAGTCCAAACACTTGGAATTTACTGCAAAAAATTGAAGGCGTAAAATTCTTCAACATGTACGGTCCCACCGAATGCACGGTAGATGCGAGCATGGTGAGGATTGACGATACTCACGACATTCCCGTCATCGGCCGTCCGATTGCCAATGCGCAGATGTACATCCTGGATCGTCACCTGCAGCCGGTTCCCCTCGGTGTCATCGGCGAGATCTACGTCGGCGGCGCTGGTGTCACTCGCGGCTACCTGAACCGACCGGATCTGACCGCCGAGCGCTTCATCCCCGATCCGTTCAGCGCTGTGACCGGGGCCAGGATGTACCGCACGGGTGACCTGGGCCGCTATCTGGCCGACGGCAATATCGAATACCTCGGCCGCAACGACTTCCAGGTCAAGATTCGCGGTTTCCGTATCGAACTGGGCGAGATCGAGGCGCGCCTTGCTACTTGCGACGGCGTGCGCGAAGCGATCGTGATCGCGCGTGAAGACCAGCCTGGCGACAAGCGCCTGGTCGCCTATGTGGTTCCCCAGCCGGGCCGGGAAATCTCGACGGCCATTCTGCGCGCCGAGTTGGCCACGACACTGGCCGACTACATGTTGCCCGGTGCGT
>NZ_JAXSQX010000029.1:0-1009 GCF_034659755.1 Massilia phyllosphaerae
GCCAGTGTCGTGGCCAACTCGGCGCGCAGAACGGCCGCCGAGATTTCCCGGCCCGGCTGGGGAACCACATAGGCGACCAGGCGCTTGTCGCCAGGCTGGTCTTCGCGCGCGATCACGATCGCTTCGCGCACGCCGTCGCAAGCAGCAAGGCGCGCTTCGATCTCGCCCAGTTCGATACGGAAACCGCGAATCTTGACCTGGAAGTCGTTGCGGCCGAGGTATTCGATATTGCCGTCGGTCAGATAGCGGCCCAGGTCGCCGGTCTTGTACAGCCGTGCGCCCGCCTCATCGGCAAACGGGTGGTCGATAAAGCGCTCGGCGGTCAGATCCGGTCGGTTCAGGTAGCCGCGAGCGACACCAGCCCCGCCGACGTAGATCTCGCCGGTGACACCAAGTGGAACCGGCTGTAGGTGACGATCCAAAATATAAATCTTGGTGTTGGCAATCGGCCGCCCAATCGGAATCGAGACCAAATCTTCGGCATTGGTCGTAATATCGAAGGTGGCGCAACCAACCGTTGTTTCAGTCGGACCGAAGTGATTGATCAAACGAACCTGCGGGAAGCGTCGTTGCCAAAACGCGATATCGCTCGGAATTAGTGCCTCGCCGCCGATCATCAGGGCCTTGATCGAAGATTCCATATCCCCGCTTAATGCGGCGTTCAGCATACGTAGGTGCGATGGGGTCACCTTCACTAAGGCATACGAGTGTTCGCGTCCCGTGCTGGAAAGCGCCTGCATTTCCAGACCCATTGGCAACAAGGTTAAGACTTGCCCTGCAATTAACGGTCCATAAAGGGTAGTAACCAATCCATCAAATCCAATGGAGTGTACCGCTGGCGATCCACCTATCGTTGTCTCGTAATAGCTTTGGTGCGACCAGAGCAGATAATTCACGAGGTTGCGATGTTCGATCATCACCCCCTTGGGCTGACCAGTGGAGCCGGAGGTATAGATGACGTAAGCGAGGTGGCTGGCGTGCAGGCCAAGCGAAGCTGGATCCGGGTTGT
>NZ_JAXSQX010000030.1:0-707 GCF_034659755.1 Massilia phyllosphaerae
CCAGAAGTAGGTAGCTTAACCGCAAGGAGGGCGCTTACCACGGTAGGATTCGTGACTGGGGTGAAGTCGTAACAAGGTAGCCGTATCGGAAGGTGCGGCTGGATCACCTCCTTTCTAGAGTAGCACCGGTCTTCAAGATCAGTCACCAAACGCTCACACTTATCGGCTGTTGAACAGTAAAGAACAGTTTTTTGGGGCTGTAGCTCAGCTGGTTAGAGCACCGTGTTGATAACGCGGGGGTCGTTGGTTCGAGTCCAACCAGCCCTACCAAATTATCGGCATTACCCATAGGGGGATTAGCTCAGCTGGGAGAGCACCTGCTTTGCAAGCAGGGGGTCGTCGGTTCGATCCCGTCATCCTCCACCATCGTCTTGGCGCAAAGCCCAAACGTAAGTCGTCAGATTTAGGTTTGGTCTTTTCGAGATCACTGTTTTTTCGTTCTTTAACAATCTGGAAGAAGTAAAGTTTTCTTTAAGCGTTCATCGCATCGAAAGATGTAGTGAACACTTAGGGTAGTAATCTGTATGTATCAACAAACAAAGTAAGCTGTCATTTGCCTATGACGATCCCTTAACTCATGAGGGGCCAACGTTATAGGGACAAGTGAATAAGTGCACATGGTGGATGCCTTGGCGATTACAGGCGATGAAGGACGTAGTAGCTTGCGATAAGCTGCGGGGAGCTAGCAAACGAGCTTTGATCCGCAG
>NZ_JAXSQX010000031.1:0-593 GCF_034659755.1 Massilia phyllosphaerae
GCCCTCTACAGCGCTTTCAGCCAGGACAAACCCGATCCCTTGCCCGAACTGGAAATCCAGTACGCCGATTACGCCCATTGGCAGAGGAACTGGCTCAAGGGCGAGGTCCTCGAGCAGCAGCTGGGATTCTGGCGCGAGCAGCTCAGGGACGCACCGGCGCTGCTGGAACTGCCGACCGACCGCCCTCGTCCGATGGTGCAGAGCTACCGCGGCGGCAGCGTCGCCTGCATGCTGCCCGCAGCACTGACCGCCCAGCTCAAGGCGCTTTCGCAGCGTCATGGCGTGACCTTGTTCATGACCTTGCTTGGCGCCTGGTCTGCGCTGCTCATGCGCCTGTCGGGACAGAACGACATCGTCGTCGGGACCGCGGTTGCCAATCGCCAGCGCAAGGAAGTCGAGTCCCTGATCGGCTTTTTCGTCAACACCCTGGCATTGCGCACCCGGTTCGAGAATGACCCGACCGTGCGTGAGTTGCTCGGCCAGGTCAAGGCTTGCACCCTGGGCGCGTATGCGCATCAGGATCTGCCGTTCGAACAGGTGGTCGACGCGGTCCAGCCGGTACGTAGCCTCAGCCATAGTCCGCTGTTCCAGGT